>NZ_JAFKOH010000002.1 GCF_017303375.1 Bacillus sp. NTK074B | reverse complement strand
GTCCAGCTACGGCGGCTAGCCCCTCGAGGTCATAAGCTAAATGGTCCAAGAAGGCAAAAGAACGCCTTCTTAGCCCACTCATCTTATGCTTGTCGGGGCTGAACGAGCCGCCTCCGCTTTTCGTGCTGTCCAGTGTTTTCCGCAGGAGTCTAGCACCTGCAGCGAGGATCAACTGACGAAAAGTTTGACAATCACAAAGGAAATGTGTAGATTGCGTATGTCATTGCTTTTTCATTCACTCTTTTTAAACGGATGGTCACAAACCATTTTGCTAGTCACCTACTTACTACGTTAGAGGGTGAAGGGAACTGTGTAGACTCCTACGGAAAACGGGCGTGTCGAGACCCCGGAAGCGGTTTTTTGCTGAGGAGGATTGGCCGAACGTCCGTGGAAAGCGGAACTGTTCCCTTCACCCTCTTGCACCACAACTTAAATGACAGAGCATCGTAAATCTTAGTTGGTATGCGAATAGCAACAATCTTTGCGAAAACAGCCTTCCAAAAACAGTCTTTTTTTCTACTAATAAATGGTACAAAGTGTGAGACGGAAGGATATTGTTTATTTCAATGCAGAATAAGGTACGTCGAAGTAGAGGAGGAGGAATAGGATGATGGGAAAAGAAAGGACCCAACCAATGATTGGATTTTTATGGTGGACGATCAGCATTGTGAACATCATAAGATTAAAGAGGATATCCCAATTTAAATCCCATCCATGATGATATGACATCATTCCAAAAAAGTAGGAAATCCCTTCAGAAAGCCCATAAATAGCTGTCCATAATAATATCCACCCAATCTTCCCCAAACGGCTGGAGGGAAGTCTTCCAATAAAGATGGAGATCGTCACTGTATATTGAATCATCATTTTGCTCAATGAAATCAGTGTATGATTTAGATGAAGGAAGTTACCGAAGGCAGTAACCGGACGGAATTCCCACATCGAATAGTCATATAAGAGAAATTGTGAAAGTAAGTCTCCTATAATGAAAAATAATAACGTGGGGTAATAATGATAGAAATCCTTCCAGTTGCCAAATTTCCATCCAATCAAAGCGTATGTCAGTAATAAAAGTAATATCATGGCAGATCCTCATTCTGTCTTTTTGTTTAGTTTTTGGTTAAATATTTGTTTTATTCAAGAATCGAAAAAAGCGTGGATGGTTATTGTCGTGCCTGAACTGCCTATATTTAGAAGAATGGAAAAGGAGTAGAAGGGAAAAATAAGTTCAGCAAAGGAGATGAGTGATTATGAAGAGAAAAGCTCAATACAATGCAGCAGAAAAAAACAATCAAACTCCGCTTAAAAATAAGCAAGAGACTGAATTCTCGGCTGAATTTACCCAGGGAGAAGACCCGGCAAAAGGTAATAATAGAAACTCTTCAAAAGGGAAAAAGGGAAGAGGATAATGAAAGAAAAAAAACAGTCCTTTCGTGAAGAATTTGGTCAGGAATTTGGAGATATCAATGCTGCCAAGATTCTTGAAGTGACACAAAAACAACCCAAAACACAAGATAAGAAGAAAAAATGTTAAGCGAATGCTTAACATTTTTTCTTCTGTATCATCAAACAAGTGCACGGTCGAACTCAAACACGGTCGATTGACCGGACGAAGGTTCGAAGTAGGCCAGTACATATTGCTCCTGACCACTTTTAGATTGAATGGTTTCTAGGAGAGTATGTTTATACAACTCTTTTTCATTCAGATTCAAGCTCGCAAACCCTTCCCCGGCGATGACAGGAGAAGCCAACAGGCTTTGGTAAATAGTTGATCGTTCTTCCTTTGTCATCTCATGGGTCCACCATGGTTTTCTAGGCTTATATTTCTGATTCTTCAAGTAGTCCAGTTTCATCAGACTCTCAATTACTGGGATATGAAAGCTCGTTTCAGTGGATAAAAATTCATGCAGGCGTCTGAATAAGTCCTCTAATTGATGACCGATTCGTGACCACCCCTTGTTTTCCCAAAAGGATCCGAATTGCTGGAAAAAATCAAATGGTGTTTCAAAACATTCCGTAACCAAATACTCAATCGTGCGATCCATCCGGTGGTCGTTCCAATATTTCTCCAATACATCTTCCACTTGCTTGATCCGGACGATATCATCGAAACTCAATACGTTATTCCCCAGGATCTCATAGGGGGAATGATCCATATACGTATATTGGTGATCATTGGCCCGGATTCTTAATCCAGTTCCACGTAACATCTTCAAGAACCCTAATTGCAGCTCTTCAGGTCTCAATTCAAATACATCATTGAAGGTCTTCCTGAAAGAATGATAATCCTCTTCCGGCAGACCTGCGATCAAATCGAGGTGCTGATCGATTTTTCCTCCATCCTTTACCATAGTGACGGTTCTCGTCAGCTTTTTATAATTTTGTTTCCGCATGACAAGGTCATTTGTTTCATCATTTGTCGATTGAATTCCGATTTCGAAACGGAACAGCCCTTGTGGTGCATGTTCGTTCAGGAATTCAATCACTTCTGGCCGCATAATATCTGCCGTGATTTCAAATTGAAAGACTGTACCCGGCAAGTGCTCGTCAATGAGAAATTGAAACATCTCCATTGCATAGCTTCGGCTAATATTAAAGGTGCGATCCACAAACTTGATGGTTTTTGCACCATGGTTCATCAAAAAGCGGATATCTTCTTTTACCTTCTCACGGTCAAAATAGCGCACGCCAACTTCAATAGATGATAGGCAGAACTGACAGCGGAAAGGGCAGCCTCTGCTTGTCTCGATATAGGTCACCCGTTTACCAAGCTGAGGCAAATCTTCCTGAAAGCGAAATGGGGAAGGGACGTCCCGTAAATCGATTTTATTTTGTTGTGGCTTAATGACTGGCTTTCCTTCAGATAAAAATGCCACTCCATGGACTTTGGACCAATCCTGGTCCCCATTAAGCTGATCTAATAGTTGTTTGAAGGATTCTTCCCCTTCACCTATGACGATAAAGTCAACGTCTACAAGACGCTCAAGCCAATATGGAACATCATAGGTCACTTCAGGTCCTCCGAGGATGATCGTAACCTCGGGCATGATTTTCCGGAGAATCTTAATCACTTTAATGGTTTCTTCAATATTCCAAATGTAGCAGCTAAAACCAATTATGTCAGGCTTTTTTGAAAATAAGTCAGTTGCAATATTAAGAGTTGGATCTTTGATAGTGTATTCAGAGAGCTCGATTTCATGTTCGGGCTCAGCGTAAGCCTTTAAACAGCGAATGGCTAAATTCGTGTGAATATATTTTGCATTTAACGTACTTAAGACGACTTTCTTCATTAATAATCTCCTCTATTCTAAATCAATCCGGCGATCAGCCATACGAATTCCCTCTACTATATGGCAGATGACCTTAGATGTTCGTACATCATATGATTATCATTTTATCGAAGCTTGCGAAAAAGCTCAATGTTTGTCTAAAATGAATTTAAATTTCTTGTAACTATTAGAAGGAATTTTAGGAAAATGTGCGAATAATATTAAGTAAATAAAAGTTTTTCGAAAATTGTGTAATATAGAAACTTGTCTGCCTGGTAAAGAGAATAGTTTAACACGAAAAGGGACTGACCCGTGCATATAATTGGGTCAGCCCTTTCTACTGAAGTTTATCTTGTTTTTATTTCCCTTTTTGAAAGCAGTTTCTGCAATTTTGTTGATTTAAACTCTATGATAGGTTGAGTGATACTGGTAAAGAGCTTC
The DNA here is from genome assembly GCF_017303375.1 of Bacillus sp. NTK074B. Lineage (GTDB taxonomy): Bacteria > Bacillota > Bacilli > Bacillales > Bacillaceae_B > Rossellomorea. The sequence goes on along the minus strand of NZ_JAFKOH010000002.1, from coordinate 520,448 downwards.
GTTGAAAAGAGCATCGTTAGTACGAATGAGACCCCGAGTAACAATAGTAAACTTGTGGTAGGGTCAATCGTGTCCTTAAGGTGGCTTTCACGGAATAAACGTATGAGAAAACCATGGAGCAAGTAAACATAGAGAGTATTTTTCCCCCATTTAGTGAAAAATTGTCTCTTTGTAGGCACAAATGTAAAAAAGCTGAAAATCATCACGATATTTAATAAGTAAACTGCTGCCCTGATTGCCATACTGAACGTATTATTCCATGCGAAGTCTCCATAAGGTTTCGAACCGAGCAACCACTTATCTGAGAATTCAGGCACAAAATACATTCCTAAAAATACGAGTACAAATAATGAACCTGCCACTAAACGGGCTTTTTTCGTTTTAAAATATTCGAAGTGCTCCTTTTCCATATAGTAGCCCATTAGGAAAAGGGGGAAGAAGACAAATGTTCTGGACAGACTCAAATAATTTGAAATGACATCTGCAAATCCCACAACCAGTCCAAGGGAGAAAGCCACTGTCAGGCCGATTCCCGGTTTAAACTTAAACCACTTGATGAAAGCATAAAGCAAAGCGTTCCAACAGAAAAGGCTAATAAGAAACCATAATGACCAGTGTGGATTGAGCGGATCAACCTCGAATGTTGATTCCTGATAAAGGAAATGGTAGTACACAGTGTAAATCAATTGAAACAAAATGTAAGGGAGTATTAGCTTTTTTGCAAGTTTTTGGATATATCCTTTTTTATAGAACCCTTTTGCGAAAAATCCTGCCACAAGAATGAAAGCGGGCATGTGAAAGGTGTATATTGTTTTATACAGAGAAAGGATAAATGGGTCACTTTCAATATAGGACCGGATAATATGTCCAAATACCACTAAAAAGATCAAAATGAATTTTGCATTGTCGAAGTAATAGTCGCGCTGTGTCATATCTTCACCATCTTTTAGAATAGTTTAATCCTCATTCATTCTTACCCTAGGATACAATGAGCAAAACATGAATTTCATTGTTAATTATCGCCAAAAGTATGGGAAGCTATGCGAATTCTATAGGAGTTAAGCCGATGGTCGTCTTTTAAAATAGTAGGGGGATGAAGAAATGACTAATAGCAGTAAATTGAAGGAAGAGCAAAATGAGGTACAATGTCATCCCGTTGATAGGGAAATTTGCCTAGCTTCACCCATGCCGATGCTTGTCATCAATTCTGAATTGAAAATCGTTTATGCCAACCCCGAGGCATGTGACACCCTGCAAGTAAGTGAAGAAAGTACAGTTGGAAAGCTGTTCAGCATATTTTTCTCCTCTGTACCAGCTCCTATCGTGGCCCATTATAAAGAAGTGATGGAAACAGGGAAAACATTAGAGGATGAAACTCTGATGAATGTAAACGACAATAAAATTATTCATGTTGAATTATTGCTCAAAAAATCGACCATTTCTCCTAATGCTTATTTATACTTTAAGGATGTAACGGAACTGAAGGAGAAAGAGCGCAAAGATCATTTGAACGTGCATTTATTATCCAATATTTTTCAAAATGCATCAGAAGGGATCGTCTTATTCGATATCAATGGAAATATCAATGATGTTAATCATGCCTTTAGTTTACAAGTGGGACTCGATAAAGAAGAGATCACCTCCAGGAATATCAGCTCTTTCATTCCGGAGAATGCTCACTATAAGATTGATAAAATCAAAGAATTGATTTCTCAGAATAAAAAAGCCCGGGGTGAAATTCCGATTAAGAAATCACAAAGCATATCGATCGTCGAATTCACAACAAGTCCCTATGTTCATCACAAACTACACATGGCCATTCTTAGAGATGTAACGGAAAAGAGGCAGATGGAAATTCAACTAAAGCGAAATGAAGAATTGTTCAAGGGGCTGTTTGAGGAAGCAATTGATGCCATTGTATTATGGGATCATGACGGCAGGGTTCTAAAAGCGAACTCATCTGCTCTTAAGATATTCGAGTGTAGCCTGGCCGAACTCCTTTCAAAAAAAATCAGGGACTTTGTGTATCCTTTAGAAAGTCAAAAGTTCGATTTGGTCATGGAGCAATTGAACAGAAGCGGAGCAGTACGGGATGAGGTATTGTTCCTCATGCCCAACAACCAGCTGAAGCATTTGGAATTCACCTCCAAGCTTCACTCCGTTGATGGATATAACATGACGATATTTCGTAATGTCAGTGAACGGTATCAAATGGAGAAGGAATTGCGTGAAAGCGAGGAACGGTTCCGGAAGATTTTCGAAGGTTCATTGGACGGATTGCTGCTTACTAATCATAATTATGTTGTCGTAGATGCAAATCCTGAAGTGAGTAAAATCATCAAGATGGAAAAAGATCAGCTCATCGGTAAAGATGTACGGGAAATATTAAACATAGAGCCTGGTGAAGAATCGTATGATGAATATTTGCAACAGTTGAAAGAGGACGGTCAAGCAACGTTTTTAAAGACGTTATCATCCCACAGGGAAAGAGTTCAATATGTGGAGCTATCATCTAAGTATAATTTACTTTCCAACCTGAATTTAACGATCATCCGTGACATTACCGATCAGATTGAAATGCAGGAACAATTAAGAAAATCAGATACACTAAGTGTTGTAGGGGAGCTTGCTGCAGGGATCGCCCACGAGATCAGGAACCCGATGACCGCACTTAAAGGGTTCATCCAACTGCTGGAGAATAGTGTGGGCAAAGATCATGAAATGTACTTTAATGTGATCACTTCTGAATTTCAGCGAATTGAGTCGATCATTACGGAATTTCTTGTACTGGCAAAACCTCAGGCAATCCAATATCAGGAAACGAATCTCATCAAAATCATGAAGGATACGGTTGAACTATTGAGTGCCCAGGCAGTCATGCATAATGTTCAGTATGAGGAGAACTATCAGGAAAACTTACCGTCTATCGTAGCTGAACCCAATCAATTAAAACAAGTATTCATCAATATCATTAAGAATGCCATTGAAGTTATGTCCGGTGGCGGGGCCATTTCCATCAGCATCAATGAGACAGAGGAAGAAATGATTCATATCGAAATTAAGGACCAGGGAGGCGGGATCTCAAAGGATAAAATTAAAAAGCTAGGTGAACCCTTTTATACAACAAAGGAACGGGGGACTGGACTTGGCCTGATGGTAAGCTTTAAAATTATTAAAGAGCATAAAGGAAGTGTCCAGGTTGAGAGCATTGTTGGAGAGGGGACCATCTTCCATATATATCTGCCAAAATCATAAAGGAGTCCATCAAAATGTCTATTCATACAGTCACTACAGCTAGTCCCATCGGAACCCTTAAGCTTTATGCAGATCAGAGTCAATTGATTTCTGTGCAATTCGTTGAAGAAGAAGGGTCCATTGAAACGGATCATCCTATTCTTCTAAAGGCGATGAAACAGCTGCATGAATTTTTTAATGGAGAAAGGAAAGTATTTGACCTTCCTTTGAAATTAGAAGGAACAGCTTTTCAAATGGCGGTATGGAATGCCCTCCAAGACATCCCATACGGTAAAACCTGTTCATATCAAGATGTAGCAGAAACCGTTCGCAGACCTAAAGCCGTGCGGGCAGTGGGGCAGGCGAATAAAGCAAACCGGTTTCCCATCATCATCCCCTGTCACCGAGTCATTGGAAAGAATAAAAAACTTACTGGCTATGCAGGAACGCAAATCGATAAAAAAGAAATCTTATTGTCTTTAGAAAATTAGGTAAGATAAGCAGGCATTATCCTATGGGAATGCCTGTTTTTTTATGCAGTTTGGCCGATTGATTAGAGAATTCATGAATGATTCTGAAAAATATATTGATATATTTCACTAATTAGATTATCATCTAATTAGATAATAATCTAATTAAGAATGGAGATAGACTATTGCAACTAAGCAAACAAGTGGCTTTCCATAAAACGATGGGAGATCCATCACGTATTAGGATCGTCTACTTACTGGCAGAAGAGAACTTGCACGTAGGAGCCATTGCAGGGAAGCTTGGACTTACGCCTCCCACCATCTCCCATCATCTGACGAAACTGAAAGAATGCAATCTTGTGTACTCTAGGCGGGAGAAGAACACGATTTACTACTATCTGAATAAAAAAGTACTTAGTCATCATGGGGATGTTCTTCACAGATTTGCTCATGAGGAGAAAGGGGACATAACGTTGACAGAAAAACTAATGAAAGAGAGACAGAAAGTGAAAAATAATTTTCTGGAGAAAAATGGAAGAATCAAGATTATACCTTCCCAACAAAAGAAAAAACTATTCATACTGGAACATATGGTAGAAGGACTCAAAGTGGGTGAAAAGTATAAGGAAAAAGAATTGAATGAATATATTCAACAATTCCATGAGGACTTTGCCACCTTAAGGAGGGAATTCATCATCCATCAGTTCATGTACCGTGAAAATGGCATCTATGAGGTAAATCCGAGGGAAATGTGGGCGTCTACCAAGCTTATTTAAACGGATGTATAGGGGAGAAGAGAAGGGAAAAGCCCTTCTCTTCTTTAAATTACTCCAATGGCACATCCTATGCTTTCTTTAAAGTTCGGATACAACACTCCTTTTTCTGTGATAATACCGGCAATCAACTCATGAGATGTGACATCAAAAGCCGGATTATAGACTGAAACATTTTCAGGCGCGATGATAGAGCCGGCGATTGTTGTAATTTCTTCACATGCTCTTTCTTCTATAGGGATATCCTCACCTGTTTTAGCGTCCAGATCAAACGTGGAGGAAGGGGCAGCCACGTAAAAAGGAATATTGTAATGGCTACATAATATGGCAAGCATAGAGGTTCCGATTTTATTTGCAGTATCCCCATTTGCAGCTATACGATCAGCACCGACTATCACCGCTTCAATTCCTTTCTCCTTGATGGTATGAGCGGCCATGCTATCGGTAATAAGGGTCACATCAACGCCTGACTGCTGAAGTTCCCATGCAGTCAGACGAGCACCCTGAAGCACAGGTCGTGTTTCACAGGCGAACACTTGAAACAAAAGTCCCTTCTCCCTCCCTAAGTGAAAAGGGGCCAGGGCTGTGCCATATTTGCTTGTGGCAATGCTCCCGGCATTGCAAATCGTCAAGACCTTGCGTCTTTCACCCAATACTGTCAGGGCGAATTCCCCGATTATCCTGCATACTTCCTCATCCTCTGTATGGATCTGGATGGCTGTATGAAACAGATCGGTCTTTGCTTCATTTACGGTGTGGACATGTTCAAGGACTTGATCCAGTCGGTCCATTGCCCAGAATAAATTGACTGCAGTCGGCCTTGAATCTGCAAGGTATTTTTTATCACGTGTAAAAAGAGTGATGAATTCATTGAGATCCTCTGTGTCATATTGCCTTGCTGCTTGAGCAAGTCCGTAAGCAGCAGTGATCCCGATTGCCGGTGCCCCCCTTACTTTGAGAGAGACAATCGCTTCAAAATATTCATTAAGATTTCTAAGTTTAAGATATTCAACAACATTCGGCAGTTTTTGTTGATTAAGGATCAGTAAATGATCTTCATGCCACTGGAGTGAGGTTGGTATGGTAAGAGTATGTGTCATAAGTATCTCCTTTTTATTCAGAATGTGACCGCACAATTGAAAGAAGTTCCTGGATCGATTGAATATCCGTACGGTTTACAATGAGTTTCTTTCCAATGTTCAAGCAGGCCCGTTTGGCTTTTAGTCTCCGCTCCTTGCAACGGATGCTCTCCAGGTCATCCACATGTGCAAGACCAATCGTTCTTCTGATACATTCACATCCTGCAAAGCCGATGCTGTCCCGGAAACTTTTCTCCAATACGTATTCCAGATAGCCATCGATTTTCGTATAGGCATCTCCGCTTTCTTTCCAATGGCCAGCAAACGTTGAGGAAAAAACGTTCCAGGTATTCCTAATATGATGGAGAATGGTTTCTTTCTCATCAGGATTTGAAACTACTTGAAAAATGAGGTTGGCAATAAACTGACCGATATCGAAACCGATAGGTCCATAGAATGCAAATTCCGGGTCAATCACTTTTGTTTGGTCGTTATCTACAAATATACTGCCCGTATGAAGGTCACCATGCAGAAGAGCTTCGCCTTCAGTTAAAAAGCTTTTCTTTAATTTTGCCACCTCGAGTTTCAGTTTGAAATCATTCCATAATTGTTGAACGTCCTCGGTTAGTTCCTCCTCATATTCATTTGTAACGCTATTGAAGAAAGGATCCGTGAAGACAAGGTCTTCGGTAATTTTGCATAATTCAGGATTTGAAAATTCCTTCACATATTCCTTTTTCTTAAAGGGATGCAGGGCATAATCAGATGAGAAGTACAATGTATTCCCGAGGAATGTCCCTATATCATCTGATAACTGAGGATATTTTTCTCCCTGGATGAGGCCTGCACGTGCGATTGTCAGTTTGCTTAGATCTTCCATTACGGTAATGGCTAGTACTGGATCAGAATAATACACTTGTGGTACGAGGTCTCCTACGAAGGATCGCTGAAGAGTAAGGGCACTCGCTTCGATTCTTGCCCTCTCGATTGTCAGCGGCCAGCTTTCACCCACCACTTTTGCATAAGGAAGGGCTTGTTTTATGATGATTCCTTTATCTGTCTCCTTATCAACTACATGAAAAACCAGATTCAGGTTTCCATCTCCGATTTCTTCACATGTTAATTGAGAAGCATCTTCAAAGGTTCTTAAACCGGTGGCCAAGGAGATGGCCGATACTTCAGTAAGGGTTTGATAGGTATTGAGTTTGGTGAGTGCCATTGTATTTCCTCCTTTTAATGCACCTTTTGGGGTGTTTTGGAGGCTTTTCCGTGGCAATAGAAAAGCCTCTTCCATGTTTGAAAGAGGCTTGAAGAATCATCTTCGTCGCCTCTTATCTCTCAGAAAGACTATCTTTCTGTTGGAATTAGCACCGTGCCTTACTGGATTGATCAATCCGGCGCATAAAGCGCCCCGTTATACAACGGTATTATGGTCGGTTGCTGGGCTTCATAGGGCCAAATCCCTCAGCCAGCTCTTGATAAGAGTTGCGTACACTATTTAATTAATTTTCAGAATGTTTCATTTGAATTGAATGGTACCATTGAAGTATTTTCCATGTCAATGGTTTTTATCAATTATATTTAATAGAAATCCGGCCTTCGATCCTGGAAGATGGGGATTTTTCTACGGACTTCTTCTACCTCTTTCAAATCGATTTCAGCAGAGACCAGTTGTTCTTCGTGAGTACCTCTAGCAAGGATCTCGCCCCAGGGATCAATGATGAGGGAGCATCCTCCGAATTCATTGTCAGGGTCATGACCAACACGGTTACAGGCGATGACAAAGCATTGATTTTCGATTGCACGTGCTCTTAGGAGTGTTTGCCAGTGATCTATTCTTGCTTTTGGCCACTCAGCAACCACATATACCACCTTTGCTCCCAATAGTACATGTTTTCTGAACCATTCCGGAAAACGGATGTCGTAACAAATGAGTCCAGCCATTTTGGTATCATCAATCGTAAACATTCCGTCCTCGTGTCCTGGAAGTAAATAATGATGTTCATCCATCAGTTTAAACAGGTGAAGTTTTGAATACTGTTTGACCAACCTTCCGTTTGAATCAACGGCTAAAAGTGTATTTCTTACCCCTTCATTCGTTTTGTTCGCAACAGACCCGCCGATGATATGTATGGAATGTTTTTTTGAAAGAGAAGACAGGTAGGAATAGGAATCCTTTGCTTCTTCATCAGCAATTTCATCCAACCTTGTGAGGTCATAGCCTGTCGTCCACAGCTCGGGGAGGACGACCGTATCACAGCCATCTTCTTTTGCTTTTTTGACCCACTGCTCCACTTTCACTTTGTTTTCTTCTGGATGCCCAAAAGCTATGTCCATTTGGGCGAGACCGACCTTTTGAATCATTTATTTCACCTCATCATGTACTTTTTGGAATTTATTCCTTTACATTCTTTATTCTTCGTTATATCATTTGTGACTAGAATTTGAAAGTAATTAATTTTCAAAAAATGAGAAGGTGAATAGATGAAAAACTTTAAAAAGGCAACACGATTGGATTTACTGCCTCAACAATTTTTTGCATCACTGGCAGGAACAGTGAATGCTGCTTTGAAAGAGGGGCATGACGTCATTAACTTAGGGCAGGGAAATCCAGATCAGCCGACGCCTCGGCATATTGTGGAAAAATTGGCAGAAGCAGCAGCTTCTCCGTCCAATCATAAATATCCTCCTTTTCGGGGATTAACGTCCTTTAAGAAGGCTATTTCTGAATTCTATTTCCGTGAATACGGGGTTGAGGTGGATCCGGAAACTGAAGTAGCCGTCCTTTTCGGGGGGAAAGCCGGGTTAGTTGAAATCCCCCAATGCTTATTGAACCCTGGTGATGGGGTATTAGTACCCGATCCAGGTTATCCTGATTATGTATCAGGTGTAGCTTTGGCGGAAGCTGAGATGATCAAGATGCCTCTGAAGGAAGAAAACGGATTTCTTCCTGATTATCAGGATTATACCCAAGAAGAATTAGAGAGAACCAAATTAATGTTCCTCAACTATCCCAATAATCCTACTGGAGCAACTGCACCAGCATCGTTTTTCGAGGAGACAGTAGAATTTGCGGCACAGCATGAGATCTGTGTGGTCCATGACTTTGCCTATGGAGCGATTGGATTCGATGGCAAGAAACCTGTAAGTTTTCTGGAAACAAAAGGTGCAAAGGATGTAGGGATTGAGATTTATACGTTATCTAAGACGTATAATATGGCCGGTTGGAGAGTGGGTTTTGCTGTTGGGAATAAGAGTGTCATAGAAGCGATCAATCTTCTGCAGGATCATTTGTACGTCAGTTTGTTCGGGGCAATTCAAGAAGCAGCTACCACGGCTTTATTAAGTTCACAGGATTGCGTAACCAAATTGGTTGCAACATACGAAGAGAGAAGGAATCTATTAATCTCAAGCTTGCAAGAGATAGGTTGGGATGTTAAAGCACCACAAGGGTCCTTCTTTGCCTGGCTGAAGGTGCCGGAAGGGTTCACATCCGTAGAGTTTTCGACCTATTTACTTGAAAAAATACATGTTGCTGTGGCACCGGGTGTCGGATTTGGGGAATTCGGGGAAGGCTACGTCCGAGTTGGACTGTTAACCTCAAACGATCGTATAAAAGAAGCGATTTATCGTATAGAAAATTTAGAATTATTCCACAAAGGGGATTGACATCAGTCGAAAATGGTGTAATAATCCAACTGAATTATTTAATAATGAAATTCTTATCAAGAGCAGGCGGAGGGACCAGCCCTATGAAGCCCGGCAACCGACTTTTTTAAGCACGGTGCTAATTCTTGCAGCTAATGAGCTGACAGATAAGAAAGAGTGATGATCGCATACCTCTTCTTATCGGGAAGGGGTTTTTTATTGTAATGTGAGATGAGGTCCAGTGGATAGGAAGATTGTAAGGGGGATGAAATACATTGAGTGAAGTAATCGCAACTTATGAAATAAATGGGAAAACAGGTTCGTTTGAAAAAAAGGCTGAAGGAATTGCCCTAGGCTTAACGGTCGGTTCGTGGACGGACTTACCCCAGTTGGAGCAACAACAACTACGCAAATACAAGGGGAGAGTAGTTTCCGTTAGTGAAGCGGAAAGGAAAGATGGTACCTATGGTTTGGTGCAGATTGGTTATCCCGGGCATAATTTTTCAAATGACCTCCCGGCTGTTCTTACAACCGTTTTCGGGAAACTGTCTCTGGATGGTGAAGTGAAATTAGTAGATTTAGAGTTTTCCGATGATCTGAAAAAAACGTATCCTGGACCTCGATTTGGTATTGATGGTATCAGGGAGTTAACCGGTGTAAAGGAAAGGCCTTTACTGATGAGCATCTTTAAAGGGGTCATCGGCAGGGATCTCACTTACTTACAAAACCAACTAAAAGCTCAGGCATTGGGTGGAGTCGACGTTGTGAAAGATGATGAGATTCTCTTTGAAAATCCTCTCACACCTTTCACGGAAAGAATAAAGACTGGGAGAAGAGTGTTAGAGGAAGTGTATGAAGAATCTGGTAAAAGAACACTATATGCCGTGAATATTTCAGGAAGGACTTCAGAATTAAGGGGAAAAGCTAGAATGGCGCGTGAACTTGGGGCCGATGCCCTTCTATTCAATGTATTCTCCTATGGGCTTGATGTTCTCCAGGAATTGAGGGAGGATCAGGATATTTCCATCCCGATCATGGCCCACCCTGCATTTGCCGGAGCTGTCGCTGCCTCTCCATCGTATGGTGTCAGCTATTCTTTATGGCTGGGCAAATTTCTTCGAATGGCCGGGGCTGACTTTTCGCTGTTTCCATCACCGTATGGAAGTGTCGCGCTGGACAAGGAGCAGGTTCTATCCATCAGCAAGGAGTTGACCAAAGAAGATGACCATCTAAAGAGGGTATTGCCAGTACCTTCAGCCGGTATTCACCCTGCTCTTGTTCCGATCCTGGTGAAGGATTTTGGTATCGACTGTGTCATTAATGCAGGCGGGGGAATACATGGTCATCCTGATGGGGCAACTGGTGGCGGGCAGGCATTCCTGCAAGCGATCGATGCGGTATTAGGAGGAGTGACTCTGAGAGAGGCAGCAGAATCTCATAGTGAACTTCGTAAAGCACTATCCCTGTGGGGTGAAGAGGTGAAAGTATAGTGACGCGTCCGATCATCTTCTGTGATTTTGATGGAACGATCACAGAAACCGATAATTTCATTTCGTTGATGAAAGCATTTGCCCCACGGGAATGGGAGGCAATCAAGGATGACATCTTAGATCAGACTCCATCCACAAAAGAAGGAGTGGTGAGATGAATCAATATCAGGAACAATGGGAAGAACTTGCTGAAATAAAAAGAGAGTTGGCAGACAGGGACTGGTTTATGGGAACAAGCGGGAACCTCGCAATACGAGTCGGTTCTTCTCCGGCTACTTTCCTCGTGACTTCAAGCGGTAAGGATAAAAGGAAGCACACAATAGAAGACTTCCTCCTTGTTAATGCAAGTGGTGAGGCAATGGAAGATACTCATTTGTACCCTTCAGCCGAAACGCTTCTTCACAGTCATGTCTTTACAAAAAGTTCGGCAGGTTGCAGCCTGCATGTACATACAGTCGCCAATAACGTGATCAGTGAATTGTATGGGGACGAAGGTGTGATTACCATTAGGAATCAGGAACTGATCAAAGCATGGGATAAATGGGGGGAACATGATTCACTGTCGATTCCAATCATTCAAAATCATGCCCACATCCCAACTCTGGGTGATGCATTTCAACCCCATATTAAAGAGGATAAAGGGGCAGTACTCATTCGAAACCATGGGATTACGGTATGGGGAAGAAGCGGTTTTGAAGCTAAAAAATTATTAGAAGCATGTGAGTTTTTGTTTCAATATAAACTCACTCTATTATCTTTGACCAGCAATCAATCCATTATTAAAGGAGGATTCACAACATGACCAAAATCAACATCCAGGGAGAGAACAAAGTCATTGAAAGTCAAGAAGAGGTAGTAAAGTATTTAAGTGAACAGGGAGTCTTATATGAGCATTGGAACATCGGTAAACTGGATGAAAGCCTCCATGACAAATATGTATTGACGGAAAGTGATAAAGAACAAATATTGTCTGCATTTAAAGATGAAATAGAAGACATTTCAGGAAGAAGGGGATATCAGGCATGGGATATCATATCCCTTTCGGAAGAGACACCCAATCTTGAAGAACTATTAAAGAATTTCCAACAGGAACATCATCATACAGATGATGAAGTCCGCTTCATCGTTAATGGGCATGGAGTATTTGTCATTCAAGGAAGTGACGGGAATTTCTTTGACGTACATCTGAATCCGGGTGACTTAATTTCCGTTCCTGAAAATATCCGCCATTATTTCACTTTAAGCGAAGATAAAAAGGTTGTCGCAGTCCGTATTTTCGTAACCCGGGAAGGCTGGGTGCCAATCTATTGATCATCTAGCATGATGTGGCTGGGACAGAAGGGGTTTTAACGAAAGGGAAATCCGAGCGATCATTCGAAATTCTTTTATGAATATGGAATGTGTTCGGATTTTTACTGTTTTATTGCTGTTTTTTCCTGGGATTTTATTGTTTTAATAGATGGAGATCTTGACGAAAAATGTCAAAAAGAGAAACATTACTAGTTATTTTGTCTTGTTTTGCGAATCTATTTACTTTTCTGATAATACTTGCGATAATTCTCAAGTAAAGATTTTACTTTATAAAGACTAGGATCTAAAAAGGAGTTTAGTAGAAAATGGGTCGCCTATTAAAACAAAAATGGTTATTAATGAAAATCAATCAAAAACGCTCAGAAATGATTTACCTTGGAGAGAGTCTCGGGCTATGTGCTGAGGAGACAATCAAATGCAGCCAGCAATTGGACCAGCTTTTAAACGATTATGAAAAGTGCACAAATAATGTTGTACCATTCACATCCCAGGAATCATCAAGTGAATTCGGTCAGTACATTAAGAGTTTATTAAAACGGACTGCATCGTGACCACTCATCAAGATTTCCCCATCATTCATGGTTTACAAGAGAGAAAGATTCTTCGATTGTGCCCTCTTTCACATCTGGACAAACATTCTAATTTGTCGTTATTTCAAAAAACCAAAGGACGGTGCATGCACCGTCCTTTGGTTTTTATCCATGAGGGAATTCAGAAATTTGACAACGAAAGCATTTATTTGTATAATGTTTTGAAACTGAGATATTTATTTTTAAAGGAATGAATGCCATGAACCAAACGCAGGATTCAAAACAATCATTGAAGCTTTTCATAGTCCTCTCAAGAGCTTTTAAAGCCTTGAATGAAGAGATAAATAAAAATATTCAAGAGAATGGATTAAATCCCACTGAATTTGCCGTCCTGGAGCTCCTCTATCATAAGGGAGATCAGCCCCTGCAGCAAATAGGCGGGAAGATTCTGTTAGCATCCGGCAGTATTACCTATGTAGTCGATAAGCTTGAACAAAAATCATACCTTAAGCGAGTCGCATGTCCCAAGGATCGTCGTGTGACCTATGCTCAGATCACTGAAAAGGGAAAAGAGTTAATCGACGGAATATTCCCGGATCATGAAGAGCGGATTCACGAATTGATGTCTGCTTTATCTCCTGATGAAAAAGAAGATACGATACAAATGCTCAAGAAGTTGGGACTATCCATTAAAGATCTGTCCTATTAAGCTTTATTATCTAACCTGCCCTGTCTATTCCAGATGGGGCTTTTTTCAATAACCATGATCAATTCTATACATTAACAGGAGAATCGGAGCGAGAAGTCGAATAACTATATTCGGGATGAATTTATAAGGAGGCACGATTTATGAAGTTTGAAGATTATACATATGAAAGACCAAACCTGGAAGAGATTAAACCGGTTTTTGAGAAGGCTCTCCGGAAATTTAAATCTGCTGCGGATGTCTCTGGGCAAGTGGAAGCCATGAAGGAAATCAATGAAATCCGACTTAACATCGATACGATGCAGAATATTTGTTATATCAGGCACTCCATTGATACGAATGATGCCTTTTACAAAGAGGAGCAAGAGTACATCGATGATATGATGCCTGAAGTTTCAGGTATGGTGACGGAATATTACCAGGAGCTGGTGAATTCTCCATTCCGCCAAGAATTAGAAGATAAATGGGGGAAGCAGTTGTTTTCTCTTGCAGAGAATGAAATCAAGACGTTTTCCCCTGAGATCATTACGTTGCTTCAAAAAGAAAACAAGCTGTCTTCCCAATACACAAAATTAATGGCTTCTGCAAAGATACCGTTTGAAGGGGAAGAGCGGACATTGGCCCAGATGGGACCCTTCACACAATCAGTGAATCGGGGGACAAGGAAAGAAGCGGCCCTGGCCACCATCTCTTTCTTCGAAGAGAACGAGCAAGAATTAGACCGTATATTCGATGAATTAGTCAAACTAAGACATCAAATAGCTACTGCATTAGGGTACAAAAATTTTGTGGAACTGGGATATTATCGTATGACGAGAACGGATTATACACCGGAAATGGTAAAGGTATTCCGTGATCAGGTAAAAGAGCATATCGTTCCCCTTGCTACAGACTTGAAAGAAAGACAAGGAAAACGGATCGGCATTGACTCCATGAAGTTTTATGATGAAGGATTTAAATTCACATCGGGAAATGCTGCTCCTAAAGGGGACCCTCAGTGGATTATTGACAACGGGAAGAAAATGTACGAAGAGTTATCACCGGAAACAAAGGAATTTTTTGATTTCATGATTGATGGGAACCTCATGGATTTAGAAGCGAAGAAAGGGAAAGCGGGAGGAGGATATTGCACGTATATTGCCAAGCATGAATCTCCGTATATCTTCTCTAATTTCAATGGTACGTCCGGGGATATCGATGTGTTGACCCACGAAGCAGGCCATGCCTTCCAGGTTTACTCTAGCCGTGGTTTTGATATACCGGAATACATTTGGCCCACGTACGAGGCTTGTGAGATCCATTCCATGAGCATGGAGTTCTTTACATGGCCCTGGATGAAATATTTCTTTGAAGAGGATACCGATAAGTATCAATTTTCTCATCTGAGTGAAGCACTGCAATTTCTTCCATACGGTGTTGCTGTCGATGAATTTCAGCATTTCGTGTATGAAAACCCGGAGGCCACTCCTGCTGAACGTAATGCAGCATGGAGGAAGATCGAGAAAGAGTATCTGCCCCATAAGGACTATGAACATGTTTCCTATTTGAATAATGGAGGGTTCTGGCAGCGTCAATCTCATATTTACAATTCACCTTTCTACTATATTGATTACACTTTGGCTCAAATCTGTGCTTTTCAGTTCTGGAAGAAAATGAATCTTGATCGAGAAGGAGCATGGGACGATTATGTCTCCTTATGTAAGCTTGGTGGAAGCCGTTCTTTCACCGCACTAGTGGAAGCCGCTGATTTAGATTCCCCGTTCCAGGAGGGGACAGTGGAAAAAGTGATTGAACCGATCAGGCAATGGTTAAATGGGATCGATGATACATCCCTATAAATGAAGTTTGGCAGCCGTTTTTATTGCGGCTGCTTTTTTTCTTTCACATTCCAGACATTTTGAATTCTGAGAGAATTATCTACTTTTGCTTCTGTTTTCAACTGCTTGTACATAAGGTGAAGTAGAAGGTGTTAGAGGTGATGGGATGAAAAAAATTGCTGGATCGTTTCAGATAGCAGCGGTATATGTAGGAACTGTCATAGGAGCCGGCTTTGCCACGGGGAGGGAAATCGTCGAGTTTTTCACCAGGTTTGGCTTTGTAGGGTTTATTGCCATTTTACTGAGCGGATACTTATTCATTACCATGGGTACGAAGATCATGCTGAAATCCCATGATATCAAAGCCAAGTCTTTCGAAGAATTTAACGAATACTTATTCGGGAAATGGTTTGCAAGAATCATGAATATTGTCATGATGATCATGCTGATTGGCGTTTCAGCTGTTATGCTTTCAGGGGCAGGGGCCGTTTTCCAGGAGCAGCTCCTATTATCCAAGCAATTGGGCATTCTGCTTACCATCGCTTTGGGCTTTTTCACAATGATGGTGGGAATTAAAGGATTATTTGCTGTGAATACGTTTGTCGTCCCCCTTATGATTTTCTTTAATCTGTTTCTGATGGTGTATTCTGTTCGCCACGCAGCATTTTTAGACGCATTTTTGATGATCCCTCATGCTGAAGATGGCTGGAAATCGGTTGTGGCCCCTTTTTCTTATGTAGCCTTCAATCTTGCCATGGCACAGGCTGTTCTCGTTCCTGTTGCCGGAGAAGTGAAGGATAGGGAAATCATTAAATATGGGGGATATCTTGGAGGATTTTTTTTGACGCTTATCCTAATATCCAGTCATATTACCCTGGTGTTGATTCCGAACGTTACCGAGTACCAGATTCCTATGGCCGTGGTGATGAAATCATTTGTATCCGGCTTTTACTTTGTTTATATCCTCATTATTTATGGTGAGATTTTTACATCTGTCATTGGAGGCGTGTTTGGTCTTGAGAAGCAATTGAGCAATTATTGGAAGGGGTCGTCATTGATAACTTTCACCGGTATTTTTTTGATGATATATTCTTTGAGCTTTTTTGAATATAGCGAACTTTTATCCTATCTGTACCCTCTGTTTGGGTACATGAGCTTGTTATTCATCATTCTACTTTGGATGAAACCGAATAAATAATCATTCAAAAGAGTAAAAAATGTGTAAGCTGCCAATGTTAAGAGAGAGTAAATATTGAAAAGGGGTGGCAATCATGACACAGTCCAAACATGAAAAAGAAAGACAGTGGAATGTAAGGAAAGAAGAGCAACATCCGCACGGTAAAGTTCCTTCGTTTAAGGAGCTTTCAGAAGTCAAAAAAGAAAAACAATAACAAAAAACGGATGCTTGACGGCATCCGTTTTTTTATTCGCTTAGATTCACGACCCTTGATCATGTTGATATGCGTCCTCTGTCTTGTATGATTCAGGAAAGTATTTATTTCGGACTTCGTCTTTATCCCAATCACTTTTCCCGCATGCCTCGGCCAGTTGATCAAGATGTCTCATGATGTACTGAATATCAAGGTTCTGTAGGCTGTCATAGTCGATCCCTTCCAAGATATAATCTTTAAAGGTCCATACCATTTTCTGTGTTTCTTCGCTATTGTTTTCACCAATCATTCTCAAGGAGCGGAGGATTTCTGCAATGATGGAAACATCCTGTTTCCCGTAATGCCTTAATTGATAAAAGCTCTTGTATAGATGATCGACAAAGGTGGGTTGTTCTAATATGATTCGAACCTGATTTTCATCATCTGTCAAGTAAGAGCCTGGAAGTTTGTGTTTGGCGAGCTTCGATAGGATGATTCCAATCTCTTCGATGCAGTTCTTCGCTGTATTTGGATCATTGATGGCTGGGGAAATGGCCCTTAAGGCTATTTCCACAAGCTTCCGGATTCCCAGTTCTATATCTTCCATAGGTTCCTTATCAGGGCCAAGTATAAGGTAGCTAAGATAATCTTCCCCATCTATATCCTCTTTTGTTGTCCAGATGGTCATGACGGGGGTTCCTTCAAGTAAGTATTCACCAGGTGTCTTAACCATCCGGACGATACTCTTATCCTTTTCCGCTTTCTTGATCATTCCTTCTATATCGATTTGTTGAAGATATCCAGATGCTTCACTATACATCGTAACGGGCTCGGTCTCACTAAAGAACGATTCATTGAAAGTCGACGGCTCATCTTGAATGGCGTTTCTTCTGTATAAATAACTATTATCAATTTTCTTATTTGTCTTGATCGTAATGTTATGGATTAAATTACTAACCTTCACCCAATTAGATACATGATGGACAAAATAAACAAAGACAAATAGACAAATTACCGCAACGATTCCGGCAAATGCTGATGAAATATATAATTCTTGACCTGATTCATCTTTAAGAAGAACCAGCAATGTAATACAGTACACAACGCCCGAAACAAAAATGGCAAGCACACGTTGAGTGGGTCGGTCGTTGATGAAATTCTGTAAAGTCCTAGGTGAATACTGGGACAGAAACGTGGTAAGGACAACCATTATGGTTGAAAAGGTAATGGTCGTCATGGTCATGATGGATGAAGCAATGGTGCTGATGATCGTCATGGATAGGTTGAAATTTGAGAACAACACTTTAGGGAATATGGGATAGTCATGCTGACTCAACCACCAATCAAAATAAAAAGTGAGAAGAGAAAGCAATAAAGATATCATGGAGAATAAAAATGGGATAAACCAAAAGCTTTTTTGTGCTTTATTAAAAATATGTATATTTACATTCATCTCAAGGGATCCACCTTATAAACAGTATGCTATAAGAATATCCTCAAAGCTGATAACGTAAACCTTTTCGTTTCAGTACTCAAAAAAATAGGGGAGGAAACTCCTCCGCCTTATCAGGGAATATTTTTCATCAGGCCTTTACAATTTTATAATTCTTGTGATTCACTACGGTCTTTTCCTCCAACTCGAGCTCTCGATAATTTTTCATATAAGTTAAATCGACAATCACTGAATTCTCATTCACTTTTTCGACGATTCCTTTTAACCCTTCTTTAAATTCAATCACATTCCCAATTTCTGCTTTTTTCATCAGATGTCGCTCCTTTTTTCCAAAATTCTACAAACAATTACTAATATTTTGACGGAAAGTTATGGAAAGGTAAAGAGTTTTCTAACAATTTCGTTTAAAATTTATGACTTGTGATGATTGACCATTTGAAATTACAATAGTCATAGTAAGAATGGAGGTTTGGTTATGAGTGAAAGAGAGATTCTTGAGCAGCTGCGATTATTGCGTACAAGAGAAATTGATGAAATAAGTGTGTTGAAAGAAGACTTCCTCGCTTTTCGAGCGATATTGGTCAAACAAGAAGATTTTAAACATTTTCGGGGAATAGCCCGGCAGGGTGGAGATATCCTCTTTCATTATTTAGATACACAAAGAAGTTAAAAGAGTGGGGAAACCCACTTTTTTTTGTTTCAAACACTCACTGCTCGTTCCTCGATTACGATCAGTATATGAGGCCGCTCCTGTATTTAGTATTAAGGCTTGAACGCTCGGTGGTAACCATTACCTGCTGAAATCCTCCTTATTCATTGTTATCTTATTTGTGAACACTTATTAGGAGGTAGAGGTATGATGAAGAAAAGCTTAATGATAGGAATTGCTGCACTTTCTTTTGTTACAGTCTCTTCTCAAACGTTTGCTGCAGGGGGAGTGCACACTGTAGAAGAGGATGAGTCCCTCTGGGATATTGGTAAGGAGAAATCCGTATCCGTCATCCAACTTAAAAAAGAAAATGATCTTAAATCAAATGAAATATATCCTGGTCAATCAATCGTTATTCCTGACAGTGATGTAACCGCACAAGATCGGGAGTTGCTTGCGAAACTTGTTCATGCAGAAGCAAAAGGTGAACCCTATGCAGGTAAGGTTGCAGTCGCAACGGTTGTATTAAACAGGGTGGATTCTAAAGAATTCCCTGACTCTATTAAAAACGTCATCTATCAGGTTTCTAATGGACATTATGCATTTTCACCCGTACAAAATGGACAAATTAACGAGGCACCTTCAAAAGAGTCCAAAGAGGCTGTTGATGAAGCCCTGGCTTTCAGAGGACAGGGGAAAGGATCTTTATTCTTCTATAATCCTGTAACCTCTACAAGTGACTGGATTACAAGCAGGGAAACTCTGTTGACGATAGGAAAGCATCGATTTGCTAAATAACGTACAGATCTAATCGATCTGGAAACGTAAGTACCTTTCCCTTTTCTCTATGTAGACTTAATAGTAAAATAGAGAAAAGAAATAGAGGTGAAGTTGATGAACGGTACAATAGCCACACAAATTGAAGTCGTACGCACGAAAATGATTCAGTCGGGTATTGGTTTTGGGTTGGGAAGTCCAACAACCATTCAACTGAGTGAAGAGCTGGATGCCTTAATCAATATTCATCAACGAATTGATTCTAAAAAGACAAGACAAAGAAAGATTATTCAATAAATAGAATTAAAAAATAAAAGGTTAACCTATGATATCCCCTATCCTTACATCAAGGGGATTTCAGCAGGTTAACCTTTTTCAATTTTATTCATGACGATTGGTCAGCTTTTGGAAAGGGTATCCTTCCTATATAGAAGTAATGAAATTTAAGGGAGTGTTGAGATTGAAAGGAAATATTGTATGCATTACGGGTGGGGCCAACGGAATAGGGAAAACCCTCGTTGAAGAATTTTCAAAGCAAGGTGCTATTGTGGAATTCCTGGATATGGATGAAGAAAAGGGGAGGGAACTTTCCAGAAGGCTTAATGCTGACGGATATAGCACTCGCTTTCATGAAGTGAACGTAGGGGTACCCCATCAGGTGAAAGAGGTGTTCACGATGATCAAGGAAGAACACGGTGTGGTCGATGTTTTGATAAATAATGCTGGTGTGTCAAGATTCATGTCATTTTGGGAGATGAAGCCTGAGGATTGGAACGAGATTTTAGCAGCTAACTTAAGCAGTGTATTTTATTGCAGCCGGGAAGCAGCCGAGTTAATGAAGGGTCGTGGAGGATCCATCATAAATATGGCTTCCACAAGAGCTTCAATGGCTGAACCGGATACAGAGGCGTACTCAGCGACCAAAGGCGGAATTGTCAGTCTGACTCATTCACTTGCCATCACCCTCAGCGAAGTGGGGATTCGGGTCAATTCCATTAGTCCTGGGTGGATTCAAACAAAGGATTACGCTTCCTTGAGGGACATAGATCATGAGCAGCATCCGTCCGGCAGGGTAGGGAAACCTCACGACATTGCAAGGGCGTGCTTATTCCTTGCCAACCGTGAAAATGATTTCATTACGGGAGAGAATCTGGTAGTGGATGGCGGCATGACACGAAAGATGATTTATAAGCATTAATGGCATGATGGAACCAGGATAAAGGCTCTTATCCCCGTCTTAACACAACAATATTAATGAGACCGATAAACAGGACAAATAATAAGCTGACAACCATTTCTTTATTACACTCCTTCTTTTTTATTTCTAGAATATGGGAAGAGTGTAAGCTCCGTTCAAGAAATAGAATAAACATTTGTAAAGATTGATTTATGGAGAACAAAACCGACCACTCACTGCTCAAAGAGTGGTCGGTTTTTTTGGGGGAAAAGGGATAATTTAACAAAGAGTTATGGTAAAATAAGAATAGGATATTGTTAGAAAATTAAATTAAATTTTTTTTATGCAAATTAGGGGGAAAAAGAATGTGTGGATTGGCCTTAATTAAGGAAGAAATGAATAAAGTATTAGTGGGTAAAGACAAAGAGATTGACCTTTTGATGATTGCATTACTTCAAGAAGGACATGTTCTGTTGGAAAGTGTGCCGGGTACTGGTAAAACATTGCTCGCCAAGACATTCAGTCACTGCATTGATGGAGCTTTCAAAAGAATTCAGTTCACACCTGACGTGTTACCCAGCGATGTAACGGGTATACAGTTTTTTAATCCAAAAACCCAGGAATTTGAATTAAGGACAGGCCCTGTCGTAACGAACGTCTTACTGGCAGATGAAATCAACAGGGCCACTCCGAGAACCCAGGCGAGTCTCTTGGAGGTAATGGAAGAAAAGCAGATTACGATAGATGGAGAGACTGTTCCGTTAGCCCCTCCTTTCATCGTGGTGGCCACCCAGAATCCCATCGAATCCCAACAAGGGACATTTCCACTACCTGCTGCACAGTTAGACAGGTTTTTATTAAAGATACCGTTTACATATCCTGATTTTGAAGAGGAAAGAGGGATTTTGAACCGATTTAAATCATCGGAACCCTTGAGTACAGTAAATAAAGTTATGGGTCTCGAAGAGCTTCAATCATTGTCCCGGCTGGTCAAAGAAGTCCATGTGTCTGAGGATATCGAAACCTATATTCTTCAAATTACGAGGGGGACACGGGAGCATGAATGGGTGGAGGTTGGAGCAAGTCCTCGAGCAAGCCTGGCACTTCTCAAGGCTTCCCAGGCTAAAGCCTTCCTCGATGGCAGGGATTATGTAAAGCCTCAGGATATTGTAGAGGTTGCTCCTTATGTTCTTCAGCATCGTATTCAATTAACAATAGAATCATCACTTACCAGAACGCCAGAGGAAGTCATCGGACAGATCGTAGAGATGGCTGTTACCCCTGTTGAAGCGGGGCAGGCTTAGTGAGGTGGAAACGGGAGGTAGTTGAAGATCCATACATACCCATGACCCTAGTACTCCTCGTCATTGTCGGTGCAGCAAGTTTTTATGTTCAATCCTATGTTGGGTTGGGTATTTTTCTGTTGATGATGCTCTATTTCAGGGTTCATCAATGGTATATGTTGAAAGTCGGGGAAGGTATCAGTATTGGAAGAACCATGAAAAGACTAAAGCTCCACGCTGATGAGGAGCAGAAGTGGGAATTTCAGATCCAGAACACAGGCATATCGATTTGGGGGGCGACTTTAAAGGTCACGTTTAAAGATATAGTCATTCCCAAGGGGTACCCGTACTCGACTGGAGTGGGGGACAATATTGAAGTATCTATTCCCTTTTCCATCCGTAAAAACGATGAAGGAATCATCTCCGTACCAATTATAGGAAAAAGGAGAGGGCTCTGCAGAATCACCAAGATGCAGTTGGAAATCCCTCACTTATTCGGAAGTGGAAAGGTACTATTGGATTTACTTGATCATGTCCCGTCCACTATTATCGTATTTCCTGCAAATTCCCCTGTTAGAATGGCGGGACAACAGCTTACATGGAAGCAGGGAGACGTCCCTATTCAACATTCATTATTTCATGATGTCTTTCACCAAATAGGGACGAGAGACTACGTTCAAGGAGACCGGTTCCAAGACGTTCACTGGAAGGCAACGGCCCGGACCGGAAGCCTTCAAACAAAGATCTACGCACCGTCAACCCAAAAAGAGTGGATGATAGCCATCAACATTTCCGATCGTTATGCGATCACCAATCAATTGGAAGAAATAATAAAGTATACGTCCTATATGATGCAGATTGCAGTAGAACAAAACATCACTTTCTCACTTGTTCTAAATGTAAGGTCCCAGGGAAGGACACCTTATTATTACCTCCCGCCGGGAATAGGGAGGATTCACAGGCAAAGAGGCATGGAGCTCTTATCTGCCCTTTCAACAGATGAGTTTACCGTCCCATTCCATATTGTTCTTAAATCTCTCTACATTCGTCAGTTAGTGCCTTCCATCTTTATCGTAGCAGGTGTCATGGAAAAGCGGGAAGAATCTTTATTATCAAATATAGAGAAACAAAAAATACAAGTTTTCAAGTTGAATGTAGAACAAAAACAAGGAGTCGTCACTTTATGGAATCGTTCGCTGAAAGTACCTTCCTGACCAAACATAAACAAATGCTCCTGATTAAATTGGGGCTGTTAGTGGGAATAGATGTGTTATTTTCCTTGCTGGCCATCACATATATCTTTCAGAAAGAAGTGATAGTAAGCAGCTACGTCCCGGCTTTTGTCATGACATACGTGATCATAATGGTCTCCGTCGCACTAAGCAAGATGAATCAAACCATATACCACCTATTGTTAGGGGCTTTACTTATCTCTCTAGGGTTGAGTATCTACTTCTTCTCAGCTTCATGGTGGGTGATGGTGTGTGCACTGTTTTTTCTACATTGGAGAACCACGACCTATCTGCAGAATAAAGATGCCTCCATTGAAGTGGACAGTGGATCTATCCTTATCTTTTTATGTATAGCTTCGAGTTCACTGTTGACAGGTTCGATGAGGGATATGGGAAATGCTTATATCATTTACGGACTGCTGTTTATCTTATTTTCGATCATCATCACTCTCACCCCAATTCAAAGGATGCTCAGTGATGTGAAATCAGGCCAAGGCCAGGGGAAAATGCTCTTCAAACCAGTGGGACTGTGGTTTTTAGTAATAGTAGCAGGTGCTGCACTGGCAATGTTCAGCTCATTGGCAAGTAGAGGGATCTATTGGGGAGCCGAAAAAGTATTTTTGGTATTCTCCCTCCTGGTGAACCCGATTTATGATCAACTATTAAAATTAAGAGACTTAATCATGAACATGTTTTCGAGTGATGCTGAAAAGAGTACAGGAAATGAACTTGAAAAGCAGAATATCGATGAGACTCAAACGTACGAGCTAAGCCAGGGAATATCATTTTCCTGGTTGGACGAGGCTCTGCTAGTCCTATTAGTCTTGTTTGTGGTCATTTATTTGATTAAGAAACGAAAGAAATCCCTTCATATTCCTGATGGAGAAAGAAATTCTTACACCATGACGACTCAAAACATCATTACTCCACTTGAAGAAAGCAATAAACAACCTATTTCTTATTCAAAAGCAAGAGATGTTATTAGGTTATCAATGGAAAAACTTGAAAAAGAAGCCCTTATGAATGGGGCAGGAAGACACCCGAATGAGAATGTTCAATCGTGGTTCAACAGAATTAGCCTTCGTGGAACAGAACAATTCTTCACAGTGTATGAACGTGTAAGATATGGACAACTTGCACCTGATGATGATGAAGTCGAAAAATTTACGGATCTAATAGACATTTATATCAACGAATTGACAGATAAGGAAGATTAATAGGAGAAGCTGGTGTATACAGGTGCGACTGGCCTGTCATCAGCTATTTGAATTTTTATTCCAATATGAGGAGGAACCTTCTATGTTATTCCATTTACGAGATGACCGGTCAGATCCTATCACGAATTAGCTCCCGTTGCCATTGAATATCAAATAGCCATTTTGTTAGGCATTGTGGGGAGTGTAGCGTTAACGGTGGTTCTTTTTATCCTATTAGGATATAAGCGATGATTCACCAAGGGCGCAGTGTTAAATATTTAGGCTCGTATTACATAGCATTTCCGTTCTAATCTATTTTCCAGGGCATATGCTAGAGGAAGAATAATAGTAAGGGGAGAGTTCTATATGAAATATGAGACAGAGCAGGCTCTTCGCGTAAAAAGCCTGGCATTGGATGTTATGGAAGAATTGATGAAGGACGAAGAAAGGAACGTTCAGGAATTAAAGCAGCTCTCAGAATTGTTTTCACGATGTATCTGTGACCTGGTGAATGTCTACACAAACACCTCAGAGGATCACGAGACGACTTTGAAAGGAACTGTCATCAAAGCTAAGATCGGCTACAATCTCGTGAAGATAAAAAGGGACCCGATAACAAAAGAATAGTATGTCAATGTAGAAACTGACTCATACTAAGGACTCCATCACTAATTAAAATGGATTCTAAAAGGGTTGGTTTTTTTCATGGTTCCATTTGGAACATCATCAATTTTTTACATAAATAGGTTCATAACAGTGGCAAATTTATGAAATACTAAAAAAAACAAGCTTTACAATTGTGTATCTCTTCATGGCATGCTATTCTTTTTTATTGAACAGCTTTATAGGAAAAATGGATTAATCACTAGAAATAGTTGACGTTTTCTTCATAATCCATTACTTTTATGAAGCAACCAAAAACAAGATAAATTAAGGAGTCGATTCACATGGCACAAAAAACATTTACAGTTACAGCTGAAACAGGAATTCATGCTCGTCCGGCAACGCTTCTAGTTCAAACGGCAAGCAAATTCGACAGCGATGTACATCTAGAATACAAAGAAAAGAAAGTAAACTTAAAATCAATCATGGGTGTTATGTCTTTAGGTGTTGGTAAAGGTGCAGAAATTACAATCATTACTGAAGGTAGTGACGAAGAAGAGGCTTTAAACAGCCTGCAAGAAACATTGAACAAAGAAGGTTTAGCTGAGTAATGTCAAGTCTTTTAAAAGGAATTGCGGCATCGAATGGCATTGCCATCGCGAAAGCGTACCGTTTAGTTGAACCTGACTTAAGCTTTGAAAAGAAAAGCGTAGACAATGCTGAAGAGGAAGTAACACGCTTCCTGGAAGCCATTGCCACGTCAAAATCAGAGCTTGAAGCGATTCGTGATAAAGCAAGAGTTGATTTAGGTGAGGATAAAGCCCAAATCTTCGAAGCGCACCTTCTTGTCTTAAGCGATCCAGAATTATTGACACCTATTGAAGACAAAATCAAATCAGAAAATGTAAACGCTGAATACGCTCTTAAAGAAACCGCGGATATGTTCGTTTCCATGTTTGAATCCATGGACAATGAATACATGAAAGAACGTGCGGCTGATATTCGCGACGTGACAAAACGTGTTCTTTCACACTTGCTGGGTGTGCAAATCGCGAACCCAAGCATGGTGACAGAAGAGGTCATTGTAATTGCAGAGGATTTGACACCTTCTGACACGGCGCAGCTGAACCGTGAATTTGTAAAAGGATTCACAACAGATATCGGTGGAAGAACTTCTCACTCGGCCATTATGGCCCGTTCAATGGAGATTCCAGCTGTAGTGGGAACAAAATCCATTACTTCCTCTGTTGAAAATGGTGACATGATCATCGTAGACGGATTAAATGGAGAAGTACATATTAATCCGACTCCGGAAGTCATTGAAGCGTATAAGAAAGAGCACGCCCGTTATGAAGAACAAAAGGCTGAATGGGCGAAGCTTGTAAACGAGCCAACGGTATCCAAGGATGGAGAGCATGTTGAACTTGCTGCTAACATCGGGACACCAAAAGATCTTGAAGGGGTTAAAAATCACGGCGGAGAAGGTGTAGGTCTGTATCGTACAGAATTCCTATACATGGGTCGTGACGAATTACCTTCTGAAGACGAACAATATGAGGCTTATAAGGCTGTATTAGAGGGTATGGAAGGGAAACCTGTTGTGGTTCGTACTCTTGATATAGGTGGAGATAAGGAACTTCCTTACTTGAATCTGCCTAAAGAAATGAATCCGTTCCTGGGGTATCGTGCAATCCGTCTATGTTTGGATGAGCAGGATATTTTCCGTACTCAGCTTAGAGCGCTTTTAAAGGCAAGTCCGTTTGGAAACCTGAAAATCATGTTCCCGATGATTTCAAACCTTCAAGAGTTCAGAGAAGCGAAAGCCATCCTTGAAGAAGAGAAAAAAGCTCTACTTGAAAATGGGACAAACGTAGCTGAACATATTGAAGTGGGGATCATGGTAGAAATCCCATCGACTGCTGTCTTGGCAGATGTATTTGCCAAAGAAGTTGATTTCTTCTCGATTGGGACAAATGATCTGATTCAGTACACAATGGCTGCAGACCGCATGAACGAACGCGTTTCCTACTTATATCAACCGTACAATTCTGCCATTTTACGCCTTGTGAAAATGGTGATTGACGCGGCTCATAAAGAAGGGAAATGGGCCGGTATGTGCGGAGAAATGGCTGGAGATGAGATTGCTGTACCGATCCTTCTGGGATTAGGATTGGATGAGTTCTCAATGAGTGCCACTTCCATTTTGCGTGCCCGTTCTCAAATCAAACAGCTAAACACTGCTGAAATGAAAGAACTCGCAGAACAAGCACTGCAATTAGACACCAATGATGCGGTTATTTCTTTAGTGAAAAAAGCGACATCAATGGAGTAAATAAAGGTTTAAAAGGTGGAAATAAGGGTATTATATCTTTGAAGAATAAGGATGAGGCACACCCTTTGGGCCTTTTATTCTCATTTCCCCCTTTTTAGTGGATTGAAGGAACGTATCGTTCTTTCAATCCTTTTTTTATTTTTAAGGGATATAATTCTTTTTAAAAGGGTTCCCCCCAATTTCTGATAACGGTTCTATGTATATGGTCGTCCTTGAAGACATACTGTTCCTTTCTATACATGACAGCACCTCATTTCGAAGAATTCACTTGTTTATTATACTTTATGAAAGCGCTTTTTTAAAGTGTTTTACTAAAATAACTTTTTTATAAATACTGTGCTTGAGGGTATAAAGTAATTATCTTAAAAAATTCAAAAAAAAGATCAAAGGAAGGTTTACCAGTTGTAAAAGCGGGTATTCTATAACTAAGCATGAAATTGGAGATTAATTTCTCACTAACACCCCCTTTTCCTTTTTTTTTGAACCAGTTCAATTTTATGAGCTGGTTCTTTTTTTGTTTTATCATCGTTAATAGAATAGGACAAATCCTGCGATGAATAATAACATATGCTGATTCTTACGATAATCAGCACTACAACAGAAGGGGTGGATGAACGATGGCGAAGAGAACAAAAAAGAGTGATCCACCACAAAAAATGAAAAAGGATTCCATCCTTCAAAGCTCAATTCAGAATTTGCAAATGAGTGCAGTGCTTCAACAAATAAAATCCACAGTGATAAAGGAAAAAAAGAAAAAGCCCGAAAAAATAATGGTGAATATAAAAGGTAATTTAAGGAGAGGGACGGACCTTGAAAAGGTCCGTCCCTCTTATTTTTGGATGAAGTCCTGAAGTCGGTTGAGTCCTTCTGTCAGTTGATCCATGGAACAGGCGTAAGAAAGACGGAAGTATCCTTCACCGAGATTTGAGAAGGCATCTCCGGGTACGACGGCGACTTTTTTCTCCCTGGCGAGGGCAAGGGAGAAATCAAAAGAGCTCAAACGTAGTGCATCTGGGATTTTCACGAAAAAGTAAAAGGCTCCGTGTGGCCGGACTACACCTTCAAAGCCCATTTGAACTAATCGCTCATATACATAGTCCCTCCGCTTCCAATATTCAACCTTCATTTCCTTCGCATCATTCTTCCCTATGGTCAAAGCTTCATACGCTGCTTTTTGCGATATGGAAGAAGCACAGGACACATTATATTGGTGAACCTTCAGGAGATGTCTGGAAATGGCTTCTGGAGCAAAAATAAGACCGATCCGCCACCCGGTCATACTATGTGATTTTGATAAACCGTTTATGACAATTGTTTGCTCTCTTAAATATTCAGCAAGGGAATGATGTACACCGTCAAAGGTAAGTTCACTGTAGATTTCATCAGCCAACACAAAGATTTTCCGGTTTCTAAGTAAATCGGCAATCTCTTTCAATTCTTCCTTTGATAAGCTCACCCCCGTTGGGTTGGAAGGGTAAGGAATGATGATGCATTTGGTTGATGGGGTCAAGCTCTTTTCAATAAGAGAGGCATCTAATTTAAATTCATTTTGAGTAATATCAACATGGACCGGATTTGCCCCGCAAAGTTTAATAATGGGTTCATATCCTGGATAAACAGGTCCTGGAAGAAGACAATCATCTCCTTGGCAAAGAATCGTACGAAGAATCACATCGATTCCCTGGGAGGCCCCATTTGTGACTATGACTTCGGATCTCGGGTCATAATGTATATTGTATTTTTCATTGACGAAGGAAGCAGCAGCTTCACGCAATTCAAGGAATCCTGCATTGTGGGTGTACGTTGTGAAATTATTATCTATCGCTTTTTTTCCGGCATCTTTAATATGCTGGGGGGTGGGGAAATCGGGTTGACCGATGGTTAGTGAAATCATGTCGTCGATACCCTCAACCATGTTGAAAAATCTTCGTATTCCTGAAATTTGAATGTCCCTGACCAATGGGTTAATAAGCTGTTCCAATATGTACACCTTCTTTAACAATTTGAATCATATTCTAACATTAATTTGAGTTTTTACGTAGTGCTTTTGTTTGAATGGCAGAGAAAAAGGGAAAGGTTATAAAACGAAAAAAGTCAGTTAGGGAGAGCCATATGATTCGAACGAGTATAATAAAGGAAAATGGGGACATTCAATGTGATGTACCCTTATCCAGAATTAAAGAAAAAGATGTGAAATGGTACTGGGTGGACTTTTCAGAGCCTACCAGCAAAGATATCCGGTTACTTAAATTATATTTCAGATTTCACCCCCTTGCCATCGAGGATTGTTTGGACGATTTCAGTCAGCGTCCAAAGCTCGATTTTTATGAACAGTATATATTTGTCCTTATGCACGGAATCAATCCTAAAACCCATGATTCCCATGAGGTGAATATGTTTGTGAATTCGAGCTTCATCGTCACTTTCCATAAACAGAACGTCAATGAATTAAACCATTTATGGGAGGAAGTGAAGGAGGAAGGGGAACAGCTTAGTCCGTTTAAGATCATGCATGGAATCGTTGACCGATTAGTGGATGAATATTTCCCGCTAATCTATAAGATTGAGGATCGCCTCAATACCATTGAGGACAACACGAACGAAGAAGCCGATAGTGATTTAATGGATGAATTATTTGATATTCGCCATGATATGTCCAAGCTCAGACGAACCCTTGTGCCAATGAGGGATCTATTGTATAGAATAAGCAATTCAGGAAGACTAAATGCATTGAAAGAAGAACAGCTATACTTCAATGATGTGTATGACCATTTAATAAAGCTCGTGGAAATGCTTGAGTCTTATCGTGAATTTTCATCTGATATCCGTGATAATTACCTTTCCATCAATTCGGATAAAATGAATAATATAATGATGACCCTGACTGTCATAACGACGATTTTCATGCCCCTTACATTTATTGCAGGTTTATATGGTATGAACTTTGTCTATATGCCGGAACTGGATGAACGAAGTGGATATTTCATCGTTCTTGGGGTCATGGGACTTATCGCATTGATCATGTTCGGTTTCTTTATGAAAATAGGGTGGCTCAGGTTCAGCACAAAAAAGCGAAGAAAGCGGAGAAGACTGCTTCGATTGAAATGATCTGTGCATACAAGGGGATCCCGGATGGCCTCCCCCTTGTCCATGCTTTTAGTCCTTTATAAGCCATCCTTTTTCAATGCCAATTCGCACCCATTCACTTATCTGGGAATAAATTTGTGGGGAAATGTCGTTAATCCATTGATTTCTGTTTAGTACTTGACGGGCATGAATATGATGTTCCAACCATGATTTTCCTTGAGTCGATACATTAAGAAGAAGGGGCTGAATATGGTCAATGATTGATGCATATAGAGCCTCATTTGTCTTTCCCTCTTCAAACTCCTCCCAAAGAGACCTGTATTTGTCTCTTGTATCTTCAGGCAGGATCCCAAAGATTCTCTCGGCAGCCCGTACCTCCCTTTCCCGCTTGTCTTCATAGCCACTGACATCAAAGGCATAAGTATCCCCTGCATCGATTTCCACGATATCATGTAGAAGCAGCATTTGAATGGAAGTAAAAAGGTCTGTTTTCTCCCTTCTTTCATACACTTCAAATAAGGTCATGGCCATCACACATACATGCCAGGAATGTTCACCACTATTTTCTCTTCTGCTCCCATCACTTACATATGTTCGACGGTTGATTGTTTTTAATTTATCCACTTCTTGAATGAAATTCAACATGTCAGCAAACATGGCATACCCTCCAAATCGTTGTTATCCTTTTTCATTATGAGGAGTGATAAAGAATCCTGCAACTGATCTTTGAAGGCATTAAGATAAAATTGGTTCGAAAATGTAGATTTTTTTGTGGAAAAACGTTATATTGGTGGAGGACAATAGAAGAAGAATTGGGAAGAAGACGATTCCCGAGAGGTTCTAGCACAACCCTCTATAAAAAACTAAGGAAAACGGCATCCTTAGGTGTCGTTATTTTTTGTTAGTGGCAATTCTACTGCCGATATTATAGGGTCTAAAAGAATCTCTTTCTTCTTTTCACGGCAATAGCCTGTAAAAAAGAAAGGAGAACCATATATGAACACAGAGAAAGCGTTAGTGGTATTCAGCGGGGGGCAAGATAGTACAACGTGTTTATTTTGGGCAAAGAAAACATTTAAAGAAGTAGAAGCAGTGACATTTAACTATGGTCAGAGACATGTTGCGGAACTGGACTGTGCACGAGAGATTGCAGAGGATTTGCAGGTCCCTCATCATATATTGGATATGAGTTTATTGAACCAACTTGCACCGAGTGCGTTGACAAGGACAGATGAAGAAATCACCCAAACAGAAGGGAAATGGCCATCTACCTTTGTTCCGGGAAGAAACCTGCTATTCTTGTCATTTGCCGGGATTCTGGCAAAGCAGCTCGGAGCGAAGCATATCGTAACGGGTGTATGCGAAACCGATTTTAGCGGCTATCCGGACTGCAGGGATATTTTTGTTAAATCCTTGAATGTATCCCTCAATCTTTCCATGGATGACCAATTTGTGATTCATACACCGCTTATGTGGATCACTAAAGCTGAGACGTGGGAAATGGCGGACGATCTAGGGGCTTTTCAATATATCCAGGAGAATACCCTTACATGCTACAATGGAGTAAAGGGTAGGGGATGCGGTGAATGTCCGGCTTGTGAACTGAGGCAAAAGGGATTAGATGAATATGTAAATGGTGAAAAAGGAGGAGAGGGCAAATGATTCAACAGATTTATCCGACTCCCGATCATCCTTATGAATATGAATTAAATAAAGATATTCATTTTGCCGCAGCACACTATATTCCACATCCTGATGCAGGGGGTTGTCAAGAGATTCATGGTCATACGTATTTTGCCAATATTACAATTGGGGGAGATCAACTCGATGACTCAGGATTCCTTATTAATTTTCAACATATCAAAAAACTGATTCATAAACGATTCGATCATTCGTTGATCAATGAAGATCGTATGTTTTCATCCAATCAAGATGTATTCCCTACAACTGAAGTCATGGCCAAAGTAATATGGGAAATCATTCAGGAGCATTTAAACACATTGTCCCACCGACCTCAGTGTCTTCAGGTTTTTTTAAGAGAGACACCAACAAGCTATTGTATTTATAGACCAAGGGGGAAACGGGTATGAAAAAGATTCCCGTTTTAGAAGTGTTTGGTCCGACCATTCAAGGCGAAGGGATGGTCATAGGACAGAAAACGATGTTCGTTCGTACAGCTGGTTGTGATTACAGTTGTGCCTGGTGTGATTCAGCCTTTACATGGGATGGATCAGCCAAAGAGGACATCATGCTTATGACAGCCGAAGAAGTGTGGGATAAACTGCGGGACATTGGAGAAGATCGATTCTCTCATGTAACGATCTCAGGGGGGAATCCAGCTCTATTAGCTAATCTGAAAGAGCTTATTGACATCTTGAAGAAAAATGACATTGAAACAGCCCTTGAAACCCAAGGAAGCCGCTGGCAGGATTGGTTTTATGATATTAGTGATCTTACCTTTTCACCAAAGCCGCCAAGCTCGGGAATGAAGACCGACTATGAAAAGCTTGACCATATCATTCAACGCTTGCATGATCATGGCTCTCAATTCAGCTTGAAAGTGGTTGTCTTCAACGATAAGGATTTGGAATATGCCACCGGTATACATCATCGCTATCCTGCCGTCCCGTTTTATATTCAAACGGGAAATCCTTCTGTAACGGAAGGTGACACAGGAAAACTGGTGTCAGAATTGCTCATTGATTATGAAACACTCATAGAAAAAGTATGTAGTAGAGAAGAACTAAATAACGTGCGTGTACTTCCGCAACTTCATACCCTTATATGGGGAAATAAGCGTGGAGTATAAGAGATAAAGCGATTGATGGTAGTGAGATCAATCGCTTTTTTACGTGGACATGCTAAGAACTTGGTCCATCTTCTCCCTGATTCCTGCTCATTTTACCCTCTATATAAGAAAGTTCATCCGGTTCATCCTTGCCTTCTGCGTTCTTTCCAAGAGCAATAAGAGGAAGAGTATTCTGAGCAGGCAGGATGTGTTCGCTTATATCATCGTAATCAGGCAGTCTTTTGCTGTCGGTATCCCATCGATTGTTCATATCTACACCTCCTTATCTTAGTATGGATTCCTGTGTTAAATTTTACGCGGGAAAACATAACATGATTTAATGCAAGTCAACGAGTGTGTGTAGGTTACTGCATGCTCTGTCAATCGATGTGGTCGAGAGGGAGAGGCTATACTCCCGCCCCGCGGAAAGCGAGCACCACTCGGTGCAATCAACCGCCATTCGCTACATCCAAAAGCAACAATGTATACGAAAATAGCCTTAAAATAACAACAATGTTTAAGAAAACAGCAAAAGAAATGTAAAGAAGTTCGGTAATTGTTCGATATAAGAAGAGAGAGCAATAATGTATGGAAGGGCGAAGACAATTGAATCAATCAAACGGAATACTTCTTGAAAGTGGGACGAATGAGCTTGAAATTGTGGAATTCGAAATTCAAAATAATAAATTTGGTATTAATGTCATTAAAGTAAAGGAGATTATACAGCCGACGACGGTTATACCGATTCCCCATTCACACCCCCATGTCAAGGGACTCGTCCAATTGAGAGGCGAGGTACTTCCGGTTGTTGACATGGCCAGGGTACTCGGCGTTGAAGATGAGGAAACGGAAAAGTCCAAGTATATTGTTGCTGAGTTCAATCAGCAAAAGGTGATATTCCATGTACATAATGTCACCCAGATTCATCGCATATCCTGGAATCAGATTGAAAAGCCTTCTGATATGTATTCAGGGGTACATTCAGGAATTATAGGTGTAATCAAGCGGAATGACTCGATGATTCTGCTGTTGGATTTCGAGAGTATCATGCTTGAAATAAATCCCGAGACAGGAATTCGGGTCGACCAGGTAAAGAAATTAGGATCGCGGGAGAGAAGAAATAAGAGAATCGTTGCTGCGGAGGACTCGCCCTTACTTCGAAAACTTCTGAATGACACATTAATGGAAGCAGGGTATGACGACGTAGAATTCTTTGAGAACGGGGCGGATGCCTATCAATACCTGGAGTCACTTGGCGAGGAGTCCATTGACGTCACAGAATCTGTACAACTTGTTCTGACTGATATTGAAATGCCACAGATGGATGGTCATCATTTGACGAAGCGTATTAAAGAACATCCCAAGCTCCAGGCACTCCCCGTCATCATATTCTCATCCCTTATTACGAATGATTTAAGACATAAAGGAGAAATGGTGGGGGCCGAGGATCAAATCAGCAAACCTGAGATTGCAGAGCTTATTCTAAAGATCGATCAATACATCCTATAACTGCTGAAACTAAAGAAAGGGTTCTGACGTCAGTCAAAACCCTTTAGAAGATATATGCCTTACTGTACTAAAATCTATGGATATTAAAAGAAGCTATCTCCCAATTTTTTAAATACAGGCTTTTGATACTGGTTTTTTCCGCTTTTGCGTATCTGATCGCTGTGATCGGACATTCCTGTATATTGTTCGAGGATTCTTTTAGCCTGTTGTAAACCCATTTTACACTTTGGATTTCTCAAGCTTTCATCCAGTGAACCCATATGTGGAAGTTCTTTGAAGTCTTCCTTTGTTGGGGGGAGATGAAAGGTGTATTCTCCGCAATCAACTAAAACATCAGATTGTTGCTGACTATTCCTTGGATTTTTAGAGAAGTGAAGCCCAACTTTCTTCGCCTTACCTTCTTGGATCATTTTCATTAAGGCACGTTTTTTTAATGAATATAAGTATTTTGGGTTTCCTGCTGTTTTCGCATGACGATTGACAGTGAAAATAGCTTGAGAGAGGGTACTGACGGATGTGGAAGAAGGGGTGGGATTACTAGTGTTTCTCAAGTTATCTGCTCCTTTCTAATGTATTCTTTTCTATTATACCCTCTTTTCCTATGATTGGAAAGGGGACGGGGTATCATTTTCGGATAAAGACATGCATAAATGTCTGTATGGGTTTATATTCCAGAAGAGGTGGAATCTATTATGAAGTCGTCATTAAGGCTCTACCTAAATAATGTAAGCGTTACATTTTTTAGGTGAGCCTTGTTGTTATTTTCCGGGGTATATATTGATATTCTCCGTAAGATTATACGGTGAGGATTGGTAATTGTTAACGCCATAGGGTTGTGGATAACCTCCAGGATATGGGTATCCTCCGTATGGCGGATAAGGCGGGTAGCATGCAGGACCGTAGCATGGTCTATTGAACAGGAAAGGGCTGATGGCCAAACCTGCTAATCCACCTGCTAAAAATGGTAATCCAAAGAATGGGAAGAAACGCTGATCTTCTCCTCTATATGGTGGATAGCCTCTATATGGGTAGTATGATTGTCGATACATAAATGAAAAAACCTCCTCTCTCTATATTTAGTCTATGGTTCGTGTTCAATCTGTGCGCCTGTCTCAAATAGATTGGGCTTGAGGAAGGGATAGGTATGCGGCACATACTATAAAACAGAAATTAATATTTAGTCACGAATGCAGGAAAATAATCAAGGACCCTGTGGGTTGGAATCAGTATGTATGATGCTGATAAATATATGAGTACAAAAGGATGAAGAATCCATGGAATGGACAGACGGTAACCCCATCATGAACCAAGGTCATGATTTCTTTGACACCGTGTTGAAGGAAATTATTCTAGAGCATATACACGATATGATTTTTATTATGAAGGTAGAAGAAGGAAAAGAATTCAGATATGTATACGTCAATGAATCGGCAAGGAGGTATACGTCAATCCAGAAGGAAGACATGGGGCTTTTTTTGGAGGAAGTGATGCCTGTAGGAATGGCGTTGGAATTAAAGAAGAGATATTTACAATTGGTCCAAACGGGAGATTGTATCAGCTACCGGGATTCTTTTTATGTAAATGGTGAGAAGGTAGTAAACGAATCCATCCTGACACCAATCCTGGATGAAGAAGGACAAATGGGTTATGTCGTAGCGATTACAAGAGATATAACATCTTCAATTGAAGAAAAGGTGGAATTGGAGAAAGCGAAGGAACGATACAAATCCATCATCGAACATAATCTCGATGCCATCTTTATATTGGACTCGAATGGAATCATTACAGGTTCAAATGGAGCCTGTTGTTCTCTTTCCGGATATACAAAAGAAAAGTTAATCAACATGAATATCTATGAGTTATTCAACCCTAGGAATAATGAAGTCTTGGGGGAATCCCTTTTTCAAACATTATCTGGAGTTCCGACTTCAATCGATGATTGTCTTCTGGTGAATGAAAAAGGAGAAGAAAAGATCACCAGGTTGAAAATGATCCCAATTGTAGTTCAAGAAAAATGTGACGGATGCTATATCATTGTGAAGGATATGACCACCCACCATGAACAAAATGAAACCATCCATTATATGGCCCTACATGATCAGTTAACAGGCATTTGGAACAGGAAGGCACTGGATGATCACATCCCCCTCATCATTCACAATATGGAAGAAAGGGGAGTTGAGCTTTCATTATTATACCTGGATTTAGACCGGTTTAAATTTGTGAACGATACGCTTGGACTGAAGGGGGGAGACCGGTTTCTTAAGAAAATTACCGACCGCCTCTGCACCTTGACGAACGAAGAATGTTTGTTGTACAGGCAAGGGGGTGATGAATTTATCTTCCTTTTGAAAAATAGTAATTATGAAGATACAAAGACAAAGGCAAAAGAAATCCTGGCTTTGTTTATCGACCCTTTTACAATGGAGAACCAGGAATTCTACATATCCCCATCTATCGGAATCAGCCGTTACCCTGCTGATGGTTACGACTCCAATTCCCTGATTCAAAAAGCGGCACAGGCCCTGTTTGAGGTGAAGGAAAAAGGGCGTGCCCATTATCGTTTTTATCAGATCCATATGAAATCAAGTTTTCCTAATTATATTATTATGGAGTCGCACTTGAGAAAAGCGATAGAGAAAGGTGAATTGTACGTGCATTATCAGCCCCAGGTCAATTTATCGACAGGGATCACTGACAGTTTCGAAGCGTTGATCCGGTGGAACAATCGAAAGTTTGGATTCGTGTCTCCATCACAGTTCATCCCACTGGCAGAAGAAACGGGGCTGATTCATCAAATAGGAGAATGGGTATTGGAGCAGGTATGTATGCAATTGTTGAAATGGAGAAACAAGGGATATAGTTCTGTGAGAGTGGCAATCAACATTTCCCCAAAGCAATTCCTACAGGAGCATTTAGTAGAGACGATTGATTTTTATTTGAAAATGTATACTATACCTGCTTCCTGCATAGAAATTGAAATTACAGAGGGAGCCATGCAAGATACACAACAAACATTGAGAATGCTGAAAAACCTTAAAGATCTTGGGGTGTATATTTCTGTCGACGACTTTGGAACGGGCTACTCTTCACTTCATTATCTGAAACGTTTTCCCATAGACATCTTGAAAATCGATCAATCCTTCGTAAAAGAGATCGGGATGAGCCAAAAGGACTCTGCCATTACAACGACCATCATACACCTTGCACATAGTCTGGGACTTGAAGTCATTGCCGAGGGAGTAGAGCAGGAGGTTCAGGTCGACTTCTTGAAAGAAGCAAAGTGCCAGAAGGCCCAAGGTTATTTCTTTAGTAAACCGATAAACGCACAAGAAATCGAGGAGAAACAATTTGTCCTTATGTAATGATGCAGAAAACGTATTCATGATCATTACACCATAAATGAACAACGGAGGTTCCTGCTGAATGTTTGACAGAGTAATTCCTATGACTTATTTTAAAAAGAGGAGAGTAAAAGATTCATATATAATACTGTATTTGCTCTTGATATGAATCAAGGTTCCGAATGCTCTACAAAGGAGAGGGATTATGAAAAAGACAAAACGTATGGAAATCCTCTTTCTCCCTACCGAAAGAGGAACGATTAAAGTGTATGTATTCGGCTTTAAATCTCCTCGATCTTTAGGTCAGGTAGTTGTTTCATATAATGATGTTTCAGTTGAAGCAAAAGGATATAAGAGAAATAAGACGATCATCAAGGCCATAGCACAGTTACATGATCTCATCGTGAATAATCCGGATAGTTAGTTTTAGGGACTGATTTTTAAGAAAATGCCATTTTCTTAAAAATCAGTCTTTTTTTCTTTATTGATGGTTGTAACCTCTTTTTATATGATAATATATGAGTGAGTATTCATTCATTACTAAGGGGGATTACATATGGGAGAAAAGCAAGTAGTCATTGTAACAGGCGGATCAAATGGGATGGGGAAATATATGGCGAAGCACTTCGTGGAAACCGGTGCGAGCGTTGTCGTCACGGGAAGGAATGATGAACGGCTTCAGGCGGTGAAAGATGAGTTTTCATCTCTTAAAGGAAATATCGAGGTGTTTCAAATGGATGTAAGGGAGCAGGAGCATGTTAAGGCCATGGTCGAATTTACGGCAGAGAAATTCGGTAAAATCGACGTACTCATTAACAATGCCGCAGGGAACTTTATCTGTCCTGTAGAAAAGCTTACTCCTAATGGATGGAAGTCCGTCATAGACATCGTTCTAAATGGAACTTTCCTATGTTCACATGCCGTCGGGAACTATTGGATTGAAAATGATCAAAAGGGATCAATCATCAACATGGTTGCCACTTATGCTTGGAATGCAGGGGCAGGTGTCGCTCATTCGGCAGCAGCTAAAGCAGGGGTTCTATCATTGACGAGAACCCTCGCAGTTGAATGGGGACATAAATACGGTATACGTACAAATGCGATTGCTCCGGGACCTATTGAACGAACCGGTGGAGCAGAAAAACTTTGGATTTCAGAGGAAGCAGCGAAAAGGACTATCGACAGTGTGCCTTTAAAACGGTTGGGGACACCTGAAGAAATCGCTGGACTTGCCTATTTCCTTGCCTCGGAAAAAGCAGCCTATATTAACGGAGAGTGTATTACCATGGATGGTGGCCAATGGCTGAATCCCTTTCCCTTTTGATCATCAAATGAAAGGGTAACCTAAATGAAACTTGATAAAACCTTCCCTTTTAATGTCCATGTGGCAGAGCAGGGAAGGCTTTTTGAATTTTTCAGTTCTTCTTATAAGTTGTGTTATAATTATGCAAAAACATGAGTGATGGTGGGGGAGTGCGAATGGATGCATTAGAGATATTAACTAATATAGAAAAAGTGATTCCGTACTTTCAACCGATCTTCAGTGCGGATGAACATAAAATCATCGGGTACGAGGTACTTGGGAGAATGGATGCGGGAAATGGTACCGTGGAGAGTCTCGGCCCGTTCTTCGGGGATGAAGAGATACCGGATGAATATAAGATTGAAGTGGATGAGCGCGTCACTCGTCTTGCCCTGGAGAAATTTTTAGGAGAGGAACAAAAAGGCTGCATTTTTCTAAACCGGGATGCAAGATTACTTATGCATGACCACGGTGAATCCTTTCTTGAGCTTCTATTGGATTATGAAAAAAAAGGACTGGATTTGGAACGTACTGTCATTGAACTGTCTGAAAAAACATTTGTAGGGGACTTTGATCAGTTGGTTCATCTTCTCCTCTATTACAAGACATATGGTATCAAGATTGCCATCGATAATATTGGAGGTAACAGTGGTCAATTGGATAGGCTTTCCCATTATTCCCCCGATATCTTAAAAGTCGATCTGTATCAATTACGCAATGATGCGGGGAACAAGGTGTATAAAGATATTTTATATAGTTTATCCATGCTTGCACGAAAAATCGGCGCGTCCCTATTATTCGAGAATATTGAAATCAACTATCAACTTCAGTTTGCTTGGCTGAATGGGGGAAGATATTATCAGGGTTTTTATTTAAAGCACCCGTCGGACTCCTTTCTGGAAGAAGGCATCCTAAAAGAAAAGCTCAAAGGAAAATGTCAGGACTATATCCGATATGAAAAGAAGCATCTGGAAGCCGGCTATGAATTCGCGGAAGTCCTGCATAAAGAAATCAGTCAGACATTGATGATGTTAAAGAAACAAACCTTGGAGTTCGATGATCTTTTATGTGAGCTGGCCATGCATTTTAAGGACAAATGCTTTCGTTTATATATATGTGATGAAAATGGATTCCAAATCACGAGTAATGTAGTGAAATCGGATCAAAAATGGCTGGTCGAACCAGGATACAAAGGCAAGAATTGGAGTTGGAGACCGTATTTTCTGGAAAATATCATTCGCATGAGGATCAATAAAAAGGGTCTATTATCTGATATTTATAGTGACATCGATTCGGGGGAATCCATCCGCACATATTCCTATCCTTTTGGAAATGATCATTATCTCTTTATGGATCTTTCATATGACTTTTTATTTGAAGAGGACGGTTTGCTTTTTTAAAAGGTTTCCGGGTGCCTCACCTTATGCTTGCCGCCTCTGAGCGAGCCGCCTCCGCTTTTTGATTGTCCAGCTCCGGCGGCTAGAGGCTCGAGGTCATAAGGCGAAGCAACCAAAAAGGCAAAAAGCGCCTTTCCGGTTGCTTCGCCTTATGCTTGTCGCCTCTGAGCAAGCCGCCTTCGCTTTTCTTGTATAGCTCTGACTTGTTAGGACAAATTATCCTTAAGTACATTTTGTAAGGAGGGGCTGTAATGAGTATTTTTATGATTGTGCTTGCCTTGATTGTGCTGGCGGTTGCCGGTTATTCTCTTGTGTATACCTATAGATTGGCCGGTCAGGAGAAGCGGTTGAAAGGTGATTTTGATACAGATATTCCCGACGTGGTAAAGGAGCACCCGTACATTCGCAATCCCGTGTTTTTGTCTATCCTGATCGGGACCATCCTGATTGCGTTATTCATTATTTATTGGTCTATTCGCTATTTAGCATAAAATACGGAGGATGCTGCATGAAATTCATGCAGCATCCTTTTTTGGTTAAATGTACCATTGGTTATGGTGTTTAACCGCCAGGAACAGGGGGAAATTTACAACCAAACCAAAAAATATGTCAGTCATTGTTACGATTTAACGAATGAATGGTACCCTATCGACATTTTTCCGTTGCTACAATTATTTCATCAAGTGATTAAGGGAGGGGAAGCACGTGAAAAAGAAAAAGGTATGGTTATTATTAATAATAGTAGGTCTCATTACAGCTGCTTCTGGACAAGTCGGTCAGACACAAGCATCAGAATTCACAAAAGAACATGCAGTGAATCTTGTAAGAGACGCATTTCATACACAAGTTTCATTAGCTGAACAACCGCAGTCGAAAAAGGAGATTGAAAAAAAGCTTTCAAAATACCTCACAAAGGATCTTACAGCAAGCTTTATGAGTGAAAATCTATATGAGGTAGACGGAGGTTATATTACATTCGGCTCTGATTTCGCCTCGCATTATATACCATTTTTTCAGTATGATGAATCTACAAGGGCTAAATACATAGATGGAACATGGTATGTGTATGAAGAAAGGGCGAATATGGAAGAGGGTCCTGTTTCAACCAAAAGCGGCATCGAAGTTGTAGTATTAAGTGAAGAAGAAGGTGCTTGGAAGGTTTCTTCCATCACGTATGATTTACCTGAAGCTGCTT
This sequence comes from Bacillus sp. NTK074B, assembly GCF_017303375.1. Taxonomy (GTDB): domain Bacteria; phylum Bacillota; class Bacilli; order Bacillales; family Bacillaceae_B; genus Rossellomorea. Next base: position 478,695 of record NZ_JAFKOH010000002.1, on the reverse strand, counting down.
TATCCCGATAAAAAAATAAGTTGGCCATGCATCCCTGAAGCTTTGAATGTTCAGGTTCATGGGCCAACTTTTTTTGTGAGGTCTTAGGAGTTCTTACAAATTTAAAGCAGCTGTCAGAGCTTCCAGATCAAAGCCTGTAATGATTTCCCGGCCTATGGTAACGGTAGGAGTCGAGTAAGACTTCAATTGATTAGTAAGAAAGTATCTCGCTTGTTCGTCTGCCTTTATGTTGATTTCCTTAAATTTCACCTTATGTTCATTAAGAAACATTTTAACCACTTCGCAAGGTGGACATTCTGGTTGTGAATACAGAGTGACTTCTTTCATGATGAATGATCCCCTTTATGTTGTTTATTCAAGTAATCTACGATCCCCATTGCTGAAACGTTCATATCAAGACGTAATAATTGGAAAACGGGGTTATCGGGATCGATCCCCTTTTGTAACAATTCTCTGCTTGTCAGTTCAAATAACGAAGAAGTGATGGATGTTAAATTCTCCTCCATTGTAACATGGGCAGAGTACTGTTCCTCACTTTTTTTCATGAAAAGATTCAGCCATTTTTCTACTTCCGAAAGAGCAAAAGATACCTCTTCCGTCACACCGTAATGACCGAAATACAACCTGTCGGGGTGAAGGGCTTTATACATCTGAATAGAATCTTTCATCCATTCCGGGTCAAATTGATTGGGAGAGGTGGAAGGGAAATAAAAACGCTTTGCCCCTATGGTATACTGAATTCCACACGTATCACCAGTGAATACCCCATTTGAAGTGGAATCATAAATACTGATGTGATGATTGGCGTGTCCCGGAGTATGATAAAACGTCAACTTACAGTCATCACCAATAGAAAGCTGTTCACCATGTGCCATAACAAGGATCCGATCTTCAGGGATTGGAACAATCGGCTGAAATAGTTCTTCAAATTTATCTCCATAAACCGCTTTAGCGCCTGTTATCAAACGAGTAGGATCCACTAAATGACGTTTTCCTTTCGGGTGGACGATAATCCTGGCATTTGGACATTCTTTCAGGAAAAGACCTGCACCTCCGGCATGATCAAGATGGATGTGAGTCAAAATTATGTATTGAATATCTTCAGGATTAATGTTTAACTTAGAGAGACCTTTTTTTAGATGAGGTATGGAAGGACTGGCGGATGTTTCAATAACGGTCAATGCCTTTTCGTACAATATATAACTGCCTGTGCGTTCCTTTAATGATAAATCCATTAGATCAACTAATGATATTCGGGAATCTATTCGGTAAATACTCATCGAATCAATCCTTTCAGTGGAAGAGAATAATGCGTATACCTTTTCATTATAAAGGAATTTTGATAGAAAAAGGACAAAACATTAGATTTAACAGGATAGAATCTGGTACAATGCAAAAGCTATGACCAAGAATTAGATCAGGAAAGGAGAGAGTGATTATGTCTCAGCTTCTTGGAATTATACAAAGATTAAAATCATTGCAGGAACAAGGTGAACAAGGGGAAACTCAACAACGATTCTTCGAATACAATGGAAAGAAAATCTGTGAGGTAAAGTATTTACCAAAGCAGGATACATTCGAAATCGAAGTCATGAATGAAAAAGGAAACAGCTTTCCTTTTGATAACATAGACATTACAGCTATAGAGATTTTTGAACTTCTGCAAGAAGCACAACAGGATTAATGCATGCAAAAGGTAACCATTCGGTTATCTTTTTTAGTCTTTGAACCGATCCTGAAAGCATACATTTTTCCTCCGATATGTTAAAATGGAGAGTGTCTACATCTTTGGAAGATACGAGGCGGTACAATTCTTATTTTTATAAATGAGGGGTTATACATGATTTCATTGAGTAGCAAGGAGTTATTAGAAACGAATATTAAAGATTTCATTATTCCTTCTGAGAAGGTAGCTCATGTGCAAGTAGGAAATTCCCTGGAACATGCGTTGCTATTACTTACAAAAAGTGGTTACTCAGCCATCCCTGTCCTCGATCCAACGTTTCGCTTTCAGGGGCTGATCAGTTCAAGTTTAATCACCGATTCGATACTTGGCCTCGAACGCTTTGAGTTTGAGAAACTTGAAGCAAAAAAGGTAGAAGAAGTCATGACAACAGATTTTCCGATTGTCTCCTTACAATCAGATTTCAAGAAGGCTTTAGAATTATTGGTCGATCACCCTTTTTTATGCGTGGTGTCGGAAGACGGTTATTTTGAAGGTATCATGACGAGGAGAGTTGTGCTAAAGCAGCTTCAACGACAGCTGTACAAAAGGGACTAAACCCTTTATAGCAGTTACATAAGTCCACTAGCAAAGAGGATGACCTCGGAGTCATCCTCTTTGCTTTTCATTTCTTAGAAGAATAAGTTCTTACCGAGTTGAAGAATGAGGATAAGAGTCAAAGCGTTTAATAGGATGTGTAAATGTTTCAGAGAGAGCCTGGATGCCAGTCTGACTGCCAATTGAGCTCCTGTCAGTGCTCCTAATGCAAAAGGTATGGCGACGTTCCACTCTACATGGCCATTATGAAAATAAATAGTGAATGCCGCTAAACAGCTGACAAAGGTTTGAAAACGGGTAAGGGCAACGGATTTTAAATAAGACAGCCCATGAAGTAAATGAGTGTACATGAGCATGGTTGCCTGACCAGGTCCGAATAAACCGTCATACACACTTATAACGTACAGATATCCGTATGCCCTATAGTGTTTCTTGATTTGCTCCTTAGGCTTCAGTCCTTTGTAAAGACTTAATAACAAGGCAATAAGTAGAAAGAAGAACGCCATCCATTCAAGCAGTGACGGGGGGATCTTATCAGACAGAAAGGCCCCCGAAAGCCCTCCGGCCAGTGCAATAGGCAGAATGGGCAAACATTCCTTCCATGTTACTTTCCGATTTGTTACTAAATATACAAAGCTCGAAAATGAACTGATGATATTTGAAAATTTTGCAGTCGCAATGGCCGTATGAATCGGTAATCCGACAATGAGCATGACCGGCATACCAATCAGTCCACCGCTTCCTGCCAGTGTCCCTACAAGTGCAACAACCAAGCCAGTGAAAAATAGTATCAACTCCACAGAAACTTCACCTCTTTTCCATCTACTCACAGTGTATTCCATTCCAATTAATAATGAAATTTTATATAAGTTAAGATATAATATAAGAAAAACTTATGGAAGTGAAGGATATGGCATTCTCGGAATATCAACTGCTCCACGTTCTTGCTCAAGAGATGAATATGAGGAAAGCGGCGGAACGGTTATTCGTATCCCAACCGGCTCTCTCCCAAAGACTGCAGACAATTGAAAAGGAGTGGGGGACGAAACTATTTCTCCGTTCACAAAAAGGTCTGTCCATGACCCCTGCAGGAGAACTCGTCGTGAAACTGGCAGATGAAATGCTTCAAAAGGAAGAGAGTGTAAAGGAGCGCATACAAGCCCTTGAATTTGAGGTGCACGGAACATTGAAGATTGCCTGTGCCTCGATTGTGGGTCAAAATTGGCTTCCGAAGGTTCTTAAACGCTTTGTTGAGGCTTATCCCCACGCGAAGATTTCATTAATGACCGGATGGAGCAGTGAAATTCTTAAAGCGATCTATGAAGATGAAGTCCATATCGGGATCATTAGAGGGACACCTGATTGGAAGGGGCCAAAGCACCATTTATTCCAGGATACGCTCTACTTGGTGGATAGAGAGATTCAAACCATCGATGAAGTGATGAAAACGGATCGTCCGTTTATTCAATTCAAGAGTGACTCCAATTATTATCAGGAGATACAGGACTGGTGGCATCGTCATTTCCAGACAACCCCTAAACGAACGATCGTGGTGGATCAAATTGAAACGTGTAAGCAGATGACGTTAAACGGGATCGGGTATGCCATCCTGCCTGCCATTACGTTGGATGGCATGGAAGAAGATATTTATAAGATTCCGCTGATCGATGAGCATGATGCACTCATCCACCGTGATACATGGTTACTCGGTTACGAATCTGCCTTTCAATTGCGCCAAGTGGAAGCCTTTGTAGAAGTTGTAAAGGAATTCATCCATGAAAACTCATAGGATTTGCGGTTATGGGTTGTCTTCCACCCTTTATTCTGATAAAGTAATTCAAGAAATGAATTCTGAATTTATACATAATTACGGAGGGAATTCTTATGAACATGATGGATGCAAACGAAATTATTTCTTTTATTCAAAATAGTACAAAATCAACTCCTGTGAAGGTTTATGTAAAAGGGAATCTGGATGCTATCGATTTCGGCTCCTCCCAGACTTTCCTTCAAGAAACTTCAGGTGTGATCTTCGGTGAGTGGGGCGAGATTTCAAGTATACTGGAAGAATATAAAGATAAAATCGTAGACTACGTAGTGGAAAATGATCGTCGCAATTCTGCGATTCCTCTTCTTGATTTGAAAGGGATAAAAGCACGTATTGAGCCAGGTGCCATCATTCGTGACCAGGTGGAAATCGGTGACAATGCTGTCATCATGATGGGTGCGATGATCAATATTGGTTCAGTCGTAGGAGCAGGAACGATGATCGATATGAATGTGGTGCTTGGGGGACGTGCAACGGTCGGAAAGAATTGTCACATTGGAGCGGGCGCTGTGCTTGCCGGTGTCATCGAACCGCCATCTGCAAAACCGGTCGTTATCGAGGATGATGTAGTCATTGGTGCCAATGCTGTAGTGCTTGAAGGTGTAACGGTCGGAAAAGGGGCTGTCGTTGCAGCCGGGGCTATTGTCGTCGACGACGTGGCGCCTTATACGGTTGTAGCAGGTACCCCTGCAAAAAAATTGAAGGATATTGATGACAAAACAAAATCAAAGACTGAAATTAAACAGGAATTACGTCAACTGTAATTCTATTTTCAATCGTATGATTCAAGAAAGAACGGACGGATGACGTCTGTTCTTTTCTTGTAGAGTCCCCATTTTTTATGGACTGACATTCTATTTATGAATAAGGAGGATTCCAATGTCAAAAATGGACTTTAAGTCTATCAGGAGAGATCTTCACCAAATACCTGAGCTTGGGTTTCAAGAATTTAAGACACAGCGATACTTATTGAATTATATGAAAAGCCTGCCTGCTGACCGATTAGTGATTAAGACTTGGAAAACAGGTATTTTTGTTAAAGTCCATGGTACTAATCCCACAAGGATGATCGGGTACCGTGGAGATATTGATGGACTTCCTATCCAGGAAGAAACAGGTTTGGATTTTCTTTCATCACATGAAGGGAGGATGCACGCCTGCGGACATGATTTTCATATGACGATTGAATTGGGGGTCCTTACCCATTTTGTTCATCATCCAATCGAAGATGATCTCTTATTTATTTTCCAACCGGCAGAGGAAGGGCCTGGCGGGGCAATGCCGATGCTTGAAAGTGATACTATGAAAGAATGGAAGCCTGATTGTATATTCGCCCTACATATTGCTCCGGAATATGAAGTAGGTACGGTTGCAGTGAAAGAGGGCTTGCTGTTCGCTAACACGTCTGAATTATTCATTGACTTTAAAGGAAAGGGAGGACATGCGGCATACCCTCATCATACCAGGGACATGATTGTAGCAGCCTCTTCCTTCGTCACACAAATGCAGACTATCGTCTCCAGGAATGTCGATCCATTGGACAGTGCAGTCATTACGGTAGGAAAGATGGAAAGTGGCACCGTCCAGAATATCATTGCGGAAACGGCAAGGCTTGAAGGCACGATCCGTACGCTTTCAAAACAATCTATGGAAAGTGTGAAAAAGCGGCTGGAAGCGTTGATTGAAGGAATGAAAATCAGCTATGACTGTGAAATCGAAGTGAATTACGGAAGTATGTATCGTCAAGTTTTCAATGATGCTGATTGGACAAATCATTTTATCGGCTTTTTAAAAGATACAAACAGAAACCTGATCATCTGTAAAGAGGCAATGACGGGGGAAGACTTTGGTTATATGCTTGAAGAAATACCCGGTTTTATGTTTTGGCTGGGAGTCGACTCCCCATATGGACTTCATCATTCTAAATTAAATCCCAATGAAGAAGCGATTGACTTCGCCATCTCACTTCTCACGGATTATATCAGGACTATATAATCGAATTGCACATCACGAAAACGTATCCACGTGGATACATTTTCGTGATTTTTTATTTGATTGAATAATATCGTTTTCGCCGAAAAGAGAAGTGAGAAATAGAAAAAGAGAAGGTAGCTCCTTCTCTTTTTGTTCTTAATCTTCTTTTTTCTCAATGTATACCTGGTGAGGGTAAGGAATCTCAATCCCATTTTGGTCGAGTGCTTCTTTTAACGCTTTACGAAGCTTCCGTTCCACTCCCCATTGCTCCATGTTCTTCGTCTTACATAATACACGGAGAACAACATCAGAGGCACCAAGTGTCTGAACACCCACCACATTTGGACCATCGACAATATTATCATCTTCCTGTGCGATTGTATCGCATACCTGCTGAAGCACGACCATCGCTTTATCAATGTCGTCATCATAAGATATACCGATATCGACGAGTGCTCTCATGTTTCCACGGGAGTGATTGCTGACACTAGTAATTTCTCTGTTCGGCACAAAGTGAAGGGTCCCATCGAATCCACGAATATGAGTCGTGCGCAAACCAACCTCTTCCACAATTCCGGAGAAGCTGCCGCTCGTAACATAATCACTCACATCAACCTGCTTTTCAAGAAGAATGAAAAAACCTGTGACCACGTCACTTACAAGACCTTGTGCACCGAACCCGACGGCAAGTCCGACGATCCCGGCTCCGGCGAGGATTGCAGTTACCTGGATACCGAATATTTGCAGAATCGTTACGAAGAAAACAAATATCAGGATATAGCCGACGATATTTTTTGAAAGACTTTGTAATGTCTGAGCACGACCATCTGACACATCATTTCTCTTTCGATATTTGTCAAAAATCCTTTCAATCACTTTGTTTGCTGCGCCCTTTACAATAATAAAAGCGATCCAAATCGCTAAGATTTGCAGTGCACCTATTCCGATCGTCACTAATAGACCGCCCCAATTGAAATTGGAAAGTCGATCACTTAAAGCAGTAAGACCAAGTATGTATTCCAAACCAAAACATCCTTTCCTATTTAATGATGACCACTCCAGTATACACAAAACTACATAGGGTATGTCAAAGGAGATGGTTGAAAAAGCTTATTGAATTATTCCCTTATTGAATAAGGATAAACATTCATGCCGGAAATAAAGGAAGTATAGTTTGAATGAGAAAGCGAGCCTTATATGAAAGGTGAAGTGAGATCGGTCAAAAGGCTGATCTTTCTCGATGGATTCACCGTTAAAATAAATATGAATAATGGGACTACAGTGATAATTCATAAAGTGTAAAAAATTCTAAAAAAGGGTGGATAATTATTTCGAAAGCCGATATATTTAGTAGTACGTTGTTTTTTTTTGGAACAAAGAGGGGAGAGGGATTATGGATACATTTAAAAAACTGAAAGCCTTTTATTGGCCTTATAAAAAGCATTTTATCATTTCAATGATCTTTTTGATCTTTGTTACAGGCATCACAGTGGTTTATCCGATGATCCTGCAGATAACCATCGACGATGTCATATTGCAAGGGGAATATGGGTGGATCCCATATTTGGCATTTGGCTTCATCACCATCATGGTACTAAAAGGCATCGCTACCTTTATTCAACAATACAATGGAGATTTATTCGGTATTACATCTGTCTATCGTCTGAGAAACGAGTTGTATGAGAAGCTTCAGTTTCTCCCATTCAGCTATTATGATAATGCCAAAACTGGTGATTTGATGTCACGGTTGACGGCGGATGTAGAAGCCTTCCGTTTTTTCTTATCTTTTGGTTTCACAGAATTGCTCCGCTTTTTCATGCTGGTGACGGTCAGCTTTGGGGTGATGTTCTACTATTCTCCATCCTTGACATTTGTCACGTTGATTTCCTTGCCGTTTCTTGCCATTGCCGTGTACAAATTCGATAAGGCAGTCCACCCTGCCTTCAGGGGAATAAGGAAGTCTTTCGGTAAACTGAACACGAATGTTCAGGAAAATATTTCAGGTATCAATACCGTGAAATCATTGTCCCGGGAAGATTTTCAAATCACTAAATTTAACCGGTCTAACGGTGATTATAAAGATAAATATCTGTTCACCTCAGATATCTGGGCGAAATACTTTCCACTGATGGAGTTTTTGGGCAATGTGAGTGTGGTGACACTACTTGCATACGGAGGGTATTTGGTGATGAACGGCAATCTTCAACCAGGAGAGCTTGTCGCATTTTACAGCCTGGTTTGGTATATCATCTGGCCAATCATGAATCTTGGATTCACGATCAATCTATTCTCCCAATCAAAGGCATCAGGAGAACGGTTACTGGAAATTCTCGAAGTGGATGAAAAGATTAAAGATCATAGCGATGTCATTCATGTCGATCGAATGAAAGGTGAAGTGGAGTTCAACCATGTATCACTGAATTACACTGTGCATGATGAAGCAGCCCTAGAGGACATTTCCTTTAAAGTGGAACCCGGTAAGGTCATCGGGCTGATCGGGGCAACAGGTTCTGGGAAAACAAGTATCACCCAGCTGATTACGCGTTTCTATGAACCTGAAGAAGGTGAGATCCTCATTGATGGAATGGATGTAAAAGATTACTCACTGAAGTCACTACGTCGAAATATCGGTTTTGTTCTGCAAGAATCATTTCTGTTCTCTTCCACAATCAGAGCCAATATCTCCTATGGTCGGCCGGAAGCGTCCATGGAGGAAGTCATTGAAGCGGCCAAAAGGGCAGAAGCCCATGATTTCATTACTGAACTTCCTGACGGCTATGAAACAAGGTTGGGTGAAAGGGGATTAGGTCTTTCAGGAGGTCAGAAACAGCGGATTGCCATCGCACGTGCCATCTGTACGGACCCGTCAATTCTGATACTGGATGATGCCACAAGTGCCGTGGACATGGAAACTGAATTCAGGATTCAAAAAGCGCTGAAAGAAGTCATGTCTGATCGAACGACTTTTATCATCGCGCACCGCATTTCTTCTCTGAAGCATGCGGATGAAATCCTTGTCCTTGAAAACGGAAAAGTGGTAGAAAGAGGCGTTCATGATTACTTACTGAGTAATAACGGACCATACCAGAGAATCTACGACATCCAATACAAAGACCAGAAAAAAATATTACAAACTCAGGAAGGGTAGGTGAGGACCATTGAGTAAGAGAAAAAAACAAAATAAAAATATACTGAGCCGATTCCACTATTCGACAGACCAGGTGATAGACAAGCCGTTCAACTGGGAGCAGCTCTATCGGTTATTGACATACTTAAAACCTTATTCAAAGAAACTGTTGCCATTGTCCATCATTACCGTCCTGATCACAACAGCTGTCAGGCTGATCATCCCGGTTCTGATCGGTGTCTATACACTTGATAAAGCAATCAGGCAGAAAGATGGGAATCTCCTATTCACACTTGTAGGGGTCATTGCCGGGCTTTATGTACTGAATTATGTGGCAAACGTCCTCAGGATCAAGTGGATGAATCAACTTGGTCAGGGAGTGATTTATGACTTAAGAAAACATCTATTCAGCCATGTACAGTGGCTTTCTCATCGTTTCTTTGATCAGCGTTCCGCAGGTTCGATCCTTGTGCGGATCATGAATGACATAAACTCCCTGCAAGAGCTATTTACAAATGGAGTCATCAATCTTCTGATGGACATCATTCTGCTCATAGGAATCATCGTGATTCTCTTTACATTAAGCCCAGAATTGACACTTGCCGTCATGGTTATTTTACCAGTCATGTTCTTCATTTCGACAAGCTTGCGTAAAAACATCCGCAGATCCTGGCAGATGGTTCGCCTTAAGCAGTCGAAGCTTAATTCCCATCTTAATGAAAGTATCCAGGGAATCCGGGTGACTCAATCGTTTACACAGGAAAAAGAAAACATGGCGTTTTTTGATGGAGTCAATTCTGAAAACTTCGATAGCTGGAGAACGGCGACAAAGAAGAATGCCATGTTCCGACCTCTCGTGGAATTGACGAACGCCATCGGGACGGCGGTACTCATCTGGTTCGGTGCCCATCTGATTCAAAATGGTTCACTGGAACTTGGTGAATTCGTGTCGTTCGCATTCTATTTGGGAATGTTCTGGGAGCCGATATCAAGACTCGGTCAAGTATACAATCAGCTATTGATCGGGATGGCTTCATCAGAACGCATATTCGAATTCCTGGATGAACAGCCGATAGTTAATGAAAAGACAAACGCCTTGAATCTGACGGACATCAAAGGGGGAATTCAGTTTGAAAATGTAGAATTCTCATATGATGATAAAAGAAAAGCGCTTCGGAATATTAATCTTGAAATGAAAGCTGGCCAAACCGTTGCATTAGTCGGACATACAGGATCAGGAAAGACGACAATTGCTAACCTCATAAGCAGGTTCTATGACCCTACTAACGGAATTGTGAAAATCGACGGAGTGAACCTTCGAGATGCATCCGTTTCAAGTTTACGAAATCAAATCAGCATCGTTTTGCAGGATACCTTCATCTTTTCCGGGACGATCATGGAAAATATCCGGTTCGGACGCCCTGATGCATCCGATGAAGAGGTCATAAAGGCAGCTGAAGCAATCGGTGCCAATGAATTCATCGAAAAGCTGTCCAGCGGGTACGAAACCGAAGTCGAGGAACGGGGGAATGTATTATCTGTAGGTGAACGACAATTATTGTCCTTCGCACGTGCCCTGCTGGCGAACCCGCGCATCATTATTCTGGATGAAGCGACGGCATCCATCGACACCGAAACTGAAGTCAAGATTCAAAATGCCCTGAAGCAATTATTGAACGGTAGAACAGCGATCATCATCGCTCACCGTCTGTCCACAATCCGTGAATCCGATAATATCTTTGTCCTTGAAAACGGAAAGATTAAAGAGTCCGGGAACCATGATGAATTAATGGATCAGCAAGGTGATTATTTTGCACTGGTGAAATCTCAGTTCAGGATGCTGGAAGCGATGTGAGTTATAGTTTGAGGGACCCTGCACTGGTGTGTGGGGTTTTTTTCGGTTGTGGGGTGGGGTGGAAGGATGAAAGCTGTGAGGATCGGAGGAATTTGTCGGATTTTGCGGAACGGTCGGTATTGTGAAAATAAGGTTGATATAATGTAAAAACGGTTGATAAATCTGATTTTCGGTCGATAAATCCAAATATCGGTTGATAAATTTCCCTAACGGTCGATAAAAAATAGATAACAGTAAAATTCCAAAAATAAAGGGAATTTCAGTAGGAATGTAGAATAATATTAATGACTAAAACGAAAGGAATGATTGTTTGCTGATTAAAGAAAGAGAAATTCCCCTAATGATCCCCTATTTTGAAGCCTATTTAAGGAGGCAGCCACTAAACTCCGCACTTAGTTCCAAGACTGAAGAAAATTTACTGAAAGCATGGGCAGGATATCATGGTGAATGTAAAGCAGACCGACAATTAAGTACGATAGATGATCCACATATGCTGATCCTTAATGATTTAAGCATCCACGTAGGCAAGACTTTCTTCCAAATCGATACACTGATTCTCACCAAAACATTTATATTAATCTTAGAAATCAAAAATATTGCTGGGGCAATGGAATTCGGAGCAGAGTTCGAGCAATTTTCCCGACATTATAAAGGAGAAGTAACCGGCTTTCCAAACCCCATTTCCCAAGCGAATCGAAATATGATTCACCTCACCCATTGGCTTCAAAAGAAAAAACTCCCTATTCTCCCGATTGACTACTTAGTTGTTTTTACAAACCCCTCATCACTACTATCAACCTCTAACCAACTTCTTAAAACAACGGACAAAGCGATTAGAATTGAAAATTTAGTTGCTAAGTTTCTTTCTATTAAAAAGGATTTCTCTCGTTCTAATTCTGGTCTTGAATTAAAAGAACTTAAAAAGATTGCCAATTCTATTCTTAAGGCACATTCACCATACAATCCATTCAGGGAAAATCATGAGGAGATTTTACCTGGTGTGAGGTGCAAAGAATGCGAAAATTTTAAGCATGGTGCGAAAAAAGGCTTCATGGTACTGTGAAAATTGTGGTGCATGTGATAAAGCAGCTCATCGACAGGCAATATTTGATTACTTACTACTCGTAAACTCCACAATGCGATGAATCTTACTTCAAAGGGAAAAGGCAAAGGAAGAACCTACTCACTACCACAAAACTTCAATCAAATCTCACATAGAAATGAAACTTTGTGAAAAACGTCACAAAACATTCATGTTCAATACTTCACAAACTCGCCTGTAGGTTTTATAATGATCAATAAGTGATAAACAGGAAGAAAGAGCTGTTTACGTTAAAAAGTAATTCGGTAGGGGGAGTATAGAATGGTTTTGGATAGTGTGATTTTAAGTAGGATGCTCACATCGACAACCCTCGCATTTCATATCATTTTTGCAACGATTGGGGTAGGGGTTCCAATCATGATTTCGATAGCCGAGTTTATGGGGATCAAGCGGAATGATCCTCATTATCTTTTGCTCGCGCGGAGATGGGCGAGGGGATTTACCATTACGGTTGCTGTCGGGGTCGTGACCGGAACAGCCATAGGATTGCAGTTGTCCCTGTTATGGCCATCGTTTATGCAGGTAGCCGGACAGGTGATCGCCCTGCCTTTATTCATGGAAACATTTGCGTTTTTCTTTGAGGCAATCTTTTTGGGGATTTACCTTTATACGTGGGATCGATTTAAGAATAAGTGGATCCACTGGCTGCTGACGATTCCGGTAATGATCGGTTCTTCCGCTTCCGCCCTGTTCATTACGACGGTGAATGCGTTCATGAATACACCGCAAGGATTTGAATTAAAAGATGGAAAGGCGATCAATATCGATCCGATTGCCGCGATGTTAAATCCGGCGACACCCACTAAAGTATTTCATGTTTTGACGACTGCATACTTAACATCAGCCCTCATATTAGCTGCAATCACAGCATTTGCGATACTTCGTAAAAAAGGTGGGGACTATCATAAGAAAGCCCTTCGTCTGACTATGGTATCTGCACTGATTTTTGCTTTTGGCTCAGCATTGGCAGGAGACTTGTCGGCCAAATTCCTGGCAGAGTACCAGCCTGAAAAGCTGGCTGCGGCAGAGTGGCATTTCGAGTCGGAAAAGAATGCCGATCTGATTGTTTTTGGAACGCTGGATGAAAACAATGAAGTTCACAATGAAATCCGTTTACCTGGTTTCCTCAGCTTCCTTGCTGGAAGTTCATTTGATACAGAAGTCATTGGTTTGAATGAATTTCCAGAAGATGAACGCCCCCCTTTATGGGTCCATTATTTATTTGATCTGATGGTTTCAATCGGATTTTACAGTATCTTCATTGCATCAGTATTTATTCTGTTCTGGAAGTGGAAGAAACGGAATGAGTGGAATAAGCCGTTATTGTGGGGAATTGTTGCGAGTGGACCCTTGGCGATGCTTGCCATCGAATTCGGCTGGATTTATGCAGAAGTTGGCCGCCAGCCATGGATACTGCGTGGTTATATGAAGGTGGCAGAGGCAGCGACAAAGGCAGATGGAGTTGGCCTAACGTTCGCACTGTTTGTGGGTCTCTATATACTGCTTGGCATCTTATGTGTGATTGTATTAATAAAAATGTTTAAAAACAAGCCTGCAGAAGCTGAGTTGGAGCAACGCTTTCCTAAGAAAGCGAGTTAGTTTTAGATACAGCTATTTGATTTTGTTTTGAGGGAGGAAAGGGTATGAGTTTGGAAATCTTGGGGATTACCGTCTTATGGATTTTTCTATATGGATATCTGATCGTGGCTTCGATCGATTTCGGAGCCGGATTCTATGCCTTTTATGGCAGAATGAAAGGGAAAGAACACACACTGAATGTGCTGATCAGTCGATATCTATCTCCAGTCTGGGAAGTCACGAATGTCTTTTTTGTCTTCTTTTTTGTAGGATTGGTCGGTTTTTTTCCTGACACGGCCTATTATTATGGAACGGCTTTATTGCTCCCGGGGAGTATTGCCATCATACTACTTGCGATTAGGGGGAGCTTCTATGCTTTCGGAAACTATGGCTCAAAAGACAACATCGTCTACCTGTTTCTTTATGGAGCAACAGGATTACTAATCCCTGCGTCCTTGTCTACGGCTTTGACGATATCAGAAGGTGGATTTTTGGAAGAGCGTGGGGATAAGGTCGTATTCCTTGCAAGGGAGCTTTTTACCAGCCCATATTCATGGAGCGTTGTGGTTCTCTCAATTGTATCGGTTTTATTCATCAGTGCGACGTTTCTGACCTATTATGCCAATCGGGCAGGGGATATGGATTCAAGGGAGGAGCTTAGAAACTTTTCATTATTCTGGAGCCCTCCAACTATATTGGCGAGTTTACTTGTGTTTGTATCCTTGAGAGAACATAATCCTGAGCATTTCACCAGCGCCATCGATATTTGGTGGATGTTCGGGCTGTCTCTACTATGCTTCCTTGGTGCGTCGCTTCTCATTTATAGAAGGAAACTTTTCGGGATGGCTTTTACCCTTGTCATGCTTCAATTCTTCTTTGCCTTCTTTGGATATGGTGCGTCTCATTTACCGTACATCCTGAAGCCTTTTATCACGATTGAAACAAGCGTTACAAATCCAACCATGGGGATGGCACTTGTTATCGTTTTCATTGCTGGACTGCTGCTTCTGATTCCGTCCCTCTATCTTTTAATGAGGCTGTTCTTATTTGATGCAGATTATGTAAAAGGGAACAAGTAACCTGGAAGATGCCCCGGAGAAAACACAAAAAGGGAAGGGAGAAATTTCATTTTCTCCTTTTTTTTATGCTAAAATATAGTGTATAGAGACTGCGGGGGGATAATAGGTGAAAAAAGAGTTTGTAGTAATAGGATTGGGCCGGTTCGGAGGCAGTATTGTACGTTCTTTGACAGATCAGGGAATGGAAGTCATGGCTATCGACCAGGATGAAGATAAAGTGAATGAGTTCTCTTCCATTGCTTCACATGCGGTAGTCGCAGATTCTACGGATGAATCCGTATTGAAGAGCCTCGGGATCCGTAATTTTGACCATGTGATTGTCGCAATTGGCGACGATATTCAGTCGAGTATCCTGACGACATTAATGTTAAAGGAAATTGGAGTAAAGAAAATTACGGTAAAAGCACAAAATGATTATCATGAAAAAGTACTCAGGAAAATCGGGGCCAATCAAGTCGTGCATCCGGAGAGGGATATGGGAAGAAGGATTGCTCATAATATCATTTCTAATAATGTACTGGATTATCTTGAATTGTCTGACGAACATTCGATCGTGGAGATTGTCGCAAATGAAAATCTTAGTGGAAACTCCCTGATCGATCTAGATATCCGGGCCCAGTTTGGAATTAACATTGTCGCAATTAAAAGGGAAAAAGATATCATTGTTTCCCCTCAGGCGGATGAACAGATACGGGTAGGGGACATCCTCATCGTTATTGGGGCCGATACGGATATTAACCGATTCGAGAAAAAAGTTTTATAATATGAAAGAAGAGGCTGACCACTTGGTCAGCCTCTTCTTATTATCACACTTCCATGATGATCGGTAAGATCATTGGACGGCGCTTTGTTTTTTCGTATAAGAATGGAGCCAGAGTATCTGTGATTTCATTCTTGATTTCTGACCATTGAGAGGTTCTTCTTTCAAGAACTTTGTTCAGATGTTTAGAAATAAGCATCTGCGCTTCATTGATAAGATCACCTGATTCACGCATGTACACGAACCCTCTTGAGATAAGATCCGGACCTGAAGCAATCTTGAAATCCTTCATGTCGATGCTAACAACCACAATGACCAATCCTTCTTCTGAAAGAATACGGCGGTCACGAAGGACGATATTCCCGATATCACCAATTCCGCTTCCATCAATATAGACGTTTCCAGAAGGGATTTTCCCTGCTACCTGGGCGGAATCATTGCTCAATGCAAGTACTTCGCCGTTATCCATGATAAAGCAGTTTTCTTCTTGGACGCCACAATCCACTCCAAGCTGGGCGTGCATCTTCTGCATACGGAACTCACCGTGTATCGGCATGAAGAAGGTTGGATTCATCAGACGAAGCATCAGCTTCATCTCTTGTTGTCCACCATGACCGGATGTATGAATATCACTTAATGGTCCGTGGATGACTTCTGCACCGGCACGATACAAAAGATTGATTGTACGGTTTACACTGATTGTATTCCCCGGGATTGGTGAAGAAGAGAATACAACGGTGTCACCGGGCTGGATTTGAATCTGACGGTGTGTGCCGTTTGCGATCCGTGATAATGCAGCCATCGGTTCACCTTGAGAACCGGTACAAAGAATAGCCACTTCATTCGCTGGAAGGCGATTGATCTGGTTGTGTTCAATGAACGTATCTTTAGGTGCACTGATATATCCTAATTCTTGTCCAATTGTAATGGCCGCTTCCATACTTCTACCGAAAACAGCGACTTTTCGATTATGAAAGACTGCTGCTTCAACCACTTGTTGAAGTCGGTGAATATTAGAAGCAAAAGTTGCGAATATTACACGACCGTCCACTTTGCGGAAAATATCATTGATGCTTTCTCCGACTTTGCGTTCTGACATAGTGAAGTTTGGAACCTCAGCATTAGTGCTGTCAGAGAGCAGACAAAGGACGCCTTCTTTTCCGATTTCAGCCATTTTGGTTAAGTTCGCTGGTTCACCAACCGGAGTGAAATCAAATTTAAAGTCACCTGTATGAACGACATTTCCAGGTGGTGTTTTGACAACGATTCCGTAAGAGTCAGGAATGCTGTGTGTTGTTCTGAAGAAAGTAACGGATGTTTTGCGGAATTTCACGATATCATCTTCCTGGATGACATTTAATTTCGCATTTCGTAACAGACCGTGTTCTTCCAGCTTGTTCTTGATCAATCCCAATGCGAGCTTTCCGCCGTATATCGGAATGTTTAATTCGCGCAGTAAGTATGGGATACCACCGATATGGTCTTCGTGTCCGTGAGTCACGAATAGACCTTTGATCTTATCGGCATTTTTCACGAGATACGTGTAATCAGGTATTACGTAATCGATACCGAGCAGCTCGTCCTCAGGGAATTTAATCCCTGCATCAATCAAAATAATTTCGTCTTGGAATTGTACGCCGTATGTGTTTTTACCGATTTCACCTAAACCGCCAAGGGCAAATACAGCGGTTTGGTCATTCTTTACAAATTTCATTGCTTATTGCTCCAACTCAAAAGAATGGTGGTTTTGTTCATACTCTAAAAAAGCGCCCTCAAGCTTTTGTACGAATTCGATATTATACGGTTTGTCTTTTAAATTTAGGCGTACTTCACGTTCTGAATCTGCTTCCATGTAAAGGGATTGAGTGCATTCGCGTACAGGCACTTCTGCTTTACTTTCTTGATAAAATACTTTAAAAATCATTTTTCTCTCTCCTTATCCGTTTTCAAAAAATCTAACTTTCATCTATGATAAAAAAGTTATCAACTACATAACATAAGCGGCACCCTCAAGTACCTGATGACGCGAGGCTCCTATTTTAGAGATGTGTTCCGTGTCCATCAGGGATGGGTGCTGGAGCTACGACATTAGCAGGCAAAATGAATCCCAGCTAATCGGTATAAATACCTGTGCGGTCCTGAACATGTCTATGTCCGGGTATGGCTCATCTACGCCCTGTGGTAAAAAAACGATAATCATAAAGGAATCATTTTCTTAACACAAGGCTAACGATCCTAACGAAGCACGGCAAAAATCAGATTTCACAACAATGGTCAGATACCTGCATTCATTCCTCAATAATCCTATACTATAACCTGTTATTCAAGTAGGAACGAATCGGCCAGTTGATGTATGTATTAAATTATAAAGGATTCTCCAGTGTAAATAAAGTTTTGAATAATCCTTTATTAAATCGTGGCAAGATAGAAGAGGGACTAATACCAATGGAGACAAAAAGCTCACTAGTGGCGTCAGTCCCTTATTCATTGTGCAATTGTATGACAGTATATCCGAAATACGTGCATTTTAGTAGTCTTTCTCCATAAAGTCGATCAGGGAAAAAAGATTATGCAATCGTTTTTTTTCTAAGCAATTCTTTCCACTGTTTTAAAAGCTTCTTTCTTAGCTTCTTTAACATGGTGGATCACTCCTTATTAATAGTTTACCGAGATTTTCCTATGAAGTAAAGGAACAATAATACGGACGTCTCTGTTGTGTTACTTATATTGTACGGAATTTATGGATTCTCTTACATGGTTAAGTTTGGTAAATCGTTCTGTATGTGTCTCTTCATTGACATTTCTACCGTAAAGGCTTACTTTAAAAAACGGGTAAAATAGATTAGCAATCGAATATTTTGAAAAGGAGAACGATCATGTCTAAAATAGTTTTCTTTGATATAGACGGTACGCTGCTTGATCACGATAAGAAACTTCCTCAGGCAACCAAGGAAGCCATCCAGACTTTGCAGGCAAACGGCACATATGTTGCCATTGCTACTGGAAGAGCTCCGTTTATGTATGAAAGTCTAAGGGAAGAACTGGGAATCGAATCTTTTGTTTCATTCAATGGTCAGTACGTTGTATTTGAAAATGAAGTCATTTACACAAATCCATTAAAAGTTGAAACGTTGGAAGAGTTATTAGAAGATACGTACATGAAGGAACACCCAGTTGTCCATTTGAATCATCAAACAATGAAATCGAACCATCAACATCATGAATATATTGAAAAAAGTATGAATAGCCTGAAGTTCCCCCACCCGGGTTTTGATCCCGATTTCTACAAAGGAAGAGACATCTATCAATCCCTGTTATTCTGTTCAAAAGAGGAAGAGGCCTTTTACCGGGAGAAGTATACAGATTTCACATTTATTCGTTGGCATCAATACTCCATGGATATTCTACCAAAAGGCGGATCGAAGGCTGAAGGAATCAAAAAGATGATCGCCAGGCTAGGATTCAACATGGAAGATGTTTATGCATTCGGGGATGGTTTGAATGATATTGAGATGATCCAATCAGTTGGTACAGGTGTTGCAATGGGGAATGCGGTCAGGGAAGTCCAAAACCATGCGGATTTGATCACGAAACACGTGGATGATGATGGGATATTTCAAGGCTTGAAGGAACTTAAATTAATCTAGAATATGCAAAAGCCTCCTGATTCAGGAGGCTTTTTTAGGTTCATCGTTCTATTGCGATGGCATCTGGGATCGGCTCGAACGGATTGTTCGGGTTAATATGGTCGTAGAACATGATCCCGTTCAGATGGTCAATTTCATGCTGGAACACAATGGAAGGGAGTCCTTTCAGGCGCAGCTTCACTTCATTGCCGTCTATGTCCCATCCTCTGACGGTCACTCTTGCATAGCGGGGGACAAACCCCGGAACATTTCTATCAACGGATAAACACCCTTCTCCTGAAGTTAGATAGGCCTTTTCTATGGAATGACTAATGATCTTTGGGTTGAACAGAGCATAGCTGTATAACTTTCCTTGATTGTCCGTGACATTGACAGCCAGCATTCGTTTTGACACATTGATCTGAGGTGCAGCGAGACCTATTCCGGGCCTCAATCCATATTTGCTTGCTGTTTCAGGGTTTTGGCTATTTATTACATATTCTAATAAGCTTCTCAATGTTTCCTGGTCTTCTTGGGACGGTGGAATAGGTACTTCCCTAGCCACCATGGTCAATGTAGGATGACCTTCACGGATGATGTCATTCATGGTAATCATTCTTTTTCCTCCTCACGCAAAGTAGGGAATGAAATGAAAGGATTTGTAATACCAGACAGTATTGCCCGGATGTTTCCTTTTCTACTTTACGTATTAAGATAATCTATTATGTATGATAATAGTTTACCATTATCCTTTTGAAAAGTTAATGAAGGAGGTTTGAAATTAGCAGGAATACTTGCGAGTCAAAATACATATTCATTTTAATAGGAATAATAGTCCAATCGACATTTTTTTCCACAGTTGTAAATCCCTATTGTCAAAAGTTGTAGACATAGATATAGTAGAAGGTGGTAAATAGTTAAGGGGGATCTAGTTGTGTCGAAATTTCGTTTTGCTTTCATTTTAGGAGCCGCTGTCTTTTTACTTATGGGATGTGTCGGTGGTTCTACACCCGAGGAAGATTTGTATAAGGTTCTTGAAGAAACCGTAGCTAAAGAAAGTCAATATGTCGACGTTCAAAAGCCTCTTCAAGAGTCAGAGAAAAAAGAAAAAGAGTTATATTCGAAAATCATGGATCTTGGAATGAAACAATATGACCAAATTGTTAAACTTTCCGATGAAGCTCTGGAAAACATCAACAAAAGAGAAGAGTATATTAAAAAAGAACGTAAATCCATGAATCAAGCCAATGATGAGTTTGAGGGAGCCGAGGAATATATTACTGAACTGGAAACGGAAGAGTTGAAAAAAGAAGCGAAAAAGCTCAACGAGACTATGACGGAACGGTATCAGGTCCATGATAAGCTTACATCTTCTTATTTAGAGGCTTTGTCTCTTGATAAAGAACTTTATAATATGTTCAAAAAGAAAGACCTTAAGATGGAAGAACTTGAAAAGCAGATTGCATCCATTAATGAACAATATGAAAAAATCGTGAAGTTCAATAAGGACTATAATACAAAAACAGATGAATTCAACAAACTAAAACAAGATTTTTACTCAAAGGCAGAACTTGATGTCAAAGAGTCTGAGTAAGCAGGTACATAAAAGATGAAGGCGGACAAAGAGTCCGCCTTCATCTTTTTTTTTTTTTTTGAAACCAAGCAATCGTTACTCTATAACAGTTGTGTATGGGATCAACGTTTATATATAACAGAGTGGCTGAGAGTAATGATACAGTTTTGAAAATAATTGGCAAGGATGAATTAAAATCATGTTAAGAAACAAGAATTTATGATACTTTGTCGTTGACTAAGTGATTTTTAATATTGTAAACTAAGAAAGGTATTTAAGAATTGTATTAGTCGATATATAGTTTCGACTGATACAGATAGACTCGAATGTAATTTCGGGTTTTCTTTCTTGGTATTTGTGGAAAACTACCATTAGTGTGTGTATCCGCAAGTACTGTGGTAGGTCATACTGAATTTGGGTAATCTAAACTATGTATGTAAAAAAACCAAAATAAATGTATAAAGAAAGGATAGGTGACTTCGATGGCTTCTAAATCAAAGAAGGCACAATTCGATGCAGTTAAGACGCTCGAACAAATTGAAGACAAGTTTGAAATGTTCCAAATTTTGAACGAAGAAGGCGAAGTAGTAAACGAAGACGCTATGCCGGAGATCTCTGATGAGGATCTTCAGGAATTAATGCGTCGTATGGTTTATACTCGTATTCTTGATCAACGTTCAATCTCACTGAATCGTCAAGGACGCTTAGGTTTCTATGCACCAACAGCTGGACAGGAGGCTTCTCAGATCGCTTCTCACTTCGCACTTGAGAAGGAAGACTGGATCCTTCCTGGATACCGTGATGTTCCACAAATCATCTGGCATGGACTTCCACTGGCTAAAGCGTTCTTATTCTCACGCGGGCATTTCCAAGGGAATCAGGCTCCTGAAGGGGTAAATGTACTATCACCACAAATCATCATCGGTGCTCAATACATCCAAACTGCCGGAGTGGCACTTGGACTTAAGAAACGTGGTAAGAAGGCTGTTGCCGTCACGTATACAGGGGACGGTGGATCATCACAGGGTGATTTCTATGAAGGAATCAACTTTGCTGGTTCTTATGCAGCCCCAGCGATTTTCGTTGTACAAAATAACCAATTTGCAATCTCTACTCCTCGTGATAAGCAAACAGCAGGACGTACGATTGCTCAAAAAGCGGTTGCTGCAGGTATCCCTGGTATCTTAGTTGATGGTATGGATCCGTTAGCGGTTTATTCTGCAACTTTAGAAGCCCGCAAACGTGCAGTAAATGGTGAGGGTCCTTCACTGATTGAAACACTTTGCTATCGTTATGGCCCACATACAATGGCTGGTGATGATCCAACCCGTTACCGTACATCAGAAATGGATACAGATTGGGAAAAGAAAGATCCATTGGTACGCTTCCGTAAATTCCTTGAAGGTAAAGGACTATGGAGTGAAGAGAAAGAAAATGAAGTGATCGAAGAAGCAAAAGAAGATATCAAAAAAGCAATCAAGGAAGCAGATTCAGCTCCTAAACAAAAAGTGACGGACTTCATCAACAACATGTATGAAGAACTTCCTTATAATCTAAAAGAACAATTAGAAATCTACAAAGAGAAGGAGTCGAAATAAGCCATGGCGCAAATGACAATGATTCAAGCGATCACTGATGCACTGCGCACAGAACTACGCAACAACGAAGACGTTTTAGTTTTTGGTGAAGACGTAGGTCTAAACGGTGGTGTATTCCGTGCAACGGAAGGACTTCAGAAAGAATTCGGTGAAGACCGTGTATTCGATACTCCACTAGCAGAATCAGGAATCGGTGGTTTATCAATCGGTTTAGCATTGGAAGGGTACCGACCAGTACCGGAAATCCAATTCTTCGGTTTCGTATACGAAGTAATGGATTCAGTAAGCGGACAAATGGCACGTATGCGTTACCGTTCGGGTGGTACGTATACATCTCCAATCACAATCCGTTCCCCATTTGGTGGTGGAGTACATACTCCAGAACTTCATGCGGACAGTTTAGAAGGTTTGATGGCTCAACAACCTGGTCTTAAAGTGGTTATTCCATCCACTCCATACGACGCTAAAGGACTATTAATTTCATCCATCCGAGATAATGACCCAGTCATCTTCTTAGAGCATATGAAATTATACCGTTCATTCCGTCAAGAAGTTCCTGAAGAGGAATATACAATTGAAATCGGTAAGGCAGATGTGAAGCGTGAAGGTACAGACCTTACAATCATCTCTTACGGAGCTATGGTGCACGAATCATTGAAAGCTGCAGATGAACTTGAAAAAGAAGGCCATTCAGTTGAAGTGATCGATTTGCGTACAGTAAGTCCACTTGACATTGACACGATCATGGCATCTGTTGAAAAAACAAACCGTGCCATCGTGGTTCAAGAAGCTCAAAAACAAGCAGGTATTGCAGCGAATGTCGTAGCTGAGATCAATGACCGTGCGATCCTTAGCCTTGAGGCTCCGGTTCTTCGTGTAACGGCGCCAGATACAGTATTCTCTTTCTCACAAGCAGAGCCAATCTGGTTACCAAATCACAAAGACGTTATCGAGACGGCGAAAAAAGTACTAAACTTCTAATGGGAAGGGGCGGAATAAGCCCTCCCTGGATACTCAAATGAAAACAGAAGGGCATTCCACCCTTCTCTTTTCCAATTATAGATATCAGAGATAGAGACAGATAGAACCATTACATTCATCTATTAATCATTATTCAATACAGGAGGTCGAGTCCATGTCATTCGAATTCAAATTACCAGACATTGGTGAAGGTATTCATGAAGGTGAAATCGTCAAATGGTTTGTAAAACCGGGCGATAAAGTGGAAGAAGACGATGTACTATGTGAAGTGCAAAATGATAAAGCCGTTGTTGAGATTCCTTCTCCAGTCGCAGGAACCGTTGAAGAACTTCTTGTTGACGAAGGTACGGTTGCCGTTGTGGGAGATACTCTTATCAAGTTCGATGCACCAGGTTATGAGGATCTTCAGTTCAAAGGCGGAGAAGAAGAAAAGAAAGAAGCGAAAGCTGAAGAGAAAACAGAAGGTCAGGTTCAAGCTACTGCTGAACAAGGACAGGATGTAGAGAAAGATGCATCCCCTGAAGCTGCAGAAGAGAAGTCTGATGCAGAAGCAGACCCTAATAAGCGTGTAATCGCGATGCCTTCCGTGCGTAAGTATGCAAGGGAAAACGGGGTTGAAATCCGTCAAGTATCAGGATCAGGTAAAAATGGACGTGTCGTGAAGGAAGATATCGATGCATTCTTAAGTGGAGACAGCAAGTCTGCTTCTACACAGGAAGACGCGAAAACAGAAGAAAATGCGCCAGCAGCTGAATCTAAACCGTCTGCACCTAAAGCTCCTGAAGGTGAATACCCTGAAAGTCGTGAGAAAATGAGCGGAATGCGTAAAGCGATTGCGAAAGCGATGGTAAATTCTAAGCATACAGCTCCTCACGTAACATTGATGGACGAAATCGATGTGACGAAACTTTGGGCTCACCGAAAGAAGTTCAAAGAAGTTGCAGCTGAAAAAGGTGTGAAATTGACTTTCTTACCTTACATCGTCAAAGCACTAACAAGTGCATTACGCGAGTATCCAGCTCTTAACACATCCATTGATGATGAAACAAGCGAAATCGTACAGAAACATTATTACAACATCGGTATTGCTGCTGACACAGATAAAGGTCTATTAGTGCCGGTTGTGAAAAATGCAGACCGTAAGTCTATGTTCTCGATTTCAAATGAAATCAATGAATTGGCTGGAAAAGCACGTGATGGTAAACTTTCAGGCGATGAAATGAAAGGTGCATCATGCACAATCACGAATATTGGTTCTGCCGGTGGACAATGGTTCACACCAGTCATCAACCATCCAGAAGTTGCTATCCTGGGTGTTGGACGCATTGCAGAAAAACCTGTGGTTAAAAATGGTGAAATTGTAGCAGCACCTGTGTTAGCATTATCATTGAGCTTCGATCACCGCATGATCGACGGAGCTACTGCTCAACATGCACTTAACCATATCAAGCGTTTGTTGAACGATCCAGAATTATTATTAATGGAGGCGTAATACAATGGTAGTAGGAGATTTCCCAATTGAAACAGATACAATCGTAGTCGGTTCAGGTCCCGGAGGATATGTAGCTGCAATCCGTGCAGCACAGCTCGGGCAAAAAGTGACAATCATCGAAAAAGAAAACATGGGTGGGGTTTGTCTAAACGTTGGGTGTATCCCGTCTAAAGCCCTAATCACAGCAGGTCACCGTTTCCACCAGGCGCAACATTCTGATGACATGGGTATCGTTGCTGAAAATGTAAAAGTGAATTTCGATAAAGTTCAAGAATGGAAAGCTGGCGTTGTTAAGAAATTAACCGGTGGTGTTGAAGGACTTCTTAAAGGGAATAAAGCTGAAATCGTCCGCGGTGAAGCTTACCTGGTTGATGCTAATACACTTCGTGTAATGGATGAAAACTCAGCTCAAACATACAAGTTCAACAACTTGATCCTTGCAACTGGTTCACGCCCGATTGAAATCCCAAGCTTTAAATTCTCTAAACGAGTGCTTGATTCTACAGGTGCACTTGCGTTAGAAGAGATCCCAAGTAAACTTGTTGTAATCGGTGGAGGTTACATCGGAACTGAACTTGGTACTGCTTATGCCAATCTTGGATCAGAAGTAACGATCCTGGAAGGTGCTGACGATATCCTTAGCGGATTCGAAAAGCAAATGACATCCATCGTGAAAAAAGAACTCAAGAAAAAAGGCGTTGAAGTTGTAACGAAAGCTATGGCTAAAGGCGTTGAAGAAAGCGACAACGGAGTCGTTGTTAAATATGAAGTGAAAGGCGAAGAGAAATCGGTTGAAGCTGATTACGTTCTAGTAACGGTTGGCCGTCGTCCAAACACAGATGAAATCGGTCTTGAAGAAGTTGGAATCGAGATGACAGACCGCGGTGTTATCAAAATTGATAAGCAATGCCGCACGAACATCCCTAACATTTTCGCTATCGGCGATATCGTTGATGGACCACCACTTGCTCACAAAGCTTCTTACGAAGGTAAAATTGCTGCAGAGGTTATCTCAGGTGAACCGGCAGAAATCGATTACCTTGGTATCCCGGCTGTCTGCTTCACAGATCCTGAACTTGCAACAGTAGGTTATTCTGAAGCTGAAGCGAAAGAAGAAGGCATCGAAGTAACAGCTGCTAAATTCCCATTCGCTGCGAATGGGCGTGCTTTAGCTCTTAATGCAAGTGATGGCTTTATGAAGCTTGTAACCCGTAAAGAAGACGGTTTAATCATCGGAGCTCAAATTGTTGGTTCTGGAGCATCAGACATGATCGCTGAATTAGGTCTTGCAATCGAATCCGGAATGACTGCCGAAGATGTTGCGATGACGATTCATGCTCATCCAACGTTAGGTGAGATTTCAATGGAAGCAGCAGAAGTTGCGATGGGAAGCCCCATCCATATCATAAAATAATCGTTCTTATGAAGGATGGTCCCCGGTTTCGGGGACCATCCTTTTCTTTATTGGCTCTATTCGTGAAGATGGTTGTTGTTCCATGCCCCGTTAGTCACGGTCTGCTTCCGTTCGATCGAGCCTCCTCAACGAGCACCTGGGGTGGAAATCAGCCACTTCTCATTTCAGCAAAATCAACAATCGATGCAAAAAGGGTCTTTTTATTTTGTCGTAAAATGGGACCGGAGCTAACTGAGCTCCGGTCCCATTTTTACTATATCATCATTTGATTGCTACCAGGACTTAATGGCCCTGGAAACAGGCTGAATAATGTTTTCCTTAGAATTGTGGCCTTCTACTTTACATATGATCTGATTGTTTTCCACTACTACAATGGCAGGGGAAGCAGGCGGGGCATCGGCGATCTCAGCTGTGGCTTTACTGTTTAAACTGACAACCTTCAGCTTTTTAAAGTGATCAGGATAACGACTTTTAAGTTCAATGATAGCATCGTAATAAGGTATTTCTTTCGAGACATTTCTTTCATCTGTAAAAAAGATTACTTGTTTTTCGATAAACTGATCCTGAGCTAAAGCAACTTTATTTTTTGAGATATCATCACACGAAGACAGAAGCAACATGGTGGAAGTAAGTATCACAAAAGTTAATATATGTTTCATACATCATCCTCTTTTCTTAAACGATGCTATGAACGAAATTTCCAATTAATACAAAAATGTTCTTAGTGATCTTACGTCACATTTTATCATAGGGGTAATTTAAAATGCGCAGAGTCATTAAAATGTTACAAAATTGAAAAGACATACATAATGAAAGTAATGTCAAAAGAATATACTATGTTAATACGATGACTAGGTAAGCTTTCCAGAGGTTTTATTTTCGAAGAGCGGGTAATAGATAATCAAGGCTGATGTAAATAAATTTTCTAAAGGGTGTTATGAACATGAAATCGTATCTTGCTTTTTTGGTTCAGATGATTTTATGGAGTGTGTTCTCGGTTGCTGAGTGGATCTCTGATAAAGATCACCTAGAGTATAAATGGATAATGTTTGTCCTCTTTTTTTACCTTGCCTTTATGGCTGCCAAAAAAATTGTGGAGTCCAGAAGGCTTACATTATTTATTACTTCCTTCAGTCTCAGTTGCTTTTTTATATTTAAGATCGCATTTGAAAATATAATGGAAATATTTTAATTCTTCCCCAGATTCTCTTTGAAATATGTTAAAATATTCAAAGTGACTGCGGAAAGGTGAGAGACATGAAAAAGATTCTAGCATCCGGTTTAACCCTTCTACTATTAACAGCTTGCGGCAGTGAACAAGCCGGCACCAGCCAGGAAGATGAGACGTCTGGCCAGACTGAAGTGAAAAATGAGGTTCAGAAACCGAAGGAAAGCACAAATACCGAAAAGAAAGATACGGATAAGGAAGAGAAGGTCGAACCTTCAAAAGAAGTGATTCAGACCCGGGACTATAAGATTAATGAGAACAATTGGAGCATTGAGCCAATTGGTGACTCCAACCCTAAAGTAGTGCTGCTGACTATTGATGATGCACCAGATCAGCATGCACTTCAAATGGCAAAAGATTTGAAAGCATTGAATGCTCCTGCCATCTTCTTTGTGAATGGTCATTTCCTTGATACACCGGAGGAAAAGGAAATATTAAAAAAGATTCATGATATGGGGTTTATGATTGGAAATCATACGTATAGCCATAGCAGCTTAAAAGATCTTTCACCGGAAAAACAAAAAGAGGAAATACTATCTGTCAGCGATTTGGTGGAAACCATTACAGGAGAGAGGCCAAAGTTCTTCAGGGCTCCATTTGGCCAAAACACTGATTACAGTCGCCAGCTTGCGAAAGAAGAAAAAATGTCATTGATGAATTGGACTTATGGATATGATTGGGAAAAACAATACCAAAACAAAGCAGCCATAGCGGATATCATGATAAACAGTCCATATCTCAATAATGGTGCCAACCTCCTCATGCACGATCGGACTTGGACCAGTGAAGCTTTGACAGATATTGTGAAAGGGCTCCGTGCGAAGGGATATGAAATGCTAGATCCGAATCGCATCAAAACAATTGAATAATAGAACCGCATAGATGAGTCACTTCATTTATGCGGTTTTTTATACCTCTTTTTCATATTTACGAAAACACTAACATAAAATCTTATGACAAATAGTATGATTGATTATGAGAATAAAAAGTTAAATATGTTATACAATTTAGGCTTGATATTTTAAATGTGTTATATTATTATAGAAGCAGATAAGATAAAGCGTTTACAAAACAACCCGAAGGAGAGGAAAAAGAATGGGAACAATTGTATGTCAATCATGCCTTAGCACAATTGAGCATTACGAAGATGAGAAGGTTTCTGTTTTATTCTCTAACTGCTGTGACTGCAACGACGATAAAGAATTAGATGATTAATAACTGCTAGGGGAGCGGGAATTATCATTGTCTTAAAGGGGTTCTTATAAATAAAAAGGATGAAGAGGGGGAGCCCTTCTTCATCCTTTTTTTTTATCGAATGGCGCGATGTTCCTTAATGACCCTTAAATGCCTCAGATCATAATCCTCAGGTCCCTGAACTGGGAGGCCAGCTTCTATATTGGTCTTGATATAATCAATGTTTTCCTGGGTGATGATCTCACCTGGAATAAAAATTGGAATACCTGGGGGATAGACCATGATAAATTCGGCGATGGTTCTACCCACGGATTCATCAATCGGAATCACTTCAGTGTCTGCATAAAACGCGTCCCTTGGTGTAATGGACAGGACAGGTATATCAGGAAGCATGACTTTAATCGGGTCCAGTTCCCCTTGCTTCTTAAGGCTTGTAACAAGCTCCTTTAAAGCTGAAACCAATTGATCTCCTTCGTGTTCCGTATCACCAGGTGTGATGATACAAAGAATATTATAAAGGTCAGACATTTCTACTTCTATGTTATGAGCTTCTCGCAACCACTTTTCTGCATCGAATCCGCTAATCCCGAGGTCCTTTACTGAAACAATCAGTTTCGTTGGATCATAAGCATAGGTGGCTTTCGTTCCCAGAATCTCTTCTCCCACACAGTATAATCCATCCACTTCATTGATGTGTTTCCTGATATTCTGTGAGAGTTCAATCGTTTTAGAAATGAGCTCCCTTCCTTCAGTCGCAAGCCGTTTCCTGGCAACATCAAGAGAGGCCAACAGTAAATAGGATGTGGATGTCGTCGTGAGCATACTGAGGATGGTTTGAACACGTTTAGCAGAAACGAGTCCTTCCTTCATATTAAGAACGGAGCTTTGCGTCATGGAGCCTCCAAGCTTATGGACACTTGTAGCCGCCAAATCAGCACCTGCCTGCATGGCGGACAGGGGAAGCTCATCATGGAAATGAATATGAACACCATGTGCTTCATCGACGAGAACTGGAACCTGATATGAATGAGCAATTTCAACAATTTTCTTCAGGTCTGCAGAAATCCCAAAATAGGTTGGATTTATGACGAGTACACCCTTTGCATCAGGATTTTGATCCAATGCCTTTGCAACAGCATCAGTTGTGATTCCGTGAGAGATTCCAAGATCCTCATCAATATCGGGATGAATAAAGATTGGAGTAGCTCCTGAAAAGACGATGGCAGACATAACGGATTTATGAACGTTTCTTGGGACTATGATTTTATCCCCGGGGCCACACACACTCATGACCATTGTCATGATCGCGCCGCTGGTTCCTTGAACAGAGAAGAATGTATGGTCGGCACCAAACGCCTCTGCAGCAAGGTCCTGTGCTTTTTTAATCATTCCTTTGGGCTGGTGCAAATCATCCAAAGGACCAATATTTATCAAATCAATGGACAATGCATGATGTCCGATGAATTCTCTAAATTCAGGATCCATCCCTGCACCTTTCTTATGACCTGGAATATGAAACTGGACGGGATTTTTTTTACTATGTTCAATTAAGCCGGTAAACAACGGCGTTTCATTCTGAGACAATTCATTCAACACCTCTTTATATTCTTCATAACAAGCTAAATGCTAAAGATATCATTATATAAGATTCTAACCGTAATTTCGTGCCATCCCCTGCGATATTTTCAACAAACAAAAGAATTATAGCACTTCAGAAAATCTTTGCATAGTGACATACGCACATCTGGGGGATATTTTTTCGTAGCACAAATAAAAGAGGGCATACCGGTGATCTTTGGCTCATTCGGGTGAAACGTACGTTTCACCCGCCTTTTAGCTATGCTGAAAGGTCGTCCCGTGAAATGAGCCAAAAATCAACACTGCTTCACCAATTCAAACATAATCTCTCTTACATGTAAGACTGACCGTATCTTATATTATTATACAAATAAATGAAAAGGATTTCCCCCACCTCATCGAGAATAGAAGAATATATGGAGGGATTCATATGAATTGGAAAACACGGGTAACAGAGCTATTGAATATACAGTATCCAATCATCCAGGGGGGGCTTGCTCACTTGGCATATGCTGAGCTTGCCGCTGCAGTGTCAAATGCAGGAGGACTTGGCCAGATCACTGCCATGTCTATGGATAACCCTGAAGAGCTGCAGAGAGAAATTGTAAAAGTCAGGGCTTTAACAGATAAAACATTCGGGGTGAACTTTGCCATCGGCCAGCATGGGCGCCCTTTCAAAGAATTTGTTGACATTGCCATTCAGGAAAACGTCCCGGTCGTTTCTGTAACGGGAGGAAACCCCACGACCCTGTTTCAACAACTTGAGGGGAAGGACATCGTTAAACTAGTGCTGGTCTCGTCAAAAAGACAGGCAGAAAAAGCAGAAGAACTTGGCGCGGATGCTGTGATGGTCGTCGGTCAGGAGGGGGGAGGGCACCTGGGTAAAGATGATATCGGTACATTCGTCCTGATTCCACGGGTAGTGGATGCCGTCAAAATCCCCGTCATCGCCTCTGGGGGTGTGGGAGACGGTCGAGGTCTTATGGCCGCCCTCAGCTTCGGAGCAGAGGGAGTGGAAATGGGAACAAGATTTATTGCGACGAAAGAGTGTATCCATGCGTCAGAAGTGTACAAGCGTGCCTTGATTGAAGGAGAAGAGAGTGGTACAGTAGTCATTAAACGATCTTTAGGGGCCCCTGCCAGAGCTATATCTAACGTCTGGACCGATAAGATTCTTAATGCGGAAACGTTGAATCCTGGATACGAAGGATTAAAATCATACATAAGCGGCGAGTCCAATAAGCGATATATATACGATGGTGAAGCAGACAAAGGATTTGCATGGGCAGGACAAGTGATGGGGTTGATTCAGGACATCCCTTCAGTTAAAGATCTCATTCAAAGAATGATCACTCAAGGTGAGGACATTCGGAAGATGTGGAATTAATGTGAAAAAGGAGTTGTTTTACAGAATGGAATATCAATACCCATTTGATATAGACTGGTCAACTACTGAGGTCATAGACGTAGTTGCCTTTTTTGAAGCGATTGAGAAAGCCTATGAAAAAGGCGTTTCACGAGAGGACCTGATGAATCGGTATAAACGATTTAAAGAAATCGTCCCCGGGAAAGCGGAAGAAAAGAGAATCTGCAATGAATTCGAAGAGTCCAGCGGATATTCCTCTTATCGTGTAGTGAAGAAAATGAAAGAGCTTCAGGATGCAGACAAAATATCCATGAATTAAAAAGAACGACCGCCACTTTTGGCGGTCGTTCTTTCTGCATGATTCCCTACAGTCATATGGTTTAGTTCATTTTATAAAGGGGTAAAAGTGTTTCAAAGGCACTTTCAACTTCTTGGATCAATTCATTTCCATTAAGCTTAATGGCAGTGTCCCGATCTAAATGAAGCCCGCATAGAAGTTCTGCTTTTTTTACTTGTTGAACTCT
Source organism: Bacillus sp. NTK074B (assembly GCF_017303375.1). GTDB lineage: Bacteria > Bacillota > Bacilli > Bacillales > Bacillaceae_B > Rossellomorea. The sequence goes on along the minus strand of NZ_JAFKOH010000002.1, from coordinate 446,537 downwards.
TTTACTTAGAGCAATGAATTCATCTTGTGAAAGAGAAGAGAATGGTGCAGCATCGGGTTTTGTGTGATCTCCAGACCAAACAAAATGACCAGGAATCATGGATCTGATTTTATCAGCATTTACTTCTACTTTCTTACCGAATTCTACTTTACCTGGAGCTTCGTAGATCATTGCAAACCAAATAAATACATGGGTTTCCCATAATCCAATCTGGAAATGAGGATGTTTTTTATAACCGCGCTTGTTATTCGCAAATGCAACCCAGGTATCATCTGGAGGGTTTACAGAGCGTCTGGCATGTTTTGCAACATGATAAAACATCTCATCACCGGTCCAAGCGCTAAGAGTGGGGGCTAAATGTTCACCCAGATAGTCCAGTTTAGGTCTGATCTGTTCTTGGATGCCGGTCATCCGAGCGTCGAGCCCGTCAATCTTAAATACGTTGAAGTCTTCTTCTGTAAAACCGTTAAACGTCATGTTGTAGCCTCCTTATTTCCAACAATATCGTACCATAAAGAGACACGGGCTTGTAGTCAATTGATTTATCCATAGGTGTCTGCACATTTTAGTTACAAGATGAGTCGGTATTTCATAATATGTAGTAAATATTATCAGAACAATCAGATAAATTTAATTCTCGGAAGGGGTGTATGGCCATGAAACAAGTAATGAATACTTCAAAAAAACGCGATGTCCAGCAGCAAAGAATGAATGTATTGAGACTTGAAATGGATTATGAATTAGCCGTATTATTCGAGGCAATCCAAACGAAGAATACAGAAGCCCAGACCAAGTCCAAACAGAAACTTATGAGTATCAGGGAAGAGCTAATGAAAATGAAGGCTTTATAAAGCTTCTAACGATCAAAGTGTTAAAGTATGCTGATAACAAAATCTACTGTTGAACGCGAGCTCATAGTGTTGGAGAGTTCGCTTTTTTATGGAGTAAAATCATCTTCCAGACGGAGTCACTTCACTTGAATGAATGGAGACTAAGGGTTAAGATTATCTGAATAGACCATATTAGTAAATGCTATATTCATTTCGTTATGCACATTGGAGGCTAATAACACATGACAAATTGGACTGAATTAGATCAAAATGTTAGAACGTGGATCCATGAAGCCGGCGAGAGGATTCGTCAGTCATTCAAATCAGAGTTGAACATAAAAACCAAATCGAATCGAAATGATCTGGTCACGGATATGGATGAAGCCACAGAGCGCTACTTTACGGAAAACATTCGAAATACATATCCCGATCACCAAATCCTGGGCGAAGAAGGATATGGTGATGACTTTAAAGAGTTATCCGGGATCACCTGGATCATCGACCCGATCGACGGTACGATGAATTTTGTTCATCAACAACGAAACTTTGCCATCTCCATAGGGATATACAATGGGGATGAAGGGAAGTTAGGTTACATATATGATGTGGTTCATGATGAGTTATATTTTGTGAATAAAGGAAAAGGAGTCTTTATGAACGACGTAGAGCTCCCTAAGCTTGAAAGTGTCCCGGTAGAAGACGCGATCGTCGCTTTAAATGCACTGTGGGTGACAAAGAACAAGCGTATCGAACCGTCTGTTCTTGCTCCCCTGGTACAAAATGTCAGAGGGACAAGGTCATATGGATCTGCTGCAATGGAGCTCGCTTATGTGGCTTCGGGCAGGCTTGATGCATATTTAACGATGCGCCTTGCCCCATGGGACTTCGCAGCCGGTAAGATCATGATTGAAGAGCTGGGCGGTGTCGTGACAGACCTTGAGGGAAATCCATTAAATCCTCTGACCAAAAGCTCGGTTTTCGTCGGCAAGCCTGGTCTGCATAAAACAATCCTGACCGAATATCTGCATAAAAACGATTGAAAAAATGGAGGGGGAGCACTGATAGCTCCCCCTCCATTTTTTTGACGATTACAGTCTTCCTTCTTCTCTGTATTTCTTCTTTGTCTTAAAGCCGAATCCCATTACAATGATTAAACAAATGAAACTTGCCACTGCAAGCATAATACTTTGTAAACTGATCGAAATCGCAATCCCCATCAGAGAAACTGCAGCTAAAATTGAAAAAAGAACAAAGATCCATTTTATATTTGCCATCTAAAGTACCCCCAAAAAATTGATAAGACCGATCCACTATTAAAGAGATTGTCTACTCCAGGATTTTATATGCTGTTCTTATTGAATTTTACCTATCAATTTAAGATTGCGCAATGGCTAACGGTGACAAAGAGGAAGAACGAATGATATGTTTATGGAAACTTTTAGTAAGATGGAATAGGTAGTGTGAAATATTTATTAGGGCTTTTGTCAATGCTGTGATATAATGGTCTAGTTGAACTGAAAAATACTATCTTTAACATTATAAAGAAATCCAATATTCAGGAGTGGAAATATGAAATTAAGAAATGACCTTAGAAATATTGCTATTATTGCTCACGTTGACCACGGGAAAACGACATTAGTAGACGAGCTTTTAAAGCAATCCGGAATCTTCCGCGAAAATGAAACAGTTTCAGAACGTGCGATGGATTCAAATGATTTAGAAAGAGAACGCGGTATTACAATCCTTGCGAAAAATACGGCGATTCAATATAAAGATTCCCGAATCAATATCCTTGATACTCCAGGGCATGCTGATTTCGGTGGAGAAGTAGAACGTATCATGAAAATGGTAGATGGTGTTTTACTCGTAGTGGATGCTTATGAAGGCTGTATGCCTCAGACTCGTTTCGTTCTTAAGAAAGCACTTGAGCAAAATCTTACACCGATCGTGGTGGTAAACAAAATTGACAAACCTTCAGCACGTCCTGAAGAAGTCATTGATGAAGTATTGGAATTATTCATCGAACTGGATGCGAATGATGAGCAGCTTGAATTCCCGGTTGTATATGCTTCAGCTATCAATGGTACGGCAAGTACAGATCCGGATCCTGAGAAACAAGATGAAAACATGCAGTGTTTATATGATTCCATCATTGAACACATCCCGGCACCAGTTGACAACTCTGAAGACCCACTTCAATTCCAGGTTGCACTATTGGATTACAATGATTATGTTGGGCGTATCGGAATCGGCCGTGTGTTCAGAGGAACAATGAAGGTTGGTCAGCAAGTAGCGTTAATGAAGCTTGATGGCTCTGTTAAACAATTCCGTGTAACGAAAATATTCGGTTTCTTCGGATTGAAACGAGAAGAGATTCAAGAAGCAAAAGCCGGGGATCTAATCGCAGTTTCCGGTATGGAAGATATCAATGTAGGTGAAACGGTTTGTCCGGTAGAACATCAGGATCAACTTCCCGTTCTACGTATTGATGAGCCTACACTTCAAATGACATTCCTTGTAAACAACAGTCCTTTTGCAGGCAGAGAAGGTAAATTCGTGACATCAAGAAAGATTGAAGAGCGTTTATTGGCTCAGCTGCAAACAGATGTAAGCTTACGTGTTGAATCAACCGATTCACCTGATGCATGGACAGTTTCCGGTCGTGGAGAGCTTCACCTTTCCATCCTGATTGAAAATATGCGTCGTGAAGGATATGAATTACAAGTATCTAAACCTCAGGTCATCATCAGAGAAATCGATGGCGTGAAAAGTGAGCCGGTAGAGCGTGTTCAAATCGATATTCCTGAAGAATATATGGGTGGGGTAATTGAATCCCTTGGTCAACGTAAAGGTGAAATGTTGGATATGGTGAATAATGGGAACGGGCAAGTCCGTTTAATGTTCATGGTACCTGCACGTGGATTAATCGGTTATTCAACCGAGTTCATGACCCTGACCCGTGGATATGGTATCATCAACCACACATTCGACAGTTATCAACCCCTGCAAAAAGGCCGCGTTGGCGGACGTCGTCAAGGTGTTCTTGTATCAATGGAAACAGGAAAAGCTTCTCAATATGGAATCATGCAAGTCGAAGACCGCGGTATCATCTTTGTTGAATCAGGAACAGAGATCTACGGGGGAATGATCGTCGGGGAACATACGAGGGAGAATGATATTACCGTTAATATCACAAAGCTGAAACAGGCGACTAACGTACGTTCTGCTAATAAGGATCAAACCGTGACGATCAAAAAAGCAAGAATCATGACATTAGAGGAATCCCTTGAGTATCTAAACGATGACGAGTATTGTGAAGTAACACCTGAATCAATCCGCCTTCGTAAGAAGATCCTTGATAAAAATGAGCGTGAAAGAGCAGAAAAGAAAAATAAGGTTACTCAATAAACTAAGTGAAGGGGGAGTAGGAAATGGATGTAACGGAGCGTTTGTCCTTTTTCGCATCCCTTTACCGTGTTGATCAAAACGCGGAAATGGGTATGTGGTTGCTTTATATAACCATAGTGGGGCTCTCAATCTTAGTTTATAAGCTCGGTTTTGCAAAGAAACTGCCAGTAATGAAATCCATTTTGATTTATACTTTTCTTATTCTGGGATGTACTGTCCTTACGTTTCTTGGCATCTTTTTGCCTGTAGCTGAGGGATTAGTGGTAGCGGCCCTGATTTTAATAATATATAAGATCCGCTTGACGAATGAAAAGAAAAAAGGCACGTTTTAAGCTAAAAAAAATCTGCAGTCCCGATAAGAAGGGGCTGCAGATTTTTTCTATTTTTATTTCGCTTTGACCAACGGTATATACAGGGCAGGTAGACTCAGGGCATATAGAATATGGCCAACAGCCCAAATTAGTATGGCTGTGCTATCGAATAAACCAGGTACATCCTTTACGGCAAGATACGATAAGGGAAAATAAAGGAATAAAGTAGGGAAGGATAAAATAAGGGAAAGAATCCATGACCCCTTTTTTGTGACATTCTGTTTTTCCAGTATGTAAACAAAGATCGTACCGATTACACAGGATATGGCCAAATGAAATGAAAATTCCAGCCATTCAGGCAGACTTTTTGAAGTAAACATCGGGATGAAATCGACATTTAGCAATAGTACGTATACCTTAATCCCGGTCAATGTTTGCATCCCTCTGAGGAACAGCCCTAATAGGGTACCGGATATAAGGCCGATGACAAATCCCTTAAAGATTTGTTTAGAAGTCATCTTCAATTTTGGGAGAACGATAAAATTTGAAATTTCCAGTTGAGACACGATCTTCCGTCTTCTCTTTGATCCGTTCGTGGCATTTATCACACATATATGTGTGAATAGGTCTGTTTCGCAGCTTTTTGGCCTGTAAGGAATAATCATCAATATTTTCAATTACTTCACATAAAGCGCATTTTACTCTCATCGCGTACACCTCTATCTATTCTTATCATAAGTCTAGTCTCATTAGTATATCATGTAGTATAGTCAAACGCTTTATTAAACTTTCCGGTATGCTTTTAACATATATATTTGATATAGTATAATCAAGATGAATAGTGTTAGAAATGAAAGCGTTTAGAATACGCCAGAGGGGGGATTTTATGGCTAACCAGGTCGAACCCAGCTTAATTCCTGCATTATTTGATGAGCTGCAATCAGAGCGGTTTGTGACGATATCAACGGTCGACTATGAAACGAATGGACCCAATGTCAGTGCGATATCGTGGATTCTTGCCAAAGATGAACAGACATTGTTATTTGCTGTTGACCAACGTTCGAGAATTGTAAAGAATATAAAGGATAATCCACTTGTGGTTGTCAATTTAATCGCAAATGAATCAACGTATTCGATTGCCGGTAAAGCAGGAGTTTCACTGGAAAGTCTTTCTGGAGTGCCTTTAAAGCTGACTCTTGTTCAACTTGTCATTCGTGAAGTGAGGGATGTCATGTTTTATGGTTCGAAAATCTCCACAGAGCCCGCCTATGAGAAGACGTATGATAAAACGGCCGCTGACCGGTTGGATCGTCAAGTAATAGAAGCCATGAAAAAAGCTTAGATACTTAAGCTTTTTCATGGCTTTTTCTAATTTTATAAGCTTGTTTAATCGATTTTGTTGTATGTTTGATCTTCTTGCTCTTTTCTAAGCTGTTTTTCTTTCGCGTTATTCATTTTTTTCTTAGGTTCATTCGGGGCATTTTCAGGATCTGTTTGCTTTAACGATTTAGGGATTTCAGGCATCAATCTTCCGGATATATCGGACAATTCATTCATGATCCCCTGAACAGGCTCGCCTCTTTGAATATCTTTACTGATTTCTTTCAGGCGGGCATAAAGGTCAGGATCGGCAATGACCATGGCTTCTGCACCGTACGGATCATTTTGGAGTGCTTCTGCGACAGAGTATTTAATTGAACCGACTTGTGAACGCTCAACATCGGAATCGATGTCAATCCCTACAAATGCATACTTGCCGATCACGACAGCCGTTGCATCCTTCACATCCGGTACGCTGGTCGTCAGTTCCACAAGGTGCTTGGAGATTTGTTGTCCTGACTTTCGTTTCACCTGTTGAATATTGCTGTCTTGAACTGTAATCGGTTTATTGTTTTTGCTGTTCGTATCATTTTTATACCCGACCTCATTTTTATTGGCACAAGCTCCGAGGATGATGGTTACCATTAGAAGAGAGATGAGCTTAGACATGTGAATACCTCCCGATTTAGAATCAATATCTTTTCTTATTGTGTAATTTTCTTCTATCTTTATACGTTTATTCATATATTTTAAGAAACGGGCCGTCCTATTTGAGTAGCTGGGAATAACCGGAACATCATTGGCTACATACAATAGTAATTAGAAATCAGGAGCAGGAGGCATCGATTTGAATAAAATTTATGTATTAGATACCAATGTCTTATTACAAGATCCACAAGCCATCTTTTCTTTCCAGGATAATGAGGTGGTTATACCTGCAGTCGTTTTAGAAGAAGTGGACTCCAAAAAGCGTTATATGGATGAAATCGGAAGAAACGCAAGACATGTATCGAAGCTGATAGATAATTTACGGCAAGAAGGAAAGCTCCATGAAAAAATCCCTCTCTATACAGGAGGGTCATTAAGAATTGAACTGAATCACCGCTCCTTTCAGCAGCTTCAGGATATATTTGTAGAGAAAACAAACGATAATCGGATTATTGCAGTAGCTAAAAACCTTTCACTTGAGGAAGAGGCAAAGAAGGATGGGAAATCGGTCATCCTTGTCAGTAAAGATACCCTTGTCCGGGTAAAGGCAGATGCTCTGGGGTTACAAGCGGAGGATTTCCTTAGTGACAGAGTTGTCGAAGTGAATGATATATACACGGGGTTCGTTGAACTATACACAGAAAGAGAATTCCTTGATAAATTTTATGATAAAGGGGAATTGACGCTTACTGATATAACGAAACAGCGATTTTATTCCCACCAGTTCCTCATCATGAAAGATGCCCTCGGAAGTTCGGCTTCAGCTCTCGGAATGGTAGATTCAAGTGGGCTAAAAGTGAAAAAACTGGTTTATGATCAAGAACATATGTGGGGAATTAAAGCTCGGAATGTCCAACAGACAATGGCAACAGAGTTATTATTGAGAGATGATATTTCACTGGTGACAATGATAGGGAAGGCAGGTACAGGAAAGACGCTTCTGGCTCTTGCAGCGGGCCTTTTGCAGACAGAGGATTTCAATAAATTCAATAAATTACTCGTTGCACGACCAATCGTCCCTGTAGGGAAAGATATCGGTTATCTTCCGGGGGAAAAACAAGAAAAATTACGACCTTGGATGCAGCCGATTTATGACAACCTCGAATACTTGTTCAATACAAAGAAACCAGGCGAACTTGATGATATTCTTGCTGGTATGGGATCGATCGAGGTGGAAGCATTGACATATATTCGAGGCAGAAGCATACCGGATCAATATATCATCATAGACGAAGCCCAGAACCTGACAAAACATGAGGTGAAAACGATTCTGACCCGCGTAGGGGAGCGAAGTAAAATTGTCTTAATGGGGGATCCGGCTCAAATCGATCATCCTTACCTGGATGAATATAACAATGGCTTAACGTATGTTGTAGAAAGGTTCAAGGATCAAAAATTAGCTGGACATGTGAAGTTGATGAAGGGTGAAAGATCAGGCTTGGCTCAGCTTGCTGCGGATATATTATAAAAAATTACGTATCGAAAACACAATTATAAGATATGAAAAAACCGGTTCAGATGTTCCTGAACCGGTTTTTTCATATCTGTTATTCCACTCTAAATGCCCTGACATCCGTTATGGGATGCTCTCTATTCGAACCATCCATATAAAAAATATGGACAGGACCGTTTTCCCTTAGTGGCTTACCGTCTTTTGAGAATCCGATCAATAGCTGATCTGCCTGAATTATGTCCAGAGCATGATCCCCGTTTATTGTTTCAATCACGATAGTCACTGCCCCAGGATGAGGCTCTGCGTTTTTAAGGAATGGAGAAAACGGAATGGCGAACGTCCCGCTAAGGATTTTCTCCTTCTCGTATTTCTTCTCGGTCTTCAAAGTAGGGGGATAGGTTGCCCCTTCTTGAATCTCCCTTGACCAATGCTTGGAAACTGCTTTTGTATATTCTTCTAATTCATCAACTTTTTCTGTTGTATTATCAAAATATGTAGTTAAATCCACTTTTCGATCATCAAATATCCAAACTCCCGAATCCAATGTAATCGGAAATTTCACTTTCCCTTTTATCGGTATGATGCTTTCCACTTCAGATTCCTCCTCTCGCTGATAATAATAGTATATATGTTCAAACAAGGTTTGTCACATTCAGGTGAAAGCATTTTCAGCGTTTTCAATGAACGAAAATAGGGAAACTATAAGTAGGACAAAAGGAGCTGTTGGATAAATGATAAAAACTCAGGAATGGTTGGAAGAATTAGTCGAAAAAGCAAGACCCTCTGCAGCTGAAGGGAAGGTGGCGGAGTACATACCGGCATTGAAGGATCAAAACCCCAATGACCTGGCAATCAGCATTTATACCTTGGATAATCACTCCTGTTACGCAGGGGATCATTTAAAGAAATTTACACTTCAAAGCATTTCGAAGGTCATTACCCTGGCACTAGTCTTAATGGATTATGGGGAAGATTATGTATTTTCCAGAGTTGGGATGGAGCCCACAGGTGATCCCTTCAATTCCATAGCAAAACTGGAAACCCATAAGCCATCAAAACCACTTAATCCAATGATCAATGCAGGTGCACTGGCAGTGACAAACATGATTAAAGGTAACACCGGAACGGAAAAGTGGCAGCGACTCATTGAATTCATCAACCATATGACGGGAGAAACGGTCTCATATAATGAAGACGTGGCCTACTCAGAGTTGCAAACGGCCAACCTCAACAGATCGCTCTGTTATTTCATGAAGCAGCATGGTGTGATTACAGGGAATGTTGAAGATCTGCTCGTGCTCTACACAAAGCAATGTGCCGTCGAAATGAGTTGTGTTGATCTCGCAAAGATGGGTGCGGTATTCGCCAATGATGGAATTGACCCGGAAAGCGGCCGTGAAGTGATTACCAGGGATGTGGCAAGAGTGTGTAAAACCTTTATGGTAACATGCGGCATGTATAATACATCAGGTGAGTTCGCCATAAAAGTCGGGATCCCTGCCAAAAGTGGAGTATCAGGGGGCATCATGGGATCTGTACCTGGTAAGTGCGGGATCGGAATTTTTGGACCTGCCTTGGATGATGTCGGTAACAGCAGTGCAGGATTAAAGCTGCTTCAGATGCTCAGTGATGAATATTCATGGAGTATTTTTTAACTTCTCAGCGGGAAATAACAAGGCCTACCAAAGAATCAAAACCTTATGGCTTAATGACCCTTGATTCCATTAAAATAATCGTTCGAAATTTTGTCATTGAATCCCGGGCAGAACACTTATTTTTCTTGCAATTTCTCGGATTTAACGATAAAATTTTAAGACAGGAAGGTTATTTGTTCGGAATGGGGGGATCACTGTGGCGTCAGAAATGACAATTAATCATCGAGAAAAAGCCTATGAGCTATTAAAGGCCGACGCAGAAAAGATACTACAACTAATTAAAGTTCAAATGGATAATTTAACGATGCCCCAATGCCCTCTCTATGAGGAAGTATTGGATACCCAGATGTTCGGATTATCCCGTGAAATAGAATTTGCCGTCCGGTTGGGACTAGTGGATGATCAAGATGGAAAAGATCTGATTGATTCTTTGGAAAGACAACTTTCTGCCCTTCATGAAGCATTTACAAAAAAGTAAAATAGTCATGACAACTCAAACAATACATAGAACTGTTGTTTGAGTTTTTTTGTTAATTACAGTCAATGTTACAGAAAGAAGAAAATGATATAAGAAAAAAAGGATTGAAATGTCATGATTAAAAAAATAGCAAAGTCCTATGATTACTCATTAATCGCTGTCTATGTTTTTCTATGTTTATTTGGCCTTGTCATGATCTATAGTGCCAGTATGGTCATGGCCGTTGAACGTTTTGGCTGGGATAGCGATCATTTTTATAAGCGACAGATGGTTAATATCATTATAGGTTTCATTGCCTTTACAATTGCAGCATGGTTCCCGTACAAAGCCTTTCAAGTCGGTAAGATCATCAAGAGTCTGATGGTCGTCATCATTGGATTGTTACTTGCGGTCCATGTATTCGGGTATGAGGTGAACAATGCAAAGAGCTGGATCAACTTAGGCTTCATGCCTATTCAGCCATCGGAATTCGCCAAGCTTGCCGTTATTATTTATTTAGGTTCCGTATACTCAAAGAAACAGGCATACATAGATGATTTTAATAAAGGACTTGCACCGCCGCTATTGTTTCTAGGCTTCATTTGCTTCCTGGTATTTTTAGAACCTGACTTCGGAACGGCAGCAATTATATTCGCCATTGGTGCGATCGTCATTTCCTGTTCTGGAATAAGCTATAAGACATTTTTTAAGCTTGCGGGCCTCGGAATCGGTTTTATGATTGTGTTGTCTCCCGTCATTTATCTTGCGAGGGGCTTCATTTTCACTAAAGAAAGGCTTAGCAGGATTGAAGCCTATCTGTCCCCGTTTAAATATGCCCAAGGTGAAGGCTACCATCTGGTGAATTCATATCTTGCCATTGGTTCCGGAGGAGTGAAAGGCCTTGGTCTAGGACAGAGTGTCCAAAAGCTGGGTTATTTACCCGAACCCCAAACAGATTTCATCATGGCTATCATTGCTGAAGAGCTGGGGGTATTCGGGGTAAGCTTTGTCATCCTCGGGCTTTCCTATATTGTGCTCCGCGGGATTTATACCGGGGTGAAGTGTCAGGATCCCTTTGGGACGATGCTTGCCATAGGGATCTCCTGTATGATAGGTATACAGGCTTTCATCAATCTGGGAGGGGTCTCAGGTTTGATTCCAATCACGGGGGTTCCACTGCCGTTCATAAGTTACGGGGGTTCTTCCCTATTGGTGCTATCTTTGTCGATGGGTGTCCTTGTGAATGTGTCGATGTTTGTAAAATATGAAGAAAAATATAAAATCAAGAAGGAAAATGACTATCCTTCGGAGAATATGGATAATAGCAAAAAAATATATGGTATAAAAATGTAGGTCACTTTTATAGAGTTTCTAACTCTCTAAGTCTAGGGTCTGCCCCCTAAGATACTTTTTTACTATCTTTCGGGACAGCCCCTTTTTAATAGACTGCATTATTGGAAAATTCAATCAAGAATAGCTAAAAGGAGAGAGAGAATTGAAGAAAATTAAAAAAGTACTGGTAGCAAATCGCGGAGAAATTGCCATCCGTGTGTTCAGGGCATGTACTGAACTTAATATTCGAACCGTGGCGATATACAGCAAGGAAGACTCTGGTGCATATCATCGCTATAAAGCAGATGAAGCGTATTTAGTAGGCGAAGGGAAGAAGCCTATTGATGCTTATTTAGATATTGAAGGAATCATTCGAATTGCAAAAAATGCAGGTGTCGATGCCATCCATCCCGGATATGGTTTCCTGTCCGAAAATATACATTTTGCCAGACGTTGTGAAGAAGAAGGGATCAATTTCGTAGGTCCAGATTCGGAGCATTTAAACATGTTCGGTGACAAAGTTAAGGCACGACATCAGGCTCAAGAGGCTAATATACCTGTTATACCGGGTACGGATGGTCCTGTAGAGACATTGGAGGAAGTCATTGCATTTGGGAAGGAACACGGGTTCCCGATCATCATTAAAGCATCACTTGGCGGAGGCGGACGCGGGATGCGTATCGTCCGTAATCTGGATAGCTTGAAGGAAGCATATGAACGAGCCAAATCAGAAGCCAAAGCGGCGTTTGGAAATGATGAGATTTATGTTGAGAAATTTGTGGAAAACCCTAAACATATTGAAGTTCAGATCCTTGGTGATCAAGATGGTAATATCGTTCACTTATACGAGCGTGATTGCTCCATTCAAAGACGCCATCAGAAAGTAGTGGAAATAGCACCTTCTGTATCGTTAAGTGAAAAGTTGAGAGAAGATATCTGCGAAGCGGCAGTCCGCCTGATGGACAATGTGAAATACGTGAATGCCGGTACCGTTGAGTTCCTTGTGGCGAATAATCAGTTTTACTTCATTGAAGTTAATCCACGTGTACAGGTGGAGCATACCATTACGGAAATGGTAACAGGAGTAGACATTGTTCAATCACAGTTGATGATAGCGGAAGGACACGCCCTTCATAGTGATAAACTCGGCATTCCTCTTCAGGATGATATTAGAACGAATGGATTTGCCATTCAGTCACGCGTTACAACGGAGGATCCACTAAATAACTTTATGCCTGATACAGGAAAAATCATGGCTTACCGGTCAGGGGGAGGGTTCGGAGTCCGTCTCGATGCAGGTAACGGGTTCCAGGGAGCGGTCATTACCCCGTATTACGATTCCCTTCTTGTCAAGCTTTCTACGTGGGCACTGACATTCGAACAGGCGGCATCCAAAATGGTCAGAAATCTTCAGGAATTTAGAATACGTGGGATCAAGACGAACATTCCCTTTCTGGAAAATGTTGTAAAGCATGAAAATTTTATTACAGGTCAATATGATACATCATTTATCGACACAACCCCTGAACTGTTCATTTTCCCTAAACGGAAGGACAGGGGAACGAAGATGCTTTCTTATATCGGAAATGTAACCGTCAATGGATTCCCTGGAATAGAGAAGAAGAAAAAGCCTGTCTTCCCGAAACCGCGGATACCGGCATTGAATGGTAAGCAGGAATTACAGCACGGCACAAAACAAATTCTGGATCAGCATGGTGCAGAGGGGCTTGTGAATTGGGTCAAAGAGCATAACAATGTATTACTGACGGATACAACGTTCCGGGATGCACATCAATCATTACTGGCTACGCGTGTGAGGACAAACGACCTTAAACAGATCGCCGAACCTACATCCCAACTGCTGCCTGATATGTTCTCTTATGAAATGTGGGGCGGAGCGACATTCGATGTAGCCTATCGTTTCCTGAAGGAAGATCCATGGAATCGATTATTGACTCTAAGAGAGCGTATTCCAAATGTATTATTCCAAATGCTGCTCAGGGCCTCCAATGCAGTAGGGTATAAAAACTATCCCGATAATGTTATCCGTGAATTTGTTGAAAAATCAGCGTTTGCAGGTATTGATGTATTCAGGATATTCGATAGCTTAAACTGGGTAAAAGGAATGGAAGTGGCAATTGACGCCGTAAGGCAAAGCGGAAAGATTGCCGAGGCAGCCATTTGCTATACCGGTGATATCGATGATCCGACCCGTACCAAATATAGTATTGACTACTATAAAAATCTTGCAAAAGAATTAGAAGCGAGCGGTGCCCATATCCTGGCCATTAAAGATATGGCGGGACTCTTAAAGCCGCAGTCAGCTTACCGGTTAATTTCGGAATTAAAAGATACAATCAGCCTGCCAATTCACCTGCACACTCATGACACGAGTGGAAATGGTATCTACACATACGCACGAGCAGTAGAAGCGGGTGTAGACATTGTTGATACCGCCCTCGGTACTATGTCAGGTTTAACCTCTCAGCCAAGTGCCAGTACGCTGTATTATGCATTAAAAGGAACCGAAAGAGAACCGGATGTTAACATTGATTCACTTGAAACCCTGTCTCACTACTGGGAAGACATACGTAAGTATTATACTGACTTTGAAAGTGGCATGATGTCCCCCCATTCAGAGGTATACAAGCATGAAATGCCTGGCGGACAATACAGCAATCTTCAACAGCAGGCCAAAGCCGTTGGACTCGGTAACCGCTGGGAAGAGGTTAAAGAAATGTATGCAAGGGTGAATCATATGTTTGGCGATATCGTCAAGGTCACTCCTTCCTCTAAAGTCGTGGGGGACATGGCTTTATTCATGGTTCAGAATGATCTATCCGAAGCGGATGTAATCGAAAAGGGTGAGAAGATTGATTTCCCGGATTCCGTTGTGGAATTATTCGAAGGGTATCTGGGACAACCGCATGGCGGTTTCCCGAAAGATTTACAGAGGGTGATCCTGAAAGGACGAAATCCTTTGACCGTACGTCCAGGAGAGTTGTTGGATGATGTGGATTTCGCTGCCCTTAAAGAGAAGCTCTTCGAGGATCTCGAGCGTCCTGTTACCAGCTTTGACGCCCTGGGTTATGCTTTATATCCTAAAGTGTTCATGGAATATGCAAACACTATGGACCAATTCGGTGATATCTCAGTTCTGGATACTCCGACCTTCCTATTCGGAATGAGACTCGGTGAAGAAATAGAAGTGGAAATCGAAACGGGCAAGACGCTCATCGTGAAGCTTGTTTCCATAGGTCAGGCACAGGCGGATGGTACACGGATCGTTTACTTTGAATTGAATGGCCAGGCCCGTGAAGTTGTCATCAAGGATGAAAGTATCAAGTCTACTGTGGCTGCCAAGATGAAGGCCGATATGAAAAATGAAAACCATATCGGGGCTTCCATGCCAGGGACCGTCATAAGGGTCATTGCAGAAAAAGGGGAAACCGTCGAAAAGGGAGATCATCTCATGATCACAGAAGCCATGAAGATGGAAACGACCGTTCAGGCTCCTTTCGCAGGGGTGGTAAAAGACATCTATGTTCAAAATGGTGACGCCATCAGTCCCGGGGATTTATTGATCGAAGTAAATAAAGCATAAAAAAGATTCCGGGGATCATCCCCGGAATCTTTTTTTATTCTTTCCGCTTGCTTCTTGAAGCAAGCAGGTTGAAGTAACATAATAATCCAAACAGACAAGAGATTATCAAGGCGTGCATTAACGCAATCGACAGATTCAATCTTGTGAACACTACGAGCGCACCACTCATCACTTGCAGACAAACGAGAATGAATGCAATGATCCAGCCCCAGTAAATCACTTTCTGATGCTTATGCTCCTTGATGGCAATATAGGTAATGTATGCAATCCACAAGAAAATAAAACCTGCTGCTGCCCTGTGCCCCATCTGGATCCATTCATACATATTTGTCGGCAGACCGGGAGAAGAGTTGACACATAATGGCCAATCCTTACACACCAAACTCGATTCAGTATGTCGTACAAGAGCGCCCGTATAAACAACAAGATAACTATAAATCGTCACACCGACCGTATGAAATCTCATCCGTTTGTCGATGACCAATGAGTTCGCATCGAACTTCTGATCGATTTCAAATACCAGAAGTGTCAATAGTAATATGGAAGCAAAGGAAATGAGGGAAATACCGAAGTGCAGGGCAAGGACGAAATCAGATTGTCCCCAAAGTACAGCTGCAGCTCCGATCAATCCTTGCAATACCAGGAAAAAGAATGATAGTGCCGCAAGGAATTTTGTTTCACGCTTATATCCGAGCGCTTTCCATGACCATATTGATAATGCGAGAACTAATAATCCCACACCGCCGGATACAACGCGATGTGCCAATTCTATAACAAGTTCAAAAGTAATATCACTTGGAATTAACTGTCCATTACAAAGGGGCCAAGATCGCCCGCAGCCCATGCCTGATTCTGTTTTTGTTACCAGGGCTCCACCTAAAAGAACAAATAACATACCCAATGTAGTTAAAACGGCAAGCCACTTTAATCCTTTGTGAACACCTTTATGCAATCTATTCACCTTCTTAATTAATAGACTCTACACACTTTCTATAAATAAATATAGTAGAAAAATATATATGCCCCTACGATATTACATAAAAGGGTTGAAAAACTCAACCGATAAAATGTTACAGAATTATGAGCATTTATCTAGGCTGAATGGAGAAGAGTAATAGTAGGGAAGGACTAATTTACGGAAAAACAAAATCTGTAAGCGCTTTGCCCTGTTTTATGGTATGATGGAATTAAAATGTTTGTAGAAATTTGAAGAAACATGTATGCCTTTCTTTCTTCACAATTTCTTCACATAATTGTCTAATTCTCCCCCAAAAAGGAAAAAATATATGGTTTAATATAATATTGATAGCATATATACTATTTCTTATCTGTGGATGAATTTACAGAAGAATATAGAAATAGTTAATCATTTCCTATATAGTATAGAGGTGGCAGCAAACCTCTTTGCTTTTTATAGAGAGGAGAGAGAAAATGTCTAACAGTCGAATCATGACAGACGTTGAGAAAGCAGATGTGACAGCTTCAACTGCTTGGAAAGATTTTTTGGCACTCATTAAAATCGGGATCGTTAATTCTAACTTAATTACTACCTTTACAGGTATGTGGTTAGCTTTTTATTTCACGAATACACACTTTCTGAATTCCCTGGACATCATGTTCCTTACGTTGATAGGTTCTTCCCTTATTATTGCAGGGTCATGCTCCATCAATAATGTGTATGATCGGGATATCGATCACTTGATGGAACGAACGAAGGAAAGACCTACCGTAACAGGTAAGATCAATGGACCAAAAGCATTGACCCTTGGGTTAATCATGATAGCAGTCGGTCTCATCATGTTATTCATGACGACCATCACTGCAGGTGTCATTGGGCTGATCGGGGTATTTAGTTATGTTGTATTATATACAATGTGGTCAAAGAGAAAATATGTGAGCAACACGATTGTAGGAAGTATCTCAGGTGCGGTTCCTCCATTGATCGGTTGGGCTGCTGTCGATGCAAACCTCGATGTGATTGCTTGGGTACTGTTTCTGATGATGTTCATCTGGCAGCCTCCGCATTTCTATGCTTTAGCGATGAAAAGAGTGGAAGAATACAGAGCAGCCAGTATCCCAATGCTTCCAGTAGTGAAGGGATTTGCGACAACGAAGCACCATATCGTAGCCTGGGTTGCAGCTCTTTTCCCACTTCCTTTCTTCTTGATGGATCTCGGGATGTTTTTCTTTGTCCTTGCAACGGCCTTTAATATTGGCTGGCTGGCACTTGGATTGGCAGGTTATAAGATGAAAGATGATATTAAGTGGTCAAAGCTTATGTTCGTTTATTCATTAAACTACTTGACTATCTTGTTCGTAGCGATGGTCATCGTTACGGTACTTTAAGATTAGTGGGAATTCTTTCTGATAAGAAATCCAAATAGATATTTTTATGGGTCCTTGTTTTATTCCAAAGTACATTACATGAAAGAGGGGTTTGATTAAGCTATGAAAGCAAGGCTATCTAAGTGGCGCTTATTCTCAATTGTAGCAATGTTAGCGCTGGTTCTTTCTGGCTGTGGAGAGCCATTTCTCTCCACATTGCAGCCAGCCGGTGAAGTTGCACAGACACAATATGATTTAATGATACTTGCGACATTAATTATGGTATTGGTCATCATTGTAGTCATCGCTGTCTATATGGTTGCGATTGTTCGTTTCCGTAGAAAGAAAGGGGATACAAAAATCCCTAAGCAAGTAGAAGGAAGTCACACACTTGAAATCGTGTGGACCGTTATCCCGATCATTCTCCTTCTTATCCTAGCCGTTCCTACTGTTACAGCTACATTCCAATTAGCAGATACAAAGGCAATGGATAAAAAGGATAAAGACGGAAATCGTGACGCATTGGTCGTAAATGTACGTGCCAATCTCTATTGGTGGGAATTCGAATATCCGGATGAAAAGATCATTACATCTCAAGACTTAGTTGTCCCAACCGATCAGAAAGTATATTTCAATGTGACAGCCTCAGATGTAAAACACTCATTCTGGATTCCTGCTGCAGGAGGAAAGATCGATACAAACGTTGATGGAGTGAATAAATTCTTCCTTGAGTTTGACGGGGATAAGTCCAAAGAGGCAGGTGGATTATTCTATGGTAAATGTGCGGAGCTTTGCGGTCCCTCACATGCTTTAATGGACTTTAAAGTTAAAGCGCTTCCTAAAGAAGAATTCACAGCATGGGTTGAAGATATGAAAAATGCAGAAGAACCTAAACCTACTTCTGATTTGGCACAACAAGGACAAGAAATCTTCAACCAAAAATGTCTTGCTTGCCATGCAGTTTCTCCGCAGGATGGTCGACCTGAAGTAGCTCGTAAAGCTCCAAACCTGGCTACCTTTGGTGAACGATCAAGAATCGCGGGAGTATTGGATCATAACGAAGAAGAGTTGAAAAATTGGATTTCTGACCCTGAGCAGTACAAACCAGGAAATAAAATGACAGGTACATATGGAAACCTGCAGGAAGATGAAATCGATGCACTTGCAGAGTATTTAATGGGCTTAAAGGTACAAGATTAATTGGGGATTAGTAAAAGGGAGGTTTAATCGTGAGTAGCTATGCACAGAAAAAAGGCTTCGGCGCGACTGTATGGGACTACATGACAACAGTGGACCATAAAAAGATCGCCATCCTTTACCTAATGGCAGGAGGATTTTTCTTCCTTGTCGGTGGATTGGAAGCTCTTATCATTCGTATACAACTTGCAGTTCCTAACAATGATTTTGTTAGTGCAGGTTTATACAACGAACTATTAACCATGCACGGTACAACGATGATATTCTTGGCCGCCATGCCACTTATATTTGCATTCATGAATGCAGTCGTACCATTGCAGATCGGTGCTCGTGACGTTGCGTTTCCTTTCGTGAACTCATTAGGGTTCTGGTTATTCTTCTTAGGAGGGGTATTCCTGAATCTTTCATGGTTTATGGGAGGAGCACCAGATGCCGGGTGGACTTCATACGCATCTCTATCCTTGGCATCACCGGGTCATGGAATTGACTTCTATGTACTCGGGTTACAGATAGCCGGGGCAGGTACACTGATAGGTGGTATTAACTTCCTTGTAACCATTATTAATATGCGTGCTCCAGGAATGACATATATGCGTATGCCGCTTTTCACTTGGACAGTATTTGTTACATCTGCGCTTATTCTTTTCGCATTTCCGGCATTAACGGTAGGGCTTTTCCTAATGTTATTTGATCGTATGTTCGGAGCGAATTTCTTCGATGTAGCTAATGGTGGGAATACAATTATCTGGGAGCACTTCTTCTGGATCTTTGGCCACCCGGAGGTTTACATCCTTGTATTACCGGCATTCGGAATTTTCTCAGAGATCATTCCACATTTCTCTAGAAAGCGTTTATTTGGATACTCATCCATGGTATTTGCAACCGTATTGATTGGTTTCTTAGGCTTCATGGTATGGGCTCACCACATGTTCACAGTAGGCTTGGGTCCGATAGCCAATGCCATCTTCGCCGTTGCTACAATGGCAATCGCCGTTCCGACGGGTATTAAGATCTTTAACTGGCTCCTTACTATGTGGGGAGGAAGTTTAAGATTCACGACTCCGATGCTTTATGCAGTGGCTTTCATACCTACATTCGTAGCGGGTGGGGTAACGGGAATCATGCTGGCTTCTGCTGCGGCAGATTATCAGTTCCATGATACCTATTTCGTTGTAGCCCATTTCCATTATGTAATCGTAGGTGGGGTAGTATTTGCCCTGTTAGCAGGTACTCACTATTATTGGCCGAAAATGTTTGGAACGATGTTAAATGACTTCTTAGGAAAGATTGCTTTCTGGTTGTTCTTTATCGGATTCCACTTGACATTCTTCATTCAGCATTTCCTAGGACTTATGGGAATGCCCCGCCGTGTTTGGACGTTCTTGCCTGGTCAAGGATTCGAAACGGCAAACTTAGTAAGTTCAATCGGTGCCGGATTCATGGGCGTAGCCGTTATCGTTTATGTAATTAATATCATTGTCACTCAAGTTAAAGGAGTAAAGGTAGCCAATGACCCTTGGGGAGATGGACGTACCATCGAATGGGCGATCCCGTCACCTCCGCCATTCTACAATTTTAAGCAAACTCCGCTTATCCGTGGTTTGGACGCTTATTGGTTAGAAAAAATGGAAGGCAACAAAGGGTTAACGCCTGCTGAACCTATCGGTGATATTCATATGCCGAATAATTCCATCCTGCCTTTCTTTATATCACTTGGATTGTTCATTGCTGCATTCGGTGCAATGTATCACGTTGATGATAAAGCATGGGCACTGCCGGTGCTGATCATCGGTATGATGATCACATTGGGTTCCATGTTCCTTCGTTCTGTATTGGATGATCATGGTTATCATGTACACAAGGAAGATTTGATGGATGATGATAAAGGGGGTAAGGCATAATGCAAGCTGAAGAAAAGTTCACGCCAAAGACCTGGCCGGCCTCCCCTGAAAAGGCTACCCTTGAGGGGAAAAATAAATTTATGGGCTTCTGGTTTTTCCTTGGTGGAGAAACAGTACTTTTCGGATCTCTATTCGCTACGTACTTGGCTCTTAAAAATAAAGTTCCAAGTGACAGTCATGCACTTACAACGGACTTATTTGATTTACCGCTGTCGTTTTTAGCAACGATGCTTCTTTTAACAAGCTCACTGACAAGTGTTTATGCCATGTATCATATGAAAAACTATAATTTCCAACGGATGCAGGCCTGGTTATTGATTACAGTTCTACTGGGTGCCGGGTTCCTGGGATTGGAGATTTACGAGTTCAATCATTACGTACATGAATACGGGCATACTTTTACTAGTAGTGCATTTGGTTCAGCCTTTTACACTCTTGTAGGTTTCCATGGGGGACACGTTGCTTTTGGTCTTCTTTGGATTGTCAGCTTGATGCTTCGTAATGCCAAACGTGGTTTAAATCTATACAATGCTCCTAAGTTCTATTTAGCTTCATTGTACTGGCATTTTATCGACGTTGTATGGGTATTTATCTTTACAGTAGTATACTTAATGGGAATGGTGGGATAAACTGATGGCGAATCAACAATCAACTTCAGGTAACCCAAGTGTAGATTACGAATACCGTCGTAAGAAGAATGCAGAAGATATGAGAATGCAGTTAACATCATTCATGTTAATGATTTTCTTAACATTGGTGGCATTTATTGCAGTGGCAGGAGATTTTGATAAGTACTTTGTAGTACCTTTCATTCTCTTACTTGCAGTCGTTCAACTGGTGTTTCAACTTTATTACTTCATGCACATGAGTCATAAAGGTCACGAAGCACCATCATTGTTCCTGTATTCTGGTGCACTTGTTGCATTTATCACAGTGTTAACATTTTTAACAATTGTATGGATCTAAAGAATGAGTCAGCCTTTTGGCTGGCTTTTTTGGTGCTTGTCGGGCTTGTTCAAGGCACCTCTGCTTTTTCCGTTGTCCAGCTCCGCCTCCTTGTCCCTCGAGGTCATAAGCTAAATGGTCCAAGAAGGCAAAAAACGCCTCCCCGGCCCATTCATCTTATGCTTGTCGGGCCAGAACAGTCGGCTCCGCTTTTCATTGTCCAGCTCCGCCTCCTTGTCCCTCGAGGTCATAAGTTAAATGGACCAAGAAGGCAAAGAACACCTTCTTGGTCCATTCATCTTATGCTTGTCGGGCCAGCCCAGTTCGGCTCCACTTTTCTAATTGTTCATGAACTTGTCATTACCTTAGATTGAAGTGGGGGAGGGTTGTCAGTATAATGGGGGTAGGTGTTAATTGTGAAATGAGGTGAGATGATGCATTTAGCGATTTTTGGGTTTATGGCGTTATGGAGCCCTTTTTTTCTCATGACGTTGGTGTTTTTGACTGTCCTCTATTTTTTGATCACGATCAAGTGGAGGGACAGTTTTCAGGATAATAGAAAATTGACGGGAAAAGAAGCAGCATTCTTTATCGTATCCATGGTTTTGCTCTACGCGATTAAAGGCTCTCCTGTTGAGGTACTTAGTGGAATATTGTTTTCTGCTCACATGACGCAAATGGCATTTTTATATCTGGTCTTCACGCCATTATTGATTTTAGGTATTCCGAAATGGGTTTGGAAAGCCACGATTGAACTGCCGGTTGTCAAAACGGTATTCAGCTTTATGACAAAGCCTCTGATCTCCCTGCTGTCATTCAATTTGGTTTTTTCCATTTATCATATCCCATTAGTCTTTGATAATGTGCGAACGGATGTGACTCTCCATGGACTGACCACTTTCATATTATTCCTTTTAGCGGTATTTATGTGGTGGCCATTGATCAATCCAGTGGATGAAGATATTGAATTAAGTGGGCTAAAACGCATTGGTTATATATTGGGAAGTGCCGTATTATTGACACCGGCATGCGGGTTGATCATTTTCGCGGAAAACCCGATGTATGCCACGTACTATGATCCAAATGAATGGCTTAAAGCGTTGTCTCTATGTGTACCGGTGGATACACTTGAAGGCCTGACACTGACAGGACCGGAACTGTTCACCTCCATGTCAACACTTAATGATCAACAGCTTGGAGGAGTGTTGATGAAAATTGTGCAGGAAATAGTGTTTGGTGTGGTTCTTTTCAATTTATTCTTCCAGTGGTACAAAAAGGACCAGGAGCAGCAGGAGAAACAGGAGAAACATTCCTATGAACCAGTAGCAGATTCACCCTTACAGGAGCAATGAAATGATACAGGTGTAGCCAGGTGAGTTATGCCTGTATATACATAGCATTCAACTATGGGTTCTAAATGAACGTCATGTTAGAATTTTTAGAAAAGAGAGGAAAAGAGATGGATTTACCAATTTTACCTACCATAAGCACGAGCTTTATCGTGTTAAGTGCTGTCACTGTGGCGATAGGATGGTGGCAGATTAAACAGAGAAAGATTGAACAACATCAGAAAACAATGACACTTGCGGGAATCTTTGCCCTTATCTTTTTCGTTATTTATTTAAGCCGGACGATTTTTGTCGGGAATACCTCATTCGGTGGTCCTGACGACATCAAGATTTATTATACGGTCTTCCTGGTCTTTCATATTACATTGGCAACGGTTGGCGCCGTATTTGGTATTTTGAGCCTGTGGACAGGGTATAAAGACAAGCTTAAAAGGCATCGGAAGCTTGGACCGATCACAAGCTTTATCTGGTTCTTCACAGCCATAACGGGTGTTGCGGTTTATATGCTTCTTTACGTTTTTTACAAGGGCGGAGAGACCACTTCTGTCATCAGAGCCATTCTCGGTTATTAAAACCAGAACCTATTATGCGTTTTCGCATAGTAGGTTTTTTTAAGTTATCTTTTCCCAAGATTAGGTATTCAGATAAAGCTGATTTGCAAACACAATCTTAAAAGGACAAATCCCAGTCTCATGGGATTTGTCTTTTTAAAGTTTGAAATTGGTTTTAATAATTCCCGCTTCTTTTGCTGAGTTAAACACAATGAGTAATAATGGACCAATGATGAATCCTAATACCCCAAAGAGTTTCAGGCCGAGATACATGGCGATCAGAGTAGCGAGGGGGGATAATCCAATGTGGCTTCCCATCACCTTTGGCTCGACGGTTCTCCTGATGATCAGGAGGATGGCGGCCAATACGGCCAATTGAGTTCCCAGAGCGATATTTCCCGTCAACAGATGGAAGATTGCCCAAGGACCCAACACAACGATTGATCCGATCAGTGGAATGAAATCAATGATCCAAATAATGATCGACATGACGATTGCCACATCAGGAGCAATGAAAAGAAGTCCGATCAATGATACGATAAAGATGAGGATGCTTACCAGAAATTGCGCTTTAAAGAAACCGAAAATGACGTATGTAAGTCTTGATGTCATAAAGGTAACTTTTTCAGCAGTTCGTTCTGTCAAATGACCATAAATAGATCTCTTTATCCTTGGTAAGTCCAGCATGAATAGAAATAGAGCAATTAAATAGACGAGAAAGCTTACAAGGTAATTCGGGATATAGGACAAAAAAAGGCTGATTCTTTCGATATTGAAAGAATTTAGGATTTTCGTTTTCCCACTGTCCAGGAAGCTTTGGACGTCTTCACTGAAGCCCTTGACCAATTCATCGGGAAGATCTTCTGTTGCATTCAGCATTCGGTCTTCATAATCGAGCCATATATCGCTTAATTGATTAACATATTTGGGTGCATCTTCAATAAGCTTGATTCCTTCTCCGACCACTTTAGTGGTGACGAAAAACGAGGATACGCTGATGAGGAGCAAAAACAGAATGAAAACGGAAAGAACGGCAAACCTCCGTTTAGTTGAAAAGCGTCTTTGAATAAAGCCCACCGCAGGTTCGAGAAAAAGTGCGGTGATGATCGCAGTAATCAAGGTTACGGAAACCGGAAGTATAAAAAAAGCGATTAATGCTATCAGTAAGATGATCAAAGAGATCATTAAAACTTTTTTTGTGAAAAACTTGGACAATTGTGTACCCCTTTCTAACAGGAACCTCTTCCTTATCATTATATTAGAGTCAGAGAAGAATGAACAGTGGGAAGAAAGTGAAATTTTGAAGGTTTTGTATCTATTGTTAAAGTATGATGAGTGTTTGAAGAGAAGGATGAATAGAAGACATAAAGAAAAGACTGCCTGTGAGACAGACAGTCTAAAGCAAATTACCATGCAAAGTTCGTAGCATCTTTTTTAACATCCGCTAATAGCTTCTCACAAGAAGTGACTAGGTGTTTAGGGAATTCTTCACCTTCCCCATATTCCACTCCATGTGGGTAATAATGTTTGCCAAGCAGCGGGGTCATTAATTGGATAACAGCGTCATGCTTCCCGACATCGCCTTCCACTGCCAGTCCCTGGATACGTAAGTAAAAAATACCCTCTCTTATTTCGAATTTGCGATCATAAGTCACGCGCTCGTAGTCCCATTGCCCTGCACGTACCAGACCATGAGACTCCATGATTTCATCTAAACGGTTTAAATCGACTTTTAAGCTTTCAAATTCAGTTGCTTCAAAACGCATAATCTTTTCCTCCTATATTGGCTTGCATGATCATATCATGCTTGCAGTATGGTAGAAGCATTTATATCGGTGTATGTACATTGATACTAAATGCAGTATTTCTCATTCTTTATAATAGTGGAAAAATCTTTATCTTGCAATGTCTGGAATGATTTGAATAGGGTGATTTTTTAAAAGGTGAATATCTTTTCATGGAAAGTGAAAAATAGAAGAGCAAATGCTCAGGTGAAGGAGGAGGATATATATGAGTAAAATCAAGGATATAATGACCAAGGAAGTTGAGACCTGTACGTTACTCGATAATGTGTATGAGGTTGCTCTTAAAATGAAAGAACACAATATTGGTTCCATTCCTATCGTGGATGGGGAGAAGCTCGTGGGAGTGATGACTGACAGGGATATCGTCCTCCGATGTATTGCAGAGAAACACCCGGCTTCTTCAAAGGTGGAAGATATAATGAGTAAACATTTAATTGTTGCAGGACCGGAGACATCAGCAGAGGAAGCAGCACACATTATGGCTGAAAATCAAATCAGGAGGCTACCCATCGTAGAAGGTGAGCGTTTGGTGGGGATGATATCCTTAGGTGATTTGGCCATTAGGGAATCATTAGGGAGACAGGCATATGTGGCATTGGAAAATATCTCAGAATCCAACTTCAGGAATAAGCCATTTTAACCTCGGGAGGTGGTCATGTTTTCAGACATGGTCACCCTTTTTCATTGAACAAGGAAGGGTTGAAGAGTGCGTAGTTTTAGAACGGTGCGAAATATGCTATTCTTGATTATAGACATTTCGAACATAAACTTTAATGGTATACTGTTTCTAGTAACGGCAACATAAAACGTATAGAGAAAGTAGAGAGGAGGGAAAATTCTGAGAACGGTTTTGCGTATTTTGATCATTCTTGTCATTATTTTAATAATTGGAATTTATCAGGGTCAAAAGCAGGAAAACGAACCATTAAAAGGACCAGAAACCCAAACTCTAAAGGAAAACAAAGATAATCAACTGAATCAAACGATTGAGAAACCTGGTGAAAGACCAGCTTCAGGCTTATCTGTGTGGATAGGCAAGGATACAAAAAAAGTAAAAGAAGCATTCGGTGAACCTGAAAGAGTAGAGCCCAGTTCATATGGGTATGAATGGTGGGTATATCCGATTTCAAATAAACAATACATACAAATGGGCGTTGTCAATCATAAAGTGGTCACCCTTTATGCAATCGGCAACCAGGTAGATGTTGCCCCCTATAAGCTTGGCCAGCGCTTGGAAGACATATATCGATTCACAATCGTCGATTCAGAAATCGTGGTGAACGACGAGTCAGGTTCTTATCAATTTGAATTGAACGAAGAAGACCTGAACACACGCCTGCTCGTCCCACTCGGAAATATTTATGCCCAGCTTTATCTGGATAAATTTACTGGCCGGCTGACGAGTATCCGCTTTCTGGACAGTCCGACATTGATTGAGATGCATCCATATGAAATGATGTATCGTGGTGAACTGGCAGAGGAAATGGAACCTAGCGAAGATGAATGGGATAAGGTTAATGCTGCCAGTGAACAGCAGATCTTTGAAATCACAAACGTGATCAGACATCAATTTGATCAAGATACGCTTCAGTGGGATGAGGATACGGCCCAGGTAGCAAGAGGACATAGTAAAGAGATGTATGACGAAGATTACTTCTCACATGATTCCCCTACCCTTGGCGATCTTTCGCACCGTCTTGAACAGGAGGATGTGCGGTTTAAGGCAGCAGGAGAAAATATTGCCTCTCAATATACTGATGCCCCGGAAGCTGTGCACGGTTGGCTCAATTCAGAAGGACACCGTAAAACCTTGTTGGAGCAAAATTTTACGCATCTGGGCGTAGGAGTATACAAAAGATTTTATACCCAGAATTTCATTGAGAAAGTCGAAGACGAAGATTAAAAAGGGTGGATTCCCCAGTATTGACAGGGAATCCACCTTTTCTTTTTCTATATTGTTTCCTTCTGCTTTTTAAAGATAAAAAAGGAACCAGTCGAGTGTGCTATAATCCTGCCATCTGAACTGACAACTTTTCCGTCCACTACAATCGTTTTACTTCCATGATGAACAATTGATGCATGGGCAGATAGGCGTTCCCCTACACCAGGCGCCAAGTAATGTACGTTTAGGTTCGTTGTGACAGCCCCATATCCTTCAGGAAGCATCATATTCGCCAAGGTCCCCATAGCCGTATCAACTAAAGTGGCCGTCACACCTCCATGGACAATCTCCAATGAATTGTATATAACCGGTGTGATCGGGATGCTCACCTCGAGGTTTCCGTCTTCCGTTTTCCTATCCATAGCGAAAATTCCACCGATGATTGATTCATTTTTGTTGTTTTGTTTTCGTTGTACTCCTTCAAGGAGCTGCTTAATGATTCGAAGATCTTCATCAGAAGCTCTTAAAAGGCATTCATTGAATAAATTTTCTACCTGTTCTTTCATGATCATACATCCTTTATAAGTATTCACGGGCCTAGGTGACTGTTAAGTAATGAAATGCCCAATATACATGTAAATATTACTACAAAAAGGAATGTATCACCATTCTTTTCATTTCTTCATAAAGTGTAATAGGTATATGCCTGTAATGGAGGTGTTTTAGAAGATGGGTAAATCATTACACCCTAAAGTCAAACAATTTAAAGGTTTTGTGAAAAAGCACCCGAAAATCGTTAAAGATGTCCGGAACGGGGATGCTAACTGGCAAGATCTCTTTGAAGACTGGTATTTGCTTGGGGAAGATGACACTAGATGGGATAAGTATAAGAGTGAAGCAGTGAAAGAAAATGAAAAGCCTTCTACAAATGTTGAAAGCAAAGGGGGATGGATGGATCAAGTGGGAGAAATGGTTAAGAAAATGGACGCGAATCAGCTGCAGCAACATATTAACAGCTTAAGTGAAGCACTTGGGGCTGTTCAAGGTGTGCTCAGTCAATTTCAATCGGGTAACAGCAGGGGATCAGGGACAGCGACTAAATCAGAAGCCCCCTCCAAACCTTCGCATCCGTTCTCATTCAGAAAAGATTAGGAGGAAGGAAGATGAGGCCTGACATCATTGAATATATTTATGCCAAAGAAGATCTGAAATTATTCCTGAGGGATCAACCCTTGTGGTACCGCACACTTTCCCGAAATCCGAATGAATTAGAGAAATTTGAGATTGCGTCCATTAATCATTTTCAGAAGACGATTCCACACCGCGTTCAGAAATTTTCAAATGGAGTCCAGATGGCTTCCATGATGATCAGTATGTTTCAATCAATGAATAGTGCCGATGCTTAAGGCACTATTTTTTTGCCGTAAAATAGGAAAAGCGTACCGTCCATTATTTTGAGTAAAAATAGAAGCGGTTGGGCAAGGCTAAAGGTAAGGAGTGGTGTAGACAATGAAAAAAATCATTATGACCGTCGGATTTGTAATCTTATTAAGCGGCTGTAAGGAAAAAATGCCTGAACCGGAAAGTTTCTCTTTCTCACAGAAAGTAGAAGCTGCCAATCCTGAACAAAAGGCTATGTCCGTCAAACATATGGTACAAGGAAATCAAGTGTATATTGAATGTATTGTCCCAGGTGTCACCTTTACTGCAGAAAAAAGAGGGGCGGAAAAAGGGAAAATTGTCGTTCGTTCCAATACTGGTAACTTGTATAAGGAATACCATACTGCTGCCTTTGTTGTGAAAGGGCTGCCCAAGGGTGTGCATCTTCTCAATATTGAAATTGTAGGAAAGAATAACAAATCATTGGGTATGAAAAAACAGTTCTATGTGACAATTCAATAAAAGGCGTATGCCGTGAAATACTTGGCGGCAGAGAAATGAGTGAGGCAATCTAAAAAATGAGTAAGCCTATTCGCTTCCTTCCGTTAAACATGTTAAAATATTGTTACGGAGGTGGGCATTATGCTTGCTACTATAGAAAGAATGGAAATATTGGATTCAGCTGACGAATTATCTCAGTGGATATTAGAATCCGATGTGGCAGAAAATTATCGTAAGTCTTTATATAAACTTCGTAATAATTCTGAGACTCAACGGAAGGTACAAACCTTTTCCCGCATGAAAGAGAGTTACGAAGAAGTCCAGCGTTTTGGCCGGTATCATCCCGATTACAAAACGATCATGAAAGAAATCAGGGAAGTAAAACGAGAAATGGACCTTGATGATAATGTGGCAGAATTCCGCAGAGCTGAAAATGAGTTACAGGATCTTCTTGATCAAGTAAGCTTGTTGATTGGCCATTCCGTATCTAAAAATGTAAAGGTTCCTTCAGGTAATCCTTTCTTTAGCGGAGGAGGATCTTGTGGGGGAGGATGCGGTTCAGGCGGAAGCTGTGGCTGTTCGGCGTAAACCACATAAAAAGAGCGGACACGCGTGTCTGCTCTTTTTATGTGGTTTCGCAAAGAATGTTGCTATTTGCATAAAAACTAAGATTTACGATGCTCTGTCATGTAGGGTGTGGTGCAGAAGGGGGAAGGGAACGCCTTCGATTTCCAAGGACGTTCGGCTGAGCCTCCTCAGCAAAACCGCTTCCGGGGTCTCGGCACGCCCGTTTTCCGCAGGAGTCTACGCAATTCCCTTCATCCTCTAGGGTAGTAAGTAGTTGACTAACAAAATAGATCCTGAACATCTGTTAAGGAAGGTTAAAGTAAGTACGATTAAATACAATCGTTCACTACAACGAATGAAAAAACTACTGCTTTAATCGAACACAATCAACGCAGAGATTTCCGCAGCAGAACATTTTTTCCTGGGGAACATAGAATCGGTGCCGGTAGACATATAATGATTCTTCTTCTCTGAAGAAAATGGTATCAGAATGCAGTCTCTTTCCCCGCATGGCCTTAGCAGACCATTTTTTAATGGAGTACTCAATATCCCTTTTCCCTTTCTTGGATCGAACATAGATGAAGGGGATTCCAGCGCTCCATTTCACATAAGCCTCATCAATCCCTTCCTCCGCGTTCAGATGTTCAATGAAAAAGTCCCATATCACATTCAAGTCCATGGCGGTCCTCCGTTCTTTACTTCAATAGGCAGTAATGACTGCACACTCTATTTAATGAAAGTTCAAACCATTACGTATTGCTTACCCCTGCATGATTATGCTAGACTTATAAAAAAGTGATTCCTAGAGGGGAAACTATATGTTAACAGAAAGACAAGGTTTAGTGGTTTGGTTACATAGTTTGAAGCATGCCAAGTCCCTTAGGCGATTTGGGAATGTCCACTATGTGTCCAAGAAAATGAAATATGTTGTGCTGTATTGTAATCAGGATGAAATTGACTCTGTGATGGAGAGGATATCTGCGTATTCTTATGTGAAAAAAGTAGATCCTTCCTTTAAGCCATTTATCAAGTCGGTTTTTGAAAATTCCCGACCGGATAAAGCGAAGGAATATGATTACAAAATGGGATTTTAGAGATTGCTGCCAAAGAGCGTTGTTTTGGCAGCTTTTTTCATAGGAATAAATAGAACGCATCCGCCAAAAACCTGCTCATTTTTCTCAATCTTGATTACTGTAATGGCAGGATATAATGATTTAATCGTAAAATTGCTATCAAATGCTGATAATACAGGGCGTTTTCCGGAAATAGAGTAGAGGGCTTCACGTCCATTTGGATAATTACTTTATCAAGCATTGCGGCAGTTTCCTCGAATAATGTGTAGCGCTGGTTTGGTTGGATATTAGGGTTTGGGATCCCTTCTCTGCATATATATATGGCTTGAAATTTCCCTTCCTCTGTTGGTTTCATCACAAGAGCGATTGAAGTGACAGGACGGTCTTTGACGACGGTATGGAATGCGAGCATATGCTGTAGACGTGCTTTATTCGCATTCGCAAGTTCCATAAGTTCGTAAATATCTGAATACCCTTCTCCTAATTCAATAAATCGTTGAATCATTCTCTCATTCCCCTTTTCTTACCTAGTTAATCAATTCCTTATTATTTCAAACATATAGTTATAAGTAAAGATGCTTAAATAACTTATAGGGGTGATGTTCATGATATAGTTATTGTTTTTTATCGTCCTTGGGTTATAAATGGAGATTCATTTATCGTCACCGCAATCCTTTCCACCTTGGCCGCTCACGGAATTCTATCCATTGCACTGAAAAAGGAGTTTGGTAGTTCTGATTTACACGAACTTCAGGATATTCTCCTGAATAATGGTTTGCTTGATGAAGGAAATGGGATCCGGTAGTAACGGATCTCTTGAACAATTCTTCTCACCTGATTGACAGCAAGGATTTTGAATTGGGGTGAATACGATCATTTCACAAAAAAATGTATCACCATTTCCCTTCAAAATCTGCTATTCTTTAAGTAACATACACGGTAAGGGGTAGAGTATGAAACGGTTTTTAATTACATTGTGCTTAATGATGATCCTTATCAGTTCATCCATTCTCTTCTTTCAATGGATGGGCTTTACAACTGAGAGTGCCGGGGAATCAGGTGTTGTAAAAGTCGATCAATCTTACTCCATCATTCATAATGAAGGCATATTTATGATTGAACAAACCATTCAGTTTCCTGCAGGGAGTTCTGATCCCATAACGATTCAATGGCCTGAAGGGTCAGAAAATTTCTCGTGCAGGGATCAGGGTGGAAAGAATTGTTTAACGAAAGAAAACGGTGAATTCCAAATAAATGCACCTAAACCTGTTCCCCAGGAAATCACCATAACCTATTCGATAAAGCAATCTCCTAAATCCGGATATATCTTATTAGGGAGTTGGTTTCCTGTGCTATCTGATGTTTCAACTACCAGCACCGATATCCAGTTAACGGAAAAGAGCCTTAGAAGAGGAGAATGGATAGCAGGATATCAATCAAAGAGCTTTAAGAAATTGGATTATATTGATTATTATTCCTTCAGGGGTAAAGGTGGACCTTCTGCCTTACTATGGACAAAAGATGAATGGAAAGAAGAAGAATATTCATCTGTAAGGGTGATGTCAAACGACCTGAACCATTCCGGATTGGAAGAACAGTTGACTTCATTCGACCCCGATGACGGCTTCGTCACTGTCATCATAACGAAAAACATTAAACCTTTCCTATCTTCTCACCTGATCATAATGAGCGATGAATCCAGCGGAGAGTATATGAATAATATTAGGCGAAGTTTGTTATATCAAGCAATGTATTCACTTGACAGTGAGACCTGGTTGAGGGAATTGGTTGTCGGTCTTCTATTAAACGAGGTTCCGCCCACTGGTAAACCTGCTTGGGCATATAAACAGTTATTAGACGGTTTAAGTCTCTCCGATTGGGAGAATCTTAGACAAATGGTCAAGGATCCTACAATCGCCAAGGATCATACAATTGATCATGCATTCTTGGATGATGCAGTCAGTAGGGTAACAGGGTATACATCCACTTTTTTTGAAGAAAATGTCAACAAGGACGAGAACAAGCCCTTCATCCTAAAAGGAAATAAACCTATCTTGGTTAATCAAGAACCGACACAACTATCGTATGTTTCAAACAAACAAAACGAGTTCATCCAGTTCCCCGAAGCAGTTAAAGATTTGGGGATCGAGATGAAAGAGGTTGAACCCGGTGAATATTTTACATCATTAAATGGGAATACATTAAGGTTCTATGTAAATGAGGACTTTTTTATATACAACGAAGAAATTTACGGTTCTTTAGTGAAGCCGGTTCAAACGATAGGGGGTCCGGTTTATATAGATATTCACTTGTTGAAGAAGCTGTTTAAGGTGGATGTGCAGGAAGAGGATGATGTCATTAGAATTTCAACATGAACATAAAAAAGCCCTGCAGAACTTTCTGCAGGGTCCTTCTATATCCATCTCTGGAAAGAAGGCAAAGGGAGAGGAGAAACCGGAGGAAGAACTTATGGGGAATCTTAAGTCTTCTCCGCGGTTGGCAACAACATCAGTAAGGATGCTGTTACCTTCATTATCACCTATCATAATGATTTTATACATTTTTCAAGCAAATTTAGAATGTGGCGATATGTGTCGAGATATGATAGGATAGTGAAGAAAAAAATACATATATGGTGGATGATTATGAGAGTCATATCAGGTACGTTAAAGGGCAGGCCGCTGAAGGCTGTTCCCGGAAGTGGGACAAGGCCCACAACAGATAAGGTAAAAGAGTCAATATTTAATATGTTAGGACCCTACTTCAATGGAGGGACAGGACTGGATTTGTTTGCTGGAAGCGGTGGACTGGGAATAGAGGCGTTAAGCCGCGGACTTGATTCCGTAATATTTGTGGACCGCGACGCAAAAGCATTTCAAACCATAAAGGCCAATCTGGAGGATTGCCATTT
Organism: Bacillus sp. NTK074B; assembly: GCF_017303375.1. GTDB lineage: Bacteria > Bacillota > Bacilli > Bacillales > Bacillaceae_B > Rossellomorea. The sequence continues at coordinate 413,072 of NZ_JAFKOH010000002.1, read as the reverse complement.
ATTAAATCAGGGTGAAGTGTATCGTAACGAGGCAACAAGAGCGTTAAAGGCAATCGTAAAAAGAGAAATTGTCTTTGATTATATTTTCCTTGATCCTCCTTATAAACAGCAAAAGCTTCAACAACTCCTCGAGTTCATCGATGAACACAACCTTCTAAATGAAAGCGGTTACGTCATGTGTGAGCATGGCTCTGAAATTACTCTGGAAGAAACTGCGGGCAGGTTGAGTAAGGTGAGGGAAGAAACGTATGGAATCATACGGATTTCTATTTTTTCGGTCGAGAATGAATGAAGAAAGTCACTAATAGACAGGAGGCAGGGATATGCCAAGCATAGCAGTTTGTCCGGGGAGCTTCGATCCTATTACGTACGGACATTTAGATATTATTACTAGAGGGGCCAAGGTCTTCGATCAAATCTATGTAGTAGTATTGAATAATTCTTCAAAGAAACCACTTTTTTCTGTTGAGGAAAGAATTGAGTTAATCAGGGAAGTCACCCGGGACATCCCTAATGTGGTAGTCGATTCATTTCAGGGATTATTGGTTGACTACGCAAAGAATGTAAACGCCAAAGCCATTATCAGAGGGTTGCGGGCAGTTTCGGACTTTGAATATGAAATGCAGATCACGTCTATGAACCGGGTCCTTGATGATGAAATCGAGACGTTTTTTATCATGACGAATAACCAGTACTCTTTCTTAAGTTCGAGTATTGTGAAAGAAGTGGCCAAATACGGTGGCGATATCTCTGAACTGGTACCTAAAAGAGTGGAAGAGTCGTTAAAGAAAAAATATCAGAGCAAATAATGAACCAGGGTTGTTTCCTGCAATGGACCTCGATTTTTCACTCAAGGTGGCAAGAAGGATGGTAAACGGGAACCAACCCTATTTTCTTCAGGAACTGCTTCTCTTTGCATATAGGATGATATATACCATTAGGCTTAGGATTGTGATGACAGGACCGACTGACTTCAACCAATAAAGCACGTCGGTCCAAAATGCGTCGTTATGTCTGGCGAAAACCGGTATGGCATTGGAAAGCTGGTCATCTGAGAACCTTCCGTAAATCGGCTTCCATAGGAGGATGGTGGCCATCGATGCCGCGAGACCGTGAATAAATCTTGCATAGAAAAAAGGTTTGAACCGTATATCTGTCTCTGCAAGGATGCTCGCCACCTGTGCCTGAACGCTAAATCCTGAGAAGCCCAAAATGAAACTCGTTATAATCGCCTGTTGGAGCAGGGTTGCCTCAGTTATTCCACTGGTGAGCTTTGATCCCAAAGTAATTTCAAATAGCCCTGAGATAAAAGGTATGCTTAACGGTTCCGGTAATTGAAACAGAATAAATAAAGCTGATAACCCCTCTGCAAAAAAGGTCGTAATGTGAAGGTGATACAGCATTTTATTCATAACTGAGAATAAGATGATGAAACCGCCTATCATCAATAATGTTTGGATGGATGAAGTGACAGCATCACCGAGAAGTTTCCCGATGGGCCGTTTATCCTCTATCCTGGTTTGGTGAAGGGCCGAAAAGGCTTCCTTGATGATGAATCCTTTCTTCTCCTTTTTTCTCCTTGTCATCTCTTGGTCCTCTTTCCTTCCATAGAACCTCATGACGACCCCAACGCATACATTCCCGATATAATGAGCCGCGGCTAACACAATACCAAGGGTTGCATTTTGAAAGAATCCAACAGAAACAGCCCCAAATATAAAAAGCGGATTGGAAGAGTTCGTGAAGGAAACGAGTCTTTCCCCTTCCAGTTTAGTAATCTGATCCTCCTGACGCAAGCGGGCCGTCAATTTAGCTCCTGCAGGAAAGCCTGATGCCATCCCCATCGCCCACACAAATCCACCAACTCCCGGAACCCGGAAGATTGGCCTCATAAAGGGTTCGAGCATGACTCCAATGAATCGGACAACGCCAAACCCGATTAACATCTCTGAAACAATGAAAAATGGTAATAAAGATGGAAATACGATCTCCCACCACATATCCAGACCCCTGATAGATGCCTCGAGAGATTCCCCCGGCATCAGGATGAGAGAAGCTGCAAATATCGTTACGCCTATGGATAAGGCCAAGGTTTTCATTTTAGATTTGTACAACCGGATTTCCTCCCCTAAGAATATACTTCCTTCTATTTCAATCCCTTGTGAAACGGGAAAAGAATGATAAAATGAGATTAATTCAACTTGTCCTCATATTATTCAATATACTCATACATAATTGAAATAGACCATATGATGACTATACCGATAACTCGGGAAAAGGGGGAAGGGCATGGATAGACCAAAAATCGGATTAGCCCTCGGCTCGGGTGGAGCAAGGGGATTTGCTCATTTAGGTGTTTTAAAGGCATTTGATGAAGCGAAAATACCGATAGATATGATTGCCGGCAGCAGTATGGGGGCTCTTGTTGGCTGCTTCTATGGGGTGGGGCACAAGATGGAGGATTTATACAAGCTTTCCACCACCTTCAGAAGGAAGTATTATTTAGACTTTACCGTGCCCAAGATGGGGTTTATTTCAGGAAAAAGAATAAAAGAATTCATTCAACTATTTACTCACAATAAAAATATTGAAGATTTAAATATCCCTGTCAGCGTGGTGGCAACGGATATAACAAACGGTGAGAAGGTCGTGTTCACAACAGGCCCCATTTCAAGTGCTGTCAGGGCGAGCATTGCCATCCCTGGAATTTTTGTACCTGAAAAGATAAATGGCCGTTTATTGGTGGACGGAGGAGTCATTGACAGGGTCCCGGTCTCGGTTGTAAAAGAAATGGGAGCGGATATCGTCATAGGAGTGGACGTATCCCACGTAAAACGAAATGCAGAAATCACCACCATCTATGACGTCATCATGCAAAGTATCGATATCTTACAATTAGAAATCGTCGCCCACCGGGAATTTGCTTCTGATTTCATGATCAGGCCCCATGTTGAAATGTACAGCACCAGGGCTTTTAAAAACATTGAGGAAATCATCGATATGGGAGAAGAAGAAGCAAAGAAGGTTATTCCTTCAATTCAGAAAGCTTTAGACAATTGGAAGGAGTAAAGAGTATGAAAACGAAAACGTTAATAAGAACCCTCGTCATCATGACCATTATCATGGTTGCCAGTTCCTTTTACTACCTCCCTTATTATGTGACGAAACCCGGAAGTGCTCATGAACTTGATCCAATTGTTCATGTGGAGAATGGGTATCAGGATGACGGAGAATTGATGCTGACAACAGTACGGATGGGAAGGGCGAATATTTATGCTTACTTGATGGCCAGCTTAAGAAAATATGAGTATATTTTTCCTGTCGACGAGATCAGAAGTCCCCATGAAAGCGATGAAGAATATAATTTACGTCAACTACAACTCATGAATAATTCGCAAAGCCATGCGATAGAAGTAGCATATAAAAAAGCTGGAAAACCATATAAATATAATTATAAAGGGATTTATGTACTGAATATTTATCCCTCCATGCCTGCTGAAGATGTCCTGAAACCAGGCGACCGAATCACAGCCATCGATGGTCAATCGTTTCAGTCATCACAGGAATTCATCGACTACGTAAGCGGTAAGGCGAAAGGGGATAAAGTGGAAATCACTTACGTTCGTAACAAGAGCAAAGAGATTGAAACGATCCCATTGGAAGCATTTCCGGATGTACCTGATAAGGTGGGTCTCGGCATCACGTTAAGCGATGATAAAGAAATTATGACAGATCCCCCGGTAAAGCTAGAGACTGAGGAAATAGGAGGTCCATCTGCCGGTTTGATGTTCAGTTTGGAGATCTATGACCAGCTAACGGAGGATGATCTGGCTAAAGGCCATAGAATTGCAGGCACCGGGACTATTTCTGAGGATGGGGAAGTCGGGCGAATCGGAGGCATCGAACAAAAGATAATCGCCGCTGACAAAGCTGGAGCGGAATATTTCCTTGCCCCTGATGAAACGATCACGAAAGATATGAAGGAAAAATATCCTGATCTTGAATCAAACTATATTGCTGCCAAAAGGACCGCAGAAGATATTGGAACAGATATGAAAGTGGTTCCGGTCAGATCATTTGAGGAGGCCATTGCCTTCCTGGAAACAATCGATAAATAATGAAAGAGACTGCCATCCTTGGGCAGTCTCTTTCGCGTAAATAAACCTGGTTGGCTACATCATGACTGGTGGTTGAGACCACTCCTGATGTAGGAGTTTTTTTCTTGCGGAACGACTCTGGAGGCCCAATGAATAAACCTCTGCTGCCTTGACATCCAATCTTATGGATTGTTGATCGGCGCTTGAAAGTTTGCTGATCAGAGGGAGAGATAAATTCTTTTTCTGTTGACGGATGAATTCCCTGCCTTTCTTATTCATCCCCAACAGGCGGATATACTCGGGGGTGGCATGCCTCTTCTTCATGTCCTCTTTATGTGTATCGGTCAGTATGTGTAGTAGCATTCTTTGTAGTCGTGTCCATGTGTAGCGCTTCGTCTTTAGATTTGTCATGAAGTCTTCAAATGACATAGAGGATTTGGCGTATTCTACCATTCGATTTTCGATCCCTTCTTCTACTTCATAAATATCCTGAAGCTCGGCTTTTGAAGAAGAGAGGATTTTGTATTGCAGAAGGTTCCAGTAATTCTCCCACCTATGGAAACCCCCATACTCTTCTTTGTACCTATAAAGTTCTTGGACGGAACTGTCAGGTAGATAAGAATTGATTGCGTGATTTTCACCGTCGCTGAATATACTTTTTCGGATGCTGGTCGCACTGGCGATTGATGGTGATGCGAAATGTTCATCATGGTACCCGGCCGATTCACGTGTAATGGTATATGCCTTCAAGGATGAGGAGAGTCGATTTCTAGCCTCTACATAATGGAATCCCAGAATATTATTAGGCTTACTTAAATCGATCAGTGAACCTTTCTTCTCTAATCTTTGATATGCGCCTGCAAGTGCAGAAGGGTAGCTCATCCCTTCCTGAATAAAGTCCCGTATGTACTTATCATATTGCTCTTGATTGGAATGGATAAATTGAATCGTATTGTTAAAGGTGTGAATATCCCCATCTTCACTACCAAAACAAAAGCTCTCACACCCAATCCTGTCAAGTAGTGTAATGGCCCCTTTTGAAAATATTTCAGCATGCTGTGTCGCAAAGCTATACGGAAGTTCGATCACTACGTCCACCCCGGCATCCAAAGCCATCTTGGTGCGTGACCACTTGGAAACGAGTGCCGGTTCCCCCCGTTGAAGGAAGTGACCACTCATCACTGCCACCACGATATCAGAACCGGATACTATCCTTGTCTTCCTTAAATGATGTAAATGCCCATTATGAAAGGGATTATATTCTACTACCACACCTGTCGCTTTCATAAATTCCCACATCCTTTCTAATCTTCATACGTGCCTCTGATGTTCATTATATAAGGAAATGAACTAAATACTCCGCTTTTTTGGAAGAATCATACCGAATGTAACAAAATATTTGAAAGACCTTATATTAAAACGTTATAATTACTACACTATGGTTGTAAAGAGTGTAAAGAAAAAATATTGACAAACGGTATTATGAAAGCTATAATTACTTTTGTTGCCTTGAGGTGATAACATTGAAATGGTCGATAATACAATTACAAAAATTTAGAGACAAGGGACTTTCCATAGACGAAACGATTAATTTGGATGAACTGAAAGAAGTGGATCCCCAAATTATAGAAGTCTCTCCTATCCGGGTGTCTGGAAAGGCAGATATCGGTTCAAACCGTGTCACTTTCCATCTTCATATAGAAGGGAAGTTAGTATTACCTTGCTCAAGAACCCTTGTGGATGTTGATTTACCAGTTGACATTCATACGATTGAGACGTATCTTCTAAATGAGGCTGATTATGATCAGTATGAGGAAGAGGAAGTACATCGTATACAAGGTGATGTTATTGATTTAAAACCGGCTATCAGAGAATTGCTGTTACTTGAGATTCCGATGCAAGTGATCAGTGATGAAGCGAGAGAACAAGATGAGATGCCTTCTGGTAAGAACTGGGAAGTGATGACAGAAGAACAAGCTTATCAAGTCGAAGAAGAGGAAGAGAAGAAAGTAGATCCCCGACTCGCTGACTTAGCAAAACTTCTTGATCAAAACAAGAACTCTTAAAAGCGAAGTACCAGTCCGACTGGCTTCATAATGAGTATGAATCTCTTTTAAGGAGGTGGGAAGAATGGCAGTACCTTTTAGAAGAACTTCTAAAACAGCAAAAAGACAACGTCGTACACACTTCAAACTACGTGTACCTGGTATGGTAGCATGCCCAAACTGTGGTGAAATGAAATTGGCACACCGTGTTTGTAAAGAGTGCGGAACGTATAAAGGAAAAGAAGTTGTAAACAAATAATCGTTTACAACGCGTAAAAGCGTGAAGAGACCATGGCTCTTCACGCTTTTTTTTCATTTGGGATGAAATTTCTGTTCATCCCAATCAGAACACCTTACACTATAAGTAAGATAATAAGGGGGGTATCACTTGGGCGCATATTTAATACATATGGATGAAGAAGGGGTATTGACATTTACCATCAACCGACCTGAAAAACGAAATGCAGTAAGCTATGAAGTGATGACTGGGCTTGAGGAGGCAATGGCAGAGAGCATTCACAACAACCAGGTAAAAGCTTTGGTTATAACCGGGAGTGGAAATTCTGCTTTTTGTTCCGGCGGGGATTTATCACAGTTTCACACTCTTAAAACAGAAAGCGAAAGTTTTGGGATGCTAAGTCGTATGGGTGACATCCTTACAAGACTCGCCTTTTTACCGAAGCCTACCATTGCTTTCATCAATGGTACAGCGGTTGGAGGGGGATGTGAGATCGCCGCTTCATGTGACTTTAGAGTGGCGAAGAGAACCGCCAAGATGGGGTTCGTTCAAGGGAATCTTGCCATCACCACCGGGTGGGGAGGAGGCACATTGCTCCTTGAGAGACTTCCGGCATCAAAAGCCCTGTCGCTCTTGATGACTGCAAGGCTGGAAACAGCAGAGGTCTTAAATGAAATCGGTTTTATAGATCAAGTGGTGGATGATAGTGTGCTTTTGCATGATATTCCGTTTATCCAAATGATTTCATCAAAATCTGCAGGGGTGTTGGAAGCTTATAAGCATCAACTCCTTGTCAAGTGGGATAGGGGGAAGATAGAAGAGAATATTCTGGAAGAAATAAAAAGATGCTCGGTACTATGGGCGAGTGATGAACACCATCAAGCAGTAGACAAGTTTTTTAACAAGGAATAGAATATGTCAAGAGGAACAGGCAGAGGCCTGTTCTTTTTTTTTGTGGATTAAAAAATAGTGGTGAAGATTCTATCTTCTCTAGTAAGAGCATATGTATGGAGAAACTGATTAAACAGGGGGGATTCAAATGTCTTCAAATAGACAGGATGCCTGGAGCCAGGATGAAGATGTATTGTTGGCCGAAGTGGTACTGCGCCATATCCGCGAAGGGGGTACACAGCTTCAGGCGTTTGATGAAGTAGGAAAAAAACTATCGAGGACATCCGCGGCATGTGGCTTTAGATGGAACTCGTTTGTCCGTAAACAGTATAAATCCGGTATCGAACTCGCCAAAAAACAAAGAAAGCATTCAAAGAAGCACTCAGCATTAACTAAGACCCTTGAAGGAAAGCAGGAAAACCCGAAGACAGTGATCACACAGGATGCTCCTGAAGCATTTTCAATGGGCAGTATGATTCAGTATCTCCAAAAAGCGGAGGAAGCCGTTAGGAATGAAGAGAGAGTCAGGAATGAAAACAGTCAGCTCGCAGAACAAATCTCACAGCTTCAGGATAAACTTAAAGGAACAGAAGAAGAGTTGAGAGAATATGAAGAGAAGTACAAACTCCTGGAAGAGGATCATAAATCTTTATTGGCGATCTTTGAGAAAGCGAGAAAAATGGCTCTCCTTCAAGGGAATGAAGACAAGGTGAAGTTCCAAATGGATAAGAATGGAAACCTGCAAAGGCTGAATAAATGAAGAGAAAAAAAGGCTGACTCAAAAATTTGAGCAAGCCTTTTTTGTGTTAACTGATTTTCTGTTCTTTAACACCTTCAGGGAACCAGACATATGGATTTTCTCCTAAATCTCTTTCCACTTCGTATGTTACAGCTTCAAAGCCCATTTTCTCCCAGAATCCCTGTGATTTGATACGGGAGTTTGTCTTGATAGGTAAGCCAAATTCCTTGGCAAACTCCACCAGTGCTTTTCCGTAGTTTTTATTCTGGTATTTTGGCAACACTTCAAGTTTCCACAACTCCAAATAATTTTGCGGAGGATCGAAATATTGATCGAAACGGGCATTCCTTTGATATAAGCTCATTCTAGCAATTAGGGTATCACCGAAGTGAATTCCATAAAAAGGAGATTCGCTATCGTTTTCAATGATATTTGCCTGTAAGTCTTCAAGCATGGAAAGTTCCTGGACACCATATTCTTTAAATTTCTTAAACTCTTCAAGAGTTTTATAATTTACTTTCAGTTTTTCTACTTTAACTGCCATAGTATAACCTCCTAATAATGCTTAAAAAATCTGGGGATACGTGACATGTCATGTATCCGTTTGCAATGTCTCTGAACGTAGAGCACATATTTATTATTATTATATAACAAAAATACAAAAAATTCTGCACTTATTTTAGAAAACGTTTACAATGGAGAAGAAGGAATTCGACGATTTTTGTAGAATTCGTATATTGAACAGATGTGTTCTGTGAAGAAAGGGGAGAGATTGTGCAGAAGATACTAATTGCAAACAGGGGAGAAATCGCTTCAAGGATCATCAAAACATGTAAACAATTAAATATTCAAACAGTCGCGGTTTATTCAGATGCAGATCAGGATATGCCCTTTGTAAAAGACGCGGATGTTGCATACCGCATAGGTGAATCTCAAGTGAATCGTTCATACTTGGTAGTGGACAATATACTGGAAGTGGCAAGGAAGGAAAAGGTGGATGGTATCCATCCCGGGTATGGTCTCTTGTCTGAAAACGCCGATTTTGCGCGTAGGGTGACTGAAGAAGGAATTACCTTTATTGGTCCCGCCCACGACATCATTGACAAGATGGGAGATAAAGTCGAGGCGAGGAAGGTGATGCAGGAAGCATCGGTTCCTGTAGTACCAGGAAGTGAGGGTGGAGTAGAAACCATTGATGCAGCTAAAACCGTGGCCCTCCAAATCGGCTATCCCGTCATGTTGAAGGCGAGTGGCGGAGGCGGGGGGATCGGTATGATTCGCTGTGAAAATGAGCAAGCGCTCGTTCAAAGCTTTGACTCTACTAAAAACCGTGCTAAAACCTATTTTGGAAAAGAGGAAGTCTTCCTTGAGAAATGTATAGAGAATGCGAGGCATGTAGAGGTGCAAATCTTCGGAGATCACCATGGAAATCTGGTTCATCTTTACGAGCGGAATTGTTCGGTTCAACGAAGAAATCAGAAAGTGATTGAAGAATCACCATCTCCTGCTCTATCTCAAGAAACGAAAGAGAAGATGTATGCATCAGCTATACAGGCCGGTAAGGCAGTTGGATATACCAATGCAGGAACGGTGGAGTTTATCGTTGACGAAGAGGAGAATTTCTATTTCCTTGAAATGAATACACGACTGCAGGTGGAACATCCCGTCACTGAATCGGTCACCGGGCTTGATCTTGTGAAGTGGCAGCTGCTTGTGGCGGAAGGGAAACCTCTCCCGTTATGTAAACAGGAGGAAATCCAGAACAACGGTCATGCCATTGAGTTTAGAGTATATGCAGAGGATCCGAAAACCTTCTACCCTTCTCCCGGTCAATTAACTAAACTGCAATGGACAGAAGGAGGGGGTGTCCGTATCGATAGCGGGTACGAAGAGGGTAACAAGGTCACCCCGTTTTATGATCCGATGATCTCCAAGTGTATCATTATGGGAAGTGACCGATCGGATGCATTGAATAAAGCGAAGATTTTCTTTGAAGGTGTAAAGATAGAAGGAGTCAAGACGAATGTCACTCTCTTCAGGGATGTTATTGAAGACAAAGGTTTTATTGAAGGGTTTTATACCACGAAATGGCTTCAGGACTTTTTGACAGCCGAACGCACATAATGAGGGGCGGAATGCTCCAAAATCACTTAAGAGGAAAACTGGAGGAATCAATCATGAAGGAAATCACATCAACAATGGCCGGAACTGTATTAAATGTATTAGTGGAACAGGGTGGAGAAGTATCTACCGGGGAAACTGTACTTATGCTTGAATCGATGAAAATGGAGATTCCCGTTGAAGCCGAAGCGGCAGGGAAAGTGACTGAAATTAAAGTGAATATAGGTGACTTCGTTAATGAAGGCGATGTATTACTTGTTATTGAAGGATAAGTGTTTCAACAAGTCAGAAGATCTATAGATTTTCTGACTTGTATCGATTTTTATGCATTTACATAAAACGGAGGGATATTATGTCGACATCCAAAACGATTATCAATACTCTTGAAGAAACAAGAGACAGAATTGCGTCTGGCGGTCAGCCTAAATATCATGAAAAATTAAAAGAACAGAAAAAAATGTTTGTCCGTGATCGTCTTCAACAATTGTTTGACAATGGGGATTATCAGGAAGATGGGATGTTTGCCAATAATAAGGCTGAAGATTTACCTGCCGATGGGGTTGTCACTGCCATCGGGAAAGTGGGAGGACAGACTGTTTGTGTCATGGCAAATGATTCCACTGTGAAGGCCGGTTCCTGGGGTGCGAGAACGGTAGAGAAAATCATCCGGATCCAGGAGACCGCTTTGAATTTAAAAGTACCTATCTTCTATTTGGTAGACTCTGCAGGAGCGCGTATCACCGATCAATTGGATATGTTCCCAAATCGACGCGGTGCCGGTAAAATATTTCATAATCAAGTGAAGATGTCTGGAATGGTTCCGCAAATCTGTGTCCTGTTCGGACCATCTGCTGCCGGTGGGGCGTACATTCCTGCTTTCTGTGATATCGTCATCATGGTAGATGGTAATGCGTCCATGTATCTCGGTTCTCCTCGAATGGCAGAAAAGGTCATCGGTGAAAAAGTGACACTCGAAGAGATGGGTGGAGCAAGAATGCATTGTACCGTCAGTGGTTGTGGAGACCTTCTTGCAGCATCAGAAGAAGAAGCGATCGAGGAAGCGAAGAGATACTTAAGTTATTTCCCCGCGAATTATCAGCACAAGCCACAGGTGGAGGAGGGATCAGCTCCTAAACATGAAAAGCTGTTGGAAGATATCATCCCTGAACATCAAAATGCTCCATTCAATATGTATGATTGCATTGATACGTTGATTGATGAAGGAAGCTTCTTTGAGATGAAGAAACTCTTCGCTCCTGAACTCATTACTGGTTTCGGACGACTGGACGGGAAGGTGGTAGGAATCATTGCGAACCAACCGAAAGTGAAAGGCGGGGTCCTTTTCCATGACTCTGCCGACAAAGGCGCTAAATTCATCCAGTTATGTGATGCATTCCATATACCGTTACTATTCCTCGCTGATGTGCCCGGTTTCATGATCGGGACAAAAGTGGAAAGAGCGGGAATTATCAGACATGGTGCAAAGCTGATAGCCGCTATGAGTTCTGCAACGGTAACGAAAATTTCTGTAATTGTCAGGAAGGCTTATGGAGCCGGTTTATATGCAATGGCTGGCCCGGCATTCGATCCTGATGTATGCATCGCCCTCCCGACTGCTCAAATCGCCGTTATGGGCCCTGAAGCAGCGGTGAATGCTGTTTACTCTAATAAAATCCAAGCCATTGAAGATCCTAAGGAAAGAATTCAGTATGTCCAAGAAAAACAGAAGGAATATAAAGAGCATATCGACATATACAAGTTGGCTTCTGAATTAATCGTAGATGAAATTACAGCGCCGAATGAATTACGTTCTGTATTGATTCAACGATATAGTCTTTATGAATCGAAGGATGTACAATTCAGTGAAAGAAAACACCCAGTATATCCTGTCTAAAGCTAGTGAAAGAAAGGGTCCGTTCTTTTTTGAACGGACCCTTTCTTTCAAACGGTGAATGATTCTTTTAGCCTATAGTTTCTTCATGAAGGAAATTTGGTAAAATGTTCATAAATGAAGCAGGAGAAGGGGTCTTTATGAGAATAGGAATCATAGGGGGAGGAGCGGTTGGTCTTTTGATTGCGGGGTATTTGGGCCAATCATTCGATGTCACCCTGATTGTGAGGAGAGAGTCACAGGCTCGCTCACTGATAAATAAGGGAGTAACCATTCATAAAAAGGGCTCAACCATCAACACAAGAGTCCGGGCTGTCAATCAGATCGAGACAGATCATGAATTTGACCTTGGGATAGTCGCTGTAAAGGGATATGATCTCTTCTCACTTGAAGAGACTCTCGTCCATTTTGGTGCAGAACGGCCCCTTATGTTTGTCCAAAATGGGATAGGGCATATTGAGTGGGTGAAATCATTACCCCATAAGCATTTGATAGCGGGTTCGGTCGAGCATGGCGCAATGAAAGAAAATGATAATACAGTTCACCATTTAGGGGAAGCAGGAACTAATATTGCGTTAATTAGAGGAAATTGGGGTGTGATGGAAGAAGTAGTATCGCAGAGTGTCCTTTCATTTCCCTTTTCCATCCAACCTGACTTCGGGAACATGCTCCTAACTAAGTTATTCGTCAATGTATGCATTAATCCATTGACAGCACTGACCGGTGTAACGAACGGTAAGCTGGTCGAAAATCAATATTTTCATCATTTACAAAGGGATGTATTCGGTGAGTTGATGCTTTTATTCCCTCATATGGAAGAGGTCATATCATTTGATAAAATCGCTGACATCTGCAGGAATACATATTTGAACAAATCCTCCATGTTAAAGGATATTGAGTCGGGGAGAGAAACGGAAATCGAATCGATCTTAGGCGTACTTCTGGATAAAGCAGAAGAAGAACACCATTTTGTACCCAACATGAATGTACTTTACAGATTAGTTAAAGGAATAGAAAGAGAAGGTCTGGGGGGATAAAATGGCGTCTGTTTTTTCTACAATTATAGCCATGTTCGTTATGATTCCATTTTTGGGATATTTCATTAGTTTTATTCTAGCAAAGGAAATTATGAAGAGTCACCGGAAAGCGGTCCATATCGCCATTGATATAACCACCTTTCTATTAATTGTTTCTGTTCATTTCATTGTCATAGCCATTTGGCAGACATCTTACCTGTGGCTCATCTTTATAGTGGTCTGTTCCATAGGAGTGTTGTTTGTCCTAATGTATTGGAAGGCAAAAGGTGAGATACATTACCCAAAAGTTTTGAGAGGCTTTTGGAGAGTCAACTTCCTCTTGTTTTTCACTGCGTATATCACATTGATGATCACTGGTCTCATCCTCCGTATTCTGGAACTGAATTAAAATTAACAGGCAAGTTTTTTCCTTTTCCTTATGTGGAATGATATACTCATCGTTAGGATACAAAGAGCTAGAAAAGGAGTCAATCATATGGATTTGGAAAGCTTAAACATTCCTGCAATCAATCAGTTTGCATCTAAATACTTAAATCAAGAAGAGCCTGTCACTTCTTTTTTTCACTATAATATTAACATGCCTTCAGTTTACAAAGAACGCATGAAGGACCTGCATTCCCGTCAATTCCCAAGAGAAGAATTGACAACGTGTATATCCTCTTATATGCAAGGACTGCCTTCGTCCAATAAAGTGGAAGAGTCCCTTGGGAAATTAAGGGATAATGCAGTTACCGTCGTGGCCGGGCAGCAGGCTGGCCTTATGACTGGTCCACTCTACACCATACATAAAATCATTTCAGTCATTCAATTAGCGAGACAGCAGGAAGCAGAATTAAAACACCCGGTTGTCCCGGTTTTTTGGATTGCTGGAGAAGATCACGATTATCAAGAAGTGAATCATATATTCGTTGAAAAAGAATCGAAGCTTGAGAAGGTTGGATATCCTGAAAGGGTACTGGAAAAAAAGATGACCTCTCACATTACGTATACAAAGTCAGTGATGAAGGAGTGGGTTGGTGACATCCTGACCGTTTTAGGTGAGACAGAGTATACAAAAGAACTGCTGACAGAACTCAATAAGATGATTGATGAAGAACAAACGATTGTACGTTTATTTGCGCATTTTGTCATGAGCTTATTTAAAGATTTCGGTCTACTGGTCATTGATTCTTCTTATCCTCCCCTTAGAAGACTTGAAGGGGGACATTTTCATCATTTGATTGAAAGCAGTAAATCGATTACAGATGCTGTTCTGGCACAACAAAGAGTCATCCGGGAAAGCGGGTTCGGCACTCAGTTGGAAATATCACCTGATGCCGCGAATCTATTCCTTCAGATCCAGAACGAAAGAGCGCTTCTGGATAGAGATGGCGACAGGTTTATTGATAAAAGTAGCGGTAAGGCATTTTCTTCCGCCGAGTTGCTGACCATTTTAGAGAATAATCCGGAATCATTTAGTAATAATGTCGTTACAAGGCCAATGATGCAGGAGTGGTTATTCCCGAATCTCGCATTTATTGCGGGGCCGGGGGAAATTGCATACTGGGGAGAATTGAAGAAGGCATTTGAGCATGTAGATTTAAAGATGCCTCCAGTTGTGCCGCGGCTAAACATCACGATAGTGGAAAGGGAAATTGATAAAAGGATACGGGAACTCAGGTTGACCCTCGAAGGAGTCATCACAGAAGGAGTAACGACTGCCAGGGATGCTTTTTGGAAGACACTTGAACATCCGGAACTTGAAAAGGAAATGAACGAAATCCAGGAAGAACTCACACGCAAATATGAGGGAATCAGGAAAAAATCCATTTCGATTGATCAAGGGTTGGCCCCCATTATTGAGAAGAATCTTGAGTTCCATCACAGCCAGTTTGATTATTTACGGAAAAAAATAAATAAAGCGCTGAAAGATAAGAACTCATTAACGTTCTCTCAATTTATGAAAGTAGAAAACAGTATCAGGCCGAATGAAGGACCTCAGGAAAGGACTTTGAATGTCCTCTATTTCTTAAATAAATACGGCCAAGCCTTCGTGAAAGATTTGACCCTCCAGGATTTTACGTTTGATGGAACACATAAAGTGATCTATATATGAACGGCTAATTAAAAAAGGACCCAATTCGCTCTAAAGTGCGAATAAGGTCCTTTTTTTGTTGTATAAAGACAAATTTTTCATCCGGAAATTTGTCTGGAAAAGCAGGAAAAAGACTAACAAAAAAAAGAGGGAATATTATGCAAGAAAAGAATATAGAAAAGAGTGGAGAAAAGTGGGGGGATGTGGTACATTTGTGTTAGAAAGTGGGGGCAGTGCATATGTTCATGGGCGAATATCAACATAACATTGATAATAAAGGCCGTTTAATTGTACCTGCCAAGTTCCGTGAACACCTCGGTGAAGCCTTTGTCATCACCAGGGGGCTTGACCAGTGCTTATTTGGTTACCCAATGGATGAATGGCGTTCCTTAGAGGAGAAACTTAAAGCCCTGCCACTGACTAAGAAAGATGCCCGTGCCTTCACCCGATTTTTCTTCTCGGGAGCAACCGAGAGTGAACTGGATAAAACGGGCAGGGTGAATATTCCTGCTACACTTGTGAATTATGCACATTTGGATAAAGAATGCATTATTTTAGGAGTTTCCAATCGAATTGAGATTTGGAGTAAATCATTATGGGAAGACTATTTCACACAATCTGAAGATTCATTTGCTGAACTTGCAGAGAATATGGAAGGGTTTGATATTTAGCCCTCCGCAAAACGTTCGATTGGAAAGGTGAATTCAACATGTTTAAACATACCACTGTATTATTGAAAGAGACCGTAGACGGCCTTAATATCAAAAAAGATGGCGTATATGTAGATTGTACGCTAGGCGGTGCAGGGCACAGTGAATATCTCGTCAGTCAGCTATCGCCCGAAGGACATCTGTATTGCTTTGATCAGGATGAAACAGCCATCAACCATGCAAAAGAAAAGCTTTCAGCTTATAAGGACAGAGTGACATTCGTCCAATCAAATTTCCGACATATCAAAGAAGAACTTGAACTACTCGGAGTACATAGTGTGGATGGGATTTTATACGATCTTGGTGTTTCATCACCTCAACTGGATACTCCAGAAAGAGGATTTAGTTATCACCATGATGCACCTCTTGACATGAGAATGGATTTACAAGGGGAAGTATCTGCTTTCGATGTGGTTAATCGTTGGTCGTTTGAAGATTTGGTCCGGATCTTTTATCGATATGGAGAAGAAAAATTCTCCAAGCAAATTGCCAGAAAGATCGAAGCAGCGCGTGAAGTGAATGCAATTGAAACCACGGGGGAACTTGTGGAATTGATCAAGGATGGAATTCCGGCACCCGCAAGGCGAAAGGGTGGTCATCCAGCCAAGAGAGTCTTTCAAGCAATCCGTATTGCCGTGAATGATGAGCTTGGATCTTTCGAAGATTCCTTGGAGCAGGCGATAGGTCTTCTCCATAAGGGTGGAAGGGTGAGCGTCATTACGTTTCATTCACTGGAAGACCGGATTTGTAAGACCATGTTCAGGGAAAAAGCGTCTGGGCCTGACTTGCCTCCAGGACTACCTATTATCCCTGAGGGGTATGAGGCGGAACTTAAACTGATTACGAGAAAACCGATCCTGCCTGGCGAAGAAGAATTAGAAGAAAATAATCGTGCCAGGTCAGCTAAATTGAGAATCGCAGAAAAAAATATATAAAAAGAAGGAAACGGGAGGGAGAATTTTGAGTAACTTAGCCAGAAATTACGAGCAACAAAAAGTGGAGAAATCTTATCAGTCCGTTCAAGCCAGACCACAAAGACTGAATGAAGAAAGAAGGTCCGTCGTCACACCGGGTGAAAAGATCCTTGTGGCCATATTCGCCATGGTGTTTTGTTTCCTGGCCGTTCAAATCGTATCGACACAGGCAGCCATCTATGATGTCAACAAAGAAGTTCAGAACGTTGAAACCACTATTGAAAAACAGGAGAAGGCCAATAATGACCTGAAACTTCAAGTGAGCGAATTAAGTACGTATGAACGTATTCTTGAAAAAGCGAAAGAACTTGGACTTAACTTAAAAGAAAAGAATGTTAAGGTTGTTGAACAATAATGAAAAAGAGACCAAGTATGAACATAGGGGCAGCCATCCTTTTCGGGATTTTCGGCTTGCTCTTTTTTGTATTAATGGTCCGCTTTGTCACCATTCAGGTCACTGGGGAAGCGGAAGGGAAAGTCCTGGCATCACAGGCGGCAAAAAAATATATTAAGAGTCATATTCTAGAAGCCCATCGAGGAACAATATTTGACGGTAAAGGGGAGGTCATTGCAGAGGATACTTCTGCGTATACTCTTGTAGCAATACTGGACCCAAGTATCACGAGTGATCCGAAAAAACCGAAGCACGTGACTGACCCTGAGAAAACGGCCAAAGTTCTTGCTAAACTCCTTGATATGAAGGAGAGTTCTATTTACGACCGTTTAACCAAGAAGGGTACGAACGATAAAGTACCTTATCAAGTAGAGTTCGGAGCTCCCGGAAGAGACTTATCACACCAGAAAATGCTTGAAATCAAAGAAGCGGGCCTTCCTGGTATCACATTCAGGAAAGAAGCGAAGCGTTTCTATCCAAACGGCTCCTTTGCGTCACATCTGATCGGGTTTGCCCAAAAAAAGTCCGACGAAGATGGTGACTCCACTACCGTGGGGAAAATGGGAGTCGAAGCAAGCTTCAATGATGTGTTAAAAGGAAAAGATGGTTCTGTTGCATATAAGAGTGATGTATGGGGATATCTCCTCCCGAATGCAGATGAACATGTGACTCCTCCAGAGAATGGGGATGACCTTTATCTGACTATTGATAAGAAAGTTCAAACGTTTCTTGAAGAGGCAATGAATGAAGTCCAAAAAAAATATAAGCCCAAGAAAATGTTTGCGATCGTATCCGACCCGAAGACGGGGAAGATTCTCGCTATGTCTCAAAGACCTACTTTTCACCCTGACACAAGAGAGGGACTTCTGGATAACTGGACGAATATCATCGTTGAAGACACGTATGAGCCCGGATCGACGATGAAGTCCTTCTCCCTGGCTGCTGCGGTGAATGAAGGGAAATTCAATCCCAATGAAACGTATGAATCAGGGAAGTTCTACGTTGACAATGTCCCTAACCCGATTCGAGATCATAATGGAGGAGAAGGCTGGGGGACCATCACATTTTTAGAGGGTGTGCAAAGGTCTTCCAATGTAGCATTTGCTAATCTTCTCGATAAGATAGGGTTTAAGAAATATGAGGATTACCTCCATGATTTCGGTTTCGGTGAAGCGACCGATGTAGGGTTACCAAACGAAGCTTCAGGTTCCATCCTCTATCATTATCCGATTGAGAAATACACGACCATCTTTGGTCAAGGTACAACGGTGACACCTCTTCAAATGGTACAGGCAGAGTCTGCGATTGCGAATAATGGGAAAATGATGAAACCTTATGTCATTTCCAAAATCGTGGATCCAAATACGAAGAAAGTGATCAAAGAAACGAAGCCTGAAGTTTCTGGAAGTCCCATTTCGAAAGAAACGGCGATCCAGACTAGGAAGTACCTGGAAACAACTGTAACTTCTGAAAATGGTACAGGACAGAAGTTCGCGATAGAAGGATACCGCGTAGGTGGTAAGTCGGGATCTGGCCAGATCCCTGATCCTGCAAATGGAAGGTATATGGTGGGGAAAGAAAATTATCTTTTCTCGTTTATGGGGATGGCTCCAATCGATGATCCTCAATTAATTGTTTACGTGGGGGTCCAGCAGCCTGAATTGGAGCCGACAGAAATTGGATCAGATCCAGTATCCGAAGTCTTCAACCCTGTCATGCAAAACAGCTTAAAATACCTGAATATCAAACCTCAGGAAAAAGTGAGCATAAAAAAACAGTCTCTGCCTGAAACGAGAAAAATGAGCGTGGAGGAAGCAAAAAAAGAGCTCGAAAAAGCAGGAGTTACCCCGATCGTAGTCGGTAACGGTTCCCAAGTGGTCAAACAGCTTCCCCATGGTGGTGAGGCCATACTGGAAGGAGAAAGAGTCGTGATCAAAACCGACGGAGACATGACCATTCCGGATATGAAGGGATGGTCTGTCAGAGATGTCTTCAAGGTAGCCAATATCGCAGGTCTGAAGATGAATATGGTCGGCAATGGTTATGCTGTCAGCCAAAACATCCAGCCTGGGGCAAAGGTTAAGAAAGATGAGCCTCTTGTTATCAACTTCAAGACTCCTGAAGAAGAATCTGCTCAGGGAGCGGATGATGAACAACCTCTAAACGAATAATGAAGGGATGACTGATGCATGAGACATCCTCCACCTTAGCCATGTCTATTTATAAGGCAAAGGATTGGAGGAATCTCATGAAAGTCACCCTTTTTATTTTTTCAGTCCTTCCCTCAAATGATACTTAAGTAGAATTTACTATACCGTCACGAGTCTTTCATTGATTTCAAACATACCCCAATATGTCCAAGCATATAATGGAACGAGCCATAGAAGGGGAGGTTCCATTTGTGAAAAGAGTATCCAATGTAACGGTAAGGAAAAGGTTGGCTGCAGCGCTTATAGTAGGGGTCCTTGTATTCTCCATCATAGATATAAGGCTTGGGTATGTTCAGTTTTTTAAAGGGGACTGGCTTACCGGCTTAGCAAAAGACTCATGGAGTCGAAATATCCCATTTCAACCTGAACGGGGAAAAATAGTAGACCGAAATGGAGTGGAACTTGCCGGTAATGAAAGTGCACCAACGATATTTGTTGTTCCACGGCAAATCACAGACCCACGGGCAACAGCGGATAAACTGGCGGCCGTCCTTAATATTTCAGTAGAATCTGCATATAAATATGTAACACAGAAAGCCAACATGGTATTGATAAAGGAAGCAAGGAAGATTTCATATGATAAAGCAAAAGAAGTAAGGGACCTGAATTTAAAAGGTGTCTATTTAGGAGAGGATTCTAAACGTTATTATCCTTACGGAAGCTATTTATCCCATGTCCTTGGGTTCGCAGGGATTGATAATCAAGGACTGATGGGACTTGAGCTTTCATACGATGAAGAGCTTAGTGGAGATAAAGGGTATGTTAAATTTTTCTCAGATGCAAAAGGAAAGAGAATGCCCGATATGGCGGATGACTTTGAAAAACCTGAAAACGGATTGGATCTGAAATTAACGATTGATACCAAAGTGCAAACCATTGTAGAGAGGGAGTTGGATATTGCCGAGGCTACGTATAACCCCGATGGTATCATTGCTATTGCTATGAATCCAAACAATGGTGAAATACTGGCCATGTCGAGCAGGCCGACGTTCGACCCGGCGAACTTTCGGAATGTCCCGCAAGAGATTTATAACCGGAATCTGCCGATCTGGAGCACTTATGAGCCGGGCTCCACGTTCAAGATTATTACCCTGGCCGCGGCACTCGAAGAGAAGAAGGTGGACCTCTATAAGGAAACGTTTCATGATCCCGGTCATATCGAGGTTGCTGGTTCGACCCTTCATTGCTGGAAGCGCGGTGGACACGGCACGCAGACTTTCCTGGAAGTCGTACAGAACTCATGTAACCCGGGGTTTGTCGAACTGGGACAGAGGTTAGGGAAACAGAAACTCTTCGAATATATCCATAATTTTGGATTTGGTGAAAAGACTGGCATAGATCTTCAAGGAGAGGGAAAGGGTATTCTGTTCAATCTTGATCGGGTGGGACCTGTGGAGCAAGCGACCACCGCATTTGGTCAAGGTGTGGCTGTTACCCCGATTCAGCAGGTAGCAGCGGTATCTGCGGCTGTCAACGGAGGCGTATTGTATCAGCCTTATATTGCAAAAGAGCTTATTGATCCTACAACGGGTGAAGTGGTGATGAGAAAGACACCTCAAATCAAGAAGAGGGTCATTTCTGAAGAGACTTCCAAGCAGATCCGGGCAGCGTTGGAAAGTGTCGTTGCCAAAGGCAGCGGTAAGAAAGCTTACGTAGATGGTTACCGGGTAGGGGGAAAGACTGGAACTGCCCAGAAAGCCAAAGATGGTAAATATCTTGAAAATAATCATATTGTTTCTTTTATGGGAGTAGCACCTATGGATGATCCCGAAATTGTCGTGTACGTAGCAGTGGATAATCCCAAGGGGACGATTCAATTTGGTGGTGTCGTTGCTGCCCCGATTGGTGGGAGTATCATTGGTGATAGTCTGGAAGCATTAGGGGTACCGAAGCGAAAAGGCCAAATTGAAAAAGAATTGACGTGGACGGACACTCCTATGATCGAAACACCTGATTTGGTGGGATTGAAGAAAAATGAGCTTCAGGAGCAACTCGTAAACCTTGATCTGGATGTAAGCGGAAACGGTGAAAAAGTAGTAAGTCAGTCTCCTGATCCCGGGGTGAAAATCAAACAAGGATCCAAAGTGAGGGTTTATCTATCAGAATAGTTATGCAGAAATGTGATACCGATATCATCAATCACGGGGCTTAGATATTAAAATGTCCCCGGGAATGTAAAACGAGAGTGCTGAAATCAATAAAGATATCGAACTAAGTTAAAAGGTTGATAGCTTTCGTACGTATTTTTTTGTAAAATATAAAAAGGTTGCTTTCTACCTGTGAGGAGTTGAAAAGATGAGATTGCACACTTTGCTGGAAGTACTACCGTTTTTCTCAGTACAGGGTGAAGGGAATCCAGCTATTTCAAACATCGCGAACCACCATAAAAAAGTGAAGAATGGTGATTTATTTATCTGTATCAATGGATTAGAGGTCGATAGCCACTCGCTTTCCGGAGTGGCCGAGAAGAATGGGGCAGCAGCCATCCTTGCAGAGAGGAAACTTGATGCAGATATTCCCGTCATTATTGTTCCTGATACAAAGAAAGCGATGGCCATATTGGCAGACTATTTCTATAAACAGCCCTCCCACCAGCTTCTCTTGGTAGGGGTGACAGGCACAAACGGAAAAACGACGACCACCCATCTAATTGATCATGTTTTCAGCCAGAGCGGGATGAAGACAGGGTTAATCGGAACCATGCATATTAAAGTCGGGGATGAGTTGGAAGTCAGCCATAACACGACTCCTGACAGTTTAACCCTTCAAAAGACATTTAGACGATTTTGTGATAAGGGGGTGCGTTCCGCCATCATGGAGGTTTCTTCACATGCACTGGATCAAGGTCGTGTACACGGTTGCGACTATGATATCGCAGTGTTTACTAACCTCTCCCAGGATCACCTGGATTATCACAAGTCCATGGATGATTATCGGAACGCGAAAGGCTTATTGTTTTCCCAATTAGGGAATACTTATTTTAAGAAATCCCCTAAATACGCCATTATTAATAAGGATGATGAAGCAGCGGATTATTTTATCCGGTCTACAGCCGCCCATGTACTTACATATGGTCTCCATTCTTCTGCTGATTTTTTTGCAAAAGATTTGGTGCTCGGGGCAACGGGGTCCGTATTCACCCTTGTGTCCCCATTCGGGGAATGGGAGATGGTTTTAAAATATGCTGGGAAATTCAATGTATACAACGCCCTTGCTGCCTTAGCTGCAGCGTTTGCTGCAGGCATACCGATTGAAGACAGTATCAGGAGCCTTGAGAAGGCAAAAGGGGTCAGGGGGCGATTTGAAACGGTTTCCGAAGGTCAGCCTTACTCAGTCATCATCGATTATGCCCATACCCCTGATGGATTGAAAAATGTACTCGAAACCACCCGGACGATCACAAAAGGCAAAGTGATAGTAGTCGTCGGTTGTGGAGGGGACAGGGATAGGATCAAAAGGCCGATCATGGCGGAAATCGCGTGTGATTACGGGGATTATGCGATTTTCACCTCTGATAATCCCAGGACAGAGGACCCCGCGAGTATATTGAAAGATATGGAATCGGGAGTGTTCGGTAAACAATATCAAATGATCATTGATCGTAAAGAAGCGATCAAGGAAGCTTTGAATGTTGCACAACCCGGAGATGTGGTGCTGATTGCCGGGAAAGGTCATGAAACGTATCAGATCATAGGGAACGATGTGTACGATTTTGATGATCGGGAAGTTGCAAGAAACTTCATCAAGGGGATGTAGCAATGCTTTTTTATGATGAAGTGAAGAGATTGTTTCCAGATACCAAAGGAATTAACCTGCCGGGGTTTGCGTTTTTAATAGTTTCTAATTCAACTAGTATGACAATGGAGAAGGGACTTTATGTCCCTTTTAGTGATGAAATCGATCTTTTGAAGAGCATTGAAATGGGAGCAATCGCTTCCCTTTGGTCGAAAGAGGCCCCCATTCCTTCTTATGTTCCGAATCACTTTCCATTATTTATAGTTGATGATGTATACCTGGCTTATGTACACTTACTAGAGATTTACAAACAAAATTACAATCAAGAAAAGTGGGAAATTATGACGAAGTTTATATTTACTAATGAAGCTAATGATCAAGCATTGGATTTATCCTTGAACAAATCCTCCCATGAGCTGGATGCGACAAGAGAAAGAGGAGGGGAGTAGTCATGATCGAACAAGTGATTCTATTTACGATCATCATGTCATTTTTAATAACCGTACTGCTTGCCCCTGTGTTTATCCCTTTCCTCAGAAGATTGAAGTTTGGACAAAGCATCCGGGATGAAGGTCCACAATCACATCAGAAAAAGACCGGTACACCGACGATGGGCGGGATCGTTTTCCTGGTTTCGATTGTCATTACAACATTTGTCATGACATGGAAATACTCGGAGCCGGGTCCGGAAACATATTTAATGATCATGGTGACTGTAGGTTTCGGATTATTGGGATTTTTGGACGACTTTATTAAAGTGGTGATGAAACGGAATCTAGGGTTGACATCTAAACAGAAATTGCTCGGTCAAATCATCATATCGGTCATTTTTTATCTTATCTTTAAGCAGAATCAATTTCCGACCACTGTGTCGATTCCATTAACGGATTATTCCGTTGAATTAGGATGGTTTTATTGTTTATTTATTATCTTTTGGCTGGTCGGTTTCTCTAACGCCGTCAATTTGACGGATGGTCTGGACGGTCTTGTATCGGGAACAAGTGCGATTGCATTTGGAGCATTGGCTGTACTTGCATGGAGCCAATCGCAATATGATGTTGCCATATTCGGAGTGGCAGTAGTGGGAGCGGTCCTCGGCTTTCTCGTATTCAACGCCCATCCTGCCAAAGTATTCATGGGAGATACCGGATCCCTTGCACTCGGTGGGGCGATTGCTACCATTGCCATCCTGACCAAGCTTGAAATTATTTTAATTCTTATTGGAGGGGTTTTTGTAATCGAAACTCTTTCCGTCATCTTACAGGTGGCATCCTTTAAAACAACAGGAAAGCGGATTTTCAAGATGAGCCCTTTGCACCATCATTATGAATTGGTGGGATGGTCGGAGTGGCGTGTCGTCGTTACATTTTGGACTGTGGGATTGCTGTTTGCCGTTTTGGGAATCTATATTGAGGTGTGGTTATAAATGAAAAATACAACGAAATTCAAACATAAAAAAGTATTGGTATTAGGCTTGGCAAAAAGTGGGGTAAGTGCTGCCTCTCTCCTACATAAGTTAGAAGCATTTGTAACAGTGAATGACCAAAAGCCTTTATCAGACAATCCTGAGGCGCAGGGGCTGCTGCAGGAAGGGATTAAAGTCATATGTGGGAGTCATCCCATCGAGCTGATGGATGAGGGCTTTCAATATGTGATCAAGAACCCGGGAATCCCATACCATAACCCATTGATTAAAAAGGCGATGGAAAAGAATATTCCTATCTTAACCGAGGTCGAACTCGCTTATTTAATATCTGAAGCAGAAATGATCGGGATCACGGGAACGAATGGAAAAACGACAACGACCACTCTCCTATTCGAAATGTTGAGGGAGGATAATCAAAAGCCACTCATAGCAGGGAATATCGGTACCGTCGCTTCTGAAGTAGCACAAAAGGCAAAAAAAGACGAGAAAATGGTAGTTGAACTTTCTTCTTTCCAATTGATGGGGATAGAAGAATTTGCTCCTCATATTGCGATAATTACTAATCTCTATGATGCTCATCTTGATTATCATGGGAACTTGACAGAATATTGGAAAGCGAAATCCAATATTACAAAAAACCAAACCGAAAATGATTATTTAATCATCAATGGGGACCAGGAGCATGTACACGAAGCGATCAGCTTTACAAAAGCTCAGGTGATTCTCTTCTCAACCCAAAAAGAAGTACAAGGGGGAGCCTATATTAAAGATCAGGCGATATATTTCAAGGATGAACGGGTCGTTGAACTGGACTCAATCGTCCTGCCGGGTGCTCATAACCTTGAAAATATTCTATGTGCCGTTGCGGCATGTAAAATATATGGTGTATCCAACAATAGTATCGGGAAGGTACTGAGTACGTTTGGGGGAGTGAAACACCGAACCCAATTCGTCAAGGAAGTAAAGGGGATTAAGTTCTATAATGACTCTAAAGCAACGAACAGCCTGGCGACGAAAAGTGCCCTTGATGCATTTAACTCGCCTACCATATTGCTGGCGGGAGGGTTGGACCGGGGCAATGAATTCGATGACCTGATCCCGTACCTGGCAAATGTTAAAACGTTGATCACCTTTGGGGAAACGTCAGCTAAGCTCGTGAAAACTGGAGAAGCTGCAGGGATACAAACGATCATTCCTGTCGATAATGTTGAAATGGCAGTTCCGGTTGCTTATGAGCATGCAAAGGAAGGGGATACCGTATTGTTATCCCCGGCATGTGCGAGTTGGGATCAATATCGTACTTTTGAACAACGTGGTGACATTTTTATCGAGGCCGTGCATAAGCTTTAATAAGGGCTTGTCTTTATAGAGCATCGATACGTTCTTAACCGGTTTTAGACACCGGGATTTTCTTTGCTCGAACGGCTCTAAATTTGTCTATTCGAGGTGTTTACTCTTGCCTTTAAAAAAATCGACTCCCGATTTTATTCTCATTATGGTTACACTCACTTTACTTGCCATTGGATTGATCATGGTGTACAGTGCCAGCGCAGTTTGGGCCGATTACAAATTCAATGATTCTTTTTTCTTTGCAAAAAGGCAGGTGCTCTTCGCTGGTGTGGGATTATTAGCCATGTTCTTCATCATGAACGTAGAGTACTGGACATGGAGAAAATGGTCAAAAGTCATTATCATCGTTTGTTTCGTTCTTCTTGTTCTTGTATTAATACCCGGTGTAGGCGTTTTGAGGAATGGATCAAGAAGCTGGATAGGTGTCGGAGCCTTTTCCATTCAGCCTTCCGAGTTCATGAAACTAGCCATGATTGCTTACCTGTCAAAGTATCTATCTGAGAATCAAAAGTATATTACCTCCTTTAGAAAAGGGGTCATGCCGGCACTTTTGCTCGTCTTTACAGCTTTTGGGATGATTATGCTGCAGCCGGATTTGGGAACAGGAACTGTAATGGTAGGGACTAGCGTTGTAATGATTTTTATATCAGGAGCAAGGATTAAACATTTCGTAGGTCTTGGAATGATCGGTTTGCTGGGGTTTGTGGGTCTAGTCATTTCTGCACCCTACAGGATTAAACGGATAACCTCTTTCCTGGATCCCTGGCAGGACCCGTTAAATAGCGGGTTCCAGATCATTCAATCCTTATATGCAATAGGGCCAGGAGGTTTATTCGGCTTAGGTCTGGGACAGAGCAGACAGAAGTTTTTCTACTTACCGGAACCACAAAATGACTTTATATTTGCCATACTGGCAGAAGAGCTCGGATTTATTGGGGGAACTCTGGTACTGATCCTGTTTTCGTTAATCTTATGGAGGGGGATCAGGATCGCATTGGGTGCACCCGACTTGTTTGGAAGCTTCCTCGCCTTAGGAATCGTATCCATGATTGCCATTCAGGTGATGATTAATGTAGGGGTAGTGACGGGGCTGATGCCGGTGACAGGAATCACACTACCATTCCTGAGCTACGGGGGATCTTCCTTGACGCTTATGCTTATGGCTGTTGGAGTTCTGTTGAACATCAGCCGCTACACAAGGAATTAACGATTCAGAATAGAGATTGACGGGAAAATAATAAGGGGTGAAAGGGAGTGCGGTCCATAAAGATTGCTCTTCTGGTACCTCCCTTTATCCTCGTCAGTCTCTATTTTTCTGATTGTGAAATATAACAAATAAATTATATGTATTAAGGAAATAACGATAGGATATTCAAAGATAAGATGTTACAATAAATTACATATACGTAATTCATAATAATCATACCTTTTCAAAATAAAGGAGAGTTTGTTACTTTTGTTAACCAATACTTTTACAATTCAATGACATGCATTCATAATGCTTCAATTGTTGTTTAAAATAGGGTCCAAGAGTGAATTACATAAGATGGCCATCCTTTTGGAAAGTGAATGAACGTACATATGCTAAAAGTGGTATGAGCAATCCATCTTAGTGAGTCCTGTCATGATGATTTGTATAGGCAGACTCAGAAGACTTGTAGTCACAGGGTAACAATTATTTTTTCAGAAAAGGTTTATGGCAGAAAACGTTCTGTTCCTCTTTCAACATGTGATGCCTTCGTTTAAAATAGGGGGTATCCCAATATAAAGAGTACTTTCATTATAAGACGAGATGAGTAGACCTTATCCATTATATAATGAATTAAAAGTGAAATTGAGGAGAACGAAATGAAAAAAGAAAATGTTGTTTCCATTGAAGATCGAATTCCTAAATTAAAACAACACCGAAAAAAGAAGGCCAATCGCAGACTTCTGTTTTTACTTTCTTTATTCTTCCTGATGATTTTGTCGGTTGTTTATTTCCAATCCCCCCTTAGTCATGTAAAGAAGGTGTATGTTAATGGGAATGAACTGATTTCGGATAAGACAGTTCTTCAAGAAAGTGGAATTGACAGTGGCATGAACGTATGGAGTGTAAACAAAGATAAGACCGTGGACCAATTAAAGAAACTGCCTGAAGTGAAGGATGCGAAGGTAGAATTGACATTCCCGAATTCTTACGAAATAACTATTCGTGAGTATGGTAAGAAAGCGTACCTCTCTAAGGGGAACAAATTCTTTGTGATACTATCGAATGGGAAGGTCCTGGATAAAGGGACTGGGGCGGTACCCGTCGATGCTCCCCTATTAAGGGGATTTGAAGAAGATAAGGTCCTGGTCAAAATGGTGAAGGAATTAGGTGAGCTTCCTGTTGAAGTCCAACATCTCATCTCAGAGATCAATCTCGTTCCTAAGAAAACGGATCAATACCATTTGACACTATTTATGAACGATGGCTTCGAAGTGAGTGCAACCATTAGAAGCTTCTCTGAGAAAATGGTGCATTATCCTTCGATCGTCAGTCAATTGGACCCTGAAGTAAAAGGGGTTATTGATTTAGAGGTTGGTTCTTATTTCAGAGCATACGAAACGGAAGGTGAACAAAGCAATGAAGAGGATGAAGGTGAGAGGTAAGCACGTGATCCTCTCTCTTGTTTGTCTGGTTTTGGGTTTCATCCTTGCTTTTTCATTCAGTCTGGCAAACACAGAGCAAGCAGAACTTGGGAATCGGACGAATGGTCAATGGAAACAGGAAGAAGCATTAAGAGATCAAATCCTGGAGTACCAGCAGAAGAACAATAAGCTGCAGGAAAAGCTTTATGAGCAACAGGATAAGATCGGCAATATGGAAAAAGAATTTTCTAAAGAAAAACAAATTTATTTTAATCTGGCAGAAGATGCCGAGAAGTACCGAATGTACCTGGGCAAAACGAAAGTGAAAGGCCCCGGCGTAACTATTACTCTATCAGATGCCCAGTATGATCCTGAAGAAGAGAATGCCAATAATTATATTGTGCATGAACACCATGTCTTCAAGGTCATTAACGAACTATATATAGCAGGGGCTTCTGTGGTTGCCATTAATGGGCAAAGACTGAAGCATGATTCATACATACTTTGTAATGGTCCTGTCATTCAGATTGATGGGATCGATTACCCTGCTCCTTTCAAAATCACGGCAATCGGTGATCCGGATGTACTATCCTCTGCCATGAATATTACAGGTGGAGTGAAAGATCAACTTGTGAATGATAATATCATCTTTGAAATGAAAAAAGAGAATACGGTCATCCTGGAACCTACGGTTGGTGAATCGTAATCCTGCTTCCATTGAAGCGGATGATAGACTTTGTTCAGGATGAGGTTCAGCTTTGAAAGTAAGGTGCACTAAATGGATAACAAACTGAAAATCAGCTTTACCGTCATTACTGTGATAATCGGATTTATGATTGCCATCCAGTTTCAGACTGTAAAAGAGCCGGTTGTCCGGGACACAAGGGATATTTGGGAGCTCAGGGAAGCTCTTTTGAAAGAGAAGGAAGCAAACTCCAATTTATTGTCTGAAACGCGTTCCGTGGAAGCCAAGCTTGAACAATACAAAACAGAGCAACAATCGAGTCCTGAACAGGCATTGAAGCAGACGCTGGAGGAATTAAAGACTGAAATGGGACTGACTGAAAAGACTGGCCCCGGACTCATCCTGACCATTGAGCCTTCAATGGAGGAAATCCTTCTCGGAGAAAAGGTTCAGAACGTTTCGCCGGAACTTTTGGAAAGGCTCGTAAATGAACTGAATCAATATGATGCAGTTGATATCGCGATTGACGGTCATCGTTTGATCAATACTTCAGTCATAAGGGATATTAACGGAGATACGAAGGTAGATGGTAATACGATCAAGAAAATTCCTTTCGAGGTAAGAGTGCTGACCAAAGATATAAATGCAGCCAAGGATTTGTACAATCGCATGCAGGTTTCAAGGTCAGTGGAAGATTTCTTTATCGATAACCTTCGTGTGAACATTTCAAAGCCTTTAGAAAAGCTGGTACTACCGGAATATAAGGATACAATCCGGGTCCGTTTCATGGAACCGGTTAAGGAAAGAGGAGGGAACGAGTAATATGTGGCTTCCCGTTTTAGGGTTGCTAGTAGGGGTCTTCCTTGGGCTTCTCACAGATATTAGAATTCCAGAAGAGTATTCCAATTATTTATCGATTGCGGTCCTGGCAGCATTGGATACATTATTTGGCGGTATTCGTGCCCACCTCCAAAATATTTATGATGATAAGGTCTTTGTTTCTGGATTCTTTTTTAATATTTTACTAGCAGCAAGTTTAGCTTTTCTGGGGGTACATCTTGGTGTAGACTTATATTTGGCTGCTGTTTTTGCTTTTGGAGTAAGATTATTCCAGAACATAGCAGTGATTAGGCGAATAATGATTAGCAATTGGTCAAATAATCAAGAAAAAAGAGAAAAAAATTAGAATTTTAAAAGGGAATCGTTTTTGTTACGACGAATATCATATTAAGATATACTTAGAATCATGTTTTTTTATGATTGTTGTTCCAAATAATCATTCTTTAAGGAGGTGCCATAGAGTGAACAGCAATGAAATTTACGTTAGCCTAGACATCGGTACATCCACAGTGAAAGTAATCATTGGTGAAATGACAAATGATTCCTTAAACATAATCGGTGTAGGAAATGTGAACTCAGAAGGAATCAGAAAAGGTTCCATCGTAGATATAGACGAAACTGTTCATACAATCAAGAAGGCAGTTGAACAAGCTGAAAGGATGGTCGGGTTATCTATAAGCCAGGTCATCGTAGGTATTACAGGCAATCACGTGTCACTTCAATCTTGTCACGGAGTGGTGGCGGTATCGAGTGACAACAGGGAAATTGGTGATGAGGATGTTTTAAGAGTCATGGATGCAGCCCAGGTTGTCTCTATTCCCCCTGAAAGGGAGATCATCAATGTAATCCCAAGGCAGTTTATCGTTGATGGATTGGATGAGATTACTGACCCGAGGGGGATGATCGGTGTTCGACTGGAAATGGAAGGCACGATCATAACGGGATCTAAGACTATTTTACATAATACTCTCCGATGTGTAGAAAAGGCCGGTCTTGAAATAGTAGATATCGTGCTTCAGCCATTAGCCGCAGGTACCGTAGCGTTATCAAAGGACGAGAAGAACCTCGGGGCTGCGTTAATCGATATTGGTGGCGGCTCTACAACCATAGCAGTGTTCGAGCAAGGTCATTTAAAGGCCACGACGGTGCTTCCTGTCGGTGGGGAACATATTACAAAGGATTTATCGATTGGATTACGGACATCCACAGACGATGCAGAAAAAATCAAAACCAAATATGGACATGCTTTCTATGACCATGCGTCGGAAGATGAAGTGTTCAGCGTGCCAATTATTGGCAGTGATCAACATCAGCAATTTAATCAATTAGAAATTTCTGATATCATAGAAGCAAGGCTGGAAGAGATCCTGGACCTCATCAGCCATGAGCTGAAACGATTGGGAATCAGGGACCTGCCAGGTGGATATGTATTAACTGGTGGTGTAGCAAATCTTCCAGGTGTGTTAGAATTAGCACAAATCGTTTTCCAAAATCGTGTACGCGTGGCCATTCCTGATTATATCGGAGTGAGGGAACCCCAGTATACGACAGCAGTTGGATTGATCAAATATGCTCAGAAGAATGCAAGATTGCAAGGAAGATCTGTAAGTGCGGAACCAGTGCCTGTTGAGGCCGCTGAGAAGCGTCAATCGAAACCGGTGAATAAAAAGCCGAAGCCTGCAAAGGTAAAAGAAGAAGAACATGAAGATGAAAAGGCCATGTCAAAAGTGAAAAAGTTCTTTGGATACTTCTTTGAATAAATAAAAGGAATCCATAGATTCGACGAGTTAGGAGGATTTGTCATGTTGGAGTTTGATACAAATTTAGATTCATTAGCGACAATAAAAGTTATTGGTGTCGGTGGCGGAGGAAACAACGCTGTAAACCGAATGATCGAACATGGTGTTCAGGGTGTTGAATTTATCGCCGTTAACACGGATGCACAAGCTTTGAATCTATCAAAAGCTGAAATTAAAATGCAAATCGGTGGCAAATTAACCAGGGGGTTAGGTGCAGGTGCCAATCCTGAAGTTGGTAAAAAGGCTGCTGAAGAAAGTAAAGAGCAGATTGAAGAGGCCCTTAGAGGGGCGGACATGGTCTTTGTTACGGCCGGAATGGGTGGAGGTACCGGAACTGGTGCAGCTCCTGTAATCGCTCAAATCGCCCGTGAAATCGGAGCATTGACAGTGGGTGTTGTAACACGGCCATTCACCTTCGAAGGCAGAAAGCGTTCAAATCAAGCTAGCGGTGGTATCGCAGCTATGAAAGAAGGCGTAGATACACTTATTGTTATTCCAAACGATCGCCTTCTTGAAATCGTGGATAAGAGCACTCCAATGCTTGAAGCCTTCCGTGAAGCGGATAATGTACTGCGTCAGGGTGTTCAAGGTATCTCAGATCTTATCGCCACTCCTGGTCTTATCAACCTGGACTTTGCAGATGTTAAAACGATCATGTCCAATAAAGGTTCAGCTTTGATGGGAATCGGTGCAGCCTCTGGAGAAAACCGTGCCACTGAAGCGGCTAAAAAAGCGGTTTCCAGCCCGTTGCTAGAAACATCCATCGACGGTGCTCAGGGTGTCCTGATGAACATCACGGGCGGAACGTCATTAAGCCTATACGAAGTACAGGAGGCGGCAGATATAGTAGCCTCTGCATCAGACCAAGAAGTGAACATGATCTTCGGTTCTGTAATCAATGAAGATTTAAAAGATGATATTGTCGTAACCGTCATTGCAACAGGTTTTAATGAAGAGGTCATCCAGCCTCCAAAACAAACACGCCCCACATTTGGTGCAATGAAGCCAAATCAAAGTGCTAACCCGAACCAGTCGGTTAAACGCGAACATCCTAAACGCGAAGAACAGCCTCAACAGCAAGAGCCTGTGAGGACCTCTTCCAATCAAGGTGCTGAAGAAACATTGGACATCCCAACATTCCTTCGCAACCGTAATCGTCGGAGATAATAACCGATGATAAGCAAAATCCCCCAAGGTATTTTATCTTGGGGGTTTTTGCTGTCTTTATCATTATACTCCTCTAAAACATAGCCATAATCCCTCTATATTTAATGACATTTTTCGTTTATATCTCTGAAAAGTTTTCCTTGAAAGCATACAAAAAATGACAACTTTTATTAGGTATGTACGATATACTTCTGATAAGTCATTCCTCTGGTGACTAAAAAGCTGCTAGGTGAAATGTAAAAAGGAGGGTAGAGATTGACTTTATATTTGGATGTCATCTGGTTGTTGAATCTGTTAGTAGACTTTTTCTTACTATGGTTAACAGGGATCATCTTAAAGAGACAATATGCCCTCTGGAGAATCGGAATCGGCAGTTTGATAGGCTCTATCATTATTCTCCTGGCTTTTTCACCCTATGCTCATTTCACTGGGAGCCCTTTTGTAAAATTATTATTTTCAGTTGTCATGGTGTTTTCAGCTTTTGGTTATAGGAGATTGCGCTTTTACTTATCAAATCTTCTTATGTTCTATTTTGTCACCTTCTTCACGGGTGGAATTTTAATAGGGACTCATTATTTTATTAGTTTTGATCCAAGCAGGGAATCATCCATGCTGCTGGCAAGTATACGTGGATTCGGTGACCCGATAAGCTGGGTATTTGTAATGCTCGCACTGCCTCTTGCCTGGTATTTTTCAAAAGCGAGGGTGGATAGCATTGAGCACGTAAAGCTTCAATACGATCAGCTCCTGGAAGTGAACATAAAAATTGATAATTTCCAATGTACCGTTACAGGTCTTGTAGACAGTGGAAATCAGCTTCAGGACCCAATCTCCAAAAATCCGGTCATGATTTTATCCATTGCAGAAATCGAGGGTGAGATCCCTCATGAAATGAGAGCACTTTGCCATGAAGTCGAAGAAATTTTTTCAGGAGAGAAAGAAATCGGAACCCGCTGGTCTGACAGGATGCGTATAATACCGGCACAATCGGTAGGAAGGAAAAGTCAGCTTCTTGCTGCCATAAAGCCTGATTCATTAGTATTGAAAGATCATGAATCAGAATGGATCATTCCCAATGGATTAATTGCCTTTAGGGAAGAACCTCTTTCAGCAGATGGGAATTTCCAAGCAATCCTCCATCCAAAAATGGCTATGCGTAAACCGGTACTCAATGTTTCTTGATTCAATTACTACTACTATACTCACATTTTAAAGAAATAGAAGGGGGAGCAACAATGAAAAAATTCAAATTCAAATTTTTATACTACTGGTACAAACTATTAATCAAACTTGGACTGAAGACAGATGAAATTTACTACATAGGTGGTAGCGAAGCTCTTCCTCCTCCATTGTCGAAAGAAGAGGAAGAGGTACTACTCAATAAATTGCCCAATGGAGATAAGGCAGCAAGATCATTATTGATTGAACGAAACTTGAGATTAGTTGTATATATAGCACGGAAATTTGAAAATACCGGGATAAATATTGAAGACCTGATCAGTATCGGTACGATCGGACTCATAAAGGCAGTGAACACCTTCAATCCAGAGAAAAAAATCAAGTTGGCGACCTATGCTTCACGATGTATCGAGAATGAGATTCTGATGTACTTAAGGAGGAATAATAAGATAAGGTCAGAAGTTTCATTTGATGAACCCCTTAATATCGACTGGGATGGAAATGAATTACTTTTATCAGATGTACTTGGTACGGAAGAGGATATCATCACGAAAGACCTTGAAGCTACCGTTGATAAAAAGTTGCTTTTCAATGCCCTTCATCAGCTATCAGAACGGGAAAAACAAATCATGGAGCTTCGTTTCGGCTTGATGGGGGAAGAAGAAAAAACCCAGAAAGACGTTGCAGATATGCTTGGTATATCGCAATCCTATATATCCCGCTTAGAAAAAAGAATCATTAAGCGCTTAAAGAAGGAATTCAATAAAATGGTTTAATGCTTTAAAGCTGACCTTTTCCATGGAAAAGGTCAGCTTTTTATTTTTTTCATTGTTTTTTAAAAAAACATATTCATTTAACCAGATGGCGCAAGGGTTTAAGGAATTGTTGACCAACCCTTGTCAGATTGAAATGCATATTTTTCCTCTTCAAGGAAATACTGAATTTTGTACAGCAGCTCCTACAAGGAGGGGAAAGAATGACACGTAATAAAGTCGAAATTTGTGGTGTGGACACATCCAAATTGCCAGTTCTCAAAAATGATGAAATGAGAATACTTTTTAAAGAAATGCAAGCGGGTGACATCACCGCACGTGAAAAACTGGTCAATGGTAATCTGCGCCTCGTCTTAAGTGTAATTCAACGCTTTAATAACCGTGGAGAATATGTTGATGATTTATTTCAAGTAGGGTGTATTGGATTGATGAAATCCATCGATAATTTTGATTTAGGTCAAAACGTCCGATTCTCTACATACGCGGTTCCAATGATTATTGGAGAAATCCGTCGCTATTTGAGGGACAATAACCCAATAAGAGTGTCCCGCTCACTACGAGATATTGCGTACAAGGCTTTACAAGTAAGAGAAAAATTAATGGGGGAAACATCCAGGGAACCGACTGCAGAAGAAATTGCAAAAGTGTTGGATGTATCACACGAGGAAATCGTCTTTGCCCTCGATGCCATTCAAGATCCTGTTTCATTGTTCGAACCGATCTACAATGATGGTGGAGACCCCATCTTTGTCATGGATCAACTAAGCGATGAAAAGAACCGGGATTTTCACTGGATTGAAGAAATTGCCCTTCAAGAAGGGATGAGACGATTAAATGATCGTGAAAAACTCATCATCAGCAAACGTTTCTTCCAAGGAAAAACCCAAATGGAAGTCGCAGACGAAATCGGCATTTCCCAAGCCCAAGTATCAAGACTCGAAAAAGCAGCAATCAAACAAATGAACAAAAATATTCAATGAAATAAGAAAAGCGGAAGGGCTTTGCCCAGAGGCGACAAGCATAAGGCGAACCACCCGGAAAGGCGCACTTTGCCTTTTTGGGTGGTTTGACTTATGACCTCGAGCCTCTAAGCCCTGCAGCTGGACAAAGAAAAGCGGAGGCGGCTCGTTCAGCCCCGACAAGCACAACTGGGAAATCCCCAAAAGGCGCTCTTTGCCTTATGGGGATTTTTCATTGTGACCTCGAGGGGCTAGCCGCCGCAGCTGGAAAAAGAAAAGCGGAGGTCGCTCGTTCAGCCCCGACAAGCACAACTGGGAAATCCCCAAAAGGCGCTCTTTGCCTTATGGGGATTTTTCGGTTGTGACCTCGAGGGGCTAGCCGCCGCAGCTGGAAAAAGAAAAGCGGAGGCGGCTCGTTCAGCCCCGACAAGCACAACTGGGAAATCCCCAAAAGGCTCTGTTTGCCTTATGGGATTTTTCGGTTGTGACCTCGAGGGGCTAGCCGCCGCAGCTGGAAAAAGAAAAGAAAGGCAGATCTCCTTCGGGAAGGTCTGCCTTTCTTTTTGTAGCATACACTTATAATATCTAATTAAAATAGGTGGAAAGGTGTCTTTATGCCTTTTGTCCATTATCAACCCATAAGGAACAACTTGAAAAGAGGGTGAAAAAAGATGGTACGTATATCTGAGTTTCAGGTAAAAGATGTGGTGAGTATTTCAGACGGGAGGAAGTTAGGGAATATAGGAGATATTGAAATCAACCTTGATACAGGAAGGATTGAGGCAATCGTAATCGGCAGCGGTGGGAAAATATTAGGGTTTTTTGGCAAGGAAGAAGATATTGTGATCCCCTGGAGCAGTATTGTGAAAATAGGAGAAGATGTCATCCTGGTCAGATATAAAGACAGCCACTATATTCAGGGACAGCTGCAGGAACCGAAACAATCCCCCGAAACATGACGAATCTTCAAAGTCTATGGTACACTTAATTAAAAAAGAAGGAGATTCAACGTGTTGAAAGAGCCTTTTGTATTTGAAACAGACTCTTATTACTCCATTGGTGAATGGACAGAAGGAACCCCCCAATTAATCGCAGGTATCACTACAAGACGGGGCGGGAGTAGTTCAGGACCATTCGATACATTCAATATGGGGCTTCATGTAGGAGACGAGGAAACTTCTGTCATCCACAATCGCCACCTGCTTGCAACAGGATTGAATATGCCACTCTTTACATGGGTAGCGGCGGAACAAACACACGGGAGTACCATATATACTCCCTGTTCAAAGGACGCCGGGAAAGGCGCAGAAGACTACAAGAGCAGCATCAAGGACACCGATGGTTTCATGACTCGCGAAAGGAATATTCTGTTAACCATGTGTTATGCAGACTGTGTCCCCCTTTATTTCCTGGACAGGGCAACAGGAATGATCGGTTTGGCTCATGCAGGATGGAAGGGGACGGTTCTTCGTATAGGCCCGAAAATGGTTGAATCATTCATCGGGAAAGGGAGCTCCATCTCTTCATTAGAAGTGGTGATCGGACCCTCAATATGCCGTGATTGCTACGTAGTGGACGATTATGTTATCGATAAAGTGAAAAAAACACTAGAAGATGAAAACAACTTACCCTATAATTTAAAGGAAGAGGGACAGTATAATCTCGACCTTAAAGAGCTTAACCGAAAGCTCTTGATTCAGGGCGGGCTAAATCCTGATCAAATCCGTACTTCCAGTTTTTGTTCGTCCTGTCACGAAGAATTTTTCTCTTATCGTAGAGATGGTGGCAAAACGGGAAGAATAATGAGTTTTATTGGCTGGAAGGAGAAATGAAATGAACGTATCAGAAAATGTTAAGGCAATCAAGGAAAATATTCAAAGTGCCTGCAAACAAAGCGGAAGAAGCCCTGAAGACATAACCATTGTCGCAGTCACGAAGTACGTATCGATTGAACGGGCAGAAGAGGCGCTCGAAGCTGGGATTCTTCACTTAGGTGAAAACAGGGATGAAGGACTGAGCTCCAAGTGGGAAGTACTTCGGGACAAGCCCCATTGGCATTTCATAGGCTCCCTTCAATCAAGGAAAGTCAAAAACATCATTGATAAAGTATCATACATACATTCCCTGGATCGTTTGTCATTGGCGAAAGAAATTTCTAAAAGGGCTGAAAAGCCTGTCTCTTGTTTCGTTCAAGTGAATGTGTCCGGAGAAGGGTCCAAACATGGTATTTCACCCCATGAAGTAAAGGGATTTATCGATCGTTTGAAAAACTATTCCAATATTAAAGTCGCAGGATTAATGACGATGGCTCCACATACAGATGATGAAGCATTTTTGCGCTCTTGTTTCAGGCAGCTGAAAACCATTCAGGAGGAAATACACTCATTGAAGCTTCCTCACGCCCCTTGCACAGAATTATCTATGGGGATGAGCAATGATTATATGATTGCAATTGAAGAAGGTGCCACGTTTATTCGTATTGGAACTGCATTAGTTGGAAATGACTGAGAGGGGATGAATAAAAATGGGTATTAAGTCAAAGTTCAAGACATTCTTTTTGCTGGACGAAGATGAATATGAATATGAAGAAGAAAAGTACGAAGAAGAATACGAGGAGAAAAAGCCCATGAAGTCGCAGCTGCCTAATTCCAAACAAAATGTTGTGAGCCTTCAAAGTGTACAAAAATCCTCAAAAATGATTCTTGTTGAACCAAGAGTTTATGCTGAGGCCCAGGAAATAGCAGACCACCTGAAGAATCGCAGGTCTGTACTTGTGAATCTTCAGCGGATACAACATGATCAAGCAAAGCGGATCGTCGATTTTCTCAGTGGCACAGTGTATGCCATCGGAGGAGACATTCAGCGTGTAGGGGATAATATTTTTCTCTGCACACCAGACAATGTAGAAGTAAGCGGCAATATTTCTGAGTTCTTGAAAGAGGAAGACCTATCAGATTCGAGGTGGTAATGTAAATTATGTTGTGGGTTTATCAAATTTTAATTAATTTAATTCAAATATACTCTTGGGCTTTGATCATCTATATCTTAATGTCCTGGTTCCCGAATGCAAGAGAGACGTCGATCGGACAGTTCCTTGCAAGAATCTGTGAACCTTACCTGGAGCCATTCAGACGGATTGTTCCATCAATCGGGATGATTGATATTTCACCAATTGTGGCATTCATTGTGTTAAACCTGGCGCAATCAGGCTTAACGCAATTATTTAGATGGCTTATTTAATGGAAGCTTAGACCCATAAAGGACTGAAACCGGTCAATCCGTTTCAGTCCTTTTATTCTGTAATAATCAAGGAGGTGTTGAACTCTTGTCTTCCATTTATCAACACTTTAGACCCGATGAAAAAGAGTTTGTAGATGCTGTTTTAGAATGGAAGGACTCTGTGGAACAACAATATGCACCGAAATTGACGGATTTTTTGGACCCAAGGCAACAGCATATTGTCGAGTCGATTGTAGGAAATAACGATGAAATCATGCTTTCCTTCTCTCCGGAAGATTCAGAACGGAAACGAGCATTTATATATCCCTCCTATTTCCAACCGGAGGAAGAAGATTTTGGTATAAGGGCATTTGAAATACAGTATCCATCGAAGTTTGTTACAATAGAACATAGACAGGTATTAGGGACCCTTATGTCTCTTGGATTAAAGCGGGATAAATTCGGGGATATTGTGACCGGGGAAGAGACCATTCATTTGTTGCTTGCAGATGAAATCTCAGACTACGTTCGCATGGAACTCACCCAAATTGGAAAAGCCAAGGTATCTTTAAAGGATATACCATTGCATGAAAAAATGAAGAGTCAGGAAGAGTGGCAGGAAAAGACAACGACTGTCAGTTCATTAAGACTTGACGTCGTACTCGCTGCAATCTACAATGATTCCCGCCAAAAGGCTCAAACATTGATTAAAAGCGGTCATGTGAAAGTGAACTGGAAAACCGTTGAAAATCCGTCTTTCGATGTGGAAGCTTCAGATGTTTTATCCGCAAGAGGATACGGAAGAAGTAAGTTGCTGTCCATTGAAGGCAGAACAAAACGGGATAAATGGCGAATTTCTGTTGGAATACTGAAATAATTTCTGAAAAATAAAGGAATTCCCCCTCATACTGTCGAAATTTTAGTTATAATAAATATGTAATTCACCAAGTACTGGAGGTGGCTCCCATGCCTTTAACGCCATTAGACATACATAATAAAGAATTTAGTCGTGGCTTTCGTGGTTATGATGAGGATGAGGTCAATGAATTTTTAGATCAAATTATTAAAGATTACGAAATTCTAATCCGTGAGAAGAAAGAAACGGAAGAACGTTTAAACTCTTTGAATGAACGTTTAGGTCATTTTACCAACATTGAGGAAACGTTGAACAAATCAATCGTCATTGCTCAAGAAGCAGGGGAAGAAGTCAAGAGAAATGCAATGAAAGAGTCAAAGCTGATCATTAAAGAAGCAGAGAAGAATGCTGATCGAATCGTGAACGAATCATTGTCCAAGGCACGGAAGATAGCCATTGAAATTGAAGAGCTCAAAAAACAATCAAAAGTGTTCAGGACACGATTCAAAATGCTTATCGAAGCACAGCTTGATCTTCTTGATACAAATGATTGGGATCAATTGATGGAATTCGATCTGGATGCTACGGATTTAAAAACCTTAAAAGAAGAAGAGACATTGTCTTGACGAAAAGCGCAATATTTTCATATAATTGAACAACACATTCTTAATTGTCAGAGGTTAAGACAGGGACAGTACGTTCTTATTAAATAAATCCTTTCTAGCGAGTCGGGGACGGTGTGAGCCCGATAAGGAAAAGAGTGCGGAATATCACCCTCGAGCCCTTCTCATGAAATTCGGTTAGAAGAGTAATGATTAGCGAATTATTCACGTTACGAATCTTAACGAGTGAAGATCTTATATGGTCTTTATGAGGGTGGTACCGCGGGAAAGCTTTCTCGTCCCTTTTTCCAGGGATGAGTAAGCTTTTTTTATTTTAATATAAATATAAGGAAGTGCACCCGTTCTGATTAAGACGCGAAAGATTTAGAAATGATGGCAATAAAGATGAACGATATAGGAGGAAGAGTTTCATGGATTATAAAGATACATTATTAATGCCGAAAACGGAATTCCCGATGAGAGGGAATTTGCCGAAACGAGAGCCGGATACACAGAAGAAATGGGAAGAAATGAACATTTATCAACAAGTCCAGGAAAGAACGAGTGATCGTCCTTTATTCATCCTTCATGACGGACCTCCATATGCGAATGGTAACATTCATATGGGTCACGCGCTGAATAAGGTCCTTAAGGACTTCATCGTTCGATATAAATCCATGAACGGATACCACGCACCGTATGTTCCGGGTTGGGATACACATGGATTGCCGATTGAGCAGGCCTTAACAAATAAAGGCGTAAAGCGCAAAGAAATGACTGTTGCAGAATTCCGTAAATTATGTGAGGAATATGCATATGAGCAGGTGGATAACCAACGTAAGCAATTCAAGCAATTAGGGGTTCGAGGCGATTGGGATAATCCATATATTACACTAAGACCTGAATACGAAGCCCAGCAGATCAAAGTGTTCGGAGATATGGCGAAAAAGGGATACATCTATAAAGGGAAGAAGCCGGTCTATTGGTCACCATCAAGTGAATCAGCACTTGCTGAAGCAGAGATCGAATATCAGGATAAGCGTTCCCCGTCCATTTATGTTGGATTTGCCGTCACAGAAGGAAAGGGTGTCCTGAAGGAAGGAACCCAGCTCGTTATCTGGACGACAACTCCTTGGACGATTCCTGCCAATCTTGGAATCGCGGTTCATGCTGATCTTAGCTATGTCGTTGTAAATGTGAAGGGAAACAGCTATGTAGTAGCAGAAGATTTACTTGAAGAGGTAGCAAAGAATCTAGAGTGGGAAGACTATTCTGTATCCAAAAAGGTAAAGGGTGCCGAGCTTGAGCGTATCGTTGCAAAACACCCGCTATACGACCGTGAATCACTTGTCGTCCTTGGTGAGCATGTTACCACCGATTCAGGTACAGGTTGTGTTCATACAGCTCCAGGGCATGGTGAGGATGATTTCCTTGTAGGGAAGAAATATGGCCTTGACGTGTTATGTCCTGTAGACGATAAAGGGGTTATGACTTCGGAAGCGCCTGGATTTGAAGGGTTATTTTATGACAAAGCCAATAAGCCGATCACTGAGAAGCTTCAGGAATTGGGGGCATTGCTCAAGTTAAACTTCATTACTCACTCCTATCCACATGATTGGCGTACAAAGAAGCCGGTTATTTTCAGAGCAACCGCCCAGTGGTTTGCATCTATTGATAAATTCCGTAAAGAATTATTAGAAGCGGTAAATGAAACGAAATGGATTCCGGCATGGGGCGAAACACGCCTCTACAACATGGTCAGAGACCGTGGTGACTGGTGTATTTCCCGTCAACGTGCATGGGGGGTGCCGATTCCGGTATTCTATGCTGAAAATGGTCAGGAAATCATTACAGATGAAACGATTGATCATGTGTCTAATCTCTTCCGTGAACACGGGTCGAATATCTGGTTTGAGAAAGAAGCGAAAGCCCTTCTACCTGAAGGATTTACTCATGAAGGCAGCCCGAATGGGACGTTCACAAAAGAACAGGATATCATGGATGTGTGGTTTGACTCAGGTTCTTCTCATCAGGCAGTCCTTGAGGAACGAGATGATCTTCAACGTCCGGCAGATCTTTATTTAGAGGGCTCTGATCAATATCGTGGGTGGTTCAACTCATCTTTAACGACGAGTGTAGCCGTAACAGGAAAAGCTCCATATAAAGGAGTATTGAGTCACGGATTCGCACTGGATGGTGATGGAAGGAAAATGAGTAAATCACTAGGCAATGTCATGGTTCCTGAGAAAGTCATGAAACAGCTTGGTGCCGACATTCTGCGCCTCTGGGTTGCATCTGTGGATTATCAGGCGGATGTACGTGTATCAGATCCTATTCTAAAGCAGGTAGCTGAAGTTTACCGCAAGATCCGTAATACATTCCGTTTCTTATTGGGGAATCTTTCTGACTTTGATCCTAAATCCAATGCCGTATCCTTCGATCAGCTAAGAGAAGTCGATCAATTCATGCTTGTGAAGCTGAATGACCTCGTAAAAAACGTGAAAAATTCTTATGATAAGTATGAATTTGCCAGCATTTATCACGCAGTCAATAATTTCTGTACCTTGGACTTAAGCTCATTCTACCTTGATTTTGCGAAGGATGTTCTTTATATCGAGTCGGAAAATCATTACGAACGACGTGCAATACAGACTGTACTGTATGAATGTCTGGTGGCTCTTACGAAACTTATGTCTCCGATCCTTTCTCACACTGCAGATGAAGTTTGGGGGTATATCCCGGGTGCTGAGGGAGAAAGTGTTCAACTGACAGATATGCCTGAAGTGCAAACATTCGCAGATGCTGATGAATTGAAGAAAAAATGGAGTGCATTCCTCGAATTAAGAGATGATGTATTAAAGGCCCTGGAGGAAGCTCGTAACCAGAAAATCATCGGGAAATCGTTAACGGCTAAAGTAACACTTTACGTGAATGATGAAACAAAAAGCTTACTGGACTCCATTAAAGAAGACTTAAAGCAGTTGTTTATCGTGTCTGCCTTTGAAATAGGTGGAGCGGTAAATGAAGCCCCGGATGATGCCTTGAATCTTGGTGAAAACAACATCGTTGTCGAAAAAGCCGATGGTGAAACATGTGACCGCTGCTGGATCGTCACTACAATAGTTGGCGAGGATAAAGATCATCCAACTCTATGCACACGATGTGCGTCTGTTGTGAAAGAAAGCTACTCTCACTTGACGTAACGAAAAGGTGACCTGTCAATTTGGCCGGTCACCTTTTTTATGTCTTATACGCCCGCATTCAAATTCCATAATTGCTATATCTTGCAACACAATATTCATGGCCATTTCCTCCATACTATAAGTGGAGGGATCAAGATGACATATGACCGATACACATCCATTGTAGAAGAGCTGAAGACATCCTTGCAGGAACTTGAGGCAAGTCAATCTCAACATCCTTTAATTCAGAAATATATAGAAGAGGAAATTACAGAGGTGAAACAAGCTTTGGTTCGTTTCCGGGATAATGAATATGGATATTGTGAAATGAGCGGCGAAGAAATTCCTT
This sequence comes from Bacillus sp. NTK074B, assembly GCF_017303375.1. Lineage (GTDB taxonomy): Bacteria > Bacillota > Bacilli > Bacillales > Bacillaceae_B > Rossellomorea. The sequence goes on along the minus strand of NZ_JAFKOH010000002.1, from coordinate 368,917 downwards.
TTGATTTCATGCTGATGAATCCAACCTGTACATCGATTCAAAATGCTTTAGACTGGAGGAGGTTTGGGAAGATTTCATCCTACTCCTGATTTTCTCTCATGTTTCCACCAATCACCTCTAGTTTCAGTGTCTTTATTTCCCCTTTTATGCTAAAATGCAAAGGTAATCAATTAACGATGTTCGGAGGTTGCCTTTGTGTATTATTATTTAGTGGCTTTGATTGTTATTGGATTGGATCAATTAACAAAATGGTTGGTAGTGAGACAAATGACCGAGGGAGAAAGCATATCAATAATAAATAATGTCTTTTATCTTACTTCTCATCGGAATCAAGGTGCAGCATGGGGAATCCTCCAAGGACAAATGTGGTTTTTTTATATTATTACATTAGTTGTAATTGTAGGTATCGTGTATTATATGCAAGTCCATGCAAAGGGGCATCCGTTGTTTAGTCTGAGCCTCGCTTTTATGCTTGGTGGAGCAATTGGAAACTTTATTGATCGTGTCTTTAGAAAAGAAGTGGTCGATTTCTTAAATACATACATTTTTTCCTATGATTTTCCGATTTTTAATATTGCCGATGCAGCATTAACCATTGGAGTGGCATTGTTACTCATTTACATGTATTTAGACGAACGAAAAGCAAAGAAGGAGAACAAAAATGGAAGTAATTCAGCACAGCATACTTGAAGAAGAACAGGGAGAACGAATTGATAAGGTCGTTAGTCAATTGAATAAGGAATGGTCACGGTCCCAGGTCCAGCAATGGATTAAGGACGGTCATATCAAAGTGAATGATGAAAGTGTCAAGCCAAACTTGAAGTGCACTTTGAACGCCGTGATCACGGTTTCAATTCCGGAACCGGAAGAATTGGATGTAGAGCCTGAAAATTTACACCTGGATATTGCATATGAAGATGGAGATGTTATCGTCGTGAACAAGCCGAAAGGGATGGTCGTCCATCCCGCTCCTGGACATTATTCGGGGACAATGGTAAATGGATTGATGTATCATTGTAAGGATCTTTCAGGCATCAATGGAATTTTAAGACCGGGCATCGTCCATAGAATTGACAAGGACACATCCGGTTTACTCATGGTAGCCAAGAATGATATGGCCCATGAACATCTTGTAAACCAGTTAGTAGAAAAGTCTGTAACCAGGAAATATACGGCCATTGTACATGGCTTGATCCCACACGAATATGGAACGATAGATGCTCCAATCGGAAGAGACCCTAAAGATCGCCAGAGTATGGCTGTCGTAGATAATGGAAAACAAGCGGTCACCCATTTCAAAGTGTTGGACCGATATAAGGATTTTACGCTCGTTGAATGTGAATTGGAAACAGGAAGAACCCATCAAATCAGGGTGCATATGAAGTACATCGGCTTTCCGCTTGCTGGAGATCCGAAATATGGTCCCCGTAAGACGTTAAGTATTGATGGACAGGCCCTTCATGCAGGAGTACTTGGCTTTGTTCATCCAAGAACGGAAGAATATATGGAGTTCCATGCAAAGTTACCGGAAGAATTCACAAAATTGATCAACCATCTTGAAAATAACCATTGACAAATTTCGACGTGACCTTTATGATGTAATTAATTGAATAAGTAACCTTTAATACGGTCCCGTGAGGCTGAGAAGGAGCAATGTATGACCAATTCTATTGGTGTGCAATGGATTATAACGATAAATCTGCCCTCTCATCTATAGCGGTGAGAGGGATTTTTTATGTGGATAATTAGAAAGCGAGGTGGCTGTAAATGACTAAGAAAGCAACGGTGTTGGATCAACCCGCCATTCGAAGAGCACTCACAAGGATCGCTCATGAAATCATTGAACGAAACAAGGGTATTGAAGATTGCATTCTTGTAGGAATCAAAACAAGAGGCATTTACATCGCCAATAGATTAGCCGAGCGGATTCATGCGATTGAAGGGGAAGAAATTCCAGTCGGTGAAATAGACATCACTCTATACCGAGATGATTTAACAAAGAAAACAGACGATCACGAACCAGAGGTTAAGGGGTCTGACCTGCCGGTGGATATTACAAACAAGAAAGTCATTCTGGTGGATGATGTATTATTCACTGGGAGGACGGTCCGTGCGGGCTTGGATGCCTTAATGGATCTTGGGCGGCCAAGCCAGATCCAACTGGCGGTCCTTGTGGATCGGGGACATAGAGAGTTGCCGATTCGGGCGGATTTCGTCGGGAAGAACATTCCGACTTCAAGCTCTGAGAAAATCATGGTTGCTTTAACCGAAGTAGATCAGGAAGACGCTGTCGCAATACACGAAAAAGAATAAAGGAAGTCCTTTTAAGAGCGGTCCAGTGAGGCTGACAAAGGATGGGATTTGAAGGTGGAAACTGGCCTTCTTGTACCCTCTTTGTGCCCTCTTTAGGACAAAGAGGGTTTTTTAATGGGGAAAAATGGGTATCAGAGGAGGAAACAGATATGAATCAAAAACAAGATATCGTATTAGATGTAGAAGAAGTACCGAATATAGGAAAATGGGTCACCCTGAGCATACAACATTTATTCGCCATGTTTGGAGCGACCGTACTTGTACCATTTCTGGTGGGTTTGAGTCCGGGGGTCGCCTTGATTTCAAGTGGGCTTGGGACACTCGCTTATCTCTTGATTACTAAAGGAAGAATACCTGCTTACCTGGGATCATCTTTCGCTTTCATTGCACCCATCCTTGCAGCCAAGAGCCTTGGAGGTCCAGAAGCTGCCATGATGGGAAGCTTCCTTGCGGGTATCGTTTACGGTATCGTCGCGTTACTCATCTCGAAGCTTGGCTTGAAATGGCTGATTAGAATCCTGCCACCGGTTGTTGTAGGACCCGTCATCATGGTCATCGGTTTGGGTCTTGCCGGAACGGCTGTGAATATGGCCATGTATGAAAATCCGGGAGCAGAGCAATTGGTATACAGCAACACGCACTTAATGGTCGCACTTGCAACATTGGCCATTACAGTCATCTGCTCGATTTACTTCAAAGGCTTTCTAGGAATGGTCCCGATCCTGGCTGGTATTATCGGAGGCTATATCATTGCAGTATTTGCGGGACTGGTGGATTTTCAACAGGTATTGGATGCACCCTTCTTCCAAATGCCTGACTTCTTTATCCCGTTTGTACATTACACGCCGAGCTTTTCTTGGGAGATTGTATCCATCATGGTGCCGGTTGCACTGGTAACCCTGGCAGAGCATACGGGGGATCAGATGGTATTAAGTAAGGTCGTAGGACGGAATTTCATTGAAAAGCCTGGCCTGCACCGCTCGATTCTTGGAGACGGGGTTGCGACGATGATCGCATCCTTCCTGGGTGGGCCTCCAAATACAACGTATGGTGAAAACATCGGTGTCCTTGCCATTACACGGGTATTCAGCGTATTCGTCATCGGTGGGGCAGCTATGTTAGCCATCGTGTTCGGATTCATTGGGAAAATAACGGCATTGATTGGCTCGATTCCATCAGCTGTCATGGGGGGCGTATCGATCCTCCTGTTCGGAATCATCGCATCAAGCGGACTCCGCATGCTGATTGATAATAAAGTAGACCTGGGTAACAAGCGGAATTTAGTCATCTCAAGTGTCATCCTTGTTATCGGAGTGGGAGGAGCATTTGTGAAAATAAACGAGAATGTATCCTTATCCGGTATGGCACTTGCCGCGATCGTAGGAGTGTTCCTGAACCTGGTATTACCGGGAAGGAAAGAAAGTGAAGCAGAAAACAATTTATTCCAAGAAGAGAATACTAAGCAAGACGTTGCATAGAACCACCTTTTAACATGGTCCAGAGAGTCTAGGAAGGGTGAATTTGAACAAGACATGCGGAATGTTCCGCACTGTCAAGGTTGGTATGTTCAAAAACACCCTGTCAGGAAATTGACAGGGTGTTTTTTTGAAAATAAAAGTGAAGACAGGGGGGCTCTTGGTGAAAAATTTGTTGACGATGAATGACTTATCAAAAGAGGAAATACTTCAGATATTGGATGAGGCTGAACACTTTAAAAAGGGAAAAACCTGGACGGATGGTTCGAGTAGATATGTGGCCAACCTTTTCTTCGAGGCAAGTACACGGACAAAATGCAGCTTTGAAATGGCTGAAAGGAAGCTTGGTCTTGAAGTCATTCCATTTGAAGCACAGACATCCAGCGTTCAAAAAGGTGAGAGCTTGTATGACACGGTGAAAACGTTGGAAAGCATCGGAGTCGAAACGGTTGTCATCCGTCATTCCCTGGAACGTTACTTTGTTGAATTGGCGCCTCTCAACATAAGTGTGATCAATGGTGGAGATGGATGTGGGAATCATCCGACTCAATGTCTGTTGGATCTGTTGACCATACGTCAAGAGTTCGGTGGATTTGAAGGACTCAAGGTTTCCATCATCGGTGATATAGCCCATAGCAGGGTAGCCAGGTCAAATGCCGAAGCCCTGACAAAACTTGGGGCGGAAGTCTTTTTCTCCGGGCCGAGAGAATGGTTCCCTTTCCACGATCAACATCACTATATGCCTATAGATGAATGTATACCAGATTCAGATGTGATCATGCTCCTTCGTATCCAGCATGAACGCCACGAAAGTACATCCAACATGACGAAAGAAGAATATCATGAAGGATTCGGCTTAACGGAAAATAGAAGAGCCCGAATGAAACCAACCGGAATCATCCTTCATCCGGCACCGGTCAATCGGGGTGTGGAAATTGCAGATTCATTGGTTGAATGTGACCAGTCAAGGATTTTCAAACAGATGGAAAACGGAGTATTCGTAAGAATGGCTGTTTTAAAAAGAGCGCTTGAAATCAACTAACCAGGGGGAATTGAAATGAAGTGGATCATCCGAAATGCACGTGTTCTAACAAAAAATGGTGATTCTGAGAACGTGGATGTCAAGGTGGAAAATACAAAAATCATCGAGATGGGTCCAGAATTGAAAGGGAAAGATCACCAGGAATTCCAAGCAGAAGGGTTATTGCTTTCCCCGGGATTTGTCGATTTACATGTCCACTTAAGAGAACCGGGCGGCGAACATAAAGAAACCATTGAAACAGGTACAAATGCTGCTGCAAAGGGAGGATTCACAACCATTGCCGCTATGCCGAATACTAGACCGGTTCCTGATACAGTTGAAAACCTCGAGTCTCTAAATAATAAAATCATGAACACAGGCAACGTCAGGGTCTTACCATATGCCGCCATTACGGAACGTCAAATTGGAAAAACCATCAATGACATACCTGCCTTAAAGAAAAAGGGGGCATTTGCCTTCACCGATGATGGAGTAGGGGTACAATCTGCTGGGACGATGTTTGAAGCGATGAAAATAGCAGCCAGTATCGATGCCTCCATCGTCGCCCACTGTGAAGAAAATACATTGATTTATGGAGGGGCGGTTCATGAAGGGCTATTCTCAAAGGAGCATGACCTGCCTGGGATCCCCTCCATATGCGAAGCCGTACATATCGCAAGGGATGTGCTTCTGGCAGAGGCAGCAGGAGTCCATTATCACGTGTGCCATATTTCAACAAAAGAATCAGTAAGGGTGGTAAGGGACGCGAAGAAAGCCGGCATCAATGTGACTGCTGAAGTAACTCCCCATCATCTACTGTTGAGTGATGACGATATTCCGGGACTTGATCCCAACTTCAAAATGAATCCGCCACTTAGGGGTAAAGAGGACCAACAGGCTTTGATAGAAGGATTACTGGATGGAACGATTGATTTTATCGCTACTGATCATGCACCGCATACAGAAGCTGAAAAATCAGAAGGGATGCGACTCGCACCCTTCGGCATTGTTGGATTGGAGACAGCCTTTCCGTTGCTTTATACCAACTTTGTGGAAAAAGGAATCTTTACCCTGAAGCAGTTAATCGACTGGATGACGATTAAACCATGTTCAAGCTTTAACCTTCCGTTTGGACTACTTGAAGTAGGAGGAGAAGCGGATTTTACGCTCTTGGATTTAAATGAACAAAAAGTGATCGACCCTGCAGAATTCTTATCAAAAGGGAAAAACACTCCATTTAAAGAGTGGGAGTGCAAAGGATGGCCGAAAGCAACTTTTTATCAGGGATCTCTTGTATGGAATGAAGGAGGAAACGAACAATGAAAAGACAACTCATTTTAGACGATGGAACAGTTTTCGTGGGAGAAGGATTTGGAGCAAATGAAGAAAGTATTGGTGAAGTTGTATTCAATACGAGCATGACTGGCTACCAGGAGATTCTATCCGATCCTTCCTATTGCGGACAGCTTGTAACCCTGACCTACCCGCTTGTAGGGAACTATGGAATAAACCGGGACGATTTTGAATCGATCTCTCCAGCCATTAAAGCATTCATTGTGAGAGAAGTGGCAGACTTCCCTTCTAACTGGAGAAATGAATCCACATTGGATGAATTATTAAAAATAAAAAGAATTCCAGGAATTTCTGATATCGACACCAGAAAGTTAACAAGGATCATCAGAAAGCATGGAGCCATGAAAGGCATCATCTGCTCTGCTGAATTAAATCCACAAGACATGCTGGATAAATTACAGGATACAACCCTTAGGAATGACCAGGTAAAACAGGTTTCTACGAAAACAGCTTATGCAAGCCCGGGAAGAGGCTATCGCGTCGTGTTGATGGATTTCGGTATGAAGCATGGAATCTTACGGGAATTAAATAAGCGTGATTGTGATGTGATCGTGGTTCCTTATGACACTTCTGCAGAAGAAATAAGACGCCTGCAGCCTGACGGAATCATGTTATCGAATGGACCTGGGGATCCGAAGGATGTACCCGAAGCGGTCGAAACGATCAAGGAGATTCTGGGTGAAATTCCACTCTTCGGCATCTGCTTAGGTCATCAATTATTTGCTCTCGCTTGTGGTGGAGACTCTTTCAAAATGAAGTTCGGTCACAGGGGAGGCAACCATCCGGTCAAAGATTTGAAAACTGGGAAAGTCGCGCTGACCTCACAGAACCATGGCTATGCAGTAGATGAAAAATCGTTAGCGGGTTCGAGACTGCAGGTGACCCATACTGCAATAAACGATGGATCGGTAGAAGGATTGAAGCACTTGGATTTCCCGGCCTTTACGGTTCAGTATCACCCTGAAGCATCTCCCGGACCAGAAGATTCTAATTACTTATTCGATGATTTCTTACAACTTATGAAAGAAGAGAAAAGAAAGGAGCTTCAACATGCCTAAACGTACTGACATTAAAACCATCTTAGTTATCGGAAGCGGGCCCATCATTATTGGACAGGCGGCAGAATTCGACTATGCGGGAACGCAAGCATGCATCGCCTTAAAAGAGGAGGGTTACCGGGTAATCCTGGTGAACTCGAACCCTGCAACAATCATGACGGATGCCGAAATGGCTGATAAAGTATACATCGAACCGTTGACATTGGAGTTTGTCAGCAGGATTATCCGTAAAGAACGACCGGATGCACTGCTGCCTACATTAGGTGGTCAAACGGGGTTGAACCTGGCTGTAGAACTTGCTCAATCAGGGGTATTGGAAGAATGCGGAGTGGAAATTCTCGGGACGAAGCTTTCGGCCATCGAGAAAGCGGAAGACCGTGACTTGTTCAGGAATTTAATGAATGAAATGGGAGAGCCCGTTCCGGATAGTGAAATCATTCATTCATTGGATGAAGCTTATCAATTTGTGAATGAAATTGGCTATCCAGTCATCGTCCGTCCTGCTTATACACTGGGAGGAACCGGCGGTGGGATCTGTCACAATGAAGACGAATTGGTCGAGATCGTCAGCTCGGGATTGAAATACAGCCCGGTAACTCAGTGCCTGTTGGAAAAAAGTATTGCCGGCTTCAAGGAAATAGAGTACGAGGTTATGAGAGATGCAGCAGATAATGCAATCGTGGTGTGTAACATGGAAAACATCGATCCAGTTGGAATTCATACGGGAGATTCGATTGTGGTAGCACCAAGTCAGACCTTAAGTGACCGTGAGTATCAGATGCTTCGAAATACAAGTTTGAATATCATCCGGGAGTTGGGGATAGAAGGAGGCTGTAACGTTCAGCTTGCCCTTGATCCTGACAGCTTCCAGTACTATATCATTGAAGTGAATCCAAGGGTAAGCAGGTCTTCTGCCCTTGCTTCTAAAGCGACTGGCTATCCAATCGCGAAGCTTGCGGCCAAGATAGCGGTCGGTCTTACCCTGGATGAAATGATGAATCCTGTTACAGGTAAAACATATGCATCATTCGAACCTGCCCTTGACTATGTAGTGACTAAAATTCCAAGATGGCCATTTGATAAATTCGAAGCTGCCAAGCGTAACCTGGGTACCCAAATGAAGGCAACAGGAGAGGTAATGGCGATTGGAAGAACATTCGAAGAGTCACTTCTGAAAGCGATCCGATCACTTGAAAGCAACACATATCACATGGAACTCAGTGATGCACACCAATTTACGGACGAGTGGATCGAGAAAAGGATTCGAAAGGCCGGGGATGAACGCCTTTTCTACATCGGTGAAGCTCTTAGAAGAGGTGTAACAATTGAAACCATACATGAATGGAGTAAAATCGATCTTTTCTTCTTATATAAAATGAATAGAATCGTAGAGTTTGAAAAGGAATTATCTCAGAATCCTTTCAGCTTTGAAATCGGTCAAAAAGCTAAGCGCATGGGCTTTTCGGATATCACCGTGGCAAAGCTATGGGAGAGGTCAGAAGCAGATGTGTTTAACTGGAGAAAAGAAAATCACCTAACTCCTGTTTATAAAATGGTCGATACTTGCGCCGCAGAGTTTGAATCAGAAACGCGGTACTTCTACGGCACCTATGAAGATGAGAACGAATCCAGAGTCACGGAACGTGAGAGCGTCATCGTACTTGGTTCGGGTCCGATCAGGATCGGACAGGGTGTAGAGTTTGATTACGCAACAGTTCACTCAGTATGGGCAATTAAAGAAGCAGGTTATGAAGCGATCATTGTGAATAACAACCCGGAAACGGTATCGACTGACTTCAGTATTTCGGATAAATTATACTTCGAGCCTCTGACGGTAGAAGATGTCATGCATATCATTGATCTTGAAAAACCTAAGGGCGTCGTAGTGCAGTTTGGTGGACAGACGGCCATTAATCTCGCAGATGAGTTGGTCAAACGGGGTGTCACGATTCTCGGGACAACACTTGAGGATCTCGACAGAGCAGAGAACCGGGATAAATTTGAACATACTCTGAACGAACTGGGAGTTCCTCAGCCAAAAGGGAAAACGGCAGTATCTGTGGAAGGTGCCTTATCCATTGCTAGCAACATCGGTTATCCGGTCCTTGTCAGGCCTTCATACGTTCTCGGCGGAAGGGCAATGGAAATCGTTTACCGTGAAGAAGAGCTTCTGATGTATATGAAGAATGCTGTAAAGGTCAACCCGCAGCACCCGGTATTAATTGACCGCTACCTAATCGGGAAAGAAATTGAAGTGGATGCCATTTCCGATGGAACAGACGTCGTGATACCTGGAATCATGGAGCATATCGAGCGGGCAGGGGTCCACTCAGGTGATTCGATTGCGGTGTATCCCCCACAGCAGCTGACTCCAGAACAAAAGCAAACCATTGCCGATTACACGACTCGACTCGCAAAAGGCTTAAACATTGTAGGCCTCTTGAACATTCAATATGTCATTTCAAAAGGTGAGGTCTTCGTCCTGGAAGTGAATCCGCGTTCCAGCCGAACAGTACCATTCATCAGTAAGATCACGAATGTACCGATGGCCAATATTGCGACCAAATCGATCCTCGGGATTTCCTTGAAGGAACAAGGTTACACGTCGGGGCTAATTCCTGAAAAGCAAGGTGTGTACGTGAAAGTTCCAGTCTTCTCTTTTGCCAAACTAAGGAGAGTGGACATTACTCTCGGGCCTGAAATGAAATCTACAGGTGAAGTAATGGGGAAAGATTTCACATTGGAAAAAGCCCTCTATAAAGGAATGGTTGCAGCTGGCATGCAAATGAAGGAATATGGCTCTGTGCTTATGACCGTTGCGGATAAAGACAAAGACGAAGCGGTGCTTTTGGCTCAACGATTCATCGATATCGGCTATCAAATCCTTGCAACAAAGGGTACGGCTGAGCATCTGACAAAAGCAGGTATCGCTGTTCGTGAAGTGGATAAGATCGGATCCAGCGGTCCTACATTATTGGATATTATCCAGAGCGGAGAAACACAGCTTGTCATCAATACCTTGACAAAAGGAAAACAGCCTGCACGTGATGGGTTCAAAATTCGAAGGGAATCAGTAGAAAATGGCATACCATGCCTAACATCACTGGACACTGCAGAAGCCATTCTGAGAGTGATTGAATCCATGACGTTCTCTGCTGAGGCGCTGCCGGGACAATTGAAAGCGAAAGAGGCGGTGTTTCAATGATCGTAAACGAAAAGATGACCGTGCTTTCTCATGAAAGGATTGCTGAAAACATCTTCGAGATCGTCCTTCAAGGAGATTTAGTAAGTGAAATAAAGGCCCCTGGCCAATTTGTTCATGTGAAAGTCGGAACGGGAATCGACCCTTTATTGAGGAGGCCGATTTCCATCGCCTCTCATGACCACGCAGAGGAGATCATGACCTTGATCTACCGCGCGGAAGGGAAAGGAACCAGTCTCCTTTCCCAAGTGAAAAGAACTGAACAGGTAGATGTATTAGGGCCACTCGGAAATGGGTTCACCGTAGAAGGTGGAAATAAGACCGCATTGCTAGTTGGTGGAGGAATTGGCGTTCCTCCCCTTTACGGTCTTTCTAAAAAGCTGATTGATAACGGTTGGAAAGTGAAGCATATCCTCGGTTTTCAAAATGAAGCTGTCAGCTTTTATGAAAATGAGTTCCTGGAACTTGGAGACACATATATTGCAACTGCAGATGGATCGCTTGGTACAACAGGATTTGTGACGGATGTTATCCAAGAGGAAAAACCTGCCTTTGATGTATTTTATTCCTGTGGTCCCACACCGATGCTAAAAGCGTTGGAATCCCAATTGGGTCACCATCGCGGTTTCATTTCACTGGAAGAGAGGATGGGCTGTGGAATCGGGGCTTGTTTCGCTTGTGTTTGTCATAAACAGGATGATCCGGAAGGGGCGAGTTATGTGAAGGTTTGCAGTGACGGACCGGTATTTCCGGTAGGGGAGGTTCTCCTATGAAGTCATTACAAATCGAATTACCCGGATTATCTCTAAAAAACCCGGTTATGCCTGCTTCAGGTTGTTTTGGATTTGGGAGGGAATATAGTCAGTTCTATGATTTAAGCAAGCTTGGAGCGATCATGATCAAAGCCACGACGGAAGAGGCGCGCTTTGGCAATCCGACTCCCCGGGTCGCTGAAACGAATGGAGGCATGTTGAATGCCATCGGGTTACAAAATCCCGGTCTTACAGGGGTGATGGAAAAGGAACTCCCATGGCTTTCACAATATGATGTACCAATCATCGCAAACGTGGCAGGTTCAAAAGTCGAGGATTATGTAGAAGTGGCAAGAGTCATCTCATCAGCTGAAAACGTGGCTGCCCTTGAACTCAATATTTCATGTCCAAATGTGAAAACGGGTGGAATCGCTTTTGGGACCATTCCTGAGGTGGCTAAAGAATTGACCGAGAGAGTTAAAGAAGTCTCCCAGGTGCCTTTGTATGTAAAACTGTCCCCAAACGTAACCAACATCGTTGAAATGGCAAAGGCTGTCGAAGCAGGAGGTGCTGATGGATTGACGATGATCAATACGCTCCTGGGAATGAGATTGGATATGAAGACAGGGAAGCCGATTTTGGCAAACAAAGCCGGCGGATTATCTGGCCCTGCGATTAAACCCGTTGCCATTCGAATGATTTACGAAGTGAGTCAACAAGTGGACCTTCCCATCATCGGGATGGGGGGAATCCAATCAGCTGAAGATGTTATTGAATATTTCTATGCAGGGGCCAGTGCCATCGCAGTCGGGACGGCAAACTTCGTCGATCCATTCGTATGTAAAACGATCATAAATAACTTACCACCATTACTCGATGAACTTGGAGTCGACCATATATCGCAATTAACCGGAAGGAGCTGGGGGAAGAATGTGTCAAAAACCGTTTATAGCTCTTGATTTCCCTACGTGGGATACCACATCATACTTTTTGGATCAATTTTCCGAAAGTTTACATGTAAAGGTGGGTATGGAACTCTATCTTCAAAATGGTCCTGCCATACTTGAGAAGATTTTAAGTAAGAATCACCGGATATTCCTGGATCTGAAACTTCATGATATTCCCAACACCGTTTACGGAGCCATGAAGGGGCTTGCGGGATTCGACCTGGAGCTTATGAATGTGCATGCAGCAGGTGGCAGCATAATGATGGAAAAGGCGTTGGAAGGTTTGTATGCGGGTACACCGGCCAACCATGACCGCGCTTCTCTAATTGCAGTGACACAGCTGACATCAACATCAGAAGAACAAATGCGAAAAGAGCAATTGATCCCTATAACCATCAATGAATCTGTCTTACACTATGCAACCCTTGCAAAACAAGCAGGGCTTGATGGAGTGGTTTGTTCCCCTCATGAAGCATCGATGATTAAAGAGCATTGTGGGAATGACTTTTTACGTGTCACTCCTGGAATCCGTTTAGCTGAAGATCATGCAGGAGATCAAAAAAGGGTCACTACGCCGCATGTGGCAAGGGAATTGGGATCTTCCTACATAGTCGTTGGAAGAAGTATCACAGGAGCCGATCAGCCGGTGGAGGCCTATGAAAGGATCGTAAAGGAATGGGAGGGCAAAGCATGAAACAAGAAATAGCCAGAAAATTATTAGACATCAAAGCAGTATTTTTAAACCCCGAGGAACCGTTTACGTGGTCATCTGGAATAAAGTCACCCATCTATTGTGATAATCGACTGACACTATCATATCCTTCAGTAAGGAATAGCATCGCAGAGGGGCTGTCAGAGATGATCCGGCAGCATTTCCCTGATGCAGAAGTCATTGCAGGAACAGCAACGGCGGGAATCCCACACGCTGCGTGGGTAAGTGATAATTTAAACCTCCCTATGTGCTATGTCAGATCAAAAGCTAAAGCCCACGGAAAAGGAAAACAGATTGAAGGAATTGCGTCTGCCGGGCAAAAGGTGGTCGTAGTGGAAGACCTTATCTCAACGGGAGGAAGCTGTATAACAGCGGTTAAAGCCCTAAGGGAAGCGGGATGTGACGTATTAGGAGTAGTCGCGATCTTCACATATGAATTGGATAAAGGGAAAAGGATGCTTAAAGAACAAGATATAACATCCTATGCTCTTTCAGATTATTCAAGTTTATTGGATGTAGCGCTCCAGAATGAAATCATCCGTGAAGATGAGTTAGAACAATTGAAGAGATGGAAAGAAGATCCGGAAAATTGGAGAAGTTAAGTGGGAAAGCAACTCATTTGTGAGTTGCTTCTTATGTTTTGCGAAGGGAAGAACTCATTTCCCATCTTCTGTTTGCTAGGCATACCCGCTGAAGATCTTTTAAAAAAGTATCAATACCTTGGCTGCTTGACAGAATGCTCAACAAATCCTGTCCCTCAGATAATATGCCCAAAACAAAAAACACTCTCACTCCAGTACAGTATGACTTAGTGAAAGTGTTTCCTCTCGATATTAATCTTTCAACGATCGAACCAAATCTAAATCAGGTGTTACATACAAGGTTTGCTGACCGTCATATATGACAAACCCCGGCTTTGCGCCTTTTGGTTTCTTTACCTGTTTGACTTCTGTGAAATCTACCGGAACCGAACTTGATTCACGTGCCTTACTGAAGTAGGCAGCAATATTGGCCGCTTCCTTGATGGTTTGTTCAGAAGGGTTTGGATTCTTGATGACAACATGTGAGCCAGGTATATCCTTTGTATGAAGCCAGATCTCTTCTCTTCCAGCGACCCTGCTGGTTAAGTAGTCGTTTTGCTTGTTGTTTTTCCCAACAAGAATTTGTGTACCGTCACTTGAAGTGTACTGTTCAAGGACAGGCTTGGCAATGGATTTTTTCTTTTTCGTCTGCTTACGGATTCTCAGGTAACCTTCTTCCTCGAGCTCTTCCCTGATTTCTTCCACATCTTTCGTAGAAGCAGATTCTAACTGTTGAAGCAATTGCTCAAGGTAGACAATTTCATCCTGAGCTTTTTCAATTTGCTCATGAACGATCTTAATGGCATTTTTCGCTTTCTGATAACGGGAGAAATAATTCTGTGCGTTATCAGAGGGTGATTTTTGAGGATTTAGTGGAATCGTTATACTTTCCCCATTTTCATCATAATAATTAACTACGCTGACCTCCGTCATACCCCGTTCCACTGCGTATAGGTTCGATGTAAGGAGTTCGCCGAGTAATTGATAGCGGTCAGCCTGTTGAGCGTCCTCTAGCGTCTTCTTTAACTTCTCGATTTTATTGGTATTTTTATCCTGTTCGTTTCGGATGAAGCGCTCCAGGTCATTTCCTTGTTGCTTGACGCGATCCCGTGCAGCTTTTTGATAGAAGAATCGGTCCAGCAATTCACTTAAAGAAGGAAAGGTATGCTTTTCACCCTTCAGATGATCAAGGGCCATCCAGTAGAACGTTTCTTTCTCGCCAGTGATAAGGGTAGGATTCATGTCAAAAGTTTTTGCATGATGAATCAAAGATAAGAATGATTCAGCGATGGTTGACTGGTTTCCGATCCCTGCCCGGTGGATGACTTCTTTCGCATAAAGAGGAGAAATTCCTGCGAAAGATTGAACGATCTGTTTGTCGAGCTTTCCCGAATTGAAATCAAGGGCACTCAGGACATCATCCTTCGTAGCTTCAAATGGATCTTTTTTATCCTGTTGGGGTGGCAGTACATACACATGGCCAGGTAATACAGTACGATGTGTATTCATGCTTGGTGAAATATGTTTGATGCTATCAAGGATCATATTTCGTCCTTTATCCACGAGGATAATATTACTATGTCGTCCCATGATCTCAATGATTAATTGTTTGTATGAAATATCACCAATTTCATTTCTTCCTTTCACTTCGAAAATAACCATCCGATCCAATTCAACCTGATTGATGCCTTCAATGATGTATCCTTCAAGGTGTTTTCGTAACAGCATACAGAACATCGGTGGAACAGAAGGGTTTTCATAGTTTTCGTTGGTTATCTGGATACGTGAATAACTTGGGTGAGCCGACAAGAGCACTTTGTGGTTTTTCCCGTTTGCCCTGATGATCATGATGATTTCGTTTTTATATGGTTGATGTATCTTATTAATACGTCCATGCAATAAGCTTTCATTCAATTCTTTCGTCATATTTCTTGTGAATAATCCATCAAATGACATATATAACATCCTCTGCTTTAATCAATTTCAGTGTAATTTCATTTTATCCGTTTACCTGAGGTTACAATAGTCCTGGAATGCAATTTGTCCTCATTCCAGGGTGAAATGCAAAACCTACATAAATCATATCATTTTTTAGGACGAGTCTGAATAAGAATGCTATGAGAAGGATAACTTTTCGTATCGCAGGAGGAGAGTGACATGGTTGCATGAAATTTCATGAGATGAGACAAGAGGACATAGAGCAGTCATTAAATACCAATTATCAAGAGGGACTTTCAACAGATCATGTAACAGAAAGACGGAAACAGTTCGGGTACAATCAATTGGAAGAAGCTGAAAAGCAGTCTGCTTTGTTATTGTTTTTCAGTCAATTCAAGGATTTTATGGTTCTCGTGTTATTGGCAGCCACGCTCATTTCGGGATTGCTTGGAGAATACATCGATGCGATTGCCATCATTGCCATTGTACTTATTAACGGTTTTTTAGGGTTTTTCCAAGAGCGGAAAGCAGAAAGATCCCTGCAGGCATTAAAGGAGCTTTCTGCACCACAAGTCTCGGTATTGAGAGACGGAAAGTGGGTGAAGATTGTCTCAAAAGAGGTCATCATCGGGGATATCATTCGGTTTGGCAGCGGAGACAGAATCGGTGCTGATGTCCGCCTTATCGAAGCGAATAACCTCGAGATAGAGGAATCTGCGCTTACAGGTGAATCAGTTCCAGTTGCAAAATCCACTCAACCTGTCAATGGTGAAAATATGAGCCTTGGAGATTTGGAAAACATGGCGTTTATGGGAACGATGGTCACAAGAGGAAACGGGATTGGTGTCGTGACCTCGATTGGGATGAAGACAGCCATGGGACAGATCGCAGATATGATTCAAAAAGCTGAAACCATGACGACCCCTCTTCAGAGAAGACTTGAAGAGTTAGGGAAAATCCTCATTACGGTTGCACTTGTACTGACGGCGCTTGTGGTGGGAATCGGTGTGATCCAGGGCCACGATATGTATACCATGTTCCTGGCAGGGGTTTCTTTAGCCGTTGCAGCCATACCTGAAGGGTTGCCCGCCATTGTAACAGTGGCCCTCTCCCTAGGTGTTCAGCGCATGATCAAAAAGAAGGCAATCGTTCGCAAACTGCCGGCTGTTGAAACGTTAGGGTGTGCGTCGGTTATATGTTCGGATAAGACAGGGACCCTTACTCAGAATAAAATGACGGTTACCCATCTGTGGAGCGGAGGGAAAACGTGGACGGTAACTGGAACAGGATACGACCCGGACGGCCAATTCTATAACGGGGAACGACGCGTCATTCCTCATAGGGAGAATGCCTTACAGCAATTATTGACGTTTGGAATGCTCTGTAACCATGCCGAACTCGTAACCCGTGAAGAAAGCTTTATTGTCGATGGAGATCCTACTGAAGGAGCACTTCTTGTGGCAGGGCTTAAAGCAGGTTTATCCAGGGATTCATTACTTAAGAAGTTTACGATCGTCAAGGAGTTCCCGTTTGATTCTACAAGAAAGATGATGAGTATCATCGTAGCTGATCAAAATGGAAAACTCTTTTCTATTACAAAAGGTGCACCAGATGTATTGGTAGGTAAAAGTGAATCGATCCTATGGGAAGGGAGCCTTCAAGGAAAATCATCCGGAATGACGGAAAGAGTGGAGGAAGCAATACATGACATGTCATCCAACGCCCTTCGAAATATTGCCATAGCGTATAAACCGATCAAAGATCGAACTGTGGAATCATTGAAGGAAACGGATGTTGAAGAAGGCGTAACCTTCATCGGTTTACAAGGAATGATCGATCCTCCAAGGCCGGAAGTGAAGCAAGCGGTAAAAGAGTGTCGTGCAGCCGGCATCAAGACGGTCATGATCACCGGAGATCATGTATTGACGGCTAAAGCCATTGCGAAACAGCTGGGAATATTGAAAAATAAGGATCGAGTCCTCGATGGTAAGGCTTTAAATCAAATGGAAGTGCATGAACTTGAAGAAATAGTGGATGAAGTATCAGTGTTTGCACGTGTGTCTCCAGAACATAAATTAAAGATCGTCAAAGCATTGCAAAATAGGGGGCATGTCGTAGCGATGACCGGGGATGGGGTAAATGATGCCCCGGCCATTAAATCTTCGGATATTGGAGTGGCCATGGGAATAACCGGTACAGACGTTGCAAAAGAATCTTCGTCGTTGGTCCTCTTGGATGATAACTTCGCTACGATCAAGTCAGCGATCCAGGAAGGAAGAAATATCTATGAAAATATCCGGAAATTTATTCGGTACCTTCTCGCGTCAAACGTCGGTGAAATACTCGTCATGCTATTTGCCATGATTCTTGCCCTCCCACTCCCATTGGTACCGATTCAGATTTTATGGGTGAATCTTGTGACTGACGGCCTTCCTGCCATGGCACTCGGCCTTGATAAGCCGGAAGATGATGTCATGAAGAGGGAACCGAGACATCCGAAGGAAGGTGTGTTTGCAAGGGGGCTTGGCTGGAAAGTCGTATCAAGGGGATTCCTGATCGGAGGGGCAACTCTACTTGCGTTTATGCTATCATACAAGACCCACCCTGATCACCTGGCATATGCCCAAACCGTCGCGTTCGCTACATTGGTTATGGCTCAGCTGATCCATGTATTTGATTGCCGTAGTGAAGTTTCAGTGTTTTCGAGAAATCCTTTTGGGAACATGTACCTTGTCTGGGCAGTATTATCTTCGCTAATATTAATGCTGATCGTCATTTATGTACCATCACTGCAACCCATCTTCCATACAGTGCCGATCGTGTTAAAGGATTGGCTCTTGATCATCGGTTTAAGCTCAGTTCCGACGTTTTTGCTTGCAGGGTCATTTTTTGCAAGAAAAAAACAGTGAAATGTGGTATAATCCAAAAGGTAATAGAGAAAATCCTCTATTACCTTTTTTATATAATTAATGATGTAATGATCAAAAGGGATTGTTCCCTTCGCTGAATGAACAGGACAAGATAGGAAGATCAGCGTTGTTCTACATACGTAAACCGTCAAAGGATTGGATGTGATCGTAATGGTTGTCAGTATGACAGGCTTTGGCAGAAGCAAAGTGGAGTCTGAACAACATTCTGTAACGGTAGAAATGAAATCCGTCAATCACAGATTCAGTGAGTGTTATATAAGGATGCCCCGTCAATTATTGAAGCTAGAGGATAAAATCAAGAAACAAGTTTCCCAAAGCGTTAAAAGAGGGAAAGTGGATATTTTCATCACGATCAGCGGTGAAGGCCTCGTACATAAAAACCTGCATATTGACTGGAAGCTCATTCAAGATTATTATCAGTTAGTAATTAAAGTGAAAGAAACCTTCTCTTTAAATGACGAAGTACAACTATCCCACCTCTTAAACAGAGAAGAATTCGTGATGGTGGAAGAGATGGAAGAAGAAAATGAAGAGCTTGAGCACTTAGTATTAAAAGCTGTTGATGAAGCCGTGTCGGACCTTAGAAGGATGCGGGAGAAAGAAGGTGAGCTCCTTAAGAATGACTTTCTCACCCATCTTGAGCAATTTGAGTTGAACGTAGTGGAGCTGACCAATCATGCACCTGAAGTGGTCAATCTTTACAGAGAACGGTTAAGAAAGAAAATCGTTGAATACAATGAAAATTCTTTTGACGAAAGTCGTATCCTTACGGAAGTGGCAGTCTTTGCCGATAAATCCGATATCACCGAAGAATTGACAAGGCTTAAAAGTCATATTCAGTATTTTCATTCCACTTTGACAAATGAAGGCCCTGTAGGCAGAAAATTGGATTTCATGATCCAGGAAATGAACAGGGAAGTGAATACAATTGGTTCAAAAGCAAATGATTCCTTCATTGCCACCATTGTGGTAGAACTGAAATCAACGCTTGAGAAGCTGAGAGAACAAGTGCAAAATGTAGAATAAGAAGTTTAGTTTCCGGGCATTCCGGCGAAACTAAACTATTGACTAGGAGGAGCGTTATGTCGATCAAGCTCATCAATATAGGATTTGGAAATATCGTTTCAGCTAACCGGATCATTTCAATTGTAAGTCCGGAATCAGCCCCGATCAAGCGCCTGATACAAGATGCAAGGGATCGTGGGACACTCGTTGATGCTACATACGGAAGAAGAACAAGAGCGGTCATTATTACGGACAGCGATCACGTAATTCTTTCAGCTGTTCAACCCGAAACCGTTGCTCATCGTTTGACAGATAAAGAGGATTTAGTAGAAGAAGGGCAGGGTAAATAAATGAAAGAAAAAGGATTGCTGATCGTTCTTTCCGGACCATCAGGTGTAGGGAAAGGAACAGTTCGTAAAGCGATTTTTTCCCAGGAAGATACAAAGTTCGAATATTCCATCTCCATGACCACACGAAAACCCCGTGAAGGAGAAGTGGATGGTGTAGATTATTTTTTTAAATCAAGAGAAGACTTCGAAGTACTGATCACCCAGGGGAAATTGTTGGAGTATGCAGAGTTCGTTGGGAACTATTACGGGACTCCTGTTGACTATGTACGTGAAACCCTGGATGCAGGAAAAGATGTTTTTCTTGAAATCGAGGTTCAAGGTGCACAGCAGGTTAGAGATAAATTTCCTGAAGGATTGTTTATCTTCCTGGCACCACCAAGTCTATCAGAACTCCAAAACCGCCTCGTCACCAGAGGAACTGAAACCGACGATTTGATCCAGGGTAGAATGAATACAGCAAGAAAAGAAATTGAAATGATGAACTTATATGATTACATTGTTGAAAATGATCAGATTGAACATGCAGTAGACAAGATTAAATCCATCGTTCAAGCGGAACACTGCAAGCGGGAACGCGTGCAACAACGATACTTAAATATGCTGGAGGCTGAATAAATGTTAAACCCATCCATTGATTCATTAATGAAAAAGATTGATTCTAAATATTCGCTAGTAAGTATTGCAGCTAAGCGCGCAAGGAACCTACAAGATACGGGTGATTATCGTTTGAACCGTTATGATTCTCATAAGTTCGTAGGTAAAGCTCTGGAAGAAATTCATGCAGGGCAATTGTCTATGAAAGAAAGAGATGCCAAAGCAGTATATTCTGATGAATAAAATGCAGTGTGCATATTGAATAGCTCAAGGGGTTGACTCGAAAGATTTCATTTTCTTTCGGGACAACCCTATTTTCTTTTTCTATTAAAATCCTTCATAATATAAAGAGGATAAAGAGTAATGGGGGAAAGTATAATGATGCAGGGGAAAAAAATACTATTATGTGTTTCTGGTGGAATCGCTGTATATAAAGCAGCAGCATTGACGAGCAAGCTGGTACAAGAGGGTGCACAAGTGAAAGTGATCATGACAGAGTCAGCACGAAATTTCGTTGCACCCCTCACGTTTCAGGCATTATCTCGTCAAGATGTATACTGGGACACTTTCGATGAAAAGGATTCTTCCAAAATCGCTCATATTGATTTAGCGGATTGGGCCGATTTAGTCCTGGTGGCACCTGCAACGGCCAATATTATTGGGAAGCTTGCAAACGGCATTGCGGACGATATGATCACCACCACGATCTTAGCAACCACGGCAAAAGTATGGATCGCCCCGGCCATG
This sequence comes from Bacillus sp. NTK074B, assembly GCF_017303375.1. GTDB lineage: Bacteria > Bacillota > Bacilli > Bacillales > Bacillaceae_B > Rossellomorea. The sequence goes on along the minus strand of NZ_JAFKOH010000002.1, from coordinate 347,939 downwards.
AATGTACATATGTATGATCATCCGGCTGTAAAACGCAATATTGATACTCTATTTGAGTTTGGATACCGATTTGTCGAACCGAGTGAAGGGTATCTGGCATGTGGATATGTAGGGAAAGGAAGACTCGAAGAACCGGAGAAGGTAGTCGAATTGATTAGTGATTATTTTACAAACGGGGACAAGGAAAGCATGCTATTACGAGGGAAAAAAGTAGTGATAACAGCAGGACCGACGAGGGAGATGGTCGACCCTGTACGTTTCTTCTCTAATCGCTCTACGGGGAAAATGGGATTCTCCCTTGCAGAAGCGGCCGTTTCCTTTGGGGCAGAGGTGTTGCTGATTTCCGGTCCTTCTGAATTACCTGTTCCAAGAGGTGTTGATTATATTTCCGTTACGAGTGCCGAAGACATGTACATTGCCGTCCATGACGCTTTCCCGACAGCTGATATCGTTGTGAAGAGTGCAGCAGTAGCTGATTATCGCCCTAAAGAAATTCTAGGAGACAAATTAAAGAAAAAAGATGGAAATCTAGTGATTGAATTTGAGCGGACAAAGGATATCTTAATGAGTCTTGGTGAGAGAAAGACCCATCAATTCCTGATCGGATTTGCAGCAGAAACGACAAACGTCATTGAGTATGCCAAAGCTAAGCTTGAGAAAAAGAGGGCAGATATGATTGTTGCAAATAATGTGAAGGAGTCGGGATCCGGATTCGGTACAGATACGAACAAAGTAGTCATAGTGACAAAGAGAGGTCAGGATCGTGAGTTACCTTTACTTTCAAAAGTAAAGATAGCTAAAGAAATTTTAAAAGAAGCAATTGGACAAATGAAGAAAGGTAACTCACATGAACGTAGCTAGTGTCATAGTAGACGTACCTGCCATGCAGACGGATAGGACGTATGATTATAGCATCCCAGATGAGTGGATGGGCAGCATTGTTCCGGGCATGAGAGTCATCGTTCCATTTGGTCCAAGAAAAATACAGGGATTTGTCATAGAATTAAAGGAAAAAGGGGAAGTCTCGAAGCTTAAATCGATTATCGAGCCGATGGATCTTGAACCAGTATTGAATAACGAGCTTCTGACACTGGGGAACTGGCTTACAGAGAAGACGCTCTGCTTTAAAATCTCAGCATTTCAAGCCATGCTGCCCGCTGCGATGAAAGCAAAATATGAAAAATTCTTTCGCTTGGAAGAAAACAAGGGTCCAGGCGAACTTCATCTCTCCCTGCAACGGTTCTTTCAGAATGGAAAAGACGTGGACTGGAAAGTGATTGAAGAAAGCGGCCTTCTCCCGCTCGTACATAAAGAAGTAAAACGAGGCAACCTTGAAGTCATTTACAGAGTGAAAGCAAAAGGCAATAAGAAAACCGTACGCAAGCTTTATCTAAATGTGCCGACCGATAAAGTGGATGAAGTGAAAAACAGTCTGCCGCCCCAGGCAAGTAAACAAAAACAAATTATTGAATATATGATCGACGCTGCCCCTGGTGGAGATGGTATCCTTGCATCCACGCTCTTGGATGACATGTCTACGACTTCCAGTACAGTTAAGTCGCTGGTCAATAAAGGAATCCTCATTGAGAAGAATGTTGAAATGTACCGGGATCCGTTTCAAAATAGAGTCTTTGAGAGTACTTCACCCCTTCCATTGACACCACAGCAGGATCAGGCGATTCGTCCGATACTGAGTACCATTGATCAAGGGGAGCATCACACATTTCTCTTATATGGTGTAACGGGGAGTGGGAAAACAGAGATTTATTTACAATCGATCCAGCGTGTCTTAGAGGAAGGGAAGGAAGCGATCGTACTGGTTCCTGAAATATCCCTTACACCCCAGATGGTCCACCGTTTTAAAGGACGCTTTGGTGACGATGTTGCCGTTCTTCACAGTGGATTGTCAGTAGGGGAAAAATATGATGAATGGAGAAAGATCCAGCGGAAAGAAGTGAAAGTGGTGGTAGGTGCACGTTCCGCCGTTTTCGCCCCTTTTGAAAATGTAGGGATCATCATCATCGATGAAGAGCATGAAACGAGTTACAAGCAAGAAGAAAACCCTCGTTATCATGCGAGGGAAGTGGCGATCTATCGAGGGGGAATCCATGGATGTCCGGTCATTTTAGGCAGTGCGACCCCATCATTGGAAACATTCGCACGGGCTTCAAAAGGTGTATATGAGCTCTTAACACTGGATAAACGTATGAATGACGGCCCGCTCCCATCCGTCGATATCGTGGACATGCGGGAGGAATTAAGGAAGGGTAACCGTTCCATGTTTTCAACCACCCTGTTTGAAAAGCTTCAATCCCGGATTGAAAAAGGAGAGCAAACCGTTCTATTCCTTAATCGCAGAGGACATTCCTCCTTCATCATGTGCAGGGATTGCGGCTTTGTCCTGCAATGTCCAAACTGTGACATTTCCTTGACCTATCATCGATTCTCCAACGGGATGAAATGTCATTACTGCGGCCATGAAGAAGGTGTACCTTCCACATGTCCGGAATGCATGAGTGAACATATCCGTTACTTTGGAACGGGGACTCAGAAGGTAGAGGAAGAATTGACGAAGCTCCTCCCGGATGCAAGGATCATTCGAATGGACGTGGATACCACATCCCGAAAAGGATCCCATGAAAAACTGTTAACGGCTTTCGGGGAAGGAAAGGCGGATATCCTACTTGGCACCCAAATGATTGCCAAAGGTCTCGATTTTCCGAATATCACGTTAGTTGGAGTTCTTAGTGCAGACACCATGCTTCATCTACCGGATTTCCGTGCTGCTGAGAAGACGTTTCAGTTATTGACACAGGTGAGTGGAAGGGCGGGCAGGCACACGCTTCCCGGTGAAGTGGTCATTCAAACCTATACCCCTGAGCACTACTCAATTGAGTTGGCATCTGGTCATGACTATAACCGATTTTATCAGCAAGAGATGATGATGAGGAAAATGGGTTCATACCCACCTTTTTATTATATTACCTTGATAACATTAAGTCATGAGGATGTCATGAAGGTGGTGGATATTTCAGAGAAGATGACGGCCTACGTCCGTGCAAAGCTATCTGATACGACGATCATCCTTGGGCCGGTGGCGTCACCGATTCCCAGAATCAAGAATAGATATCGATACCAATGTTTGATAAAATACAAGCGGGAACCAAATCTTGGCATTACGTTGAAAACAGTGCTCGATCAGTTCCAGCAACAATATGCATCACAGGGGCTAACCATCTCCATAGATGTGAATCCATATGTGATGATGTAATCAAATAGAAAGATGGAGGACAGTTATGGCAATACTTCCAATTGTAATGCATCCAAATGCCATTCTCGAAAAAGAGTGTGAGAAGGTAACGGATTTTGATAAAAAACTAAAGAAATTACTTGTGAATATGTATGACACAATGGTTGAAGCTGATGGAGTCGGCCTTGCAGCCCCACAAGTGGGAATCGATCTGCAGGTAGCCGTCGTGGACATCGGGGATGATTCAGGAACAATCGAATTGATCAATCCGGAAATCATCGAGGCAGATGGGTCTCAAACGGACCTGGAAGGATGCCTAAGCTTCCCGGGCCTATATGGAGAAGTGACCCGTCCATACTCCATCAAGGTGCGCACGCAAGACCGAAAGGGACGAACGGTTGAATTTCAAGCCGAAGACTTTATGGCAAGGGCGATTCAACATGAAATCGATCACCTTCACGGTATTTTATTTACATCCAAAGTAGAGAAATATATCACAGAAGAAGAATTAGAAGGGTATGAAGCTTAATGACAAAAGTGATTTTTATGGGGACACCGGATTTCTCGGTTCCAGTTCTTCAATCTTTAATAGATGAAAAATATGACGTGATCGCGGTTGTGACTCAACCCGATCGCCCGGTGGGAAGAAAGAGGATCCTGACCCCGCCGCCTGTGAAAGTGGCAGCCGAAAAGCATGGCATCCCTGTTTACCAGCCTGAAAAGATTAAGAATGAGGATGAGTTAAACCCGGTACTTGCACTAAAGCCTGATCTTATAGTGACTGCAGCGTTCGGTCAAATCCTTCCTAATGCTCTCCTTGAGGCACCGAAATATGGTTGCATCAATGTCCATGCCTCACTTCTTCCGGAATTGAGAGGAGGGGCGCCTATTCATTATTCCATCCTTCAAGGTAAAGAGAAGACGGGAATCACCATCATGTATATGGTGGAAAAGCTGGATGCAGGAGACATCATCAGTCAAGTGGAAGTAGAAATTGAAGAACGGGATCATGTGGGAACCTTGCATGATAAATTAAGCATTGCAGGCGCTAAGCTGTTGATTGATACGATTCCGCCATTACTGGAAGGGAACATATCCCCCGTTAAGCAGGATGATTCACAAGCCACTTTCGCACGCAATATTAAACGCGAACAAGAGAAGATTGACTGGACGAAGGACGGGGAACAAATTTATAACCATATCAGGGGCCTTCATCCTTGGCCGGTTGCTTACACCACTATGGACGGCTCGGTGATGAAAATATGGTGGGGTGAAAAAGTGAGGGAAGTACGTTCTTCACCAGGAGAAATCATCAGGCTAGAGGAGGATGGTTTCATCATTTCAACCGGGAATTCTACGGGCATCAAAATTACCGACTTACAGCCTTCAGGTAAAAAAAGAATGAGTGCAAAGGATTACCTCCGAGGAGCAGGAGCTCATTTGAAAGCCGGCATGAGGTTAGGAGATAACGATGAGTAAACGAAATAAAACCGTTCGGGAAGCAGCACTGGATGTCATCGCAGCGGTTGAAAAAAACCAATCATATAGTAATTTACTGCTTCATTCTGTCATTGAAAAAAATGAACTGCCACTGAAGGATATCGGATTATTGACGGAGCTGACATATGGTACCATACAACGGAAAATGACCCTTGATTTCTACTTAGCTCCTTTCATTAAAGGAAAGCTCGATGACTGGGTACGTCAATTGTTGCGATTATCCCTCTACCAACTTGTGTATCTCGACCGGATCCCGGATCGTGCCGTTTTCTATGAAGCGGTGGAAATCGCCAAAAAGAGAGGGCATAAAGGAATCTCAGGGTTAGTGAACGGGGTATTGAGATCAGTGCAGAGAAAAGGTCTGCCTACTCTCGACTCCATAAAGGATCCGGTTGAACGAGTGGCAATCGAGACGAGTCATCCATATTGGCTGGTGAAGAGATGGGAAGAACAATTCGGTTTGGAGAAAACGAAAGCAATGTGCGAAACCAATCTAATCGCACCAAATCAAACGGCCCGTGTGAATACGACCAAAATCAGTCGTGAAGAGCTCGTACAACAGTTGCGCGAAAACGGGACTGAAGTGAAAGAAAGTCCAATCGTACCTGAAGCGATTCAGTCGTTGAGGGGGAATCTTGCAAAAACAGAAAGCTATCTCAATGGTCAATGCACGATACAGGATGAAAGTTCCATGCTCGTTTCGTATGCATTAAAGCTTGAAAAAGGTATGAAGGTATTAGATGCATGCGCTGCTCCTGGTGGAAAAACCACCCACATTGCAGAGAAGCTTTCAGGAACGGGTGAAGTTCACGCACTCGATCTGCACAAGCATAAAGTCAAATTGATCGACGACAACGCATCGAGACTTGGATTAACCAATGTAAAAACAGCAGCCCTGGATAGTCGGAAAGCTGGAGAGAAGTTCGATCATACTAGCTTCGACAGGATTTTAGTCGATGCACCATGCTCTGGACTCGGTGTGCTTAGAAGAAAACCTGATATCAAATTCGTTAAAAAAGAATCGGATCTCCATTCTCTACAGAAGATTCAATTGGACATCCTTTCTTCAGTAGCTCCATTGCTGAAAAAAGGGGGGCTATTAGTCTATAGCACATGTACCGTGGATCGAAATGAGAATGAAGGCACCGTGTCGTCATTCCTGAGTGATCACCCTGAATTTGAGCCTCATCCCCTGGATCAGCTTCCAGATCCGATTACACCATTCATCGAAGGGAATCAACTGCAAGTTTTTCCACAGGATTTCGGAGGGGACGGATTTTTCATTTCCTGTTTCAAGAAAAAGAATTGAGTAGGATTACATCAAAGATGGAAAGTAAAGCAGGAAAATCCACTAGTAAAGTCGTAAAAGTACAACAGACCTTATAGAATCGAATCTTTCAATTCCCGTTATCACTGTTACGGGAATCGAGTCGTTCTTATGTGAAGGATGCTCCATCTGTAAGTATCTACTAGACAGAAGGGCATAAGAAGAGAAGAGGTGACCTAAGTGAAGACAGTTTATTTTACGGACAAAGGGAAAGTGCGCCAGTTAAATGAAGATAGTGCCGGCGTATTCGTGAATCATCATGGAGATCATTTAGCTGTTGTAGCAGATGGGATGGGAGGCCATAGAGCGGGTGACGTTGCAAGCGAACTGACCATCTCCATCCTGAAGGACTTATGGGAGAAAACTGAGAAATTTCACACCGCCGATGAAGCTGAAAATTGGTTAAAATCAACTATTAACGAAGTAAACAAAGAAGTATATACTTATTCACAATCCAATTCTGAGTGTGAGGGAATGGGGACGACACTCGTCGGGGCCATTTGCACCTCTTTATTTGCGACAATCGTGAATATTGGAGACAGCAGAGGCTATATTCTGAACGAGAATGGATTTCACCAACTTACTGAAGATCATACCCTTGTGAATGAATTAGTCAGAAGTGGAGAAATATCAAGGGAAGATGCAGAACATCACCCAAGAAAAAATGTGATACTTAGAGCAATCGGAACGGAAGCTTCGATTACGATGGATATTAAAACGATTATGTTTGAAGAGGAAGATGTCATTCTTCTATGCTCAGACGGTCTATCTAATAAAGTCTCTGAAAAAGAAATGAAAGAGGTATTAGCGCAGGATCGCTCTCTTCAAAATAAAGGGGAGTCGCTCGTTCATTTAGCCAATGAATATGGCGGTGAAGATAATATTACCGTAGTAATTGTCGAGTTTGCCGCTGAAACGGAAAGCGGGTGATAACATGATGGAAGGTAAGCGCATCAGTGGGCGTTACAGAATTATTAAACTGATCGGCGGCGGTGGGATGGCCAACGTCTATTTAGCGCACGATGTGATTCTTGATCGTGAAGTGGCCATCAAAATGCTCCGGATCGACTTTGCCAATGAAGAGGAATTCATTAAGCGATTCCAACGGGAGGCCCAATCTGCCACTAGCCTTGCTCACCCGAATATCGTGAGCATCTATGATGTAGGGGAAGAGGACGACCTTTATTATATCGTCATGGAATATGTCCATGGCATGACGTTAAAGCAGTACATACAACAGCATTCGCCGGTGAATGTAGACAAGGCAATCGATATCATGAGGCAGCTGACTTTAGCCATGTCTCATGCCCATCAAAATCATATCGTTCACCGCGATATAAAACCTCATAATATTCTTCTGGACGAAGAAGGAAATGTGAAAATTACGGATTTCGGTATTGCTATGGCGCTCAGTGCGACGTCCATTACACAAACCAATTCAGTTCTTGGATCGGTCCATTACCTGTCTCCAGAACAGGCAAGGGGCGGCATGGCGACAAAAAAATCAGATATCTATTCATTAGGTATCGTCATGTTTGAATTATTAACGGGCAGACTCCCTTTCTCTGGAGAATCAGCCGTATCCATAGCATTGAAGCATCTGCAATCGGAAACCCCATCCTTGAAAAGGTGGAATCCTACTATTCCCCAGAGTGTGGAGAATATTGTGTTAAAAGCCACGGCCAAAGACCCATTCAGACGATATGAAAGCCTTGAGGAAATGGATGTGGATCTGACTTCAGCCCTGGACCCTGATCGTATGAATGAACCAAAATTTGCAGTTCCCCTTGACGACGAAGCTACAAAAGCGATCCCTGTCATTACGGATCAAAAGGCATATTCTAATCTTGATGATACGATCGTACATCAGACCAATACCGATATCGTGCAAACCAAGCCGACCCCTCCTGTTAAAAATGGTAAGAAAAAGGACAAGAAAAAAGATAAAGGCAAAAAGGCGAAGAAGGACAAGCGCAAAAGAAAATGGCCGATCATCATCATCAGCTTGTTCTTCTTGTTGATTCTATTGGGGATTGCCGCATTTACGTTGGTGCCTGGGTTGTTGGGTCCGAAAGAGATTGAGGTTCCCGATGTGGCGGGCAAAAACACAACTGAAGCCGTTTCAATGATTGTTTCAGAAGGGTTTGTTGTTGGCGAAACCAAGGAGCAGTCAAGCAATAATGTTCCTGAGGGTGAAGTGATCAAAACAAATCCTAAAGCAGGCAGGATGGCGAATGAAGGTTCATCAATTGATATCTATGTCAGTACAGGTAAAGAAAAGGTAGAAGTAGAGGATTATGCCGGAAAGAATTTTGATGAAATAGTATCGGAACTTGAGGATAAAGGTTTTACGATAGAAAAGGAAGAGGAATTTAACGAAGATGAATCTTCTGGAACTATTATCGATCAGGATCCTTCCCCAGGGGATGAAGTCGTACCTGAAGAGACGACAATAACCTTTACAGTAAGTAAGGGCTCAAAGCCATTCGATATGGAAAATTTAGAAGGCTATACGAAAGCAGAGCTTAATCAATATGCAGACCTAAAAGGTTTAAAGATTGAACAAAGACCGGAAGAATTCTCTGATACTATAGAAGCTGGGAAAGTAAAATCTCATGATCCATCACCAGGTACCCCTACTTTTCAAGGGGAAACAGTTTATGTAACAATGTCAAAAGGTCCGGAGCCACAAAAGGAAGAAGAATCACCTCCTAAAGAAGTCACATTAAAAATTATGGTTCCATATACAAAAGAAGACGGAACTCCGCAACCAGTTGAAATTTATATTGAAGACATAGATAGTACCTATGAGGAACCTGATCAACTTGATGGCATAACAAAAGACACCGAGTTTACTCTCTCATTTCAGTTAGAGGATGGTAAGAACGGTAAGTATAAAATATTGAGGGATGGTCAGGAAATTGACTCTGGGACTGCGGAATATCCTAAAGAAGAATAAATTTCACCTTCCAAAGGGCTGTACCCGGGTTTTTCATGAACCTACGGGACAGTCCTCTTATTTTCCTTTATAATGGTTATGATACATAATGGAGATAGCTAAATAATTCAGATAAATGTTTTGGAATAGGAGGTTTCGAATGCCTGAAGGAAAAATCGTTAAAGCATTGAGTGGATTTTACTATGTCCTTTCAGAAGGCAGCGTTACACAATGTCGCGGGAGAGGGAATTTCCGCAAAAATAAAATCACCCCGCTTGTTGGTGATTATGTAGAATTTCAAGCAGAAAACAAAACCGATGGGTACATCTTAAAGGTGCATGATCGTAAGAACGAATTGGTGCGCCCTCCAATCGCAAACGTCGATCAAGCTATATTGGTCTTTTCAGCAAGTGAACCGGATTTCAGTCCGGCGCTGCTGGACCGTTTTCTAGTGCTAGTGGAGAGCAAGGAAATCGAACCGCTTATCTGCGTGACCAAAATGGACTTAGTGACACGGGAAGAAGCAGAAAAAATTGAACAATATGTGAGCGAGTACCGCTCTTTTGGATATGAAGTTTTGATGACGTCTTCCAAAACAGAACATGGACTTGAAGAGTTTGCTCCGTATTTAAAAGATAAAATTTCGGTGTTTGCCGGGCAGTCCGGAGTGGGGAAATCGTCCCTTTTGAACGCAATGAAACCTGAGTTGGAACTGAAGACGGCGATGATTTCTTCCCACTTGGGACGAGGGAAACATACAACACGACACGTGGAACTCATCGATATCGAAGATGGATTAGTGGCGGACACGCCAGGCTTCAGTTCACTGGAGTTTTCAGAGCTGGAAATAGAGGAACTGCCCCGATGTTTTCCGGAAATGGTGGAAGCATCCAAAGAGTGTAAATTCAGGGGATGCCTTCACATCAATGAGCCTAAATGTGCCGTGAAAGCCGCCGTGGAAGGCGGGCAGATCCCTCCTTACCGGTATGATCACTACTTAACTTTTCATAAAGAAATCAAAGAAAGAAAGCCGAGGTACTAATCATGAAAATCGCACCATCCATTCTATCTGCCAATTTTGCCGAGCTGGGAAAAGAGATTCTAGATGTGGAAAAAGGGGGAGCGGACTATATCCATGTAGATGTCATGGATGGTCACTTTGTACCGAATATAACACTTGGTCCTATGATCGTAAGTGCGATCAGACCCCTGACAACATTACCTCTAGACGTACACTTGATGATTGAAAAACCAAGTCAGTACGTCGAAGCTTTTGCCGATGCTGGAGCTGATTATATCACGGTCCACGTAGAAGCAGATCCGCATCTGCATAGAACGATACAGATGATCAAAAGCAAAGGGGTTAAAGCGGGCGTCGTCCTGAATCCCGGAACTTCTGCAGAAGTGATCAAACCGATCCTGCAGGATGTTGATATGGTTCTCTTGATGACCGTGAACCCTGGATTTGGTGGTCAGTCTTTCATTCCATCCGTTGTTCCTAAGATTAAACGAATCCGGGAGTGGGCGATGAAAGTTAATCCGGCTCTTGAAATAGAAGTAGACGGGGGCATCAACCCTGAAACAGCAGCAATTTGTGCAGAAGCGGGTGCAGATGTGTTTGTTGCGGGATCTGCCATCTATAATAAGCCCGACCGCAGGACAGCAATTGAAGAATTGAAGAAAGCACTCGTTTAAACGGTAACAGGCTGATCCTTTTAGGGTCAGTCTGTTTTTATAAAAAAGGGGAGTCGAGATTATGGAAATCAATATTGTTGCAGGCGGTCCGGAAAGATACATACCCGAGTTGAAAGCCTACTCAAGTGAAATCACCAAATGGATTGGTGTGGACCGAGGGGTATATTTTTTAATGGAACAACATATCAAACCCTGGGTAGCATTTGGGGATTTCGATTCTGTAAGCTCGAAGGAACTGGAGGAAATTACGGGAACAGTACAGGAGGTCAATCGATTCCAGCCAGAGAAGGACGAAACGGATCTGGAACTTGCACTCAATTGGGCAATAGAACAGAAACCGGAGAAAATCAACATTTTTGGTGCTACTGGTGGAAGACTGGACCACTTTATGGGCAACCTTCAATTATTGATGATGCCGAGCCTCTTAGAAAAAGGCATCCCTGTGGAAATCATAGATGTCCAGAATCGAATATACCTGGCGAAATCAGGGGAACATTCAGTTGCCGAAATCCCTGAATACCAATACATTTCCTTTGTTCCCGTTACTGAAAACGTTGAAGGTATAACCCTCACAGGTTTTAAATATCCTTTAAATAATCGGAATATTCCAAGAGGATCCACACTATGTATTAGTAATGAACTTATACAATCATCTGGTACTTTTTCCTTTTCAAATGGCATATTAATGGTGATAAGAAGCAGTGATTAATGCTTCTATCGACCAGACAGAAAAGAAGATGTACTTAACTGAAACTGCTTGAATAGACTGAACTGTTGTCAAGCGAAACATTACGTTCTTTAGATTGTGGGGAGGGACTTTAAATGCGCTTTTATACAATTAAATTACCGAAATTCCTGGGTGGACTTGTGAGGGCGATGTTAGGGACGTTCAAAAAAGAATGACTGGTTTGTTGGAGATGGCATTGGTGCCATCTTCTTTTTTTGTAAGAGATGGGTGATGTTGAGGTGATCTCTATTTTCAATACTGTTTATGATTTTCCTTACCATAAGATGTCCCACCCTTTATAGAAGATCCAGCAAAAAATAAGCAGAATTTTTCCGGCAATTTATCAGCTATGATGCTTAACCAGATCTCCCAACCTAGAAGGTGGTGCCCCTCTTGAACTTGTCGGGCATACCCAAGCCGCCTCCGCTTTTCTGGGTGTCCAGCTCCGGCGGCTAGAGGCTCGAGGTCATAAGCCAAATCAACCAAAAAGGCAAAGAGCGCCTTTCCGGTTGCTTCGTCTTATGCTTGTCGCCTCTACCCAAGCCGCCTCCGCTTTTCTGGGTGTAAAGTATTTTTTCTTGAAAGGTTTTAATTGTAGTATTGCATTATAGAAAGTTGTGTGATAAATTATTAAAGTATCTTTATGATAATAAGCGAAATGTGGAACTGAAATTAACTTCAGCTTCTTGTTAGTGAGGAGGGAATATATTATGGCAAAACAATGCGTAGTAACAGGCCGTAAAGCAAGCTCAGGTAACGCTCGCTCTCACGCAATGAATGCGAACAAGCGTACTTGGGGTGCAAACCTGCAAAAAGTTCGAATTCTTGTAGACGGAAAGCCTAAGAAAGTATGGGTTTCTGCAAGAGCGTTGAAATCTGGTAAAGTAGAACGCGTATAATACTTAAAATGGAAAGACGCCTCATGCAGGCGTCTTTTTTCATTCTTCAAATATTCCAATCAGTATTATGGGAGACGTATACTCTTGGTATAGAATGATTAATCTTTGAATAATAAGGAAAAAATAGAGGGTAAACCCAACAATTGAAGCTTGAGATAATAGTTTAGCTTTCAAAAACAGCATACTTATAGTAAAATGTTTTTAGCCAAGCATGTAATTAAAGGGGGAAAACATTCCATGTCCATCGAATTAAAAACGCAGTACGGACAAATTGATATTACGAATGATGTCATTGCAATGATTGCTGGAGGTGCAGCGGTGGATTGCTACGGAATTGTTGGAATGGCTTCAAAGAACCAAATTAAAGACGGTTTCACAGATATCTTACGTAAAGAAAATTTCACTCGCGGAGTGATTGTTCGTCAAGATGAAGAGGAAGTACATATTGATATGTATATTATTGTGAGTTATGGTACAAAAATTTCTGAGATTGCCCATAATGTACAATCCAAGGTTAAATATACTCTTGATAAGACCGTCGGCTTGGCGGTAGATTCAGTAAATATTTTTGTGCAGGGGGTTCGTGTCACGAACCCGTAGTGAGGAGGAAGATTCGTGTCGATTACATCTTTGGAAGGAAAACGTTTTGCCCAGATGGTGATACAAGGTGCCACTCAATTATCTGCCAACGCGCAGCTGGTTGACGCGCTCAACGTTTTTCCTGTTCCTGATGGTGATACTGGAACAAATATGAATTTATCAATGACTTCTGGAGCAAAGGAAGTCCAGAACCATATTCAAGATCATATCGGAAATGTGGCTACTGCCCTTTCGAAAGGGTTATTAATGGGGGCAAGAGGTAACTCAGGTGTTATCCTATCCCAATTGTTCAGAGGCTTTGGTAAAGCGATTGAAGGGAAAGAATCCTTATCGAGTGCAGAGTTTGCCAACGCACTTCAGACAGGTGTAGAAACGGCTTATAAAGCGGTGATGAAACCTGTTGAAGGAACGATTCTAACGGTTGCGAAAGATGCTGCACGAAAAGGTGTGACGGCAGCTGAAACGGAAACGGATTTCGTTAAGGTGATGCAGGCAATCGTCGATGAAGCACAGGCTTCATTGAATCGTACACCTGATTTACTTCCTGTATTAAAGGAAGTGGGAGTAGTCGATAGTGGTGGACAGGGACTTCTATTTGTTTACGAAGGTTTCCTGGCTGAGCTCAAAGGTGAAAAAGTATCCAGTCAGTCATCACTTCCGTCCATGAATGATCTTGTCAGCGCTGAGCATCATAAAGCAGCCCAGGATTTCATGAGCACTGAAGATATTGAGTTTGGTTATTGCACGGAATTCATGGTCCGATTCGAAGAGGATAAACAATCTTTCATAGAAGAAGACTTCCGTCAGGATTTGAGTGAATTCGGTGATTCACTGCTCGTTATAAATGATGATGAGTTGGCTAAAGTACATATCCACTCTGAACAGCCTGGTGATGTATTAACGTATGGTCATCGATATGGAAGTCTCATCAATATCAAGATTGAAAACATGAGACAACAGCATAGCAGCATTGTAGGGGAGTCCAAACCGGTCAAAGCTCCTGCAAAGACCAAGGAAGTCGATTTTGCCATTATTACCGTATCAATGGGTGAAGGGATAGCCGAGTTATTTAAGAGTATCGGTGCCACTGCTGTGATTGAAGGCGGACAAACGATGAATCCGAGTACGGAGGATATCGTGAAAGCCGTTGAAGAAGTCAATGCCAGGAAAGTGATCATCATGCCGAATAACAAGAACATCATCATGGCTGCTGAGCAAGCCGCTGAAGTTCTTGAAATGGAAGTGGCTGTCGTTCCAACGAAGACTGTTCCTCAAGGCATGGCGGCATTGCTTGCTTTCAATCCATCAGCTACGGTTGAAGATAACAAGCAGGTAATGACGGAAGCTTCCAGGCAGGTCAAAACTGGTCAAATCACATTTGCTGTCAGAGATACAACAATTGATGGTGTGTCGATTGCAAAGGATGACTTCATGGGAATATCAGAAGGTAAGATTGTCGTCTCTGATTCTGATCGCCAAAGATCTGCTGAAATCTTATTGGAAAAAATGCTGGATGAAGACTCTGAAATACTGACCATTCTCTATGGTGAGGATGTAACACAAGGAGATGTTGAGTCTCTCAAAGGACATATAGAAGAGCATTATGAAGATGTCGAAGTGGAAGTTCATAATGGTAAACAGCCACTTTACTCCTATATATTCTCAGTTGAATAAGGAATGAAGCGAGGGGGCAGCTCTATAAAGAGTTTGTCCCCTTCATCTATGTTAGAATGGTAGTATAGATAAGATGCTTAGATTGGGGGAAATGCGATGAAATACAAAAGTGTATTCGATATTATCGGTCCAGTTATGATTGGTCCATCCAGTTCTCACACAGCCGGTGCCGCAAGAATTGGCAGAGTGGCAAGGAATTTGTTTCGGAGAGAACCAAAATGGGCAACGATCTCCTTTTACGGTTCGTTTGCCAAAACGTACAAAGGGCATGGAACTGACGTTGCCATTGTAGGTGGTATCCTTGACTATGATACATTTGATGAGCGAATCATCGAATCGATCAATGTAGCCAAGGAAAAAGGGATAAAGATTAAATTTCAAGAAGAAGAGGCTTTGACGGATCATCCGAATACGGCTAGGATCCGCATGGGAGATGACCAGGGAGAAATAGAGCTGGTCGGTATTTCCATTGGTGGAGGGAAAGTTGAAATCATCGAATTGAACGGCTTTGAGCTTAAACTTTCAGGACATCATCCAGCGATACTTGTGGTACATGATGACCGGTTCGGAGCGATTGCCTCTGTTTCCAACATCATTGCCAAGCACCAATTGAACATTGGCCACATGGATGTTTCCCGGAAAGAGAAAGGTCAAATGGCCTTGATGACCATTGAAGTCGATCAGCCGATTGATGAGGCTGTCATCAAGGAATTGAGCTCTTTGCCGAACATTACCCAGGTAACACGGATTTCCGATTAAACAATTACTATAATGACAGCGTTTACATGAGGCGAGGAGGTTATTGAAATGTTTCGAAATGTAGCAGAGTTGGTTGAACTTGCTGAAAATCAAAATAAGAAAATATCTGATATTATGATTGAACAGGAAATGGAGTTTACAGGTAAAACCTTTGAACAAGTATACAGCCAGATGGAGAAGAACCTGGAAGTAATGGAGCAGGCAGTAGCGAGAGGTCTTGAAGGTGTCAAATCCCATTCAGGATTGACTGGTGGTGATGCAGTATTACTGCAGAAATATATTGATACAGGACGTTCACTTTGCGGGGAAACGATATTGGATGCGGTCAGTAAAGCTGTAGCAACAAATGAAGTGAATGCAGCGATGGGAACCATTTGTGCAACACCTACTGCAGGATCTGCGGGGGTAGTGCCGGGAACCTTGTTTGCTGTAAAGAACAAGCTGAATCCCACAAAAGATGAAATGATACGCTTTTTATTCGCATCCGGCGCCTTTGGCTTCGTTGTAGCAAATAACGCATCGATTTCAGGTGCAGCCGGCGGTTGCCAGGCAGAGGTTGGATCTGCAAGTGGAATGGCTGCTGGTGCCATCGTTGAAATGGCAGGAGGTACGCCTAGTCAGTCAGCAGAAGCAATGGCGATCACGTTAAAGAATATGTTGGGTCTCGTTTGTGATCCTGTTGCGGGTCTAGTAGAAGTACCATGTGTGAAACGCAATGCCATGGGTGCTGCCAATGCGATGGTTGCAGCGGATATGGCTCTCGCTGGCATTACTAGTCGGATTCCTTGTGACGAAGTGATTGATGCTATGTATAAAATCGGTCAAACAATGCCGGTGGCTCTGCGTGAAACGGCTCAAGGGGGGCTGGCGGCTACGCCGACCGGTAGAGAGCTTGAAGCAAAAATCTTTGGGGTTTCCCTGAGTAAACGTGAAGACTCGTAATGAAGAACTGACAATCCAGAACATCAAGGGGATTGGTGAAGAAACAGCTTTACAGCTGAATGATATGGGGATATTTTCTATTCTGGATCTGTTGGAATATTTACCCTACCGCTACGAGGATTACAGACTTAGGGACCTGGAAGAAGTTACCCACGATGAGCGGATCACGGTGGAGGGGAAAGTTCATTCTGAACCTGCATTGATGTTTTATGGCAGAAAGAAATCCCGGTTGACCGTGAGGATCCTTGTGGGCAGGAATTTAGTGCAAGCTGTGTTTTTTAATCAGCCTTATTTGAAGAAGAAAATCAATCTTCATGATACGGTAACTGTGACAGGTAAATGGGATAAAAACAGACAAATCATAACAGTCCAGTATTTCCAATCTGGCCCTCATGACAAACAGGGTGATTTTGAACCCGTCTACTCATTGAAGGGCACGATGAAAAACAATACTCTCAGGAAATTCATCAAGAAGGGCTTCCGTGAATACAGCAATATGATCAGTGAGAATCTCCCGAACCATTTGTTGGAAAAATATAAGCTTTCAAGTCGAAAATATGCCTTGTATCATCTTCACTTTCCGGATTCCACCGAAGATATGAAACAGGCGAGAAGACGATTTGTGTATGAGGAGTTCCTGTTGTTTCAATTGAAGATGCAGGCATTGAGAAAGTTTGAAAGGGAACATTCTTCCGGTATACAACAGCATTACGATTTGGATAAGCTCAAAGCATTCATTGAATCTTTGCCCTTTCCATTGACAGATGCGCAGAAACGGGTAGTGAATGAGATATCAGCAGATATGAAATCCCCTTATCGGATGAATCGTCTCCTCCAAGGGGATGTGGGGTCCGGTAAGACAGTTGTATCTGCCATTGCCCTATTTTCCAGCGTAACAGCAGGATATCAGGGTGCCTTGATGGTACCGACGGAAATTCTGGCGGAACAGCATGCGAACTCCCTTAGCGAACTGCTGTCGCCCATGGGGCTTTCCGTCGCCCTTTTAACAAGCTCTGTAAAAGGAAAGAAGCGGCGTCTATTACTGGACAGATTGAAAGAGGGCGAAATTGATATACTCATTGGAACCCATGCACTCATTCAGGAGGATGTCGAATTCAAACACCTTGGTCTCGTTGTCACCGACGAACAACACCGGTTTGGTGTCAATCAACGGCGGGTCCTCAGAGAAAAAGGGGAGAGCCCTGATGTATTGTTCATGACTGCTACACCGATTCCAAGGACACTTGCCATCACTGTATTCGGTGAGATGGATGTCAGTATCATCGATCAGATGCCTGCGGGCAGAAAGGCGATTGAAACCTATTGGGCGAAGGCAGATATGTTACCAAGGGTGCTTTCATTCATGGATAAAGAATTAGATCAGGGACGACAGGCTTATGTGATTTGTCCGCTGATTGAAGAGTCTGACAAACTGGATGTGCAGAATGCCATTGACGTTTATAATCAATTGGCCCACTATTTCGAAGGTCGATACAAAGTCGGACTCATGCACGGAAGGCTTCATCCTGAAGATAAGGATGGAGTCATGCGGGAGTTTAGTTCGAATCATCTTCAAGTGCTTGTTTCCACTACTGTTGTCGAGGTCGGTGTGAATGTGCCGAATGCGACATTTATGCTCATCTATGATGCAGAACGATTCGGATTGAGTCAGCTCCACCAGCTGAGAGGACGGGTAGGGCGGGGAGAACATCAATCGTATTGTATTCTCCTTGCTGAACCGAAGACCGAAGTCGGGAAAGAACGAATGAAAATCATGACCGAAACGAATGATGGATTTGTTCTTAGTGAGAAAGACCTTGAGCTAAGGGGGCCAGGTGATTTCTTCGGCAGAAAACAGAGCGGTATGCCGGAGTTTAAAGTGGCCGACATGGTGCATGATTACCGGGCTTTGGAAGTCGCGAGGGACGATGCTGCTACTTTGATACAATCAGATCATTTCTGGCATGATCCCGAGTTTGAACCGCTCAGGAAGTATTTAGCCGGGTCAGGAATATTAGAGGGGGAAAAGCTGGACTAGAAAGGTAGATTGTGAGATTATTTCTTGCAATCTGCTTTTTTAGATTATATACTACTATTAGTACCTAGTACTAATACTGGACGGTGTTGATATTGAGACTTTCAAAAAAAGAAAGACAGGGAAACCTGGCAGATACGATTAAAGAGAATCCCTTCATTACTGATGAAGAATTAGCCGAACGATTTCGGGTGAGTGTCCAAACAATCCGTTTGGATCGTATGGAATTATCAATACCTGAGCTTCGTGAACGAATAAAGTATGTGGCCGAGAAATCGTTTGAAGACGAAGTAAAGTCATTGCCCATTGAAGAAGTTATTGGAGAAATTATTGATATAGAATTAGATCAAAGTGCTATTTCTATTTTTGATGTAAAGCGAGAGCATGTATTTGTCAGAAATGGAATTGCAAGGGGGCATCATCTGTTCGCTCAAGCAAACTCCCTTGCAGTAGCCGTCATTAATGATGACCTGGCCTTAACCGCCAAGTCAATGATCCGATTCACCAGGCCTGTAAGAGAAGGGGAGCGGGTTATAGCGAAAGCGAAAGTGATACATATGAAAGATCAAAAGGACCGAACAACGGTAGAAGTTCAAAGTGCAGTCGGTGGTGAGCTCGTTTTTACTGGTGAATTTGAAATGTATCGCTCTAAAAAATCTGTAAAGGATGAAGAGTAGATGAAATTAGCCGTTGATGCAATGGGTGGAGATCATGCCCCGAAAGAGATCGTTCTTGGTGTGAAGCGTGCATTAAATGAATTTAATGATATTGAAGTGCTATTATACGGTGATAAAGAACAGATCAAACAATATATCACTCCTTTAGACCGGTTGACAATCGTGCACACAAATGAAGTAATCGAAGGAACGGACGAGCCTGTCAGAGCTGTAAAGCGTAAAAAGAACGCGTCGATGGTATTGATGGCTCAGGCGGTCAAAAACGGGGAAGCAGATGCGTGTATCTCTGCGGGGAACACTGGTGCTCTGATGACGGCCGGTCTATTTATCGTCGGAAGAATCGAGGGCATCGAACGCCCGGCCCTGGCTCCAACTTTACCTACCCTGGACGGGAAAGGATTCCTTATGCTTGATTTAGGAGCAAATGTTGATGCGAAACCGGAGCACCTTGCTCAATATGCCCTCATGGGGAGTATTTATGCCGAAAACGTGATAGGAATTAAAAATCCACGGGTAGGATTATTGAATATCGGGACAGAAGATAAAAAAGGAAATGAATTAACCAAGCGGTCATTCCAGTTATTAAAGGACCTGCCGATCAATTTCGTCGGAAATGTAGAATCCAGGGACTTACTCGATGGACCTGCCGATGTAGTCGTAACAGATGGCTTCACTGGGAATATGGTATTGAAGACCATAGAAGGAACGGCCCTTTCTGTCTTTTCCATGCTAAAAAAGACCTTTACTTCATCAACGAAAAACAAAATTGCGGCCGGATTGGTCAAGAATGATCTTAAAGGATTAAAGAATATGCTTGATTATACAGAGTATGGCGGAGCAGGATTGTTTGGACTTAAGGCCCCGGTAATCAAAGCACATGGTTCTTCAAATGAAGTGGCGCTTTACAATGCCATGAGGCAGGCAAGGGAAATGGTAAAACACGACGTTTCCAATACTATTAAAGATGCTATTAAGGGGAGTGTGGAATAATATGAGTAAAATTGCGTTCATCTTTCCCGGACAAGGGTCCCAAACGGTCGGGATGGGAAAAGATTTAGCCGAACAATATCCTGACGTACAATCGTATTTCACGAAGGCTGATGAACGATTGGGTTCAAAGCTTTCTTCAGTGATATTTGAAGGTCCTCAGGAAGAACTTACCCAGACTACGAATGCCCAGCCGGCATTATTAACGACGAGTATGGCCATACTTGATCGTTTAAAAGCTGCAGGTATTACCGCGGACTATACAGCAGGGCACAGCTTAGGTGAATATTCTGCCCTTGTTGCTTCAGGTGCCGTAGGATTTGAAGATGCGGTGTATGCCGTCCGTAAAAGAGGGGAATTCATGGAGGAAGCGGTACCGGGTGGAGAAGGCACGATGGCGGCTGTTCTGGGTATGGATAGAGATCCCCTAAATGAGATTACTGATCTAGTGACGAAAGAGGGGCATATTGTCGGGCTCGCGAACTTGAATTGCCCTGGGCAGATCGTCATTTCAGGTACCGTGAAGGGTGTGGAGCTTGCTTCAGGAAAAGCGAAAGAAGCCGGTGCCAAAAGGGTTATCCCCCTTCAAGTCAGTGGCCCTTTCCATTCTCAATTGATGAAGCCCGCAGCGGATAAATTTGTATCGATCCTGGATTCGATTATGATTGAAGATGCGGCTGTACCGGTCATAGCGAACGTGACCGCGAAACCTGTGACCGAACGTGAAGAAATCAAACGTTTATTGATTGAACAATTATTCTCCCCTGTTCAATGGGAAGGTACCGTTGAGAAGCTTCTTGAATTGGGCGTGGATACATTTGTGGAAGTAGGACCGGGTAAAGTCCTTTCGGGATTAGTGAAAAAAGTAAACAGACGAGTGAAGACTTATTCCGTTCAAGATGAAGCTTCCTTGGAACAAGCCATTCAAGCGTTGAAGGAGGAAGCGTAAATGAATTTAGATGGTAAAGCGGCACTCGTAACAGGAGCCTCACGGGGGATCGGAAGAGAAATTGCCATTGAACTGGCCCGGCAAGGCTGTAATGTTGCAGTCAATTTTGCCGGCAGTGAAGCAAAGGCAAATGAAGTGGTGGATGAAATCAAGAGATTAGGCAGAGAGGCATTCGCTGTCCAGTGTAATGTTTCTGATAGTGAAGCAGTTCAGGCAATGGTGAAAGAAACGATCGCTCAATTCGGTTCCGTTGATATCCTGGTGAACAATGCCGGCATCACGAAAGATAATCTGTTGATGAGAATGAAGGAAACTGAATGGGATGATGTCATCAATATCAATCTAAAAGGTGTTTTCCTTTGTACGAAAGCCGTTACACGCCAAATGATGAAACAGAGAAGTGGTCGTATCATCAATATTTCTTCCATTGTCGGAGTGAGTGGCAATCCAGGACAAGCAAACTATGTGGCTGCCAAATCCGGTGTAATAGGATTGACGAAAACAACCGCCAGGGAATTGGCACCCAGGGGGATCACGGTAAATGCAATTGCACCAGGCTTCATTTCTACAGATATGACGGACCAGCTCCCTGAAGATGTACGCAATGAGATGTTAAAGCAAATTCCTCTCAGCCGTTTTGGGGACCCTAAAGATATCGCAAAGACAGTAACCTTTGTCGCTTCTGATTCAGCTTCATATATGACGGGACAAACTCTCCACATCGATGGCGGAATGGTCATGTAAAGGCAAGGAAAAAATAAAATATTCATCGTTTTCATGTATACTCTTTTCATTAGAGGTCAAAATGCTCTATAATACTTGAGGGGAGGTGACAAAAATGGCAAAAGTATTAGATCGTGTAACAAAAATTATTGTTGATCGTCTAGGTGTAGATGAATCTCAAGTAACTCTTGAAGCTTCTTTCAAAGAAGATCTAGGAGCTGACTCCCTTGATGTAGTTGAGCTGGTTATGGAACTTGAAGATGAATTCGACATGGAAATCTCTGACGATGATGCTGAAAAAATCGGCACAGTAGGTGATGCTGTGAACTACATACAAGCAAAGGCTTAATTGTCAGATTGAATTGACAGATGGCGCCTGTCATCTTATATTCAAACTATTTGAAACTTGGTAGGGGCTTCACCTCTACCAAGTTTATTTGTGTTATAACCTCACACTCAAGAAATTTTTGCGTAAATGATTTTTTTAGAATAAACTTGATTAGTATACATTGAGAACATATTAGCAAGGTGGAGTGCCTTATGCGAAAGCAAAGCAGAAATGGATTATCTAAACATAAAAATGACGTGAAATTCAAGACATTTCAAAATCAAATGGGAATTCAATTTAAAGACGAAAAACTCCTTAAACAAGCTTTTACTCATTCATCCTATGTGAATGAGCATCGTCGCAAGCCTTATGAAGACAACGAACGCTTAGAATTTCTCGGTGATGCCGTCCTGGAATTGACGGTATCTCAATTTCTCTTCAAGAAGTATCCCATGATGAGCGAGGGGGAACTTACGAAATTAAGGGCGGCCATCGTTTGTGAGCCATCCTTGGTGAAGTTTTCGATCGAATTGAACTTCGGTGAACTCATTCTCCTGGGAAAAGGGGAAGAAATGACGGGGGGACGGGAGAGACCGGCGCTACTTGCCGATGTCTTCGAAGCATTTATCGGGGCGGTATATTTGGATCAAGGGTTAGAAACAGTCGTGTCAATCCTTGAAAAAGTTGTCTATCCAAAAATTAATGTCGGTGCTTTTTCTCATGTGATGGATTATAAAAGTCAGTTACAAGAGCTGGTCCAAAGAGGCAGTGCAGGTATGATCGAATATAGTATTTTGGAAGAAAGCGGTCCGGCTCATAATCGTCAATTTATTTCCAGAGTGAGTTTAAATGATGAAGAACTGGGGATTGGAAAGGGCCGATCAAAAAAAGAGGCTGAACAGCAAGCCGCACAGAAGGCTCTAGATAAGTTAAAACAGAAGCTAGACGCTAAATAGGGGGAAAGAAGATGTTCCTCAAACAACTAGAAGTAATGGGGTTTAAATCTTTTGCAGAAAGAATATCCGTGGAGTTTGTCCCGGGTGTCACGGCAGTCGTTGGTCCAAACGGCAGTGGGAAAAGCAATATTATTGACGCGATCAGGTGGGTACTCGGTGAACAATCTGCCAAAAGTCTGCGCGGTTCTAAAATGGAAGATGTCATCTTTGCCGGCAGTGATTCCAGAAAAGCACTCAATATAGCGGAAGTAACACTAGTCTTGGATAACGAGGACGGTGCACTACCTATCGACTATAGTGAGGTCAGTGTCACAAGAAGGGTCTACAGGTCGGGAGATAGTGAGTATTTACTGAACAAACAGCCCTGCAGATTGAAAGACATCATCGAGCTTTTCATGGATTCTGGTTTGGGGAAAGAGGCATTTTCCATCATTAGTCAGGGGAAAGTAGAAGAAATCCTGAATAGTAAGCCTGAAGAAAGAAGAACGATCTTTGAAGAGGCTGCAGGAGTATTGAAGTATAAATCACGTAAGAAAAAGGCTGAGAATAAGTTATTTGAAACTCAAGAAAATCTTAATCGCGTGAATGACATCCTTCACGAATTGGAAGGACAGGTAGAACCCCTTAAGATACAAGCTTCTATGGCCAGGGATTACCTGGAGAAAAAAGAAGAACTTGAAAAGTTTGAAGTTGCCTTGACCGTTTATGACATAGAGGATTTACATAAGCAGTGGGAACGTCTTAGTGACGAATTCGAGAAACATGGGAAAGAGGAGCAGTCCCTTTCGGAATCAATCCAAACGAAAGAGGCAATCCTGACTCAAACGCGGGATAGAATTGCCGCTCTTGATGAGTCCATCTCAAACCTGCAGGAGGTCCTCCTTGCTACGAGTGAGGAATTAGAGAAACTCGAAGGTAGAAAACAGGTTCTGGTGGAACGCAAGAAAAATTCTTCCACAAATGAATTTCAGTTGAAGCAATCCATAGAGGAAGCAGATACTCAAATTAATCTTTTAGCTACCGAAAAAGAGAAAGCAGAGCTTGACTTTGAAAGAATCAATTCTGAAGTATCGGGGCTAAAAGAATTCCTCGCTACGAAACAAAATCAATTCAAGCATTATAATGAAAACATTGAAGATGTCATTGAATCGTACAAAAGTGATTATATCGAAAAACTGAATCAACAAGCTTCGGCGAAAAATGAAATACAGTACTTGAAGCAGCAGTTGGAACAGCAATCGAGCCGAAACGGCCGATTGGAGGCTGAAAACGAAAAATATGTCACTCAGCGTGAAGGATTACATTTGCGCCACAAGGAGAAGTCAAAAGAACTTCAGGAGCAAAAAGAACGAATCGAAGAGCATATTTACCTGTACCGGGAAGAACAGAAAAAACTTCAATCGGTGAAATCCAAATATGAAAAACAGGAAAAAACCCTTTACCAGGCCTTTCAATTCCTGCAACAAGCTAAATCCCGCAAAGAAATGCTGGAAGAAATGGAAGAAGACTATTCCGGATTCTTCCAAGGGGTGAAAGAAATCCTCAAGGAGCGTGCGGGTCGGTTAACAGGTATTCAAGGGGCTGTTGCAGAGCTTGTTACTGTTCCCAAGGCGTATGAAACGGCGATGGAGACGGCTCTCTCTGCATCTATGCAACATATTGTAGTAGACACCGAGGAAGATGGGCGTAAAGCGATTGCCTTTTTGAAGAAGAACCAATATGGCCGCGCCACTTTCTTGCCGATGGACGTGGTCAAAGGAAAATCAATTCCAGAAACTCAAAGGAATATGCTAAAAGGGCATCCTTCTTATGTGGGTGTGGGAACGGATCTTTTGAAATTTGAGGATCGCTATCAAATGATCATCTCCAACCTGGTTGGTAATGTCATCATCACGGAAAACTTAAAAGGTGCAAACGAAATAGCCAAGCTTGTTCAATATCGATATCGAATCGTTACGTTGGATGGAGATGTGGTCAATCCTGGTGGATCGATGTCGGGTGGTACCGTAAAGCAGAAGAAAAATTCACTCCTTTCCAGAAAAGGTGAACTTGAAGAGATGAAAGAAAAGCTTTCTGCTATGGAACACCAGACAGGCGCGCTTCAATCTCAAGTGAAGTCTCTCAAGGAGGAGAGCAGTTTCCGCGAGAAGAAACTGGAAGAAATGAGAGTGAAAGGAGAGAACCTGCGTCTCAAAGAGCAGGAACTTCTTTCGCAGCTTCGTGAAATCGAACTGTCCAACCAAAACCTGGACGAAAGGCTTTCTTTATACGACGTGGAAAAAAGAGATTTTGCATCAGTTAAGGAAAAACATGATTCCAGGACAAATGAATTGCTGGAGTCTCTCAAGGGAATAGGTGAAGAGATTTCGAATCTTGATCAAAAGATTAGCGAGTTAACGATACAGAAAAATAGTGAGCGCACCTCGAAAGATGCTTTGTTGAATGAAATCAGTGACATTAAGGCAGAACTTGCTGTGAGGAATGAACAGCTCGTTAACAGCCGCCATCAATTGAACAGAGTTCAAACTTCGATCGTGGAAACAACCAGGCGCAAAGAAAGTTTAGTGGATGACCTGGAGTGGCTGCACACCGAAATGAAGGATAACTTCTCTGGTGAGGAACAAATCGGTAAAAAAGCTGATGAATGCGCGCTTCAAAAGGAAGAAACATCTTCATTGATTGCAGTGCGTCGTGACGAACGCTCAACCCTTCAACAAACGGTGGAAGACGAAGAGCTGGACTTAAAAGAATTAAAGCGTCAGCATAAAGGGTTGGTTGGGGCATTAAGAGATGAAGAAGTGAAAATCAATCGTCTTGATGTGGAGCTTGAAAACCGTCTGGATCACCTGCGGGATGAGTATATGCTCTCGTTTGAGGCGGCAAAGGCTGACTATCCCCTTACGATAGAAGTCGATGAAGCGAGAAAGAAAGTCAAACTTGTCAAACTAGCACTAGAGGAGCTGGGGACGGTCAATCTTGGTGCGATTGATGAATATGAGCGTGTTAAGGAAAGGTATGAATTTTTAGTAGATCAAAAAAATGATCTGACAGAAGCAAAAGACACTCTCTATTTAGTCATTCATGAAATGGACACGGAAATGATCAAACGATTTGATCAAACCTTCACGAGTATCCAGCAGGAATTTGAAGGTGTGTTTAAAGCATTGTTTGGCGGTGGGCGAGCGCAGTTGAAGCTGACGGATCCGTCTGATCTTCTTCATACAGGTGTGGATATAGTAGCCCAGCCCCCGGGTAAGAAGCTTCAGAATCTTGGACTGATGTCCGGTGGGGAGAGGGCACTGACCGCCATCGCCCTGCTATTTTCAATATTGAAGATCCGGCCGGTACCATTCTGTATACTGGATGAAGTGGAAGCAGCACTGGATGAAGCCAATGTACAAAGGTTCAGCCAATATTTAAAAAAATTCAGTGACGAAACACAATTTATCGTCATTACTCACCGTAAAGGTACCATGGAAGAAGCCCACGTACTTTACGGTGTAACGATGCAGGAATCCGGTGTGTCGAAATTAGTATCTGTCAGATTACAGGAAACTAAGGAACTACTTGAAACTTAAATAAGGGTGTGGAAAAGTGAGTTTTTTTAAGAAGCTTAAAGATAAATTTACACAGTCGAGTGATAATGTATCAGAGAAATTTAAAGATGGCTTGAGTAAAACGAGAAACAACTTCACCTCTAAAGTGAATGACCTGGTCGCGAGATACCGCAAAGTCGATGAAGAGTTCTTTGAAGAGCTGGAAGAAATCCTGATCGGAGCGGATGTCGGCTTTGATACCGTCATGGAACTGATCGATGAACTTAAGCTTGAAGTGAAGCGAAAGAATATTCAAGATACGGAAGATATCCAATCTGTCATCTCGGAAAAACTTGTTGAAATCTACCAGGGGGACCGTGAAGAGGTCAGCAGCCTGAACATTCAGGAAGACCAGCTGACGGTATTACTATTTGTCGGAGTGAATGGGGTAGGTAAAACGACGACCATCGGGAAAATGGCTCATATGTTTAAAGAACAAGGGAAGAATGTTGTTCTTGCAGCAGGTGATACGTTCCGTGCGGGAGCTATCGAACAACTGGAAGTATGGGGTGAGCGTGTCGGGGTACCGGTCATTAAGCAGGCAGCGGGAAGCGATCCTGCGGCAGTGATGTTTGATGCCGTTCAATCTGCAAAAGCCAAAAAAGCAGACATTCTTATTTGCGATACAGCAGGTAGATTGCAAAATAAAGTAAATCTTATGAAAGAGCTGGAAAAAGTCAAGCGGGTGATTGAAAGAGAAATTCCGGGGGCACCTCACGAAGTATTGCTCGTTCTTGACGCAACAACTGGTCAAAATGCCATGGTACAGGCGAAAACCTTCAAAGAAGCAACAAATGTCTCAGGCATTGTCCTGACGAAGTTGGATGGTACAGCAAAAGGCGGGATTGTCCTTGCCATCAGAAACGAGCTAGAAATACCTGTGAAATATGTAGGTCTGGGAGAAAAGATGGATGATCTTCAGCCGTTCGACGCTGAAAAGTACGTATATGGGTTGTTTTCAAACCTTGTAGAACAAGAAGAAGAATAAATCCTAATCAATAGTGCAGCCTGATGAGAGACTCAGAAGATGTGGTCTTCAGGCTGCTCTTCTTTTTTGTAGAGCATTTAATGGGTTTTCCCTATGAATAATCCATAAGTATCCTTGACAAACACCTGTAAACACTGTATTCTTCATATGTAAAGGTTTTTCACTTAACAAGGAGGGATATCCGTGCTGGAGAAAACGACCAGAATGAATTATCTCTACGATTTTTATCAGTCTTTGTTAACTCCAAAGCAAAGAAGCTACATGTCTCTCTATTACCTGGATGATTTCTCATTGGGGGAAATCGCCGAGGAATATAGTGTTAGCCGGCAAGCAGTGTACGATAACATTAAACGGACTGAGGCCATGATCGAGGAGTACGAAGAAAAGCTTTTATTATTTAATAAATTTCAGGAACGCAACGAGATTCTTGATCAATTAAGACAAAAAATAGAAGAGCCATCAATTGATTCTTCTCATTGTTTAAAACTCATTGATGATCTTGAAATATTGGATTAGGAGGCGGCATGAATGGCATTTGAAGGATTAGCCGACCGACTGCAAGGTACAATTCAAAAAATCCGTGGAAAAGGAAAGATATCTGAAGCGGATGTTAAGGAAATGATGCGTGAAGTTCGTCTTGCTCTTTTAGAAGCGGACGTTAATTTTAAAGTGGTAAAGCAATTCGTCAAGAAAGTAAGTGAACGAGCTGTCGGACAGGAAGTCATGAAGAGCCTGACACCAGGTCAACAGGTCATTAAGGTTGTTCAAGAAGAGCTTACAAACTTGATGGGCGGCGAACAAAGTCAGATTGCCGTGGCAAAACGTCCTCCTACCGTCATCATGATGGTCGGTTTACAAGGAGCCGGTAAAACGACTACCACTGGTAAGCTTGCGAACCTGCTTCGAAAGAAACATAACCGCAAACCACTTTTAGCGGCTGCCGATATATACCGTCCCGCTGCCATCAAACAGCTTGAAACCATCGGAAAGCAATTGAGCCTTCCTGTGTTTTCAATGGGCGATCAGGTCAGTCCGGTGGAAATTGCGAAAAAGGCCATTGAAAAGGCAAAAGAAGAACATCACGATTATGTGCTCATTGACACGGCAGGGCGACTTCACATTGATGAAAACCTGATGGGAGAGTTAAAAGAAATTAAAGAACTCTCGAATCCTGATGAAATCTTCCTCGTTGTAGACGCCATGACGGGTCAAGATGCAGTGAACGTTGCCCAAAGCTTTAATGAAGCTCTAGGTATATCGGGAGTTGTGCTGACGAAACTTGATGGTGATACACGAGGCGGAGCAGCATTATCCATCCGTTCCGTCACTGAAAAACCAATTAAATTCGTTGGGATGGGCGAGAAGATGGATGCCTTGGAAGCATTCCATCCGGAGCGTATGGCTTCAAGGATCCTTGGTATGGGGGATGTATTGTCCCTCATTGAGAAAGCCCAAGCCAATGTGGATGAAGAGAAGGCGAAGGAACTGGAACAAAAAATGCGTACCATGTCTTTCACATTTGATGATTTCCTCGAGCAATTGGGGCAGGTAAAGCAAATGGGTCCCCTTGATGAGTTGCTCAAAATGATGCCGGGCGCCAACAAAATGAAGGGCTTGGATAAGCTTCAGGTCGATGATAAGCAAATCAGTCATGTCGAGGCGATTATCCAATCCATGACGGGTGATGAAAAAATTCATCCGGAAACCATTAATGCTTCACGTCGGAAACGGATTGCCAAAGGGAGCGGGACATCCATTCAAGAGGTGAACCGACTTCTGAAACAATTCGAGGATATGAAGAAAATGATGAAACAGATGAGTGGCATGCAAGGAAAAGGCAAGAAAAAAGGGATGAAATTCCCATTTATGTAAGCGATTCGTTCAATTTTCCTCAAAAAAAATTGAACTGTTAAGAAAAAACACTTTACAAACAAAATACACATTTGATATTATACTAACTTGTGTGAAACTATTCGGAGGTGCTTTAATAATGGCAGTAAAAATCAGATTAAAACGTATGGGAGCAAAAAAATCTCCTTTCTATCGTATCGTAGTTGCAGATTCTCGTTCACCACGTGATGGACGTCAAATCGAAACAGTTGGAACTTACAACCCGGTTGCTAAACCAGCTGAAGTGAAAATTGATGAAGAGTTGGCTCTTAAGTGGTTATCTAATGGTGCGAAACCATCAGACACAGTTCGTAACTTATTCTCTAAACAAGGCATTATGGAAAAATTCCACAATGCTAAAAACAGCAAGTAATCGATTAGGTCGATGAAAGATCTTATTCTAACGATTGTGAAACCCTTGGTGGACCATCCTGAAGCTGTCCGCGTCGATCTGGATGAAGGTACGAACGGTTTAACCTATAAGTTATCCGTTCATCCCGAGGATATGGGAAAGGTCATTGGGAAACAAGGGAGAGTAGCTAAATCGATTCGAACTGTGGTATACGCTGCAGCAGGATCTTCACAACAGAAGAAAATCTTTTTAGAGATAGTGGAGTGAGGAGGCTTTCATAAGCTCCTGACATCATCTTTAGGAATTAGGGGACTGACCCACAAAGGTTACTTGTTAGCCTTAAGACGTCAGTCCCCTTTTTCATAGGGATTATTGCCATTCAATGATATGATAGTAAGTAAGGCTATGAGACCGTCATACATGCCGCCACTCCCCTAAGAACACCCTTAAGGATCTTTACTTCAGTGAGGGGTGAATAGAAGGAGGAGGAAGAACTCTTGAAAGTGATACATACAATTACAATTAAACAGGTTCTGACTGAAAAAAGTAAGGACTTGCTGATGAGACGATATGAAAACCAGAAGTTTCATCTGAAAAAGGAAAGTGACCAGCTGCAATTCGAAATGAAAAAAATTGAGCGTGGAAAGAAATACCCGTCTGCTAAATTAAACCAGCATTTTGAAAAAGAATTAAATGAGCGTTCAGAAAAAATCAAACTTTTGGATTTTCAAATGGAACAGCTGGACATCCTGCCGATTGGAAGCGAGCTGAAGGAAAAGGAGCTCCAGGGTATGATGGACATCCAAGTTGGTGACAATTGGGAGGAAGAGACCCTTTCGAAGACGATTGTAATAGAAGATGGAATTGTGAAAGAAATACGTTAAAGCAAGAGGTGAATGTGATGGAAAAGTGGTTTAATGTAGGAAAGATTGTCAATACCCATGGTGTCAAAGGGGAAGTTAAGGTCGTTTCCACAACAGATTTCCCTGAAGAGCGTTATCAAAAAGGAAATACCCTATATCTGTTCCAAAATAAAGGACAAAATCCCACTGAACTTGTGATCAAATCTCACAGAAATCATAAAAGCTTTGATTTACTTACCTTCGAAGGTTTTGAAAATATCAATGAGGTGGAGAAGTTCAAAGAAGGAATACTGAAGGTTCAGGAAGACCAGCTGCAGGAACTCGGCGAAGGGGAATACTATCTCCACGAGATTGTAGGCTGCAAGGTCGTGACGACGGGAGGGGAAGATCTGGGTACCGTCAATGAGATCCTGAGCCCGGGTGCGAACGATGTATGGGTAGTGAAAGGCGAGAGGGGCAAAGAGTACCTCATCCCTTACATAGAGGATATAGTGATCAGTGTCGATATCGAGGAGCAGCTCATTACCATTGAACCGATGGAAGGGCTTTTATCATGATGAGAATGGATGTTCTGTCCC
Organism: Bacillus sp. NTK074B; assembly: GCF_017303375.1. Classification (GTDB taxonomy): domain Bacteria; phylum Bacillota; class Bacilli; order Bacillales; family Bacillaceae_B; genus Rossellomorea. The sequence goes on along the minus strand of NZ_JAFKOH010000002.1, from coordinate 316,706 downwards.
TATTCCCTGGAATGTTTGAAGGTATCTTCGGTGATTCAATCTTAAAAAAAGCGACTGAAAAAGAAGCCGTTTCGTATAATGTGATTAACTTCCGGGAATACGCGGACAATAAACATCATCAGGTAGATGATTATCCTTACGGCGGGGGAGCCGGTATGGTCTTGAAGCCCCAACCGATATTTGATGCAGTTGAGGCGTTGAAGAAAGAAGAAAAATCAAACCCGAGAGTCATCCTCATGTGCCCACAGGGAGAACGCTATACCCAGCAAAAGGCAGAGGAGCTTGCGAAAGAAGATCACCTCGTGTTTATTTGTGGCCATTATGAAGGCTATGATGAGCGAATCAGGGAGCATGTTGTAACAGATGAAATTTCAATAGGCGATTATGTCCTTACGGGTGGGGAACTTGGGGCAATGGTGGTCATCGATAGCGTTGTCCGCCTTCTTCCAGGGGTTCTGGGGAACGGGGATTCACCTATACTGGATTCGTTTTCGTCAGGATTGCTGGAGCATCCTCATTACACCCGTCCAGCCGATTTCAGAGGAATGAAGGTACCGGGCGAATTAATTTCCGGAAACCATCGTCTCATAGAGGAATGGAGAGAGAAAGAGAGCCTAAGGAGAACCTTTGAAAGAAGACCTGATTTATTGGATAGTTATACACTTACAGATCGGCAGAAGGCATGGATAGAAGAATGGAGAAAGTCTAAATAGACCCTTGCATCCTCCATGCCCGTATGATAATATATTCTTTGTGGCTTGAGGAGTTAGCTCCCAGAGTCATTGATCCCGATGTTCCGCTGCAATCTATCGCTTTTGTAAGAGCATCTGTTGGAAGGAGTTGAAAAAGATGCACAAATTAATCGAAGATATTACGAAAGAACAACTTCGCTCTGATCTACCATCTTTCCGTCCTGGTGATACAGTACGTGTACACGTTAACATCGTTGAGGGTACTCGTGAACGTATTCAGGTATACGAAGGAGTAGTAATCAAACGCCGCGGTGGCGGTATCAGCGAAACATTTACAGTTCGTAAAATTTCTTACGGTGTAGGTGTTGAACGTACTTTCCCAGTACACACACCAAAGATCGCTAAATTAGAAGTTATTCGTCGCGGTAAAGTACGTCGTGCGAAACTTTATTACCTACGTAACCTACGTGGTAAAGCGGCTCGTATTAAAGAAATTCGATAAGAACGTAAGAAAAGGAGCTTGGAGACAAGCTCCTTTTCCTTTTCCTAAAACCCTCATAATATTCGGCACAGGGCGGAATTTCGACTATTTTAGGGAAACCACCTTTTTTTAATGAGAATTAGAAGGATTTCTAGTAGAATAGAAAAAGATAGAAAATATTTTGGGTGGTGGAGATGTGGTTAAGGAAAAAAACGAGTGGTGGGAATGGATGAAGGCACTGCTGATTGCAGTAGGTTTAGCTGCTATTATCAGATTCTTCTTATTCGCACCTATTGTGGTTGATGGATTATCTATGATGCCTACTTTACATAATGGTGATCGAATGATTGTAAGTAAACTTGGCGAGCCTGAGAGGTTCGATATCGTCGTATTCCATGCGCCTGAACACAAGGACTATATCAAGCGTGTCATTGGATTGCCTGGAGATAAGGTTGAATATAAAAACGATACATTATATGTTAATGGAAAAGCTTATGCTGAACCGTATTTACAAGAATACAAAGATCAATTGAACGGCGGTGTCTTAACCGAAGATTTCACGTTGAAGGATATTACCGGTGAAGAAACTGTTCCGGATGGGGAAATCTTTGTCATGGGTGATAATCGTCGATTCAGTAAGGATAGTCGCCATATCGGGACGGTCTCGACTGATGAAGTGATCGGGGACACAAAAGTGATTTATTGGCCTGTTAAAGATTTCGGTTTGGTGAAATAATAGAAAAAAGTCGTTTGGAGGTGGTCATATGACAATACAATGGTTTCCAGGGCATATGGCTAAAGCCCGTAGACAAGTTACCGAGAAATTGAAACTTGTAGACATTGTGATTGAATTAGTAGATGCAAGAATTCCATTATCCTCGAGAAATCCGATGATTGAAGAAATAATTGGTCAGAAGCCGAGACTCGTCTTGTTAAACAAAGCGGACATGGCTGACCCAAAGAGGACAAAAGAGTGGATTGCCTACTTCAATGAGCAGGGTATTACTGCCCTTGCGGTAAACGCGCAGGCAGGTAAGGGCCTTCAAGTCATCGTGCAGGCAGCTAAAGAAATCCTGAAAGATAAATTCGACCGCATGAAGTCGAGGGGAATGAGACCACGTGCCATCAGAGCGATGATAGTAGGTATTCCTAATGTAGGAAAGTCTACATTAATCAACAGGTTGGCGAAGAAAAATATTGCGAAAACCGGGAATACCCCAGGTGTGACAAAAGCCCAGCAATGGATCAAAGTCGGTAAAGAGCTGGAATTGCTTGATACCCCCGGGATACTTTGGCCGAAGTTTGAAGATCCAAAGGTTGGTTATAAACTGGCCCTAACAGGTGCAATCAAGGATACAATTCTGAATTTACAGGATATTGCTGTATATGGTTTGCGCTTTCTTGAAGAACACTATCCTGAGCGTCTGGAAGAGCGCTACGGCCTTAATGGAATGCCTGAAGAGGTTGTGGATAGCTTCGATAGGATCGGGGCCAAAAGAGGCTGTCTGATGACAGGCGGAGAAGTGGACTATGACAAGACGTCTGAAATCATCGTCAGGGATATCCGAAATGTTCAATTGGGGCCAATGACGTTTGATTTCATTGGTGAAACTGAACAGGATGATGAATAACGAATAGAGGCTGGAAAAGGGGAAAGATCCCTTTTACACAGCCTCTTTATTTTTGTGGGGATGATCCGATATAAATGAGGGGGAAGAAGAGTGACGAAAGTACATAGAACAATCAAAGAGATTAAAGAATTGATCGAGGACCTGTCTGATTCTGATCCGATTTTGGAGGAATTGAAACGGGATGATAGAAAAGGTGTTCAGAAACTTCTGATACAGCTAGAACGGGAACGGATGAAAAAAAAGAAGGAGAAGGAAGAATTCGATCTTCTCACACGGTACGAAACGGAGCTTCGCCTACAAGGCTATACCCATATCGCAGGGATCGATGAGGTGGGGAGGGGACCCCTTGCCGGGCCGGTCGTCACGGCAGCCGTCATCCTGCCACCTGACTTCTATTTAGCTGGATTGAATGATAGCAAGAAGCTTTCAGAGGCGAAAAGAGAAGAGTATTATGAATATATTCGGAAGCATGCTATTTCAATTGGCATTGGTATGGTCCATGCGCAAGAAATTGATTCCATCAATATTTATCAAGCGACGAAAAAGGCGATGAATGAAGCAATCGTCCAGCTGCCCATTCAGCCTGATTATTTATTGATTGACGCGATGGAAATTCAATCACCATATCAGAGTCAGTCAATTATTAAAGGAGACGCGAAAAGCATATCCATTGCTGCAGCTTCGATTATCGCCAAAGTAACAAGGGACCGGATGATGAAGGAATATGCTCTGGAATATCCCGGCTATGCTTTCGAGAAAAATGCAGGCTATGGAACAAAAGATCATTTAATAGGATTAGAGCAATTAGGTGTGACACCTCTTCATCGAAAAAGCTTTGCACCAGTAAAAGAGATACTTCACACCGATCATTAAGTGAAAGTAAGTAAATAGAAGGCATTTCCATAGAGATGATCAGTTTGAAAACTGAATCTTGCGAAGCTCTGTCGACCAGTTTGAACGGGGTGGATTTGCGTGACTGAGCTCAATAGAAACAAAAAGCCATTGATGGAACAAGATATCTACTATAAAAGTAGACATGACTGTTCAACATTTTGGAAAATAATGGTTGTTTAACGTATAGCATGTACATTATTTTTCACAAGAAACCCATGCTTAGCGTTGATAGGAGCGGAAATCAACCGGCACTTTCTGAAGAACACAAAGATTACGAAAACATCCAAATACAGAAGGATGAGTTCCAGTATAACGACTAAATCATGGGACAGGGGGATGAAAAGATGACCCACATTCATGGTCCTGCAGGCAATCACCCACTCTCCTCTGCGGGGGGGAAACCATTTTCTTTACAAGAAGGAAAGGTTTTAAATATAAAGGTACATAAGCTATTGGGTGATGATACTGCAGAAGTGTCTGCTAATGGTCAGCGTTTCGTGGCAAAACTCGAAGCACCTTTGAAAGAAGGAGAGCGGTACTGGGTTGAAGTGAAGCAAACGGAAAATGGAGTAAGCCTCAAGTTGATACCATCTCAAAATGCAGATGGGGAGGGTATTGCATCCAAACTCTTACACCATTTATCCATTTCGGCCAATGAGAAAGAAATGACTTCATTGGTGATGGAACTTGTCAAGAATAAAATACCCATTCATAAAGAAATGCTGCTATTTGCAGAGAAATATGTTAAAGGTAAAGAAGCATCTCTTAACGTCAAGATAATCGTTGAAATGGCAAAAAGAAATATGCCGTTTACAGACAGGATATTTTTTTCAATGAAATCCGGGGAAAAGGGTGATTTTATTTCCATGTTGGACACACTTTCTTCGAGGTTGAAGGAAACAGGGAGGGATGCAGACACTCTTCATTTGCTTCAAAAGCTTCAAAAGCCCATCAGTATGAACATATCCGAAAACCTTGTCATTAAAGCCTTGACTGGGTTAGCAGATTCTTCACAAACCTTTTCAAGCCGATTGGGCCATTTTGATTTATTGAAGACCCTTGGATTCTTTTCAAAAGAAACCGTCATGCATCAGTGGAAGGAAGGGTTAACAGGGATGATTTTGGAAGGGAAAACGTCAGAAGGAAAGCAAAATGGAGAGCTTTTACAAGGCACTTCACCTCCAATTCGTTCACCTGAGAATCTTCGGAATGAACTGAACCGGCTAGCGAAGGTTGGCAACGGGCCCGAATCCCAAAAAGCAGCTGACTCACTAGTTGAAAAATGGTTGAACACACTGACTGTAAATAAAGAAGGTGCCCCCGAAGCAGGGACAAAACAGCTTGTCAGATTGGCAGGAAAGGAGAACCTGGTGGAGATGAATCTTACCAGGCTTGAAGAGATGTGGGGGGGGCGTGTCCCTTCGTCCAATCAAGAGAAGGTCTTTCAACAGCTGCATCATCAAACGGTATTAGAACTCACAGAAAAACTCAGGGGAGAAGAATTGGCTAAAGTATTGAAAAGGGTGATTGGTGATTTCGGGATCAACTATGAAGCTCAGTTTCATAAAGGATATGAGATCCAAAGTCAGACACTCAAGGAGCATCTCATTGGATTGAGCCTGAATCACCCTGCATCAGATATCCGCCAATTAGCCGATGACATTGTTCTGAAAATGAACCATCAAGTTCTTCAATCCCAAGACCATTCCCCATTTCTGACAATCGTGCAACAATTTCCCCTGTATCTGTTCGGGCGAAACACCGACATCACATTGCAGTGGACAGGAAAAGAAAAAGAGAAGGGGGTAATAGACGGAGACTACTGCCGTGTATTATTTTATTTAAACCTGGAGGGAATCAATGAGACATTGATCGATATGCAGGTTCAAAATCGTGTGATTTCCCTCACCATTTGGAATGACCATCCTCGGATCGAAACTTTGTCCCAATCATTCATTCCTGAGTTGAAGGAAGGGCTGGATAAGCTTGACTATCAGTTGTCTACCCTAAAGGTGAAGGCTCCTGATAAACACGCAAATCTTTCAGATAAAATCTTTGGTGATGAGAGTAATCAAACCTTTTCCGGAGTTGATGTGAAAATATGAAAAGCCGGCGTGAGCGGAGAGAAGCAATCGCATTAGGGTATGACCAGCAAGAAGGATCAGCACCAAAAGTCGTGGCAAAAGGAAAAGGCATCATTGCTGACAACATTCTTTCAAAAGCGAATGAGCATGGAGTACCTGTACAAGAAGATAAGAGCTTGTTGTCCTTGCTCGGGAACCTGGATATCGGTGAATCCATCCCGGAGGAATTATACGGGGCAGTCGCAGAAGTCTTTGCATTCATCTACCGATTGGACAGAGATCTATCCAAAAAGGAATAAATAATGGTTTTAGTCATGTAGTTCTTACAATATATTCACTAGTTTCGAAGAGGATTATATTTTTTAAGTATAATAATTTATGGGTACTACTTCCGCTAAATACGGCGTAACGAGGAAGAATTCTATTAAAATATGTTCAGAATTTTTAAATTAATATAATATTTTTAGCATAATGGTGGACATATATACTATCATTTAATACAATGAAAGCGCAGTCTATTTTTTGAAGAGTTTGATAGGAGGATGGAAAATGAATATCCATGAATATCAAGGTAAAGAAATCCTCAGAAATTACGGGGTGTCCGTACCGAATGGTAAAGTGGCTTTTACAGCTGAAGAAGCAGTAGAAGCGGCGAAGACGTTAAATTCCAGCGTGTATGTAGTGAAAGCCCAAATCCATGCAGGTGGTCGAGGTAAAGCTGGCGGAGTTAAAATCGCTAAAAGCCTGGACGAAGTGCGTACATATGCAGATGAGTTAATCGGTAAAACTTTAGTCACTCACCAAACAGGTCCTGAAGGTAAGGAAGTAAAGCGCTTACTTATCGAAGAGGGCTGTGATATCAAGAAAGAATATTATGTAGGACTGGTACTCGATCGTGCGACTTCCCAAGTTGTCCTTATGGCTTCAGAAGAAGGCGGAACAGAAATCGAAGAAGTAGCAGAAAAAACACCTGAGAAAATCTTTAAAGAGTACATTGATCCCGTAGTTGGATTAACGGGTTTCCAGGCGAGACGTATCGCTTTCAATATCAATATTCCTCAAAAACTTGTTGGAAAAGCAGCAAAGTTCATGATGGGTCTTTATAATGTGTACATCCAAAAGGATGCTTCGATTGTTGAAATCAATCCATTAGTCGTGACAGGTGACGGAGACGTTATGGCACTTGATGCGAAGTTCAACTTCGATTCAAATGCATTATACCGTCAAAAGGATGTCATTGAATTACGCGATCTTGAAGAAGAAGATGTAAAAGAAATCGAAGCTTCTAAATATGACCTGAGCTACATTTCCCTTGACGGTAATATCGGCTGTATGGTAAATGGCGCCGGTCTTGCCATGGCTACGATGGATATCGTGAAGCATTATGGCGGAGATCCCGCTAACTTCCTTGATGTTGGGGGCGGCGCCACGGCAGAAAAGGTAACAGAAGCATTCAAAATCATCCTATCTGATGAAAACGTCAAAGGTATTTTCGTCAATATCTTTGGTGGAATCATGAAATGTGACGTCATTGCAACAGGTGTAGTAGAAGCAGCTAAGCAAATCGGGCTTCAAGTGCCTCTTGTAGTGCGTCTTGAAGGTACAAATGTTGACTTAGGAAAAGAAATCCTTAATGAATCAGGATTGAATATTATTGCAGCTGAATCCATGGCAGACGGCGCACAAAAAATCGTTGAGCAAGTAGGCTGAGAAAGGCGGGGGACTAATGAGCGTATTTATTAATAAAGATACCAAGGTTGTTGTACAAGGAATTACAGGATCAACAGCTCTTTTCCACACCAAGCAAATGCTTGAATACGGTACACAGATCGTGGCAGGTGTTACACCTGGAAAAGGCGGAACAGAGGTTGAAGGCGTACCTGTTTTCAATACTGTTGAAGAAGCAAAGAAAGCAACTGGCGTAAATGCTTCCGTCATTTATGTTCCGGCACCATTTGCTGCAGATGCAATCATGGAAGCCGTTGATGCAGAGCTTGATTTGGCTATTTGTATCACAGAGCATATCCCTGTTTTGGATATGGTAAAGGTAAAGCGTTATATGGAAGGTAAGAAAACACGTCTTGTCGGGCCAAACTGCCCCGGAGTCATCACTCCTGACGAGTGTAAAATCGGGATCATGCCTGGTTATATCCACACAAAAGGCCACGTTGGGGTTGTTTCCCGTTCTGGTACACTGACGTATGAAGCCGTTCACCAACTTTCACAAGCTGGCATCGGACAGTCTACAGCAGTCGGTATCGGTGGAGATCCTGTGAATGGAACAGACTTTATCGATGTACTGAAAGCGTTCAATGAAGATGAAGATACCTATGCGGTCATCATGATTGGAGAAATCGGCGGTACTGCTGAAGAAGAAGCTGCTGAGTGGATCAAAGCCAATATGACCAAGCCTGTAGTAGGATTCATCGGTGGACGTACGGCGCCTCCAGGGAAGCGTATGGGCCATGCAGGTGCGATTATTTCGGGAGGTAAAGGAACGGCTGATGAGAAGATCCGTGTTATGAATGAATGTGGAATTCAGGTGGCTCCGACACCATCAGATATGGGAGAAACATTGATCAAAGTATTGAAAGAAGAGGGTATCCTCGATAAATGTAAAACCCATTAATCCAGATCTGAGACTGATAGCATTGCTATCAGTCTCAGTTTTATCTTTAACTACTAAATAAGTTCAGGAGGCTGTAAATGAAAGATAATCGAAGAATGCTCTTTCATATTCATCATTGCCGGGGCATAGGTATAAAAGAAACCAAACGACTGATAGAAAGCTATCGTCACCTTCACTCTATATTTCATCTATCTCCAACCAAGCTCCAACAAATAACCACTTCAAGCTCTATGAATATAGAACTCTTCTATAAAGACCTTCATTCCTTTCCTTCCCATCGTTATATGAAACTCTATGAGGAGAATGGTATCGAGTGGATCACCCTCTTTGATGATGATTACCCTGAATTGTTGAAAAACGTATATGATCCACCCTTCCTGCTCTTTCTAAAGGGGGACAAAAGACTGCTTCAATCCTCAACAAAGTTAGCTGTGATCGGCTCGAGAAACGCCACCTCCTATACTGAAAGAGTTCTTCATAATATGATCCCTAAACTGACTGAAAGAAACGTGGTGATTGTAAGTGGACTCGCTAAGGGTGCAGATACGATCGCTCATAAAGAAGCGATAAGGTCAGGGGGGAAAACAATAGGTGTACTGGGTGGGGGATTCCAGCATATTTATCCTAAACAGAATGTTGACCTTGCGGAATATATGATGAAGCACGACTTGCTTATTTCAGAATATCCACCGTATATAAAACCCGAAAAATGGCATTTCCCATTCAGAAACCGAATCATCAGTGGTCTTAGTGACGCTGTTCTGGTCACAGAAGCCCAAAAAAAGAGCGGAACCTTCATAACGGCAGATTATGCATTGAATGAAGGACGGGAAGTCCTATGTTTACCAGGTTCGATATATGACCCTCTGGCAGAAGGAACAAACACCCTCATTCAAGAAGGGGCAAAAATGGTCTTATCAATAGAAGATATTATTTCAGAACTTCGTGTTTAAATCGGAAAAACGAAGAAAAAATAGTATATCAAGACCGTTTTATACATGTGTATAATTGAATAAATACAAGTTATTTATACAAAATGGTTGCAATTATGGTAAAACTGTTATACATTTTGCAACAGGAATCAAAAACTGTATTTAAGAGAAAAAAAGAGTTTAGCGCAGTACTTTTCTACACTGAAATCAATTTCATACCTATGTGAATGTAAGTGTAAACGTTTCCGTTTGAGCTTGTTCATTCCAAGGTACTATAAACAGTGATTATTTTCCTCTTTAAGGAGGCTTATTGGATGGCAGATTATTTAGTAATAGTGGAATCGCCGGCTAAGGCGAAAACAATTGAACGTTATTTAGGAAAAAAATATAAAGTGAGGGCTTCAATGGGTCACGTCATCGACTTGCCAAAGAGTCAAATGGGTGTGGACGTTGAAAACGAATTCGAACCGAAGTATATTACAATACGCGGTAAGGGACCTGTATTAAAAGAACTGAAAACGGCAGCGAAAAAGGTAAAGAAAATCTTTCTCGCAGCCGACCCCGACAGAGAAGGGGAAGCGATTGCGTGGCATCTTGCACACAGTCTGGATATGGACACCTCTTCAGCGTGCCGTGTCGTATTCAACGAAATCACAAAGGATGCAATCAAAGAATCCTTTAAACATCCCCGCGCGATTAATATGGACCTGGTCGATGCACAACAAGCCAGAAGGGTTCTGGATCGATTGGTAGGCTACAATATTAGCCCATTACTGTGGAAAAAGGTTAAAAAGGGGCTCAGTGCCGGCAGGGTGCAATCCGTTGCCGTCCGGTTAATCATTGACAGAGAAAATGAAATCAAAGACTTCACGCCTGAAGAATACTGGTCCATAGAAGCTGAATTCACTAAAGGAAACGATACGTTCCAAGCATCATTTTATGGAATCGACGGTAAGAAGGTTGAATTGAAGACCGAGGACGATGTAAAGGATGTGCTCGGAAAAGTAAAAGGGAAATCCTTTGAAGTGAATAAAGTGACGAAGAAGGAAAGAAAAAGGAATCCGGCTCCTCCGTTTACTACTTCTTCCCTACAGCAGGAAGCTGCCAGGAAATTAAATTTCCGGGCAAAAAAGACGATGATGCTGGCTCAGCAATTGTATGAAGGGATTGAGATGGGAAAACAAGGAACCGTTGGATTTATCACCTATATGAGAACGGACTCCACCCGTATTTCTGAAGTAGCTCAAAAAGAAGCAAATGAGTATATCGTGAACAAATACGGTCAGGAATTTATGAAGCAGTCTGACCGCAAAGAGAAAAAACAGCAAAAATCACAGGATGCCCACGAAGCAGTTCGGCCAACCAGTACCTTAAGGGACCCTTCATCGGTGAAAGAGTTTCTCTCAAGAGATCAGTACCGGCTCTATAAATTGATCTGGGAACGATTCGTGGCCAGTGAGATGGCACCGGCAATCATGGATACAATGAGTGTTGATCTTGTGAACAATACGGTCATGTTTAGAGCGACTGGTTCGAAAGTGAAGTTCCCGGGCTTCATGAAAGTATACGTAGAGGGATCTGACGATCAAAAAGAAGAAAAGGATAACTTCCTTCCAGAATTGGAAGAAAGCGATAAGGTGAAAAGTGAAAACATTGATCCGAATCAACATTTCACCCAGCCGCCACCAAGGTATACCGAAGCAAGATTGGTTAAGACCTTAGAGGAACTCGGCATCGGTAGACCTTCCACCTACGCACCGACTCTCGATACAATTCAGCGCAGGGGATATGTGACTCTTGATAATAAGCGTTTTATTCCGACCGAGCTTGGCGAAATTGTTTTAGAATTGATAAGGGAATTCTTCCCGGATATCATTGATGTCGAATTTACAGCAAACATGGAACGCAGTCTAGATGATATTGAAGACGGTAATGTTAAGTGGAAAAGGATCATCGATCGCTTTTATCAAGACTTTGAAAAGCACTTGGAGAGAGCGGAAAATGAGATGGAGAAAATCGAAATCCGTGATGAACCCGCCGGGGAAGATTGTGAAGAATGCGGCCATCCGATGGTAATCAAAATGGGTAGATACGGGAAATTTATGGCTTGCAGCAATTTTCCGGATTGTCGGAACACAAAGGCGATCGTCAAGGAGATCGGTGTAAAGTGTCCTAAATGCGAAAAAGGAAATATCATTGAACGGAAAAGCAAGAAAAAACGTATTTTTTACGGATGCGATCAGTATCCTGAGTGTGATTTCTTATCCTGGGATAAACCAATTGAACGCAAATGTCCTAAATGTTCGGAATTGCTCGTAGAGAAGAAGCTTAAAAAAGGTAATCAAATTCAGTGTACGAACTGTGATTATAAGGAAGAAACTCAGAAATAAGATAGATTTGTTTTTTGGCCACGATATATGATCTGAGAGGACCTGTTGGAGAATATCCAATGATCACTAAGAACTGCCGAATTAACGCGAATTGTTTACAGAGTCAATAAAAAAGATTGATTGTTGAACAATGAACGAATACAATGTAACAAGGGACTGTCCCAACAGGTGATTTCTCTATTGCCTAATGGGTCAGCCCTTTTGTGTTTTTTCAAAAACAACTGATATACATTTTTAATATACATTTATCTTTCTTATCATTGTCCCGTGATGTAGAATGCAGATTGGATAAAGCCCGGACTGTAGGAGGTAGAATCATGTCAGTAAACGTCATCGGAGCAGGGCTAGCAGGTAGTGAAGCCGCTTGGCAGATCGCTAAAAGGGGAATGAAAGTCAATCTATTTGAAATGAGACCCGTTGTTAAAACGCCTGCCCACCATACAGATAAATTTGCAGAGCTTGTGTGCAGTAACTCACTTAGAGCAAATACTCTTACGAATGCAGTGGGAGTGTTGAAAGAAGAAATGAGACGATTGGATTCAATCATCATGTCAGCAGCTGATGCCTGTTCCGTACCAGCTGGAGGGGCGTTGGCCGTTGATCGCCATGAATTTGCAGCGTTGGTTACGGATAAAGTGAAAAATCATCTGAATGTGACGGTAATGAATGAAGAAGTCACACACATACCAGAGGGGATTACGATCATAGCGACCGGCCCCCTTACTAGTGAAAATCTGTCAAAACAAATCAAACATCTTACAGGGGAAGAACATTTATATTTCTATGATGCAGCTGCTCCAATCATCGAGAAAGATTCCATAGATATGGATAAGGTCTATTTGAAATCCCGTTATGACAAAGGGGAAGCTGCTTACCTGAACTGTCCGATGACTGAAAATGAGTTCAATACTTTCTATGAAGCTCTTATCGCCGCAGAAACGGTCCCGTTGAAAGAATTTGAGAAAGAAGTTTTCTTCGAAGGTTGCATGCCGATCGAAGTCATGGCTGCACGGGGAAGGAAGACAATGTTATTCGGACCGCTTAAACCGGTTGGGTTAGAAGATCCTAAAACGGGAAAGCGTCCGTATGCTGTAGTACAATTAAGGCAAGATGATGCTGCGGGAACACTTTATAATATTGTCGGTTTCCAAACCCATCTAAAGTGGGGGCCTCAGAAAGAGGTGCTTCGATTGATTCCCGGCCTCGAGAATGCGGATATTGTCCGTTACGGGGTCATGCATAGGAACACTTTTATTAATTCACCGAATGTCCTTAAGGATACTTATCAATTAAAGAGTCATGAACAGCTCTTTTTCGCAGGGCAAATGACAGGGGTGGAAGGGTATGTGGAATCTGCGGCAAGCGGTCTGATCGCAGGGATCAATGCAGCGAAACTTGCGAGGGAAGAAGAGCCCCTTGTGTTCCCGTATGATACGGCAATCGGAAGTATGGCAAGATACATTACCACTGCGAATAAGAATAACTTTCAACCGATGAATGCCAATTTCGGTCTTTTCCCTGATCTTCCCAAAAAGGTTAAAAGTAAAAAAGAACGGAATGAGCAGCATGCCAACAGGGCATTAGAAACAATTCAGAACTTTGTGAAAAAAGTGTAAAATTTATTGCAAGGGTAGCTCTCTTGTGTTACTATTTAGTAGCCCTTGTGAGGTGTTAAACATGGAGAATCAATTAGATGAACAATTACAATCCTTTACTGAATATTTACAAATAGAAAAGCATTATTCTGTTCATACTTTTGAACAATATCGTCATGATATCGAAGAGTTCTACGTATTTATGAAAGAACAAGGTTTACGTTCATTAAAAGATGTAGAGTATTCAGATGCGAGGCTTTTTTTAACCAAGCTTCATGATCATGGATTAATGAGATCGTCCATTTCAAGGAAGGTTTCCAGTATTAGAAGTTTCTATCGTTATTTAAACCGGGAAAAGCAGTTGCTCGATAACCCTTTTTCGTTTGTCAATCTGCCGAAAAAAGAACAGCGATTGCCTAACTTCTTTTATGAGGAGGAAATTGAAGCTCTGCTTCAAGCGTGCGCTGGGAACACCCCGATGGAAATACGCAACCGGGCTATATTTGAACTGCTCTATGCAACGGGGATCCGTGTGAGTGAGTGTACGAATATCCAGCTCGCTGACATTGATTTTGGCTTATCTACGATCCTGGTGAAAGGAAAAGGGAATAAAGAGAGATATGTCCCGTTCGGCAGCTTCGCACACGATGCCCTTGAACAATACATAATACATTCCAGGCCCATGTTGATAAAGAATGAGACCCACACACAACTGTTAGTCAATCACCGGGGAGGAGCTTTAACCCAAAGAGGTGTGCGCCTGATCTTAAATAAGATTATCGAGAATGCATCTTTAACCGGGAAAATACATCCTCATATGCTGCGGCACACCTTTGCTACTCATTTATTGAATAATGGTGCCGATTTAAGGACGGTCCAGGAACTTCTTGGGCACGCTCAGTTATCATCCACTCAGCTGTATACGCATGTAACAAAAGATCAGCTGAGAAAAACCTATTTAGCACATCATCCCCGTGCTTAGAAGAGTTGGAGGTCAGGATATGGAACAATTCCATGCAACCACTATTTTTGCAGTACAGCATAAAGGAGAATGTGCCATGTCAGGTGACGGACAGGTTACATTCGGCAATTCCGTAGTCATGAAGCACACGGCAAAAAAAGTGCGTAAATTATTCAATGGAAAAGTAATTGCCGGATTTGCGGGTTCTGTTGCCGATGCATTTACTTTGTCAGAAATGTTTGAAGGCAGGCTTCAAGAATTCAATGGAAATCTCCAGAGAGCTGCAGTCGAGCTTGCTAAAGAGTGGCGAAGCGATAAGGTGCTCAGAAAGCTTGAAGCAATGCTGATTGTGATGGACGAAAGTCACCTTCTACTCATTTCCGGAACAGGTGAAGTAATTGAACCGGATGACGGGATCCTTGCCATCGGTTCAGGAGGAAACTATGCCCTATCTGCCGGAAGGGCGTTGAAACTTTATGCAGGTGATCACTTATCTGCTAAAGAAATTGCCCGGTCTTCCCTTCAGATTGCTGCCGATATATGTGTATACACGAATAACCAAATTATTGTTGAAGAGCTTTAAACGGCCGATCTTTAACTTTGTAACGATATTCTCCCACAATATAAGGAGTAAGGAGTGTGTCACTGGATGAAGAATACTGATCACTTAACCCCTCGGCAAATAGTCGAAAGACTGGATCAATATATTGTAGGTCAAAAGGATGCGAAGAGAGCCGTTGCTGTCGCTCTTAGAAACCGCTATAGACGCAGCCTCCTGTCAGACGTATTGAAAGACGAAGTGATTCCGAAGAATATTCTGATGATGGGACCTACCGGTGTCGGTAAAACAGAGATAGCCAGAAGGATTGCCAAGCTCGTTCGTGCTCCTTTTGTAAAAGTGGAGGCTACCAAATTTACTGAAGTGGGCTACGTAGGGCGGGATGTCGAGTCGATGGTCAGGGATCTCGTTGAAACGTCCGTTCGCCTGGTAAAAGAGGAAAAAATGGTCGGCGTGCGTGAAAGAGCCGCTGAGAATGCGAATCGTCGCTTGGTTGAACTTGTTGTCCCATCTAAGAAGAAAGCCTCTTCGTATAAGAATCCGTTTGAAATGATCTTTGGTGGTAATGCGTCTCAAGGGACAACTTCTCAAGAAGAGGAAGAGAAGCAAGAAGAGATTTCACTTCAAGAGCAAAGAAGAAGGATGGAAAAGAGACTCGAAAATGGTGAATTGGAAGAAGAATTTATCACGATAGAGGTCGAGGAGCAGCAAGCATCCATGTTTGATATGCTTCAAGGTTCAGGTATGGAACAAATGGGTATGAATATGCAGGACGCCTTCAGTAATTTCATGCCTAAGAAAAAGAAAAAGCGAAAATTAAAGGTGAAAGAAGCAAGAGTGGTACTGACAAATGAAGAAGCCCAAAAGCTAATTGACATGGATGAAGTGACCCAGGAGGCAATCATCCGTGCCGAACAATCCGGGATTATCTTCATCGATGAAATTGATAAGATTGCGAGCAAGAGCTCAGGCCAATCTTCAGCTGATGTATCCAGGGAAGGTGTTCAGCGTGATATCCTCCCTGTGGTGGAGGGTTCGACGGTTGTAACCAAATACGGTTCGGTCAAGACAGATCATGTCCTTTTCATTGCTGCAGGTGCCTTCCATATGAGTAAACCTTCGGATCTTATTCCTGAATTACAAGGGCGTTTTCCAATCAGGGTTGAACTTCAGAAGTTGTCGACTGATGACTTTGTAAGGATCCTGGTTGAACCCGATAATGCAATTATTAAACAATATATCGCATTAATGGAAACAGAAGGTATACAAATTGAATTTTCTGACGATGCTATTCGTAGACTCGCTGAAATCGCCTATGATGTTAATCAAAATACCGATAATATCGGGGCCAGAAGACTTCATACCATTTTGGAGAAACTTCTTGAAGACTTATCCTTTGAAGCACCTGATATCACATTGGATATGGTAAAGATCACGCCACAATATGTCGATGATAAATTAGGTGCAATCTCGAAAGATAAGGATTTAAGTCAGTTTATCCTTTAAGTTTTCACTTTCCCTCTATTGGGTAAAGGTAGTTGGATCAAGGATAATAATAAATTAAATAATAGATACACTTAAGTTGTAGTAGGAGGAAACGTAATGAATTTATTAGGTAAAACAAGAACGATCAATGCCATGTTGCAGAAAGCAGCTGGTAAACCGGTGAATTTCAAAGAAATGTCAGAAACCCTAAGTAAGGTTATTGAAGCAAATGTATTTGTTGTGAGTCGTCGCGGTAAGTTATTGGGTTATGCCATCAATCAGCAAATTGAAAACGAGCGTATGAAACAAATGCTTGCAGACCGTCAATTTCCTGAGGAGTATACTCAAAACTTATTCAACGTTCAGGAAACATCTCCTAACCTGGATGTGAACAGTGAATATACTGCTTTCCCTGTAGAAAATAGAGAATTCTTTAAGAACGGCCTAACGACGATCGTGCCGATTATCGGAGGGGGAGAACGACTCGGTACGCTGATCCTTGCCCGTCTGGAGGCGAGCTTTGAAGATGACGATTTGATTCTAGCTGAATATGGTGCAACTGTAGTCGGAATGGAGATTCTTCGTGAGAAAGCCGAGGAAATCGAAGTGGAAGCGAGAAGTAAGGCCGTGGTACAAATGGCGATCAGTTCATTGTCATACAGTGAACTTGAAGCCATCGAGCATATCTTTGAAGAACTAAATGGTAATGAAGGACTGCTCGTAGCATCCAAAATTGCCGACAGGGTCGGTATTACACGCTCTGTAATCGTTAATGCCCTTCGTAAGCTGGAGAGTGCCGGTGTCATTGAATCGCGTTCCCTTGGAATGAAAGGTACTTACATTAAAGTATTGAATAATAAATTCTTAGTTGAATTGGATAAATTACGTACAAACTAATATTGTAGAAGAGGCTGAGAAAAGGTTTTTAGCCAAACAAAAATCCGAATGATTCTTCGAAATTCTTTTGTGAATTTCGAAATCATTCGGATTTTTTATTGTTTGTTAAAGCATGCAGAAGCGGAATGCCCGAGTAAAGGGGAGTCTTGTTCGGAAATCGGGCAGTGGTGTGACAAGCAATTCCAAAAGAGGTCATAAGTATTGATTGTTCGTCTATAGAGAGGTGTTTTTAGTTATGCTCAGCTTCTATTTTGAGATATAAGGAGGGTATTGAAAAAAACTTTATCAAGTTAGAATTTTGTAGACTGAAAGTATTGAAATATTAGACTGTTTAGGGAAAATAAGCCGAATGAACTACAGGCAATCGTTCTTTAAGTATTGTCATCTGTTCTACGGATAGTACAATAAAGTTACAGCAATATTACGACTCATTTCGACAGAGGAAGCCTAAAGATTCCAGATTGAAAGAATAAAGCATTCACCTAATGAAAGGTGATGTTTTATTGTGTTTTTTTAAACGTTTTATACTCCGATTATGTATAAACCCACTGTTGATTGTAACGTTAATGTAACAGTAAAAGTAAAATATATTTAATTATGTTAAAAACAACCATGGTAATAGAAGGGATAAAAGTGGATAAAAAGTCATGAAATTGATGATTATCCTTCTCTTTCATGAAAATTTACGGAATATTCATAGACACTAATCTTGCTAAACATTACAATAAATACTGTTGTATGCTAAATATGTAAAAAATAGTTGAAACATGTCAAAATACGGATAGAGGTGCCTGCCATGAAACTTTTTTCCAATACAATCAATACCCTGGAAAACGGGTTGAATTATGCCTCATTAAATCAGAAAGTCATTTCTCAAAATATCGCGAACGCTGATACCGCAAATTATAAAGCAAAAGAAGTAGAGTTTAAGACGTTTTTTGATCAGTCCCTTCAACAAATTGAAGCTAAAAGAACAAATCAACGTCACCTCTCTTTTCGTTCTGAAAGTCAACATCCCTCAGTCAAGACGAAGTCAGCTTTTCAGTATAACCATAATGGTAATGGAGTGGACATGGATCAAGAGATGTCAGAGATGGCGACGAACCAGATTTATTTCAATGCCCTGACTGACAGGATAAATGGGAAGTTTAACAGTCTCCAATCAGTCATAAGAGGAGGGAAATAACCATGACCTTGTTTACAGGTATGAATACAACCGCTTCTGCCCTCACTGCCCAAAGGTTAAGAATGGATGTCATTTCATCGAATATGGCGAATGTCGATACAACAAGAGGAAAAATGGTAGATGGAGATTGGCAGCCATACCAAAGAAAGTCTGTCGTTATGATGCCGAAGGGAAATCAGTTTTCATCTTTTTTGAATCAGGCAATGAATACGAGAGACGGTCACTCTCTCGGAGGCGTGCAAGTATCAGGAATTAAGGAGGATGAACAAACTCCATTTAAGATGGTTTATGATCCAGAACATCCTGATGCAGATGATGAGGGATATGTTCGACTGTCGAATGTGGATCCATTGAGAGAGATGGTGGACCTTATTTCAGCTACGCGGTCCTATGAAGCGAATGTAACCGTCTTTAATGCAAATAAGGCGATGTTAATGAAGTCATTAGAAATTGGTAAATAGAAAGAGGTTTTAGTTCTATGGCAATTCATCAAATTAATTCGATAACACATGGGTTCATTAGTCCGTCACTTGCAAAAAAAAACAATTCCCCTTCAGAGGGGGCAGGGAATTTCAGTCAGTTATTAAAAAATTCAATCGATGAAGTCAATAAGATGCAGGTGCAGTCGGATCAATTAACGGAAAAGCTTGTCAGGGGTGAAAATGTTGACCTTCATCAAGTGATGATTGCTTCACAAAAGGCTAGTATCACCCTGCAAACAACGATGGAAGTGCGTAACAAAGTAGTGGAAGCTTACCAAGAAATTATGAGAATGCCAATGTAGTAGACTCATGCAGTCGAGTACCGGAGGATTGTAATGAATGAATCGTTTAAGAAATACACAGAGCAGATAAAGACGTATTGGACAAGTAGAACCAGAAAACAAAAAATAAGTATGGGATCCATCTTCCTGATATCAGTCATTCTTATAGGGGCGGTGAGTTATTTTACAACAAGGACGAAGCTCGAACCTTTGTACAGTAATTTATCCCCATCTGAAACAGGAACCATAAAAGAAAATTTGGATGGCAGGGGGATCCCTTCGGAAATTACCGATAGTGGATCGACCATCATGGTACCAAAGGAACAGGTGGATACTCTGAAGGTTGAACTTGCTGCAGAGGGAATCCCTAACTCCGGAAGCATCGACTACACTTTTTTTAGTCAAAATGCCGGGTTTGGTATGACAGATAATGAATTCAACGTAATGAAGCTGGATGCCATGCAAACCGAATTGGCTAATTTGATGAAGGGGATTGATGGTATCCAGGATGCGAAGGTGATGATTAATCTTCCAGAGAAAGAGATTTTCTTAAGTGATGATGTTCAAAATGCATCTGCATCCATTGTGTTGGATACAAAGCCTGGATTCACATTTGATCCAAAACAAATCAAGTCACTTTATCACCTGGTTTCGAAAAGTGTCCCAGATCTCCCTACTGAGAATATCGTCATCATGAATCAATATTTTGAGTATTTCGATTTAGAAACCCAAAATAATTCTATGGGAAGCGGTAATTTTGCACAACAAATGAATGTAAAGAAAGAAGTCGAACGGGATATTCAGCGCCAGGTTCAGAATATGCTCGGTACGCTGATCGGGTTTAATAAAGTAGTGGTATCCGTTACCACTGACATTGACTTTACCCAGGAAACCAGTGAAGCAAACATAGTGGAGCCTGTTGATAAAGAAAACATGGAAGGGATCGCTGTCAGTGCACAGCGGATCACAGAGACCTTCTCCGGTGAAGGGGCGAATCCTGGTGGAACCGCCGGGGCCGGAGACGCGAATGAACCGACCAATAGCGGTGTTACATACGGTTCTAACTCGGAATCAAATGGTGACTATGAGCGTATGGAAGAAACGATTAACAGCGAGGTTAATCGTATAAAAAAAGAGATCGTAGAAAGTCCTTATAAAATAAGGGACCTTGGCATTCAGGTCATGGTTGAACCTCCGAACCCAGAAGAAAAAACATCATTACCTCAGGATCGCGTCGATGATATTCGCCAGGTATTGTCAACGATCGTCAGAACGTCCATTGATAAAGGTGCAAACCCTGAACTGACAGACGAATTAATCCAGGATAAAGTGGTCGTCTCGGTCCAACCATTTAATGGAAAGGTGGATGTCTCATCTAAAGAGAAACCTTTCCTGCCATGGTGGACATACGTCATTGGGGGCATTCTTCTAGTAGTGATTCTACTATTAGTATTCTTCTTATTGCGTTCACGTAAGAAAGATTCAATGGAAGAAATGGAATTTGAAGAAACAAGAGAGCCCGTTCAAATACCGGATATTGAACCAAAGGAAGAAACAGAAGGCTCGATTCGCAGGAAGCAGTTGGAAAGAATGGCCAAAGATAAACCAGATGAATTCGCGAAACTATTGCGGACCTGGTTAGCAGAGGATTAGGGGGGAATGAACAATGGTTAGAAGAGAGAAAGGCTTAACTGGGAAACAGAAGGCAGCCATTCTCCTGATCTCTCTTGGTCCGGATGTTTCTGCATCTGTGTACAAGCATTTGTCAGAAGAAGAAATCGAGAAATTGACATTGGAGATTTCTGGAGTGAAAAAGGTGGAAACGGAAGCAAAGGAAGAGATTTTAGAAGAGTTTCATCATATTGCCATCGCCCAGGACTATATTTCCCAAGGTGGGATCGGCTATGCGAAAACCGTATTGGAAAAAGCACTGGGGGCTGATCAGGCTTCAGCGATCATTAATCGTCTGACCTCATCTTTGCAGGTTAAGCCCTTTGATTTCGCAAGGAGAGCGGATGCTGCACAAATCCTTAATTTCATCCAAAACGAACACCCACAGACGATTGCCTTGATTTTGTCTTATCTTGACCCCCAACAGGCAGGTCAGATTCTCTCTGAACTTCCACAGGAAGTTCAGGCAGATATCGCAAGACGTATCGCTGTGATGGATGGTACTTCACCGGAAGTGATCAGTGAGGTTGAAGCCATCCTGGAGCGTAAACTTTCAGCGACCGTTACTCAGGATTACACCCAAACCGGTGGAGTGGAAGCAGTAGTGGAAGTGTTGAACGGGGTAGATCGTTCTACGGAGAAAACGATCCTTGATGCTTTGGAGATTCAAGATCCGGAATTGGCAGAGGAAATCAAAAAGAGAATGTTTGTCTTTGAAGACATTGTTACCCTGGACGGCAGGTCCATTCAAAGGGTCATTCGTGATTGTGATAATGAAGATCTTCTTCTGTCCCTTAAAGTGTCAAGTGATGAAGTGAAAGAAGTGGTCTTCAGGAACATGTCCAATCGCATGGTCGAAACCCTTAAAGAAGAGATGGAATTCATGGGGCCGGTCCGGTTGCGCGATGTTGAAGAAGCTCAGTCACGGATTGTAGCAGTGATAAGAAGATTAGAGGATTCAGGTGAAATCATCATTGCCCGTGGTGGAGGAGACGATATTATTGTCTAGAATCATAAAGTCTACTTTAGCTCAAAGTGATGGGGAAAACCAAAAAGTCATTTCCCTCAAGAAATTCAAGCCAATGGGAGAGGTCAACCCAGAGGAGAGTATGCTCATTGGAAATGCTTCTCTGCACAGTGAACAGATCATAGAGCAAGCGACCAGTCAAGCAGAGAGGATCATCAAGACAGCCAGGGAAAATGCCAGACAAGAAGAAGAGCGGTTACTGTATGAAAAGGAAAGCTGGATAACAGAACGTGAGCAGCTTATGCAGGAGGCTTATAACGCAGGGTTTCTTCAAGGTGAAGAGGAAGGGAAAAGGAAAGGCTACGAAGAATATCAGGCCAAACTGCAGGAAGCCAAGACAATAGCTGAATGGAATAAGGAACAATATGAAAGTCATATTCAGAGGGCTGAGCAAGTGATTCTCAATCTTGGGATCACAAGTGCAGAGAAAATCATGAATCGAAAACTTAATGAAGAACCAGATGTATTCCTCTCAATCGTGAAACGCGGATTGAAGGAAGTGAGGGATTTACCACACATCCAAATACATGTTCATCCTTCCCGGCATGGGCTTCTTGCACAGAATAAATCCGAACTTGAAGTGATGTTTCCTACTGATATTCAATGCTACATTTATGCGAATGAAGATTTGGGGATGGATGAATGTTACATTGAAACGAATCAGGGACGGGTCATGATCAGCATCGACTCTCAATTGAATGAATTAAAGCAGAAGCTACACCATCTCCTGGAAGGTGATTCGGAGTGAAAGCAGTAGATCTTATCTCACATATTCCCCACATACCGACTTTTAAGAAGTTTGGAAAGGTGAAGAGGGTTGTAGGGTTGATGATTGAGTCACAAGGTCCTGAAAGTTCTGTAGGTGAAGTGTGTCATATCCATATATTATCCCGGGGCAAGCAAAAAGTGATACTGGCGGAAGTTGTCGGCTTTAATGATGATTTAGTTATCCTAATGCCCTATACCAACATGCAGGATATTTCACCAGGCAGCTTAGTAGAGGCAACATCAAAGCCTTTGGAAATTAAGATTGGCCCTTCTTTAATTGGAAAGGTGATTGACTCCCTGGGGCACCCCCTCGATGGCAGTCTATTACCATCAGGGTTAAGCACAGCTTATACGGAACAGGAACCTCCCAATCCATTATCCAGACCTCCAATCGATGAAAAGATGGAGGTTGGGGTCAAAGCCATCGACAGTATGCTGACAGTTGGAAAGGGACAGAGGGTCGGGATTTTTGCCGGTAGCGGTGTTGGAAAAAGTACATTGCTTGGAATGATCGCGAGGAATACAAAAGCGGATTTGAATGTTATTGCCCTTGTAGGAGAGCGTGGCAGGGAAGTGAGAGAATTCATCGAAAGAGATTTAGGCGAGGAAGGGCTGAAACGCACCATTGTTGTGGCTGCTACATCTGACCAGCCTGCACTCATGAGGATAAAAGGAGCATTCACGGCAACCGCGATTGCGGAATACTTCCGTGATAAAGGTATGGACGTGATGCTGATGATGGATTCTGCAACCAGGGTAGCCATGGCACAGAGGGAAATCGGACTGGCGGTGGGGGAGCCACCTACTACCAAAGGATATACGCCTTCAGTCTTTGCGATATTACCAAAGTTACTGGAAAGAACAGGAACCAACCTTAATGGGAGCATTACCGCATTTTATACGGTACTGGTTGATGGTGATGACTTAAATGAACCCATCTCGGATACAGTGAGAGGGATACTCGATGGGCATATCGTACTGGACCGCGAAATTGCTAATAGAGGGCAGTA
The DNA here is from genome assembly GCF_017303375.1 of Bacillus sp. NTK074B. Classification (GTDB taxonomy): domain Bacteria; phylum Bacillota; class Bacilli; order Bacillales; family Bacillaceae_B; genus Rossellomorea. Next base: position 293,051 of record NZ_JAFKOH010000002.1, on the reverse strand, counting down.
CCCCGCAATCAATATTCTTAAAAGTGTCAGCCGATTAATGAATCACCTGGCTTCAAAAGAACATTTACATGCTGCTTCCCGGATTAGAGAGTTGCTGAGTACGTATATGAACTCGGAAGATTTGATTCAAATCGGGGCTTATAAAAAGGGGACTTCCCGTGAAGTGGATGAAGCCATCAACTATTATCCTGGAATCATTTCTTTTTTGAAGCAGGGAGTATATGAACAGATCACACTTACTGCAAGCGTTGATGAGCTTATCGAGCTATCGGAAAAAGGTGGATGATTCAAATGAGTTATCAATATAAGTTTCAAAGAATATTAACTTTAAAAGAAAAAGAAAAAGATGAAGTACAGGAGATGTACAGGGGATCAATCGAAAACTTTGAAAAAGTTGCCGGGAAACTTTATGAATTTCTAAAAAAGAAAGAATCCCTTGAGAATCATCAGGAAACAAAATTACAGGGTGGATTATCAGTTCAGGATATCCGTCACCATCAACAATTCATTACCAATCTTGAAAAAACCATTTCTTATTATCAGGATCTTGTGATACAAGCGAGAAATCGAATGAATTGGTACGAAGAGAAGCTTGTTGATATGAATGTAGAAGTAAAAAAGTATGAAAAGATGAAAGAAAAAGATTTTAAGCGTTTCCTGGAGAATATTCAATATGCAGAACATAAGCAGTTAGACGAAGTGTCCGTCGCCCAATATTTGAAACGGGGAGTAAGGTGATTTCATGGCAAAAGTAATAGAAGAGGAAAAGAAAGATTCATACAGTCGATTACAAAGATTCATTTTCATCATCCTCATTCCTCTCTTGTTTGCAATCACCTTCGCATTGGTCATTATGACGTTTGCAGGGATAAATATTTTTGAAAAGGCACAAACAATAAGTTCCGACATTCCTTTCCTAGCCAAGGTCATCCCTTCAAATGATGTTGAGGACCGAAAACAACTACAAGAGAAGATCATCACTTTAAATGCATCCATTGAAGATCAAAAAGCTAAAATGGCTCAGCTTCAAAGCGAATTGGATCAAAAAGATAACAGTAATGAACAATTCCAGGCGACCATTCAGCAGCAAAAAGAAGAGCTTGAAGAATTACGTCAGATTGGTGAAGAAAACAAGCGTGCATTTAAAGAAGTAGTAAGCACATTTGAAACCATGTCAGCAAAGAGCGCAGCACCCGTACTCATGGAGATGGAAGATGAAAAGGCGATGAAGATTCTTTCTAGCATTAAACCCGATACTCTTGCAGATATACTTGAGAAAATGCCTCCGGAAGATGCTGCAAGATACACGGGTCTTCTTTCAACCGATGAATGAATTTGCATGAAAAGGAGGTGATACGATGGAAATAGGAATAGGTGTTCAGAGAATGAATTGTATAAATTCGACGAGTCAGAAGTCGACATCCCCCAATACGGGTATTGAAGGATTCTCAAGACATCTTCTTGGGTTTGTCTCCAATCAGGATGCTGTAAAGAAACCATCAACGAACCAAGATTCAGAGACCTTTCTCGTCCATCTGGAAGCTCTTCTTGGAAGTGTTGATCTTGAAGCTATCGGTCTTACGTCACAGCAGATAGAGGATCTGTCAAAAGTAAAAGAGCTTGACATAAGTCAGATCGCTGAATTAATAGGTTTGAATTTAGATGAAATCAAAACACTTTATTCTGAACTGCAAACAGCGCTATTGGGAACGAGGACAGCAGAAACTCTGACTGATGGAGAAGACGATTATGAAATCCTGCTTGCAACACTGCAGCTTCTGCAATCTCCCATTACCAATGATATAAAAAGCTTGATGAGCAAAAATAAGCCCCTAGAACAGGGAGAAGGCAAAGGACGTATAGAGGATGTCATCAGACTGGCTAAGGTGATTGAAATATTTACTCAAAGTCGTGATATGCACATTACCGAAGCATCAAAGGCAATGGAACTTAAAGAACTGTCGAAGAACCTGCAAAAAGGCATTCAAGGTACATTAACAGGAATGTTTAATCAATCAAAGGATTGGTCACTTCTCCTTAAAGAGGCATATAGACGCCAAGGTGCTGACGGGAAAACTCAATCTGCTGAAACAGAGGCGACAACCATAGAAAAGAAAAGCATCCAGTCAGTTCAGGGGAATCAAATTCATTTTGCCATCCCTAAAACCGAAACACTTTCACTGAGCCTGACAACGAATAATCGGTCCGTTCAGTACGAACAATTTGCAAAAGAATTCCAGAATATTCTTGGCAAATCTAATATGATGTCTCAACCAAACATGACTAAATTATTGATTAAACTTTATCCGGAGCAATTAGGATCATTAAGAATTGAGATTCTTCAGCACAACGGAGTAATGACAGCCAAAATACTGGCCTCTACTTCAACGGCAAAAGAGATGCTGGATTCTCAAATCCAAGGCTTGAAGCACGCGTTTTCTTCTCAAAATCTGCACGTGGAGAAAATAGAGATATCGCAGACACTCACAGACGCGGAGCGACAGAATAAAGGGCAATCGCAACAACAGGCTTCTCAAGATCAGAAACAGCGACAATCAGACCAGCCTGGCATGCCCCAGGAAGAAGGAGATCAATCCTTTAAGGATTATCTCGTAAATACAGAAATATAGGTGATGACATGACGAAAATCGATCCGGGTTTACTGTTTTCCACCCTTCAAACAAAGCAACGTGAAGGAGGAAAGGACATATTAGGGAAAGATGATTTCCTGAAAATCCTGATGACTCAATTGCAGAATCAAGATCCATTAAATCCGATGCAGGATAAGGACTTTATCGCTCAGATGGCTACATTTTCTTCATTAGAGCAAATGACCAATCTGACTCAAACAATGAAGAAGTTTGTAGACAATCAAAGTCAAACACAATTGATCGCTTACAATCAATTTGTAGGGAAACAAGTTACATGGCACAAAATCATCGAATCGGAATCGACGGAAAACCCAGAAATTCAGGAAGGACAAGGTCTTGTAAAAGGTGTCCGATTTAAAGGGGATTCTGTTGAATTCATTATGGAAGACGGAACAATATTGACTCCGGGAAATATTTCTCAAGTGAATACAGAGGGTAGCGGAGATTCTTCTCTAGTAACTGCTTCCTTGTTAATAGGTAAAAAAGTGACATGGAACGGAGAAGAGGGAGAGCTTGGCGGAGTAGTTCAGTCTGTCTCAAAGAAAGATTCAAAAATCTGGATCCATACAGTTGATGGAGAGAAAATCTCCAGTGATGCATTGATCAAAATTGAATCATAGGAAGTGGTTTTTTGGAAAAGGCGTTATTTCATCGCTCACCTCAACCTATCGCGTCTCATTACCATAAGAATGCAGTTAATCAATCTGCCAGGCCGTCTACATCGTTTTCAGCTCAGTTGGATAAAGCGATTCAAGATGTACGTCCCATGCAGATCAGTAAGCATGCAAAGGTGAGGATGGAACAAAGAGGAATCTCCATTTCTAATGAGACTTGGGCTAAAATCGGTGAGAGAGTGAATGAGGCAAAAGGGAAAGGCGTAAAGGATTCTCTCGTAATATTGAAGGACGCCGCATTGATCGTAAGTGCGAAGAATCAAACAGTGATCACGGCACTCGACAGAGAAGAAGCCTATTCTCAAATATTCACAAATATTAACGGAACGATAATAATTGATTCATAGGCCGGACCTGAAAAAGGGAGCCTAACGCTGTGGAATGATTGAAGCAGCTCATACGAAAGGGGAAAACATTCATGCTACGTTCAATGTATTCAGGTATTAGTGGAATGAAAAATTTTCAAACAAAACTCGACGTCATCGGTAATAATATCGCCAATGTAAATACGTACGGTTATAAAAAAGGTCGTGTAGTATTTAAAGACATGATTAATCAAAATATTTCAGGTGCCAGTGCTTCAGGTGATACAAGAGGAGGAGTTAATCCCAGACAAGTGGGATTAGGTTCACAAATATCTACAATCGACACCATTCATACAACCGGTAGTTTGCAGTCAACTGGAAGGGTACTGGATTTAGCTGTTTCTGGATCCGGATTCTTTCAAGCAACTGATAAAGCTGGTTTGGAAACCTTCTATACCAGAGCGGGGAATTTTTATATGGATAATAAAGGGGATTTAGTTACAGGCGATGGACTTTACCTTAAACCAAAAATAAATATTCCATCAGATGCTAAAAGTATGAGTATTGGACAAGACGGCACGGTGAATTTTATTGATAAAGATGGTGTACTAAAAACCGCTGGGCAATTATCATTAGCGAAATTTCCAAATGATGGTGGTTTAGAAAAGACAGGAAGTAATTACTTTAGAGAAACAACAAATTCCGGGACTCCAACCATTGATTTTCCTGGTAGTGCAGGAATAGGAACCATTGAATCCGGATTCTTAGAAATGTCCAACGTAGACCTTTCCGAAGAATTTACGGAAATGATTACTGCCCAACGCGGATTCCAGGCAAATACGCGTATCATCACGACGTCAGATGAAATCCTGCAAGAGCTTGTAAACTTGAAACGATAATTCGTAACAAAGGGAGGAAGGGACTGACTGCTCGGTAAGCAGTTGCTACGCTCAGTCAGTCCAAAAAACTAATGATTACTTTAACCAGACTAAATGGTAAATCGTTTACGTTAAATGCCCTATACATAGAAACAATCGAAGCGTTTCCTGATACGACCATCTTGTTAACGAACGGTAGACGGTATGTTGTGAAAGAAACAGTGGATGAGGTGGATGTCCTGTCACTTTCTTTCTATCAAAAAGTAACTCTACTGAATTTACAACAGGAGGGAGGGAGTAAAAGTTGAAGAGCAAAGCCCTGACCATCATGATAATTTCATTGGTGACCATAACCCTCGTCGGTGTCGTTGCATTGGTTGTTATTCTCAAGTTTTCCGGGGAAGAAAAAGCAAAAGGACCTTCCATTGAAGAAGTGATAGAAAACTCGGTGGATATACCTGAAACGACAACGAATTTAATGAGCAACGACTTTATCCGGATTTCATTTAAAATCCAAACGGATAGCAAGAAAGCAAAGAAAGAATTAGAAAAGAGAGACTTTCAGGTAAATAATATTATCATAGAAGAGCTTTCAGAATTGAAAGCGGAAGAACTGCAAGGGAAAAAAGGTAAGGAATTGGTCGAAGCCAAGGTGAGAGACAAAGTGAACTCCCTTATGCAGGAAGGCGCAGTAGAAAAAGTGTATATCACCTCTATGATGATTCAATGAGACACCAGCGAGTGGAAGGTTTGGAGGTGGAGAGATGGCAAGTGAAATATTGTCTCAAAGCGAAATCGACGCATTGTTATCTGCCCTGAATACAGGGGAGATGAGTGCGGATGATTTCAAAAAAGAAGAAGAAGAGAAAAAAGTAAAGGTATATGATTTTAAAAGGGCTCTGCGGTTCTCTAAAGATCAAATCAGAAGTTTGACCAGGATTCATGAGAACTTTGCAAGAATTTTAACGACATATTTTTCAGCCCAATTAAGAACGTACGTTCAGATAAACGTGGCTTCTGCCGATCAGATTCCTTATGAAGAATTCATACGTTCCGTTCCGAAAATGACTATATTGAATGTGTATGAATTGCCTCCCCTTGACGGAAGGATCCTCATGGAAATCAATCCGAATATTGCTTATTCCATGATGGATCGTGTCATGGGAGGCAGGGGTATAAGCGTCAATAAGGTGGATAGCTTGACAGAAATCGAAACAAGGATCATGAGTCAATTATTTGAAAAGGCGTTTGAGAATCTTAGGGAAGCTTGGAGTACGGTAGTGGACGTTGATCCGTTGTTTGCTGAGTTTGAAGTGAACCCTCAGTTTCTCCAAATGGTCTCTCCCAATGAGACCGTAGTGGTGATTTCGTTGAACACAACAATCGGAGAAACCAGTGGAATGATTAATATTTGTATTCCCCACGTTGTATTAGAACCGATTCTTCCGAAGCTGTCCGGCAGTTATTGGATGGAATCCAAACGGAAAGAAAGCAACCCCGAAGAGACCGCTCAACTTGAAAGAAGAATTAAAAAGGCGCAAGTACCGATTATAGCTGAATTAGGACAGTCGGATATTACCATTGAAGAATTTTTAATGCTTTCAATAGGTGATGTTATAGAAATGAATACACGAATTGATGATCCATTAACCATCAGAGTAGGGGAGATTCCTAAGTTTACGGCTCAGCCAGGTAAATCAAACAAAAAAATGGCGGTCCAAATTTTACATCCGTTGAAGGGGGGAGACGACGATGATGAGTGATGACATGTTATCGCAAGATGAAATAGATGCATTGCTTCGGGGTTCAGCTGAGCCTGAAGTGCACACAGAAGATAATAAAGAGATTAATATGAGTGATTACATCAGCTCGATGGAAGAAGATGCTTTGGGTGAGATTGGGAACATTTCATTTGGGAGTTCTGCAACGGCTCTATCCACGTTATTAAACCAAAAGGTGGAAATAACGACCCCTATGGTAAGCATAATCAATAAGAACTACTTAGAAGAGGAGTTTCCTCACCCGTATGTAGCCATCCAGGTTCAATATACGGAAGGGTTCTCAGGTGTGAATTTGTTGGTGATCGAACAATCGGATGCGTCTATCATCGCTGATTTAATGCTCGGTGGTGACGGAAGAAACCCTTCAGGCGATCTTGGTGAAATTCAGCTCAGTGCAGTCCAGGAGGCCATGAATCAAATGATGGGTTCTGCTGCTACATCCATGTCCACGGTGTTCAGCAAGAAGGTGGATATTTCACCGCCGTCTATTGATCTTATGTATATTCCACAAGGCGAAGGTGAGGAGAATCTTCCGGATCAGGATCTTCTTGTAAAGGTATCCTTTTCTTTAAAGATTGGAGATTTGATCGATTCTAACATCATGCAGCTTCTGCCGTTAAGTTTTGCAAGAAGCCTTGTTGATGAATTGATGAACGGCGGTGCTGAAGAAGTGGCAGTTGCGGATTCACCAGTGGACCCACCTGAACCTGAACCTGAACCTGAACCTGAACCTGAACCTTTAAACCATCATGCCCACGAAATTCCAGAGAGAATACAGTCGAGTCCTCAGCATTTGGGTGGCCAAGGATCGTACACTGAGCCGGTAAATGTGCAACCAGCTACATTTAGTAACTTTGAGCCGGCAGTCTTAGGGCAGCAGGAAACTAAAAATTTAAATATGTTATTGGATATCCCCCTTCAGGTAACAGTAGAGCTTGGAAGAACAAACCGTTCTGTGAGGGATATCCTGGAATTATCATCAGGATCGATCATCGAGCTTGACAAGTTAGCGGGCGAACCGGTGGATATACTGGTGAACAGCCAGCTGATGGCCAAGGGAGAAGTCGTTGTCATTGATGAAAACTTTGGTGTCCGGATTACAGACATTGTTAGTCAAAGTGATCGAATAAAAAAATTAAAGTAATAGAAATGATTCTTAATTAGATGATGGAGGATGAAGATAATGGCAAATAAAATTCTTATCGTGGATGATGCAGCCTTTATGAGAATGATGATCAAGGATATCTTATCAAAAAATGGGTTTGAGGTAGTAGGAGAAGCAGCTGATGGAAGTCAGGCTGTCGATAAATATAAAGAATTAAAACCGGACCTTGTTACGATGGATATTACAATGCCTGAAAAAGATGGAATCGCAGCTCTGAAAGAAATCAAAGCGATTGATGCCGGTGCCAAAATCATCATGTGTTCTGCCATGGGACAACAGGCCATGGTCATTGATGCCATCCAGGCGGGTGCGAAGGACTTTATCGTAAAGCCTTTCCAGGCGGATCGCGTCATTGAAGCGATTCAAAAAGCGTTAAGCTAACATCAGTAAGAAGGTGCATGTATTGAAAAAGTTTCAAATTCTAGTAAGTATTCTGCTTTTCTTCCTAACAGTTGGATCCGTACAACAATCAGCACATGCAGAAGTGAGTAATGTGAAAGACTGCATTGAGCAACCGGATTCATGCAGTGGGCAAAAAACGAATGGAGGGGATGGTTCAGAAGCAGGAATTGCTACTTCCGTTACGTTTGTAGATTACCTAAAGATGATCATTGCCCTAGTCTTTGTGGTGGCACTCATTTATTTATTATTGAAGTTCATCAATCAAAAGGGAAGATCGTTTCAACAGACAAAGTTAATTAATCATTTAGGCGGAGCCCCTCTTGGAGGGAATCGCTCCGTCCAGATTGTGAAGGTAGGCAAACAGGTACTGGTACTCGGTGTAGGTGAAGACATACAGCTTTTGAAAGAGGTAAAGGATGAGGGGGAAAAAGAAGAGATTCTTTCTTACTATAAAGAACCCCAATTTCCTAATGCTAAAACAACGGTATCGAGCTTGATGACGAAGTTCAAGGGGACTGCTCCTAAATCTCCTGACAGCTCATTTCAATCACAGTTGAAATCTCAGCTGGAGGAAATGAACAAGGGAAGAAAAAAGATGCTTGAAGAGTTAAAGAATAAGGGGAATCATTCAGATGAATGAATTCATGGAGTTTTTTAACAGCAGTTCGGCAGATAATGTTTCCACAAGTGTAAAGCTATTATTGCTATTCACCGTCTTATCGCTCGCACCAAGTATTCTGATATTAATGACCTCTTTTACCCGGATCATGATTGTATTGTCATTCGTACGGACATCTCTTGCCACACAGCAGATGCCGCCAAATCAAGTGTTAATCGGACTTTCTTTATTTCTTACATTCTTTATTATGGCTCCTACTTTTCAAGAGGTGAATGCTGAAGCCTTGACTCCTCTGTTTAATGAGGAAATTAATCTGGAAGAAGCTTACGACAAGGCTTCAATACCATTTAAAGAGTTTATGAGTAAGCAGACCAGACAAAAGGATCTGGAGTTATTTCTGGAATATTCCGGGGCTGAACGCCCTGAGTCTGTGAAAGATATTCCCCTTACATCCTTAGTGCCCGCTTTTGCATTAAGTGAAATCAAGACGGCGTTTCAAATTGGTTTCATGATTTTCATTCCGTTTCTGGTCATCGACATGGTCGTAGCAAGTGTCCTGATGTCCATGGGGATGATGATGCTACCGCCAGTCATGATTTCCCTGCCGTTCAAAATATTACTGTTTGTTTTAGTGGACGGTTGGTATTTAGTAATAAAATCTCTTTTACAAAGCTTTTAAGTAGGTGAGTTTCAATGAATGCTGAATCCGTAATTGCCATAGCAGAGAGGGGGATTTACGTAACCCTCATTGTGTCAGGACCATTGCTGCTGCTGGCCCTTGTTGTCGGGTTGATCGTCAGTATCTTCCAGGCTACGACACAGATACAAGAACAAACACTAGCATTCATCCCGAAAATAGTGGCCGTCATGATCGGTATTGTTTTCTTTGGACCGTGGATGTTGACTAAGCTTGTGACATATACATCTCAGATTTTTTCGGATTTAACAAGGTTCGTAGGGTAAGAGAATGGCAGAACTCGTACCCGTTTTATCGGTATATCTGCTGGTGTTTGTCAGGGTTTCGGCATTTTTTGTCACGCTGCCGTTGTTTTCATACCGGAATATACCTGCACAGCACCGGATTGCCTTTTCAGTTGTGCTCTCCTGGGTGATGTATTACACGATTGATTCAAAGGCTTTTGAGATCAATGGGCAATACTTCTTATTGATCATGAAAGAAGCCATGGTCGGACTGTTGATCGGTTTTGTTGCATATATGATTGTGTCTGCCATTCAGATTGCAGGGGGATTCATTGATTTTCAAATGGGATTTGCCATTGCAAACGTGATCGATCCTCAAACAGGTGCCCAAAGCCCTTTGACAGGACAATATTTGTACACTTTCGCCCTGTTGTTATTGCTTGCCCTTAATGGTCATCATCTATTACTTGATGGGATTTTCTACAGCTATCAATTAATTCCCATCGATCGGCCGTGGATTCCGTTTGGTAATGAGAACTTAGCTGATTACGTCATTTCTGCCTTTAATTCCATGTTTATCATAGCCTTCCAAATGTCCATTCCAGTAGTCGCTACATTATTCCTGGTAGACGTGGCACTGGGGATCGTAGCACGAACCGTCCCCCAGTTAAATGTATTCGTCGTGGGTTTTCCCATTAAAATTGCCGTAGCGTTTATCGTATTGTTCATTGTCATGGGGGTCACGTTTGCCGTCGTGCAGCAGTTGTTTGAAATGGTGTTTGTAACCATGAGAGATTTAATGAAAATTATTGGAGGCACGTAAATTGCAGTGGCTATCATTAGACCTACAGTATTTCAGTGGGGAAAAGACAGAGAAAGCGACTCCGAAAAAAAGGGAAGACGCCAGGAAAAAAGGGCAAACAGCGAAAAGCCAGGATGTCAATACGGCCATCATCCTCCTTGCCGTATTTTTATTTCTGACTTTTAGTGCTTCCTATATTGGGGATATCGTGTTTGACCTGTTTCATCAGACATTTCAGGAATACATGCTCATGGAGCTTACGGAAAATACCGTTCACGTCATCACAATGGACTTGATGAAGGAGATTGCCTTACTTCTTGGACCAATCATGCTCGTTGCGCTCCTTGCCGGTTTGGTCGCTAATTATATACAAGTGGGCGTTATGTTCACGACAGAACCTATACAGCCTAAATTGGAGAAGATCGATCCCATAAAAGGATTTAAACGAATCTTTTCATTGCGGGCCATTGTAGAATTAATGAAATCAATTTTAAAAATTTCATTTGTAGGAGCGATTACGTTTGTCATCCTTTGGATGAACATCGACCGGGTACTGAGTCTATCCTTTAAATCCGTTGGTGTTTCCTTGACGACGATGGCAAGTTTAACGGTCCAAATGGGCATTGCAGCTTCTTTGGCTCTATTATTTTTATCACTTTTTGATTTTCTGTATCAGAAGTATGACTTTGAGAAGAACATTCGGATGTCGAAACAGGATTTGAAGGATGAACACAAAAACATCGAAGGCGATCCTCTCATAAAGTCAAAAATTAAACAAAGACAACGGGAGATGGCCATGAGTCGAATGATGCAGGAAGTTCCTGAAGCGGATGTGGTCATCACCAATCCCACTCATTTTGCCATTGCCCTTAAATATGATGAGAATAAAATGGATGCCCCATTTGTCGTGGCAAAAGGCGTCGACTACCTTGCCCAAAAAATAAAATACATCGCAGGTGAAAATGATGTCGTGATGGTAGAGAACAGGCCATTAGCTCGTTCGCTCTATGATTCAGCCGAAATAGGGGATGCCGTTCCCGAAGAATTTTTCAAGGCAGTAGCAGAAATTTTAGCTTATGTTTACCGAATAAAAAATCAGATGTAAGCAGTTAGGAGAGAAACAATGTCAGCAAGAGATTTATCCGTATTAGCCAGTGTCATATTAATCGTTGCCATGCTTATCATTCCATTCCCATCCTGGTTATTAAGCTTATTGATTATTATTAATATTTCACTTGCCTTACTTGTCCTCCTAATCTCTATGAATATGAATGAACCGTTACAGTTCTCTATTTTTCCATCCCTATTATTACTATTGACGCTTTTCAGATTGGGTCTAAATGTTTCCACAACGAGATCAATCCTTAGTAAGGGTGAAGCAGGGGACGTTGTGGAAACCTTTGGAACATTCGTGGTTGGTGGAAATATACTAGTCGGACTTGTTGTATTCATCATATTGATTGTTATTCAATTCATCGTCATTACGAAAGGATCTGAACGTGTATCGGAGGTTGCAGCACGATTTACACTCGACGCCATGCCGGGTAAACAGATGAGCATTGATGCCGACTTAAATGCGGGAATGATCTCTGAGCATGATGCAAGGAACCGACGTGAGAAAGTTGGGAAAGAAGCCGACTTCTATGGTGCAATGGACGGTGCTTCAAAATTTGTTAAAGGTGATGCCATTGCCGGGATCGTCATTGTCATGATCAATCTAATATTTGGGATCATCATCGGTATGACCCAGCAGGGGCTTCCGATTGCAGAGGCAGCAACCCGTTATTCACTCCTGACCGTGGGAGATGGGATCGTCAGTCAGATTCCGGCACTGTTAATCTCGACAGCCACAGGAATTGTGGTGACGAGGGCCGCCTCCGACGGGAATCTTGGTCAGGATATTATGAACCAGCTGCTTGCGTATCCCGTCATGCTCTATGTATCTGCGTTCACCATTTTCATGCTGGGTGTGGCTACTCCCATAAATGATATCTTAACAATCCCGGTTGCAGCCCTGTTAGGGGTCGGGGGCTACCTGCTGTCGAGGTCACCTAAAGAAAATGAAACAGACCTGATGGAAATGGAAGAAGAAGTGGAGCAGGATGAGATGAAGAGTCCTGAAAGCGTAGTGAATCTTCTCAATGTCGATCCAATCGAATTTGAGTTCGGATACGGATTGATTCCGTTAGCTGATACAAACCAAGGAGGGGACCTCCTCGACAGGATCGTCATGATCAGGCGACAATTGGCCATAGAACTTGGCCTTGTCATCCCTGTTGTAAGGATCCGGGATAACATTCAGCTTCAGCCAAATGAATACCGGTTGAAAATTAAAGGGAATGAAATGGCCCGTGGCGAATTGCTCTTAGATCATTACTTGGCCATGAGTCCAGGGGTGGAAGACGACTCCATTGAAGGGATCGATACCATCGAGCCTTCATTCGGACTTCCGGCTAAATGGATTTCAGAAGAAAGGAAGGAGCAGGCAGAGATCTTTGGCTATACAGTAGTGGATCCTCCATCTGTAGTCTCGACTCATATTACGGAAATAATCAAGAACAACGCCCACGAATTGCTCGGAAGACAGGAAACGAAGCAACTTATTGATCATCTGCAGGAATCGTACCCTATCCTTGTTGAGGAAGTGACACCGAATCCATTGACAGTCGGGGAAGTGCAAAAGGTCCTTTCCAAACTATTAAAAGAGAATGTATCTATTCGCAATCTGCCCATCATATTTGAAACTCTTGCAGATTATGGAAAGATGAGTTCGGATACAGACTTATTAGCAGAGTATGTAAGGCAGTCACTTGCAAGACAGATTACCAATCAATATGTTCAGGGTGATACTTCGTTAAAGGTGGTCACCATGAGCGGCAAGGTGGAGAAAATGATTGCGGATGCCATTCAACAAACGGAACATGGCAATTATTTATCCATGGATCCAAATGACTCGCAAGGCATATTGGAAGCTGTTGCAAATCAAGTCGAGCAGCTGTCCCTTATGGAGGAGTCTCCCGTCATTCTTTGTTCACCAGCAGTGAGAATGTACGTTAGACAGCTGACGGAAAGATATTTCCCTCAGGTTCCGATCATTTCGTATAACGAATTAGAGGCAAATGTAGAAGTACAAAGTTTAGGGGTGGTGAATATAGGATGAAGGTAAAGAAATATTCTGCTCCGACGATGGGCGAAGCCATGAAGAAGGTCAGGTCTGAACTGGGAGAAAATGCAGTCATATTAAATTCTAAAGTCACCTACATTGGCGGATTTATGGGGCTGTTTAAGAAAAAAATTATTGAAGTCATCGCTGCCATAGATCCGGATGTTGAACATGAAAAGATGGAATTGGGCAGAGTGAAAACGAAGCCGGCTTCAAAATCAATCATTCAGCCGGCTGTTGAGAAAAAGGAAGTCAATGAATCTAATCGAGTAGTAGAAGCTGAATTAAAGGAATTGAAACAAATGATTACCACCCTGAAATCTAAAAATCAGTTTGAAAAATTCACTGAAGATGTGCAGGAAATCCTTTTTCACCTAATGAACCATGATGTGAGTGATTCAGCTTTGTTTCAATTGGGAGACCAGCTGGAAAAGAAGATCCGAAGTGGGACGCTGCCGGTTGAGGGGCGGGATGAGTGGGCTATCAGAGAAGTGAAACATTTTCTTCATCATCATTTAAAAGGAATCGAATTGGGAGGTATAAGCTATAAACGGAAATATATTAATGTCATAGGTCCTACCGGGGTCGGAAAGACAACGACCCTTGCCAAGATGGCAGCAGAAGCAGTGATTGAAAGAAGGATGAAAATCGCATTCATCACCACTGATACATACCGTATAGCGGCGATTGAACAATTAAAAACATATGCGGGTCTTCTGAATGTGCCAGTTGAAGTCGTTTATAAAATAGAGGACTTTAAGAAAGCCATCGATAAATTCGTGGACTACGATCATGTTTTCATTGATACAGCAGGGCGTAACTTCAGGGAAAAGAAATATGTAGATGATTTGCAAAAAATCATCGATTTTGATCATCAGATGGAAACCTACCTGGTTCTTTCATTAACAAGTAAAGAAAAAGACATGAGGGAGATCATTTCCCAATTTTCATCCATTCATATCGATCGGTTTATTTTCACGAAATTGGATGAGACGTCCAGCTACGGATCCATGATCAATATGATGTCTGAAGCGGGTATTGGTGCAGCTTATGTAACAAATGGCCAGGATGTTCCCGAAGACATTACAGAAGTGAATGAGGATGAAGTCGTTCGATTGCTTATGAAAGGATTCTGTCATGAAAGATCAAGCCTATAACTTAAGGAGAAAGATGCTCCTGACTGACTCTGCTCCTGCTAAGACGATCGCCATTGTAAGTGGGAAGGGAGGAGTTGGTAAATCGAATATATCGACGAACCTCTCCATTCTTCTCGGTAAAGAAAATAAAAAGGTGCTCCTGTTTGATCTGGATATAGGGATGGGGAATATTCATATTTTACTAGGGAGTCATCATTCTTACTCCATCATGGACTATATTGAGGAAAAAGTACTAGAAATCGACACGATTATATGTGAGAATGTTCATGGTATTTCTTACATAAGCGGTGGAAACGGCCTGAAAGATATAGTGGGCTGGCAGGATAAGCAAGTACAACGCTTCTTCGAGGTGATGGATTATGCCATTCATCATTATGATTATATTCTTTTTGATATGGGTGCAGGTGCTACAAGGGAAACACTGGAGTTTCTCCTTGCCATGGATGAAATCATCATTGTTACGACTCCTGAACCTACATCCGTAACAGATGCCTATTCAATGATGAAATATATTTATTTAAGAGACGGGGAAAAACCGTTTTATCTAATATGCAATCGGGCGGAACACAAAAAAGAAGGCCTTGAAACGATTAATAGATTACAAGAAACCGTGAGGAAGTTTCTGCATAAGGAAATCGTTTCTCTTGGAGTCCTTCCAGAGGATTCGGCAGTAAGGAAGGCCGTCATCACTCAAACGCCCATTGTCGTTGGTCACCCATCTTCAGACATGACGCTGAGCCTGCGAGCCATGGTACACCACCTGACGGGAGCGGAATATGAGAGTACTAAAGGAACAGGCTTTGTAAAGACTATTCGAAAATTATTTTTTGGGAGGTAAAAGTCCTGAATGAAAAAGGTTTTAGTTGTAGATGATTCAGCATTTATGAGGAAGCTGATTACTGATTTTCTTACAGCCTCAGGTGAACTTCAAGTGATTGGCTTTGCAAGGAATGGAGAAGACGCGATCACGAAGATAAAGAAATTCCATCCCGATGTCGTCACCCTTGATGTGGAGATGCCCAAGATGAATGGGATCGAAGCCTTGAAGTGCATCATGGAGGAATGTCCGGTACCTGTTGTGATGCTTTCTTCTACAACGAAAGAAGGGACGGAGGAAACCGTCAAAGCGATGGAGCTTGGGGCTGTTGATTTCATTGCGAAACCTTCTGGTACCATTTCCTTGGACCTTCACAAGATTCAAGAAGAGCTGGTAGGAAAAGTTGTGTCAGCAAGTAAGGTGAGTGTCACAAAAATAAGGGATATGTACCAAAAGAACCCGGGGTCTGCCCCTGTATCAACCGTGAGTAAAGTGTCAGAAACTTTATCGATTGACCGCCACAGGGCATTGAATATCCCTAAATTAATATTAATCGGGACATCGACTGGGGGACCGCGCGCTCTTCAAAACGTGTTGACAGCATTGCCCCGTCATCTGGAAGCACCCATCGTTGTGGTGCAGCACATGCCCCCGGGATTTACAAAATCCCTCGCTAATCGTTTAGATGGTCAATCTGCCATTCGCGTAAAGGAAGCCGAAGAAGGCGAAGTTCTTCAAAATGGCACAGCCTATATTGCCCCAGGCGGTTTCCACACCAGAATATTCGATGATGGCAAATATTTATCGATTCAGCTTTCAAAGGATGAAGCTCCTAGAAATGGCCATAGACCCTCTGTTGATGTGTTGTTCGAGTCTGCGAGTCTGATACGGAATTACAGCAAAATAGCCGTCATCATGACAGGCATGGGTTCTGATGGTTCCGATGGATTGATCAAGCTTAAAGAGCATGGAGATGTGTTGGCTATTGCAGAATCAGAAGATACGTGTATTGTGTTTGGGATGCCGAAATCGGCAATTGCAACAAAGTTAGTGGACAAGGTGGAACATATCGGGAATATTCCTCGATCAATAATGACGTACATGGTGTAGAGAGGTGTGTAGTATATGGAATTGAGTCAATATTTAGAAGTATTCATAGAAGAGAGCAAAGAAAATCTACAAACCTGTAATGAACAGCTGCTGGAACTAGAGAAAAATCCGCAAAATCTTGCTATCGTCAATGAAATCTTTCGGTCAGCTCATACTTTAAAAGGGATGTCTGCCACGATGGGATTTGAGGATTTAGCTAACCTCACACATAAAATGGAGAATGTCCTTGATGCCATCAGAAATGAAAAAATAAAGGTAACTCCCGAAATACTCGACATAGTGTTTAAGTCCGTTGATGACCTTGAAGCCATGGTGTTTTCCATTGCAGATGGCGGGGATGGCAAACGTGATGTTACTGAAGTAGTAGCCATGCTCCAGGCGATTGAAAAAGGAGAGATGATTCCCCCGGCCTCTCGTGCAGGGAATGAGGTCGCTGTGGCTGCCGCAACGACTGATACAGAATTATTATCCATGCAGTACGAAGCGTTCGAACAGACGGTCATTCAGGAATCCTATGAGCAGGGGTTCCGCTGCTTTGAAATTTCCGTTACCTTGCGTGAGGATTGCCTGCTTAAAGCTGCCCGAGTATATATGGTTTTTGAAGTCCTGGGGAAAATGGGTGAGGTCATTAAATCCCTTCCCACTGTTGATCAGCTGGAAGAAGAGCAGTTCGATCATTCTTTCGTTATAGCTGTTGTATCGAAAGAAGAGGCAGTTGATCTCGAAAAACATGTTCGAAAAGTATCGGAAGTTGAAGAAGTCTCTGTTCTCGAACTGACGGCTGAGCACCTGCAGAAGCAGAATAAACCAGAAGTTTCAATTAATGAGCCTTCACAGGAAGAGCTGGTGGAAAAAGGTCATAGAGAGGATCAAGCAGCTAAACCGCCCGCAAACGTGTCAAAACAATCCAACCCTTCTAGCAAAACGATACGAGTGAACATAGAACGACTCGATGTTCTTATGAATCTCTTTGAGGAGCTTGTCATCGACAGAGGAAGGCTGGAACAAATTTCCCGTGATTTGAATAATCCCGAGTTGAATGAAACGGTGGAAAGGATGACGAGGATTTCGGGAGACCTTCAGAACATCATCCTTAATATGCGTATGGTTCCTGTAGAGACGGTATTTAACCGTTTTCCACGTATGGTCAGGCAGCTTGCAAGAGACTTGAATAAAAAGATTGAATTGGAAATCATAGGTGCCGAAACGGAACTTGATCGGACCGTGATTGATGAAATCGGGGATCCCCTCGTCCATTTAATCCGGAATGCCCTGGACCATGGGATTGAAAATCCTGAAGTCCGTCTCAAAAATGGCAAATCCGAACAAGGAACCGTTAAGTTAAAAGCATATCATAGCGGAAATCATGTGTTTATCGAACTTGAAGACGATGGAGCAGGAATCAACAAAGAGAGGGTCCTCAATAAGGCAATCCAGAAAGGTATTGTTTCAGAAGAAACAGCCAAAACCTTATCAGATAGACAAATTTACGAGCTTATATTGGCATCGGGCTTTTCTACCGCAGAGCAGATATCGGATATTTCCGGCAGAGGTGTCGGATTAGATGTGGTAAAAGCGACGATCGAGTCACTCGGAGGATCGATTACAATCGACTCCACGGCGGGTCATGGGTCATTGTTTTCCATCCAACTGCCGCTTACATTATCCATTATTTCTGTCATGCTTGTTGAAATAGAGAGTGAAAAGTATGCCATCCCTCTTTCTTCTATAATCGAAACCGCCATTGTGAAAAAGGAAGAAATCATGAAAGCACATAATCAGAGGGTGATTGATTTCAGAGGGAAAGTTGTACCTTTGCTATTTCTTGAAGATGTGTTTGAAGTACCGAAACACTCCAAGGATGAAGAGTTATTTTCGGTTGTCATTGTTCGAAAAGGAGAAAAAATGGCCGGGCTGGTCGTGGATTCCTTCATTGGACAGCAGGAAGTTGTATTAAAATCATTAGGGAATTATTTAAATGACGTTTTTGCGATTTCAGGAGCAACCATCCTGGGTGATGGGCAGGTAGCACTGATTATTGATTGTAATGCGTTAATAAAGTAGGGGGTATGGGTAATGAGTGAAGTAGTAGATACAGTGGAAGATTTAAAGCTTATCGTTTTTCAACTGGTTGACAAGGAATATGCCATTCCTGTGAATCAAGTACGATCCATCGAGAAGCTCGAACATATTACCAGAGTTCCAAGGACTGCCTCCTATGTAAAAGGTGTTATTAATTTACGTGGAGTGGTTACACCCATTATTGATCTAAGGAACCGGTTTGAATTATCGTCTTCAGAACCAACCGAGAGTACGCGAGTGATCATAGCAGGATTAGATGATAAAGAAGTTGGATTGATCGTGGACGCTGCCAATGATGTACTCGATGTTTCAAGAGAAGCGATCGAACCTTCACCCGAAGTAGTTGGAGTATTAGAGGCTGAGTACATAGGCGGAGTTGTAAAACAGAACAAGAGACTCCTGATCCTCCTCCATTTAGATAAAATTCTTGAATCCATCTAAAAGGAGGGATACGTTTGGGATACGAAAAAAAAATCACTTCAATGCACTTGGATATTTTGAAAGAAATTGGGAACATAGGTGCAGGTCATGCAGCGACCGCCCTATCAACACTGCTTGACAAAAAGATCGATATGAAAGTACCCAGCGTTAAAATTGTATCATTTGATGAGATGATGGACATGGCAGGCGGACCTGACAACGTGGCAGTAAGTGTGTTTCTAAGAATAGAAGGCGATGCACCGGGAAGTATGTTCTTCTTGCTGCCCCTTGATGGAGCGTCCATGTATATCAGGACCATGATAAACGATCGTACCTTTTCCTTTAGTGCCCCTCCATATTCAGAACTGGGGTTATCTGCCATGCAGGAACTCGGGAATATTCTATCAGGTTCTTATTTGTCTTCTCTGTCTGATTTCACGAATCTTAAGCTATTACCTTCAGTTCCTGCTTTATCAGTCGATATGGCAGGTGCCATCATAGGTTTTGGACTTTTGGAAATCTCCCGGGTAAGTGACTATGCAATCGTCATAGACACTGCCTTGAAAGAGGAGGAAGTGGACGAGTCGGAAAGTGTTAAGGGACATTTTTTCCTGCTGCCCGACCCGGATTCATTTGAAATCATATTTCAGGCATTAGGTGTAAAGCTATGATGATCACAAGCTCCGTAGTCAAGGTAGGAATTGCAGATATGAATATAATCGAGAACGGAAGCTCAATTCGTACCTCGGGTCTTGGGTCATGCGTAGGGGTCGTTTTGTACGATGATCTTATTGGCCTTGCCGGAATGGTTCATGTGATGCTTCCCTATTCCTCATTGGGGAATGACCAAACACTCAATTTGGCCAAATATGCCGATACAGGCATTGAAGAGCTCATACGACAGTTAAAAAACCGGGGAGCCAACTTGAATAGACTTCAGTGCAAGATGGCGGGCGGTGCACAGATGTTTCAATTCCAATCCAAGAGTGATGTGATGAGAATTGGACCGAGGAATGCAGAATCCGTTAGAGAAGCCCTCTTAAAACATAAAGTTCCTATAGTTGCAGAGGATATAGGGGGCAACAAAGGGAGGACCATCGAATTCTTCACCTCCACAAGGATTCTGCAGGTCCGGACAGTTAATGAAGGAACGAAGGAATTATGAAGATATGGATCCCGTTTCAGTTTAAATGAACAAGAAGCCAAACGTTTCCGTGAAGAAAATAGTTAGCAAGGAGGATTCTTATGTCTCAACAACCCACTCGAACAGATGAACAAAAATATTGGGAGAAATGGATAGACAGTCGCGACACCGAAGCGGGGGATATGTTAGTGAAGAAGTACATGCCCCTGGTTTCGTATCATGTTCAGCGAATTTCCGTTGGGCTGCCAAGGAACGTCTCGAGGGAAGATATAAAGAGTCTTGGGTTGATGGGATTATTGGATGCTCTTCAGAAGTTTGACCCTTCAAGGGATTTGAAGTTTGATACATATGCCTCCTTTCGGGTCAGGGGAGCCATTCTAGATGGACTTAGGAAAGAAGACTGGCTACCACGTTCCACGAGGGACCGTGCAAAAAAAATCGAGGCCAAGACCCTGGAATTGGAACAATCGCTTTTACGCCATGTGACTGCCGATGAAGTAGCGGTTTCCCTGGAGATGACACCTGAGGAAGTTTACCAAACCACTAATGAACATTTCTTTGCCAACGTTCTTTCCATGGATGAGCAATTGACAGATGACGATCATGAATCTCAAAACTACTCAATTAAAGATCACAAAACAATTTCACCTGAGGAAGAAGTTTTAAAGGGTGAAAAACTGGCTGAGTTAGAGAAAACGATTGAAACCCTTTCAGAGAAAGAGCAACTTGTGCTAAGTTTATTCTATAAGGAAGAACTTACTCTGACAGAAATAGGGGAAGTCATGAAGTTATCAACATCCAGAATTTCACAGATCCATTCAAAATCCATTTTTAAATTGCGAAAACTGCTGGGCTCGTAATATCAGAGGATAATGGTGCGACATGACGGTTGGACTGTCCCGGGATGGAACATGAGGGGCAGTTCTTTTAATGCCAAGGGAAAACGGGGAACTGCATGTAGTAAAATATAAAAAACAAGGTGATTACATGGTACCGTTTCTACTATTTTTATTCTTTCTTCTCAATATCGTGTGTCTGTTTTCGATTGTCATACTTTACTCCAGACAAAACCGTTATTCCGAAATGGAAAAAAATCAGAAGAAGATCATCGCTGAAATGGAAGATGTCATTTCAACATACCTGATCGAAATGAAAGAAGAAAATGATGAATTCATACGAAGCTTTAAATCTCAAGAGCATAACGACACCGAAGATAAAACTTCACCGCAAAGAAATAATCCGGAACCTAATGGTAAAGCACAGAAGAAATCTAATTGGACTGGAACCGGATATAAACGTGCATCGGAGGCATATCTGCAGACGAAAAGGCCTGAGTCTGAGCCCATCGACGATTTGGATAAGAAACCAGGGAAATCGGAACATGATCCTCTTCTTCATCAAGTTCTCTCTATGAAGGAGATGGGGATGTCTATGGAAGAAATAGCAAAGTCTGTTGGGAAAGGCCAGACAGAAATCGAGTTGTTACTGAAATTTCGTCAAATTATGTAGGAAGTCCTTGATTGGCTGGTGCAGGTATGCTATAGTATTCATGGTGTTATTACACACGTTTCCCGATTGAGGTAGATGGTGCTATCTTGGATAGTTTCTACTACAAGATGACGGAAACGGAGGAGAAAACAAAAACCATTTAGGAGGAAACACACATGTCAGTAATTTCTATGAAACAATTGCTAGAAGCTGGTGTACATTTCGGACACCAAACTCGCCGTTGGAACCCAAAAATGAAGAGATACATCTTCACTGAGCGTAACGGCATCTACATCATCGACCTTCAAAAAACAGTTAAAAAGGTTGAAGAAGCTTATAACTTCGTGAAAGAATTAGCCGGTAACGGCGGTAAAGTTCTTTTCGTTGGAACAAAGAAACAAGCACAGGAGTCTGTTAAAGAAGAAGCAGAACGTGCTGGTATGTACTACATCAACCAACGTTGGTTAGGTGGAACACTTACAAACTTCGAAACAATCCAGAAACGTATTACACGTCTAAAAAACATCGAGAAGATGGAAGAAGACGGAACCTTTGAAGTACTTCCGAAGAAAGAAGTAGTTCAACTTAAAAAAGAACATGAACGCTTAGTTAAATTCCTGGGCGGAATCAAAGATATGAACACGCTACCTGATGCATTATTCATCATCGACCCTCGTAAAGAGCGTATCGCTGTAGCTGAAGCGCGTAAACTTCATATCCCTATCGTGGGTATCGTTGATACAAACTGTGATCCGGATGAAATCGATGTTGTCATTCCTGCCAATGACGATGCAATCCGTGCGGTGAAGCTTCTTACAGGTAAAATGGCTGATGCTATTCTAGAAGCTAAGCAAGGCGAAGAAGCAGCTGTAGCAGCTGAGTAATGAATGAAAGGTGATAAGAGGGCTTACCCTTATCACCTTTTTTTAAAGAGTATTCACATGTACTGCACTCTACTATAGAGGCAGTACATTTAATGACTTACACCAAACGGTGATCAAAGTCTACATAGTCAAACTAAGGAGGAAACCTACTATGGCAATTACTGCACAAATGGTTAAAGAACTTCGTGAAAAAACGGGCGCTGGAATGATGGATTGTAAAAAAGCGTTAACAGAAACTGACGGAGATATGGACAAAGCAATTGATTTCCTACGTGAAAAAGGGATTGCAAAAGCAGCTAAAAAAGCTGATCGTATTGCAGCCGAAGGAACTACGTACATCGCAAGCGAAGGAAACACTGCAATTATTCTTGAAGTGAACGCAGAGACAGATTTCGTTGCGAAAAACGAAAACTTCCAAAGCCTTGTGAAAGAATTATCTGACCACCTTCTTGCAAACAAACCTGAATCTGTGGAAGTAGCTCTTGAGCAAAAAATGGCTAATGGTTCAACTGTAAATGAATTCATCAATGCTGCTATCGCAAAAATCGGAGAAAAAATCACACTTCGTCGATTTGAAATCCGTACTAAAGAAGATAATGCTGCGTTTGGTGAATACCTGCACATGGGTGGACGCATTGCTGTTCTTACAGTCGTGGAAGGCACTACTGATGCAAGTGTGGCGAAAGATGTTGCTATGCACGCTGCTGCATTGAATCCTAAGTATGTATCCCGTGATCAGGTTTCTGCTGAAGAAGTAGAACGTGAGCGTGAAGTACTTAAACAACAAGCTTTAAACGAAGGAAAGCCTGAGAACATCGTTGAGAAAATGGTGGAAGGCCGTCTTGGAAAATACTTCGAGGATATCTGCATCCTGGATCAAACGTTTGTTAAGAACCCAGATCAGAAAGTACGTCAATACCTTGAAGCAAATAAAGCTACTTTAACTGATTTCACTCGTTACGAAGTTGGAGAAGGTCTTGAGAAACGTCAAGAAAACTTCGCTGAAGAAGTAATGAACCAAGTAAACAAGTAAGATCAGATAAAGTTGAACAGTTTTTAGTAGGGAACACCTAGCGTGTTCCCTATTTTTCAAGAAAAATTCTATTTTATGGAGGTTCCCATGAGCGTTCCAAAATACAAACGTGTCGTTCTTAAACTTAGTGGAGAAGCATTGGCCGGTGATGATGGCTTCGGAATTAATCCTTCTGTTATTAAAAATGTAGCAGAGGAAGTGAAAGAAATTGCTGAACTTGATGTAGAAGTGGCAGTTGTTGTTGGCGGTGGAAATATCTGGCGTGGTAAAATAGGCAGTGAAATGGGAATGGACCGGGCATCTGCAGATTATATGGGGATGCTTGCCACTGTTATGAATTCATTGGCCCTTCAAGACAGCCTTGAACAGCTGGGGATCGAAACGAGAGTCCAAACGTCCATTGATATGCGTCAAGTTGCAGAGCCATATATAAGGCGCAGAGCCATCCGTCACTTAGAGAAGAAACGTGTTGTGATCTTTGCAGCAGGGACGGGTAATCCATACTTCTCTACTGATACAACGGCAGCACTTCGAGCAGCTGAAATCGAAGCAGAAGTCATTCTGATGGCTAAGAACAACGTAGATGGCGTGTACTCAGCAGATCCTAAAAAGGACGAGAGTGCTGTTAAATATGAAGAACTTTCTTATTTAGATGTCCTGAAAGAAGGCCTTGCAGTAATGGATTCAACAGCTTCTTCACTCTGTATGGACAATGATATTCCACTTATAGTATTCTCTATTATGGAGAATGGGAATATTAAGAGAGCCATCACCGGTGAAAATATAGGTACAATCGTAAGGGGGAAATCATGATGCCAAACACGATCATAACAAATGCAAAAGAAAGAATGACAAAAGCCATTCAAACATTCTCGCGTGAGCTAGCAAGTATCCGTGCAGGAAGAGCAAATGCTTCTCTTCTCGACAAGATCTCGGTTGATTACTACGGCGCACCGACACCGGTTAATCAATTAGCGGGTATTTCAATTCCTGAAGCCCGTATGCTTGTCATCCAGCCTTATGATAAATCAGCTTTGGGAGACATTGAAAAAGCAATCATGAAGTCAGATCTTGGGATTACACCTACAAGTGATGGAAACATCATCCGCATCGTGGTTCCTGCATTAACAGAGGAGCGTCGTAAAGAGCTCGTAAAGTTAGTGAAAAAAGAAGCCGAAGAAGCAAAGGTTGCTATCCGCAATATTCGCCGGGATGCAAACGATGAATTGAAGAAAAAAGAGAAAAACGGAGATATTACTGAAGATGATCTTCGTGGATACTCAGACGATGTTCAAAAGGCAACAGACGAAAGCATCGTCAAGATCGATAATGTTGCAAAAGATAAAGAACAAGAAATGCTGGAAGTATAATCTTTCATAAACGAATCCCGGGGGCCGACCTATAAGTGAACTTATATTCCTTATGGGGCGGTCCCTTGGTATTTAGTTTTTATCCCTAACGCCACTACGTTCAAAATGGATACGAATATACATAATCTATTTTCTTAAAGATATCTTCATTGTTTTTTGATATGATAGTAAGGGCAAATATTTTTTGGATTGTTGGTGGAGGATTTTTTATGCTAAACAAGCTTAAGCAATGGAAACGACAACAAACTTCCGAGGAAGCGGATGCTCGATTCCAGGAACTATTAAAACACCCGATTCCGGGTCATATAGCGATCATTATGGATGGCAATGGTAGATGGGCAAAGAAAAGAGCTTTGCCAAGGGTAGCTGGACATCATGAAGGTATGAAATGTGTACGCAGAATTACCAAACTGGCAAATGAACTGGGACTGGAAGCCTTGACTTTATATGCTTTTTCGACAGAGAATTGGAAACGACCTAAAATGGAAGTTGAGTTTCTGATGAAGCTGCCTGAGGAATTTTTAGGAACGTTTCTTCCTGAGCTGGTTGAAGAGAACGTACAAGTGAAAATGATGGGTTCTCCGGATGCCTTGCCAAATCATACGAAGGCAGCCGTTACAAAAGCCATGGAAGAGACTAAGCATAATGATGGACTAATTCTGAATTTTGCTTTGAATTATGGCAGTCGTTCGGAAATCATTGATTCCATGAAGCATGTCTTAAAAGATGTGCAGAATGGAATACTAGATGAGGAAGAATTGAATGAAGAAGTATTTTCAAAATATTTAATGACAAAAGACTTAAAAGATCCAGACCTGCTTATTCGAACGAGTGGAGAAATCCGCTTAAGTAACTTTATGCTTTGGCAATTGGCTTATACAGAGTTCTTTTTTACTGATGTTCTGTGGCCGGATTTTGGCAGGGAACATTTAGTTGAAGCCATTGAAGCATATCAAGGTCGTTCAAGAAGATTTGGTGGGTTACAAAGTGAGGAATCCTAATGAAACAAAGAATTATTACAGCCGTGGTAGCGGCAGCAATATTTTTACCGATCATCCTATTTGGTGAAACACCCTTTATCCTTTTAATGTACTTGATCGCATCCATCAGTTTATATGAGGCTTTGAAGATGAAGGGGCAATGGATTTTAACCATTCCCGGATTACTATCCCTCGCCCTTTTGTGGGTCTTCCTCATTCCGACAGAAACGATTGGGATCATAACAGATTTCGGCTACTCCAAAATTGAGTTGGCATTTCTTGCTGTGTTATTATTTTTAACGTATACGGTTGCGACCAAGAATCGATTTAATTTCGAGGATGCCGCTTTCTCTCTTCTAAGTGTTCTATATGTAGGAATCGGTTTCTATTATTTCATGGAAATTCGCTTAGAAGAAGGAGTCCAGTTTGTTTTTTATGCATTATTTATCATTTGGGCAACCGACTCAGGTGCCTATTTCATCGGCAGGGCAATGGGGAAGAAAAAGCTTTGGCCGGAAATTAGCCCGAATAAGACCATAGAGGGTTTTGTTGGAGGAATTATATGTGCCGTCATCGTCGGGGTCGTTATGACATTCTTCACCGACCTTGATATGAGCATACCTAAGCTGGTGATTGTCACTGCCATTCTATCTGTCTTTGGACAGGTCGGTGACTTAGTTGAATCTGCATTAAAAAGGCATTATAAAGTAAAGGATTCAGGAAACCTCCTGCCCGGTCACGGTGGTATGCTGGATCGCTTCGATAGTTTACTATTTGTACTGCCCCTTCTTCATTTTCTGCTATAGACAAAAAAGGGGGAGTTTCATTCGGGAGGAGTGTAGGAGTTGAAGAATATCAGTTTAATGGGTGCTACAGGGTCGATTGGACTTCAGACCCTTGATGTCGTTCGCGAGCATCCGGAAGAATTCAAACTGACTGCCATGTCAATTGGTAAAAATATAGAAGAAGCCAGGAAAATAATCATGGAATTCAATCCCGGTCTCGTTTCTGTACAGTGTAAAGAAGATGCTGATACATTATCGAGGGAAATCCCATCATCTGTGAAGGTACTATATGGGGAAGAAGGGCTGGTAGAGGTTGCATGTCATCAGGATGCTGATCTCCTCGTCAATGCTGTCCTGGGAAGCGTAGGATTATATCCTACGCTTCAGGCAATCGAGGCAGGGAAAACGATTGCGATTGCAAACAAGGAAACCCTCGTAACTGCAGGACACCTTGTGATGGAAGCGGCAAGGCGCAAAGGAACATCCTTGCTGCCTGTTGATAGTGAACATTCTGCCATTTTCCAGGCACTTCAAGGGGAAAAGGAAAAGAATGTAGAAAAGTTGATCATTACTGCATCAGGCGGCAGTTTCAGGGACAGGACGAGGGAAGAATTGGTCGATGTGACGGTTCATGAAGCGTTGAATCACCCCAACTGGTCAATGGGAGCAAAGATCACCATTGATTCTGCTTCCATGATGAACAAAGGGTTGGAAGTGATCGAGGCTCATTGGCTATTTGATATCCCATACGATCAAATTGATGTTGTGCAGCATCGGGAAAGTATCATTCATTCCATGATTCAATTCCATGATTCATCTGTGATGGCCCAACTTGGGACTCCGGATATGCGCGTGCCGATACAGTATGCCCTAACATATCCTGATAGAATTCAAAGGCCGGGGAAACGGCTCAACCTTGTTGAGATCGGTAAGCTGCACTTTGAAGAAATGGATCAGAATCGTTTTCGGTGCCTTGCTTTTGCCTATGAAGCAGGACGGATCGGAGGCAGCATGACGACAGTTTTAAACGCTGCAAATGAAGCAAGCGTTGCGCTTTTCCTGGAAAATAAGATATCTTTCCTCGATATAGAAACCTATATTGAAAAGGCTCTGAGTGCACACAATGTGATACATACCCCCGATCTTGACACCATACATGAAATCGATCAACATACACGCCGACTCGTTGCTGGCTGGGTGTAATCAACTATCTGCGCATGTTTAGATGGGCAGGAGCGTAGACTGATAGTGGACATGTTTCTTATAGTTTATACTTAAACATTTAAATCTGTTATGAACAGGTTATAAAAAAGGTGGTTTTTTATTTGCAAACGGTGATTGCCTTTATTGTTATTTTTGGGGCTTTAGTATTTTTTCATGAGCTGGGCCATCTGATTTTCGCTAAACGCGCAGGGATTCTCTGCCGGGAATTCGCCATTGGGTTCGGGCCTAAAGTCTTCTCTTATAAAAAAAATGAAACAACCTATACCATTCGCTTATTGCCTCTAGGTGGCTTCGTACGGATGGCGGGAGAAGACCCGGAAATGGTGGAACTCAAAGCAGGTCATCGTGTAGGGCTTGTATTGGACCAGGATGAAAAGATTGTTAAAATCGTATTGAATAACAAAGATCGCTATCCAAATATCCGTGTCATCGAAGTGGAAGAAGCGGATTTAGAGCATAGGCTTCACATTCGTGGATATGAAGAAGATGAGGAAGAGCTGAAAACATTCTCTATTTCTAGAGAGGCTGTTTTCATTGAGGATGGTGTGGAAACGCAAATTGCCCCATGGGACCGGCAGTTCGCTTCCAAGACTCTTCCTCAGAGGGCACTGGCCATCTTTGCGGGACCATTATTCAATTTTATATTGGCCTTCTTCATCTTCATCCTTGTCGGCCTATTACAAGGGGTACCGACAAATGACCCTGTGCTTGGAGAATTGACTGCAGACGGTGCAGCGAAAGAGTCAGGGCTTCAAAAGGATGACGTGGTCCTTAGCATTGACGGGAAAGAAATCTCCACATGGGACGATATCGTAACAATCATTCAGAAGCATCCAGGAGATGAACTGAGATTCAATGTTGACCGAGGGGGTTCCAACACCGAAATTCCTGTAACACCGAAACCTCAGGAAATTGAAGGAGAAGAGATTGGAATCATTGGAGTTCATAGCCCTGTGGAAAAGTCTCCACTGAAAGTGGTCACGAACAGTGCCCAGCAAACCTATGAATGGACGAAGATGATTTTTGTCCTCCTGGGGAAACTGGTGTCCGGTGAATTTTCAATTGACGCTTTATCGGGACCTGTCGGAATCTATCAGTCAACTGATGTAGTAGCGAAATCCGGCATATACTATTTAATGAGATGGGCGGCCATCTTGAGTATCAACCTGGGTATCATGAACCTATTACCAATCCCGGCCCTGGATGGAGGAAGACTCCTATTCTTCGCGGTTGAGGCCGTTAGAGGGAAACCGGTTGATCGTCAAATGGAAGGGATGGTCCATTTTGTCGGATTCGCCCTTCTCATGGTACTAATGTTAGTCGTTACTTGGAACGACATACAGAGATTTTTCTTGTAAAATTCAATCGTATGATTCATAAACAGGCAGTTTCTCCCTTTGTATTCAAAAACTGAGGGTGTTACTGCCTGTTCATTTAAGTTAAAATAGTGAGAAGGAAATTCTTACACTACATAAATAATATATATGGTAACTGAGGTGCTAGTAGATGAAGCAAACAAATACATTCATTCCAACACTGAAAGAAATACCTGCTGATGCAGAAATAAAGAGTCATCAGCTTCTCTTGCGTGCAGGATTCATAAGACAAAATGCCAGTGGAATTTATAGTTTTTTACCGCTGGGAAATAAAGTATTAAAAAAAGTAGAAGAAATCATCCGTGGGGAATTAGACGGGGCAGGTGCAGTTGAATTGCTTATGCCTGCATTACAACCATCTGAGCTTTGGAAGGAATCGGGTCGTTGGGGAACGTACGGACCGGAATTGATGCGAATGAATGATCGTCATGACCGGGAGTTTGCCCTGGGAGCCACACATGAAGAAGTGATTACCAGCTTAGTGAGGGATGAAATCAAATCGTACAAGCGTCTGCCACTGACAATGTATCAAATCCAAACGAAATTCCGTGATGAAAAACGGCCCCGTTTCGGACTTTTAAGGGGAAGGGAATTCATCATGAAGGATGCGTATTCTTTCCATTCATCATTTGAGAGCCTGGACGAAACGTATGATGGATTATTCCAGGCGTATTCCAATATTTTCAGTAGATGCGGCTTGAATTTCAGAGCAGTCATCGCCGATTCAGGTGCAATGGGTGGTAAGGATACTCATGAATTCATGGTTTTATCAGAGGTAGGCGAAGATACGATTGCCTATTCGGATTCATCTGAATATGCCGCGAATATCGAAATGGCTGAAGTGGTTGATTCATACAACGAATCAACCGAAGAATTGCGGTCATTGGAAAAGGTCTCAACACCAGAAAGCAAGTCCATTGAAGAAGTATCCACTTTCCTATCCGTTGAGAAGGACCAATGCATTAAATCTCTTCTATTTAAAGTCGATGATGAACATGTTTTAGTGTTATCCCGTGGTGATCACGAAATCAATGATATCAAAGTGAAGAATCTTTTAAATGCCGATGTGGTTGAATTAGCGTCAGCCGAAGAAACGAAAGAGGTAATCGGATGTGAGACTGGATCTATCGGCCCTTGCTCAGCCACTGTAAAGGTTGTAGCGGACCACGCAGTTAAATACATTCGCAATGGTGTTACAGGAGCAAATGAAGATGGATTCCATTTTAAGAATATAAACCCTGAACGTGACTTCGAGGTATCCCAATATGCAGACCTCCGTTTTATTCAGGAAGGGGATCCTTCTCCTGACGGCAATGGTACGATTGTATTTGCAAAAGGGATTGAAGTCGGTCATGTTTTCAAATTAGGAACGAGATATTCAGAAGCTTTAGGAAGCTCATTCCTGGATGAAAACGGCCGATCTCAATCCATTATCATGGGGTGTTATGGGATCGGGGTATCCCGCACATTAGCTGCGGTGGCAGAGCAATTCAATGACGATAGAGGTCTGGTATGGCCAGCGAATCTTGCGCCATATGACCTTCATTTGATTCCGATTAATATGAAGGATGAAGCACAAGCATCCCTTTCAAACGAATTATATGCTTCATTCAAAGAAAACAGGTATGATGTATTAATGGATGATCGAGCTGAACGTCCAGGCGTTAAATTTGCCGATTCAGACCTGATAGGTCTCCCTATCCGTATCACGGTAGGAAAGAAAGCGGGAGAAGGGATCGTCGAAATAAAGGTAAGAAAAACCGGAGAGATGTTAGAGGTTCATAAAGAGGAACTTCTATCCAAGCTGCAAGAACTATTCAAGACACTTTCGTAAACCTAAAAGGGCTCGACTTTAAAGGAGGCAATCCTTTTGCTGTCAGCCCTTTTTATTCTGTAGACAAGTACGATATACGAATAGAAATGGGGGAAAAAGAATATGGAAGAAAAGCCCCTGGGCAAAAGAGAAAGGTTTCAATTGCTGTTGCAACAGTTAGGCTTAACAGAAGATGCCTTTGTACAATATTTCAGACATGCTGAAATTGAAAAATTGGCAGTCTATCGTAAAGAAAAGAAGTGGCATTTTTACTTCACATTTGAAGAAATCATCCCTTGTACTGTATGGAATAAATTTTCCATTGCATTGCAAACATCCTTTAAACATATCGCCAATGTAGATTATACTATCAGGGTATTGAATTCGAATGTGACGGATCAGCATATTTTTGATTACTGGCAGGACTGTGTGAAAGAAATCCAAGGAATATCTCCGCCATTATTGAAATTATTAAATACGCAAAAGCCTAAAATCAATGGGAACAAAATCATTGTACAGGCTTCTAATGATACAGAAGCGACGCAGTTGAAAAGAAAATACGGTGATATGATCACCACGACATTTGAAAACTTCGGTTTCCCTAAATTGGTGCTCGATGCAGAGGTAAGTCAGGTAGAAGAACAAAGCAACGAATATGAGAAATTTTTAGAAGAAAAGCTTAAAGAGGACCAGGAAAGAGCAAAACAGGCTCTTATTGAAATGGAAAAAGCCGAAAAAGAGGGTGCAAGTGATGCGCCGAGCGGTCCGTTCATGCTTGGTCTTACGATCAAGGACGATGCTGACTTCCGAAAAATCGAAGAGATTTATGATGAAGAGCGGCGTATCGCCATCGAAGGGTATGTTTTCGATTGTGAAACCAGGGAACTCAGAAGCGGACGTACCTTACTGACTTTTAAGGTGACGGACTATTCAAGTTCGATTCTTGTTAAGATGTTCTCCAGGGATAAAGAAGATGCTGCCGTCATGAATATAATGAAAAAGGGGATGTGGGTCCGCTGTCGTGGAAGCATTCAAAATGATACATTTGTACGCGACCTTGTGATGATCGCCAATGATGTGAATGAAATCAAGCCTGTTCTTAGACTGGATACGGCTCCGGCCGATGAAAAAAGAGTAGAGCTTCATATGCATACACCGATGAGTCAAATGGATGCCGTTTCATCAGTGGCCAGCCTGGTGGCACAGGCAAAAAAATGGGGACATAAAGCGGTTGCGATAACGGATCATGCTGTAGCACAATCTTTCCCGGAAGCTTATAACGCAAGCAAGAAAAATGATATAAAACTCCTCTATGGTGTGGAAGCCAACCTTGTGGATGATGGGGTTCCGATTGCGTATAATGACCGAGACCTGCCTCTTGCAGATAGCACCTTTATCGTGTTCGATGTGGAGACGACCGGGCTTTCGGCTGTTTACGACACCATCATAGAACTTGCAGCGGTGAAAATCAAAGATGGAGAGGTCATTGATAAATTCGAGTCGTTTGCCAATCCTCATCATCCGCTATCCGCCACGACGATAGAGCTGACGGGAATCACGGATGACATGGTACAGACAGCTCCAGAAATCAATGATGTCCTTCAGAGATATCATAAATGGGCAGGCGAAGATATACTGGTCGCCCATAATGCATCCTTTGATATGGGTTTTTTAAATGCGGGATATCAAAAAGCCGGAATCCCCAAGGCAACCAATCCAGTCATTGATACGCTCGAACTTTCAAGACTTCTGTACCCGCAATTCAAGAACCACCGCTTAAATACATTGGCTAAGAAATTTGACATTGAATTGACCCAGCATCACAGGGCCATTTACGATGCCGAAACAACGGGATATCTTTTAATGAAAATGTTGAAAGACGCTTTGGAAAAAGGGATTACGAATCATAAACAGTTTAATGACTATATGGGAAAAGGCGATTCATACAAACGATCAAGACCGTATCACTGTACATTGATTGCACAGACAGAAGAAGGATTGAAAAATCTTTATAAGCTTGTTTCCATTTCTCATATGAATTATTTCTTCCGTGTCCCCCGGATTCCGCGTTCTCAATTACAGAAGTATCGCACGGGCATCCTCGTTGGCTCCGGATGTGATAAAGGTGAAGTATTCGAAGGGATGATGCAGAAAGGGAAAGAAGAAGTCGAAGAAAAGGCTCAATTCTATGATTACCTGGAAGTTCATCCTAAAGAAGTGTACCAGCATTTAATCGAATTAGACATTGTTCAAAGTCAGAAGAACCTGGAAGATATTATCCAGAACATCGTTGATCTAGGCCGGAAATTGGATAAGCCTGTAGTGGCGACTGGTAACGTACATTACTTGAATGAAACAGATAAGATTTACCGCAAGATCCTGGTAGGGTCACAAGGCGGGGCGAATCCCTTAAACCGCCATGAGCTCCCTGATGTTCACTTCAGAACAACGAATGAAATGCTCGATGCGTTCTCCTTCTTGGGGAAAGACACAGCTAAAGAGATTGTTGTGGATAATTCCAATAAGATTGCCGATATGGTAGACGACATTAAGCCGATCAGAGATGATCTTTACACACCGAAAATCGAAGGTGCGGACGAAGAAATGCGTCGTATGAGTTATGCCATGGCGAAAAGCATCTATGGCGAAGAGCTCCCTGAAATTGTGGAAGCCAGGATTGAAAAAGAATTGAAGAGTATCATTGGACACGGTTTCGCAGTCATTTATCTAATCTCTCATAAGCTGGTTAAGAAATCGTTGGATGACGGATATTTAGTTGGTTCACGTGGGTCGGTAGGTTCATCTTTTGTAGCGACCATGACGGAAATCACGGAGGTAAATCCTTTACCCCCCCATTATGTATGCCCGTCCTGCAAGAAGTCCGAGTTCTTTGATGATGGATCAGTGGGGTCAGGATTCGACCTGCCTAATAAGGACTGCCCCGATTGTGGCGTTCCTTTTAAAAAAGACGGTCACGATATTCCTTTTGAAACCTTCCTTGGATTTAAAGGGGACAAGGTTCCGGATATCGATTTGAACTTCTCAGGGGAGTATCAGCCAAATGCCCACAACTATACAAAGGTTCTGTTCGGTGAGGACAACGTATATCGTGCAGGGACAATCGGAACGGTGGCGGAAAAGACCGCTTACGGGTATGTGAAGGGATATGCGAATGATCATCAGCTCCAAATCCGTGGAGCTGAAATTGATCGTTTGGTCAGTGGGTGCACTGGTGTAAAGAGAACAACCGGACAGCATCCCGGAGGAATCATCGTAGTGCCGGATTATATGGATATCTATGATTTCTCACCTATACAGTTTCCCGCGGACGATTCGAGCTCGGAATGGAAAACGACACATTTTGACTTCCACTCGATACATGACAACCTTTTGAAGCTGGACATTCTTGGACACGATGATCCGACTGTCATCCGTATGCTTCAGGATCTGTCAGGGATAGATCCTAAGACGATTCCGACAGATGATCCTGAAGTGATGAAAATCTTCAGCGGTACCGAATCACTTGGAGTGACGGAAGAGCAAATCATGTGTAAGACAGGCACACTCGGTATCCCGGAATTTGGAACGAGGTTCGTCCGGCAGATGCTTGAAGATACAAAGCCGACAACTTTTTCCGAGCTTGTACAAATTTCAGGCCTCTCCCACGGTACCGATGTGTGGCTTGGAAATGCACAGGAACTCATTCATAACAATATATGCAATCTGAGCGAAGTGATCGGGTGTCGTGATGATATTATGGTATATCTGATCTATCAGGGACTCGAGCCTTCACTTGCGTTTAAAATTATGGAATTTGTTCGAAAAGGGAAGGGTCTCCAGGATGAATGGGTGGAAGAGATGAAGAAGAACGGGGTACCTGATTGGTATATCGATTCCTGCTTGAAGATCAAGTATATGTTCCCCAAAGCCCATGCTGCAGCATACGTATTAATGGCCGTTCGTATTGCCTATTTCAAAGTTCATCACGCCCTTCTTTACTATGCAGCATATTTTACCGTTCGTGCAGAGGATTTCGACCTCGAAGCCATGGTAAGAGGATCTCAGGCTGTAAGAGCCAAGATAGAGGAAATCAATAGTAAAGGCCTGGATGCTTCACCGAAAGAAAAGAATACTCTGACGGTTCTGGAGCTGGCACTCGAAATGTGTGAAAGAGGGTATAAATTCCAGAAAGTGGATCTTTATCGTTCAAAAGCTGCCGAGTTTGTGATAGATGGAGACACACTGATCCCGCCGTTCAATTCTATACCCGGCTTAGGGACCAATGCCGCCATCAATATTGTGAATGCAAGGAAAGATGGGGAGTTTCTATCAAAAGAGGACCTTCAACAAAGAGGCCGCGTATCCAAGACGATTATAGAATATCTTGATAATCACGGATGCCTGGAAGCATTGCCTGAAAAGAATCAGTTATCCCTCTTTTAAGTTGATACCATGGGAATTGTTTGCATAAAAATGTTGATTATGGTATATTTTTATTGGAAATACTAAAGATAGCTCTAAAGGTAGAAGAGTGGGGTCGCACCCCACTCTTTCGTTATTACATGGAGATTTTTTGAACTATCATTTCTAGTCTTGGTGCAAGATTTTCCTATAGACCAGGAGGTAAGTATGAGCAAAATAACAACACTTGTAGAAGAAATTGTTACACCAATCTTAGATGACATGTCTTTGGAACTCATCGACATGGAATATGTAAAAGAAGGATCCAACTGGTTTCTACGCGTATATATCGACAAAGATTCAGGTGTTGACATTGAAGAATGTGGAATAGTAAGTGAAAGACTTAGTGAAAAGTTAGATGAAATTGATCCAATTCCTCATAATTACTTTTTAGAAGTTTCTTCACCGGGAGCTGAGCGTCCTTTAAAGAAAGACAAGGACTTCGAGAAAGCCATAGGCAAAAACGTTTATGTGAAAACGTATGAGCCGTTAAACGGCGAAAAAGCCTTCGAAGGGACACTTCTTTCCTATACTTCAGACCATTTATTATTAGAAGTAACCATTAAGACTCGAAAAAAGAAGGTTGAAATTCCAACAGATAAGATAGCCATTGCACGATTGGCTGTTACATTTTCATAGGAACTAACCGCATTATAAAGGGGGATGAAACCACCATGAGCACGCAGTTATTAGATGCTCTAACTGTTTTAGAGAAAGAGAAAGGCATCGCAAGGGATGTCATCATCGAAGCGATTGAAGCAGCCCTTGTTTCAGCTTATAAACGAAATTTTAACCAAGCACAGAATGTCCGTGTAGACCTTAACCTTGATACGGGGACGATGAGAGTTTTCGCCCGGAAGGAAGTCGTAGATGAGGTATTTGATTCACGTCTGGAGATTTCAGTTGAAGATGCCGGAGAAATCAACCCAAGTTACGAAGTAGGAGATGTTGTGGAACTTGAAGTTACTCCTAAGGACTTCGGGCGTATTGCAGCTCAGACGGCTAAACAGGTTGTGACTCAACGTGTGAGGGAAGCAGAAAGAGGAATTATCTATTCTGAATTTGTTGACCGTGAAGAAGACATTATGACAGGTATCGTTCAGCGCCAGGATAATCGTTTCATCTATGTGGCCTTAGGAAAGATAGAAGCACTTTTACCTGTAAGTGAACAAATGCCAAATGAAACGTATAAACCTCATGACAGGATTAAAGTGTTCATTACGAAAGTGGAGAAGACGACAAAAGGACCTCAGATATTTGTTTCAAGGACACACCCTGGATTATTGAAGCGACTATTCGAAATTGAGGTTCCAGAAATCTTTGATGGAACAGTGGAAATTAAATCAGTTGCACGTGAAGCCGGTGACCGATCTAAAATTTCTGTTCATGCGGAAAATTCTGAAGTGGACCCGGTAGGTGCATGTGTAGGAACGAAAGGTTCGCGTGTTCAAGCCATTGTCAATGAATTAAAAGGTGAGAAAATTGATATCGTTCAGTGGTCGGAAGATCCTGTCACTTTCGTAGCCAATGCTTTAAGTCCATCCAAGGTGCTGGATGTACAGGTGAATGAAGAAGACAAAGCAACCAGAGTCGTCGTTCCCGACTATCAACTGTCCCTTGCGATCGGTAAACGCGGCCAAAATGCCCGTCTTGCAGCTAAGTTGACAAACTGGAAGATTGATATCAAGAGTGAGACAGATGCAAGGGAATTAGGCATGTATCCTCGCGAAGAGGCCTTTCTGCCACAGGATGAAGAGGAAGAGTACGATGATAATGAGCCTTTAAATATTGATTTTGAAAATCAAGATTAAGAGGTGAGTAAGATGGGTGTTAATAAGAAGATTCCTTTGCGCAAATGTGTGGCAACGGGTGAAATGAAACCAAAAAAAGAAATGATCCGTATTGTGAGGTCCAAAGAAGGCGAGGTTTCCATCGATCCGACGGGAAAGAAATCCGGACGTGGAGCTTATCTTTCGAAGGATAAAGAAATCATTTTACAAGCTAAAAAGAAAAATACTTTAGCCAATCAATTACAAGCGAAAATAGATGAATCTCTTTACGATGAATTGATTAGCCTTGTGGAGAAGGAGTAACGTTTAGCGTATGAATCAAAATCGTTGGATGTCACTTTTAGGATTGGCGAATCGGGCACGTAAGATTATTTCAGGTGAAGAGCTTGTTATTAAAGAAGTTCGTAGTGGACGAGCGAAACTTGTCATTCTTTCTAAAGATGCTTCTGCTAATACAAACAAGAAAATCACGGACAAGTGTAAATCGTATAATGTCCCCGTGTGCTTAGTGGAAGACAGGCATGATCTAGGTCAAGCCATTGGAAAAGAGGCAAGGGTAGCCGTAGCCATAATGGATGCAGGCTTTGCCAAAAAATTATCCGAACTGCTCGATGAATCTCAGTGGGGGTGAACATATGAGCAAGACGCGTGTATATGAATATGCAAAAAAATATAATGTTTCAAGTAAAGATGTAATCGAAAAATTAAAGCAACTTAATATTGAGGTATCAAACCATATGGCAACTATAGAAGACGACGCAGTAACAAAATTAGATGCAATGTACAAAGGTGATTCAAAAGGGCAGGGGAATAAAGCCACGAACGAATCTAAATCAAGTGCATCCAAGTCAGAAGAAGCTCCGAAAAAGGAGAAAGTAAAGACAGCACCGAAAAGCCGTGAAGGAAAAAAACACGAGCAACAGAACCAATCAAAGGAGAAGAAGGTCTTCAATAATAACAATAATAGCAACAACAAAAACAGAAACAACAAACAAAATAAGCAGAATAAAAATTTCAAACAGGCTCCTCAACAGCAAACGCCTGCCAAGAAAAAAGAGCTTCCATCAAAGATCACTTTCTCAGAATCACTGACGGTTTCAGAACTTGCCAAAAAGCTTCATAAAGAACCATCTGAAATCATAAAAAAACTGTTCATGCTTGGTGTCATGGCAACCATTAATCAGGAACTGGATAAAGATTCGATTGAATTGATTGCAGGGGAATACGGAGTCGAAGTGGAAGAAGAGATTAAGGTAGACGCTACCGATCTTGAAGTATATTTTACTGAAGATACAAAAGAGCAATCAGAAGAACGTCCATCTGTCGTAACCATCATGGGTCACGTCGATCACGGTAAAACAACGCTTCTTGATTCCATCCGTAACACTAAGGTGACAGCAGGGGAAGCTGGCGGGATCACCCAGCATATCGGTGCTTACCAAGTGGAATTGGACGGAAAGAAAATCACGTTCCTTGATACTCCGGGGCATGCTGCCTTCACAACGATGCGTGCACGTGGTGCCAAAGTCACGGATATTGCGATCATTGTAGTAGCGGCTGATGACGGTGTCATGCCTCAAACGGTCGAAGCAATCAATCATGCCAAAGCAGCAGAAGTACCGATCATCATAGCTGTTAATAAGATGGATAAAGAAGCTGCCAATCCAGATCGTGTAATGCAGGAGCTCACAGAGTATGAGTTGGTTCCTGAAGCTTGGGGTGGGGACACAATCTTCGTTCCACTATCTGCACTGTCTGGCGAAGGAATCGATAATTTACTTGAAATGATCGTTCTTGTAAGTGAAGTGGAAGAGCTAAAAGCGAATCCGAATCGTCTTGCACAAGGAACAGTTATTGAAGCTCAATTGGATAAAGGCCGTGGCTCTGTTGCTACTTTACTCGTTCAAAACGGAACGTTAAAAGTAGGGGATCCAATTGTAGTAGGTAATACTTTCGGACGTGTCCGTGCTATGGTCAATGACCTTGGTCGCCGTGTGAAAGAAGCTGGCCCATCTGCTCCAGTAGAAATCACGGGATTGAATGATGTTCCACAAGCAGGGGATCGCTTCGTCGTATTCGAAGATGAGAAAACAGCGCGTTCCGTTGGTGAAGCTCGCGCCTCCCAGGCGCTTCAAGCCCAGCGTGGAGAAAAATCCAAGGTAAGTCTTGAGAACCTGTTCGAGCAAATGAAACAGGGAGAGATGAAGGACCTCAACCTTGTGCTTAAAGCGGACGTTCAAGGTTCCGTTGAAGCCTTGGCAGCTTCATTAATGAAGATTGAAGTGGAAGGTGTTAATATTCGCATCATCCATACTGGTGTAGGGGCGATCAATGAATCGGACATTACACTGGCGTCTGCTTCGAATGCCATTGTAATCGGCTTTAATGTGCGACCTGACGTCAATGCCAAACGTACTGCCGAAGCAGAGGGCGTAGAAATTCGATTACACCGTATTATCTATAAGGTAATGGAAGAGATCGAGTCGGCAATGCAAGGGATGCTTGACCCAGAGTTTGAAGAAAAGATCATTGGTCAGGCAGAAGTCCGTCAAACATTTAAAGTGTCTAAAGTTGGTACAATTGCGGGAAGCTATGTAACAGAAGGTAAGATTTCACGTAATAGCGGAGTACGTCTCATCCGCGACGGAATCGTTATCTTTGAAGGTGAACTCGATGCCCTCAAGCGCTTTAAGGATGATGCGAAGGACGTAGCCAAAGGTTACGAATGTGGTATTACAATCAAGAACTTCAATGATGTGAAGGAAGGCGACGTCATCGAAGCCTTCATCATGGAGGAAATTACACGTAAATGATCACATATGTTGAATGTGAGTGCATGATTTATGGCTCTCACTCATTAAAAGAGAAGCGGGCTGTCCTGCAAAGGGTCATGTCACGTCTTAAACAAAAATTCAATGTATCGGTTTCTGAAATCGGACATCAGGATGTATGGCAGCGTACAAGGATTGCCATCGTCACTGTCGCTTCCTCCAAAGGAGCGAGTGAAAGAGAGATTGAACATGCATTGAAATTCATGGATTCTTTTCCTGAGTGGGAACGACTGGAGACCCAAATCGAGTCACTATAAGGAACGCCTTATTTCAACGTATAACCATTAACGACATATATATAAGAGGTGATATTGATGAGCCATCGTGCGAATCGTGTTAGCGAGCAAATGAAGAAAGAGCTCAGCGATATTATCGGACGAAAAATAAAGGATCCACGCATTGGCTTTGTAACGGTTACGGATGTACAAGTATCCGGGGATTTACAACAGGCAAAGGTGTATATTACCGTTCTGGGTGGGGAAGACCAAAGAGAGAACACTCTTAAAGGTCTTGCAAAGGCAAAAGGTTTCATCCGTTCTGAAGTGGGACAGAGAATCCGCCTGCGTAAAACACCTGAAATTATTTTTGAGTTTGATGAGTCGATTGATTATGGTAATCATATTGAATCTTTATTAAGAAAAGTTCAAGATGAACCAGAAGAGTCTAAAGATACAGAAGAGTAATATGACAGGGCTGATCCGGACGGAAGTACAATTCCCGTGGATCAGCCCTTTATGTTTTCCTTAAGGTAACACCCTACAATACATACTGGAGGTAATACAGATGAATGGAATCCTGCCCTTATGGAAGCCACGAGGAATGACGTCCCATGATTGTGTCTTCAAGCTGAGAAAGCTTCTCAGAACGAAAAAAGTTGGCCATACAGGTACTTTGGACCCTGAAGTTTCAGGGGTTCTGCCCATTTGTGTCGGAAGAGCAACCAAGATAGCGGAGTATATTACCGCATCGGGAAAGACCTATGAAGGGGAGGTCTCGATTGGATTTTCCACTACAACCGAAGATGCTTGGGGAGAGAAGGTCGAAGAAAAGAAAGTAGACCGGGTGATAACTAGAACGGAAGTTGAGGAAAT
The DNA here is from genome assembly GCF_017303375.1 of Bacillus sp. NTK074B. Classification (GTDB taxonomy): domain Bacteria; phylum Bacillota; class Bacilli; order Bacillales; family Bacillaceae_B; genus Rossellomorea. The sequence goes on along the minus strand of NZ_JAFKOH010000002.1, from coordinate 251,834 downwards.
CCTTCAAAGTATGACCGGAGAGATCACCCAGATACCACCCATGTTTTCAGCAGTCAAAGTGAACGGAAAGCGTTTGTATGAGTATGCAAGACAGGGGATAGAGGTGGAAAGACCCTCACGGAAGGTACAGATTCATGAGCTTCGATTATTGGAGGATTGGGAGGTGTTGGACCGTGATGCTCTGTCGTTCTCTTTTGAAGTCGTTTGTGGTAAAGGAACGTATGTCAGGACCCTTGCTGTTGAAATCGGGAATAGACTCGGATATCCTGCTCATATGTCCGCCCTTACTCGGACGCAATCGGCAAGTTTTAGAAAAGAAGATTGTTTCACTTTCGAAGAGATACAAGAGTTCGTTCTGATTGAACGTTCTAAAGACCTTCTTCTTCCACTGGAATTGGGGCTCTCTCATTTGCCGAAAATGGCAATTAGTGATACATTAGCAGAGAAAGTGAAGAATGGAGCACGCTTAGAAGAGCCTGAGGATTGGCCAGAAGGCCCCGAGGCAGTGATGGAGTATCAAGGTAAGGCCATTGCCATCTATCAGCGGCATCCGGACAAGCCTGGGATCATCAAGCCTGTCAAAGTGCTTTTCAACGACTAGTGAAAAAGGTGAAATACTTTGAAAGTAATAACTGTACATCATCCGCATTCAATTAGTAAGAATGATTTTCCGCCTCTGGTGCTCGCTTTGGGATATTTCGATGGAGTGCATAAAGGTCATCAAAGGGTGGTCAGAGAAGCCGTAGATACAGCGAAGGGTTTGAACATCTGTAGCGCTGTGATGACATTTGACCCCCATCCTTCCGTAGTATTGGGGCATAAACACAAGCATATACACTACATAACTCCCCTTGAGGATAAGAAAGAAATCATAAAAGAACACGGCGTGGATTATTTATTTATTGTCCGCTTTACGTCAGAATTTGCAAGCTTGATTCCACAGGACTTTGTCGATCAATATATTATCGGACTTAACGTAAGGCATGTAGTAGCAGGATATGATTATTCCTATGGAAGATTAGGGAAAGGAACGATGGAAACTCTCCCATTTCACTCACGGGATAAATTCACTTCCACGACCATTTCTAAATTGACAGATGATGATCTGGATTTGAAAGTAAGCTCTACCTTAATTAGGGAAAGTCTAAAAGAGGGAGACGTTTATAGGGTGCAGAAGCTCCTTGGCAGACCATTTACAATGAAGGGGACCGTCATACATGGAGATAAGAGGGGCAGGAAAATAGGCTTTCCTACTGCCAATATCGAGCTTTCTGATAATTATCTGACCCCAAAGGTAGGGGTATATGCTGTCAGAATGAAAATTCACGATAAATGGTTCAACGGTGTGTGCAACATCGGGTATAAACCAACGTTCAAGAATCCTGATGACTATTCCCTCTCCATTGAAGTTCATCTCTTCGATTTTCATACGTCCATTTACGGAGAAGAAGTGTTCATTGAGTGGTATGATAGAATCAGGGACGAACAGAAGTTTTCCGGAATCGATGAATTAATCTCTCAAATCCAGAAAGATAAGGACCGGGCGATAGACTACTTTACGAAATTTTAACGATTACACTTGATTTTTATATAAAAGAGTAGTATTCTAAATAGCGTATGAAATGAACCTTTGCTTGGCATCACGATTCACCAACGGTTGCTCAGTAACAGGGGATTTGAAAGAAATTATTAGGAGGTGAAAAGGATGGCTATCACTAAAGAGCGTAAAAACGAACTTATCAGTGAATACAAAGTACATGAGAACGATACTGGATCTCCAGAAGTTCAAATTGCTGTCCTAACTGAAGAAATTAACAATTTGAACGATCACTTACGCGTTCACAAGAAAGATCACCACTCTCGTCGCGGTCTTCTTAAAATGGTAGGTCACCGTCGTAATCTATTATCTTACTTACGTAAGAAAGATGTACAACGCTACCGTGAGTTAATTAACAAATTAGGTTTACGTCGATAAACAGACAAAGGAAGCGGGATTATGTCCCGCTTTTTCTTTAGCTTTCATAAGTGGAAATCTTTGTATGATCCTCCACTTCTTTTTATACATTTTCTTTATTTACAGTATTCAATTTGATCGTTTTTGTCTAAAATACATAATATGTACATAGAGTACTCGATTGGCCAACGAACGGTCCAGTCATCCACTATGGTACAGCATCCTGTATTTACATAGTCAGTAAGGTTTCATTCAAATGAATATAACAGCGCACATGTGCATGATATAGATTATTTTTAGTATTTATCCGGGTTGGGTACAGGCCGAACCCTTTAGTGATATATAAAGAGAGGGGTACACTTTATGGAACAAACTAAACAAACCTTTTCCATTGATTGGGCCGGAAGAGAATTAACGGTCGAAGTTGGCCAATTTGCCAAACAAGCGAATGGAGCGGTAATGGTACGCTATGGTGATACGGCAGTATTAAGCAGTGCTACAGCTTCGAAAGAGCCAAAACCTTTGGATTTCTTTCCATTAACGGTTAACTATGAAGAAAGATTATATGCAGTGGGTAAAATCCCTGGAGGATTCATTAAACGTGAAGGTCGCCCAAGTGAAAAAGCAATCCTTGCCAGTCGCTTGATTGACCGTCCTATCCGACCATTATTCGCAGATGGATTCCGTAATGAAGTTCAAGTAATCAGCATTGTGATGAGTGTAGACCAAAACTGTTCTTCTGAAATGGCAGCAATGTTTGGTTCATCATTAGCGCTTTCTGTATCTGATATCCCATTCGAAGGTCCGATTGCCGGAGTGATCGTGGGTCTTGTTGATGGGAAATTCATCATCAACCCTTCAGTAGAGGAATTAGAGAAGAGTGAGATTCATTTATCTGTTGCCGGTACGAAAGATGCCATCAACATGGTAGAAGCGGGGGCAGATGAGGTTCCGGAAGAAACAATGCTTGAAGCAATCATGTTTGGTCATGAAGAAATTAAGCGTTTAGTTACCTTCCAAGAGGAAATCGTTGCTAAAGTCGGTAAAGAGAAATCAGAAATTCAACTTGTTGAACTTGATCAAGATGTTGAAGTTGAAGTTCGTTCATTATGTGAAAGCGAACTGATCCCTGCGATTCAAGTCCAGGAAAAGCATGCTCGCGAAGAAGCCATCAAAGCGGTTAAGAATAAAGTGATGGCTGTATATGAAGAGGAGAAGGAAGCTGACGAAGCTACCTTGAAGCAAGTGAAAAAGGTATTGGACAAACTTGTAAAAAATGAAGTCCGCCGTTTGATTACGGAAGATAAAGTCCGTCCTGATGGTCGTAAAGTAGATGAAATCCGTCCACTCTCTTCAGAAGTCGGTTTATTGCCAAGAACACACGGTTCAGGATTATTTACTCGTGGACAAACTCAAGCGCTAAGTATTTGTACGCTTGGGGCTTTAGGCGATGTGCAGGTTCTTGATGGGTTAGGAATAGAAGAATCAAAACGATTCATGCACCACTACAATTTCCCTCAATTCAGTGTTGGGGAAACAGGGCCGATCAGAGGACCTGGCCGTCGTGAAATCGGACACGGGGCATTGGGAGAAAAAGCCCTGGATCCAATCATTCCAAATGAAAAAGATTTCCCTTATACAATCCGTCTTGTTTCGGAAGTACTTGAATCAAACGGTTCGACTTCTCAAGCAAGTATTTGTGCAAGTACGTTAGCGATGATGGATGCCGGTGTTCCGATCAAGGCTCCTGTAGCCGGAATTGCCATGGGTCTGATTAAATCCGGTAAAAACTATTCTATCTTAACGGATATTCAAGGAATGGAAGATCACCTTGGTGATATGGACTTTAAGGTAGCAGGTACATCTAAAGGAGTAACCGCTCTTCAAATGGATATCAAGATTGATGGTCTTTCACGTGAGATCCTTGAAGAAGCCCTTCAACAAGCGAAAAAAGGAAGAATACAGATTCTTGAAAGCATGCTGGCTACCATCGGAGAATCAAGAACAAGTCTTTCACAATATGCACCTAAGATCCTGACGATGCACATCAACCCTGATAAGATCAGAGATGTTATCGGACCAAGCGGTAAACAAATCAATAAAATCATTGATGAAACAGGTGTCAAGATCGATATTGAGCAGGATGGCACAATCTTCATTTCTTCAACGGATGAAGAAATGAACAAAGTGGCTAAGAAAACGATTGAAGATATCGTCAGAGAAGTGGAACCTGGACAAATGTATCTTGGGAAAGTGAAGCGAATTGAGAAATTCGGTGCATTTGTAGAAATCTTCAGTGGTAAAGATGGTCTAGTCCACATTTCTGAGCTTGCAGAAGAACGTATTCGCAAGGTGGAAGATGTAGTGGCGATCGGGGATGAAATCCTTGTGAAGGTACTCGATATCGATAATCAGGGAAGAGTTAACTTATCCAGAAAAGCTGTTCTTAAGGAACAACGAGAAAAAGAAGAACAAAACCAAAATTGATGTTTAATGAATGGCAGGCTGTCCTGTAAGGAGCAATTTCTCTCCTCCGGGACGGCTTTTTTTATCTGTTAATGGGCATTATAGCCGGATGTTCTACCCTATTCTTTTCCTACATATGTTTGTAGGAGAAGGAAGGTGGACAGGGATGGAAAAAAAACACTTGATTGGAATTAGTCTAATTGCTATTCTGACTTTAGTAGTTGTAGAAAACCCTTTAACAGACCAATATGTGACTGGGTTAAAACAAGAAGCAGTAGTCGTGAATGGGGAAAGTGGGACTGATGACTTGACCCGAATGATAAAAGAGGAAGCGAAATCGAGAGATATCCCAGCCCAGGATGCTGTAATCGATACGGTTTGGAAAGCTACACCAGGATATAATGGATTAAAGGTAGATGTAGAGGCATCCCTGCAAAATATGAAAAAAGAAAAATCGTTTGATGAAGATAAACTGGTGTACAAGCAAATACCACCTGAAAAACATTTACCTGATTTACCCGCTTCACCAGTTTATCGCGGAAATCCTGATAAGCCTATGGTGTCCTTTATTATCAATGTAGCTTGGGGCAATGAATACATTCCCGATATGCTTGCAACTTTGAAAAAACATCAGGTATATGCTACGTTCTTTCTAGAGGGGAGATGGGTGAAGAACAACCCGGACCTGGCGAAGATGATTGTGGATGCGGGTCATGAGGTGGGTAACCACTCCTACTCCCATCCAGATATGAAGACATTAGAAACCGCCAAGGTACGAGAGGAATTAAAAAAGACGAACGAAATGATTGAAGTGACTACGGGTGAAAAAGTAAAATGGTTTGCTCCTCCAAGCGGCAGCTACCGGGATGAGGTTGTGAACATGGCAGATGACATGCAGATGAGGACGATCATGTGGAGTGTGGACACGATTGATTGGCAAAAGCCACAGCCGAATGTACTGATTGAACGCGTAATGGGAAAGATGCACAACGGGGCGATTGTGCTCATGCATCCGACAGCTTCCACTGCAAATTCCTTAAATTCGTTGATCCTTCAAATAAAAGAGAGAGATTTACGGCTCGGTACGATCTCAAGTTTAGTAAAAGAAGAGAGAATCGTAGATGATGCAGATAATTCGTCACAACAGGGAAATAGTAAGAAGAAGCAGTAATTTTGCATCATGAATAGGAGGAACTTTCTTGATTAAGAAATATACATGCCAAAATGGACTGCGAATCGTGCTGGAAGAAATTCCACACGTTCGCTCCGTAGCAATTGGAGTTTGGATTGGTACCGGCTCTCGAAATGAAACAGAACAAAACAACGGAATTTCACATTTTCTGGAGCATATGTTCTTTAAAGGTACGAAGACGAAAACTGCACGCGAAATAGCAGAGTCATTCGACAGTATCGGCGGACAGGTCAATGCATTCACTTCAAAGGAGTATACCTGTTATTATGCAAAAGTGTTGGATAACCATGCCGACTATGCATTACATACACTTTCAGATATGTTTTTTAATTCAACTTATGTTGAAGAAGAACTGACCAAGGAAAAAAATGTAGTATACGAAGAAATCAAAATGTATGAAGATACTCCAGACGATATCGTTCACGACTTACTAAGTAAAGCCATCTATGAAGAGCATCCACTGGGGTATCCGATCCTTGGTACAGAAGACACTTTGAACTCATTCAATCAGGCTAAGTTAAAAGAGTACATGCATGATATGTATACTCCTGACCAGGTAGTCGTCTCTGTTGCAGGCAATGTCGACGAAACATTCATCAAGGAAATCGAAAAGCTATTCGGTTCCTATGAAGGTGGTAAAGGCCCGGAAGATCGTCTGAAACCTGATTTTCACAACAATAAGCTCGCCCGTAAGAAAGACACGGAACAGGCACATTTATGCTTAGGTTTCGATGGTCTTAAAATTGGTCATCCTGACATATACAATTTGATAGTGTTAAATAACGTATTGGGCGGCAGTATGTCATCACGTCTGTTCCAGGAGGTTCGAGAACAGAGAGGACTTGCTTACTCGGTGTTTTCATACCACTCCGCATACGAGGACAGTGGCATGGTAACCATTTACGGAGGCACGGGGGCAAACCAGTTGGATCAATTGTTTGATACAATAAACAGCACACTCGAAACACTGAAAGCAGAGGGAATCACCTCTAAAGAATTACTCAATAGCAAAGAGCAATTAAAAGGAAACCTGATGTTGAGTCTTGAAAGTACCAATAGCCGCATGAGCAGAAATGGTAAAAATGAATTACTATTGAAACGTCACCGGACCCTCGATGAAATCGTCGAAGAAATTGATGGTGTGACAATGGATAAAGTGAATAGGCTGGCCTTGGACATCTTTACAAATGAGTATGCTTCGGCACTTATCAGCCCTGAAGGCGTTCTGCCAAAAAATATGAATCATTAATCGAAAAGCAGACCCAATTGGTCTGCTTTTTTACATGCCAATCCACTCCAAATGAGTAGAAAACTTTTTGCTTCTAAAATAGTGGACAGTGTATACATTGTACTATAGAGCATTTTTTTGGAGGGATACGATAATGAGGCTAAGCGAATTAAGCGGGAAAGAAATCGTTGATTATAAGAAAGCGGAACGTTTAGGCATTCTTGGTCAAACTGATCTGGAGTTCAATGATAAGTCAGGCAGTATCAATGCCCTCATCATACCAACAGGAAAGTGGCTTAGAAAACAAAGTGGAGAAATCAGGGTGCCCTGGCATCAAATTAGGACGATAGGGGCAGATATGATCATTTTGGAAGTATCGGAAGAGTAACTAAAACAGTGAGATTGTATATAAACGGGTATAAACCCGTTTTTTTTTATGCTTATTTTTTCAAAACTTTCCTACGCCCCATTTCTACTCACCCATCGGTCAGGTGCAACATACACTGTTGAAGTGAAAAGGGATTTAGAATAGCGATTATGTTAAAAGTAGGTGAAATCAGTGATGCTGACTGGAATGCAGATCGCAGTTCTAGGCGGAGATGCTCGTCAACTTGAGATTATTCGGAAGCTTACAGAGTTGGATGCCAAAATATCGCTCGTAGGTTTTGAACAACTAGATCATGCCTTTACAGGGGCTTCGAAGGAGAAACTTGATGAAGTGGATTTTTCGTTGATTGATGCCATCATTTTACCTGTACCAGGCACGAATCTTCAAGGAGAAATAGATACGATTTTTTCCAATGAGAAAATCATGTTAACAGAGGAAATTGTAGCTGAGACGCCAGAGCACTGTACGATCTATTCAGGAATTAGTAATTCATACTTGGATAAAATCATGACTTCAACGAACCGTAAACTTGTTCAGTTATTTGAAAGGGACGACGTTGCCATTTATAATTCTATTCCTACAGTAGAGGGTACGATTATGATGGCTATTCAACATACAGACTTTACTATACATGGATCTGACATCATCATATTAGGTCTCGGGAGAGTCGGTATGAGTGTAGCTAGGACGTTTCATCATTTAGGTGGTAGAGTGAAGGTCGGGGTACGTAAAAGTGAACATCTGGCCAGGGTGACAGAAATGGGATTAGTGCCGTTTTACTTGGATAATCTGGAAAAAGAGGTTGAGAATTGTGACATTTGTATAAATACGATTCCAGTGCATATCGTGAAAGCTGGAGTCATTGCGAAGATGCCGGCGCATACGTTAATCATCGATCTTGCTTCAAAGCCTGGTGGTACGGATTTTCGTTATGCAGAGAAGCGTGGTATAAAAGCACTATTAGCACCGGGGCTCCCCGGAATTGTAGCACCGAAAACGGCAGGGCAGATTCTGGCGAATGTCCTTTGTCAATTATTAGAGAATGATTTTGATTCAGGAAAGGAGAGTTCATCATGAGTGTGAAAGGAAAACGTATCGGGTTTGGTTTGACAGGATCTCACTGTACGTATGATGCAGTATTCCCAGAAATCGAGCGATTAGTGAATAATGGAGCGGAAGTCATGCCGATTGTGACATCGACCGTTATGAATACTGAAACAAGATTCGGTAAAGGAGAAGATTGGATCAAGCGGATCGAAGATGTTACAGGTCATAAAGTGATTGATTCAATCGTCAAGGCAGAACCACTTGGGCCTAAGATACCGCTGGATTGCATGGTAATTGCCCCATTAACCGGAAATTCAATGAGTAAATTTGCCAATGCTATGACTGATTCTCCTGTATTGATGGCTGCTAAAGCAACGATTCGTAATCATCGACCTGTAGTGCTCGGTATTTCCACAAATGATGCTCTTGGATTAAATGGTATAAACTTAATGCGGTTAATATCGACTAAAGACATTTATTTCATTCCATTTGGGCAGGATGCGCCTGTTGCTAAGCCGAAATCAATGGTGGCCAGGATGACACTGATCCAGGAAACAATAGAAGCAGCGATGGAAGGAAGGCAGCTTCAACCCGTCATCATTGAAAGATATTTGGATTAATATGAAGAAGGTCATCTCATTATCCTTATATGATGGCCTTCTTTTCATGCATGTATAAGAATGGTGCTATATGAAAGAACCCGGACGGATAAATGAAAAATTCCTATTGTCGAATAATTGTTTATGTTAAAATATTCTTTATTATAGTAATAGACTAAATTCATTTACCTATTATACTATGAAAATACTGAATGGTTGGAAGGAGAGAAGATTTTGAATACAACGGGATTACATGTAGCTGTTGTCGGTGCCACCGGGGCCGTAGGACAGCAAATGCTTCAAACATTAGAAAAAAGGAATTTTCCGATACAGCAATTGACCTTATTATCATCAGCACGTTCTGCTGGATCTACTGTTATGTTTAAAGGAAAAGAATGGACGGTTGAAGAAGCGAAGCCTGAAAGCTTCGAAGGTGTCGATATCGCATTATTTAGTGCAGGTGGAAGTGTATCCAAACTTCTTGCTCCTGAAGCCGTAAAACGCGGGGCAGTTGTTGTCGACAACACGAGTGCTTACCGAATGGATTCGGACGTTCCACTCGTTGTCCCGGAAGTGAATGAAGAGGATATTAAGGAGCACAAGGGAATCATTGCGAATCCTAACTGTTCAACGATTCAAATGGTTGCGGCACTCGAGCCAATCCGCAAGCAATATGGTTTACAGAAAGTGATCGTTTCTACTTATCAAGCCGTGTCTGGCGCAGGTGCTGTTGCGATTGATGAACTTCACGCCCAATCACAGGCGATTTTATCCGGTGAATCATTTGAGCCTGGGGTGTTACCTGTCAAAGGGGACAAAAAACATTATCAAATTGCTTATAATGCCATTCCTCAAATTGATAAATTTCAAGACAACGGCTTTACTTTTGAAGAAATGAAAATGATTAATGAAACGAAAAAGATCATGCATATGCCTTCGTTAAAGGTATCTGCCACATGTGTCAGATTACCAGTTGTAACAGGTCACTCCGAAAGTGTATATATTGAGATTGAGAAGGATTCTGTTTCAGTGAAAGATATCCACTCCCTTCTTCAAAAAGCACCAGGGGTGACCTTGGAAGACAGCCCTGAAGATCAAATTTATCCTATGCCTGCACATGCTGTTGGAAAACCGGATGTGTTTGTAGGGAGGGTTCGTAAAGATCTGGATGAAGACAAAGGCTTCCACATGTGGGTTGTGTCTGACAACTTACTGAAGGGAGCGGCTTGGAATTCAGTTCAAATCGCAGAAAGTTTAATCAAGCTTGATCTAATTAAGCAATGAAGAGGGATCATTCCAGCTGAGTATTTGTATAAATCCACTACCCGTTTTCTAGATACCTCTTGAACATATGACAATGAGGTGTAGTCATGAAAGTGATCGTTCAGAAATTTGGTGGAACTTCGGTACGTGACGAAGCAAGTCGCCTGAAGGCAATTGCTCATACGAAACAAGCGATTGATAAAGGTTATAAAGTGGTGGTAGTCGTTTCTGCAATGGGGAGAAAAGGTGAACCGTACGCAACAGATTCCTTATTATCCTTAATCGGTGGCAGGAACACCTCCATCAGTAAGCGTGAGCAGGATCTTCTTTTGTCCTGTGGGGAAATCATATCGAGCCTGGTATTTTCTAATATGCTACTGGAGCATGGAATCCGGTCCACTGCCCTGACAGGTGCTCAAGCCGGGTTCCGGACGAATAATGATTTTAACAATGCAAAGATTATCGAGATGAAATGCAGCCGATTGGTAAAAGAACTGGAGCATCATGATGCTGTGGTTGTTGCAGGATTTCAGGGAGCAACAAAAGATGGGGATGTTACAACCATCGGCAGGGGGGGGAGCGATACCTCCGCCTCGGCACTGGGGGTCGCTCTAAAAGCGGACTACATTGATATTTTTACAGATGTGGAAGGAGTCATGACTGCCGATCCACGTATTTCAACAAAGGCAAGACCCATCACTGTTGTTTCGTATAATGAAGTATGCAATATGGCGTACCAGGGGGCCAAGGTGATCCATCCGAGGGCGGTTGAGATTGCCATGAATTCGAATGTTCCGATTCGGATTCGTTCAACTTACTCAAATGGTGAAGGCACTCTTGTGACGACTCTGGAAAATACAAAGGCACATAAAGAGTTTAGAAGTCATCCCGTCACAGGGATCGCCCATGTATCCAACCTCACCCAAATTAAAGTATTCGCCAAGGAAGATGAATACGATCTGCAAGCTCAAGTTTTCAAGGCGATGGCCAAAGAGGGAATAAGTGTTGACTTTATTAACATCTCTCCCAGAGGTGTTGTCTATACCGTGGGATCTTCAGTAGCCGATGATGCGATCAAGGCATTAAGAAAGTTAGGACATAACCCCATCGTAGAATCGGAGTGTGCGAAGATTTCAGTCGTGGGAGCGGGAATGATGGGTGTCCCGGGTGTCACCTCTGCCATTGTTTCATCCCTTTCCGATGAAGGGATCCGCATTTTACAGTCAGCCGATAGTCATACGACCATATGGGTACTGGTGAAAGAAATGGACTTGATACTAGCCATTAACGCACTTCATGATACGTTTCAATTACAAGAGAGAAATGCTACATTCAGAGTGGGATAAACTTACAAGGAGAGTGACTAGATTGAATTTTGGCCGCGTTTCTACGGCTATGGTTACGCCATTTGACCGTAAAGGAAATATTGATTTCACTAAAACGACGCAATTAATTCAGTACCTGATCGACAATGGTTCGGATTCATTAGTAGTAGCCGGTACCACTGGAGAGTCTCCTACTTTAACGAAAGAGGAAAAGGTTGCCCTATTCCGACATGTCGTGAAAGTAGTGGATGGAAGAATCCCTGTCATTGCTGGGACGGGAAGCAATAACACTCATGCTTCGATCGAGCTTACGAAAAAGGCTGCAGAAGCAGGTGTGGATGCCATCATGCTGGTGGCCCCGTATTATAATAAGCCCAGCCAGGAAGGGATGTTTCAACATTTTCGGGTGATTGCAGAATCAACTGACCTACCCGTCATGCTGTATAATATTCCCGGAAGATCAAGCGTCAATGTAGCGCCTGAAACAGTTATACGGCTCTCAAAGGTGGAGAACATCGTTGCCGTAAAAGAAGCAAGTGGCGATTTGGATAGTATGACTGAAATCATTTCGCATACGTCTGACGACTTTATGTTATATAGTGGAGATGACGGACTCACGTTGCCGGTATTATCCATCGGGGGGACGGGAATCGTGTCAGTGGCATCCCATGTCGTCGGAAATGAAATGCAGGAGATGATCTCGGCCTTTTTAACTGGAAACCTTACACATGCAGCACAGCTCCATCAAAGGCTCCTTCCGATCATGAAAGGACTGTTCACGAGCCCGAACCCGACCCCGGTCAAAACTGCACTGCAGATGAAGGGCCTTGACGTCGGCTCGGTGCGCCTGCCACTCATCCCGCTCACAGAAGTGGAAAGAGCAAAACTGTCCCAACTCATCGAAAGAATATCATAATATCAACCTCCTGCCAAACCCTTGAGACTGCGAAGCGATGACCTTCGCAGTCTTTTGGCGTTTCACGCCCCCAGGAAAACGAGCTTACTGGAACGGAATTCAACCACTGCTCGTCTATCAATAAGCAATAAAGATCGACGAGGGCATCATTAAATAAAGACGATCCTGTCATTTCACTTGAAAGAGATATAATTACTCCAAAGAAGAAGGATTTGCTCCTGCGGTATCGAAATAGTAACTAGTAGAAATGATTGCGGTCTTTTTCCTAATCTTGATGAGGGAGGATAAAATTGGTTGTACTCCCAAAATGGTATCAAGTATAATGGATATAACTGATTGAAGATCGGGGAAGGAACAGCATAGGAGGACATAAAAGTGAGTAAGACAAAGAATGAAAGTATTAAGGTAATACCCCTCGGGGGAGTAGGAGAAATGGGTAAGAACATGTATGTGGTAGAAGTGGATCATGAAATATTCGTGATTGACGCAGGACTCATGTTTCCCGAAAATGAAATGCTTGGAATCGATATCGTCATCCCGGACATCCAGTATCTGATTGAAAATAAAGATCGGGTAAAAGGAATCTTCTTGACCCATGGACATGAGGACAGCATCGGTGCGATTGGCTATGTATTAAGTAAGATCAAAGCGCCTGTTTACGGCACACGCTTGACCAATGCACTTATAAAAGCACGTTTGAAGGACGAAAATGTCAGGGAAGATGTGAAATTCTATACGGTTCACTCAGATAGCTATCTTACCTTTGATGGAGTGAATGTCACTTTCTTTAAGACCACACATAGTATCCCGGATTCAGTAGGTGTTTGCATACATACTTCTGAAGGAGTCATCGTTCATACTGGCGAATTTAAATTTGATCAATCGGCCAAACACCTGTACCGTCCGGATTTAGGCAAGATGGCGCAAATTGGTGAGAAGGGCGTCCTTTGTCTGTTATCTGACAGTAAAGAAGCAGAAAGACCGGGGTTTACAACATCTGAAGCAGTCATAGAGCAGCATATTACCAATGCCTTGCGGAAAGCATCAGGGAGGGTCATTGTGGCATGCTTCGCCTCGAATTTAATTCGGCTTCAGCAGCTATTTGATGCTGCAGAGCAGAATAACCGCAAAGTGGCGGTAGTCGGAAAAAGTTTGAAAAGAGTGTATGATGTAGCTTTGAAACTGGGGTATCTTCATGTTAGGGATGAAATGATCATCGGTATAGATGAAATTGGTGATTACCCCAAAGATGAAGTCCTCATCATCGCGACAGGGACTCAAGGAGAACCGTTTGAGGCACTTCAGAGAATGTCCAAGCGTTCCCACCGTCTGGTAAACATCGAAGAAGGAGACACGGTCCTCATTACGGCCTCACCTTCTCCGGGCATGGAAGTGATCGTCGGCAGGACGATCGACATGCTTTATAGAGCCGGGGCAAATGTATTGACCGCCAATAAAAAGGTTCATGTTTCAGGTCATGGGAGTCAGGAAGATTTGAAGTTCATGTTGAATATCATGAAACCTAAATACTTTATTCCCATCCAGGGTGAATACAAGATGCTAGTCGCACATACTCAGCTTGCACATGATACCGGGCTTCCGTATAAGCAGATCTTTATTATGGATAAGGGAGATGTTCTTCAATACAAGGACGGCAAGATGAGAATGAGCGGCCGTGTACAGGCTGGGAATGTTTTGATTGATGGCAGCGGTGTTGGAGACGTGGGGAACATTGTCCTTCGTGATCGTAAATTATTGTCGGAAGATGGAGTTTTTACCGTCGTCGTCACCATCAACAGAAGGTCCAAATCAATTGTCGCTGGACCTGAAATCATCTCCCGGGGATTTGTATATGTAAGGGAGTCCGAGGAATTGATCGAAGGTGCAGGGGGCATCGTGACCGATGTGGTTCATTCCTATTTGCAAAAGGGTTCCTTCGAATGGACAACCATCAAGCAGGATATCAGGGATCAACTAAATTATTTCTTATTCAATAAAACAAGAAGAAGACCGATGATCTTACCGATTATCATGGAAGTATAAAGTATGAGGCCATTTGTTTACGAACAAATGGTCTCATATTTATTTGCAGCGAAAGAATGAAGTATGAAAACACTCTCACTTTAAAATAATAACAAGAGAATGGGAATAAAAAGGAGTGTTTTCATGGAACAGAATCGTGAACGTATGCAGGACGAGCCGAATAAAGGACAAGATGATCAAAAAGACAAGCCTTCCGGGTTAATGGAAAAGATACAGCAGTTAGGTCAAACCAATGTTCCCCAGCTTTCTCAAGACTCTAATATCCATTGTCTGACGATTGTAGGACAGATCGAAGGACATATGCAGCTTCCGCCCCAAAATAAAACGACCAAGTATGAACATGTCATTCCACAGCTCGTGGCAATTGAACAAAATCCTAAAATTGAAGGACTTGTTGTCATTTTGAATACAGTCGGGGGAGATGTAGAAGCAGGATTAGCCATTTCAGAAATGATTGCTTCACTAACCAAACCGACAGTCTCCGTAGTTCTTGGAGGAGGGCATAGCATCGGGGTACCGATTGCTGTGTCATGTGACTTCTCTTACATTGCAAGCACCGCCACCATGACGATACATCCCGTTCGATTAACCGGTTTAGTCATCGGGGTGCCACAAACATTTGAGTATCTTGATAAAATGCAGGACCGGGTGGTGAGCTTTGTCACAAAGCACAGCAATATTACAGAAGAAAATTTTAAGGACCTCATGTTTGCAAAAGGTAACCTTACCAGGGATATAGGGACGAATGTGGTGGGGGATGATGCTGTGGAATACGGATTGATAGATGGTATTGGCGGAATTGGTACGGCCATCAAGAAAATCAACGAATTGATTGATCTGAAAAAACAGTCAGATCAGCAAGAGGGGCTGGTTCAATGATTCTTTATACAGTGGTCCCCAACGATCTTGTATTCCCGACAGAAGCCAGTGAGTTCAGCGGTCAAATGATGATGGATTATCAGGGCATACCTATCCTTGTTCAACAGGTGGAAAACAAGTATCGAGTCATCCGGGTCATGAGCAGTGATCCTGCACATTACTTGAATGAACAAATATGTCCAGGGGAATTTATCAACAATTAAGTGAGAAAGAGGATTTTCCCCAAATAGTGGTTATGCTATAATATACTTGCAAACGATTATTAATACGAAAAGTTCACGGGAAGGGTCTGACACCTTAGGCACGCACATTGCCCCAAAGGGTCAGCCCTTTCTTCATCTTTATGTACATAACTCTGATAGACTTCAACAGAATTTAGGTGAATGGATTGGCAAAACGAAAAAAAAGAAAAAAACGTTCTCAAACGAGCTCCACATTAAAACAGACGATTAAATATGAGATCATCGGACTGATTCTGTCAGCTCTAAGCTTGATCTCCATTATTGAGCTTGGAGCCGTCGGGAAAGCACTGGTATATTTTTATCGTTTCTTCCTTGGTGAATGGTACATGATCGCCCTTCTATGGATGCTATATGTAGCGGGTTACCTAATGATTAAGCGAGAAGTACCAATGTTATTCAGTCGCAGACTGGTTGGGATCTACATCATCATTGCAAGTTTCCTGCTATTAAGTCACGTGAAATTATTTGATCTCCTATCCAACGGCGGGTCATTCAATAATCCCAGCGTCATCATGAATACGTGGGATCTGTATTGGATGGATATCAGAGGTGAAACCAGCACTTCGGATCTTGGAGGAGGTATGATCGGGAGCGTTCTGTTTGCTGTTTCTTATTTTCTCTTTGATTCACAAGGAGCAAGGATTGTGAGTGCCACTTTCATCATGATCGGTATCATTCTAGTGACAGGTAAGTCCATAGGTGATGTACTTGGAAGAGCGGGGAAGCGTTTCGGTGCATTCATGGGCGGACAATGGTCAGCATTTAAGCAAGATATGAGTGAATGGAAAGAAGAGCAATCCAAGAAAAAAGAGTTAAAAGAGAAGAAGAAGCAAGATGCACCAAAAAAGAGCAAGGAACCGGCTGAACCAGTACTTTCTCACCAAGAAGAAAAAAGAGAACCGATCATTTCAAATTTCGCAGAACGTGCATATGGCGAAAATCATAAAGATGATTCACCATCTCAAGCAACTGGAACGGGTGAAAAAGAAGAGGTTGAGTCAAACAATCACACCCCGTCAGAAGGAGAAGCGGATACTGCGCCGCCCATCACCTTTACTGAAGTGGAAAATAAAGATTACCAGCTTCCGTCAATCGCTTTATTGAAAAGCCCTAGAAAAACAGATCAAAGTAATGAATATCAGTTGATTCATGCCAATGCCGCAAAGCTCGAGAGAACATTTCAAAGTTTCGGTGTAAAGGCCAAGGTTACACAAGTCCACCTGGGCCCGGCGGTAACAAAATATGAAGTGCATCCCGATGTAGGAGTCAAAGTAAGCCGAATCGTCAATTTGAGTGACGACCTTGCCCTGGCCCTTGCAGCAAAAGACATCCGAATTGAGGCTCCGATACCAGGCAAGTCTGCCATCGGTATCGAGGTGCCGAATTCAGAGGTAGCCATGGTCTCCCTGCGCGAGGTACTTGAAGCGAAGGAACATAATAAACCCGATGCCAAATTGCAGATAGGCTTAGGGAGGGATATAACGGGTGAAGCGGTCCTTGCTGAGCTGAATAAAATGCCTCACTTGCTGGTAGCGGGGGCAACCGGAAGCGGTAAGAGTGTTTGTATCAATGGTATTATCACCAGTATCCTTATGAGGGCCAAGCCCCATGAAGTAAAGCTTATGATGATTGACCCCAAAATGGTTGAGCTTAATGTATATAATGGTGTGCCCCATCTCCTGGCACCTGTTGTAACAGATGCCAAGAAAGCATCACAGGCATTAAAAAAGGTTGTAAGTGAAATGGAACGCAGATATGAGCTATTCTCTCATACGGGCACACGGAACATCGAAGGCTATAATGAATATGTCAAGCGACAAAATAAAGAGAACGATGATAAGCAACCCCTTCTTCCATACATTGTCGTCATTGTTGACGAGCTTGCCGATTTAATGATGGTGGCCTCGAGCGACGTGGAGGATGCCATTACAAGGCTTGCTCAGATGGCACGTGCTGCAGGAATCCACCTAATCATTGCGACGCAACGTCCGTCTGTAGATGTTATCACTGGAGTCATTAAAGCCAATATCCCGTCACGGATTGCCTTTGCCGTATCCTCTCAAACCGATTCAAGGACCATATTGGATTCAGGGGGGGCAGAGAAGCTATTGGGTCGTGGAGATATGCTGTTCATGCCGGTGGGAGCTTCCAAACCTACCAGGGTTCAAGGAGCTTTCTTATCAGATGAAGAGGTTGAGGAAATCGTTGATTTTGTCATCTCTCAACAAAAAGCTCAGTATCAGGAAGAAATGATTCCCGACGAAGTGCCTGAAGATGGGAGAACAGGGGAAGCCGAAGACGAATTATATAATGATGCCGTCCAGCTAATAGCAGAGATGCAGACTGCTTCTGTATCCATGCTTCAAAGAAGATTCAGGATCGGCTACACAAGAGCCGCCAGACTGATCGACGAAATGGAAGTCAGAGGCGTGGTGGGACCTTATGAAGGCAGCAAGCCGAGAACGGTCCTTGTGGGCAAGCCATCAGAAGAACAAAGTTCATAAAAATAAAAGGTGTGTTACCCTAATGATTCAGAATGGGGAAACACACCTTTTTTTGGTATTTTTTATGATGATAAACCTATTTAGGTGGTGGAAATATTAAAAAATAAGCAGTTATCCACGAATATGTTATACTATTAAAAGCGTTTACAAAAGTAATGATCTTGTTGCACGTATGTAAAGATTGATAATGAAACACGATAGGTTTGTAAAAAAGTAGGTAAAATATACCATGTAAACCCATTCAAAAGGGTATTTTTTCTAAAATATTGCAAAAAAGGATTCTAAATTGTCATTCTAATCATTTTTTTCGACAAAATCACACAATGCTATTTATTTATCAAAAGAAAAGTGTTATAGTATTTTCGATTAGTAGGAAAGATATACATCAGAGGTCTGATGTCTTGAGAAAATGTGGTGGTGGTTCCAGTGACAATAAAAACAGACAATCGGCATTTATACTTACAAGTAATTGATCGTTTGAAAAAGGATATCGAAGCGGGAGTATACAAAGAGAAAGAGAAGCTTCCATCTGAATTCGATCTTTCCAAACAATTAGGTGTAAGTAGGGCGACTCTTAGGGAAGCTCTCAGAATTCTTGAGGAAGAAAGTGTCATCGTAAGGCGTCATGGAGTCGGTACATTTGTAAACGCCAAGCCGCTCTTTACTTCAGGTATTGAGCAGCTGAATAGTGTAACGAACATGATTAAGCAGGCTGGTATGGAGCCAGGGACCATTTTCTTAAGCTCAACAACTCAAGAAGCTACTGAGGATGACGTGAAAAGGTTTACATGCAATGAAGAGGACGACGTGATCCTGATTGAAAGGGTTCGAACTGCAAATGGGGAACCGGTTGTATATTGTGTAGACAAGATTCCTGAGAAAGTAATGCCAAGGAATTTCACCCATGAGGATAATTCGATTTTCACCGTATTGGAAAAACGAGAGAATAAGAGAATCACTCATGCAGTCGCTCAGATAGAACCAATGGGATATCACGATAAAATCTCCCCTATTCTAAATTGCGAACCGGAGACGGCATTACTCGTTTTAAAGCAAATGCATTTTGATGAAAACGATGAGCCGATTCTGTATTCCGTAAACTATTTCAGGTCAGACAAATTTAGCTTCCAAGTATTAAGAAAGCGCATATAACAGCAATCCATCTTACTACTAATTTATTACAATAATAGGGGGTACTCTAGGTGAAAAAACGTAAATTCGGTTTAGCGTTGTCATTTGTTCTGGCGGCAGGTACATTATTAGGTGCTTGTGGAACAAGCGAGGACAAAGAAGGTACATCTAGTGGTGAAGGGAACAAAGAAGATCAATTCACAGTAGCAATGGTTACAGACGTTGGTGGAGTAGATGACAAATCATTCAACCAATCAGCTTGGGAAGGTCTGAAAGCCTTCGGTAAAGAGAATGACTTGGAAAAAGGTAAAGATGGATTTGACTACTTACAGTCACAATCAGATGCTGACTATGCTACGAACTTAAACAAATTAGCTCGTCAAGATTTTGACTTAGTATATGGTATCGGCTTCCTTATGGAAGGTGCGATCACTGAAATTGCACAACAACAAAAAGATTCACATTTCGCAATCGTTGATGCTGTTGTAGATCAACCAAACGTTGCAAGCATTATGTTCAAGGAACAGGAAGCTTCTTTCCTTGCTGGTGTCACAGCAGGACTTGCGACTAAAACGAACAAAATCGGATTCATCGGTGGTATGGAGATTCCGGTTATCGAACGCTTCCACTCTGGTTTCATTGCTGGTGTAAAAGCGGTCAATCCTGATGCAGAAATCGTTGCGGACTATGCAGGTGCTTTCGACAAAGCTGAACTTGGACAAACCATCGCTTCAAAAATGTACACTCAAAATGTAGATGTAATCTTCCATGCAGCTGGTGGAACGGGTAATGGTTTATTCAAAGAAGCACGCGATCTGAAAGAAAAAGATCCTTCACGTGAACTTTGGGCTATCGGCGTTGACTCTGATCAATCTGCAGAAGGTAAAGTAGGGGATCATAATATCATCCTTACATCTGCATTAAAACGAGTTGATAACGCGGTAGTGGATCTATCCACTAAAGCTAAAGAAGGAAACTTCCCAGGTGGAGAACAAATCCTATATGGTCTTAAAGAAGATGGCGTTGGACTTGCAGAATTAAATACCGAGCTTTCCAACAAAGATGAAGTCATGAAAAAAGTAGATGAATGGAAAGAAAAGATTACTAGCGGTGAAGTAACAGTTCCTGAAACGATCAAGGATGCAGAAGCTTTCTCAGCTAATTAATACCTTATGGGATGGGTGGCCAGCTAACACTGGCCCCTTATCCTGATAAAAAACAGAGTTATATTTTAATAGAAATTTAATTGAAGTATAGAACATTTCTATCTTTCATTTAGATTTTTATTCGGGGAAACCCCTTTTTTTCTGGCATGTTAAGGTCTGACCTCTAACTACTAGATAAATATCCCTAGTCTATGCAAGGAGTGATTAGCAATGGATTATGTAATCGAGATGCTGAATATCCGTAAAGAATTTCCAGGCATCGTAGCAAATGACAACATTACCCTCCAGCTCAAAAAAGGTGAAATTCATGCGCTTCTTGGTGAAAATGGAGCAGGTAAGTCGACTCTAATGAACGTGTTATTCGGCTTGTACCAGCCAGAGCAGGGAGAAATCCGTGTGAAAGGGAAAAAGGTGAATATTACCAACCCGAACATAGCCAATGATCTTGGAATCGGGATGGTCCATCAGCATTTCATGCTCGTTGATACATTCACGGTAACGGAAAATATCATTCTCGGAAGAGAGCCGAAGTCCGGGGCGACAGTGGATATTAAAAAAGCTGAGAAAGATATTCTGGACATTTCTGAACGATATGGTCTGAAAGTAGATCCAAACGCTAAAATTTCTGAAATTTCAGTAGGTATGCAGCAACGTGTGGAAATATTAAAGACGCTATATCGCGGAGCAGAAATCCTGATATTCGATGAGCCTACAGCTGTGTTGACCCCACAGGAAATCAAAGAGCTCATCCAAATTATGAAAACCCTCATTAAAGAAGGTAAGTCCATCATTCTCATCACCCATAAACTGAAAGAAATCATGGAAGTGTGTGATAATGTAACCGTTATCAGAAAAGGGAAAGGGATCGGGACGGTGAAGGTTTCAGAAACTGACCCCAATCATCTTGCCAGTTTGATGGTAGGGCGGGAAGTTACGTTCAAAACGGAGAAGAAAGAAGCTACACCTAGTGAAAATGTCCTGGAGATCAGCGGCTTAAACGTGAAAGATCATCGAAATGTCCCCGTTGTGAAGGGCTTAAACCTTGAGGTGAAAGCAGGAGAAATCCTCGGCATAGCCGGTGTGGATGGAAATGGACAAAGCGAGTTGATTGAGGCTATTACAGGTCTTCATAAAGTCGACAGTGGTTCAGTCAAATTGAATGGGAAGGAAATCGCAAATTTGAAACCCCGTAAAATTTATGAATCAGGCGTAGGTCATATTCCACAGGACAGACATAAACATGGCCTCGTGCTTGATTTTCCTATCGGGGAAAACATGGTTCTTCAGACCTATTACCAAAAACCATATTCCAATAAAGGGGTACTAAGTTATAAAAATATTTACAATCAGGCAAGAAAATTGATATCGGAATTTGATGTCAGGACTCCTTCAGAATTCACTCTTGCCCGTGCTTTGTCCGGGGGAAATCAGCAAAAAGCGATCATCGGCCGTGAGGTAGACCGGGATCCTGATCTATTGATTGCTGCACAGCCGACCAGGGGACTTGATGTAGGGGCGATCGAGTTTATCCATAAACGTCTGATCGAACAAAGAGACAATGGAAAAGCGGTTCTTCTACTATCATTTGAACTGGATGAAATCATGAATGTTAGCGACCGTATCGCGGTTATCTACGAAGGTCAAATTGTGGCGATAGTTAATCCTAAGGAAACAACCGAACAAGAACTTGGACTTTTAATGGCTGGTTCGAAGAGGAAGGAAACGGGAGGGGAATCACATGTCTAACAGATTAACAAATATATTAATCCCGGTAATCTCAGTCCTTTTAGGTATCATTGTCGGTACGATCATCATGCTGGTGAGTGGGTATGACCCGATTGCAGGATACGCTGCATTATGGAATGGGATCTTCGGGGAGATCTATTATGTAGGAGAAACGATCCGTCAAGTGACACCATACATTTTAGCAGGACTTGCGGTTGCCTTCGCCTTTAGGACGGGTCTCTTTAACATCGGGGTGGAAGGTCAATTGATCGTGGGATGGCTTGCAGCAGTATGGGTAGGGGTTGCCTTTGATGACTTACCAAAGCTGATCCATCTGCCCCTTGCCATCATTGCGGCAGCATTGGCAGGTGCACTTTGGGGCTTTATTCCTGGTCTTTTAAAAGCCAAATTCCGCGTACATGAAGTCATTGTCACGATCATGATGAACTATATTGCTCTCCATGTTACAAATGCCATTATCCGTGATGTGATTACGGACCGTAAAGATCGCACAGAAATGATTGCGGATACAGCTTCATTGAAATCACCTTTCTTTGAAAGTTTGACAGATTACTCACGTCTGCACTGGGGGATTTTCATCGCCCTTGCATGTGTGTTCATTATGTGGTTCCTGCTTGAGAAGACATCGCGTGGGTATGAGCTTCGTTCTGTCGGATTCAACCAGCATGCTTCACAATATGCCGGTATGAACGTGAATGGGAACATCATTCTTTCCATGGTCATCTCAGGCGCTTTTGCAGGCCTTGCAGGAGCGATGGAAGGTCTTGGTACATTCGGCTATGCTTCGATCAAGGGAGGATTTACAGGGGTCGGATTCGATGGGATCGCTGTAGCCCTTCTTGGTGGTAATGCGGCCATTGGAGTTGTGTTCGCCGCTCTTCTATTTGGGGGACTTAAAGTAGGGGCGCTGAATATGCCTCTCGATGCAGGGATTCCAAATGAACTGGTAGACATCATCATTGCCCTTATCATTTTCTTTGTAGCATCTGGTTATATGATTCGTTATCTGATTCAACGATTTAGTAAAAAGGGGGTGAAATAAGTGGGTTTTATTGATATTTTGACAATACTCATCCCATCAACATTGCTTTGGGCAACACCACTTATTTTCACTGCTTTGGGAGGGGCGTTCTCAGAGCGTTCAGGTGTAGTAAACATTGGACTTGAAGGCCTTATGGTCATCGGTGCATTCTCAAGTATTGTATTTAACCTCGCTTTCGCAGATACTTTCGGTGCAGCGACTCCTTGGGTCGCGCTGCTTGTGGCCATGGTGATGGGGGGGCTATTGGCCATCCTCCATGCCGTTGCTTCCATTACATTCAGGGCTGATCAGGTAGTATCAGGTGTAGCCATCAACCTACTTGCGGTGGGGTTGACTCTCTTCTTAGTCAAACGTATCTATGGAAAGGGTCAAACGGATATCATCTCTGAAGGGTTTGGGAAGGTCGATGTTCCTTTACTTCACAGAATCCCGGTCATCGGAGATATTTTCTTTTCTAACACATACTGGCCACCATTCGTCGCGATTCTTGTATCCTTCATCGTTTGGTTCATTATGTTCAAAACCCCGTTCGGTCTAAGGTTGCGTTCTGTAGGGGAGCACCCTATGGCTGCAGACACAATGGGAATCAATGTAACGAAAATGCGCTATATCGGAGTTATCATTTCCGGTGCTTTTGCAGGTGTCGGCGGGGGAGTTTACGCCCAGGCGATTTCCTCGGACTTCAGCCATGCAACCATCAGCGGACAAGGGTTCATGGCCCTTGCAGCCTTGATATTCGGTAAATGGCATCCACTTGGAGCCATGGGAGCGGCCCTCTTCTTCGGATTCGCTCAAAGTTTAAGCATCATCGGATCAAGCATCCCGTTGTTTGAAAACATCCCAAGTGTTTTCCTGTTGATCGCACCATACGTGTTAACCATCCTGGCACTGACAGGCTTCATCGGTCGTGCAGATGCACCTAAAGCACTAGGTACACCGTACATCAAAGGAAACCGTTAATAAAACCGAGATCAAAGAAAAAGGATATCCCGAAAAATAGGGATATCCTTTTTCTTTGTTTAAAATGCGTTTAATATGGTTTTTGCTTGAAACATAATGGAAAATCCATTAGCATATAATAATTTACTTAAAAGAGTATTTTACCAACAGTGGAAGATGCTTGAAATCAATCTCTCACTCCATGTATAGTAATACATAAATACCACACAATAAGGGTGTTTATAATGCTTGAATACAAAATGATGGAAACATGGAACTAAGGAGGACGGTACGATGACAGCCATTAACGAAATAGTCAAGAAGAAACATGGGTACACGCTACATATCGTTCAAACGGATAAGTATAAAACCAACAGCCTCGTTTTAAAAATGAAAGCACCCCTTGATCCGGAAACCGTTACACTGCGGGGATTATTGCCCCATGTTATGCAAAGCAGCTCCAAAACCTATCAGAGCACCACGGAACTACGCTCCTATCTTGACGAGCTGTATGGGGCGAACTTTTTTGTGGATTTAGGAAAAAAAGGTGAGTATCATGTGGTCAGTATGTCTGTTGAAATTGCTAACGAAAAGTTTCTGAAGGACTCCGAACCATTACTTCAGAAAGGGATGGAATTCCTGGCTGATGTCTTCCAAAACCCTCATGTTGAAGAGGATGGATTCGACAAGAAGACAGTCGAAAAAGAAAAGCGGAATCAAAAGGTGAGGATTCAGGCCGTTTATGACGACAAAATGCGCTATGCCAATTCACGACTGGTCGAAGAAATGTGTAAAGGCGAGAGATTTGCCCTTCATGTAAATGGTGTGGGTGAAGAAGTGGAGAGCATTACGGCCAAGAGTTTATACGAGTATTATCGCAAAGTGATAACGGAGGATCAGTTTGATCTATATGTAATCGGTGATGTGGACGTTTCGGAAGTTGAAAATCTCTGTGATAAACTTTTCGAATTGAAAGAACGCAGTCCTCAATCTGTGGATTCTTCTGAGGTGAAAAGAAAAGAGAATGAAAACGTCGTGAAAGAGAAACAGGATGTGAAACAAGGAAAGCTGAATATGGGCTACCGCACACATACAAAATATGGAGATGCTGATTATTTCGCCCTTCAAGTATTCAATGGTATATTCGGTGGGTTCTCCCATTCCAAATTGTTCATAAACGTAAGGGAGAAAGCGAGCCTGGCTTACTACGCTGCAAGCCGACTCGAGAGTCATAAAGGTTTATTGATGGTCATGTCAGGAATCGAATTCGAGAAATATGATCAAGCAGTCGGCATTATCAATGAGCAACTTCAAGCGATGAAGGACGGGGATTTCACAGATGGTGAGATCGAACAGACGAAAGCAGTCATCCGGAATCAGCTCCTTGAAACGATTGATACCTCAAGAGGTTTGGTTGAGGTCTTATATCATAATGCTGTAGCACATGAAAAAATCGATTTAAAACATTGGCTGGATGAAATCGAAAAAACGACGAAAGAAGAAATCGTGAAGGCGGCAAATAAAGTTGAACTCGATACAGTCTACTTTCTAACAGGAATGGAGGGATAAAGATGAAGAAGATTTCCTTCGATCAATTACAGGAAAATTTGTACTATGAAAAAATGTCTAACGGGCTGGACGTATACATCCTTCCCAAAAAGGGGTTCAATAAGACATATGCCACTTTTACAACGAAGTATGGAAGTATAGACAATCATTTCGTTCCTCTTGGTGAAGATGAATTCGTCAAGGTACCCGATGGAATCGCTCACTTCTTGGAACACAAACTGTTTGAAAAAGAGGATGGAGATGTCTTCCAACAATTCAGTAAGCAGGGGGCATCGGCTAACGCCTTTACTTCCTTCACACGGACTGCTTATCTGTTCTCAAGTACGACCAATGTAGAACGAAATTTAGAAACGCTTATTGATTTCGTCCAGGACCCTTACTTCACAGAAAAAACGGTGGAGAAGGAAAAAGGAATCATTGGGCAGGAAATTACGATGTATGACGACAATCCGGATTGGCGATTATATTTCGGTGTCATCCAGAATATGTATAAGAACCACCCTGTGAAGATTGATATCGCAGGTACCATTGAGTCCATCACTCCAATAACGAAAGATATGCTGTATCAGTGTTACAATACCTTCTACCATCCAAGCAATATGCTTCTCTTTGTAGTGGGCTCAGTAGATCCTGATCAAATCATGAATCAGATACGCTCCAATCAGGAAAAGAAGGATTATGAAAAGATGCCTGAAATTAAACGGAAATTTGAGGATGAACCAGAGACCGTGGCAGAGAAGAAACAAGTCCTTAAGATGAATGTGCAGAGTCCTAAATGTTTGGTCGGCCTCAAAGCCCCGGAGCCACACCAACAAGGAAAGGATATGCTAAGACAGGAGCTATCGATGAATGTATTCCTGGATATGGTGTTTGGAAAGAGCTCACCACATTATTCCGAACTTTATAATGATGGCTTAATCGATGAAACTTTCCATTATGACTACACACAGGAAAATGGCTTTGGGTTCCTTACCGTAGGTGGAGATACGGAAAGACCTGATGAACTGGCTGAGAAAGTACAATCACTCCTTCTGAAAGCGAAAGAGGAATCTCTCTTCACTGAAGAAGGACTTGAGAGAACGAAGAAGAAGAAGATCGGTTCATTCCTTCGTGCTATTAACTCTCCTGAATATATAGCCAATCAGTTTACACGCTACGCATTTAATGAAATGGATTTATTTGAAGTAGTACCTACTCTCGAAGCATTGAAATATGAAGATATCCAAGCGGTAGCTGATTCGATTATCAGTGAAGAACGTTTTACCGTGTGTCAGGTAGTACCTAAAGCATGATAGGAGAGGAGCTATTCTTTTTAAAGGGTAGTTCCTCTCTTTAATGTTATCTTTTTTTTGGAGTGAACAGAATGAAATTTGCACTAATTACAGGGTCATCCGGTGGTATAGGCTCAAGTACAGCCCTTAAGCTTGCGGAAGAGGGATGGAATCTCTATTTGCATTACCATACCAATGAAAGGGCTGTGGAAGATTTACTACCTAAATTGGAAGGGTGGGGAGTGGAGGCGATCCCCATCCGTGCCGATCTGTCTTCACCAAAAGAAGTGGAAAGGCTTGTGGATTCGATTTTTCAGCTAGATGCCATCATTTATTGCAGTGGGAATTCAAGCTGGGGACTATTTCAGGATCATACTGAAGTTGAAATGGACGAAATGATCAATCTACATGTTAAAAGCCCTTTACTCCTTGTTCAAAAGCTGCTGCCAAAGATCATTGAAAGGAAAGGGGGCATTGTCATGGTCAGTTCGATCTGGGGTCAGATAGGCGCGGCTTGTGAGGTTGTATATTCAACGGTTAAAGGTGCCCAATTGGCGTTTGTTAAATCTTTAAGTAAAGAACTCGCTCTTAGCGGTGTGAGAGTCAACGCAGTAGCACCAGGGGTTGTAGATACCGCCATGATGAGTGGATTCTCGGACGACGATCAACACTCCCTGTCTGATGAGATTCCAATGGGCCGCTTCGCCCAACCGAACGAGGTTGCCGATTCGATTCAGTTCCTTCTATCCTCCAAGTCAACATATATCACGGGTCAAACCCTTTCTGTCAATGGTGGGTGGCATACATAAAAAAATTCTTCGACCCATTGTTTATGACGCATAATTTTTTCTCCGGGATACAAACTAAGGTTGTATTTCAATAAAGGAGGTCATGACAAATGTCTGTATTAGATAACTGGTCTGATTGGAAAAACTTCTTAGGGGACCGTCTTCACCAGGCAGAGCACGGCGGCATGGAAAATGAAACGGTAAATGATTTAGCCTACCAAATTGGTGACTACCTTGCCAATCAAGTAGAAGCTAAAAATGATCAGGAAAAGGTTTTAGCGGATTTATGGTCCGTTGCTTCTCCTGAAGAGCAACATGCCATCGCAAACATGATGGTGAAACTTGTTAACAACAATGGTACTCGCTAAGGAGAGGGATTTCCCTCTCTTTTTTCTTATATTAGGAACTTCCTCGATAACGTACATAATTATATCCGAAAATGGCCCATTAGAAAGAGCACTTGTGAAATGAGAAATTCTACATATTTATATAGGTTTTGCTTTTCTATTACCTTAAAATCATATATTATAATACCTAGATGTTTAAAAACATGTGAACCATTTTTGAAATCGGAATGTCACAGCATTTAGGAGGGGACCAATGGAACAGAAAGAGTGGTATTTAGAATATGAAATTCAAAAGAATCGTCCTGGCCTCTTAGGTGATATCTCCTCTTTATTAGGAATGCTCTCTATTAATATAGTGACCATAAATGGCGTAGATGAAGGAAGAAGGGGTATGCTTCTCCTTGCAAATAATGACGAGCAGATCATGAGGCTTGAGTCCATTCTTCAGACAATGGATACGATCAATGTAACAAAGCTCAGGGAACCTAAGTTAAGGGATCGGCTGGCCGTTCGTCACGGACGCTATATCCAGCGCGATGCCGATGATAAGAAAACGTTTCGGTTTGTTCGTGATGAGCTCGGTTTATTGGTTGATTTTCTTGCTGAGCTGTTCAAGCAGGAAGGACATAAGCTTGTTGGGATAAGAGGGATGCCCCGTGTAGGGAAAACCGAATCCATCGTGGCATCAAGTGTATGCGCAAACAAAAAATGGCTTTTTGTATCTTCTACTTTATTAAAGCAGACAATTAGAAGCAAACTGATTGAGGACGAATATTCCTCAGAGAACCTTTTTATCATAGACGGTATTGTATCTACACGACGTGCAAGCGAGAAGCATTGGCAGCTGGTTAGGGAGATCATGAGGCTGCCTGCAGTGAAAGTAATCGAACATCCTGATGTTTTCGTTCAAAACTCTGAATATTCACTTGAAGATTTTGATTATATCATTGAACTTAGAAACGATCCTGATGAAGAAATTACATACGAATTGGTGGAACAAAATAATCTATTTCAAAATTCCGATTTTGGTGGTTTTGACTTTTAATATTGGAAGGTGTTAAGTGGTGACGGAATTAGGAAATCGTTTAAAGGAAGCACGAGAGGCTAAAAATTACAGCCTTGATGATTTGCAAAGGATAACGAAGATTCAGAAACGTTATTTAATCGGAATTGAAGAAGGCAATTATGATGCAATGCCCGGTAAATTCTATGTACGGGCATTCATTAAACAATACTGTGAAGCGGTAGGTCTTCCTCCAGAAATGATTTTTGAAGAGCATAAGGAGGACATCCCGACAACCTATGAAGATGAAATACCGGTCTCCCTTTCGAGGGTTCAGTCACGTAAAAGTGTATCAGAAGGCTCCACGAAGGTACTTGATTTCCTTCCAAAGCTACTCATTGTTCTGTTCGTTTTGGGTGCATTGATAGCAGTTTGGGTGTTTTGGCAAGGGAAAGTTGGGGAAAAGGCTCCTGAGGCCAATCCATCTGAAAATCGGACGCAAGTAGATGTGGATGAAAACAAGAGCGCTGAAGGTGAAAAACCTGAAGCAGCCGACGGTAAGAATGAAACCGGCGAAGACAAGCCAGCAGAGGATCCGAAAGATGAGAAGGATGAAGATAAAGAGAAACCTGAACAATCTATAGAGGCAGTGAATTCTTCGGGTTATAAAACGACGTATGAACTGAAAAATACTGAAGAGTTCAAGCTCCAAATGTCAGCAAAAGGCGACACCTGGGTGGGAGTTTATAATGCTGACGATAAGTTGTTATTTGAAGGTTTATTAAAGAAAGATAACAAAAAAGATTTTGACTTCTCTGGCGAAAAGCAGGCATATCTCATCATTGGGGATGCTTCAAACACAGATATAACAGTGAACGGCAAACAACTTGAGTATAAAATCTCTGCCACAGATGTCGTAAGGCAGGATATCATCATCAATTATGAACCGCAAACCGCGGAATAATGACGAGGAGAGGAGTTTTAAATAACTCCTTTTTCTTACATACTAAATGTAGACCCGTTTTTTTAAGTATTGGAGGTAGAAAGGTGAATTTACCTAATAAGATTACAGTATCAAGGATATTTTTAATTCCATTATTTTTAGTCATTATGCTCGTACCGTTAAACTGGGGTGAGATGATGTTTCTCGGTGCCGAAATGCCCGTAAAACATTTTGTCGGTGCCCTGATCTTTATCATAGCGGCAACGACGGATTGGATAGACGGTTATTATGCAAGGAAGTTGGATCTTGTGACGAATCTCGGGAAATTCCTGGATCCCCTGGCTGACAAACTCCTTGTTTCAGCTGCTTTAATTGTGTTGGTCGAGTTGGGACTTGCCCCTTCCTGGATCGTGATTATCATCATCAGTCGTGAATTTGCCGTAACAGGGCTTCGACTTGTCTTGGCAGGGGAAGGGGAAGTCGTGGCTGCAGGTCAACTCGGGAAAATTAAAACATGGGCTCAGATCATCGCCATTTCAGCCCTGCTCCTGCATAATGCTATATTCGAACTGATCAATCTGCCATTTGCGACCATTGCTCTATGGGTGGCGATGTTCTTTACGATTTGGTCAGGGTGGGATTACTTTAAACATAACAAAAAAGCATTTGTAAATTCGAAATAAGAGAGAATACAGGGGATTGATTCGACATGAATCATCCCCTTCTTTTAACCAAATTTAGGGGGAATAAAGATGAATGCAGAAATCATCGCAGTAGGATCCGAATTATTATTGGGTCAAATCGTCAACTCGAATGCTCAATTCATTTCTGAACAGTTGGCTGATATGGGAGTGAATGTGTATTATCATACCAGTGTAGGGGATAACCCTTCCCGATTGAAGCACGCGATTGAAGTCGCACAGAAGCGGGCAGACTTACTGATTTTCACAGGGGGCCTTGGACCGACAAAGGATGATTTGACGAAGGAAACGATAGCCGAAGCACTAGGTACGACTCTCAGCATGGACACAGATGCTTTGGATTCTATAAAGAACTATTTTCACAAAACCAATCGTGAAATGACACCCAATAACGAGAAGCAGGCTCAGATTTTATCCGGCTCCCACGTTTTGAAGAACGAACATGGCATGGCTCCGGGGATGCTGCTGAAAAAAGAAGGTACGGCGTATATGCTTCTTCCCGGGCCTCCATCAGAGATGAGGCCGATGTTTGGGAATTATGGAAAACAGGCGATTCTGACCTTATTGGACAAGAAAGAAGTAATCCATTCTAGGGTTCTTCGCTTTTTTGGAATCGGCGAAGCTCAACTGGAAACGGAATTAGAAGAGTTGATCGATAAACAAGCCAACCCAACCATTGCCCCTCTTGCCGGAGACGGGGAAGTGACACTGAGGCTGACGGCAAAGCACGAGTCCAGGGAGATTGCCATCTCATTATTGGACTCGGTAGAAGAGGAAATCCTTCACATCGTCGGAGACTACTTTTACGGTTACGACGAAGACTCCCTCGTTCATGCAGGTTTAAATTTGTTGAAGGAGAAGTCCCTTACACTATCATGTGCAGAAAGTTTGACCGGAGGACTGTTCCAAGGGCAATTGACTTCCCTTCCAGGTGCTTCAGAAGTATTGAGTGGTGGTGTGGTCTGCTACACAGATGAGGTCAAGAAAAAGATTTTATCAGTTAAAGAGGATACCTTGAAGCAGTATTCTGCAGTAAGTGAACAATGTGCCCGGGAACTTGCGGAAAACGTCAGAAATCTATTTTCCTCTGATATTGGGATCAGCTTTACAGGTGTTGCAGGTCCGGGCTCATTCGAAGGGCAGCCTGAAGGGACAGTCTGGATTGGAATAGCCTTAAAGGATGGAACGACCAAGGCGTTCCAATTAAATCTTGGCGGGGGAAGAAATGGCAACCGTAATAGAACAGTCAAATATGGCTGGCACTATTTGATCAAGGAATTAAGTTAGGACATCATTCGGCAGCCTCCAATAAAGGAGGCTGTTTTCTATCGTTAATCAGCAGTTCACCTTATTCATCCTTCCATACCAGACCAGCACTCTATCAGAAAAAAACCGAATGAATGTTCGATTTTTTTCTTGTTTTCTAGATAAAAAACGTTTATAGTATAGATAGGTTGGATTTGAGACAAGCTTATAAGTTGTCAATTTCAAGTTCTATATTCAAAGGAGGAAGATTTGTGAGCGATCGTAAAGCAGCCTTAGATATGGCGTTAAAACAAATAGAAAAGCAGTTTGGTAAAGGCTCAATCATGAAGCTTGGGGAGAAAACGGATAGAAACGTAGTAACATGTCCAAGTGGTTCACTTGCACTGGACGCTGCTCTTGGAATAGGCGGATATCCTCGTGGACGAATCATCGAGGTATATGGTCCGGAATCTTCAGGTAAAACAACAGTAGCCCTTCATGCGATTGCTGAAGTGCAGGCCCAGGGTGGTCAGGCAGCTTTCATCGATGCAGAGCACGCACTTGATCCCGAGTATGCTCAAAAGCTTGGAGTAAACATAGATGAATTATTACTTTCACAACCTGATACAGGTGAGCAGGCATTGGAAATCGCTGAGGCACTTGTACGCAGTGGAGCGGTGGATGCAATCGTTATTGACTCTGTTGCAGCCCTTGTACCAAAAGCAGAAATCGAAGGGGAGATGGGAGATGCTCACGTAGGTCTTCAAGCCCGTCTAATGTCACAGGCTCTTCGTAAACTTTCAGGTGCCATCAACAAGTCGAAGACCATTGCAATTTTTATCAACCAAATTCGTGAAAAGGTAGGGGTCATGTTCGGAAATCCCGAGACGACTCCAGGTGGACGTGCGCTTAAGTTCTATTCTTCTGTACGGTTGGAAGTTCGTCGTGCCGAAACTCTTAAGCAGGGAAATGAAATGGTAGGGAACAAAACAAAGATTAAAGTCGTGAAAAATAAAGTGGCTCCACCTTTCCGTGTAGCCGAAGTCGATATCATGTACGGGGAAGGTATTTCTAAAGAAGGAGAAATCGTCGATCTTGGATCTGAATTGGACATCGTTCAGAAAAGCGGTGCCTGGTACTCCTACAACGAAGAGCGCTTAGGCCAGGGTCGTGAGAATGCGAAGATCTTCCTGAAGGAAAACCCTGAGGTCCGTAATGAAATCATGTTGAAAATCCGTGAGCATTACGGGTTGGATACCGGACGTGCCGAAACGGATGATCAAGGTGAATTAAGCCTTTTAGAAGACTAGTGAGGATAGAGAAGCAGCCGTGATCTGGTTTGCTTCTCTTTATTATGTATGGGAATGGTTGTATTGGTGGAAAATAGTAACAATCCTATTTCTCAATAACACTGTGTGATCAGTTGAAATCAGAGGTTGCATACCGCGATTGACCAATTGTCATGGCAACTGGACAAAAAAATTGAAAAAGATGGTTCTGCTGAAAAACTATTACTAAGCCCACTGTGACAGTGTCAATTTTTGTCGATTGCAAAAAAACCCTTGAGAAATCTAGTGATAGAGGGCTCAACCCCTTGACAATAAATTTTCAGAGATTTAAAATTAACATGTATATTTTACAAATTTTTCGAATGAATATTTGAAAGCCTAGCGCTGTATATTTTGTTCAATTGAGCAATGTACAAGCCGACATGTAAAAAACATGACAGTTCATAGCAAGAGGAGGTGAAATAATGCAACCTATTACAATCATCTTCATTTTGCTTGGCCTAATCGTCGGTGTAGTTGTTGGATACCTAATTCGTAAGTCCATTGCTGAAGCAAAGATTGCTGGTGCTAAAGGTTCAGCGGAGCAGATTTTAGAAGATGCGAAGCGCGAGGCAGATGCTCTGAAGAAAGAAGCACTTTTGGAAGCAAAGGATGAAAATCATAAACTTCGCACTGAAATGGAAAATGACCTTCGTGAACGAAGAAATGAATTGCAAAAACAAGAAAATCGTTTGATGCAAAAAGAGGAAAACCTCGATCGAAAAGATGAAACGCTTGATAAGCGTGAAGGCTTACTCGAGAGAAAAGAGGGGACTCTTAACGAGAGACAACAACATATTGAAGAGATGGAAAGCAAAGTGGACGAGATGGTACGATCACAGCAAACTGAGCTAGAGCGTATCTCGAGCCTGACTCGTGATGAAGCCAAAGGAATCATTCTTGATCGCGTCGAAAATGAACTCTCCCATGATATCGCCATTATGGTCAGAGAGCATGAAACACGCGCCAAGGAAGATGCAGATAAGAAGGCGAAAGAAGTCCTTTCACTGGCTATTCAACGTTGTGCCGCTGAACATGTGGCAGAAACAACGGTTAGTGTTGTGAACTTACCGAATGATGAGATGAAAGGTCGAATTATTGGACGAGAAGGACGTAACATTCGTACGCTGGAGACACTTACAGGAATTGATCTTATTATTGATGATACTCCTGAAGCGGTTATTCTTTCTGGTTTTGATCCGATTCGTAGAGAAACGGCTCGAATTGCATTAGAGAAATTAGTACAGGATGGACGTATCCACCCTGCACGAATTGAAGAAATGGTGGACAAATCCCGACGTGAAGTGGATGAATATATCCGTGAAATCGGTGAACAAACAACCTTTGAAGTTGGTGTTCATGGTCTTCACCCGGATTTAATCAAGATCCTGGGACGTTTGAAATACCGTACAAGTTATGGCCAGAACGTTCTAAAGCATTCAATGGAAGTGGCCTATCTTTCAGGATTACTGGCAGCAGAGCTGGGTGAGGATGAAAGACTTGCCAAGCGTGCCGGATTACTTCATGACATCGGTAAAGCGATCGACCATGAAGTGGAAGGAAGCCACGTAGAAATTGGTGTGGAACTTGCAACGAAATATAAAGAACACCCTGTTGTCATCAACAGTATCGCTTCTCACCACGGAGATACGGAACCAACGTCCATCATTGCGGTACTGGTTGCGGCAGCTGATGCATTGTCCGCTGCAAGGCCGGGAGCAAGAAGTGAGACGCTTGAAAACTATATCCGTCGATTAGAGAAGCTTGAAGAGATCTCAGAGTCTTATGAAGGCGTTGAGAAATCCTTCGCGATCCAGGCTGGCCGTGAAGTACGTATCATGGTCAGACCGGAAGCCATTGACGATCTGGAATCACACCGATTGGCAAGGGATATCCGTAAACGGATAGAAGACGAACTTGATTATCCAGGCCATATTAAAGTTACGGTTATACGGGAAACAAGGGCCGTCGAATACGCGAAATAAGAGGTTGACTTGAAGAGGGACGTCCCTTTTCAAGTCAGCTTTTTTTATTGTTAGTGCCCGGGAGATGTTATGCATCAACAAGACTATTTCGGGTGAATAGTCCTCTGGTTCTTTGTGATACAATAACCTTATGGCTTACTACATAAAGAGAAGGGAATTTTCATGAGAATATTATTTGTTGGAGACGTTGTCGGTTCTATGGGCCGGGAGATGATCACAGAATATTTGCCAAAGCTAAAGAAGAAGCATTCACCGGATTTTACGATCGTGAATGGTGAGAATGCTGCATCAGGCAGAGGGATTACAGAAAAAATATACAAACAATTTTTACAAGACGGGGCCAATATGGTGACCCTTGGAAATCATACATGGGATAATAAAGATATCTTCAATTTTATTGATTCTTCAAAGCAAATGGTCCGACCGGCCAATTTCCCCGAGGGAACCCCGGGAAGCGGTTTGGTGTTCAGAGAGGTATACGGGAAAGAGGTTGCGGTCATCAACGCTCAAGGAAGAACCTTTATGCCTCCTTTGGATGACCCTTTTAGGGCGCTGGATGATCTGGTTGATGAAGCGAGGAAAAGAACATCCATTATCTTTGTTGACTTTCATGCAGAAGCAACAAGCGAGAAACAGGCGGTTGGATGGTTTTTGGATGGCCGTGTGTCGGCAGTGGTTGGAACCCATACGCATGTACAGACGGCAGACAACCGCATATTGCCAAGTGGGACAGCCTTCATGTGTGATGTAGGTATGACCGGACCATACGATGAAGTATTGGGAATGAGCAAGGATTCCGTCTTAAAGAGATTCCAAACCAGCTTACCCGTCCGTTTTGAAGTACCAAAAACGGGTCGTAAGATCTTAAGTGCATGTTTAATCGATATTGATAAAAAAACAGGTAAAGCCAAAAAAATTGAGCGTATTCTCATAAACGAGGACCATCCATTTATAACAGAATATTAATGTTTTCCTTCCTTTTTCAGTGTTCCCGGAATGATTTGTCCATTTCCCGAATATAGTATCAGTGGAATCATTTATACCAAGTTTGTTCTTTACCACGGACATACGGTATGGGGGAAATGACAAGGAGGAAAAGGAATGGAAATATTAAAAGTTTCAGCAAAATCTAATCCTAATTCTGTAGCTGGTGCACTCGCCGGTGTTCTTCGTGAAAGAGGGGGAGCCGAAATCCAGGCAATCGGAGCAGGGGCTTTAAATCAAGCAGTTAAAGCCGTTGCCATTGCAAGGGGCTTTGTGGCACCCAGTGGTTTAGATTTAATATGCATCCCGGCATTTACGGATATTCTGATTGATGGAGAAGAACGTACGGCGATAAAGTTGATCGTAGAACCAAGATAACTGACCATAGGCTGTCCATTAAAGGTGATCCTTTAATGGACAGCCTTTATACTATTGAATTATGCTCATACAAGTAAACGGCTGAAAGGAAGAATTAGCATGATATTTGACGCACACTGTGACGTTTTGTTGAAGCTATACTTAGAACCCGGCAGTGGAGCTTTTCAATCTGTAAATGCCTTGCATATTACATACCCACAACTT
Source organism: Bacillus sp. NTK074B (assembly GCF_017303375.1). Lineage (GTDB taxonomy): Bacteria > Bacillota > Bacilli > Bacillales > Bacillaceae_B > Rossellomorea. The sequence continues at coordinate 215,018 of NZ_JAFKOH010000002.1, read as the reverse complement.
TTGCAGGGGAACAGTAAGATTCAATTGTTTGCCATCTATATCCCATCAGAGCTTAAGCCCGGACAACGGTTTCAAGCAGCGATTGAGATGGTGAACTCGTTTTACAATCAGGTTCTTAAGCCGAATCCAAAGCTGAAACTAGTGACCTCGAAAAAAGAGGTAGAACGGCTCTCGGAAGATGAAATAGGAGCATTGCTTACACTCGAAGGTGCTGAAGCGATTGAGGAGGATCTCACGAAGCTTGAAATCCTTTACAGAATGGGAGTCCGCTCAGTCGGTCTGACATGGAATTGGGCAAACGCTGCAGCAGATGGTGCCCTTGAACCAAGGGGAGGCGGGTTAACCAACTTTGGTCATGAAATGGTTGCGTTCTTAAACGGGAAAAGCATGTGGACAGATGTTTCACATCTGTGTGAAAATGCATTCTGGGATGTGATGGAAACGGCTGATTATCCAATAGCTTCCCATTCCAATGCCTACTCCATTTGTCCTAATCCACGTAACTTAAAGAATGACCAAATCAAGGCGCTCATTAAAAAGAACAGCGTGATGGGAATCACCTTTGTCCCGCCGTTTCTAAACAGAAAAGGGTCAGCGGAAATTTCCGATGTCATCCGCCATATCGAACATGTATGCAGTTTGGGAGGGGAGGACCATATCGGATTCGGTTCAGATTTCGACGGCATAGATGAAACCGTAAAGGGACTGTCTACATATATTCAATATGATAACCTGATTAACTCCCTGCAAAGATACTATAGTGATAAGCAAGTGAAAAAGTTCTTATTTCAAAACTTTTATGACAGGTTACCAGTTTGATCACCAAACGGGCCCCTATAGGTTTGCCGATAGTGGCATTATGAGTTTCAAAATAAGTGAAACGCACTTACAATCTCTTCAATTCAGTAGTGATTTAAAAGGAAAAGTGATAAACTGATAGAGTGAATGAAAAGATAATGCTGCAACCGTAATAGATGAATGATCTTGATGAAGAAATGATGCTTTCTTAAATAGGCGTTGCAAATATAGATTGAAGGGGTGTAATAAATGAAGGAACAGCTTTCATGGAAAGTTGGTGGCCAGCAGGGTGAAGGGATTGAGAGTACAGGTGAGATTTTTTCCATGGCCCTCAATCGTCTGGGGTACTTCTTATATGGTTACCGCCATTTCTCCTCTCGTATTAAAGGAGGACATACCAATAATAAAATTCGGGTCAGCACCACGCAAGTTCGTGCGATTGCGGATGATTTGGACATATTGGTCGCATTCGACCAGGAAACGATTGATGTGAATTATAAGGAATTACATAGCGATGGTGTAATCATAGCGGATGCAAAGTTCAAGCCGGAGAAACCGGAAGATACGGCAGCCTCCCTATACATTGTGCCTTTCACTGAATTAGCCACAGAGCTTGGGACTTCCCTTATGAAGAATATGGTGGCAGTAGGTGCGACATGTGCCGTTCTGAACCTTGATCCAGGGGTATTCAAGGAAGTGGTAGAAGAGATTTTTGGCCGTAAAGGTGAAACAGTAGTGGAAAAGAACATGGAAGCGATCAATCAGGGGTATCAAACGATGAAAGCAGAGCTTGGTGACAAAGTCGGTTCCCTCCAGCTGAAAGAAGCAGACGGAAACAAGCGCATGTTCATGATCGGAAATGATGCCATTGCACTTGGTGCTTTGGCAGGCGGCGTTCGTCTAATGGCTGCTTACCCGATCACTCCGGCTTCTGAAATCATGGAGTATCTCATTAAGAAACTGCCAATGGTAGGCGGGACCGTCATTCAGACAGAGGATGAGATTGCAGCGGCCACTATGGCGATCGGGGCGAACTATGGCGGCATTCGTTCGTTCACTGCTTCAGCAGGACCCGGTCTTTCACTCATGATGGAAGCAATTGGACTATCCGGGATGACCGAACAGCCTCTTGTAGTAGTGGATACACAGCGCGGGGGACCGTCGACGGGTCTGCCGACGAAACAGGAACAGTCCGACCTGATGGCGATGATTTACGGTACACATGGAGAGATTCCTAAGATCGTCCTCGCACCAAGTACCGTTCAGGAAGCATTCTACGATACAGTGGAGGCTTTTAACCTGGCGGAAGAATATCAATGTCCGGTCATCATACTTTCCGACCTCCAGCTTTCATTGGGGAAACAAACGGTAGAGCCCCTTGATTACAGCAAGGTGGAAATACGAAGAGGAAAGCTTGCTGCAAACGAAACTGAATTGGAAGAATTAGAACCCAAGAAGTATTACAAGCGCTTTGAAGTAACGGAAGATGGCGTATCCCCCCGCGTCATTCCTGGAATGAAAAACGGGATTCACCATGTAACGGGTGTAGAACATGACGAAACCGGGAAACCATCTGAATCTCCTGTGAATAGACAGGCACAGATGGATAAACGTATGCGTAAACTTGGGGAAATCAAATTCCAGAATCCGGTTCACACCCATGCACCTCATGAAGAGGCAGACTTATTATTAGTCGGATTTAACTCTACACGTGGAGTGATTGAAGAAGCGATGAGCCGCTTGGAATCAGATGGTGTAAAGGTGAATCATGCCCATGTCCGTTTGATCCATCCTTTCCCGTCAGCGGAACTGGACCCTTTGATGCAATCATCGAAGAAAGTGGTCGTTGTGGAGAATAACGCTACCGGTCAATTAGCCAATATTATCAAAATGAATGTAGGGTACGGGAATAAAATCGTTAAAATGACCAAGTATGATGGAACACCATACTTGCCAAATGAAATTCATTCAAGATGTAAGGAGTTGAACTAATCCATGGCTACCTTCAAAGATTTCAGAAATAATGTTAAACCAAATTGGTGTCCAGGGTGCGGTGACTTCTCCGTACAAGCAGCGATTCAACGGGCATCGGCCAATGTGGGTCTGGATCCTGAACAGTTAGCGGTCGTTTCAGGGATCGGATGTTCCGGTCGTATTTCCGGATATATTAACTCCTATGGTTTCCATGGGATTCATGGTCGCTCCCTGCCGATTGCTCAAGGTTTGAAAATGGCAAATAAAGACTTGACGGTCATCGCTTCAGGAGGCGATGGCGATGGGTTCGCCATCGGTCTTGGACATACGATCCACGCGATCCGCCGAAATGTCGATGTAACCTATATCGTCATGGATAATCAGATTTATGGGTTGACGAAGGGACAGACGTCTCCAAGATCGTCCGCAGGTTTTAAAACAAAGTCTACGCCTGAGGGATCAATCGAGCCGGCGCTTGCTCCTATGGAAATGGCGTTAACAGCAGGTGCAACCTTTGTAGCACAAAGCTTCTCATCTGACTTGAAAGAGCTTACAGCATTAATTGAAGCGGGACTAAATCATAAAGGTTTCTCCCTGATCAATGTGTTCAGTCCTTGTGTAACATATAATAAGATCAATACTTATGATTGGTTCAAGGAAAACCTTACAAAGCTTTCTGATGTAGAAGGTTATGACCCATCTAATCGGGAACAGGCAATGAATACCCTGATGGAGAAAGATGGCCTGGTTACGGGATTGATTTATCAGAATAAAGAGCAACCCTCCTATCAGGAACTTGTCGCGGGTTACTCAGAGGATCCCCTAAGCACACATGATTTAAAATTGGATAAAAGCAAATTCGATGAATTGGTGAAAGAATTTATGTAATCCTGATTTGGGGAACATTAAGAAAGAATGCTGAATGACAAAAAAACCACGGGCCCTGATTTGCCTGTGGTTTTTTTGCCATTCAGCTGATTAAGTGATTCAATATCTTTTTAACGTCTTTTTGTATCTCGATCATTAAATCGTTTAATGTCTGTATATGTTCTTCTAATTTTCTTGTCTCTATATTTTTAACTCACTGCTTGTAAAGTTGAATGATTTTAGTATTGTCATCACCCTTACTCTTACTCAAAGGGGCGTTTCTAAAGCAACAAAATCGATTATACGTTTGGTTTTTCGGTCTTTGTCAGTCACCAATAGTCATCATATTTCAACAACTAAAGATTCTTATTATGTTTACTCATCCATTATGAAAAAGGTTCTTTCTTACTGAAATCTTCGCCAGGGGCGAAAGTGCATTTGGAGGAAAATTCAGATATTTACCTGAGCGTTGCCTGATCTATTGTAGTTATGGAGCAAAACCTTTATACTATTATAATGTGCAAGAATGTATATCCCAATCATCCTGCCTTTTTATAATAGAAGAAAACGGTTTGGATATGGGGGTAGAAAGGGGATATTTCATGAACGAAGAACAGCGAAAACATGGACAACAATCGAAGCCTGGATCTCCAGCGGACCAAAAATCCGAAAAGGATTTCAGCAAGTACTTTGAAAGTGTCTATATCCCGCCGTCTTTAAAAGATGCAAAGAAGCGTGGGAAAGAAGAAATTCAATATCATAATGACTTTACAATCGATGATCAATATAGAGGACTCGGAGAAGGGAAGAAATTTTATATCCGTACCTATGGTTGTCAAATGAATGAACATGATACAGAAGTGATGGCAGGGATTTTCATGGCACTGGGCTATGAAGCGACGAATTCGACAGATGATGCGGATGTCATCCTTTTAAATACTTGTGCCATCCGTGAAAATGCTGAGAATAAAGTGTTCGGGGAATTAGGGCATTTGAAACATTTAAAACGGGAAAAGCCTGAGCTGCTGATTGGGGTATGCGGATGCATGTCCCAGGAAGAATCGGTTGTCAATAAGATTCTGAAAACCTATCAACAGGTGGACATGATCTTTGGAACCCATAATATACACCGTCTTCCTAAGATTCTTTCAGATGCGTATATGTCCAAGGCAATGGTCGTAGAGGTATGGTCGAAAGAGGGGGACGTCATTGAGAACCTCCCGAAGGTCCGCCGTGGGAACATCAAGGCATGGGTCAACATCATGTACGGCTGTGATAAGTTCTGTACATACTGTATCGTACCGTACACACGCGGAAAAGAAAGAAGCCGCCGTCCTGAGGAGATCATTCAGGAAGTCCGTCACCTGGCTGCACAAGGATATCAAGAAATCACTCTCCTTGGTCAAAACGTGAATGCCTACGGGAAAGATATCGAAGACCTCGAATACGGTCTCGGAGACCTGATGGAAGACCTCCGTAAAGTGGATATTCCACGTATCCGCTTTACAACGAGTCACCCACGGGATTTCGATGATCATTTAATCGAGGTGCTTGCCAAGAAAGGAAATCTCGTTGAGCATATTCATTTACCGGTTCAATCCGGTTCGACAGATGTTCTGAAGATCATGGCGCGTAAGTATAGCCGTGAACAATTCCTTGAATTAGTTCGTAAAATTAAAGAAGCCATGCCGGACGTGGCCCTGACAACGGACATCATCGTGGGTTATCCGAATGAAACCAATGAACAATTTGAAGAAACCCTTTCCTTATACAGGGAAGTAGGCTTTGAGTCCGCGTACACATACATTTATTCACCAAGGGAAGGCACCCCGGCAGCCAAGATGAATGACAATGTACCGATGGAAGTGAAAAAAGAACGTCTGCAGCGATTGAATGCAGTTGTGAAAGAATATTCTGCTCACGCGATGAAGCAATACACCGGACAAGTCGTTGAAGTACTGGTGGATGGGGAAAGTAAGAAGAATCCGGACATTCTTGCGGGCTATACAAGACGCAGTAAGCTTGTAAACTTCAAAGCCCCTAAAACAGCCATCGGAAAGATTGTAAAAGTCAAGATCACAGATGCCAAGTCCTGGTCATTGGATGGAGAAATGATTGAAGAAGGCAGGATCGGAACAGAATTTCAGGAAGCGGTAGAGGTGAAATAATATGGCAAAGTATACAAAAGACGATATAATGAAGCGTGCAGAGGAACTTGCAACCATGATTGCGGAAACAGAAGAAGTGGATTTCTTCAAGCGTGCCGAAGCACAGATCCATGAAAATCAAAAGGTCCGTGAAATGATCGCGAGTATCAAGAGCTTACAAAAACAAGCCGTAAACTTCCAACATTATGGGAAGATCGAAGCGCTGAAAATGGTTGAAGCGAAAATAGACAACCTTGAAAAAGAAATCGATGAAATTCCGGTTGTACAACAATTCAAGGAATCTCAAACGGATGTAAATGATTTACTGCAAATCGTTGCGTCGGTTATCTCAAACAATGTGACCGATCACATCATTGAAACCACCGGGGGAGACTTACTCCGCGGTGAAACGGGATCACATGTGAAAAACTCAACGCCTGGAAGCTGTTCTTAACTCCAGGGATGTATAAAATGACAAAAAACGATCTTTGCTAAAAAGGGATATCCCCTTTCCAGCAAAGGTCGTTTTTTTGTGTGTTTTAGCATTTTTTCTATGCTGCCAAGTCGTGCATTCCGGAACCTTCAATGGGTATTCGCATACAATACATTATCTCGCAACAATCCCATCATGTAATTAAATTTACTCGCACAAACACCTAGATAGTCGCATAAGATGAATTGAAAATGAATGAGGAGGTTCGCTCGAATGGCAGAATATAGAGAGATTATTACTAAAGCGGTCGTAGCGAAGGGACGTAAATTTACACAGTCTCATCATACGATTTGCCCGCCGCATAATCCATCGAGCATTTTAGGCTGCTGGATCATTAATCATCAGTATGAAGCACACAAAGTAGGCAAGAAGGTTGAAGTTCACGGTTCATACGAAATTAACGTATGGTACTCCCACAGTGACAACACAAAGACATCTGTTGTAACTGAAAGAGTAGAGTATACAGATTGCATCAAGTTGAAATACCGTGACCCTGATTGCCTGGACGACATTGAAGTATGTGCCCGAGTACTGCAACAGCCGAATTGCTGCGAAGCGGTCATTTCACCAAACGGTAACAAAATCATCGTTCATGTCGAACGTGAATTCCTAGTGGAAGTTATCGGAGAAACGAAAGTGTGTGTCCTTGTAAATCCGGAAGGTTGTGACGATGAAGACTGGGATTGCGACTTGGATGATGAAGAGTTTGAAGAGTTAGATCCAGACTTCTTAGAAGGCGACGAAGAATAAAATAGACTAGGAAGACGGCCTCTTCCTAGTTTTTTCTTCTTAGCACGTAAGCAGTCGGAAATTGGATAATAACCAACGGGCATCTGTGCAGATGCTCTTTTTTTATGAAAATGAAACTACTTTAGACAGGTCTTCGCTTAGAGGATAAGCAGTAAACTGATGACAGCGCATGTGATAGAAGCGATCAATCCCGTCAGGAGAGGTTTGATCCCTAGACGGATGATATCTCTTCCTTTTACTTGTAGACCCACAGCCGTCATCACCATGATGATCATGAACTTGGACGAACTCTTAAGGTATGACTCAATGGTCAATGGAATCAATCCAAACGTATGAAGCAGAGAAACGGCAAGGAACAAAAATATGAACCAAGGAAAGGCCTTCTTATAATGAGATCCCCCTGTACTTTTCTTTCTTAAGATAAACGGGAGGATAAACATCACAGGAATCAGGAATAATGTTCTGGCAAGCTTCACCGTCGTCGCAACTTCTCCTGCTTCGTCTCCATATGCGTAACCCACGGCAACCGCAGAAGAAGTATCATGTACGGCTGTACCCGCCCAGATCCCAAACGATAAATCAGACAAGTGGAGAAAGTGTCCGATTATGGGATACATAACAAATGCAATTAAATTAAAGAAGACTATTGTAGATAATGCATAAGCCGTTTCGTCTTCTTTAGCACCGACGATCCCTTTAACGGCTGAGATCGCTGTGGCTCCACATATGCTGGTTCCGATACCGATCAATAAGCTCAATCTCTTATCGATACGGAGCCATTTTCCGACAAAATATGTGACTGCAATGCCGATGGAGACAGAGAAAAATATCACCCATAGAGCTCTTTGACCGATATGAAGGATATCATAAAGGCTCAATCCCACACCCAGAAAAACGATGGCCACTTTCAATAGAACCTTCAAAGTAAACTGTATTCCCGGATCGAAAGCTTTCGGGAGTTTCATTGTGTTTTGAAGGATCGCCCCGATCAATATCGCAAATAACAAGCTGCCGATCAGTGGAAAAAGGGTGCCCAACCCTCTAGATAGTAAACTGATTAATAGGATGATGAAGAGGCCCCAGGCTTCACTGGGAAGAAAGGAGCCTATGTGTTTGTCATGCTGCAAAATTCATTAGCTCCTTTATTAAAAATCGACCATGTATAAGTATAGTACATTCTCCCCAATGACGTGAACCAAAATGCACTACTCTATGTATTGTATGTTAAAATAGAAAAGATATAGAAAATATAGACCCAGTAATGAAAGGATTTTTTACATGAAAAAGATTTTGGTCCTGGCAGAAAAACCTTCTGTCGGTAGAGATATTGCCAGAGTACTTCACTGTACGAAAAATGGAAATGGATACTTGGAAGGAAACGATTATATCGTCACCTGGGCTCTCGGACACCTGGTGACCCTTGCAGAGCCTGAAAGCTACGACGATCGATATAAATCCTGGAAGCTCGAGGATCTTCCCATGCTGCCACCGTCCCTTAATCTTGTCATTATCAAGAAAACCGGGAAACAGTTCAGCACAGTCAAAGCCCAAATGAACCGCCCGGATGTAAAAGAAATCGTCATCGCCACCGATGCAGGCCGTGAAGGTGAGCTGGTTGCCCGCTGGATTATCGAGAAAGCGCGTGTGAACAAGCCGCTGAAACGATTATGGATTTCATCTGTAACCGACAAAGCCATTAAAGACGGATTCCAGAGACTTAAAGATGCAAAGAACTATGAAAATCTTTATGCTGCAGCACAGGCAAGATCCGAAGCTGATTGGTACGTGGGGATGAATGCAACAAGAGCCTTGACAACCAAGCACAATGCCCAATTATCATGCGGACGAGTTCAAACACCAACACTGAGCATCATTGCCCAACGGGAGGAAGAAATAAAGAATTTCACCCCGCAATCCTATTACGGGATACAGGCTGTGACGGATAGGGGAACATTTATATGGTCCAACGGGAAAAGTAATGATACGAAAACGTTCTCGAAAGAAGAAATCACCCATGTCTTGGAATCATTAAAAGGCAGGAAGGAAATCGTCATCCAATCAGTGAAGAAAGCACTGAAGAAAACCTACGCTCCTTCCCTGTATGATTTGACAGAATTGCAAAGGGATGCACATAAAATCTTTGGTTTCTCTGCAAAAGATACGCTTTCGATCATGCAGAAATTATACGAGCAGCATAAATTGATCACATATCCCAGGACCGATAGTAAACATCTGTCAAGCGATATGGTATCAACCCTTATGGACAGATTGAAGGCGGTGAATGTTCAACCTTACCGTAAGATGGCCCACAGTGCATTGCAGGGTTCGATGCAGCTGTCAAAGGCATACGTGGATGATCAGAAGGTGACCGATCACCATGCGATAATCCCAACAGAGGAAACTCCTTCCCTTCAGCGATTACAGGACAGGGAAAGAAAAATGTATGATTTAATCGTTAAGCGTTTCCTGGCCGTCTTCTTTCCTCCCTATCAGTACGAGCAAACGACTGTAGCAGCATCAATCGGCACAGTGTCATTTCAGACAAAAGGGAAAAGGATAGTAGACGCCGGATGGAAAGAAGTGTACGATTTTGATTCTGAGAAAGATCAGCTTCTATCGAAAATGGAGGAAGGGACCTCGTATGCTGTTCTTTCTATTAAAGAAACGGAAGGGCAAACAAATCCTCCGGGCAGGTTTAATGAGGGCACGCTATTATCCGCCATGGAGAATCCCAAAAAGTTCATGAAAGCCAGCAATAAAGACTTACTGGCCACGATAGATGAGGCAGGGGGACTGGGTACCGTTGCGACGAGGGCCGATATCATAGAAAAGCTCTTCAATTCCGGTGTTATAGAACCAAGAGGGAAAGACATCCACATTACTTCCAAAGGGAAGCAACTATTGGATCTCGCCCCTTCCGAACTCAGGTCCCCTACTTTGACCGCAGAGTGGGAACAGAAGCTTGAAAAAATCGCCGATGGATCCCTTAAGAAACAGGAATTCCTGAAAGAAATTAAAGATTACACCAAAAAGTCCGTCAGTGAAATCAAGAATTCCACCAAGAAATTCTCCCATGATAACCTGACTGGTACGAAATGCCCGGACTGTGGGAACTTAATGCTGGAAATCAAAAATAAACATGGAAAGAAACTGGTATGCCAAGACCGGGAATGTGGTCATCGGAAACATATCAGTAAGAAAACGAATGCCCGCTGTCCGAATTGCCACAAACGTCTGGATCTAAGAGGAGAAGGAGACGGCCAGATGTTCACCTGTGTATGTGGACATAGAGAAAAGCTATCAACCTTCAACGATCGGAAAAAGAAAGAAAAGAACAGCAAAGCAACCAAACGGGATGTAAATAAATACTTGAAAACACAGCAAAAAGAAGAGCCTGTCAATACTGCATTGGCTGATGCTTTAGCTAAATTAAAACTGGATCAGTAGTGATTCATAGGGATGACTGCCTATTTTGGCAATCATCCCTATCTTTTGTCAGGTTTAATTGATAGAATATTTGTAATTATGTAAAAAAGAGGTGGATTCATGACGACGACTACAATTCAAGAGTTTTTTGAGGCAATCGAAAGAGGCGATAAAGCGAAAGTGGAGCAAACGTTGAGAAATGATACTAATCTTTGTAATGCAGATAATGAGCATGGTTTGACGGCATTAGGAGTGGCGGCGCATTTCGACCATATGGAAATTGTCGAGCTCTTGCTTAATTTCGGAGCCGATATCAATTCCGTTTCCAATTCTAAAGTATCTTATATTCCTTCAAACACTGCTTTGCATGCTGGAATTGCCGGGAAAGCTTCGAAAGAATTGGTGGAGTTTCTGCTGAACCAGGGGGCGAATGTAAATCAACACGATTCATCCGGACATACACCATTACATATTGCTGCTTTTGATGGAAGTGCAGAGATCGTAACGATGCTTCTTGCTTATGGAGAAGATCCATGCATGCAGTCAGAAAAGACGCAATCGCCATTGGAGATTGCCACTGAAAGAAATAATCAAGATTTTTTGAAGGCCCATGAGGAATTTAGTAGAAGGAAGTTATGACAGTTTTTGGAGGTGAGGCGCATTCCTGCATGGGGATGCGTTTTTGATTATATTATAAAAATTTTTCAACATAATGTATGCGCATTCATTATTGATATAATCGTTCTTTATGAAAAGAACTGGCGTCCTTTTATTCTGAAAAAATAATATTTTTAGAAAATTCTGTTGTTTTTTGTCGTTTTCCGTATTAGAATAAACGGTAATTTCAATTGGTGAAGGGAGGACATCGTGATGCTCACATTTCTTGCATCCATCTGTATTCTGGTAGTTGGCTATTTCATTTATTCAAAGGTGGTAGAAAAGATTTTCGGTGTTGATGATTCCAATTTGACACCGGCATTTTCAAAACAAGACGGCTTGGATTATATGCCTATGAGCTGGTGGAAAGCAAGCCTGGTTCAACTATTGAACATTGCGGGGTTAGGTCCGATCTTCGGTGCCATTCTGGGGGCTTTGTATGGTCCTGTAGCCTTTATATGGATCGTTGTCGGCACATTGTTCGCAGGGGCTGTACATGATTATTTCTCCGGGATGCTTTCTCTTAGACATAATGGGGCTCAGTTTCCTTTCATTGTAGGGAAATATTTAGGGAAGTCTGCTCAATCTCTCATGAACGTTCTATCAATCGTATTGATGATTCTAGTAGCGGCTGCCTTCACTTCAGGCCCCGCCCAACTTATGGCAGAAGTGACACCGCTTAATTTTATGACATGCCTGGTCCTTATTTTTACATATTTTCTGATTGCAACAGTATTACCGATTAACAAGATCATCGGTAAGATTTATCCAATCTTCGGAGCAATCTTAATTTTTATGGCGGTTGCAATCGGAATCGGTTTATTCTTCTTTGAACATCCGGTACCGAATTTAACATTCAAAAACCTGCATCCTGCAGAGCTGCCTTTATGGCCCCTTTTAATGGTTACCGTTTCCTGTGGTGCAATTTCCGGATTCCATTCCACACAAAGCCCGATCTTGGCAAGGACGCTTAAAAGGGAGAGCGAAGGGCGCAAAGTATTTTATGGGGCCATGGTTGCAGAAGGAATCATCGCTTTGATCTGGGCTGCTGCAGGGATGGCATTCTTCAATGGGACAGGTGGACTCCAAGAAGCATTGGCTTCGGGAGGACCGGCAGGAGTAGTCAATGAAATAAGTAAAACGACCTTAGGGACGCTCGGTGGGGTGCTGGCCATCCTTGGTGTCATCATCCTGCCAGTAACGACAGGGGATACTGCACTCAGGTCCTCCCGAATGATGCTTGCTGATTTATTAACTGATTTAACAAAGAAAGATGTTGAAGGAAAGTGGTTGCCGGTACTCTTGGTTGTGCCTGTAGCAGTACCTACATTCCTATTGACTCAAATCGATTATACCTTTCTTTGGAGATATGTCGGCTGGTCGAATCAAGTAGTTGCGACAGTCATGTTATGGACGGCTGCTATTTATTTATTACAAAAAGCAAAGTTTCACTGGATATGCAGTCTGCCAGCTTTATTTATGACAGGAGTGGTAAGCTCATACATTTTTTATGCTCCAGAAGGATTTGGACTTTCCTATTCCATTTCAATGGTGCTCGGTTCAATCATATGGTTGGCTGTATTGACTTGGTTTATTATACAAGTAATAAAATATAGACCAGTAAGGCAGAAATCCTTGAACATGAGATCTGTAAATTCATAGCTTCGGCAAAAAGCAGCCTTTTCTAAAGATTAGGCTGTTTTTTATGAGTGGAATGTCTCTGCCAGGAATACTGTGGATTAAGGGGAAAACACGGGAGAAAAGAATATTGTCGAATAAAAACTGAATATTTTTACTATTTAATTAAATTATTCTACAATTTTTGCAACGTGAGTATGGTACTTTATGAGTAACGGACAAGAAGACGCTTTTAAAAGAAAGATATACATAATGACAAATGGTGAAGATCGTTCATGTTACAAAATGGTTAATGCAATAAGGATAGGGACCGGTTAAAATAAAGTGAAAATAGTAAAAATTCAGAAATTAATACAGTTTGAAATCTAGTAAGTGCAAGTTCATGAAGCAAAAAAATAATGAAAGCGCTTACTATTTTTATATAATCTAACCGTATTGGGGGAAATGGAATGTCGGATTTAGTAACGATTGGGCTGATTCAGGCTTCTCATGATGTGGATGGAAGTGAGGCGGTTGAAACCCATAAGGAGCAGGCAATTAAAAAGCATGTGGCTTTGGTGAGAGATGCAGCGAAAAAAGGTGCTCAAATCATATGCCTGCAGGAAATTTTCTATGGTCCCTACTTTTGCTCCGAACAAAATCCCAAATGGTATGACTCTGCAGAAGAAATCCCAAATGGACCTACTACAAGACAATTTCAGGATTTAGCCAAAGAACTCAGTGTCGTTATCGTTCTGCCAATATATGAACGGGAAGGCATTGCCACTTATTATAATACGGCAGCTGTCATCGATGCAGATGGATCGTACCTCGGTAAATACAGGAAGCAGCATATTCCCCATGTGGGAGTCGGGGAAGAAGGATACGGATTCTGGGAGAAATATTATTTCAAACCAGGAAACCTGGGGTACCCGGTGTTTGACACGGCTTACGCTAAAGTAGGGGTCTATATATGTTATGACAGACATTTTCCTGAAGGAGCACGTCTACTTGGGTTGAAGGGTGCGGAAATCGTGTTCAATCCATCTGCTACCGTAGCGGGGCTTTCAGAATATTTATGGAAACTTGAACAGCCTGCTCATGCAGTGGCAAATGGATACTATTTAGGAGCCATCAATCGAGTGGGATATGAAGGACCCTGGAATATGGGTGAATTTTACGGCCAATCGTATCTGGTCGATCCAAGAGGTAGCTTTGTTTCAGTTGGAAGCAGGGACCAGGATGAGGTGGTCATAGGGGAGATGAATAAAAAATTATTAAGGGAAGTACGGGATACATGGCAGTTCTACCGTGACCGCAGACCGGAAACCTATAATGATATGACGGCTTTATTACCTTAATATCATGCAATATTCCATAGTTAGAACCTAATGAGGTTTATATCTCTATGAAATGAAGAGGGGGAAGTCAGTATGTCCAGTACACCTTCGTTACTCAATCTCGAGAAGAATTTTCTTGAAGCTCATGAGGGCTTATCAAGCAGAGAGGCAGTGGAAGAAGCGAATCGTTGTTTGTATTGCTACGATGCGCCTTGTATTCAAGCCTGTCCCACTAGTATCGATATACCCTCATTTATCAAAAAAATCGCTTCCGGGAACTTAAAGGGATCCGCAAAGACAATCATGTCTGCCAATCCTGTTGGGGCCAGCTGCTCCAGGGTCTGTCCGACAGAGGAGCTATGTGAAGGGGCTTGTGTATTGAACCATTCCACAAAGCCGATCATGATTGGCGACTTACAAAGGTATGCAACAGACTGGGCAAGGCATAATGAAACGGTTTTATTCGAAGCAGGAGAAGCAAATGGGAAGTCTGTGGGGATCATCGGAGGGGGACCAGCCGGGCTTTCTGCTGCAAGAGAGCTTGCTCGCTTTGGATACGCAGTCACCATATATGAGGCCGAAAAAGAAGCAGGTGGGTTGAATACCTATGGTATCGTTTCCTTCCGTCTTCCTCAAAGTATATCCTACTGGGAAGTGGAGCAAGTAAAGAAATTGAATGTTGATATCCGGACGAATATAAAGGTAGGTCAAGATATATCCGCTGATGATATTACCTCAAGACATGACTTTGTCATTCTTGCTGCCGGAATGTCCGCAATCCCAGATCTGAAAATTCAAGGCGAAGACCTGCATGGTGTGCATGATGCAATCGAATTTGTGAAGGAAACCAAAAGTGGCACCTTAAGTCACAACTATGTGGGTAAAAAAGTGGTCGTGATTGGGGCAGGGAACACCGCCATTGATGGAGCCACTTGTTCAGTGCGGTTAGGAGCGGAGAATGTAAAAATCCTATATCGACGAACAAAAGCTGAAATGACAGCTTATGATTTTGAATATGAATTTGCCAAGCAGGATGGAGTAGAATTCCGCTGGCTGACGGCCCCTCAAAGAATTATTGGAAATGAAGAAGGTAAAGTTATCGGGATCGAGTGCATCAAAATGGAGCTCGGGGAAGCAGGAAGGGATGGAAGAAGGAGACCTATTCCTGTTAATGGCTCTGAATTCACTTTAGCTGTTGACGCCGTCATCAAAGCGATCGGCCAGACCCGGCATCTGAATTTGATTGAACAATTCGGATTGGAACACTCAGATGGTGTTGTGCGTGTTGACCGTAAAACCCTCCAAACTTCAAATCCAAGGATTTTTGCCTGTGGGGATATTGTGTTCGGAAAAGGTGTAGGAGAGGCTATGGTCGTTACGGCAGCTGAACAAGGAAAACAGGCAGCCTATCATTTACATGAGAAATGTTCATCTGTTGAAGTGAATTAAGAATGTATTGGAGGGGGGATTTTCATGGCAAACTTAAACATCGATTTAGCTGGAATCAAATCACCAAATCCATTTTGGCTGGCATCTGCACCACCAACAAATTCGGGTTATCAAGTTCAGAGGGCTTTCGAGGCCGGTTGGGGAGGAGCAGTCTGGAAGACACTAGGAGAGCCGATCATAAACGTTTCCTCACGCTTCGCAGCTGTTAGCTTTAATGGGCAAAGGGTAGCGGGATTCAATAATATCGAACTGATTACCGACCGACCACTTGAAGTGAATCTGAAAGAAATTTATGAGACGAAGAAGAGGTTTCCTGGGCACGCCATCATTGCATCTTTAATGGTCGAACCGAAACAGGAGAAGTGGCATGAAATTGTAAAGAAGGTAGAAGATGTTGGGGTTGACGGATTAGAACTTAATTTCGGATGCCCCCACGGGATGGCTGAACGGGGAATGGGATCTGCATCCGGTCAAGTACCGGAGCTTGTAGAGAAACAAACCCATTGGGCCAAGGAAGTGGCAAAGACCCCTGTCATTGTAAAGCTGACCCCTAATATTACGGATATAACCGTTACAGCTGAGGCTGCTGTGCGGGGGGGAGCGGACGCAGTAAGCATGATCAACACGATCAATAGCCTTGCCGGAGTTGATCTTGATTCCTGGAATACCATCCCTCACGTTGCTGGAAAAGGCGCACACGGAGGATATTGTGGTCCTGCGGTGAAACCAATCTCCCTGAACATGGTTGCAGAGTGTGCAAGGAACCCGAGAATCAACGTCCCGATTTCGGGAATGGGTGGAGTGTCAAACTGGCAGGATGCGGTCGAATTCATGTTAATGGGTGCATCGGGAGTACAGGTGTGTACGGCTGCCATGCATCATGGTTTCAGGATCGTGGAGGATATGCTCGATGGTTTGAATAATTATCTTGATGAAAAAGGGATATCATCCGTGCAGGAAATCGTCGGAAAATCCGTCCCTAGATTTTCCGATTGGGGTAACCTTGACCTTAACTATAGTGTTGTAGCCAAGATCAATAATGATGTTTGCATCAATTGTAATAAGTGCCACATTGCATGTGAAGACACGTCTCATCAATGTATCGATATGCTCAAGGATCCAAACGGGAATAGCATACTGAAAGTAAGGGAAGAGGATTGTGTCGGGTGTAATTTATGCTCGATTGTCTGCCCGGTTGATGGTGCCATCGAAATGATAGAAGTTCCGAGTGGCCAAATGCCGATGACTTGGAATGATCGTCAGGCTGTGATGAGTAACCTATCAGGATCCAAAATGGATGCAGTGAAATAAATCAGGAGGTATTGAAATGGATAAAATCATTCAAAATGGAACAATCGTAACAGCAACAGATACGTATAAAGCTGATGTCCTCATTCAGGACGGAAAGATTGCAGCAATCGGCAAAGGATTTGAAACAGACAAGGCAGAAGTGATTGATGCCAGCGGAAAATATATCTTCCCCGGTGGGGTTGATCCACATACCCATCTTGAGATGCCGTTCGGAGGGACGGTTTCAAAGGATGACTTTGAGAGTGGGACGATTGCGGCTGCATTCGGAGGGACGACCACGTTGATTGATTTTTGTTTAACGAATAAGGGAGAACCACTTCAAAATGCCATAGATACTTGGCATGCCAAATCAAAAGATAAAGCTGTCATCGATTATAGCTTCCATTTGATGATCGGGGAGATCAATCAAGACGTCCTCTCTCAACTTCCGGAAGTCATGGATCAAGAAGGAATCACATCTTTCAAAGTATTCATGGCTTATAAACATGTATTCCAGGCAGACGACGAGACGCTATTCAGAACATTGGTTGCTGCAAGGGAACTGGGGGCCCTCGTCATGGTACATGCTGAAAACGGCGATGTCATTGAGTACTTAACCGAAAAAGCTTTACAAGAAGGCAAAACCGAACCCATCTACCATGCACTGACCAGACCTCCTGAATTGGAAGGTGAAGCCACAGGCCGTGCAGCTAAATTAACGGGTCTTGCTGATTCCCAATTATATGTGGTTCATGTCTCCTGCTCTGAAGCAGTGGAGCAGATAGCAGCTGCAAGAAGCAAAGGATTGAATGTATGGGGAGAAACGTGCCCGCAGTATCTGGTCCTTGATCAAACCTATTTAGAGCGCCCGAACTTTGAAGGGGCCAAATACGTTTGGTCGCCTCCACTAAGGGAGAAATGGCACCAGGATGTTCTGTGGAATGCCTTGAAAAGCGGTCAGCTTCAAACATTGGGCTCTGATCAATGCTCATTTGATTTCCAAGGGCAGAAGGATCTTGGGAAAGAAGATTTCACTAAAATTCCGAATGGCGGACCGATTATTGAGGACCGTGTATCCATATTATTCTCAGAGGGAGTTGAGACAGGGCGTATAAGCTTGAACCAGTTTGTTGATATCATGTCGACAAGAAGCGCCAAGTTATTTGGTCTGTATCCACAGAAGGGGACAGTTGCCGTAGGTTCTGATGCCGATATTGTCATCTTTGATCCAGATGCCGAAAGAGTCATTTCTGCAGAGACCCATCATATGGCCGCTGATTATAACCCATTTGAAGGCATGAAGGTGAAGGGAGAACCGATTTCTGTTTTATCAAGAGGTAATTATGTCATCAAAGATAAACAGTTCGTAGGGAAAATGGGTTCTGGAAACTACGTGAAGAGAGCGAAATACGGTAAGCTTCTTTCAAATGAAGAGAGTGAGGCACTGCAATCCTCCAAGTCCTGATCATACTTTCCTTAAATCATCCACCTTACATGTAGAACTACTCCTGTGAGCTGATTGGAGGGATGGCCAATTCCTCCATCAGCTTGCCACTCTTGAACAAAGATTGGTTTTGCCATTCGAAGCAAACGAAAATGGGGTGTTCATGTTGAAAAGTAATTATCTAAAGTCTCCTGATCTATTACCTATTAAAGAAAGTGAAAGAAAAATTACGAAGCTTGGTTATTCATTTATGTGGGTAGGGATGGTTGTCGTACTTGCCACCTTCGCCATCGGTGGGGCAGGGGTCGTATCTTTGCCTTTACCACTCGTCGTTCTTGCCACGATCATCGGTTCTCTTGCCATCGGTTTCTTTATTACCTTAACCGGTGATATTGGGATCGAGCACGGAGTATCATTCCCCGTATACATGAGGGCACCATTCGGAACGATAGGAACCCATATCCCTTCTATTGTTCGGGGACTCGCGGCTTCTATGTGGTTTGGAATAAACACCTATTTCGGAGCGACAGCGATGAATGGAATTCTTAATATTTTATCTGGTTTTGATAATTGGTTTGTCTGTTTCCTGATCTTTGCAGTTCTTCAATTAGTGAACACGGCCCTTGGAATTAAAGCGGTAGAACGTTTTGCAGACCTTGCGGCTCCAGTCATCATTTTGATTTCGGTTTGGATGTATTCATCTTTATCTGAGTCTGCTGCCAGTCAGGGAAGAGATATTTGGAGCTGGGTGGAGAGTCCGGTAACGGGGGCAGCCACTATTACGGCATTTCTGGTTGTGATCTTTAGTAATATGGGATTTTGGGCAACACTTTCAGCTGATATCCCTTCCATATCCCGCTTTATGAAAGCTCCAAGTAATGAGCGGAACTGGTTTAAGAGAAATCGGAGTTCATTGATTGGTAACCTTGTAGCCCTTCCGATCACTCAAGCATTTATGGTATTGATAGGTGGGATTTCTTATATCGCCGTTTTAAATTATGATCCGGTGGTTGCCCTCCAGGAAGCAGCAGGCGGGTTTGTTTTAGGGATACTCCTGCTTATGATCGTCCTGGCACAGTGGTCCACGAATATTGCTGCGAATATTGTTCCTGCAGCCACTATCTTTTCCAATGTAGGAGGTCCGAAATTCCCTTTCTGGGCAGGTGTCTTAACTGCCGGTATTATAGGGACGATCGTACAGCCATGGAATTTGTTCGGTGTAATCATCCCGGTACTATTGTTTGTAGGGGGGATTTTATCTGCGATTGTCGGAATTTTAATATCAGATTACTACTTTATTCGAAAACGAAGGGTCAATGTGCCTGATTTATACGAAGATAGAGGACAGTTCAGCTATATGAATGGAGTCAACCTTGCAGGGTTTATTGCATGGATACTTGGAGCGGTTGCTTCCTATTTCGTCCCCAATTTTTCGTTTTTAGTGGGATTTGGTGTCGGTGCCCTCTGTTATTACGTATTAGCGAAATTCTGGTGGTTCAAAAAGTATGAGCAGGCAGAGCTTTCAGATCCGAGTGATGAGAAATATCTGGGACTGTCTGTAGGCCGGGATTGGGTCATTGAAGAGGAGCATGAACCCGTCATCGAAAAATCCCCGACTGGCACAAGTTTTTCTAATTAGAAATACAACCTCCATAAATGATAATGAAAGGGTGTCGGGATGTCTGATTATCAAGAGTTCTTAAGTGAAAGGGATAAGATTGATTTTCTTTTGCAAAAAGGATTCAAAATTGAGAAAGTCACTGAAAATCTCAGTGGTGCGTTCGTCGTGTTTAAGCATACTCAAAACAATCGAAGTGCCACTTTGCATGTGAAAACGGCCAATGCACGGAAGTATTTTTCAAGTCTCTTATTTCATGCACAATAAGAATAAAAGGGGGCCTTTGATGAGTGACTTACTTTTAGATTCTGGTAATGAATGGTCACCGCGCACTCAAAATATGCAGACGACGGATGAATTCATACACTGGCTGTTAACCGTCTTGTCTTCAGAACACCTGACTGAAGAAGATTTAGTGAAATGGTGGAGTGAAGAGATACAGTTTGCAATCCCCCATATTGAAGAAAAGTGAAGGATTGGTTCTGCCAATCCTTTTTCTCCATTTACTGAGAAAGGAGAAGAGGATGAAGAGTCATTACTATTTTTCAGTGGAAGATATTCTGGGAAGAAAAAACTTTGAACATGCCAAAGTGATTGCTGGACAAAAGGGCCTCTCTAGACAAGTCAAATGGGTCCATGTAGTGGAAGTCACTTCGATAAAGAACCTGCTTAACGGAAATGAGTTGATCCTTTCAACAGGGCTTGCCCTCCAGGAAGAAGGGAATTTCCTCTCTCTTATACATCAGCTGGTAGAGTGTGAGGCAGCTGCGATTTGTATCGAGCTGGATACGAATATCTCAACCATTCCATCATCTGTATTGAAATGTGCCGACGCATTCAATTTCCCCATCATTGTTTTTGAAAGAGAAGTCCCTTTTGTCAGTATCACGCAGGATATACATGCAGTCATGATCAATCAGCAATATGAGATGATTAAGAAACTTGATTCATATGCTCAAAGGTTGAACAAAATGCTGCTTTCTATCAATCATTGTAGAGATATTCTTCAAGTGTTACATAAAGAGTTGGATGTGGCTGTCCTTTTTCAGTTGAAAGAGCAAGATGTAGAGGTTCACCCACATATGTGTTCATCTGAAGAAGAGATCCTCCTTCAGAAATACTATAGGCACAAAAAGGCACATGATCATCACTTTGCTTCGACGAAGGTGATCCTTTTTGACCAGGAATATGCCGAGCTTTTCATGTACAGGTTCAATCATCCTTTTAGTGAATATGAGCTGTTAGTCTTGGACCGGACGTCAACGGCACTCGCTCAATACCTAATGAGGGAATTGTATTTTCATGAACAAAAACGACTGGAAGAATCGAAATGGATCATGTCATGGTTAAAAGGGGATCAATCATATGAGAGACTTGCCGCGTTTATGGATGAGCAGAAAGGTGCCGTTCATGGTGGAGTTGTATGTGTCTTTCAGACTCGTAGCTTGGAAGAGAAAGAGACATTAGATTTAACCTTTTTCAATCTGGTGACAAAAAGTATTTTTGAACAATTCGGCTTCCAAGTCGTACCTGAAAGAATGGGGAAAGATTTAATCTTTATACTCTTAGATACCCGGAGATCCGGCGATTGGAAGTCCAGATTGACCAATGCGTATGAAAAGATTCTTAAAGCAGGTTTCTTTACATCTTCTTCCGATGCAGTATTTGCTACTGGTAAATATCAATTGGAATTGATGGATATTCATAAAAGTTATGAAACGGCTAAAGAGACACTTAAGTTCCGTTCGAAAATGGCTGGAAGGGAACATTTTTATTTCTTTGATGACCTTCATTTGTACAGGTTGATATCAATCGTAAATGAGAATGTGAATCTATGGGAAATGATAGAGGAGTACCTTGCCCCCTTACTCCATTATGACCGGGAGAATGATGGGAATTTAATGAAGACCCTTAAAGTTTTCCTGTCATGTCAGGGGTCCAAACAAGAAACCTCAAAAAGGTTATTTATTGTAAGACAAACGCTTTACCATCGACTTAAGAAAATAGAAGATCTCCTTGGCGGGGATTTCATGTCTTCGGATAAACGGGTGACAATTGAATTTCTGCTTGCTGCTCATGAGTACTTGCAGCCACATAGCTTTACGGGAAAAATGAAGATAAATTCAGTGGATCGGTAGAGTTTCAATTGAATAAAGAGTGAAAGTGTCCTATGAAAGGGCATGGTTATTTTACACAATGTCTAATGAAAGCCCTGCCAATTTCTTTCATAATGAAAGTATCGAGCATACAGAAAGTTCTGCAATTCTTTGAAGACATTTATTACAAAGAGTATAAAGGAGGAACTGAATATGACTGTAATAAAAAAGGATGTAGCTGTATTAAAGAATTATATTGGCGGTAAATGGGTGGATTCCCTCAGCTCACAAACATTGGAGGTCCTGAACCCTGCCACGAATGAAGAGATTGCCAGAGTGCCAATCTCAACGAAAGAAGATGTAGCGATGGCAGTGAAAGCCGCCAAGGATGCTTCACGAACTTGGAAGAAGACACCTGTGCCAAAACGAGCCCGCATTCTTTATAAATATCACGCCCTGCTTTCAGATCATCACGATGAGTTGGCTAAACTTGTGGTACAAGAAAATGGGAAAGCCTTCAAAGAAGCTTATGGAGAAGTACAGCGTGGGTTGGAATGTGTGGAATTTGCTTGCGGAGCACCTACTTTAATGATGGGTGAGACGCTCAGCGGGATTGCGGAAGATATTGACTCGGAAATGTTTCGTTATCCCCTGGGAGTTGTAGGGGGGATTACCCCGTTCAACTTCCCTATGATGGTCCCATTATGGATGTTCCCACTTGCCATTGCATGTGGAAATACCTTCGTGTTGAAGCCGTCTGAAAGAACTCCGATTCTCGCCAACAGGCTGGCAGAATTATTGACAGAGGCGGGTATGCCGGATGGGGTCTTAAATGTTGTGCATGGGGCCCATGATGTTGTCAATGGCTTACTGGAGAATAAGGACATCGCTGCTATATCCTTTGTGGGATCGCAGCCTGTAGCGAAGTACGTATACCAACAAGCCGCTTCACAAGGGAAGAGGGTGCAGGCACTTTCCGGAGCAAAGAATCATCACATTGTCATGCCCGATGCGGATTTGAATAAAGCCGCAGAGCATATCATCAGCTCAGCATTCGGAAGTGCAGGTCAGAGGTGCATGGCATGCAGTGCGGTTGTCGTGGTAGGGGACAATGAAAAGTTCGTGCAGGCTTTGAGTAAAAAAGCAGATGAATTATGCATTGGAAATGGAATGGATGAGGAAGTATTGCTTACTCCGGTCATTCGAAAAGAAAATCGTGAAAAAACCCTTGGATATATTGATAAAGGGATAAATGAAGGGGCGTCCCTTATAAGAGACGGCCGAAAAGAAATGGAGGATTTCAAGGAGGGGAATTTCTTAGGTGCAACGATCTTCGACCATGTGACACCGGAAATGACGATTGCAAAGGAAGAAATGTTTGCCCCGATCCTCAGTTTATTGAGGGCAGATGATTTAGATCAGGGGCTGGAATACATCCGTCAGTCAAGGTATGGAAATGGTGCAACGATATATACGAAAGACGCAGGTGCCATACGTCAGTTCAGGGAGGAAGCAGACGCAGGGATGCTTGGTATCAATGTGGGGGTACCTGCTACAATGGCATTCTTCCCGTTTTCGGGGTGGAAGGATTCTTTCTATGGAGATATGCATGTAAACGGTAAAGACGGAGTAAATTTCTATACTAGGAAGAAAATGATCACTTCCCGGTTCGATTTTTAAAAAGGGTTAGGGGGAACCTTCATGGTAAAAGCAGGTCAATCTCAAGATGTTTGGTTAAAGCGGGATGAAAAGCTCATCTGGCATTCCATGAAACCATATAATCCACAGGGAACGATGGTTGTGACTGAATCCAGGGGATCGTGGATTACAGATCAGGATGGACAGAAGTACCTTGATGGAATGGCGGGATTATGGTGTGTAAACGTTGGATATGGGCGGCAGGAATTAGCAGAGGCCGCTTACGAGCAGTTAAAGGAAATGGCTTACTTTCCTCTTACACAAAGCCATCGTCCAGCCATTGAACTTGCAGAGAAATTAAATCAGTTACTGGGTGATGACTATGTGATTTTCTTCTCTAACAGTGGATCAGAAGCCAATGAAACCGCCTTTAAAATCGCCCGTCAGTACCATCAACAAAGAGGGGATCACGGAAGATATAAGATTTTCTCCAGATATAGAGGCTATCACGGGAATTCTATGGGAGCATTAGCCGCAACAGGCCAGGCTCAGCGTAAATATAAGTATGAACCGTTGGCTCCGGGATTTCACCATGTTGCCCCTCCGGACGCCTATCGTGATGAAGTGACAGGGGGGGATCCCCGGGACCTGCCTGGAGTAAAGGCCATTGACCAGGCCATGACATGGGAATTGAGTGAAACAGTGGCTGCCCTGATTATGGAACCCATCATCACCGGCGGGGGAATCCTCATGCCTCAGGAGGGCTATATGAAGGCAGCCAAGGAAGTTTGTGAGAAGCATGGTGCCCTTCTAATAGTGGATGAAGTCATTTGTGGCTTTGGAAGGACGGGAAAAGCGTTTGGATTTATGAACTATGATGTCAAACCGGATATCATTACGATGGCAAAAGGGATTACCAGTGCATATCTACCTCTTTCCGCTACTGCAGTGAAGCGGGAAATCTATGAAGAATTTAAGGGTTCTGAGGAATATGATTATTTTCGCCACATCAACACATTTGGAGGGAATCCTGCGGCCTGTGCCCTTGCTCTGAAAAACATTGAAATCATGGAAAAGGAAAGACTTTTTGAACGGTCGGCGAATTTGGGGGAAAAAGCATTAAATACGTTAAAAAATCATCTGCAAGATCACCCGTATGTAGGGAATGTAAGAGGAAAGGGATTATTGATCGGGATTGAGATGGTGACTACTAAGGATACCAAGGAACCGTTAGACCTTGATAAAGTCAATACGGTCATTCTATATTGTAAACAGCAAGGCGTCATCATCGGGAAAAATGGTGCCACTGTCGCAGGGTTCAATAATGTCCTGACACTATCACCCCCACTGAATATCGAAGAAGAAGATCTAGATCGATTAGTGTCCACTGTCATAGGAGGAATTCGACAACTGTCATAATCAAAATGAAGGCATCTGCACATGCAGGTGTCTTTTATGATGCTGTAAATATTGAATATTATGGTAAAATGGAAGGGACTATGATTGAGGAAGGAGATTCACTGAACCATGAGTATTGTATTTAAAGGGATCGACCATATCCAGATTGCAGCACCGAAAGATTGTGAAGAGAAGGCCCGCATGTTTTATGGAAATGTACTTGGGTTGGAAGAAATCCCTAAACCGGAAAATCTTCGAGGCAGGGGGGGCTGTTGGTTCCAGCTCGGACCACAGGAAATTCATATCGGGGTACAAAAAGATTTTGTACCTGCATCAAAAGCGCACCCGGGGCTACTTGTGGATGATTTAGATACTTTGAAGGAAAATTTAAAGAAGAATGAAATTGAGATAAAGGAAGATACGCCAATTAAGGGAAGAAACCGTATTTTTGTATCTGATCCCTTCGGAAACCGGATTGAATTTTTGGAATTCATTAGTACTGAACGCACCTCCTAGAGTACCGAGGTGCCGTTTAATCTTGAAGTGAGTGATCGACTTGTTTTTCTTGAGGTGATTTCTGGGAGGCACTTGGAATCCTTCTTTTTTTTACATTGATGAGATCCGATGAATGGACGGTGATGATCACCTGTCCCCCTGTAATTTTTGCCTGAATAAGAAGCGGCTGATTGTATGCATTCTTAAAGGTAAAGTCCGGACCGTACCAGCTAACAGTAGCGTCCCTGCCTTTTGGTACGTATGGAACTCGTTTGGAATGATGGTAACGTTCCAATATGGCTACGCCCGCTTGATCCACAGCATTATATAATGTAGATGATACCTGGCAGATACCTCCTCCAATGTCTTCAGAGAGTTCCCCTTTTACAATAACAGGAGCTTTTTTATATCCCTTTTCTTTCGTCCTTTTTCCCACTACTCCGTTAAACGAGAACACTTCCCCGGGAAACACAACCGTATTGTTGATTTTTCCGGTTGCAAGGGTTATATTTTGTGTCCGCTCCACATTATGAGGATTGAAGTACGTAACATATTGTCCGATTTTTTGTGTTCGGATATGCGCGAGAATCTCACTATCCACCTTGGGATACAGAGTCATCAAGGGAGGTTCGACGTTAGCTGATCCCTTTGAGAAAAGGAAATCATCCACCAGTTCACGAAATTTCCTATCATTAAGCTTATATCCTGCCGCTTCCGATACTATCCTTCCGTGTACGTTTATATAGGCATTTTGAGGAGGAAGATAGACCAAATTCTGCAAGTGGGAAACAACCTCCTCAAAGTGTTTTTCATTCATTAATGGTTCATCCAACAACTTTACATCCAATTCTTGTCGATCAACCGAAATATATGTTTGATTCGGAATTTTGATATGTAATTGATCATGGTGTTCCATCGCCGGAAACACTAATATTCCCATCGCAGCCAATTTAAACAATAGCATGTGAACCCTTCCTTTCGTTGGTAGTATCCGTTAACTCGGTCCATTTCATGTTCCTGTTAATTTGCCAAAAATTGAGTGAATGAAGCGGTGATTGACGGACAAAAACTAAAGGAAAAAGAGGTTTCGTACATGCTTTATATGTTGAGATTTGCCGTTGTCGCGTCATTGCTCTTTTTCATAGGAGGAAAGCCGGCAGGAGCCATGCCAAGTTTTCAAGTGGAGATCCTTCCTTGGGGACAAGTAAAGGAAATCATTCCAAATAAATCCTATTTTACAATTATTGATGTAGAGACAGGCCTATCTTTTGAAGTCCAAAGACGAGCAGGAAGCAAACATGCCGATGTGCAGCCCGTTACAGAGGAAGATACGCAAATAATGAAAGAAATCTATGGTGGAAGGTGGAGCTGGGATCGTCGTGCGATACTTGTATTGGTGAATGACCAGCTCATATCTGCATCCATGAATGGAATGCCTCATGGTGCCGGAGCCCTCCAAAATAATTTTCCAGGACATTTCTGTGTCCATTTTTATGGAAGTACGACACATAAGACACCCACTCCAGATTTAGCACATAAGATTATGATATTGAAAGCAGGGGGGGAACTGGACAGGTACTTGTACCGTTTAGATCCCTATGAATTGATCAGTGTAATGGAGATTGCTATTAACCAACAGGATGTGGGGCTGCTTTCACACATAATGACGGGAAACAAACGTTCAATAAAAGAGACCCTTGAATCTGTGAAGCACGTTGAGGTTACACAAAGGTCGATTTTACCCGTAGAGGATTTGCCTGTCCTGGTGGCCATGAAATACCAGTTCAGGGTGAAATGGATCCGTTCCAATCAGGCCCAAGAGGAAAAAAACATTCAGTTTTATTTTCGCAAAGATACATTGGAGGATCAGTGGAGAATAGATGGGCAAACATTTGTCAGGGAGTTAAAGTGATGGAATCTTCAGCTAACAATATTTCCCTCCAGTGGATGAAAAATCTTATCCTTCATTTGCGTTTTTAAAGGGCAAAACAGGGAAAAGGGTATATAAATGAATCGTGGAGGGAAAGAGCAGATGTTGGAGTTGGTCATGAATTTAATAAAGGAGTTAGGAATGTGGGGGCTATTCGCCGGTAATGCCATTGAAGCATCTTCACTGCCTTTTCCAGGTGCCCTTGTCACTCTCACTTATGGGTATGTACTGGATCCTTCCTGGATAAAGCTAATTATATTGTCAATCACAAGCAGTATAGTCTATACCGTTTTTAGTTACATCCCATATGGCATCGGATTTACGTTAAAGGATAAGATAAAAGAGAAAACGAGCTCAAAGAAAATCGAAAAGGGTCAGAAATGGTTCCGTAAATGCGGTTTATGGAGCATTGCCATAACGAGGCCTTTGGGAATCGGTAATTATATTTCGTATGTTGCAGGGATCAGTAAAGTAAATAAGTGGAAATTCGGGGGATTAACCTTCATAGGAATATTCCCGATTACCGTCACAATGTTAATTGTCGGGAAAAATGGGAATTTGAAATCCGTTCAATCCATGATGAGCCATGTCCAAACCTATCTTCTGATCGGTGGGGCAGTAGTCATCACCGGATACTTACTATATAAGTTTTTGTATAAGCGGAAAGCAAAGTCCAATTGTTTACAAGATGAGTCAAGTATTGCTAAGCAAGCAGAATAGCACGATGAAAGTTCGCTCCTGATGGTAGGAAGCGAATTTTTTTTGAATTTGTGTTATCCCCTGCGCTTCCTCAATCTACTACATGCTTCCACCCTTATCCGTATGATATAATGAATAGTCGAGAAAAGCAGATTTACTTGGAAAGGTTTGGATGAACCATGACACAATACACACCAATGATAAAACAATATTTACAAGTAAAGGCAGAATACCAGGATGCCTTTTTATTTTTTCGTTTAGGTGATTTTTATGAGATGTTTTTTGACGATGCCGTTAGAGCTTCGCAGGAACTTGAAATAACACTGACAAGCCGTGATGGGGGAGGAAAGGAACGAATTCCCATGTGCGGTGTACCGTATCATTCTGCTCCTAATTACATAGAGCAACTCATTCATAAAGGATTTAAAGTAGCCATATGCGAACAGACAGAAGATCCAAAACATGCCAAAGGGGTCGTCCGGAGAGAAGTGGTTCAGCTCATTACACCAGGGACGGTTATGGATGGTAAAGGGTTGAATGATAAAGAAAACAACTATATTGCTTCAGTAACCGATTTTGGAGATCACACTTATGGACTCGCCTATAGCGATTTAACGACGGGTGAAACCAAGGTGACCGTCGTGTCGGATGGCCTTCAGGCTCTGTTGAATGAATTATCAACAATCGGAGGGAAAGAAGTCGTCATCCACCCGGATCTTTCAGAAGAAGTACAAGGAAAGATTAAAGAAAGAAATGAAATTACCTTATCATACGAGAAGGATTCAAGCCCCGGGTATGCTTTTGTCCATCTCGTTGATCCTTTGCATCAAGAGAAGTTCATTAAAGCTTCGTCCCTGCTATTTCAGTATCTCTTCCGTACCCAGAAGAGGAGCTTGGATCACTTGCAAATCGTGGAGCCGTATCAGCTTCATCACTTTATGAAAATGGATTACTATTCAAAGCGAAACCTGGAGCTGACGGAGACCATCCGGTCCAAAGGAAAAAAAGGATCTCTGTTATGGCTTTTGGATGAAACCATGACGGCCATGGGAGGTCGACTTTTAAAGCAATGGATCGATCGCCCACTTATCCACAAACAGGAAATTGAAAAGCGTCAGACCGTAGTGGAAGTATTATTGGAACGTTTTTTCGAAAGACAGGATTTGAGAGAACGTTTAAAAGAGGTGTACGATCTGGAGAGGCTTGCGGGACGGGTTGCCTTCGGTAATGTAAATGCACGTGATTTGATCCAGTTGAAAAAATCTTTACAGCAAATACCCCTGTTAAAGCAACTTGTAGAGTCTTTGGGAAATGAAGCAACCGATGAGCTTGTCGATAGATTGGATCCTTGTGAAGAGTTGACAGACCTTCTGGAAAAGGCATTAGTAGAAAACCCTCCCTTATCGATTAAAGAGGGAAGCTTGATTCAGGACGGATATCACGATGAACTGGATCAATATCGAGATGCAAGTAAAAATGGGAAGTCCTGGATAGCTCAGCTTGAACGGGATGAAAGGGAACGCACCGGAATCAGGTCTCTGAAGGTAGGGTTTAATCGGGTATTTGGTTACTATATTGAAGTGACTAGGGCGAACCTTCAACACCTTGAAGAAGGTCGCTACGAACGGAAACAAACGTTAACGAATGCTGAACGTTTTATCACACCAGAATTAAAAGAGAAAGAATCGCTTATCCTACAAGCGGATGAAAAGAGCGTGGACTTGGAATACGAATTGTTTCTGGGTATTCGTGAAAAAGTAAAGGAATTTATCCCGAGATTGCAAAAGCTCGCGAAACTCGTCAGTGAGTTGGACGTCCTGCAGTGCTTTGCAACAGTAAGCGAGAAGCGTCATTACACTCGTCCTGTGTTCAATGAAGAAAGAAGGATACTACTAAAAGAGGGACGGCATCCGGTGGTGGAAAAAGTGATGGGAGCACAGGAATATGTCCCGAATGATTGCTTCATGGACCAAGAGAGGGAAGTGTTTCTCATAACAGGACCGAATATGTCAGGTAAGAGCACCTATATGAGACAGGTAGCCTTGACGAGCATCCTCGCTCAAATCGGCTGTTATGTACCTGCCAGTGAGGCAAATTTACCTATATTCGATCAAGTGTTCACCCGAATCGGGGCTGCAGATGACTTGATCTCCGGGCAAAGTACATTCATGGTAGAAATGCTTGAAGCGAAGAATGCGCTCATTCACGCCACTCAACAAAGTCTGATTCTTTTTGATGAAATCGGACGTGGAACTTCAACTTATGACGGGATGGCACTGGCACAAGCAATCATTGAATATATTCATGAACATATCGGGGCGAAAACGTTGTTCTCTACTCACTACCATGAACTGACGGTGCTTGAAGAAGAGCTGCCAAAAGTGAAAAACGTTCATGTAAGTGCTATGGAGCAAAATGGTAAGCTTGTCTTCCTTCACAAAATTAAAGAGGGTGCGGCAGATAAGAGTTACGGAATACATGTGGCAGAGCTTGCCGAATTGCCGGAAGTCTTAATTCGGAGAGCGAATGAAATTCTTCTTGATCTTGAACGGAAAGAAGACCTAACATCTTCCAGTGAAGTGGCTGCTTCCAAGGAAGAAATTTCAGAGATGCCGGTCAAAAGTGAAGAAGATTTGGCCCAGCTATCTTTCTTTGGAACAGAAAAATCGGATAAGAAGGAAAAGTTCACTTCTAAGGAAAAGAAATGTTTAGATGACCTTAAGAAGCTGGATATCATGGAAATGACGCCGTTAGACGCCATGAACACTCTCTATGGAATCCAAAAAAAGTTAAAACACTAAGAAGGTGAAACTGTGGTAAAAATATTTCAGCTTGATGATTCGCTTTCTAACAAAATAGCTGCAGGTGAAGTGGTGGAACGACCGGCATCCGTCGTGAAGGAACTCCTTGAAAACAGTATCGATGCAGGTGGAAACGTCATTGAAATTCACATCGAGGAAGCAGGCTTACAGTCCATACGGATCATAGATAATGGGGACGGAATCGAAAAGGAAGATGTCACGACAGCCTTTAAGAGACATGCAACGAGTAAAATCAAAGATGAGAATGACTTATTCCGCATACGTACGTTAGGATTCAGAGGGGAGGCCCTGCCGAGTATCGCTTCCGTTTCCCACTTTTCTTTAAAGACGAGTACGGGTGATGGACCGGGTACGAGCATTGAACTTGAAGGTGGAAAGGTAAACGCAATTGAAAGCACGTCTTCGAGAAAAGGGACAGATATCACAGTTTCACAACTGTTTTTCAATACACCGGCCCGGTTGAAATACATGAAGACCATTCATACCGAACTCGGGAACATTACGGATGTTGTCAACCGGATTGCCCTTGCTCATCCTAACGTTTCAATCAAACTTCTTCATAACGGTAAATCCCTATTGCATACAAATGGAAATGGCGATGTCCTGCAGGTTTTGGCCGCTATTTATGGAGTGGGGATAGCAAAGAAAATGCTGCCGATCGAAGTGGAGTCCCTTGATTTTAAAGTAAAAGGATATATATCCCTCCCTGAAGTTACCCGTGCATCCAGGAATTACATTTCTACGATGATCAACGGCAGGTTCATAAAGAACTATGCACTGGCGAAAGCGATTGGGGAGGGTTATCATACACTTCTCCCCATAGGTCGTCATCCTATCGTACTGCTCAGTATAGAGATGGATCCGATACTGGTGGATGTGAATGTGCATCCTTCTAAGATGGAGGTTCGCATCAGTAAGGAAGCTGAGCTCAATTCATTAGTGACAGAAGGCATAAAAATGTTGTTTAGAGGGAAGGAATTGATCCCTTCCGGATCCATCACCCCGAAAGCAGCCCAGCCAAAATCCGAGCAGACATTTATGAACCTTGAGCATTACACAAAACGACAAGAAGCCAGGCAAAGCAACGGAGGCTACGTTCGGGAGAGATTGCTCCCTAATGAAGAATTGGTTGAGCTGGATAAGCGGCAATCTGCTGCCAATGATGTGAGTGAACCAACAAGTCACGTGTCAAATCAAGAACCTTTCCTGGATGAGACCCTTGAAGAAACCCTGGTACAAGAGATTCAAACCAATGAGGAAGATAAGGAAACACCGAGGGTCCCTGCACTTTATCTTGTTGGCCAAATGCATGGCACCTATATTTTTGCTCAAAATGATCGGGGGCTATATATCATTGATCAGCACGCAGCTCAGGAACGGATCAAGTATGAGTTCTATAAAGAGAGGGTAGGGGAAGTGGCCAAAGAGCTTCAGGAACTCCTTGTCCCCCTCACGCTTGAATTTTCTTCAGATGAGTTTATAAAGATCAATGAACACCGCTCGCTCCTTGAAGAAGTGGGGGTGTTTCTTGAAGATTTCGGATACAACAGCTATATCGTACGTGCTCATCCACAGTGGTTCCCTAAAGGGGAGGAGCAGCAAACCATCGAAGATATGATTGAGCAAATCATAAAAATGAACAGGGTCGATATTAAAAAACTGCGGGAAGAAGCAGCCATCATGATGAGTTGTAAAGGTTCCATTAAAGCAAATCATCATCTGCGAAATGAGGACATGCAGGCTTTATTGGATGAATTGAGGGTGACAAGCGATCCTTTCACCTGTCCACACGGCCGGCCAATCATTATTCACTATTCGACTTACGAAATGGAAAAAATGTTCAAACGAATCATGTAATGAATGAATAAGGGGATGGAACATGAAGTGTTTCATCCCCTTTTTAAATGGTCCTCATCCATATTTACGCTGGTGTTCCTTTTTTAACTTCAAGTAGTCTTTATCCTCTCTGACCAGCTTCCATTTTGTTTCAAAAATGGCGGCTGATTCAGCTTTTTGTTCATCTATCTTTCGATCGTTGATATCCCCAGCGTCATTGTACTTCTTTCCCCCAGGATAATTGGCGTACCTTCTAGCCCTCGTGTAGCCCATCTGAAGGAATTTCCTTGCCATATCCATGCCCACAAAATCATTTTCCTTTTTATATTGGAGATACATGTGATAGATGGTATCTGAAGATTCTTCTGCTATATCAGGTGTTTTAAAACGCCACTCTGGCAGGATCTCGCTTTTGTATGGCTCAACAAGCAAAACACCCTGTTCCCCACGCCCGACACGGTATTTACCGGGATGTTCCCGAAAGTCTATGGAATCATAATCTATTTCGTAATTGAAGGACATGCGCCCACCTCCTAAGATCCTTCTACCCAATTCGAATACCAGGATAAACGAGTACAACTCACAGAAGATTAACTATAATAACATTATGGTAACTGAATAAGAACGTTTAGAATAAAAGAAGGGATTTGGCACTTTTTCTTTAATGTAATTAAGGAGAAATGTAAACGTTTTCTGAGAAAGGGGAAGGTTCAATTGATAGAGGTTGAAACAACATTAAACAATGAAACTTTTTGTGAAGAAACCTATCTTGAAGCATCTCATCGAGTGGATAAGAGGAAATTTTCCGAGAAGGAATATAATAAGTTCGTCACATTGAAGGGTGTCAGAGATTGGTCCACCTTAACTTGGAAAAACGTTGGGAAACCTTATGAGGTAACGTCTCTTTCCAAAGAAAAAAAAGATTGGGAAAAGGAAAATGGGAAATCTCTACCTGTACACACATCATGGGAAATGTTTAATCGCTCATTCCACGAATGGTTCGTCAAAGATGTCCCTGCTGAAATGAAAGAAAGTAGAAAGAGTATTGTCAGGAATGCATTGAAATTGAATCTAAAAAAATCGACTGAAGCTTTAGGAGAACACCTCAGGCTGCATCTATGGAATTATGTGCATCGAATACAGGATGGAGTGTGGGATCCGAGAGGGAAGAGAGCCTTGTTCAGCGGCCTCGATGTCGTTAAGCCGAAGATATTATTCTTAGGGGCAGCAGAGGGATATGAAGCAATGCAGCTTTCAGCCCTTTATCCCGGCAGTGAAATCGTGATGGTTGATTACGATTCATTTTGTCGTGATACCCGTTATCAGGAATTTCCGGAAAGCTACCCCTTCCTCGGTCCCAATCCTTCAACCGGTGGATTTAAGACATATTATAAAAGTGACTTCAAGACCACATACATCGTTGCGGACATCAGGGACTTGGCATTTGGAAAAGAGTTTGACATTGTGTTGAGTGTTGGACTATTAGAACATTTTCCGGATGAATATAAATCAGAAGTGGTGGAGTGGCATCGGAAATTCTTGAAGCCGAATGGATATATGGTGCTGACGACACCGAGGGCTCAGCTAAAATCCAAAGTGTACTATGAAGTGATGGCAGATGTGATGAATCACACATATAGGGAACTGATGACCGTTGAACAAATGGGTCTTTATTTATATGAAAATGGAGCGGATATCTTACAGCACGGTTATATTAAAGTTCATAACGGTATCATTGCGAAAGCAAGGTAAGGGGTGAAAGGCTTTTGGTTGATATACCTTTTAAGTGATTCGACCATGATAAAATTCTCCTGCTTAAGAGAAGGAATTCCCCCCCTAAAAGGATAATAATAGATATATAATATTGTTTTCAGAAAATTCCATATATATAATAGGGGGAAATGAAATGAATGGAGGCATTGAGCTTCAGAAACAGAAAAAGAATAAGCGTCTTACAATTACGTTGTGGACTGCGGGAAGTATATTATTTCTCCTGCTTGGTCTAGTGATCTTTGCAAACTATTATATCGACAGGTCTCTTCCGGTTACATCCGGTACTATTTCGTTAAGTGGTTTATCAAATGAAGTGAAAGTAGTAAGGGATAAAGACGGTGTACCGCATATTCAGGCTCAAAATGATAAAGACCTTTATATGGCTCAAGGGTATGTTCAGGCTCAAGATCGCTTATTCCAAATGGATTTAAGCAGGCGGCAGGCATCGGGGCGATTGAGTGAGGTCGTAGGGGAGAAGGCGGTGGACAGGGACAAATTCTTCAGGACATTCGGCTTGAGAAGGGCAGCCGAGGTTTCCTTTACCGCCTATCCAGATGAAGCAAAACAGCTTCTTGAATGGTATGCCGATGGAGTCAATGCCTATATGGATGAAGCCTCGGATAAGGGCAGGCTTCCATTCGAGTTTACTCTCCTGGGGTATAAGCCGGAAAAATGGACTCCCATCGATTCACTGACCATTGGAAAATACATGGCTTTTGATTTAGGAGGTCATTGGCAGGGACAGGCTTTCAGATATTGGGCACTCGAAAATCTTCCGAAAGAGAAGGCGTATGATTTATTTCCTTCCTATCCTGAAGGAGCACCTACCATTCTATCAGATATAGGTGAGAGTCAGCTGGATTTGGAGAAATCCTTTGCAGAAGCGGTTACCCCTCCTGAGTTCAACGGGAGCAATAATTGGGTGGTAAGTGGAGAAAAGACTGAGAATGGTAAGCCAATCCTTGCTGATGATCCTCATCTTTCATTAGGGACACCTTCCATATGGTATCAGATGCACCTGGAATCCCCGGAAGTTAATGTGAGTGGGGTGATTTTTGCAGGCATTCCTGGAATTATCCTCGGTCACAATGAACAGATCGCATGGGGTGTCACGAACACGGGTCCGGACGTCCAGGATTTGTATATAGAGAAGCGCAATGAAGAGGATCCTGAGCTGTTTTTGTATGATGGGAAGTGGGAAAAGGCGACTATTTTACAAGAGCCGATTAAAGTAAAGGATAGTGAGACTATACCTTATACAGTAACCGTAACAAGGCATGGACCTGTGATTTCTGAGTTTGCCCAACAACAGGAGTCCGGGCAGGTCTTGTCAATGCGATGGACAGCATTGGATCCAAGTCTTGAACTATCTGCCATCATCAATATCAATAAAGCAAAGAATTGGGGTGAATTTGAAGAGGCTCTGAAGCACTTTCATGTACCTACCCAAAATTTCGTATTTGCGTCTAAGGATGGCACGATTGCATACAAAGCAAATGGAAAAATCCCCATCAGGAAGAAAGGGGATGGACTATTGCCCGTTCCAGGCTGGGACCCTGATTATGAGTGGCAAGGCTATATACCCTTTGATGAACTCCCGAAAGTGATCAACCCGGAATCAGGATTTGTAGCGACAGCGAATAATAAGGTGGTGACAGATGATTACCCATACCACATTAGTCATCATTGGGCCCAGCCGTATCGCTATATGAGAATCTCAGAATACTTGAAAGATAAAAACAAACTGACTCTTACCGATATGGAAGACCTGCAAATGGATCAAAAGAATTTGCACGCCCGGGAATTTGTTCCTGTACTGACAGAAGATTTGGAAAAAAGTACGTTGACCGCCGTACAATCAGATGCTCTGGAGATTTTAAACTCCTGGAATTACCAAGACGATAAGGATTCAGCAGCACCCTTGATCTTTCACCAATGGATGAATGAAATTTCTACTGGTCTCTTTCAAAAAGAGGTTCCGGAAGAAATGATGAAACTGTTTGAAGGACGCCAAAGTGTGGTCGATGAACTCATTCGTAAAGCACACGAAGGGGAAGAGTCAAAATGGTTTGAGGATCGAGGCGGATACGAAACATTTGTATCT
The DNA here is from genome assembly GCF_017303375.1 of Bacillus sp. NTK074B. Taxonomy (GTDB): domain Bacteria; phylum Bacillota; class Bacilli; order Bacillales; family Bacillaceae_B; genus Rossellomorea. The sequence goes on along the minus strand of NZ_JAFKOH010000002.1, from coordinate 178,357 downwards.
GCGTCACTTACAAAGGCACTGAATGAACTAAAGGAGTTATATGGAACTTCAATGAATGATTGGGAATGGGGGATGTATCATAAAGTGTATTTCGAACATCCATTATCAAGTGCCTCTCCTATTCTTAAAAAGTTCCTGAACGCGAAAGACCCTATTCCTGTCGGAGGAAGCAGGGTGACAGTCGAGGCTGCAAGTTATAATGATGAAGGAATTGTCAATCACGGTGCTTCCTGGAGATTCTTGATTGATACCTCGGATATGGCCAACGGATATCATATTGTAGGCCCGGGACAGGCAGGTCACTACAAAAGTGAATGGTATCAAAATCAAATTGACGCCTGGGTAAAGGGAGAGTATCATAAAACCTCCCTTGAAAGATCCGGAGGTGATCAATTGATCATGAAGCCGGAATAAACACAATTTGCTTGAAGGGGCATTCCTTCAAGCAGATTTATGACGTTTTAGGAAAGAGAGGAATGGGTACTTTTCTTCATAGAAGAGATATTAATCGGAATAAAACGTTGGGAAGCGGACATACTGACAAGATGTGATTTCATCCCTTCTATTATTATGGTACGATAATATGTAAAGAGACATTTACATAGAAAGCAGTGAACATATGATAAATATGGTGAAAGAGAAAGTGATTGTCCTTATAGGTCCCACTGCAGTAGGGAAGACCAAGACGAGTATTGAGCTTGCCAAAAGGTTTAATGGAGAAATCATTAGTGGTGACTCCATGCAAATATACAGAAAAATGGACATAGGGACCGCAAAGATCACCATTGACGAGATGGAAGGCGTGCCCCATCACTTGGTTGATATTAAAAACCCTGAAGAGTCATTTTCTGTGGCCGAGTTTCAGCAAATTGTAAGGAAGAAGATATCCGAGATTCATTCACGGGGGAAAGTCCCTTTGATTGTTGGAGGAACGGGTCTTTATATACAATCGGTTCTATATGATTATCAATTTACAGAAACACCAGGAGATGAAGAGTATCGCGCTGAATTAGAAGCAGAGCTTGCAAAGCATGGATCCGAGTGGCTTCATCATAAGCTAGTCGAGGTAGATCCTTCATCCGCGGGCCATATCCATCCAAATAATACACGGCGTGTTATTCGTGCACTGGAGATTTTTCATTGTACCGGTAGAACCATGAGTGAGTATCAGGAAAACCAAGCACATGAGCTACAGTACGATGTAGCGTTAATTGGTTTAACCATGGACAGGGAAATGTTATATAAGAGAATCAACGTTCGAGTAGACTTGATGATGAATCAGGGTCTCCTGGATGAAGTTAAAGGATTATTTGATGAAGGTGTGAGGGGGGTTCAGTCAGTCCAGGCTATTGGATATAAAGAGCTTTATGATTACTTTGATGGCACCATCAGCCTTGATCAGGCAATCGAAAATCTTAAACAAAATTCCAGAAGGTACGCCAAGCGACAACTCACCTGGTTTCGAAATAAAATGGACGTTGCCTGGTTTGATATGACAGAAGATAGTAAGCATGCCAAAATTATTGAAGAGATTTCAGAATTTATTGCAGGAAACCTTCAATTAAAGTCGAATAAGTTAATGTAGAGATAGAAGAGGAGGACTAACCATGAAACAATCCATTAATATCCAAGATCAATTCCTTAATCAATTGAGAAAAGACGGTTCACTCGTAACAGTATTCCTTTTAAACGGCTTCCAGATCCGAGGGCAAGTAAAAGGGTTTGATAATTTTACCGTCCTATTTGAAACGGAAGGTAAACAGCAACTTGTTTACAAACATGCCATCTCAACATTCGCACCACAGCGAAATGTTCAAATAAATTTTGAAGAACAAACGAATTAAGGTTTATGGGAAAGCTGCCACTTAGGGCAGCTTTTTTTATTGAGGTGGGCGTGATGACCCGGAGAAGAATAATTAATGAAATGCACTATGAGTGAATAGGATGATAAGAGAGGGTTTTATTTACTCCTTTACTGCCTTCATGGAAAAGGAACCCTGAAATTTGAAAATTGAGTGGTTGGAAATAAATCACACAGGTTGATTGATAAACAAAGGGTGCAGATCAAACCATTTATTCGCAGCGAAATTCTATTTATTTCTCGGGAAAGCGCAGGAATAGACAGGATTCTTTTTATTTGTCGAAAAAAATCAGGGTAAATTAGCAGTCGAATACTCCCCTTATATGCGATAAGCGGATATGGTTTTTTAGAATCGTGAGGTGAAATGTTTGGATCAACCAATGAGAATGAAAAATAACGGTCAAATCAGCATTGTACTTAATTCTCAGAAAAGGAGTTCAATACGGGAAACGCTGGATTCAGTCCCACAATCCCTCCCTCAAGAGCACATAGCATTGAAAGAAATCGAAGAAGAACTTGGCTCACTTGTAGGAATGGAAGATATGAAGAAAATGGTAAAAGAGATTTATGCATGGATATACGTAAATAAAAAACGGGAAGCTATGGGTCTGAAAGCTGGAAAACAAGCTCTCCATATGATGTTCAAAGGTAATCCTGGTACAGGTAAAACAACTGTGGCAAGAATAATAGGGAAACTCTTCTTGAAAATGAACGTTCTTTCGAAAGGACATTTGATCGAGGCAGAGAGGGCTGATCTGGTTGGTGAATATATTGGTCATACGGCCCAGAAGACAAGGGATTTGGTGAAAAAGGCTCTAGGCGGCATACTATTCATTGATGAGGCATATTCGCTTGGAAGAGGGGGAGAGAAGGATTTTGGAAAAGAGGCCATCGATACGCTTGTGAAGCATATGGAAGATAAGCAGCATGATTTCATTTTGATCCTGGCAGGTTATTCGAGAGAAATGGAGCACTTTCTCACGTTGAATCCGGGTCTTCAATCACGATTTCCCCTTGTGTTTCACTTTCCTGACTATTCTGTCGATCAGCTCATGGAAATCGGTAAAAGAATGCTGGATGAGAAGCAGTACTTGTTGAGTCATGATGCAGAAAGAAAGATTCGTGATCATTTGAATATAGCTAAGAATACTCTATCTCCGGTTGCATTTTCAAATGGCAGGTATGTTCGGAATATCCTTGAAAAATCCATAAGAACCCAGGCAATGAGACTCTTAATGGAGAATTGTTTTGATCGACATGATCTGTTGACCATAAGAAGTAACGACCTCGTGTTTACGAAAGCCTCAGAATAAGAGATTATCAAAAAACCATGCATTCACATTTGAATGCATGGTTTTTTTATACATGGGCGCGTAAACTTCGATTTGGTAGCCTCCATTTATATAAATAGGAAAGGACACGCAATGCCGTGGTAATGACGAATAAAGAATATAACTCTAAGGCAGTGTGAACAATGCCGAGTCCTATGGCTGCACCGCAAAGAACGGCCCACACAGCATATATTTCAGATCTCAGGACCAACGGCTTTCGGCCAGCGAGAAGGTCACGTATCATTCCACCGCCACTCCCCGTCAACACGGCAGCAACGATTATCGCGCTGATGGGATGGTTCATTTCAGATGCATATAAGGCACCTTGGATGGCAAATGCGGAAAGACCAATTGCATCAAAAAAATTCCCCCACTTCCTCCAATGTTTTAAGAGATTATTAGGGAATAGGAATACGGCTGTAATGGAAAGAAGAGCGATTTGAAATAGCATTCCCTGCTCCCAAAGTGCAGATACCGGTACACCAATCAGTAAATTCCGGATGGCTCCCCCACCGAAAGCAGTGACAATTCCTAATATATAAACACCGAGGATATCATATTCCTCTTCCATGGCGATGATAGCTCCTGAAATAGCAAAAGCAACGGTACCGATGATACTCAGTACTTCCCACGTCATACTCATTCCTCCTCACCCTATACAATATGCTACATGCCATTATGTAGAATCTTGAAGTGGTGTTTTGTCATAATCAAGCATACTGATTTTAACACGAATGTGCTTATTTGCAACCATTTTTCATTGCTTTTTACATAGAGTTTACGGGGTGGATTTGATATGATGGGAATTAGATTGAAAAGTAAAGAAAGAAGGATGATGATTGAAGAATGAGTCGATAGAAAAAGTCATTCTGGTTGGCTGCCAACTGGAAGAAGATGATTTGCGTTTTCAATATAGTTTAGCAGAGCTTGAAGAGCTGACTGAAACCGCTCAAGGACAAATCGTGGCTTCCATCACCCAAAAGCGAGACCGGGTCCATCCGAGTACGTATATTGGGAAAGGGAAAGTGGAAGAACTATCCATCCTGGAAGAACAACTTGAACCGGACATCATCATATTTAATGATGAATTATCTCCCAGCCAGATAAGGAACTTATCTAGAGAGTTAAATGCGAGAGTAATTGACCGCACCCAGCTGATTTTGGATATTTTCGCCGGTAGGGCCCGTTCAAGAGAAGGGAAATTACAAGTAGAGCTTGCTCAGCTTCAATACCTGCTCCCGAGACTGATCGGTCAGGGAGCATCCCTTTCAAGATTAGGAGGAGGGATCGGAACGAGGGGACCGGGTGAGACGAAGCTAGAAAGTGATCGCCGTCATATTTACCGTAGAATCGACGACATAAAGAAGCAATTACAAACGATTGTCGAACATAGAGTAAGGTACCGGGAACGAAGAAAACGTAATAAAACCTTTCAAATTGCTCTTGTCGGGTATACAAACGCTGGGAAGTCCACGTTGTTCAATAGAATATCTATGACAGATTCATATGAAGAAAATCAGTTATTCGCTACATTGGATCCAATGACCAGGAAGATGCCTTTACCCTGCGGTTATCAAACGTTACTAACGGATACCGTAGGATTTATTCAAGATTTACCGACAACTCTCGTGGCGGCCTTCAGGTCGACCCTGGAAGAGGTGAAGGAAGCTGACCTTCTTCTTCATATTGTGGACAGCTCCAATCCTGATTACAATCAGCATGAAAAGACCGTTCAATCTTTATTGTCGGAATTGAGTATGGACGCATTGCCACAATTAACAGTATATAATAAGAGGGATTTCATCATTCCAGATTTTGTTCCTTCCGGGGAATCCGACAGCATCCTGATCAGTGCCCTGAACGAAGGAGATCGGGGACAGCTATTATTAAAAATAGAAGAAATCGTGAAAACACATATGATACCTTATCATGCGTTTATACCTGCGAATGAAGGAAAACTTCTTTCACAATTGAAGAATGAAACCATCTTAAGGAAAATAGAATTCCTGGAAGAAAGTACTGTTTATGAATTGACCGGATATCATCTGGAAGACCATCCAGTAGCAGGAAGCATCAAGAAATTTCAAAGGTAGAAGGGAAACAAAAATCTTATGTATGAACAATTACTCAACGGGAATACACTAAAACCACTTGTGTCCAAAGTGGAATCAAAAATCAAAGAGATACATAGCCAAATTGATCAACGTGCTGAAAGTAATCAATTTAACGTCCTACGGTCCTTTCAAAAACACCGGGTGAGTGATTCTCACTTTATCCCTTCAACCGGCTATGGATATGACGATGCGGGGAGAGACACGTTGGAGAGCATCTACGCTGATGTATTCGGCGGGGAAGCGGGGCTTGTCAGGCCACAAATCATTTCGGGTACACATGCAATCTCCATCGCCTTGTTTGGGGTGCTTCGACCTGGGGATGAACTTGTGTACATTACAGGAAAGCCTTATGACACACTCGAGGAAATTGTCGGTATACGGGGAGAGGGCACAGGGTCTCTCAAGGACTTCCATATTGGTTACCAAAGTGTGGATTTAGAACAGTCAGGAAAAGTCGATTTTGAAGCGGTAGCGAAGACCATCTCTTCAAAAACAAAAATGGTGGGAATTCAGCGCTCTAAAGGCTATGCCAACCGACCTTCATTTACAATAGAAGAGATAAGGGAAATGATTGACTTTATTAAAGAAATCAACCCAGGAATCGTTGTCTTTGTAGATAACTGCTACGGTGAATTTGTAGAGGACCGAGAACCTTGTCATGTCGGGGCAGATCTTATGGCAGGGTCCCTTATTAAGAATCCCGGAGGAGGTCTTGCTAAGACAGGAGGCTATATCGTGGGTAAGAAAGAATACGTAGAAGCCTGTTCATTCCGGATGACATCACCCGGAATCGGTGCGGAAGCTGGGGCATCCCTATACAGTCTGCAAGAAATGTATCAAGGATTCTTTCTCGCACCACATGTGGTGGCACAATCACTGAAGGGTGCTGTCTTCACATCGGCCCTTTTAACAGAGATTGGGATGAACACTGATCCTTCACCATTCGCCGTTCGTACAGATTTAATCCAGTCGGTGCAGTTCGATGATAGAGATAAAATGATTGCCTTCTGTCAAGCAATCCAATTTGCCTCACCAATCAATTCGCATTTCACCCCATATCCAAACTATATGCCTGGTTATGAGGACGACGTCATCATGGCGGCAGGAACGTTTATTCAAGGGTCGAGCATTGAACTATCAGCTGATGGACCGATAAGACCTCCATACGTTGCGTACGTTCAAGGGGGATTGACATATTCACATGTCAAAATTGCTGTTTGCTCGGCAGTTGATAATTTAATCGAAAAAGGTTTAATCACTATTTGAAAAGGATAATAAAGTAGTAATTGGATAGTCTACAATCGACTATCCTTTTCTTTTGATCGCTTATGTAAGAAAAACTAACATATGATTGACAGAACTCCTGACATTACATATAATATACTTAAGAAGGAAAACAAAAGGAGGAATCAAGATGAGCGGAAGTGAAATTCGTCGAACGATGGCATTATTTCCAATTAGTATTGTCATGCAGCTCACGGACTTAACGGCTCGTCAGATTCGATACTATGAAGAGCACCAGCTGATAAACCCTGCACGGACTGAGGGAAATCGACGGCTCTTTTCCTTGAATGACATTGATAAGTTATTAGAAGTAAAGGATCTGTTAGATCAGGGTATCAACATGGCCGGAATCAAGAAGATTTTTTCTGTATCCAGTCATAATGAAAACAAAGTAGTATCTGACGTAAGTAATGAAAAGGAAGAAAAAGCACGACAGGATCTATCAGACGATGAGCTGCGTAAATTGCTTCGAAATGAGTTAATGCATTCTGGCCGATTCAATCGATCATCCCTTCGTCAAGGTGATATGTCACGCTTTTTTCATTAAATTAACCTTTAATACACTTGAGGAGGAATTACGTAAATGGCAAAGTATACTAGAGAAGATGTGTTAAGATTAGCGAATGAAGAAGGAGTTAAGTTCATTCGACTACAATTCACTGACATTTTAGGGACGATTAAGAACGTAGAAATCCCTTTAAGTCAGCTTGAAAAAGCATTGGATAACAAGATGATGTTTGATGGTTCTTCGATTGAAGGATTCGTTCGTATAGAAGAATCAGATATGTACCTTTTCCCTGATTTGGACACGTGGTTAGTATTCCCATGGACAGCTGAAAAAGGAAAAGTAGCCCGACTGATCTGTGATATTTACAATCCGGATGGAACTCCATTCGAGGGAGATCCTCGTAACAACCTTAAGCGTATCTTAGGTGAAATGGAAGAACTGGGGTTTACTGACTTCAATCTTGGACCTGAGCCGGAATTCTTCCTCTTTAAATTAGATGTTAATGGTGAACCTACATTGGAATTAAACGATAATGGTGGATATTTCGATTTAGCTCCTACCGATTTAGGGGAAAACTGCCGTCGTGATATCGCTTTAGAATTAGAAGAAATGGGCTTTGAAATCGAAGCATCTCACCACGAAGTAGCACCTGGTCAGCATGAAATTGATTTCAAGTATGCAAATGCATTAAAGGCTTGCGATGATATTCAAACGTTTAAATTAGTGGTTAAAACAATTGCACGTAAACATGGTTTACACGCAACCTTCATGCCAAAACCATTATTCGGCGTAAATGGTTCTGGAATGCACTGTAATATGTCACTATTCAAAAACGGCGTCAACTCCTTCTTTGATGAAAAAGGTGACCTGCAATTAAGTGATACTGCACGTCAATTCCTAGCTGGTATCATTAAGCATGCTACTGCCTTTACAGCAATTACAAATCCCACTGTCAACTCATACAAGCGTTTGGTTCCAGGATATGAAGCACCTTGTTATGTTGCATGGTCTGCGCGTAACCGAAGCCCATTAATCCGTATTCCTGCTTCCCGTGGATTAAGTACACGTGTTGAAGTGCGCAGTGTCGATCCTGCAGCAAATCCTTACCTGGCAATGGCTGTATTATTGGCAGCAGGGTTAGATGGCATAAAAAATAGCCTGCCAGCTCCTAAGCCGATTGACCGTAACATTTATGTAATGGACAAAAAAGAGCGTGAAGAAGCAGGTATCGTAGATCTACCGGCAACATTGCATGCAGCTCTTGAAACTCTAAAAACAAATGAAGTCATCGTTAAATCTCTTGGAGAACACATCTTCGAACACTTTGTGGAAGCGAAAGAAATTGAATGGGATATGTTCCGTACACAAGTACATCCTTGGGAGCGCGAGCAATATATCCAAATGTATTAATAAGAAGAACCCCTGACACTTTGAGTGTTGGGGGTTTTATCTTTCAGGGAACAGGTGGTTCGCAGATAAAGTTTTTGATTTGAAACAGATCATAAAACCGGGAATGGAGCACTGATCGGCTTCATTCCCGGTTTTTTTATTTGATTATTAGTAATTGCAAAGCATGTAGTGTAGGCATGGTGCATACCGGATATGACCGTTAATGTACTTGCCGATACACGCCAACGACTTTACCTAAAATGGAGACGTTTCGCAATATGATCGGTTCCATGGTTGAGTTTTCCGGTTGTAGACGAACATAATCCCGTTCTTTAAAGAAACGTTTAACTGTTGCCTCGTCTTCATCAGTCATAGCTACGACAATATCCCCGTTATTCGCTGTTTGCTGCTGGCGTACAATGACAAAGTCCCCGTCGAGTATACCGGCTTCAATCATACTGTCCCCCATGATTTCCAACATGAAAACCTGCTCATCCGAAGGAGCCATCCGTTCGGGTAGGGGGAAGAATTCTTCCACATTTTCCACTGCCGTGATGGGTTGACCGGCGGTGACCTTCCCGATTAGGGGAACATTCACCACTCTTTGTCGAGGAATTGTATCCTCGTCTAAGTCCAAAATTTCAATAGCCCTTGGTTTAGTAGGGTCGCGTCGAATCAGACCTTTACTTTCAAGCCTGGCCAAATGTCCATGTACGGTGGAACTGGAAGCAAGACCGACGGCTTCGCCGATTTCACGTACGGAAGGCGGATAGCCTTTTTCTCTAACTGATATTTTAATATATTCGAGTATGTCTTGCTGTCTTTTAGACAATTTTGTCATGTTCACGCACCTCTATTATAGATCTTATGTTCCCATTATAGCATGTCATTTCTATTGATACAAACATAAGTTCGAATTTCCATTGACACCAAACGGATGTTCGTATTACAATGGACATAACGAAACAGAACAAACATTCGCATAGGAGGTAATTTCATGTTAACACATATATGGTCCCGATTCTCATACATCATCATATTTATTGCATTAGTTTTTTTATCAGCGGCCTATTTATTAATAAACACAGCAAATCATCCTTCATATCAAAGTATCACCGTCAAGGATGGCGACACTCTTTGGACTATTGCCAAACAGTATAATCAGGAATATTCTATGACAGTGGAAGATTTTATTGCCTGGGTGGGAAACGAAAATGATTTAAACTCTTATTCTATTAAGCCAGGTGATTCACTTGTGCTACCGATAGAAGATCCAACCCTATCAACACAATCAGATTTCGAACTGGTAATGAATGAAGAATAGAGGGATATAAGATGAAAGCTGTAATATACTGCAGGGTAAGTACGAAGAAAGATTCACAGGAGACATCCCTGGAGCGTCAGGAAATAGAGCTGATCAAATTAGCGCAGGAGTATCATTTTGATATAGTTACAGTGATTAAAGACCAAGCCAGCGGCTTTGAATTGGATCGTCCTGGTGTATTAGAACTACTGGACCTGGTGAAAGATGATAGCATTGAAGCTGTACTCATTCAAGATGAGACAAGAATCGGCAGGGGAAATGCTAAAATAGCCCTTATACACTGCTTGTTAAAAGAAAACGTAAAGATTATCAGCCATACTCATAATGGGGAACTTCACTTGTCTGAATCTGATTCAATGGTCATAAACATTGTCAGTATGGTAGAAGAATATCAAAGAAAACTCCACAATTTAAAAATCAAAAGGGGTATGAAAAGGGCAGTGGAAAATGGTTTTCAGCCACATAAAAATCTGAAGAACAAAGGAAATGTAGATGGCAGGGAACGAATTGAAGTTCCAGTTGAGGAAATAGTGCGTTTAAGGAAGAATGAATTAACTTTTGCAGAGATCGCTGCTACCTTAAGGGGATTTGGCTATGATGTCTCTAAAGCTACGGTACACAGACGTTTTAAGGAATATATGATGTCCCTTGAAGAGGCATAACCCTTGTTTTATCTCCTTTAATCTAGTAACATGACGTTAGAATAAAGTACACTTTAAATTATTATCTATCGTTTGCCGACAAAGCAATAAAGGAGTTTTTATAGATGCTTTCAAAAACAAAAATGAACCGTATCAACGAGCTTGCAAAAAAGTCAAAGAGCAGTGGCCTTACAGAACAAGAAGCAAAGGAACAGACCAAGCTTAGGAAAGAATATCTAGAAACGTTCCGTCAGTCAATGAAAGGAACAATCGAAAATACAAGGATTTTCGATCCGGAAGGCAATGAAGTTACACCTAAAAAAATTCAAGATATACAAACCAAAAAGAATATGCATTAAAATATGAGCTGACAGTCCCATTAAGAGACTTGTCAGCTTTTTGCATTGAACATTTATATCTCCCCTCTATTCTGATCGTATTTCCTTTTAAAACAGGGTAGTGTGATTACTTTTACAGGGGTTTTTATTTTTCAAGGGTGATAATGTCATGTTATCATTCAAGATAGTTGTATAAACTACCAAAGAAGATTAATATTAATAAGGTACATTACAAGGAAGGATGTCTGACATATGTTTGATAACACAGATCAATTAGCAATTAATACAATTCGTACATTATCAATCGATGCAATTGAAAAAGCAGGTTCCGGTCACCCGGGAATGCCTATGGGTGCAGCTCCCATGGCGTATGCCCTATGGACAAGATTTATGAATCATAATCCTAAAAATCCTGAGTGGTTCAACCGCGATCGTTTTGTTTTATCCGCAGGTCATGGATCGATGCTATTATATAGCCTGCTTCATCTCTCTGGATATGGTGTGTCCATGGAAGATCTTAAAGAATTCCGCCAATGGGGAAGTAAAACCCCGGGACATCCTGAGTATAAGCATACTCCAGGTGTAGAAGCAACGACCGGACCACTTGGTCAGGGAATTGGAATGGCAGTAGGGATGGCTTTAGCTGAAAGACATTTGGCCAGTACATACAACAAAGGCCAATACAATATGGTTGATCACTTTACATACTCAATTTGTGGGGATGGAGATTTAATGGAGGGTGTCTCTTCTGAAGCTGCTTCATTGGCAGCTCACCTAAAATTAGGTCGACTTGTTGTTCTATATGATTCCAACGATATTTCACTAGATGGAGATCTTGATAAATCTTTCTCCGAAAGTGTTAAGGGACGATTTGAATCATACGGTTGGCAATATATCCGGGTTGAAGATGGAAATGACCTTGAAGAAATCTCAAAGGCCATTGAAGAAGCACAAGGGGATACAACCCGTCCGACCATGATCGAAGTAAAAACGGTCATCGGATACGGTGCTCCAAATAAATCAGGTAAATCTGCGGTACATGGTGCTCCGCTTGGTGAAGATGAAATGAAGCTCACCAAAGAAGCTTACCAGTGGACGTTTGAGCAGGATTTCCATGTTCCTGATGAAGTTTACAGCCGTTTCGAAGAAAAAATTCAACAAACGGGTTCTGAGAAAGAACAAGATTGGGCCAATCTGTTCATTAAGTACAAGGAAGAACACACTGAATTGGCAACTCAATTAGAGGCAGCCATCAAAGGTGAACTACCACAAGGATGGGATAAAGATATTCCTGTTTATGAAGAAGGAAAAGCACTGGCTAGCCGCGCTTCTTCCGGTGAGGCATTGAATGCCATTGCTAAAAATCTCCCTTCATTTATCGGCGGTTCCGCCGACTTGGCAGGTTCCAATAAAACGATGATTAAGGATGAGAAAGATTTCATGCCTGGATCATATGAGGGACGTAATATTTGGTTCGGAGTCCGTGAATTCGGAATGGGTGCAGCCATGAACGGTATGGCTCTACATGGTGGCCTTCATGTATTTGGAGGAACATTCTTCGTCTTCAGTGACTATTTGAGACCTGCTATCCGCTTAGCGGCTTTAATGGGGTTACCGGTAACGTATGTATTTACACATGATAGTATCGCAGTCGGAGAAGATGGTCCTACACATGAACCTGTAGAACAACTGGCATCCCTTCGTGCTATGCCGAACCTTTCAGTCATCCGTCCTGGTGACGGGAATGAAGTGGCAGCTGCCTGGAAGTTATCTTTAGAAACTAAGGATCAGCCTACGATGTTAGTTCTTTCTCGTCAGGATCTTCCTACTCTTAAAGGTACTGCCGATAAAGCATACAATGGGGTGGATAAGGGGGCCTATGTGGTTTCAGCTTCCGGTAAAGATCAGCCGGACGCCCTGCTAATTGCGACGGGATCCGAAGTACATCTTGCTGTAGAAGCTCAGAACGCACTTGAAAAAGACGGTATCAGTGTATCTGTTGTGAGTATGCCATCTTGGGATCGCTTTGAAAAACAATCAAAAGAATATAAAGAATCGATTCTCCCTAAGAGCGTGAAAAAACGCCTGGCAATTGAAATGGGATCTCCAATGGGCTGGGATCGCTATGTTGGGGATGAGGGCGACATCCTGGCGATAAATGGTTATGGTGCATCTGCTCCAGGAGCGAAAGTCTTGGAAGAGTACGGCTTCACTGCCGAAAATGTGGTATCAAGAATTAAAGCTTTACTTCAGCAATAGTCAATGTGAAAGGTCAGCTCCTTACTCTCTTTAAGGAGTTGGCCTTTTTTTTTACAACTTTGATTTGTGTTGCAGGTTTTGAAAGGAATGGATGTTGGGTAAGAGACTCTTATACGTATATTCTTCGAATTAACCAAGAGATAGAATACCTTCGACAAAACTAGTGCAGATTTTCAACAATTTATGACAATGACTCCCTTCTAGTTGATTTATACTATATAAAAGAAAGGCAGGAGGGAGAAATGGTGCGAAATTATCAAATCTATTGGATTGAAGAATTGTTTGTCCAGCACTATTATGGTCGTGAGAGGATGTTCTATCAGTTGTTTTCTGATTGGGAGTCAAGTACAGGGGATCATCACGATATTGTCTCCAAACAAGTAGATTACATTACAAAACCTATTCCTTACCTTCCTACACAGAGGTTACTTAAACATGAAATCATGAAAGTTGACGGTTCAGCCTGGATTGATTCGGTCGCGACTATAGAAAAAGAAGAGTCGGGTGCCAGGCTTGTGTTGAATGAAAAGTCAATGACTTTGCATGCCTGGGGACAAGATATATCAGAGTATATCTTCTTTGAAATTTTACGAAGAAATATGGGCCAGTTATTGGCTATCGATATAAAAAATGAACAATTTGGCTGGTTAAAACCAATAAAGCAAAGAAAATTTATATATTAATATGAAATTTCGACCAAAATATTGTATAATGTTTCAGGGTTTAGTACACTTTTAGAAGGACAACATGAAGGAGGAAGTAAGAATATGGGAACGACTGGATTACTCATTCTAGTAGGAGTTCTGGCATTACTTGCTGGAGTTGCACTAGGATTTTTCATTGCTCGTAAATATATGATGAGCTACCTAAAGAAAAATCCACCAATTAACGAGCAAATGTTACGCATGATGATGATGCAAATGGGGCAAAAACCATCCCAGAAGAAAATCAATCAAATGATGAATGCAATGAATAAGAACATGAAGTAATAGATGGAAGCACTCAGGTGATGAGTGCTTTTTCTATTGTTCGGGAATGCTGATGGTACTGCCGATAAATTCGTTCTTTTAGGATAATGGAATTATTTTTATGGATTCATAAAAACTTAAACTTTATCTCTCAGGTTGAAATAAAATATATGATAAAATATAGTCCGGAGGGAATCATATATGAAAAAATGGAGTATTGTTTCACTGTCTCTTTTGATCCTTGTTGCCGGATGCAGCAATAAGCCTCAAGAAGTGATCGATGAAGAAACGCTTGAAATTCAAAATAGTGCAGCAAGTGATGCACGGGAATATTTAAATTATAAAGTAGACAAAGAAAAGAAATCGGTAAATCGCGGTATGATTACCATGACGATTAATAATCGCAGTGATATGGATGAGATAGAGACGGGGCTTATGTCATTGTCCACTGAGCATTTTTCCCCTGAAAAATATGTCTATCAAGAGGGGCAATACTTAAAGAAATTAAGTTCATGGTTGGGAAGGGAATCTAAATCCAATAAATCAGGACTTAATCCTCCTTTAAAGATAACAGACGATATGACGTGGGAACAGCAGATGGAGCTCGAAAAGAAAAATCCAATGTACCTCGCATATATTCATGAACAGAATTATGTAGACTCAGAAGGTAAAATTAAAGGGATTTCACTTGGGCTTGCTATGAATTCAGTCGATTATATCCGTGTGGAAGATGATCAAAAGCTTATGCACTTCGACGAAGCCAAAATAAACGAGAAAATGATGGAAGAATACGGCAAAAAAATAGCCGCCAAAGTTGCTGGTAGGGTAAAGACGATAAAAGAATTAAAAAATGTACCCATCATGATTTCCATTTACAAGCTTCAACCATTAAATAGTGTCGTTTCAGGGAATTATATTGCAACAACCTATTTGGACGAGAACGATAATAGAATTAAAAAGTGGGATGATCTATCCGACAAATATTATTACTTCCCAAGTGATGAAGGGGAAGAAAAGGACCGCGATCTATATAATCGAATCCGGGACCTCGAAGATTATGTGTCAAAATTCTTTTCTCATCAGGATATTGAATTTGTCGGCAAAGGGTTATATAAGAAAGACTCCTTAAATAAACTCGTCATCGATGTACATACCGGCATGGTGAAAGAAACCGAATTGATAGGGTTTACTCAGGCGATCGGTCCTGAAATCGTCGATTACTTCCCTCACACACCGGTTTATCTTTACGTGAAAACACCAAAGGGTCTTAAAGCGACCATTGTCAAAGAAGTAGACCAGGAACCGTTTGTAGAAATCCATTAAGGTTTAGCCAGTACAAAGAGCACCTCTCAATGAAGAGAGGTGCTCTATTTTTATATACATGGTCACAATCCTTACGAAAGACCCATTGACATAAATAGGTTTTAGCCAGCAGCCTCCGAGAAAAAATATATTTCTCAAGATTTTGAAATTTGGTAAAATAAAGAGTCGATTTATTCATGATTCGGAGGGGATTGAATGAAAGCCTTTTTAGATTTGAAATGGTTTTTTCTACAGGAGAGAAAGTCATATGTATCCGGAACCATCCTCCTGTTGATGGTCGCTTTTCTCCAATTGATTCCACCCAAAATCGTTGGAATCGTGGTCGATTCAATAAAAGAACGTTCGTTGACAACAGGGGATTTGGTGAAATGGATATTAATTTTGATAACAACAGCACTAATGATGTATGGTCTCCGTTTTGTGTGGAGAATCATGATCTTCGGTTCCGCGACGAAGCTTTCCCGAATATTGAGGAACGAACTTTATCAACATTTCACTAAAATGTCACCGGCTTTCTATCAAAAAAAGCGTGTAGGGGATTTGATGGCTCACGCAACAAATGACTTGCAAGCGATTCAACAAACCGCGGGAGTAGGCGTATTAACCCTTGTAGACTCTTTATCAACGGGAGGATTTGTCCTGTTGGCTATGGCGATTACTATTAGTTGGAAGCTGACTCTCATTGTTCTGATCCCTATGCCCATCATGGCCATTTTAACAAGTTATTATGGGACGCTCCTGCATAAACGGTTCCATCACGCTCAGGAAGCGTTTTCGGCATTGAATGATAAAACCCAGGAAAGTGTTACCGGCATTAAAGTGCTTAAGACCTTTGGTCAGGAAAAAGAGGAAATTGAGTCGTTCAGGGTTCAATCAGAAGAGGTGGTTCAGAAGAATATGTCCGTTGCAAGGGTAGATTCTTTATTCGATCCGACCATCTCGATTATCGTCGGGCTTTCCTTTTTCCTTTCGGTTGTATTCGGATCCAGGTTTGTGATAAGCGGGGAGATGACGATTGGTGAATTGATTTCTTTTACTACTTATCTAGGACTCTTAATTTGGCCTATGCTTGCCTTCGGATGGCTATTTAACATAGTAGAAAGGGGCCGTGCATCTTATGATCGTGTTTCAGCCCTGTTGAATGAACGGGTGGACATTCAAGACGGTCCAGATGCACTTGAGCAAGCGATATCGGGGGATATAGAATACCATATCGCTTTTTATTCGTACCCAGGTGAGGAAGTACAGGCTCTTCAAGATATTCATTTAATGATAAAAGAGGGTCAGACCATTGGTATCATTGGAAAAACAGGGGCAGGAAAAACCACTCTGTTAAGGCTCCTCTTGAGAGAATTTGAAGGATACGAAGGTGAACTCAGGTTTGGAGGCGAAATCATCCAACGTTATAAATTAAGCTATTTGCGTGAAAGTATTGGATATGTGCCCCAGGATCACTTCTTATTTTCTGCCACGCTAGGAGAGAATATAGCGTTTTCTAATCCCTTATCTTCACCGGAAGAGGTCGAAATGGCTGCAAAACTTGCTCATATACATGACGACATCAGCAGGTTTCCGAAAGGATATGAGACAGTGGTAGGTGAAAGGGGAGTTTCATTATCCGGTGGACAGAAACAGAGAATCTCCATTGCAAGGGCCCTGTTATTAAAGCCTGAAGTATTAATCTTGGATGACTCTCTGTCTGCAGTGGACGCCAAAACAGAAGAAGCCATTTTGAGATCCCTAAAACAAAATCGTACCGGTAAGACAACAATGATCACGACTCATCGTTTAAGTGCCATTCAACATGCAGACATAATTATCGTCCTGGAAGATGGGAGATCATTGAAAGAGGTACCCATAGTGAATTGATGAAGGAAAATGGCTGGTATAAAGAAATGTATCTCCGCCAACAATTAGCAAAACTTGTGGAGCATGGAGGATAAGCGATGAATGGGATACAGACGATGACACCGAAAGAACAGAGGAAAATCTTTTACCGCCTCATGAGGTATACAAAGCCCCACAAAAAGATGATAGTGGTGGCATTTTCATTATTGCTTTTGACCACCATCGGAGATGTTTATGGTCCGATCATCATCAAAATTTTCATTGATGATTATTTGACTCCCAGGGTCTTCCCATACGGCCCGCTCACAGGATTAGCCGCAGCATATTTATTTATTCAGGTTGGGAATGTATTGATTTCATACTTTCAGTTGTTAACATTTCAGCAAATTGCCCTGCAGATTATCCAGCAAATGAGGGTGGATGTCTTTACCAAAGTTCAGGGCCTTGGAATGAAGTACTTTGATCATACGCCGACAGGAAGCATTGTCTCCCGTGTAACGAACGATACAGAAGCAATCAAGGATATGTTCGTGAGTGTCCTTGTATCGTTCATTCAAGGAGCTTTCCTTCTAACAGGTATTTTCATTGCTATGTTTGTCCTTAACCATCGTTTGGCATTCTTATGTCTATTTATACTACCGGTTATCATTATGATTATGAAATTGTATCGCACATACTGCTCCATTTTCTATAAGGAGATGCGGGAGAGATTGAGTCAGCTTAATTCAAAGCTCAGTGAATCATTACAGGGTATGGCGATCATTCAAGTATTTCGGCAGGAAAAAAGACTGAGGGAAGAGTTCGGGGATATAAACGAGAAACACTATCTGGCAGGAATGAAAAATATTAAGGTGGACGGATTATTATTAAGGCCTGCCATCGATCTTGTGTATGTCGCAGCCTTAATAGCAGTTTTAACTTATTTTGGTATAACATCATTTGTTTCCCCGATTGAAATAGGTGTCCTTTATGCGTTTGTGAATTATCTGGATCGTTTTTTTGAACCAGTAAATCAAATCATGATGAGATTATCCATGTTCCAACAGGCCATCATTGCCTCTTCACGTGTTTTCAACTTGTTGGATGAAGCCCAGGAATCGCCTGGGCAGACCATACAGAACGGAAGGAATGAAACGATCAGCAAAGGGGAGATTATATTTGCCAATGTTTCATTCTCCTATGAGGGAGAAATGGATGTTCTAAAAGATATATCATTCATAGCAAGACCCGGTGAAACGGTAGCCCTTGTAGGTCATTCAGGAAGCGGTAAGAGCTCCATCATTAATCTGCTTATGAGATTCTATGAATTCAACCGGGGTACCATTCTAATTGATGGCAGGAGCATTAAGTCCTACCCGATGGTCGAACTTCGTAATAAAATGGGGCTGGTCCTTCAGGATCCTTTCCTCTTTTATGGGAACATAAGGGATAATATCAAGCTGCATCACACCAACATGTCTGACAAACAGGTTGAAGAGGCAGCTGAATTCGTTCAGGCGAATGCCTTTATCGAGAAGCTTCCTGAAGGGTACCATCATCCTGTTGTTGAAAGGGGTTCTACACTTTCGAGTGGTCAACGGCAATTGATTGCGTTTGCCCGTACAATGGCGACCAGTCCTAAAATACTTTTACTTGATGAAGCCACAGCTAATATTGATACAGAAACGGAAGAAGCAATCCAAAGTGCCCTGACCAAGATGAGAAAAGGGAGAACGACCATCGCCATTGCTCACAGGTTATCGACCATCCAGGATGCGGATCTTATCCTTGTATTACATCAGGGAGAAATTGTAGAGCGCGGGAGTCATCAGGAACTTCTCCTTCAAAAAGGGATCTATCATAAAATGTATCTCCTTCAAAACGGTTTGACTCATAGGAAGAAAGATGCCGTGTCCGGGGATTAAAAGGATATGGGTAAACAAAGAGACTCCGTATATATAGGAGTCTCCCTTATTATATTTAAATAGAAAATCATCCATTTATATGAAAAATTGTTTAGCTCATTTGGGGGGTGCAGCATTTTTTTATGTATTGAGAGTTGTAGCTATTTAACAGACGATCAAGTTCCTGACTAAATTGAATAGCTTGAGGTGAGGTGAGTCCATTTTCAGCAACAATATCAATTAATTGAGAACGCTTTTTTTCAATTCGTTCGAGAAGCTCTTTTTTAGACACGGCTGTTTCCTTTCTTTTGTATGTCCTGACAAGAGGAATACAAAACTAGTAATAACTGTAACTTTTTATTAGTATAACGAAAAGAGCACTTTTTTTCAAAGTAAAATTAGCGGTTTTAAAAAAAGAAAAGAGACTTTAATACAAATGAAAGAGTTATAGGGAATTGTAATCAAATGGTCACAAATCTTTCACACAAACATCCCTCATAGTTCAGGGCATTGTTTGATAGAATAGATATATATACTGAATTGTAGGAGATGTAAAAATGTCTGACATTAATATTTTCTTAGCATTCGGGGCAGGATTCTTAAGCTTCATATCCCCATGCTGCTTACCCTTATATCCCGCTTTTCTATCATACATAACCGGGATGAGTGTCAATGAACTGAAAACGGATAATGCCATGCTTCAAAGAAGAAGTTTATTACACACGTTATTTTTCTTGATCGGTTTTTCTGCCATTTTTATCGCCATAGGATTTGGGGCAACATTTATTGGGAACTTCTTTTTAAACTATAAAGACCTGATTCGACAGCTTGGGGCCATTTTTATCGTTATATTTGGTTTAGTCGTCATCGGCGTCTTTACACCTGAATCTTTGATGAAGGACCGCAGATTTGAATTTAAGAATAGGCCAGCAGGATTCATTGGTTCCATTCTGATCGGTATGGCTTTCGCTGCCGGATGGACTCCCTGCACAGGCCCGATCCTTGCTTCGGTACTGGCACTGGCGGCAACTAATCCGGGTTCAGGCGTCATGTATATGACAGCGTACGTATTAGGGTTTGCCATCCCTTTCTTCATTCTGTCATTTTTTGTCGGAAAGATGCAATGGATCAGGAAGAACAGTGGGAAGATCGTGAAAATAGGGGGATACGTCATGATTGTTGTAGGAATCATGTTATTCTTTGATTGGATGACGGTCATTCTTGCATACTTTACGACGATATTTGGTGGATTTCAAGGGTTTTAATTCGGATTTTAAGAGGAAGATGTATAGAATAAATTGAATCATCTTTACGTTTTATGGTATAGTTTAAATGGATTATTCAGGTAATTTCACACAATGGACATCGATAGAGTATACGAGGAGGAAACATCTGTGGCAACGATACTTGTAGTGGATGATGCGAAATTTATGAGATTGACTCTTGGAAACATGCTTGCATCCAGCGGACACGAAGTAGTTGGGGAAGCTGAGAATGGACTTATTGCCGTCGAGAAGTATCGTGAGCTTCAGCCAGATCTGGTAACGATGGATATCACCATGCCTGAGATGAATGGGATTGAAGCGGTTAAGGAGATTCTGGAAGAGTTTCCTCAAGCAAAGGTGATCATGTGTTCTGCAATGGGACAGCAAAAGGTTGTAGTGGAAGCCATTGAAGCAGGAGCCAAGGACTTTGTTGTTAAACCATTTGACGAAGTTCGTGTAGATGAAGCCATTAAAAGGGTGTTGGGATCATAAATCAAAGGAGAGATTGAAGTTTCTATTCATTCTCTCTTTTTTTTGTGTTTTTGTTTTTTCTTAAATTAAGCTATAATAAGGAAAGGTACTTTAAAGTAGATTATAAAAGGATGATGATGCTATATGATGATTGCTTCATCCATTGTAGCGATTTGTATGGGATTTATGGTGATTTTTATTCGGATGAAAGCACAGAAAAGACCTGTAAGCGGTAAAAAGATTATCTTACCACCACTCTTTATGAGTACTGGTGCATTGATGTTTTTATTCCCTGTCTTTCGTGTCAGTATAAGTGAATTCTTAGAGGCCATTACGGTCGGTATGGTATTTTCCCTATTATTAATCAAGACATCTAAGTTTGAAATACGTGAGAATGATATTTATCTGAAACGCTCCAAAGCGTTTGCATTCATTTTGATCGGCCTTCTGTTAATCCGTATTGTTGCAAAGTCCATACTCAGTACTTCCATTGATTACGGCGAGCTGAGCGGAATGTTCTGGATACTTGCTTTTGGGATGATCGTTCCATGGAGAATAACCATGTATTTTCAATATAAAAAGCTCCACCAGGAAAATCAGGATCTTACGACCAATTCAATATAATACAACATAAAATGAGCAGGTGGACGCCACCTGCCTTTTTTTGTTTTTGGCTCTATCCCCAAAGTTAGTTTCTGCTTTTCCGTGGGGCGTGAGTTGACTCTTACGGGCTCACCCTATAGTACAAACTCGTTGACAAAACATGAAAAGGAGAAAACCAAGAGATTACGATTTTATTACAATAGTGATAAATATGCTTACTTCTGAATCTTAAAGGGCAATAGTAAGGAAAGATTAAAATTTTAAGAGTTATTGGTGGGGTTAAGGTTGTTTACGTTAGCAGACATATGGACATTTTTCCTGGCATTCTTTCTTACATTGCCATTGGTAACCATTGTACATGAAGCAGGTCATATTATCGTCGCACGATTATTCGGGGCAAAGATCAAGTTTGCGATTGGAACAGGAAAACATTTAATGAAAATTGGACCATTGGAAGTCAAAAGGATGTACTTTATGGAAGGATGGTGCCAATATAGAGATTTAAAGTATGATAAAGTGTGGGTACATGTGCTAATTTATATGGCAGGTAGTTTATTTAATTTACTCGCCATTTTATTGATCAACTTCCTCATATATGCAGGGGTCATACCCGTTCACATCTTTTTCTATCAATTTGTCTATTTTTCTGTTTACTTTATATTCTTTTCACTATTCCCTTTCAGAAATGGGGAAGGTAAACCGAGTGATGGCCAAGCGATCCTTGATGTAGTTCGCTTCGGCAAAGCAGAAGATCCCATCGATTGAACGCATAAAAAGAGGTAAACGATTAACGTTTACCTCTTTTGGATTTCTTCGACCTTACATAGAGAAAAGCCGCACCGACAATAAAAATTAAATATAACACAATTGGGATTACAAGTATCGGTCCCATGTTGTTCCCTGCCTGTTTGTTAGAATAAATGTTCATAAGGAGTAACTTCTATGTGCATCTCTTCAAGTTTTTTCCTTAGAAACTTATGATCTCGTTTCGGGGTCGCTAAAATGTATCCTTTAATGACCAGTTCTTGAGTAATGGCACCGGCCCTTTCTTTTAATGCCAGTTCACCAATCTTCCCTGCGATTTTTTGTTTCGCAACATCCCTGAATAATTCAGGAACCGGGGTCACAAGCTCATTAAGCATTTTCTTTTCATCGTCTCCCCATAAATGAATGGTTTCATTCACATAATGTTCTTCCCAATCCAAATCAGACTTTCCATCTTCTTTTGGAAACCTCTTTAAGAATTTCCTGAACATAAAAAACCCGCCTATAGCGAAAGAAGCCACTAAAAAAACCACCCAAAAAAGGATGAAATATAAAAACCAACCTTCCAGCATGTTTTCACCTCAGTATACAGCGTATCGTATTCAATTATAGACAACGAGATTGCCCGTGACAAGATTATCATGGTTTTTATAAAAGAAGTCTATACTGTTCTTAATTAGAAATGATATACTAATAAATAGCAAATATCGTGAAAATTCTTTCTATTTCGATAGATTCTAAAGATAGTACAGACAGGAGGCTCGTAAGATGATATACAGGGGTAGGATCATATCAATACTCACTGGACTTTTATTGGTCATCACGTGGGATTTTATTTATTATTTTGTTCTTCATTACCCCGTTGATTTGAAAGTAGATATGGTTTTTACTATATTGATCCTCTTTGTCAGCTACTATATGGGTAAAAGTTATGACGTCAGCCAGAAGACATTGACCTCCTTAAAAGAAAGTGAAGAGAGAGTGAGGATCCTCAATGAAGAAATGCAGCATGTCCTCCAAAGCATTGATGAAGTGGTATTTCATACGAATGCCAAAGGGGAGTTTCAATTCCTCAATCACTCATGGGAAGAATTCACGGGATATTCGATCAAAGAAAGCCTTCACAAGAATGCCCTTCATTTTATCTCCCTCACCGAACGCCACGAAATTCTCCGACTGGTAAGACAAAGCATCAGTTTGAAAAAGGATAAGACCAAGATGGATTTCTCATATCATAAAAGGGATGGTGAGTTCAGATGGGGTGAAGTCAATATCAAGCTAAACTATAATGTGGATGGTGAACTTTCGGGAATAGTGGGGACCATTTCAGACATTACGGAAAGAGTGCATAACGAGGAAGAATTGATTGAAATGAATGAAACCCTGGCTATCGAATCTCAAAAACTTTCAGTAGCAGGGCAATTAGCTGCCGGAATCGCCCATGAAGTTCGAAACCCCCTGACTTCAATCAATGGATTTCTGCAATTATTGAAAGACAGCGCCGATGAGAAAACAAATGAATACTTAGGGATTGTCTTTTCAGAAATCAAACGGATCGAACTTGTGCTGAGCGAGCTATTGATACTGGCAAAGCCACAATCTGTCACCTACAAGCGAATCAATATCATCGAGACACTGGATCATGTATCGAAATTACTGAATACGAATGCCATTTTATATAATATAGAAATTCAAACAAAATTCCGTGAAAGAGAGATGTTTATCCGCGGTGATGAAAATCAATTAAAGCAGGTCTTCATCAATTTGATTAAAAATGCCATAGAAGCCATGCCACATGGAGGTACAATCTCCATTCATGCTGCTGTCAATGTACAAAATAAAGTACAATTGACATTTAAAGATGAAGGTGTCGGAATGAAGAAGGAAACGATTGATAAACTCGGTGAGCCTTTCTTTACGACTAAAACCAAAGGAACCGGCCTGGGTCTTACAATATGCCTAAGGATTCTGCGGGATCACGGAGCGGATATAAGGGTACATAGTGAACAGGGTGAAGGGACAACATTCCACTTATTATTTGATGGAGTACGGGCTTCGGAAAGGAAGAAACGCGAAATAGTTCAAAATCATTAAACTAAGCACCCTTATATCGACATAAGGGTGCTTTACTTTGTATATGTATGAATTTTTATGGCGGGACTGCCTGGGAATCGAACCCAGCAGAGACGGCACGCGCCTCTCAAAAGTTTTGAAGACTCAGGCAAGCACCAGCTCAACAATCAGCCCCACAATGTACCTATATTTTAGTTATACCATGGAAGGGAAGGTTGTTCAATTGTTTTACAAAAAGCCCTTGTGGATGACCTGTTTCAGGTATGTAATAGTTGAGAGGATGTATGCTGTTAATTTGAAATATTTATAAGATTTAAACTTTGGTGAAATCTGCAAATATTTCTTTACCTTTGGAATATTCCCGTGATAAGATACTTTTTGCCGGCTTATGAAAGATAAAGTAAGCGATTTCCTGATAGGTGTTGCTTGCTATTAATACTTGAACATATTGATATAGACAGAGAGGGGAAACAAGTATGAAAAAAGTATGGTTATTAGGTCTGGGATTATCATTGGCACTGGCTGGATGTTCTGATTCCGGTTCTGACAAAGAAAAAAAGGACGATGCAGCAAGTTCGGAAGAAAACCAGAATGTAGCTGGTGATCTAATGGATTTCTACTTAAATTTAACTACAACCGTTAATGGTGTCGATATTGATTTAAATGGCTATGAAGAAGCAATGGCAGGAGAAGAGCCTCCTGCTGGAGACGAATTGGCTGCTTTGAAAGACTCTGCTGCAGCATCTGCGAAAGCATCTGCTGAAGCTGTAGAAGGTATGGAGATTCCTGAAAGCTTGGATGATCAAAAGGAAGCTCTGGAATCATTCAAATCCACCCTTGCAGAATCATATAACATGAAAGCTGAAGCACTCGCTGCGGATGGAGAAGCAGATTTGACGGCGGCTGATGAAAAATTAAATGAAGCAGAAAACCAAATTAAAGAGATCCTTGATGAAGCAGGACTGGTAAGCTCAAGCTTAATCAGCGACATAAACGGCTAAAACCAATCCAAAAAGGTTTACTCACAAACAATCTGTTACTACCATTTTTAAAAAAGCGAATCCAATTTGTCATGGGTTCGCTTTTTCTTTGTTGGTTTTGTACCCTTTTCTTCTCCAATTACCTATATAGAGGATGAAAGGGGGGAGAGCATGGAATCGATTATTTCCTTTGTATCTGAAGTAGGCTTTCCGATTGTGGTCACGATGTATCTTCTTTATCGAATCGAGACAAAGCTCGATGCTGTCATCACATCGATTCAAACACTACCTCAGCAACTCAAAGAATAATGGAAGGGGACCGTTTTTGCGGTCTCTTTTTTCAGGGTGCTTATAGAAAAACATGTAATGGTTGGAACGAATGTTCTATCAGGGTTTTCCCATACACAGAGACCCTGGGAGTTTGCTATAATTTAGATAGATTCATTATTGGCCGGAGAGGAGATCAAACAGTGAAATTCATTCATACCGCTGACTGGCACCTTGGTAAACTGGTGCATGGCATTTATATGACAGAAGAACAACGATACATATTGGAGGAATTCATAAATCTTGTGAAAGAAGAAAAACCCGATGCAGTCGTCATTGCAGGTGATCTCTATGATCGGTCTGTTCCACCCACAGAAGCAGTGGAGTTATTAGATGAGGTGTTGTATCGAATAAATGTAGAGCTCGACACACCGATTGTAGCTGTCTCAGGCAATCATGATAGTGCAGAAAGGCTATCGTTTGGATCTTCATGGTACAAACATAGTCGTTTTTATTTAAAGGGGAAGGTAACGAAGGACTTTACACCAATCAACATCCAAGGTGTGAACTTTCACTGTGTTCCCTATGCAGAACCAGGCACGGTCAGACAAGTTCTTGAAGAAGACTCAATCAATAGTCATCATGTAGCGATGGAAGCCATTGTCAAGAGAATTGAGGAACAAATGAATCGGGATGAACCACATGTTTTTGTTGGTCATGCCTTCGTACTCGGGGGGAAGACAACGGATTCTGAACGCACGCTTTCTGTCGGAGGATCTGGATGTGTGGGAGCAGAGGTGTTCCGACCTTTTCATTACACTGCCCTTGGACATTTGCATAGTCCGGATGCCATTAAACATGATACGATTCGGTATTCAGGTTCCCTCTTGAAATATTCGTTTTCTGAAGCTTCTCAAAGGAAATCGGTCACCATAGTTGATATGGAGAAGGACGGAACTTTCCAATTAAGGGAGAAAGTGCTTCAGCCCAAATTGGATATGAGGGAACTGCAAGGACATATGGAAGAATTGCTGGACCCATCTTTCTATCAGTCTCAGAAAGTGGATGACTATCTGAAAATTACCCTTCATGATGAGGGCACGTTAATCGATCCGATTAATCAACTGCGCCAGGTCTACCCAAACGTTCTTCATCTGGAAAGGAAACGCGATCTGACAGATGCCAAACAAAAACATACGTTTCATGATGTTTTAGAGGATAAAACACGGTCTGAAATGGACTTGTTTAAAGAATTTTACAAGGACATGACCACAGGTGAATTCACGGAAGAAAAGGAAGAAGTCATAGAAAATGTGATTGAGAAAGCGAGAAGGGAGGCCGATCTTGTATGAAACCACTTCAACTGGTTTTGCAAGCATTTGGACCCTATGCCGGCAGGGAGACCATTGACTTTCGCGAGCTGGGTAACCGCACCATGTTCGTGATTTCCGGTAAAACAGGTTCAGGGAAGACAACGATCTTCGATGGTATTTCCTATGCGATATACGGGAAGGCAAGTGGGGAAGACCGCAATCCGACCGAACTGAGAAGTCAATTTGCTCATGAAGATATTGTAACAGAAATAGAACTTCTCTTTAGTTTACGTGGGAAGACGTACCGTATTTGGCGATCCCCCCAACAAGACAAAAAAAAGGCAAGGGGTGAGGGATATACAACCATCAATGCCAGATCAGAACTGTATGTGCATGATGAAGAAGGCAAGGAGCTTATTCTTGCAGCGAATGTGAGAGAAGTAGATGAGAAGATTAAAGGATTGATTCAGCTGGACGCCAACCAATTCAGGCAAATCCTTATGATCCCTCAAGGTGAATTTCGAAAGCTTCTCACATCAGACAGCAAAGACAAAGAACTGATTCTTCAACGCCTGTTTCATACAGAACTTTATAAGATCATCCAGGAAAAATTGAAGTCAGAAGCCGATGATTTGAAGAAATCCGTCGAAACCTCAGTGGAAGAACGAACCAGGGAATTGCTAAGAATTCATTTTGAAGGAAATGAAGAGCTTCAATCGCTATTATTAGAGAATCCTTTGAATGATCATCGTATACTTCAACTTCTCTCCCCTCAAATACAAATAATGGATAAAAAGGAGAAGGAACTCAAGCAACAATACGCCAAAGTTCAGGAGAAAAGAGATGTTCTTCAAAAAGACCTGGCAGAAGCAAAAGGATTGGTCGAACAATACGATTTTCAAGAAAAACTTAAGAATCAGAAAGAATCCCTGTTAACATTAATGCCTGAAATTGAATTGATCGATCAAGAGATTCTATTGGCAGAGAGGGCTGCCCGTCTGGTTCAGCAAGATGAGTATTGCCACAAACTAAATCGGAATCTTATTGAACTGAAGAGTCAATTAGCCAAGCTATCCCAGGAAAAGCAAGAATTAGCCGAAAAGCGAATGACAGCTAAATTAACATTAGAAGAAGAAACGAAAAAGGAAAATATAAGAGATCAAGCTTCTAAGAAAGTCACCCAGCTTGAAAATATGGAAAAAGATATAGATTCTTTAGACAGCTTAATAAAAGAAACGCAGGAATTGAAAGAAAGGTACGAAAGGCAACAAGAGATTGTCGCAAAACAGAACGATCAGATTGCGTTCTTACATCAAGGAATCAAGGAACGGGAAATACGCCTTAATGAAGGAGAAACGGGTCAGGAAGATTTATTTCAGTTTGAGAAAATACTTCAGGAGAAGCAATCCTTGCTGGAGCAGTTCAAGGACATCCAAAAGATGGAACAAAACCTGCAGCGTGTCAAAAAACAGGATGAAACGTTAAAAAAACAATATCGTCAACTTCAGAACCGTCTTCACGATGCTTCTGAAACTCTTGGATTTCTAGAAGGAAAGTGGAAATCAGCTCAAGCTGCTTCACTTGCTAGGGGCTTATCAGATCTTACTCCCTGTCCTGTGTGTGGATCAGAGCATCATCCGAATCCTGCCTCCGGGGTAGATTCCCTGCCTTCCGAAGAGGATTTAAAAGAGGCTAAAGGAAAGCACCAGGAGTTGGAGAGAGAAGAGAAAAAGTTGAGTTTGGCCATGGCCCAGGAAGAAACCAAGACTCAAAGCCTTCAGGAGCAGATTGATCATACCGTCAAAAAAATAAGGGGAAAGAGACAAGGCTTTAATCCTTTCGAAGTTGAGGAAACCCTTATTGAGATGACAGAAGAAATACACTTCTTGAAGGCTGCCATTGCCGAAAAAGAAAAAGAAGTAGAAAAAATGAAGGTCATGAGGGAGGAAGTGAGGAAGGGAAGGGGGAAACTGGAAGAGTTTGAAATCGCAAGAGGGAAGAACCAGGAAACTCTTCAAGAACTAAATTCATTGTTTCACACAAAAAATACGACGCTTGAAAAAGTAAAGGACTCCATTCCAAAAGAGCTGAGAACAAAATCCCAGTTTATAAAAGTCCTGGAGCGCGAGAAGCAAAGATTGAAAGATTTAAAGGCGTCATTTGAAGCCGCTCAAAAGCAGTATTATGAGTTTACGAACCTGGATAGTGTAAAGGAGTCTCAAATCAAAGACAAAGAGAGTACTATGAATAAAGTAGATGAAGAGATGAAGAATGAAAGGGAAACTTTTCTAGCACTACTTACAGAACAAGGTTTCTCCCATTATAAAGCCTTCCTGGAAGCGAAGAAACCTGAAAAGGAGATCAAAGAATTGCAAGACAGAGTGAAAAGATTCGGGGAAGATCTACGCTCGGTTTCTGACCGTCTAACTGATATCGAATTACTATTAAAAGATAAAGAGCGGCCAGATGTAAAGAAAATCGAGGAAAATATAGTCGGGATCACTCAGGAATTCAGGAGCGTAAATGATGATCTTAATAAGATCATGACAGATAAAAAGGAGAATGGACTCATTCTCACCAGAGTGACGGCCATTAACGAAGGGATCAAGCATTTAGAATCTAAATATCAAACCGTCGGACATCTGGCAGAAGTAGCACGGGGGCAGAATGCCAACCGTATCACATTTGAACGATATGTCCTGGCGTCGTTCCTTGAGGACATCCTTCACGTCGCCAATGAGAGACTGCTTAAAATGACTTCTGGCCGTTATCAATTGATCCGTAAGACTGATCGAAGTAAAGGAAATGTGCAGAGTGGTTTAGAACTCCTGGTTTTTGATCAATATACAGGTCAGGAAAGGCATGTTAAGACGCTATCCGGTGGGGAAAGCTTTAAGGCATCCCTGGCATTGGCACTTGGACTGGCGGATGTTGTCCAGCAATATGCCGGTGGAGTCTCCCTTGAAACGATGTTTATAGATGAGGGTTTCGGTACTCTCGATCCTGAATCCCTCGATCATGCAATCGAAGCATTGATGGATATACAAAGCAGCGGCCGATTGGTTGGGTTAATTTCGCATGTTCCAGAGCTGAAAGAGAGAATCGATGCCCGACTTGAGGTTATATCTTCACAAAGTGGAAGCAGGACTGAATTTCAATTCTTAGCTTAAAATGTTTATACCCCTTTAAAGGTCAAGGATCAATATCCTTGACCTTTTTATATGGGGATAGCATTGAAATAACCTGCAAGAGGTTTTAAAGTACATATCGTTGACATAAATAGAGGTAAATTGATGAAATATATGGAAAGTTCTTAAAAAGAGCACCTACCTTTCAGTGCACTCGATATAGTAAAGAAACGAAATAATAATGAAAGAGAAGAAGAAAAAAACACTATCATTTTCCTTTTTCTCTTTCATTTTCCAATGAGTTTGCATAACATTAAGGTATGTAAATAGAAAGGGGGATTAAGCAATATGAAAATAATTATTTATATATTGTTATTAATCGTGTCTGCTGTCGTTGCAATAGGTTGGAGCTGGAAGAGATTATTGGACTTTAACACCTATAAGAAACCTTTTTTAGAAGGGGTTGCACTCCAATTTCTTTTCCTTCTATTTGCGTCTGTGTGGTGGCTCATAACAGAGGACCTCTCTGACGGGTTGATAGGGGTATTCTATTATTTCCTTGCCTTCCTTACGATTATGGTCGTTCATGGGTTCACTCTGCATTATTTATTTTCAAAGAAGAAGATGCAGGAACGTGAAGATTAATACGCACAGCTTATCGATTGAATCCTGATGGATAGAAGCGTGTATCATATACGTTAAATAATACCGTGAAATCAGGTTTCACAAAATAGACAATCAATCTTACCTGTAGGAATTGTTTTTTTATCTTCTTTTTACTAACATAGAATGGGAGAGAAAGTTAAAAGTCGGAGGAGATATAGATGTCAAAAACCAAAACGTTCATTGTGGTGATGACGATCATCGGGATTCTCCTTGCAGGTTGCAGCAATAGTGACTTTCAAGCAGAAACAGATTATGAAGTGAAGGATTTTTCCTATACGAATCAGAATAATCAATCAGTCAGCTTAAAGGATTTAAAAGGACAGGTCTGGATTGCAGATTTCATCTTCACCAGCTGCGAAACAGTTTGCCCTCCAATGACGTTCAATTTAACCAAGTTGCAGAAGAAGCTAAAAGAAGAAGGTGTAAAGGATTACAAAATGGTTTCCTTCAGTGTAGATCCTGAAAAAGATACACCAGACGCGTTAAAAGAATACATATCAAACTTTGAAGCAGACACGAGTAAATGGGATCTTCTAACGGGCTACAAATTCGATGAAGTGAAGGACCTTGCCGAGCATTCATTTCGTTCGATCGTAGCGGACGACCCCAATTCAGATCAGATGATCCATGGAACGAGCTTCTACCTGGTGAATCAGGAAGGCACAGTAGTAAAAACCTACAGCGGTAATAGCGATGTTCCTTACGATGAAATTGTCCAGGATATGAAAATATTAATTAAAGAAGGAACAGAATAGTTCCCCGAGGGAGAATCACTGAAAAACAGTGATCCTCCTTTTTTTGGTTTTTTCATTCCAAAATCAGGATGTCAGCGCTTATAATAATGAAAAAGGGTAGGGGGAATGGACAAAATGAATATTCGACCGATAAAAGTGAAAGATGCTGAAAGACTAGTGGAAATCATGCGTCAAAAAGCGGTGTTACCAAACATCATAGCCTTGCCGAGTTTAAGGACAGATACATTTGAAGAGAGATTAAAGAGTCCTTCTGCAAATCAGCATGACTTCGTGGCGGAAGTGGACGGCAAGGTAGTGGGACTATGCGGATTGAACCAGGGTAGCGGTAGGCGTTCACATACTGGAAGCCTATTTATTTTCATTGATGAAGAATACCACGGAAAGGGAATCGGAACGGCTCTCATTCAAAATGCGATCGATTTAGCGGAGAATTGGTTAATGATCGATAGGATCGAATTAACTGTCATCGACAACAACCCTAGAGCAAAAGCCTTATATGAGAAATTAGGATTTGTGAATGAGGGCTTTAAACATGGCTCCATTGTTCAAAACGGGCGTTATGCTGGAGAATATTGCTTGGCTAGATTTCGGCAAGGTGGAGCTGTGAAGAAGGAATATGATAAAGTGAAGGAAGTACAGTTTTAAACATATGGACTGCAGGTGAAAACAAATTCGATATTCTAGAGGAATCCTCATTTTTGATATATTCATAACCCTTTTCATTTCCATCTGGGTCGTAAAATCCTTTTGGGAGGGTGAAGTGTGGAAAGGATTGTTATTTGGCGTATGTTTTGCCGTCATGGCGGGAGTGCTGATATTCAGGTTCAAAAAGAAAGAATAGGAGGGGCGGGTATGGAAAAGAGATATTACACGATCGGGATGGCCGGGCACATTGATCATGGAAAAACGACTCTTACAAAAGCACTTACATCTGTTGATACCGATCGTCTTAAAGAGGAAAAGGAACGCAATATTTCTATAGAACCCGGATATGCTCCATTGTATAACAATGATCACATTGAAATTTCCGTTGTGGACGTACCTGGACATGAGCGCTTCATCAGGCAAATGATTGCAGGTGTAGCAGGGATCGACCTGGTTATACTGGTTGTTGCTGCGGATGAGGGAGTGATGCCTCAGACGAAGGAGCATCTTGATATTTTGTCCCTTTTAGGAATTAAGCAGACCATTGTCGTCTTGACGAAAATATCCAGAGTTGAAAGGGATATGGTGGACCTGGCACTTGAAGAAATGATGGAAGAAGTAAAAGGTACTGATTTTGATGGCTCCTCGTTCTTTTTGGTGGATAGCATATCTGGAGAAGGGGTGAATGAACTTAAAGAAGCCATCATTCATTCCTTGAACAGTCTCCCTTCGAGAAGTATGTCAGGTGAATTAAGACTGCCTGTTGATCAGGTTTTTACGGTGAAAGGCCAAGGAACCGTGGTGAGAGGAACCATTTATGAAGGCAGCTTGGAAACGGGTCAGGATTTGATGATCCTCCCACAGGGAATACATACGAAGGCGAAACAAATTCAAGTCCACAACGATAAGAGAAGAGCGGGGTATGCTGGTCAACGTACGGCTGTCAACCTTTCCGGAGTGGACTATAAAAAACTTAAGCGGGGAAATGTATTGGTCTCCACGCCCCATCTTTATGTGTCTGAAACCGTTGATGTTTGCCTTGAAATTTTAACGAATGTTCAATATGATATCAAGCAGAGAATGCAGGTCATCGTTCATGCAGGGACTTGTGAAGTCATGGGGAAACTCGTATTCTTTGATCGGAATAGAGCAATAGGCGGCGCACGTAATATACTCTGTCAAATCCAACTTAGCGAACCCATCATGGCAAAGAGGGGTGACCGGTTTATTGTGAGACGGCCATCCCCGGTTGAAACCATCGGAGGAGGATGGGTGATTCAACCGAACGGGGGGAAGTATCGGTATGGTAAAGAAACGATTGCGCTCCTTGAAGCACAAACAGAGGGGACTTCAGAGGAACGGATTCTGAAAGTCCTTGATCGATTTAAATCTGCAGATAGGGGATTTCTACTGAAGGAAACTTCTCTGTCAGAAGAGACTATGGAAGAACTACTCAAGGGAGATGATTGGTTCGAGCTTCATGATTCAACAATCACCCATTGTAAGTTCGCTGAAGAATGTAAGAATATGATTGACCGGGTTGTTTCGAAGTATCACAAGGATTTTCCGTTGTACAAAGGAATCAATTCCGGGGAATTAAAACAATACTTGAAAGAATACCCTGGATCCTTAATTGATTATACGTTGGAAAATGGAAAGTACATACAAGAAAGTGGACGCGTTTATTTAAAAGGGTTTTCACCTCACATTCCCCCTGAATGGGAAAAAAGATGCAAACAGCTTCTCTCATTAATGGAGAATGATGGAAATGAAGTGAAAGATATGGAAGAGTATTTCGAACATGTGGGAATACCGCATAAATGGCGTTCGGACTTTTATCATTTTTTTGTACAGGAAAAGAAAATTGTACCTTTGGATGACCGCAAAGCATACTCATCAAAAGTCTTTAGCGAATCCATTACGAGATTGAAGCACCACACAAATGATACATTTCATATTGGAGAAGCAAAGGAAGTGTTGGGGGTATCAAGAAAGTACATGATTCCGCTTTTAGAAAAGCTGGATAAGGAAGGCTTGACGATCCGCATGGACGGAAGACGTAAATGGATAAGCAGTGTTCATAAGGTTGAAAAGAAGTATAAAGGAAAGTAGGCTAAAGAATTATGAAAGAATTATGGGGCGCATTTGGATGGGTTCTTCCAATCATGATCATTGTGACGATTACCCTTTTCTTTGCGATCTCCTTTTGGAAGAGAAGAAAGGGAAAAGGAAGATGGATGAATCTGCTCCCTATTTTATTTACGTGCCTTTCAATAGGAGGTATATGTTTGATCACGCTTACTCCCCTGACCGGAGGCAGTGTGTCTGAAGGATCCGTGAATCTTGATCCCTTCTCCAATTTGAAATTGAACTTAATCTATCGTAACCACCTGGATGTGCCAATCAGGAATCTCCTTGCCAATATTTTGTTGTTTATTCCCTTTACCTTTTTCCTCGCATGGTGGATGAGACAATCTAAACAACTGATCATAATGGTCACTTTTTTAGGGGGAATATTTTCATTTGTTATTGAACTTGCTCAATTTTACCTTCCATTGGGAAGAGCGACGGATATTGATGACTGGATCATGAATACACTTGGGGCAGGGATTGGAGGCATACTCTTCACCCTTGCGCGATTACTTTATAAATTGTTGAAAATCAATAAAGTAATCAGATGAAATGTCAACATGAAGGTGGCGCTATTTTTGTATACATTATAAACAAACTTTCACTGTCCATGTATAGTCCTTTCCTATAAACAAAAACTAACAAAAAATAGGAAAGGGTATGGTCTCATGTTGAAAAAATGGTTGCAAGGTATCGTGGTCACTGCTGGAATCCTCGTGACATTCATTCTTATCATGCATTGGGATGTAAGACATGGTGTAATAAACTATACGAAAACCCACCCGATTACAGAAACCCTTTCCGGGAACGCTTCTATTGATATTTACAATACAGGCAGCAGTTTCTATAAGAATCTGTTTAAGGATATTGAGAAGGCTGATCAACACATTTGGATTCATTTTTTTATCATACGGGATGATAAGGTTTCCAATAACTTTTTTAACCTATTGGTTGATAAGGCCAAAAGTGGAGTCGACGTTCGTCTATCAGTCGATTTTCTAGGATCGGATATCAAGGATGATACCATTAAGAAATTGAAAAAAGGTGGGGTCAAGGTCCTGAAAAGCAGGCCCATTTCCTTTAAGAATGCATTTTATTCCCTTCATCATCGAAACCATCGCAGGCTCATCTCCATAGATGAAGAAATTGCTTATATTGGAGGCTTCAATATGGGGGATGAATATCTCGGCGAAGATCCAAAGCTTGGCTTCTGGAGGGATTACCATTTGAGGTTGGAAGGCTCTTCCGCGAAAGAGATAAACAAGCAGTTCAAAAGGGATTGGATTGAGGATGGTGGAGGCAGTATGAAGAGTGTTCAATCTAATTATTCCTCAGATGATGATAATGAGGGCAATGTACATTTCATTTTCTCTACAGGAAATCCATTGGTTGAGAGAACCGTTGAATGGATCGATGAAGCAAAAGAGAGCGTGACCATTACAACTCCCTACTTCATTCCAAATGAAAAGCTGGTTACCGCATTGGAAAAAGCCGCAAAGAGAGGTGTCGTAGTGAATATTCTTGTTCCTGACGATACCGATGCCTGGTTTACCAAACCTCCCAGCTATCGGATAGAAAAAAGCCTCTTGGAGGATGGAGTGAATCTGTATCTGTATCAAAAAGGATTCTTCCATGGGAAAGTCATGGTTATAGACCATGACTGGGCTGACGTCGGAACAGCCAATTGGGATCCCCGGAGCTTTCATTTAAATGACGAAAGCAATTGTATCATTAGAGATGAAAAAATTGCCGCGAAGTTGGAATTCCTTATCAACAAAGATATACAGGATAGTGAAAAATTGACCAGGAAAGCCTTTGATGATTTACCAAAATGGGAAAGGATTTTACAAAAAACACCAAACTGGATCTATTATTATTTTTAGCCCAGTCGGAGATATAAAATTTTTGTTGAATAAGAAAATATGGTAAAGTGTTCTCATATAGTAAAGATAAACACACCTTACTAAAAGAAAGGGATTGTCCATGAGCGAGCTGTTGTTTATAGCTTTGTTTGTTCTTTCGTTAATGGCATTTACGTTTTTCAACGTTTCGAAGAAGAAGCGTGTTTCCAAGTATCACAAATCGGTGGCCGTCACAATTGTAATCTTCTCTGTGATCGGCATGATGCTCACGGTCCTTTTTTACCTGCCCAACGCATCCTGAAGAACATGGAAGAACAATGAAATCAAAGGACACAAGAGGGGTCTCGAGTGTCTTTTTTTGTATGTGGATAGTGTTCCATGGGGGAAATGAACTGCCGATGACTTGTATTGTATCGTATCGAACATTAACACTGATGGATACTGAATCATCGTAAATTGGAAATGATAAGAGTTCGCTTATATGAGGGACCAGTTCTGACTAAAACACTAAACATACTGATTGTGCTTGAAGGCAATAAAGGAGAATATAGATGAAAGCTGCAATGATATTTGACATGGATGGGACGTTGTTTCAAACACATCGTATACTTGAAGGTGCGCTTCAGGATACCTTCCAATCACTTAGAGATGAGGGGGTGTGGACGGAGGAAGCACCCATTGTGTCATATAAGGAAGTCATGGATGTACCACTTGCTTCTGTGTGGAAATCACTGCTACCTGACCATCCTATAAACATACAAGAAAAAGTGAATGAACGATTTCAATCAAGGCTCATCCTGAATACTTTAAATGGTAGTGGATCATTATACCCGCACACAGAGGAATTATTATCCTATTTGGCAGACAGGGGATTTCCCATCATTGTGGCAGGGAATGGTTATACTCATTATTTACAAACGATCGTGAAGCATTATGGATTGGACAGATGGATTACGTCCGTTTATAGCCTACAGGATATAGACTCGGATGATAAAGGTGATTTAATAAGGGAAGTAAAAGAGGATCATGACCTCACACACGGAGTGGTGATTGGAGACAGAATACAGGATTTTAAGGGGGCAGAGGTGAATCACTTTCTTTCAGTAGGTTGTGCCTTTGATTTTTCACAGGAAAAGGAGTTGCTTGAAGCTGACATAGTGGTAGGTGATCTGATGGAGATCAGAGAGTATTTGGAAAAGGTTAAATGATGGGAGATAGAGGGAGGGATTCCTTGAAGGACGAAGAACTGGCCGTTTTGAACGGAAGTGGTGAGAGGATAGGTGTTGCAAGCCGTTCTGAGGTACATGCAAAGGGGTATTGGCACGAGACCTTTCACTGCTGGCTTGCTCATTATGATGACATCAGGAAAGAAACATTTATTTATTTTCAATTAAGAAGTGACAATAAAAAAGATTATCCCAGTCTTTTGGATATTACAGCCGCAGGCCATATCCTGGCTCATGAGAAGATTGAAGACGGTGTGAGGGAAGTCCATGAAGAGCTGGGGATACCCGTACCGTTTGAGGAACTGCTACCTCTGGGAATCGTAAAAGGTGAGCTCTTTCAAGAAGGTATGGCAGACAGGGAGTTTTCTAACGTATTTCTCTATACAAAGCCGACACCATATGAACAATTCCACCTTCAGCGGGACGAAGTCTCAGGTATCTTCCGTTCAACGGTGAAAGATTTTCAATCGCTCATTCTAGATATCAAACAAGAAATCGATATAGAGGGATTCCTTGTAAGTAAAGAAGGGAGCAAAGAATGGTTGTGTCATAAGGTGGGTTACCACCATTTTGTCCCCCACGAAAGGTCCTACCTTTTAGAAATCATCAGACGGATAGCACGGAAACTTTAAGGAAGTAATGCATCTTTCCCATAGTCACCGTGGATAATAAAGGCTATTATAGTAATCTGGTACATACATAAAGAGATAAGAGAGTAGGAGGACACCCTTGAACGGCACAGCACATATGGCAATTGGAGCAGCAACAGGATTTATGGTGGCGAATTCAATTGGGTCAGAACCGGACATTACCGCTGCACTGGTGGCAATAGGCGGGGTATCCGGACTCATGCCTGATATGGATATTGATGGAAAGCTTAGTAATAAGGTTACTTTTTCACCCAAAATGATAAGAGCAGTGGCACAAATCATTGGTTTTTTAATGATGGTGTACAGCTATCTTGAAGGAATCGGGAAAGAACGGTGGCTTGGGATTGGTTATGGCGCGGGCATGCTCATTCTTTCCAGTTTCATCACTCAGAGAAGGATGCTGATGATCAGTGGGATCGGCGTGACTGCTTGCGGTTGGCAGTTGAATGAGACGTGGTTATGGTTGTTGGGGATATATATATTCATTGCCTCATTCGTTCCACATAGGAGTTATACCCACTCAATTCTTGGAATCATCTATTATGGAGTGATTGCCCAATATCTGGAGTCTTCCTTAATGATAGATGGAGTTTTCGAAGCGTGTGTCATCGGATATGCCAGTCACCTGATCGCGGATATGAAATTTCTTCCTTTTAACAAAAGAGGCATTAAACTTTTCCTGCCACTTTCCTCGAGAGAAATCTAAAATGTTCTTGCATCCACTTGACCATTATTTCCCTATGAATTAAAATAATGGAAACAAATGAATACTCGAAATGCAATGATAAAGAAGAGTAGACGAACGAAACACTTCAGAGAGCTATGGCTGGTGGAAATCAGTGTGGGAAGGTCGTTGAATGGGCTTTGGAGCTACCAGGCTGAAAACAGTAGGTTATGGCGGAAAGTCTCACCGGTAAAAGAGACAATGTATACAAGTCTGAACTTGTGTACATGAAAAGCGCGTTTACAGAATGTAAACGAATGAAGGTGGCACCACGGGTTTCTCGTCCTTTTTCAAGGATGGGAAGCCCTTTTTGCGTTTTTCTATTATGAACGGAGGGAATTTTGATGAAGAAACAAGTTCTGACTGGTATCAAACCAACGGGCCGTATCCATTTAGGGAATTATATTGGTGCGATTAAACCGGCATTACAATTGGCAGAGAATCAATCCTTCAACACCGCTTATTTTGTTGCGGATTATCATGGATTAACGAAGATACATAATCAGAATGAAATGAAAGAACTATCTTATGGAGTGGCGGCATCCTGGTTAGCATTGGGTTTGGACCCTGATCGAGCGATTTTTTATCGTCAATCTGATGTACCTGAGATTTTTGAATTAAGCTGGGTCCTCGCTTGCTTTGCACCGAAAGGATTAATGAACCGGGCCCATGCATATAAATCAATGGTTGAAGATAATCAAAACAGCCGGAGGGAAGTAGATGCAGGGGTCAACATGGGCTTATTCACCTATCCAATATTAATGGCGGCGGATATCCTTTTATTCCAAACAGAACTGGTTCCTGTCGGGAAAGATCAAATTCAGCATGTTGAAATTGCAAGGGACATTGCAGAAAACTTTAATAAGGAGTATGGCGAAACGTTTGTTCTACCCGAATACGTCATACAGGAAGAAACATCCGTTCTACCGGGACTTGATGGACGAAAAATGAGTAAAAGCTATAACAATACAATCCCATTATTTGAAGAACCAAAAAAACTCCAAAAACTGATCAATAAAATCAAAACAGATTCTTCACCCCCTGAGGAGCCAAAGGATCCCGACTCCTCCGTCATTTTTGCCCTTTATAAAGAATTTGCAACTTCCGTTCAAGTTGAAGAAATGAAAAGGGAATTTGAAGGCGGAATAGGGTGGGGAGAAGCGAAAAAAGAGCTATTCCAAGTTATGAATTCATTTATAGAGGAACCTCGATCCAAATATGATGAACTAATAGCCAACCCCAAAAGGCTGGATGCCGTTTTACAAGAAGGAGCCTATAAAGCAAGAGAAAAGACGATTCCATTTATGAAAGAAATTAAAAGAAAAATAGGTATCTTCCATTAAATATAATGATATCGGTCTTTTTAGTTTTTGTATCCAACCATCCTTCCTGAGAAGTTTGGAGGGGGATAGGCGGTCCTATGTTTGTATAGAGGAGCAGATCTAACGCGGCTAATAAAAGTGATATTACAACGTATACTTTATTTTCGGATAATTCATAATTCTCATTGACATTTGTTCATCTTTGTTATAAATTATGGGAAAGTTATGTTTCACAAAATTATATAGTTTCTTATCAAGAGAGGTAGAGGGACTGGCCCGAAGACACCTCAGCAACCAGCCGCGAGTTTTGGTATGGTGCTAATTCCAGCAAGTTGATGTCAACTTGGACGATAAGAGGGAGAACGAATGTACAAAACCTTCTTATTTTTATTAAGAAGGTTTTTTTGTTTTTTCCCTTTTCGTATTCAAGATAGAAAAGGAGAGAAGAACGTTGACAAAACACATTGATACAATGCTTGTTCAGGCAGGAAATCGGAGGGATGCTGCAACGGGTGCAGTCAGCCTGCCCATTCATTTATCGACTGCCTATGAACATAAGGGGATTGGGCAATCGACTGGCTATGATTATTCGAGAACAGGAAATCCTACGCGCGCCACCTTGGAAGACACCCTCACTCAATTGGAGGAGGGTCATAGAGGATTTGCCTTCAGTTCGGGTATGGCAGCGATTCAGGCAACCCTCAGCTTATTTGGATGCGGGGATGAATTGATCGTTTCAAAAGACTTGTATGGTGGGAGTTACCGTTTATTCATGCAGTATGAGGTACAATACAGTATAAAATTTCATTTCGTCGATACAAGTGTTTCCGGCTCCATAGAAGAACAACTCTCTAACAGAACCAAAGCCATTTTTCTTGAGACGCCGACCAATCCATTAATGAATGAAGCGAGTATTTCTTTGGTTGCTGGACTCGCTAAGCGTAACGGATTGCTTTTAATTGTAGATAATACCTTCTACACACCAATCCTGCAGAAGCCACTTACTGAAGGAGCAGACATTGTTATTCACAGCGCCACAAAATACTTAGGGGGACATAATGACGTACTGGCAGGTGTTGTGATTGTAAATACAGAGGAATTGGGGGAAAAAATCTACACCATCCAAAATTCAATCGGTGCAGTCCTCTCACCATTCGATTGTTGGCTCTTATTAAGAGGAATGAAAACCCTGAGTCTCAGAATGGCCCAGCACGAAAAAAACGCAAGAAAAGTTAAGGAGTATCTTGATTCACATGAATGTGTAACAGACGTTTTATATCCTGGTAAAGGAGGCATGCTTTCCTTTCGTATCGCAAAGGAAGAATGGGTGGCTCCCTTTCTCCACCACCTGAACATTATTACGTTTGCGGAAAGTTTAGGAGGGGTCGAAAGCTTTATCACATATCCTGCCACTCAAACACATGCAGACATTCCTGAAGAAGAGCGAAAGAGACTGGGGATCTGCAACAGACTTTTACGGTTCTCTGTAGGAATTGAGTATATTGATGACCTGATTGAAGACCTGGAGAATGTTTTTCAACAATTGGAAAAAGAGGTGCTTACGTATGAGTAAAAAACCATTTTCACTTCAGACGTCACTGATTCATTCTCATGGATTCGATAAAGAAACAGGCGCGGTCTCTACACCCCTTCATCATGCCACAACCTTTCATCAACAGGATTTTGATCAATATGGAACGTATGACTACAGTCGTTCGGGAAATCCGACGAGGGAAACCGTTGAAGAAACGATTGCAGAATTAGAAGGAGGAGTAAGGGGCTTTGCCTTTTCATCAGGTATGGCGGCAATCTCCACAAGCTTTTTATTATTGTCAAGTGGAGATCATGTACTCGTCTCAGAAGAAGTGTACGGTGGGACATACCGGATGATTACAGAGGTCCTCACTAAATTTGGGATTGAGTACTCCTTTGTAAACATGAAAGATTTACACGCAGTCGCTTGTTCAATTAAGAACAATACGAAGGTGATCTATATGGAGACACCGTCTAATCCACTCCTTAACATCACGGATATAGAAGGAGTCGTTAAGCTTGCGAAGGCGAATGGGTGCTTAACGTTTCTCGATAACACATTCATGACTCCGTTGCTGCAAAGACCGATCAGTCTGGGCGTCGATGTTGTCCTTCACAGTGCCACGAAGTTCCTCGCAGGGCATAGTGATGTCCTGGCCGGGCTTGCGGTAACGGGAAATGAAGAGATTGCCGAGAAGCTTTCATTCCTTCAGAATTCGTTCGGAGCGGTACTCGGGGTACAGGATTGCTGGCTTCTCTTGAGGGGACTCAAAACTCTGCATGTACGATTGAAGGAATCCTCAGAATCAGCATATAAGATTGCCAGCTTCCTTGAAAACAGAAAAGAAGTAGAAGAAGTGTACTATCCAGGCTTGAGCTATCATCCCGGTCGTGAAATACAAGTTCGACAAGCTGAGGGCCCTGGAGCGGTTCTTTCCTTCCGATTAAAGGGGGAAGAGGAAGTGAAGCAACTCATACAAAATGTAAACATTCCCGTATTCGCCGTCAGTTTAGGAGCTGTAGAATCGATTCTCTCCTATCCTTCAAAAATGTCACATGCTTCCTTGCCAAAAGCAGAACGTGAAAAAAGAGGGATTACAGATGGTTTATTACGATTATCCGTAGGGCTTGAAAACGTGGATGAATTAATTAAAGATCTTCAGAACGGATTAGATAGTATACGATCAATCAAAAGAAACAGCGTAATAAATTTATAAAAAGGAGGGAATGTCATGAAGCCGTTGCTGGAAGCACTGAAGGAGAGGATCTTAATTGCAGATGGTGCCATCGGAACGTTGTTATATTCATATGGAGTGGACAGATGCTTTGAAGAGCTGAATCTTTCCCACCCAAATGAAGTATTGAAAGTCCATAAAGAGTATATTCATGCAGGAGCAGATATTATTCAAACCAACACGTATGGAGCCAATTATCAAAAGCTTTCCAGATACGGATTGGAGGATTCGGTGAAAGAAATAAATACAGCAGCATTTCGTCTGGCAAGAAAAGCAGCGGGAGAAAACACCTATATTCTGGGCACCGTCGGAGGAATCAGGGGAATCAAGCAAAATGTGTCGCTGGAAGAAATCAAGAGAAGCTTTCGGGAACAGCTATACTGCTTATTATTAGAGGGTGTAGATGGCATTCTTCTTGAAACTTATTATGATTTCGAAGAATTAACCACGGTGTTAAATATTGCCAAACGTGAAGCGAACATTCCTGTCATTGCTCAAGTTTCTCTACATGAAACGGGAGTTCTTCAAAATGGCATGGAAATAAAAGACGCTCTTCAACAATTAGAGTTATTGGGGGCCGATGTTGTCGGCATCAATTGCCGCATGGGGCCATTTCATATGGTGAACTCATTAGAGGAAGTTCCATTACCAAAAAGGGCATTTCTATCCGTCTATCCCAATGCCAGTCTGCCAAACTATGAAGAAGGTCGATTCTATTACTCTGCTGAGCCAGATTACTTTGGCGATATAAGCAATGAATTGCGATTGCAAGGTGCAAGGATCATCGGGGGATGCTGTGGAACCACACCTGATCACATCCGTTCTGTAGCAAGCAGGTTAAGAAGCCGGGAGCCAGTGAAAGAAAAAGTGGTGAAAACAAAAAAGGTTGTTCAGTTATCTTCACCCTCAATCAAGGGAAGCCTGCTGCATGAGGAAGTAAGGGAAAAGAAAACGATCATTGTTGAACTCGATCCACCTAAGCATCTCGACACGAAGCTGTTCTTCCAAGGGGCTGAGGCTTTAAAGGAAGCTGGGATTGACGCACTCACGCTTGCAGACAATCCGTTAGCATCGCCTCGTATAAGTAATGACGCCATCGGCAGCATGGTCAGGTCCAAATTTGATCTTACACCGCTGGTTCACATCACTTGCCGGGATCGAAACCTCATTGGACTTCAATCCCATTTAATGGGATTACACACGTTAGGAATACACAATATATTAGCCATTACTGGGGATCCTGCGAAGATTGGAGATTTTCCTGGTGCGGCATCCGTTTATGATTTATCTTCTCTTGAACTCATTGAGTTGATTAAACAGAACAATGAGGGGATCTCCTTCTCAGGAAAATCACTCCGTGAACGTACTCAATTTTCAGTAGGTGCAGCCTTTAATCCGAATTTCCGTCATTTAGACGCTTCTGTAAAAAGACTTGAAAAGAAAAAGAAGGCGGGTGCTGACTATTTCATTTCTCAACCGATCTTTGGGAAAGAACAGCTGATTCAAGTACATGAAGCTACGAAGCATTTAGATGTTCCGATCTTTATCGGAATCATGCCATTAATCAGCTCAAGAAATGCAGAGTTTCTCCATCATGAAGTACCAGGAATCCATGTTCCGGAAGAAACAAGACAAAGGATGAAGGAAGCAGGAAGTGATCCCATAGTAGCAAGAGCTGTTGGAATGGAGATTGCGAAAGACTTACTTGATACAGCAATAGAACTTTTTAATGGGATTTATCTTATCACCCCTTTTGTCAGGTACGATATGAGCATTGAACTGATTCATCATATACAAGAGAAAACCAATTCAGAAAGAGAGGTTCCCTATGGCCATCACATTGTTTGAAGAACAGCTTAGGAAAAAAATACTCGTACTGGATGGAGCAATGGGAACGATGCTTCAACAAGCGAATTTATCCCGAGAGGATTTTGGGGGAGAGGAGCTTGAAGGATGTAATGAGAATCTGGTTTTGACAGCTCCGGAGGTCATTTATCAGATTCACCTGGAGTATTTGAAAGCAGGGGCTGATGTGATTGAAACCAATACGTTTGGAGCAACCCCCATTGTGCTGGACGAATATAATATAGGTTCTAGAGCATACGAAATTAATAAAGTAGCAGCCGAAATTGCCAAAGAAGCAGTGAAAGCCTTCTCAACTCATGATTGGCCCAGGTTTGTAGCGGGATCCCTCGGCCCGACTACGAAAACACTTTCCGTAACGGGGGGAGTAACTTTCGATGTGCTAGTAGAAAGCTATCGTGTTCAAGCAGAAGGTCTTC
The DNA here is from genome assembly GCF_017303375.1 of Bacillus sp. NTK074B. Taxonomy (GTDB): domain Bacteria; phylum Bacillota; class Bacilli; order Bacillales; family Bacillaceae_B; genus Rossellomorea. The sequence continues at coordinate 133,391 of NZ_JAFKOH010000002.1, read as the reverse complement.
TAGATGGAGGGGTGGATGTACTTCTGCTTGAAACGAGTCAGGATGCTTTAAATGTAAAAGCGGCAAACCTCGGAATTCGAACGGCCTTTGAATCCAGAGGGAAAGAGATCCCCATTCTGTTATCAGGAACCATTGAGCCGATGGGCACCACACTCGCCGGGCAAACAATCGAAGCATTTTATTTATCCCTGGAACATTTAAACCCTTTGGCAGTTGGTCTAAACTGCGCAACCGGACCTGAATTTATGCGGGATCATATCCGTACCTTATCAAGTTTGGCCACTACCTATGTCAGCTGTTATCCGAATGCGGGACTTCCTGATGAAGAGGGGAATTACAATGAGACCGCTGATTCACTCAGTGTGAAAATGAAAGGTTTTGCTGAAAAAGGCTGGCTGAATCTTGTTGGAGGGTGCTGTGGAACCACACCGGAGCATATTCATGCCCTTTCAAAAGTGGTGAAGGGATTACCTCCTCGTAAACCAAATGAGTCTCATCCTCATGCAGTGTCAGGAATTGAAGCGTTCATCTATGAAGATGCAGACAGAAGGCCGATTCTGGTGGGCGAAAGGACGAATGTCATCGGTTCACGAAAATTCAAACGATTGATTGCAGAGAATAAAATAGAAGAAGCGTCAGAAATTGCCAGAGCACAGGTGAAAAATGGAGCACAGGTAATCGATATCTGTCTTGCGGATCCCGATCGTGAAGAAGTAGAAGATATGAATGTTTTTATCCAGGAAGTGGTGAAAAAAGTAAAAGTTCCCCTTGTCATTGATTCGACGGATGAGAAAGTACTTGAGACTGCCTTGAAGTATTCTCAAGGAAAAGTAATCATAAACTCGATTAATCTAGAAGACGGCGAAGAACGTTTCGAGAAAATAACAAAACTGATGAAGGAATACGGAGCGGCGGTTGTGGTAGGAACGATTGATGAAAAAGGAATGGGAGTGTCTGTAGAGCGTAAGGTAGACATTGCCATCCGCTCACATAAACTTTTAACAGAGAAATATGGAATAGCCTCTGAAGACATCATCTTTGACCCTCTTGTATTCCCTGTGGGAACAGGGGATCAGCAATACATCGGCTCAGCCAATGCTACCGTGGAAGGGATTAGACAGATTAAGAAAGCTTTTCCTGAGTGCCCTCATATCTTAGGGGTCAGTAACATTTCATTTGGACTGCCTCCTGTCGGGAGGGAAGTTCTAAATGCGGTATACCTTTACCATTGTACGAAAGCCGGCCTTGATTATGCCATAGTCAATACGGAAAAATTAGAGCGTTATGCCTCCATTCCTGAGGATGAGATTCGGATGGCAGAGCAACTTTTATTCACGACGACTGATGAAACCCTGGCAGAATTCACAGCGTTTTATAGGGGGAAAAAGAAAGAAGTAAAGGTAGCAGTCAATACGATGACGCTGGAAGAAAGACTGGCTCATTATGTGGTGGAAGGGACGAAGGAAGGACTGATTGCGGATCTGGATATCGCCTTGGAAAAATATAATGCTCCTCTTGAAATCATCAATGGTCCCCTTATGGCTGGAATGAGTGAAGTCGGAAGGTTGTTCAATGATAACCAGTTGATCGTAGCGGAAGTATTACAAAGTGCCGAAGTAATGAAAACATCCGTAGCTCACTTAGAACCGCATATGGAACAATCGGAAAATTCTGCTTCGAAGGGAAAAGTGATCTTGGCTACGGTTAAGGGAGATGTTCATGATATAGGTAAGAATCTTGTTGATATTATCCTCAGTAATAACGGATATGAAGTGATCGATCTAGGCATTAAAGTAACACCTCAGGAATTGATTGGCGTCATATGTGAAGAAAAGCCCGATATTGTAGGTTTGTCCGGGCTCCTTGTGAAGTCTGCCCAGCAAATGGTCATTACCGCCCAAGATTTAAAACAGTCTGGTATATCAGTTCCACTAGTAGTTGGAGGGGCGGCCCTCACACGAAAATTCGCTATAAACAAAATTGGCAGGGAATACGAAGGACTGGTTCTTTATGCGAAGGATGCAATGGAGGGACTTAGCATCATGAACGGGATTCAACATGAAGAAACGAGGTTGCAGCTGGAAGAGGAGAGTCGCGAAAAGGTAAGAAAAGTCGTTTTGACTGAAGAATCTCCGAATCGAATTCCATCTTCTGTTGCGGTGAAAGTACGTTCTACCGTTTCGAAAAATGTAAAAGTCCATGTTCCTTCTGACTTGATTCCGCACACCATTAAAGATTTTTCACTAGACCAAATTCATCCCTACATTAATCAGCAAATGCTTCTTGGGCATCATTTAGGGATCAAAGGGAAAATTTCAAGATTACTGGAAGAAGGAGACGAAAGAACAATCGGTCTAAAAGCAGTGACAGATGAATTATTCCAAAAGGCAAAAAAGGAAGGGATGATACAGGCATCTGCTCGATACCAATTCTTTCCTGCTCAATCCGAAGGTGATGAGGTTGTCATATATCACCCTGAAAATTCTTCCACAGAAATAGAAAGATTTCATTTTCCCAGACAAAGCGGAAACCAGCATTTGTGTTTAGCGGATTACTTGAGGCCAGTAGAAAGTGGAGAAATGGATTATGTCGGTTTCTTTGCCGTCACAGCCGGTGTAAAAATCAGGCAGTGGGCAAAGGAATTGAAGGATCAAGGCAGGTTCCTTGAAAGCCACGCACTTCAGGCTATTGCTTTAGAGACAGCAGAAGGACTGGCTGAGAGGGTTCATGAAATGATGAGAACACGTTGGGGATTCCCGGACCCTGTTGACTTTACCATGCAGGATCGGTTTAGGACTCATTACCAAGGGCAACGTTTTTCATTTGGATATCCTGCATGCCCTGAGCTTGAGGATCAGAAGAAGTTGTTTAAGCTGATTCAACCTGAAAGAATCGGAATTCAGTTAACAGACGGCTGCATGATGGAACCGGAAGCATCCGTAACAGCCATGGTCTTTGCTCACCCCGAAGCAAGGTATTTCAATGTACTATAAAGGCATAGTAAAAAGGCAACTTCTCATAGTGAAGTTGCCTTTTATGTGGCTAGGTTCAAAACTCTATTTTTATCAAACCGCAGGTAGAATCTAAGGAATTCATTATAAAAAATAAAAATGGATACTTGGATAATGTAAGAACTTAAAGTTAAGGGTTATAGAATGAAGGATAATCGCCTTGTAGAATAATAAAGGGGAAACAGAGATTTAAAAAGAATGTTTTTCTGCTTTAATACTCTGTTTACTGTACGATGTTTCAATTATTTCCAATATTCTTTCATCTGAGAATCCCGTGACCATCGATAGATTAAGTAAACTCGGTTTGATTCCGATTGACAAACAAAAATGAAAGGCACTTCGGATAGCAAGTGTATCGATACACTTTCGTGTCAGTTTTTCTTTCATTCTCTCATCAGCTCCCAACGATTTTGATATATGACTCAATAGTACCTTTACGACATCATATTAAGATTCGGGGGTAGTTTCAATAGGAGATCCCTGCACATCAAAATAGTATATCGAGAAATATCCATACTGCCAGTTTCACTATCAATATCATCATTATACACTTTATATAGTGAATTGTAGAGGTAATTTACAAAATGTTGTAATTATTTTGGAAAATATACATTCTTCTGAATAGTATAATTCATTAAATATGAAAAGGCTGTATTCGAAACTTTGTTGCTCTTGAATGTAGCGAGAGGTGCTAGATTTCCTCGTGGCTTGCCGTGAGCCGCCTCTGCGGGGGAGGCCAGGCCGAACGTCCGTGGAAAGGTTGCCACTCATAGTTTGTATATGAATAGCAACAATATTTGCGAAAACAGCCTATGTAATTCAAGTGAGGGTTGTCATGGATATTTCATTAGCGTTATAGCCTCTGGAATGACTTTGTTCCATGATTGTGTATATAATAAAGGAGAGTAAAAGTAGTATCAACGCTTTTTTTAGGGATATGCTCCTTCAAGAGAGTATGATTTCCAGACTGCTCATAATGTCAGATAGGGAATAAGAAATTACTCATTTTGTTCGATATCGTAGGAGGAATCATACATGCATAGAAACAAAGAATTACATACTTTTTTATTAAGTAAGGCTCGTCAATTAACAGATGAATGGTATGACTCGCTGGATAAAAATGCGACAAGCGGTGTTTATTCTTCAAAGGATCCAATGGTTATAGAAAAATTAAAAAGTCAAAACTTTCAGTTTCACGGCATCCTATGTCATGTTTTTGCCGAGGATATGGAAACGTTCCATAGGAAATTAGATAAATGGGTTTTGTCCGTTGCCAGTGATAAAGAACATCTAGAGACGCCCACTCATCATATTCTTAAGGAATTTATGAGGGTTAGAAATCAATATCTGGATTTTCTGAAAGAATATGTTGAAGGGCATACAAGCGAGGGTATATTTGATTCGTTGAATATGTGGAGCAAGGTGCTCATTGAAGCATTTGATCGAGTGATGCTGCGCTTTGTTGAGTTGCAGTCTGAAGTCGTAGATCAGCAGATACAGAACCAGCAGGAAATCATCAATGAACTAAGCTCACCACTCATTTCATTAAATTCCCAAACCGCTCTTTTGCCTCTGGTCGGAAATATTGACCCTTCCAGAGCTGAGCTGATCTTAGAACACGCTCTGGAACAATGTGTTGAAATGGAAGTCTCCCAACTTTTTATTGATTTATCAGGAGTCGTTTTAATTGACACGATGGTAGCTCATCAAATCTTTCAACTAATCGATGCACTTCAGCTGATCGGAGTGAAACCGATCTTATCAGGGCTGAGACCGGAGATCGCGCAAACTGCGGTTCAACTTGGACTGAATTTTGAAAATCTCACCATTACATCCACTTTGTCACAGGCACTGACCATTAAACAAAATGAAGTCTTGTAATCTAGAAAGAGGTTGGGACAAAAGAATTTTATGTAAAGAAAAAACCGAACGAGTGATTTGGTAAAAATCAACTCGTTCGGTTTTTTAATTTGATCAAGTTGTCCCGAACTCAATGATTGAAGCGATTAATAGGAACTTTTCACAATATATATGTATCCATAAGTCTCGAAATAAAATATCTTGAATTAAAGATAAAGATTGTGTATGATATGCGTATAAGGAAATACTATTATTCAAGGAGTGAACTCATAATGAACCTTAAACCATTAAAGGGACAGCATCACGTATCTGCCATTACGGCCAATGCAAAGAAGAACTATGAATTTTATACCAAGATCCTAGGATTACGATTAGTGAAGAAATCCATTAACCAAGACGATCCCTCTGTTTACCACCTTTTCTATGCAGATGAAAGGGGAAATCCAGGGACGGACCTTACATTCTTTGAGATTCCGCATGCAGGACACACATATCCTGGTACGAACAGCATCTCATTGACGGCATTAAGAGTAAGTAATGATAATTCATTGGCTTACTGGAAACAACGTTTTGAAGAATTTGGTGTAGAGCATGACGATATTGCCCATCATACCGGGCGTGCTACATTGAGCTTCCGTGATTTTGAAGGACAGCGACTCATGCTTGTATCAGACGAAATGAATGATGGAGTGGCTGGGGGGAAACCGTGGGATAAGAGTCCGGTTCCTGTTGAACACGGGGTTGTCGGATTAGGTCCCGTCACCTTAACCGTTGCCCGCGGGGATGATACAGCAGCTGTGTTGACAGAAGTATTGGGATTTAAAGAAACAAGGAGCATTCCTTCAGATCTATCAGGGCAGCCGGATATACGCGTATTCGAAACAGGGGAAGGTGGAACTGGAGGAGAAGTGTATCTTCAAGAAAGAAGCGATATCCCCCGTGAAAGACCTGGTCGAGGAAGTGTTCACCACGTTGCTTTCCGTGTAGAAGACGAAAGTGAACTGCAAAAGTGGGTGGAGTGGATCACTCAAAACCGATTGCCGAACTCCGGTTTTGTTGAGCGCTACTATTTCCGTTCCCTGTATTTCCGTGAGCCAAATGGAATCCTCTTTGAACTTGCCACAGACGGTCCCGGCTTTGAAACGGACGAGGAATTTGATACATTAGGCGGGAATTTATCACTCCCACCTTACTTCGAAGCTCAAAGAGATTCTATTGAAGCGAAATTGAAACCGTTGGATACAAAAGAATAAGGAGGGAAATAATTTGAAACATATTTACAAGCAGGGTAATAAGAAGTTGCCTACACTTTTATTGCTTCATGGAACAGGAGGGGATGAACGGGATCTACTTCCCCTTGCCGCTATGATAGCTCCTGAAGCTTCCTTATTGAGTGTAAAAGGAAACGTGGATGAAAATGGCATGGCCCGATTTTTTGCCCGTTTACGAGAAGGGGTATTCGATGAAGAGGATCTTCTCTTTCGTACGGGTGAATTGAATGCATTTATTGATAAGAGCGCCACAGATTATGAATTTGATCGTGACAATGTCGTAGCTCTGGGGTATTCGAATGGTGCAAACATTGCAGCCAGCTTGATGTATCATATTGGTAAATCTCTAAAAGGAGGGATCTTATTTCATGCCATGGTTCCTCGCAGGGGTGTTGATCTCCCTGATTTAGGTGATGTTCCTGTATTCATAGGGGCAGGGAAGCGTGATCCTCTTATACCAATGGACGAAACCGAGGAGCTTGTAAAGAATCTCATGAGTGCCCACTCATCTGTTACTGAATTTTGGACAGATGGAGGCCATGAACTACGTCGGGAGGAAGTAGAAGAGGCGAAGCGGTGGTTTGAGGGAAACTTTCAATAAGGGAGAACCTCCGGGTGAGACAAATGTCCCCGGAGGTTTTTTACGATTATTCATGGTGTGGAGTTCATTCGATATGCCCGGAATATCCTTAACATGTTAAGAGTCAGAATCCCCCGCCACTCTGTTTCCGCATCCTTCCACTCATTTTCATATTGCCCGAACCAGGACCAATTGGGTTGCCAATATCCTTCTGGATGCTGGTTTTCTGCTTCCCAATTCAACTGCATTTGTATTTCTTCTTTAAGTAACTCATAAAACGGAGAGGATGGGTCACTCGCAACCTGAAGTGGTTTTGCCACATATTGATTCCACTTTGAAGGATCGGTGCAGACTGTATCTTTTACGTTGGAAATGAGAAATTCCAGCACATTTTTTTTCTTTTCCCCGCTCAATTCTTGAGATAGCCTCTGATAACAGAGGAAATCATGCATTTCGAAGGGGAGGGTTAAATCATTAAGCTCCTGTAGGGCTTTATCCGTCCAGTCCGTGAGGCGAAAGTGCCGAGGGAAATACTTATGGAAATAGGCTACGATTTCTGCATTGGGGTTCGCCCAAGTGGTTTGTACGCCGCAATGCCCCTTGTCCTCATCGAAGTGCCACCACGGAGCGTGTGGTACTGTATTCACCTTGTCCGAAACTGCATTCCATCCCTGGAGGTCTTCGTCATAGGTGTTATTTAAGTACTCCATTGCCTTTTGAATTATGTGATGGTTGGCAGGAAGTGCTAAGTCCTTCGCAATTTGAAGACCAACAGTTGTAGCAAGAGGAGAGGAATCTCCCAACCGAAAGTCAGGTTCGATGGCTTGACCGAAACCTCCATCTTCATTTTGAAAGGATAATAACTCTTGGATCACATCATCCCTACTTCCGCCCTCGAAGTAAAAGCTGTATAACTTTTGTTCAAGGGGTCTGGCATATTTCTTCATATATGCTCTCGCATTTTTCCATTGTTGGGTGGAGAGGGTCATATGGAAAACTCCTTTTTTTAAATTGTCACTATTAATATATTTACTATCGTCAGGGTAATTTCCTGCATGATATAGGGGAGAATCCCAAGTGCACCCCCTCTTTAAAAAAACGATGCCTGATTTTCGGCTGCAACGTTAATTAAATATCATATAATAGATTTATGAATGGGATAAGGAGGGACTGATCATGATATCGGTGGAGGTAAAAAATGAGTACTATCAGGCTTTGTTGGAGAAAAGGACAGAATATGAAGGTATATTTTATGTGGGAGTAAAGACAACAGGTGTTTTTTGCAGACCGGCTTGTCCTGCCAGAAAACCGAAGTTCGAAAACTGTGAATTCTTTGAGACGGCAGAACAAGCAATGCTTGCGTCTTATCGACCTTGCAAGAGGTGTAAGCCTTTATCCCACCCGAATAGTGTTTCTGAAGTGGTGAGGAAGTTAGTAGAAGCTATAGAAAGTAATCCGGAGAAGCGGTGGAAGAATAAGGATTTCAATGATTTATCCATAGATGTGTCCACTGCACGCCGTCAATTTAAGAAAAGGTTCGGAATGACATTTGTTGAATATGCAAGAGCAAGGAGAATGGGACTTGCGATGAAAGAAATCAGGTCAGGTTCCCAGGTCATTGATGCTCAGATTGCAACAGGATATGAATCAGGAAGCGGCTTTAGGGATGCTTTTTCAAAGATAATGGGAACCCCTCCAGCTTCCTCCAAGGTCAGTAAAGTATTGATAGCATCTTGGATCGATACAAAACTGGGACCGATGATTGGGATTTCTGATGAAAATTCTCTATTTTTAATAGAGTTTGTTGACAGACGCGGGCTTGAGAGGGAAGTGGAAAGAATGAGGAAAAAAACAAAGGCGGCAATCATTCCTGGAACCTCGGTGCCACTCCGTATGATTGAGGAAGAGCTGACTGCTTATTTCAATGGTAATTTATCAGAGTTTAAAACTCCTCTATTTATACAAGGATCGCCATTTCAAAAGGACGTTTGGGGTGAACTAAAGAAAATTCCACTTGGTCAAACCAGATCCTACTCAGAAGTGGCAGAAAAGATCAATCATCCATCAGCCGTTCGTGCAGTGGCAAGAGCCAATGGTTGTAATCAGCTTTCCATCATCATTCCTTGCCACAGAGTAATCAGGGCGAATGGGGATCTTGCAGGATATGCAGGAGGCCTTACCAGAAAGAAATGGTTGATTGAACATGAAAGGAAGATAGCAGATAGAATGAGTTTGCCGGGTAAATAGAAGGGCTGGCATTTTATGAGTACAGGATGTTGCGGACTCTATCAATAGCTACTAGACTATTGATTAGAGTCGTTTACAGAATAGGGTGCAAAATACATATGGAAATTTTGAGGAAAGCTGCTATATTGGGATTGGCATCAAGTATACAAGGCTTAGCCATGGCTGTGTTTTTATTCCCCCACTTCATCCCATCGGGTGGTGCGGCAAGTCTGAGTGTTTTATGTAATTACGTACTTCATATTCCTTTTGCCGTTACCCTATGGGTGCTGAATGTATGTTTATTGGGGGCAGCGGTGAAATGGCTGGGAAAGGAAAGCGCCCTGTGGACCATGTATTGCGTTACTGTCACCTCCGGAGTGGTTGACGTGTCAGGTTCACTAATCACAGGTACAGTTTCTTTTCTACTAGTGGACCTTCTGATTGGAAGCATCCTTTTTGGGATCGGGGTCGGGACTCTTTTTAGAATGGGGGCTTCTTCAGGGGGAATGGACATATTAGCTCTTATCATTTCTAGCTTGAGAGGCTATACCCCTGGGAGAACGTTATTCATTATTAATGGAGGTGTCCTCCTGCTGACGGGATTCGTCATCGATTTTAGCATCATTTTATATGCCATTGTATGCCAGTATGTCGGGACTAGGATAGTGGACGTCATGATCAACCTTGATATTAAAGGGAGACTCACACGTCTGGGGAATTATTGAATGGAAGGTCCGTCCCTCAAATGCAAAGGGTGCACCTTTTAGGATCCTTCTTTGATGATGGACTTTATAGTAGACGGGCATTTGTTGCCTATTTTTCAGAGTCAAGAGGGACGTACCTCGAATTTTATCTATTCGACTTATACTGAAGATGATAAACTAGAGAAAAAGAGTCGTCACACCTAGGGGGAAGTGTTTTGCAGAAGTGTAATATATGCAACAATCAATTTGGATGGAAAGAGTTATTATTTTCGATTTGGAGGTCGTACAGACCAATTGAATGCAGTCAGTGTGGAAAAAGGCATACGATTAATTTTGTTTCAAAATTCATCGTTTCGTTTCTCATTCTGGTTCCGGCGGTGGTATTTGGCTTACTGGTTGCACCACAGCAAGGATTGTCCAAACCGGTTACATTCGGCCTTATCGTGTTAATGGCGTTTGTTATTTCACTTTTCCTTCCATTTTTCGTTAAATATGAATATAAGCGAGGATCATAAAGAGTGAGCTGCCGGTTAAGGCAGCTCTTTTCAATAGGAATTATTTCTTTTTCATTTCTTTCAATACTTCTTGGAGCCGATCGGGATAGTTGGTGAACATTCCCGTCACACCCCAATCAATCAACCTTTTCATATCTTCTTTTTCCAGGACAGTATAAGGGTGAATAAGAAGGTCATGATCTCGGACTTTATCAACATATTCTTCATCGATTTTCTTGAAGCTCATTCCCAGACCCACCGCATATTCCTCATAATGATTAAGCTCTCTGTCTGTGATGGTAGCATCGGTCTTATAATCAATTAACTGAACAAGGGGGATGTCCTCATTCATGTCATGAATTTTATGGAGACTTGCTTCACTGAAAGACTGAATGATCACTTTACTTGAAGGGCCATTTTGCCTTGTCAGGTTGTACTCATCTAATATTTTCAGTAATTTTTTCTCCATACCCGGATATACTTCAGGTGATTTTGTTTCAATGTAGTAACGCTTGTTTTCACCGAAATGTTGAATGATTTCTTCAAGTGTTTGTACCTTTAGTCCTTCATATTCAGAATTAGCTTTATCAGGATACATGTCATTGAACCAGGAGCCTGCATCCAAAGCTTTTATTTCCTCAAGTGTATAATCTTTTACGAGACCGGTTCCATCCGTTGTACGGTCGAGTGTTTCATCATGCATCGCGATCAATTCACCGTCTTTTGTCATTTGTAGGTCAAGCTCTATGTAGTCTCCTCCCAATTCATCACCTACTTCATAGGATGGAAGAGTGTGCTCCGGAGCATAGCCCGAACCTCCTCTATGTGCTATGTTTATTATTTTGTTGTCATTCATTGAGGGGTGCCTTGTATCGGCAAATACAGGTTGGACGGAAGAAACCCCTATCCCTATTATAGCTGCAGATAAACAAACCCTTTTTACGAGTGTTTTCATTTTACAGTCTCCTTTCTTTTAAAACCTCATAACAAGGATATAAATTGAATGTGAAAGGAAATCCTCAAGTTTGCAAAGTTGTTGTGAACATTTCATTAATGGAATATGACAGCTGAGTCGATAGACGAGGGTCCAAAGATTGAAGAATAATTCACAACATAAGGAAAACACTATAATAAAAAGAAAAGGAGTCTTAAGATGGAGGACCATGAAATCAGAATGACAACTGCAGAAATCTCCGCTTTATGGACGACATATATTAAGTGCTCGGCAATGAATTGCTTCTATACTCATTTTCTTACATACCTGAATGACGAGGGAATTAAATCCTTAATTGAGGAAAATTTGGGAATCAATCTAGAAACGATGGAGAAAATCAGGAGCATCTTTCTATCTGAAGGCTTTCCAATTCCCAACGGCTTCACAGAAAAAGATGTAGATACATCTGCCCCTCCTTTGTATACGGATCTATTTGCACTAAGTTTTGTGTATAGGGGCTTACAGGTTACGAATAGTCACTTCACATTGATTGTAGGAACTGTTGCCCGCTCTGATATTTATGATTTCTTCGAAAAGTGCCTGACAAGATCACTCTCTCTATACAAACAAGCTCTGCAACTGATGTTAATAAAGGGGGTATATGACCGTCCCCCCAAAATCAACTATCCCCGGTCCAGTGAGTATATTTCTCACCAGCCCACTCTGATGGAAAGCTGGCTGGGAGAAAGAAGACCCCTCAATGCACTCGAACTGAGTGAACTATTCTTTGTGATTGAGCGTAATTGCATAGGCATCATCCTATTAAAAGGGTTTATACAAACCTCTAAAGACAAAGAAGTAAAAGAATATTTAAAAAAAGGAAAGAAGCTGAGTGAGAGGCAGATTACGACGTTTAACCATGTGCTTATGAAAGACGATGCCTTTCCAACATATCCTGTTTCAATGGAACTCACTTCTTCCACGAAAGCTCCTTTTTCGGAGAAATTGATGCTATTTTTTATATCTTCGTCGAATACAGTCGGTCTTTCGACACTCTGCCATGCGATTACGATGTCCACTAGAAAGGATCTCGCCATCCATTACACGTTATTTGTGACTGAAATCATGAAATATGGTTCGGACGGTCTGAAATTATTGGTGGAAAGGGGCTGGATGGAGAAGCCTCCCCAGGAGCATGGTTGGGGCAACTTAAATGATTAAAATAGTAGGAGGAGAATGATGTATTCAAAAATGTTTTTTGTATTTTTAGTAGCAATCTTTACAGTGCTTAATGAGGATGTTTTGAAGAATAGATTAAAAAACTTCGTTAGGTATAAATTTTCAGCGGGATTATCGGCTTTTTATACTATAAGATAATCTTTTGAAGTTTTGAAAGAAAAGAGTGCAATCCAATAAATGGATAGTAAACCTCTGATATCACAAAAAGTTCGGAATTTCTTTAGATTCTATATGACAAAGAGCCTTTATGTAGGATAGAATAAAGATACATTAAGGTAAGGCTTCAAGAGTGTTGGTTGAATTGTGCAAGTGTGCAAAAACCGTTATGTTCGATACAACGGCCATTGATTCATTTCCATGATTCATTCTATTCTTTTGGTAGGTTGTGCTGTTTTTAAGGAGAAGTGGATGCTAGAATACATCGTACATCAGGGAGTCGGCAAAGAATATGTAGTTTTCCTTCATGGAATAGGGGGGACCTCAAAGATATTCTGTAAACAATTGGAAACTTTCAAAAAGAACTACAATGTAGTGACGATTCACTTGCCCGGTCATGGCAAATCACCAGGGGTTGAATCATTTGATGAACCTTTTACGATTGATTTAATTGTACGTGAAGTCGTGGAAGTGCTTGATGAGATCAATATTGAACGGGCCCATTTTATCGGGATATCCCTCGGGTCAGTGGTCATTCATCATTTAATGCAACAGAATCCGGATCGTGTGAAATCGGCTGTTTTGGGAGGATGCATCACTCGTTTTACGCTGTTCTCAAACACCTTGTTGCAGATTGGTCATGCTGTGAAAAACATGATCCCATTCATGTGGTTATATAAATTATTCGCTTATGTCATGATGCCAAAAAGCAATCATAGTATTTCAAGGAAATTGTTCATTCGGGAAGCGAAGAGAATGAAGCGGCAGGATTTTCTGGCGTGGTATCGACTTACACCCTATATTAAAGCTACTTATGCCTCCGTACAGGAAAGGGCATCACATATTCCTAAGCTCTACATATCTGGAAAAGAAGATCATCTTTTCGTTAAATCACTTGATGAAGATACAAAAGATGATCCCTCTGCCGAGAAAGTACTTCTTGAAGATTGCGGACACGTTTGTAACGTAGAAAAGCCGACTGATTTCAACCGCCTAGCCCTGGATTTTATCTTCAATAATCAAGATCTTCCGCTGCGGAAGGTTCAATAGTCTGGAATCCCATTTTCATCTTGGAATGGGATTTTTTTGCTGTTTTATAGGTGATCTTTTAGGAATATTCAAATAAAGGATCAAGGAAGGGGGAGGTCCGTCCCTATGAAATTGGTGGAGAGTAGCTATAAATAAGGGGTGGGAACTGGGAAAATGAGGTCCGTCCCTTAAAGGATTTGAAGGGATGTTGGGAGAATATAGTAAGGATGGTAGTTTGATGGGGGGGTGAGGGTTTGTTTCGTGAGATGTTGAATTTCAGGTATGGGGAGTATCCGTTTGAGTTGTTTTCGGTTTCTCATATTGCGGCCATTGTTGTGTCGGTGGGATGCATGATGGGTTTATATATAAGTAGAAATCGAATTCAGGGAAGTTTGAAGAGTTTTTTTAAATGGTTGCTGGTTGTGTTACTTATCTTGAGTGAGGTGTCTTTTCAGGCGTGGTATTACATTTATGATCATTGGGACTTAACCATTAATCTTCCTTTCCAATTATGTTCCCTATCCTTGTATCTCTGTACCTTCATGTTGTTAACCAAAAGCTATAGGATCTTTGAAGTGAGTTTCTTTGCCAGTATGTCTGGTGCATTTATTGCCATTCTTACTCCAGAGTTGTTTTTTGGATTTCCTCACTTCAGGTATTTTCAGTTTTTCCTGGCACATTTGACGATTATATTGGCTTGTTTATACATGGTGTGGATAGAGGGATACAGTCTGACTCTCGGTTCGGTGATCAGGGCATTTTTCACATTGAATGGAATTGCGGTATTAGCCTATACGGTTAATAAACTGGTAGGGGCCAATTACATGTTTCTAATGCATAAACCTAACAATACAAGTCCGATCGACTACTTGGGGGAATATCCATGGTACCTCATTTCACTTGAAGCAATCAGCTTTTTTCTTTTTCTCATTCTCTATGCCCCTTTTTTTTTAATGAGGGATAAACGAAGTCAGGGAAAGGTAAATTAATGAAACTTTTTTCTTCATTCAAACGTCTATTAACATATATGAAATGCAGGGAGCAGGGAAGATGATTCATAGTTTGACAGTAAGTGTAATTCTAGTGCTTTCTTATATGCTAGGTAGTATAACAGGAGCTTATTATATAGTAAAGATACTCAGTGGAAAAGATATCCGGGAGGTTGGAAGCGGCAACGTGGGGGCTACTAACGCAGGAAGGGTGACAGGCATAATTGGGTTCTTACTGACAATCCTGATTGATGCAGGTAAAGTAATTCTGGCATTACTTATCACCTCCATCCTACTAAAGGGAGAAGGCTATCTGATCTTAAGCTCGATTATGGTGTTGTTGGGTCATCTGTTTCCTGTACAACTCGGATTTCATGGAGGAAAGGGGGTTGTCGCATACTTGGCTACAGCTTTATTCCTCTGCCCGCTCTGTATCGGAATTTTCGCCATCATGATGGGTATTTTATACCTGGTTATCAGAAGGTACACCCTAGTGGGCTTCATTTCAATGGGGACCATACCGATCTCATCATTTATGATTGAGGATTCATTCATTCTATCAGCAGGATTGGGGCTTCTATTCATGACTGTCCTGGCATTCCACAATCGATCCTTTCATCATTCAGTTTAAGCATAGGAGGTACAATAATGAGTAATCTGACTCTTCAATATAAGATTGCTAGCGATCCGGATGAATTTCAACAAATATATTCGTTAAATTACCAAACTTTCGTAGAGGAAATCCCACAGCATAAAAAGAATGATAGCCGTAAGCTTAAAGATAGGTTCCATGATGAAAATACATATGTGATAGCAAAGGCTGAAACTGAAGTTGTCGGAATGATCGCTGTTCGGTCAGTACGCCCTTTCTCGTTAGATCTAAAGCTTGAGGATCTGGATCAGTATTTACCTTTACATTCCGTTCCATGTGAAATCAGGCTTTTGTCGGTAAAGGAAGAGTATAGGAGTACGAGGGTATTTTATCAATTATGTGACTGCCTGGTATCTTATTGTTTAGAGATGGGATATACGACAGCCCTCATTTCAGGTACCGTTCGTCAACTTAAATTATATAAACGTATAGGGTTTCGTCCGTTTGCTGAACTGGTCGGTGATGAGCATGCGAAGTTTCAGCCTATGTATTTGACTCGTGAAAGCTTTGAGAATTCGACAAAAGCGTTTCATCGATTAATGACACGGAAGACGGGTGAAGAACGTCCATATTCACTACTCCCAGGTCCCGTACCTCGTCATAAAAAGGTTGAAGAAGCATTTAGGATAGACGCATCATCTCATAGGAGCAGCGCATTTCAGCAAGAAATGGAAGAAGTAAGAATGACCTTACGTGAAATGACACACGCGAATCATGTACAGGTTGCAGTGGGCACCGGCACCTTGGCGAATGATATGGTGGCTGCACAACTGAAAAGGGTTCCTGGAAATGGCCTCATTCTTGTAAATGGAGAATTTGGATCGAGGTTGATGAACCATGCAATACGATTCGATTTATCCTTTTATACCATTGAAAAGGAATGGAATGAAAAAATCACATTAAATGAAATTGAAAGCGTACTCCAACGTGATCCTTGGATAAAATGGCTGTGGACGGTTCATTGTGAAACCTCTACGGGATATTTATATGATATTGGGGAACTCCTTTCCCTTTGCCATAAATACAACGTAGAACTCTGTATAGATGCTTGCAGTTCAGTTGGAGCAGTTCCGGTGGATTTTAATAATGTCTATCTTGCCACTTCGGTTAGCGGTAAGGCACTCGGCTCTTATCCGGGACTGGCCCTTGTTTTTCATCGTGATGAATTGGAACCAAATCAGTCCATCCCAAGATACCTGGATGTGGGAATGTACGCTGAGAACAATGGAATTCCATATACACACTCCTCCAACCTTCTGGGTGCCCTTAAAGAATCGATGAGGGTAATTGATTATGAAAAAAATCTGAGCCTATCAAGAAAGGTAAGGCAGTTATTAAAGGAAGGAGGTTTCACAATATTAGAGGGTGAATCGTATTCACCCTGTGTGATTACGATTGAACTAAATAGGGAACAGTGTAGTAGACAATTCGGGGATGCCTGTAAAAAGAATGGCATCTTATTGAGCTATGAAAGTGGATACCTGATCAACAGAAATTGGGTACAAGTAGCGCTTATGGGATTCCATAATGAAAGAAAGGTTTTGAATGCAATGGTGATAGTCAACAAAGAATTCCATAAAATGAAAGATTCTAAGGTAATGCAATGAGCAGGATGAAAGATTTTCTTCCTGTATTATATAAAGATCCATTGCTTGGCGTTGCAATTCTGTCCATTTGGTTCAAAACCATCGTCGTATCGCTTATCGGTTTTAATCTTCATATTGAATCTTTCCCGGACTTTTTACTTCTTGTTTTCAACCCCGTTGGATCGTTAATGCTCCTGATCGGATTCAGCTTTTACTTCTTTAAAAGGGTTAAGCCGCTCCTTCTTGTCCTTATCATGGGGATCGCAACCGGTCTACTGTACGGGGATCTTCTTTACTTCCGGTTTTATTCGGATTTCGTAACGGTCCCTATTCTTTTTCAGTTTAAAAATGTGGGGGGTATTGGTCCGAGTACCTTTGAATTGATGAGTCCCTGGGATCTTCTATTAATATCGGATCTTATATTAGCAGGATGGATACTCAAGACAAAGAAGGCGAATTTCGTTAATTTGTCACGAAGATGGAAATTCACCTACGTAGGCTTTAGTGTATCTTTATTATTGGTTACTTTAGTAATTGGATTGGTGAAATCCCCTTATTTATTTGCTGAATCATATGACAGAGAGCAGTTGGTGAAATATGTAGGCCCGTTTAATTACCATCTGTATGATATCGGGATTGCAGCAACAAACCCATTGTCCCATCTTCTAGCAAGTAAATCGGACACAAAGGCATCCATTGCATATACAAAATCTTCAAAGAAAAAACCGTCGGACTTATTTGGAGTTGCTGAAGGTAAAAATCTGATTTTAGTCAGCATGGAATCCACCCAGAATTTTGTTATCAACCAACAAATCAATGGTGAAGATATTACGCCTTTTTTAAATTCACTGATCAAGGACAGCTTATACTTCAGCAATATTTATGACCAGACGGCACAAGGGAAAACATCGGATGCAGAATTTATGATTGACACTGGATTATACCCTTTATCAAGTGGATCAGCTTTTGTAAGGAAACCGGATAATACCTTCAGGAGCCTTCCTCATCTCCTGAAAGAGAAAGAAAATTATTATGCAGCCGTATTTCATGGTAATGACCGGACATTTTGGAACCGTGAATACATGTATAATACGCTGGGATACGATCGTTATTTCTCCAAGAGGGATTACTCGGTAACAGAAGATAACTCGGTCAATTACGGAATAAAGGATATTCCTTTTTTTGAACAGACAGCGTCCCTTCTCGAGAAGGTACCCAAGCCATTCTATACCCGTCTTATCACATTGACGAATCATTTCCCTTTTCTGTTGGGAGAAGCTGATCAGTTCATTGACCAGGCGGATACCAGTGAAGATGTAGTGAACCGTTATGTGACAACAGTGCGATACGAGGATGAAGCAATTAAGACTTTATTTGAGGACCTTAAAGCAAACGGGTTGTATGATGATACGGTTGTGGTCCTATATGGTGATCATTACGGGATTTCCGAAAAATATGAACAAGGTGTGTTCGAACTCCTCAATCAAAAGGATACTCCAGTTAATCACGCCAAGCTTCAGCAGGTACCCCTTATTATCCATGTTCCAGGACAAGAAGGTAGAATAATTGAAACCATTGGAGGAGAGATTGATATTCGGGCAACCGTTCTTCATTTATTGGGAATTAAATCGAAGGATACCCTTTCGTTTGGTCACAGTCTGTTCACCCGTGAAGAAAATCATCCAGTCATATTCCGGGATGGAGATTTCATTACTAAGGAATATATCTTTCAAGACAATGTTTGTTACAGTACGAGAAGTGAGAAATCAGTCAGTGAATCACGATGTGAGCCATATAAGCAAACGGTTCGAAAGGAATTAAGGATGTCAGATGATATTTTGTATGGGGATTTAGTAAGGTTTCTGGAATAGGAGTAATTTAAAACCCCCTTGTCCACTATGGTTTGACCTGGGGGGGTTGTTTTAAATATTAATGAAGGATAGTATTGGTAACTGTAATTTAATTATGTAAACAGAAGCAACCCTATAAAAGCTCTTCCTCAGATTGCAGGGAATAGAACCTCCCATTAAATCCAATCACATCGATCGTGATCATTTGCCCAGGATCATTTAAACTTTTATACTCCCTTTTTATGCGGAGAGTGAATAAACCGGGGGCATAGGTCCCTCTTACATCAGAATATTTTATTCTCTCGGTAATGTCTCCATGAACACGCTCAAGCTCTACGATGGAACAGTCTTCATTGCAGTCGAACTGATGCTTTTCCTTTAGCCACTTCTTAAGATCTTCTTCAGTCGGTTTGTTTAGGATCGAGACAATACTGAGTGTTACGATTACAGAGAATATAAATAGAAATGTTCCTCTTTTGCTCACCAATTAATTCCTTCTTTCTATGAGAGTATTGGAAAATCCAGATAATATAAGTGTACCATAGTATAGTAGAATCAAGCGAAGACTGGCGCATAAGAAAAGAGCCTTGGAAAATCCAAGGCTCTGGCTCTTTATAGGAATCATTTTTGGGATATAACAGGCAGTCGAATTTTGACAACTGTTCCTCTATTTAATTCACTTTCGTATTCGATCATTCCACCCATTTCACGAATGAGCTTATTTGTGACCATACTCCCAAGTCCCGTACCTTTGGTCTTAGTCGTATAAAAGGGTAAACCTATTTTCTTCAATTGGTCTCCGGTCATTCCTTTTCCATTATCCGAAATAATCATGACGATGGATTGTGAAAAAGGATCTTCTTTAAGATTAATAGATATTTCGCCTCGATCTTCAATGGATTCAATACCATTTTTAATGACATTCATGATTGCCTGCTTCATATGATCCTCATCCCCCTTAATGTAATGGGATCCGGCCATCTCGAAATGGATTGATGTGTTGGAATATGCTGCAAACGGTCTTAACAAGTCCACACAGTCCCTAATAATACTTTCAAGGTTGAGCCTGGATAATTGAAAGCCGTTCGGTTTGGCCACACTTAGATAATCCGTAATGATTTTGTTCGTTCGATCCAATTCATTCAGGATGAGGGGGGAGTATCTCTTTAACCGGTCATCGTCTGAATCCTCGCTTAAATGCTGGATGAATCCTCTTACAGTGGCAAGGGGATTGCGTATCTCGTGGGCTATCGATGCAGCCATCTGTCCAATCATATTCAGCTTGTCCATGTAGACCATTTCTTCTATTTGTTTATTCGTTCGGATCAAATGCTCAATGATGAACACCAACGAAAGAAATGTAAAGTAGAAAACGGTAAAATAAATGATATAAAATGGGAGATGCAATATCGGAATAAACATGTTGATGATGATAATGTATAGAATGGCATGAATGATAAAGATCATGGTGCTTACAATTAATTTAAACTGTGTTTTCAATAGAATACTGCGGAAGAGCATACCGATTACAAATGCCAGCACTGAAACAGCAATCCCCACGCCTACGTAAGGACCACCGATAAAATAGCGGAGTATGATGACGCAAGAGAGAACGATTGATCCCGATAGTAAACCGGCATAGATCGTCACGATCAATATCGCAATCATTCTCAGATCGAAGTGAGTCTCCCCAAGGGTTTCAATTGGATACAGCATACATAAAAGAGCGCCAAATGATGCAACCAGTCCATAGGTGATCTTGTGTTTATATACGGACTTTTGTTTATCCTTAATTTGTTTATCCTTAAAAGGAAACAATACATTGGCGTTATAAGTAAAAGAAAATAAAATCGTAATATTGACCAGTAATGATTTGATTAATGTAATCAAAGAAAAGCCTCCACAAATCTACTTAACTTAAGAGCACGCTGTCCAACGCTCATCCAAACATGAACATACAAGTAATTAAAATACTTCATTTTTCCGTATTAGTCAAATCCTACTACCTTATGAGGGACGGACCTCCAAAATCGCTGTTAGTGGTTAAAGGCCTCCCAACAGAAAATGTAGTGTTAAAGCATGGTTTGAGGGGATGTAAGCATCTCATTCCCGCTACATGAGTGCTAAATTCAAGGTCCGTCCCTCCCTATTTAAAGGAATTTTAGCTTGGAGGATGGAATATATACATTATACAAGCTTATTTTTGTAAGGTTCGTCAGGAGGGTGCCATACATAGTCGGTGTGAATTATATTGAAGAGTTTAGGCATTTCCGTTTTTCAGCTGAGATGGAGTGAATGGATCTTTAAGGAGGAGGAATGGTGATGGAAGGTCAGATCATACATGAACCCCGGCAAGTAAAGGTCATGCATAAGAAAATCCCCTTGAAAGAAGTAGTGAAGAGGACGATCCTGATAACGATCGGAGCTGTTATCATGGCTGTCGGCCTTGAGATATTTATTGTTCCCAACCAGGTCATCGATGGAGGAATCGTCGGTGTATCAATCATGCTTTCGCATATTACGGGTATTAAGCTCGGACTTTTTATCTTCATCTTGAACATCCCCTTTTTCTTCATCGGTTATAAACAAATCGGGAAAACCTTCGCATTCTCTACGCTTTATGGCATTGTCATTCTATCGATTTCTACCACCTTCCTCCACCCTGTTGCTGCTTTTACTCAAGACATTCTATTGGCATCATTATTCGGAGGAATCGTTCTTGGTATAGGAGTAGGCATGGTCATTCGTTACGGCGGATCTCTCGACGGGACAGAAATCCTTGCTATTTTATCCAGTAAAAGGCTTCCTTTTTCTGTCGGGGAGATCATTATGTTTGTGAATCTTTTCATTTTAGCCAGTGCAGGCTTTGTCTTTAGCTGGGATAGAGCCATGTATTCTTTACTGGCATATTATGTAGCTTTTAAAATTATTGATATTACAATAAAAGGGTTGGATGAATCTAAATCCGTTTGGATCATCAGTGAAAATTATGAAGAGATCGGGGATGCCCTCCTGCACCGGTTAGGCAGGGGTGTTACCTATTTGAAGGGGGAAGGGGCTTTTTCAGGAGATGACAAGAAAGTCATATTCTGTGTCATTACCCGCCTTGAAGAAGCAAAGTTGAAAGACATCGTTGCGGAACACGATCCTTCCGCTTTTCTAGCCATAGCGGATATCGCTGAGGTAAGGGGTGGAAGGTTCAAGAAGAAAGATATCCATTGACCACTGGACAGCATGATTTGACCGGATAAAAGATATTGATAAGCGCAGAACGGGCCTATCACCTGTTTCTGTGTTTTTTTATGTGTATAAGTTCTTATTGTCGACTACATCGAGTTGTAGTACTATATTCTAGATTGTTATGAGAAAAGACTCCTTTTTCGTTCCTTGTAAACAATGGACATTCAATGAGGATTTTCCACATGGCAGTAAAACAAAATAACAGGATCTATACTAGAGGAGAAAAAACCCATGGAATATGTCATATTGTTTAAAGCATTTATTCTCGGAATGGTAGAAGGACTGACGGAGTTTGCTCCGGTATCTTCCACAGGCCATATGATCGTGGTGGATGATCTTTGGATCAAATCGAAAGAAGTGTTGGGGAAGTATCCTGCGAATACGTTTAAGGTAGTCATTCAACTTGGATCCATTCTGGCTGTAGTCATTGTATTTCGTGACAGGTTCAAAGATTTATTAAGGATGGATTCACGTAACGCACAGAGGACATCCCATTTAAAACTAACACATATACTGGTTGGATTACTTCCAGCGGTAATCCTCGGGTTATTATTTGAAGATTATATTGATGAGCATCTTTTTTCAATCAACACTGTTCTTGCAGGGTTAGTGATTGGCGCAATCCTTATGATCGTTGCAGATCTGTTACGGCCAAAAGCGATAGCGGTGGAATCCGTCGATGAGATCACTCACAAGAAGGCATTATTGATAGGGTTGATCCAATGTTTGTCATTATGGCCCGGTTTTTCAAGATCTGGTTCAACGATTTCAGGAGGTGTGCTCCTCGGATTAAGTTATCGGGCTGCGTCGGATTTCACCTTCATCATGGCCGTGCCGATTATGTTGGGGGCAAGTGGTCTGTCCCTCTTGAAAAATTGGATGTATTTTAATGCGGAATTCATGCCGTTTTTATTAGTCGGATTTATAAGTGCGTTCCTTTTTGCTTATTTATCGATTCGTTTCTTTCTAAAGATTATCAATAAAGTCAAGTTACTCCCATTTGCCGTTTACCGCTTTTTACTAGTCGGCATTATTCTGGTCTTTTTTGTTTAAAATGACTCTTGACAGTTAGAAAATACTCCCATATAATTTCAATAACACTTTTATCAGGAATTGAATATACTATATGAAAGCAAAGAAGAGGACATGATTCATTTAGTTTTCTCTAAATCAGAGATCAGGGTCGCCGGCTGAGAGCCCTGAAGAGAGATGAATGTTTTACCACCTCGGAGCTATTATGGGGAAGTTACAGTATCCATAATCGGGAAAACCGTTATCTTACTTAAGCGAAGAGTTATATTTTACACTTCGAAATTAGGGTGGAACCACGACCGCACTCGTCCCTTGGTTAGGGATGAGTGCGGTTTTTATTATTCAACTGAATAGAGCGCGAAGAAGAGGACATGAATCATTTTGGCTTTCTTACCAGAGAACAGGGTCATCAGGCTGCAAACCCTGAAGAAAGTAAAATGGTTTACCACCTTGGAGCTATTATGGGGAAGTTACAGTATCCATAATCGGGAAAACCGTTATCAACTTTTGAGCGAAGGGCTATTTTAGCACTTCGGAATTAGGGTGGTACCACGACCGCATTCGTCCCTTGGTTAGGGATGAATGCGGTTTTTTTATATAAAAAATTAGAAGGAGGAAAATAAATGTCCATTCAATCAGAGGTAGAAAAGAGAAATCACAGGAAATTAGGTCAGGAGCTTGAACTATTTATTTCCATGGAGGAGGCTCCTGGAATGCCCTTTTTTTTACCGAAAGGCATGTTGTTACGAAATGAACTGGAGGAATTTTGGAAGAAGGAGCATCTGAAGGCCGGCTATGAGGAAATCAGGACACCGGTCATGATGAAACAGGATTTGTGGGAGAAGTCAGGTCATTGGGACCATTATCATGAAAACATGTATTTCTCTGAAGTGGATGATCAGAAATATGCCATCAAACCGATGAGTTGTCCAGGAGCAGTGCTAATTTACAAAAGCAAGAGACGAAGCTACCGGGAGTTGCCTATCCGTTATGGGGAGCTTGGGCTGGTGCATCGTCATGAGCTATCAGGATCGTTAAGCGGGTTATTGAGAGTTCGTTCCTTCACTCAAGATGATGCTCATCTTTTCGTAAGGGAAGATCAAATTCGTGCAGAGTTGCATAAAGTGCTCGATCTCATTGATCAATTCTATGGGAAATTCGGTTTCGAATATAAAGTTGAGCTCTCAACTCGTCCAGAAGACTTTATGGGATCAGTTGAACTATGGAATCAAGCCGAAGGGGATCTTGAAGGTGTATTGGAAGAAAGGGGCGTTGACTATCATACTAACCATGGAGATGGAGCCTTCTACGGACCGAAGATCGACTTTCATATTCTGGATTGCCTGGGGAGGAGTTGGCAGTGTGGAACGGTTCAACTTGATTTTCAGATGCCCGAAAAATTCCATTGTGAATATATTGGTGAAGATAATCAGGTTCAAAGACCGATTATGATCCATCGCGCTATCTATGGATCGATTGAGCGTTTTATGGCCATTATCATTGAACATTTCGGAGGGGATTTCCCCCTTTGGTTAGCTCCGCATCAGGTGAAGATTCTTCCAATTTCCGAAGCACATATTCCATACGCCCAAAAAGTGAAGTCTCAATTAGAAAGGGAAGGATTTAGGGTTGAACTAGACGATCGAGTTGAAAAAATGGGATTGAAAATCAGAGAGGCCGAGATGAAGAAAGTTCCTTATATGATGGTTATAGGAGATAAAGAAATGCAGCAACAATCGGTTGCGCTCCGAAAAAGGAAGGAGGGTAACCTGGGAGTACTTCAAGTAAAAGATGTGATCCATAAACTGAATGGCGAGATGATATAACAGGATCAAGAGGGAAAAACTTCTATGTTTGAAAAGGTAGAGGTTACTAAATTCCACTTGACCATTCCCTGTATTTTCTATAAACTAACAGAAGGAAAATTCTGAATACAAAGAATGGGGGAGAAGAAATGAGCACTTTGCATCGGATTCCAGCAGTATTTCTTCTTTTCTATCCAAGAGCTAAAAAGTAATCATTTACTTTTTAGCTTTTTTATGTCGAGGGGGAATGTAAATGGGATATAAGAGAGTGTTAATTAAATTAAGCGGTGGCGCATTGGCTGATAACGAAGGGAATAACTTTGGAACAGCAGAGCTTGAGCATATCGCAAACGAAATCATGTCCATTGTAGACATGGGAATAGAAGTTTCGTTAGTGGTGGGAGGCGGCAATATCTTTCGTGGCAGTTTAGCAGATACTTGGGGTATCGAGCGGGTAGAGGCTGACAGTATAGGCACCCTGGGAACCATCATCAACAGCTTGATGCTCAGAGGTGTTCTCAAAAGTAAAACGGATAAAGAAGTAAGAGTCATGACGTCAATCCCTGTCTCAACAGTTGCTGAACCGTATATCCGGCTCAGGGCCGTCCACCATTTGGATAAAGGATATATTGTCATATTCGGAGGGGGGAACGGCCAGCCGTTCGTTACGACGGATTATCCCAGCGTACAAAGGGCGATTGAAACGAATAGTGATGCGATCCTGGTAGCGAAACAAGGAGTTGATGGTGTATTCACCTCTGACCCTAAACGGAATAAAGAAGCGAAGATGTATCATAATTTAAATTATGATGATGTCGTCAAACACAATATTAAAGTCATGGATCAGTCAGCCCTCCTGTTAGCACGGGACTATAAACTGCCCGTTCACATCTTTAACTTTGAGCAGGTGGGAATCATGAAAAGAATTTGCTCAGGTCAGAAGCGGGGGACCTTGATTAATCATGAAGAGACCAAATTGCAAATGTAAAGATTGAGATGTTAATCGAATTCAGGAATAAAACACACCTTAAACTTTTTTGATAAGGGAGATTCATATGAGCTTTACTTTCCAAATCATGTCCCGGGAACAGGCTGAACACATTGCGAATAAATGGAAATATGAAGGAAAATATACCTCTTATGATATGTCGGCAGATGAAGATGACTTAGCAGAATTCTTGGACGAGAGACAACGTGGTAGCTCAGTTTATTCAGTATTTCAAGATGGGGAGATGGTTGGTTTCTACTCATTTCATCTATTAAAAGATGAAACTGTAGATATCGGACTGGGAATGAGGCCGAGTATCACTGGAAAGGGGAAGGGACAGCAATTTACAGAAGCTGGATCGGAATTTGCAAGAACCCAGTATTCTGCGGGATCATTTAGTCTATCCGTGGCCACTTTTAATGAACGTGCGATTAAAGTGTATACCATAGTAGGGTTCCACCCCCTAGAAACATTCATTCAACACACAAATGGGAGCAGCTATGAATTTTTGAAGATGAAATACTCTAGCGAGAGTTAGCAGTGGGAGGAGTACCTGGTGAATCTTAAAATACTAAACCAATTTGAAAAGGATAAACTCCATGAAATCAAAGATGTGTACCAGTCAGTAGGATGGATGAAACATTCGGATGAAGTGATTTCTACCATATTTCAAAGAAGTGATGTCGTTTCCATCGCTATTTATGATGGGCGCATCGTCGGAGTGGGAAGAGCACTGTCGGATGGCGTTTTCAATGCGACGATTTACGATGTAGTCGTCCACCAGGATTACCAGCGGAGGGGAATCGCCAGTCATATTATGAGGGATTTATTGGAACAACTTAAGGACGTATCGTGCATCCTGCTGATCTCAACTACAGGGAAAGAAGCATTCTATAGAAAACACGGTATGAAAAACGTGAAGACCAGTATGGCAAGGTACCTTGATTCATCCCTTGCGAAGGAATATCTGGACTAAGAGATGAAGAAGAGACAGTCACGACGCTAACTGTCTCTTTTAATCCATTCATTTCATCGAACCATCGATCATACCTTTCTGCAAGATCAACGTGTGCATCCGTCAATCCACTCTCATTCCAAGAAGTCATTTCTACTATAATGAGTTTGTACTGGATTGTAATAAAGGGATGATTCACTTTCTCGGCTTGTTCAGACCAACGGTTAACAAACCGAAATCCTCCAAGGTAGTCCTTGAAATAAACCGTTTCCTCGGATGTCTGTAGTGATGGGCAGAATTCCATCTGCCTGGAAGTCAAAGAATGCAGTACCGGGAATTAATAAAACGACAAACTTTGTACCCCAGCCAATTTTGACCAAGTGCTTGTTCATGTCACTTACCTTGGGCATTTTCTCCGTAACGCTTTTAAGCGTTAGTGGAGAGGTATTTTATAAGTAGACAAATAAAAACGCCATAGTGGCATTTTTATAAAGAATGCGATTTACCCTTTGGATCCTCAAGGTTCATTTTTTCCAATTCAAGCCTCATTTTTTGAGTTTCAATGACGAAATTCTCATGCTTCAATTTTTCAAGCTCCAGTTCATCTTCCAGCATTTTTTGTTTATACTTGGATTGTTTTTGAAAATGGTCTGTAATGATACCGAGGATAGGTATGGAAAAAATCATGATTACTGCTATAGTTCCAGTCATTTCAATCCTCCTCTTTCTCTTTTCATTCTCGACTTGCACTAGTTAAATTATATCAAAGTGCGAGTTGAAATAGTGAAAAAATGGTCAACTGTCGTAAGGTTATTGATACATATATTTACGGATAAGAAGGTGGAATGGTTTCAAACAATTAATTGTGTTGAGGGGGAAGGGGAAATTGATAGTCGGCCGAAGCTTTACAAAAATAAGGGTCCTTTATGACGGAAACCTCAAGACTTCATGTGTGAAGATCTCTTAGATAAAGAGACCTTCACACATTCCATTTCCTTTGTACAAAAGTAAGCATAGTTCCTCTGTATTTTTTCACTGCGGAATTCATGATGAAATAGATTAGAGTCCCGAAAATAGGGATATTGATGAGCATTCCGGTAAAGAAGGCTTTCCCTATTTGCAAGCCAACTCCAACCGCATCATTGGTGTGATCCAAAGGGAAGATTACATGGCCCATTGCAAGGTTCAGGTAAAAGAAAAAAGGGAATGCCCAAATTAAAGAAATCCCTCCAACTAGTCCAGCGAATGAGTTCCCCTTGAATATTTTTGCACATGCAGTTGAAATAACGGGTCCTATGCCGAAGGAGGGAACAAAGTTAATCAAGAGTCCAACTGTGAACCCCAGTGCAATACTATGTGCATTGTCCTTAAGGCGCAGTAATTTTAAAGTAAGGCATTTCAACTCTCGCAGTTTTTTTCTAATCATGATAAAATCACCAAATATGTTGAAATTTTGTTTGTGTTTTACGTTTATAATGTTCTTCTTAGTTTATAGTATGTCTAATTTCAACGAATGTAAATTGGAATTGTACTTTTTTAGGGAATTCATTGAATTTTTTTCATGATTGACCTTATGAGCAAAAATAAAGTGGTATTCTAGTAATAGTAGAATCTTTGACAGAGCGAGGACAAAAAAATGAAACTAACAAAAAAAATCCCGAATATGGTGACTCTGGGGAATTTATATTGTGGATTTTTATCCATCGGTTTTGCAGCAAGTGGACAATTTAAAAATGCTGCAGTCTTAATCATTATAGGCATGATGCTCGATAGTATGGATGGAAGGCTTGCAAGGATGCTCAATGCAGACAGTGTTCTTGGGAAAGAGCTGGATTCTCTGGCAGATATTGTGACCTTCGGTGTGGCCCCATCATTTCTTGTATACTATACATACTTTTTTCAATTCGGATTATTAGGATTCATTGTAGCAGGCCTTTTCCCACTATTCGGGGCGTACCGCCTCGCACGCTTCAATACAAGTCCACCAAAGTCGTCCCTTCACTATTTTGTGGGGGTCCCCATAACAGCTGCTGGTGGGATCCTGGCCATTCTTACATTATTCGGCAACTGGATTCCGAATATCGTGACAACGGTCATTTTTACAGCGATGTGCTTTCTTATGGTGAGCAGGATTAGAATCCCAAGCTTGAAGGAAGTTCCGTTGCCTAAATATGGTACGATCGTGACCATATTCATCGGGGCATTACTATATGTGATATTTAAAGGTACTTACGAAGAATTCCCTTATTTGATTTATATCGCAACCCCATTATATATTGCCTATTTGGCGTATCGCTTTATCAAAAGATAATATCCTTTTACACACGAATGAGCCGGGAAGGAACCGGCTCATTTCTATGTTCTGCCAGTATAAGTATACATGTCCTTCAAAAAGAACATATCTAAACGTTATACCCCATATTTTAAATCATTCCCGTCAAAAAACCACCAAGAGCACCAGAAATCACGACAATCCAAGGGGGGAGCTTCCAAAAGACCAACATGCTGAATAAGATCGCTGCGAAAGCAAAATCAGTTGGGCCCAGGACGGAAGAAGTCCAGATAGGGTGGTAAAAAGCCGCTATCAGGATTCCGATTACGGCAGCGTTAACTCCCATCAATGCCCCTTTGATCTTGGGATTTCGTCTAAGAGAATCCCAGAAAGGCAATGTACCGGTGATGAGCAGAAAGGCAGGGAGGAATATTGCAGCGGTTGCCAGTAATCCGCCTTTCCACCCGTCTATCACCGAGCCGATATACGCTGCAAAAGTGAAAAGGGGGCCAGGGACGGCCTGAGCTGCACCATAACCTGCCAGAAACTGTTCTTCCGTTAACCAACCTGTCGGTACAAACTCCCTTTCAAGCAGAGGGAGAACAACATGTCCACCCCCAAATACCAACGATCCAGATCGATAAAAACTATCGAAGAGTGCTACCCATTCCAGTGAGCTTATTTCTCTCAAAATGGGAAGGAATATCAGCAACCCGAAGAATGAGGATAAGCAGATCACCGCAGATTTTCGGGAAATCGGAAACTTCATTCGTACTTGATCATCTGCTGCCTCGTTTTTATATAACAGGAATCCAACGAATGCAGACAGAAAGATCACAACAACTTGTGAAATGACGTTTTGCCAAATTAACATAATCACCAGGGCAAGGAGGGCAATCGTTTTTCTCTTTAAGTCAGGAGTCAATTTAGCGGCCATCCCAATAATGGCATGAGCGACCACTGCCACTGCTACAATTTTCAAACCGTGTATCCATCCCGTATCCGCCATGTCATTCCCTTTTAGAAGTAGGGCAAATAGAATTAGAACAAGGACAGAGGGAAGGGTAAACCCTATAAAGGATACAATCCCACCAAGGATGCCCGCCCGCATAATCCCGACGCCCATTCCAACCTGACTGCTAGCCGGTCCGGGAAGAAACTGGCATAGAGCTACGAGATCGGCATAGCTTCTTTCATCCATCCATTTTCTCCTGCGGACATACTCTTCATGAAAATATCCAAGGTGGGCAACAGGACCGCCAAAAGAAGTAAAACCGAGTCTAGTAGAAATGAACAAAATTTCTAGTAATGTTTTTATTTTTCTTGATGTATTCAATACGTATTCACCCACTTATCAGTCTTTTATTTCTTTAAATAGCTCATATGCTTTGTTCCTGGCTTCAATCAAAATCTCTCTTCCTTTAGGAGTGGTTGAATAATATTTTCTGATTTTGCCGTCGACGTTCATATTTTCTTTCAGTAACAGCCCATCTTTCTCCATTGAATGGAGTATGGGATATAATGTCCCTGAACTGATGCTGTACCCATGTTCTTTCAGTTCATCGACCATCCATGTCCCATATATGGGCTCTTCTAAAGCATGGTGAAGAATGTGAATTTGAATGAACCCAAGAAATAGTTTCCGTATTACCCTCTCTTCCAATGATGCACCTCCTTGTTAATATCGTGATCCGATATCGTTTTTCGATATCATTTTTAATACTGTGAATATAGCATGAATTCATATGTTTTAAAAGAGTTCATAGCGAGCTGGTCGACTTTTATACATACATTTCGCTTTCCTGTTTTTAGTTCTTTTATCACAAATTACATATCACCAGTCATATCTATTTACGCCTTTCTATATACTTTACATGTTTATCACATTCATAAAGGAGAGAGGGTATGATCAAAAAGATTAGTATGACCGTTTTGGCCTTGTTTCTTTTACTGCCGTCATGGAGTCATGCGGGTTCTTGGACTAAAGACCCTTCAGGGGTCCCCGGGCAGTGGTATGTAGGTACGACCCCTTCGTCTGTAGCTCCATCCAAGCAGCCGATTCTATTTGTTCACGGATTAAACAGCTCTTCTAACACATGGTGGAATGACAACAATATGTACGATACGGCCTATCAGAACGGTTATGAAACCGCTTTTATCGATTTGTATCCAACCAGGAATATGTGGGACAACGGCACCCTCCTCTCGCAAAAGATCCGTGATATATACAATTATTACGGAGAAAAAGTAGTGATTGTCGCCCACAGTAAAGGAGGCATCGATGTCCAGTCAGCTCTTGTTCACTATGGAGCATATCCGTATGTTTCGAGGGTGATTACTCTCTCCACTCCACATTACGGATCTCAATTGGCTGATCTAGCTTATAGCAGCTGGGCAGGTTGGCTGGCAGGCATCCTTGGCAGTAAAAATGAGGCCACCTACTCATTGCAAACAGGATATATGAGTTACTTTCGGGAAGAAACGGATCAAAATGCCAATGTAACTAAGGTCCCATTCTATACGTTCGGTGGAACGAAATGGGGAAGCTTTGGCAGTTCCTTGTATTGGGGAGGATTATATCTTTCAGGATATGGAAGTAATGATGGGGCTGTCACTGTCAATAGTTCTAGACTTCCTTACGCTACTGAATTGAAGGTGGGGGGATGGAATCATTACACCATTAAAGAAGGGTCTTCTACTTTTAATTTATTTAAGGGTTACTTGAACGAAACGACGAACAATTCCTCGGGAGCGGTAACTCAAAGTGCATCCTTCAATAATGATGCAGACTCGTTTTTCAGGGGTGGGGGATATAGCGGGGAAACTCAAGAGAAAATCCTGGTGGAAGAAGGTGCAAGGTCGGTCACTTTTGACTGGATGAGCAGCAGTCCTTCCTCCCGTTTGGTCCTGAAAGACCCGAAGAAAAATAAATATTCTTCTTTTGATGTGAGTAAGGACAACAGTGATTATTTTAACGGAGCATATCATCATACTCTTACGATTAATACTCCTAATCCGGGGGAGTGGACTCTTGAATCTGCCTCGCAAAGCACGGAAACATATTTATTGAATGTTTCTTTTGATAGTATAATGAATAATGCTGTGAGTATGAGTATGGAACAAGACCAAATCAGTTTGAAGAAAAAGGACAGCGATGTAAGCATTCAACAAGATATGACAATTGAGTATTATAAAAATGGAAAGTTAAAAGAAAGTAAGCTTAAATCCAAGAACGGATTATTAAAGCTGCCCTCACTTGGAGAAGGCGTCTATAATGTGACGATCGATATAAAAGGAAAAAAGGGGAAGAATGCATTCAATCGAACACTGATCAAAACGATTTATGTAGATGATAAAGGCCGTATTTTCGGAGAATAAGGGAACACAAGGTTTGGTGAGAAGCTGATCAATATGGCTTCTCTTTTTTTTGTGAAATCGACCTGATTCAATAGTTAGACAAAAATTAGCATTTTTCGATTCAATCTAGGGATTAATATCCACCCGTTATTCCGTAAGTCAGTTCGAATGTTTCATTTTGGAGAACTGGAAAGGAATTCAAACCTCTTACATCTAAGTATATTAGGGATATGAAATATATGAGGAGGAATACATAGTGAAGAAGAAATTAATGTTGGGAGCCCTTTCAAGTGCTCTAGTAGCTTCAGGAATTGCCTTTTCGACACCAGGCGGGATTGTAATGGCAGATGGACCGGAGTACAAAGGGAATGAGACCATTAAGAATGAACGTCTCCATGACTATGAAGAAATGGTGAGCATGCTTCAACATCTTGATCAGAAATCAGATGCTCTAACGTTAGAAGCTTACGGTCAGTCTGTAAAAGGAAGAGATCTTTATCTAGCGAAATTTGGAAACAATGAAGAAAATCCCACGGTTCTTTATTTGACCCAGCAACATGGTAATGAAGCCTTGACGACTGAAGGAGCACTTCAATTCATCAAGCATCTTACTTCCAACTCTAAAGAAGTGAAAGAAATGCTTGAGAACGTGAACATACTCGTTGCTCCACGCTTGAATGTCGATGGGGCAGAAGGGGACGTTGATTTCTCACTCAATGATTATGTGGCAGGAACTCACACACGGTACAATGCAAATGAAGTGGACTTGAATCGCGATCATGTGGATCGTAATCAGCCTGAAACGAAGGCCCTTCATGAAAACGTACTTCAGAAATATAAGCCTGACTATATGATTGATCTTCATCATCAAGGGGCGGAAACCACTCTTGGCGACACGGATGAACTTGTCTCAGGTTCAATTTTATACCCAACAAATGAGAATGTAGATCCGGAAGTGGTTGAAAAATCAAAGCAGCTTGGTGCTATCCTATACAACACGGTTGAGGCCCGAGGGTTCGGTACCCTGTCAAAATACATCGGTGGATCAGCTCCTACAATAAGCCGGAATGGACTTGCTGTCGAGTATGGGATTGCCACACTTCTTTTTGAAATGAGGGGTATGGCAGATCATTATAGAGAGGATTATGTCCTTGGACAAAAGAGCAATGGATATCTCATAAAGCAAGCGGTCATCAGTTTAGAAGCGGCGGCAAAGGCGATTGGGGATGGTTCCATTGAAGAAGCGGATACATCATTCTGGGATACACTGCCGGAGAGCTCCTATAATAGAAGCGAAAGTGAATGAAGCTGAGATAAAGGTGCATTTCCATAAAGGATGTGCACCTTTTTCACTCGTTGCTGAATCTAATACTTCTCAACCATATACCAATACCTTTTTATCTCATATGATGCTAAATTAAACAAAAATACATTGGAGGGACCAAGATGTATGAGCATTTTGAAGTTAATATGACCCCTTTGAACAGGAAAAGGACCATTCGTGTTTATTTACCGGAGGATTATCATGAAACGACAGGAAAAAGGTACCCTGTATTGTATATGCATGATGGACAAAACCTTTATCTTGATGAAGATGCAGGGTATGGGATGGCATGGAGAGAAAGGGTACCGATGGTCTTTGATTATTTGTATAAGAATTAAAGAAAGACTTCCCAAACGGAAGTCTTTTCTACTTTACGATCATGACAGGACATTTTGCCCTTTTGGCCACTTTATGGCTGACGCTGCCAAGTACCATTTCCTGAAAGGCATTCAATCCCCGGCTTCCAATGACCACTGCGTCAAACTCATGTTTATTCGCATACTCCACGATGGACGGTCCAGGTTCCCCATGTAAGAAGATGATTTCATACCGGATCCCTTGATGTTTCGCTTTTTGTTCAAGCATTTGAAGCTTTTGCTTCCGCTTGTCGCCTGCATCGAATCCCCAGGATTTAAGAACATCCTCTTTTGATTGTTTCCCATCTATAACGTATACAATATCGATCTTGGAGCCTTCATGGCAACCAGCGAGAGCAATTGCCTTTTCTCCTGCCCTTAAGGAGTGCTCGGACCCGTCTGTAGCAAGTAGGATATTTTTGAACAATACTATCTCCCTCATTTCATGAAAGCGTTTAGTATTTATTTCTAGTTTATTCTTCATATTCCTCTAATGAACAGGAAGATATTTTTTACAAGTTATTGAAATGTAGCAGAAAGTAAGTGTAAAGAAGAGAAATTGAAAGGAAATGTTTAATGTTTGCGCTTTCTTAAGGGTTTCACAAATACACCTATCCATTATATAATGTGCCTTGTGTTAAACGGCCCCGACTTTCATGAGAGTTGAAAGTCATCATTTAATCGAAAGAGGTGCATTATGAATTTTAGTGAAAAAATAAAATATGAATGGTTTGGAAATGTGAAAGGGGATATCCTTTCCGGGATGGTCGTTGCAATGGCTTTGATACCTGAGGCGATCGCGTTTTCCATAATTGCTGGTGTAGATCCCATGGTCGGATTATATGCTTCATTTTGTATTGCCGTAGTCATTGCGTTTGTTGGTGGGCGACCGGGAATGATCTCAGCTGCAACGGGTGCAACTGCCCTGTTGATGACAACTCTAGTGGCTGATCATGGTTTGCAATACTTACTGGCTGCAACAATATTGACAGGTGTGATCCAGATTATCATGGGTGTCCTGAAGTTAGGACGCTTAATGAAATTTGTGCCACGTTCTGTTATGGTCGGATTCGTGAATGCATTAGCCATCCTGATCTTCTCTGCACAATTACCGCATTTCGTTGGGGAGACTTGGGTGATGTATGCCATGGTTGCCGGGGCACTTGCTATCATTTACATTCTGCCTCGCTTCACCAAAGCTGTACCCTCCGCCTTGGTTGCAATTATTGCCGTGACTGTCTTTGCAGTGCTGACTGGAAGTGGAGTGCGTACGGTTGGGGATATGGGGGAATTAACCCAGACTCTGCCATTATTTTTAATTCCGGACATTCCACTCACATTTGAAACGTTGCAAATCATTTTCCCTTATTCGTTATCGATTGCGATTGTCGGCTTGGTAGAATCGCTTCTGACTGCCTCTATCGTAGACGATATGACGGACACTTCAAGTAATAAGAATAAAGAAGCAAGAGGCCAGGGGATTGCCAATATCGTATCCGGGTTCTTTGGAGGGATGGCGGGTTGTGCGATGATTGGACAATCAGTCATCAATGTGAAATCGGGAGGAAGAGGAAGGCTTTCCGCCCTTGTGGCAGGGATTTTCTTAATGACTCTTATACTCGTATTGAATGATTTCCTTGTTCAGATTCCCATGGCTGCCCTGGTTGGTGTCATGTTCATGGTATCTATCGGGACGTTTGATTGGTCGTCTTTAAAAAGCCTGCATAAAACTCCCTTTACAGATACACTGGTAATGCTTGTAACGGTTGGAACCGTACTAATGACACATGACTTGTCTAAAGGTGTACTGGTAGGAATTATTTTAAGTGCTGTATTCTTTGCTTCTAAAATTTCGAAAGTTAACATTACGACGATGGCATCAGGAGAAACACACAAAAAAGTATACCGGGTTTCGGGTCAATTGTTCTTTGCTTCTGTAACCGAGTTCGTAGAAAGCTTCAATTTCAATGAGGATATTAAAGAAGTGACACTTGATTTGACTCATGCTCATCTTTGGGATGATTCAGCGGTCGGCGCGATTGATAAAATTATGATCAAATACCATCAGAATGATGTGAAAGTCAATCTAATAGGATTGAATACAGAAAGCAATAACTTAATTGATAAACTGGCTGTCCACAAGAAGCCAGGTGGAATGGATAAAGCAGCAAATCACTAATTCACACACATAAAAGTCCTTGATCGATTGATCAAGGACTTTTTTTGGTTTTTTTATAATGGAAATGTTCAAACACCACATTGTTGTTGATCATACATGGGCAGAGATAGAATTACTGCCCATCCGATCATTAATTGATACCGACAGCGTCAAAAGAGAGCCTCACAGCATTCACTTCTGACGAAGTACTGCCGTATAAATCGGCAGCTGCTTGTACGGCAGCTGCTCTTGCCTGACTGAAAGTAGATGAGGCAGTCAAGTAGACCGTATTCATACGGTAGTATATATCCCCAAGCTTCTCACGACCGATTCCCGGGACAGTGACACCATAATGGGTGCCGCCTTCACTCAATAAATACGCCTGCTTGTTGATGATACCGCTATTTGTATGAACTCCGCCGTTGTCTGCCGTCCCTGTATATCTCTTGGAATAATGATCAGGGTCACCGTATTTCGCCGGATTGCTCATAGAGCGAAGGGCATCTCCTGTAGTGCCAGGAGTATAAATATCTTCCCCGATTTCAAAGTCGGGATTATACCCGTTCTCATACTCCACCAACGTACCAAAAATATCTGAAATCGCTTCATTCAACGCCCCTGATTCATTCTGATAAACGAGATCAGAAGAGAAATCTGTAACAGCATGTGTGAGTTCATGGGCAACAACGTCAATCCCACCTGAAAGCGGAACGAAGGTAGTGCCATCCCCGTCACCGTATACCATCTGAGAACCGTTCCAAAATGCGTTGTTATATCCGCTGCTGTAATGAACGGATGATACTAATTTAGCACCCTGATTGTCATAGGAATTTCGATTGAAATGGTTTTTATAATAATCATACGTGACTCCTGCGAAATAATGGGCGTCAACCGCTGGTGCATCATATGTGGCATTCAACACATTATCGCTATCCGACCAAAGGGTGCCTGGTAAGAAAAATTGGGGGAAGAACGTACGGTTATTCATGTTGTATGTAAAAATGCCACTTCCTCTTGTATTATCCTGTAAATAGTACTTTCCGCTTGAAAGAGTCGTGTTTAGGGGCTTTGAAGCTCCCAGGACACCCTTACCCGTCCCTACTTGATTCGTCCCGCTGACCTCATGCATGTCATTATATTTATTCAGGATATCACCGGTCTTTGCGTCAATAAAGTAATTCCAGTTTCCTGGAGACGGTTCTAGATAGTTCAGGTTAATAAAATAGGCAAAAGAAGCCTTATCACCATCTGCATAAACGACTAACTCCGGCATTGCTTCTTTCTCTAATTTTGGATTTTGTCCTAGATCCTCTTTAGCAAGCTTTAATGCCTTTTTGGCGTTTATTTTCTTTTTGGAGGAGGACATTTTTTCTTCCAGGTCTGCCACCACTGATCCGGAAAATGCCTGGAGAACACCATTTTTCTGCACGACTCCTGACTGTGTGGACCCCCAGACAGGAACATTTTGATACGTTTGCTGAATGCGGACGACTGTATTACCCAGGCTGTCTTTTTCAATTGAGAGCACGTTGAACTGCTCGTCCGTTTTTTTGTTGGACAGTTTGAATGCAGATTTGTTTTGTTCTACAAAAGATAGGACAACGGCTTCCGCATCTTTTCCAGTGGGAGCGGATAATTGCCCTGTTACAAATTCAGGTGTGCCCGCTTTCTTGTTCATTTGGAAATGAGCATGATCTGAAGGAGCAGCAAGGCTGCCGGTAGCCATCATTCCGGAGAGAATTCCAACGGATAGTCCCATGGTTAAAATCTTTTTCTTCTTCATTCCAATTCCTCCTCTTTTTCTAATAATTCTGCCAAATTAAGAATATCACAGGATAGGAAAAGGCGGTATTGAGAAAACATAGGACTATTTTCAGATAGGAATCGCCCTTAATTCAGCCAAAACAAGAAAATTTTCATGATTACACCGTTTTTTCAGAACTATAAAAGAGCGAGGGACGGACCTCCAATTTTAAAACATTTTTTTGATTTAACACTATTTATTGCTATAATTAACATAATTAGGGATAGGAATTTGGAGGTCCGTCCCTCAAAAGGGGGAGATGAGTTGAGCGGGTTGTATCTTTCAGGTGGTGGGGGTAGAGAGCAGACGTGTGAGATTGATAAGGTATTTGCAAGTGAATTGGATAGGGGTAAGCCGTTGTTATATCTTCCGATTGCGATGGATCCCGCTCAAATTTCGTATGAGGATTGCTATCAATGGATACATAGTGTATTCGGACCGTTTGGAATTACGGACATTACGATGTGGTTGGATTTGAGGGGGAAATCACTGGAGGAGCTTAAGGAGTTTTCGGCTGTCTATATAGGCGGTGGCAATACGTTCAACTTGATGCATTCCATTCTACAGGACGGATTCCACGCTCCGTTAACCGCATTTAAAGAAGAAGGCGGACTGATTTATGGTGGGAGTGCCGGAGCCATTGTAATGGGAAGCAATATCTCAACCTGTGAACATATGGATGAAAATACAGTTCTCTTGAGGGCCAGCAAAGCTTTATCCTATCTGGATGATTATTCTATTTGGTGTCACTATGAGGAAGAAAATGATCATCTAATAAACCGGTTCATTGATACATACGGTAAACCTGTGATAGCACTAAGTGAAGAGACGGGTTTACAAGTGAAAAATGGCAGAACCAAAGTGCTGGGTACTATTCCTGCCTATGTATTTGCTTCAAGCAAGAAGAAGGAAACGATAGAGCCGGGCGGCGATTTTTCTCAATGTTTTAAATCTTCCTGATAGAGATCTGAAGTTCATAAGACTTTCTAGTAGAGAAAGAAGGGTGAAAATGAAACAAAACATATATGACGATCCCATATTCTTTGAAGGGTATATGAACCTGCGGGATTCAGGTCGGACATATAATGATTTTCTTGAGCAGCCTGCTATGAAAGAAGAGATTCAGGACCTAACGGGAAAACGCATAATGGATCTTGGATGCGGGACAGGTGCATTATCGAAATACTGTATTGATCAGGGAGCATCTTCTGTCGTCGGGGTGGATATTTCTGAAAACATGATATCACGTGCTTTAAACGATCATCCCGATAATAAGATAATATATGTATGCAGTCCTATCGAGGATCTGTCCTCCACGGGAGAGCCCTTTGACTTGATTGTAAGCTCATTGGCACTTCATTATATCAAAGACTATGGATCTCTCATTCAGAAGCTCCACACTCTTTTGAAACCCGGAGGAAGGCTGGTATACTCTATAGAGCACCCCATCGTGACCGCACGAAAAGACATGAACAATTGGTGGGGAAATGATGAGGGTGAACGGCTGCACTGGGCACTTGATCACTATCGCCATGAAGGGAAACGGCAGCAGCATTGGTATGTGGACGGGGTGATTAAATATCACCGCACGATACCAACGTTGATTAATGGCCTGATACAACAGGGTTTCACGTTGGAAAAGCTGCTTGAGCCCCTGCCGACTCCTGAAGGACTGGATCTGATGCCTGGGCTAAGAAATGAGGAAAGAAGGCCATCGTTTCTTATTGTTAGTGGGCGTAAGTCCAGTTGAATAGACAGTGGAAATAATGAATCAATCACTGAATAGTCTAAAATAAAGTATTGACATGAAGATCACCATTGCCTTATAATTTCAATAATTTAAAATATTTCCAATTAAGCGTTGAAGAGATTGTCATTGTTACAGAAGTGATGAACAGAGAGCCCTGATGGTGGAAAAGGGACATCACGGTAAGGACGATAAAAGACTCGGAGCTGTGCATGAAGCTGCTCTAGGCAGCCATTACAACGGGAACTCCCGTTATAGAGGGCGGATACATGTTATCCGTTAAGGTCGGTATGGTGACATACCGGTAAACTGAGGTGGTACCACGAAACTCTCGTCCTCAAGATTCATTTCTTGAGAACGGGGGTTTTTTTACTTTTTATAAAGGGAGTGCTTACAATGAACCCAATATTACTAGACATACCAACAATGATTGAAACCGAAAGATTAAGAT
Source organism: Bacillus sp. NTK074B (assembly GCF_017303375.1). Lineage (GTDB taxonomy): Bacteria > Bacillota > Bacilli > Bacillales > Bacillaceae_B > Rossellomorea. The sequence continues at coordinate 93,321 of NZ_JAFKOH010000002.1, read as the reverse complement.
TAAGAATGCCGCGTCCCGGAGATGGCAGTAAGGTTAATGCTGCAATCAAAGCATCCTTGTCTGAATTACAGCCTTGGCTTGGGTTTGCCCTAAGTAATCCCGAAGTGGAAGATACCGAGTCGAACGCCCGCGAAGCCCATGCGAAATTTCTTACCAGAGAGAGTCTTAGATACTTGGTTTTCTTGAAAAACACAGACGAATTTGTCGGATCAACGGGGTTTCATAATATCGACTGGAGTATTCCGAAACTAGAAATCGGCTATTGGATCGACACGAGGATGAGCGGTAATGGATACATGGTAGAAGCGGTGGGGGAATTAACGAAGTTTGCTTTGACTGGGCTGGGTGGAAGAAGGGTGGAAATAAGATGTGAATCAACGAATCTTAAGAGCAGGGCCATACCCGAGAAACTTGGATATGATTTGGAAGGAATCCTGCGAAACGAAGATCTTTCCGTGGATGGTAAACATTTAACGGATACATGTGTATATGCCAAGATCTCCTATAGTCAGAGAATAGAGAAAAGTCAACTTTGAATTGGGGAAATCTTCCTGTAAAATGATAATGTAGTATTTTCTCAGTATTTGTAGAAGGAGGGGTTCTTTTGAACCGATACATATGTGAAACATGTGGAGTACAGTACGAACATACCCCGCAAATTCCTGAACGATGTGTGATTTGTGAGGAAGAAAGGCAATATGTAAGTCCATCGGGTCAAGCCTGGACCACGATAGAGAAAATGAAGGAGAAACCTTTCAGGAATAAAATCACACTAGAGGAGTCAGGGTTATATAGTGTGAAAACAATACCTGAATTTGCCATCGGACAAACGGCTTATCTCATTCAAGAAGAAGGGTTCAACCTTTTATGGGACTGCATTTCGTACCTTGATGAAGAGACGATCAGTGAGATTGCGAGACTTGGAGGGTTGGATGCCATTGCCCTGTCCCATCCCCATTATTACTCCACACAGGTAGATTGGGCTGAAACATTCGATGTGCCCATCTATATACACGAAGATGACCGGGAGTGGGTGATGAGGAAAAGTGATCGGATTGTTTATTGGTCCGGTGAATCCCTGCAATTACATAGTGGTTTGACCATACACCGTCTTGGCGGACACTTCAAAGGCGGTTCTATCCTTCACTGGAAAGAAGGTTGCGGCAGTAAAGGAATTCTCTTAACAGGGGATATCATTCAGGTGGTGGCCGACAGACAGTGGGTCAGCTTCATGTACAGCTATCCAAATCTTATCCCCCTTCCCGCAAGGAAAGTAGTCCAAATGGCAAAGGTGGTCAAAGACATGAAATTTCACCGATTATATAATGCCTTTCATCGGGTGGTAAAGGAGAACGCACATGAGAGAGTGCAGAAGTCTGCTGAGAGGTACGTGAAGGCTTTGGAAGGAGTATGGTTTGAAACTTAAAGAGACGCAAGCATTGCAGAGTATAATCACCAGCCTAATTCCATCCCACACATTATTCGGTTTTTACCTGCACGACACGAATACTAAGGAAACGATCACTATCAATGAGGATGAGAGGCTTCCTTTGGCGAGCGTTTCTAAATGGATTACCTCCATTCTCGTTTCAAGGAGTACCCATTCAGTAGTAAATGAAGATCTATATTTAACCGTATGTGAACACAGCACGGGGTCTTACGTTAATTTGATCCACGAACTCCCGGAACAGTACCTGAATGATTCTCTTGCAAGTTTGGATGTTGATTGTAAAGTATCTGATCAGAATAGAGATACAGTGAATAATATCGGAACTCCAAAGGGTTTGTTTCAAATGATGGATCTTTTACTGGGTAAAGGATTAAAACCTGATCATAAGGAAGCTATAATGAAAGGAATGAAACATCAGAGTGATCCAGATGGGTTTTGTTTTTCCCTGCCGTGGTTCCATATGACAGGTGGTTTAGAAGGTGTATGCAATGATGTCGGTTTTATAAAGACAGATGAAACTGTAGTCATTGTCATCGGATTGCTTCACTGTCAGGATCCCCTAGTTGAATGGAATGAGTTGGAGAAACTCATGTCTACGATTGGAGAGTCGGTAGAGAGGTACATTAAAAAGGTATACAGCATAAAGTGAACACTAAACAACCAGCTTTAACTAAAAGAAGCTGGTTGTTTTTTTATTCTATCAAGAAACCTCCCAATCCCTTTTCAATAGACTATAGGTCACGATGTCTTCATAATGATCATATAACCATTGACCTTCCCGGGTGATCCCTTCTTTTGTGAACCCCAAACGTTCCGGGATTCCTATGCTCTTCTTATTGTTGAGGGCACATTGAATTTCTACCCTGTTTAGATCCATTTCTAAAAAAAGATATTGTAAGAGTGAGGAAACAGCGCGGGAGATGATCCCTTTTCCTTCAGCTTCCCGGGAAAGAAGGTATCCAATACTTGTACTCCTGCTTTTCCAATCGATATAATGAAGCCCGATCATACCTACTAATCTTCCATGATACCGTATGCCGGCATCAAATCCGTTGTTATCCGCGTAATTCCGGATCCACATTGGGATAATCGGTTCCAAATCCTCAGGTGATTGCCGCTTATCCACCCATAGAAGCCACTTTCGAAGATGTTCCCGGTTTGAATCAATCAGTTCGTACAACTCGTGTATATGATGCTGTTGAAACAGATCGATCGAAATTTCTGGATCTACTGTGAAAGAAAACATGGTTAACATCTCCTTTTTAATATTTAGAAGATTATACCATATTCGGGATGCTTTGAAGTTCATTATTTTTTTAATAAGATTAAAAATGTATCCTTGCAAGGTAATACGTTGAAACAGAAATTATCTTGTAATAGAAGAAAATCTCTTAATTGGCCATAGGGTCAATATTTAAAGTATACGCCGGATCAAAACCCGGCGTATTTTGGTGTTTTTGTACTAAATTACGGAATTCCAATTCTTCTCAACACTTATAAATCCCTTGAAACATTCCCATACTTTAAGTAGTATAGATAAGTAGAAAATTGTAGAGTTTTGAAATGAGGGTTTTAAATGGAAAAGAAATCCATATATGGATTAACATTAGATCAATTGACGTCATGGCTCGTTGAAAACGGACAAAAGAAATTCCGTGCGGCTCAAGTATGGGATTGGTTATATAAGAAAAGAGTGACAAACTTTGCCGACATGAAGAACCTGAACGCTGACTGTGTTCAGCTTCTAGAAGAGAATTTCTATCTTCACACGCTCACTCAGGAAATCAAGCAGGAATCAAAGGATGGTACGATTAAATTCCTATTCAAACTTGAAGATGGGAACCTGATTGAAACCGTCTTGATGCGTTTCAACTACGGGCTGAGTGTGTGTGTCACTACACAGGTAGGTTGTAACATCGGGTGTACATTCTGTGCAAGTGGACTGTTGAAGAAGAACCGCGACTTATCCAGCGGTGAAATTGTGGAACAGATCATGAATGTGCAGCACCATCTGGATGAAGCAGGGAACGGAGAACGTGTCAGTCATATCGTTGTGATGGGAATTGGTGAACCGTTCGATAACTATGATAATATGATGGACTTCTTCCGTGTGGTAAATGACCAAAAAGGTCTTTCAATTGGAGCGCGTCACATTACCGTTTCCACAAGTGGATTGGCAGATAAGATTTACAAGTTTGCTGATGAAAACATTCAAATCAATCTGGCTGTTTCACTTCATGCGCCAAACAACGAATTGCGTACAAGGATCATGAAGATCAATCGTGCCTATCCTTTAGAGAAACTCATGCCTGCGATTGATTATTACCTCGAGAAGACCAATCGTCGGATCACCTTCGAGTATATTCTCTTAAGTGATGTGAATGATCATAAGGAAGAAGCCCTTCAGCTTGCCAAACTGCTGAAGAATAAGCGTCATCTTTCATACGTAAACTTGATTCCTTATAATCCGGTCGACGAACACAACCAGTATCAGAGAAGTACAAAAGAAGCGATTGTTGAATTCTATGGTACCCTGCTGGAACATGGTATTAACTGTGGCGTGCGTGTAGAGCAGGGGACGGATATCGATGCAGCATGCGGTCAGTTGAGAAGTAAGCAAATCAAGAAAGATAAAGTTAAATCGTAATACTTTTAATTGGAGCACATGAATCCCTGTATAGGATTTATGTGCTTTTTTCTTGTGTGCGATGACAAGGGTGTGGGAATCTCCTTTATTTTCACTAAGAAAAGGATCGCCAACTACCTTTTTATAAAAAAATAGTAATATTTTGTGTTTTATTTCAATTTATGTTGAATTATGAATTCTATAATTATAGAATGGTCTTAGAAAAAAATTTTTTGAAATTTTTAGAAAAGAGGTGTGTCTGTATGGAAGTACTCCATATGACCAGTCGGAAAAGAGAAACATATGAAGTGAAAATGGAAGCCTCCCTGCTATGGGAGTGTGCGCTAGGGATTGCGGCGATCACCAATTCAAGGCTTATTGATACGTTAGAAAAATCCAAGGCATCATGGGATAAGTTGAAAAAGTCCCTATCTCGCCCCCTGCTGACAGATTTGGAGTTCGTGGAAAAGAATAATACCTGGAAATCCCTTCTCCTGTTATTACACCAAAGAGAATTTCGGACATTACCTGAATTCATCTCATATATAGATGACTTGGAAGATGAAAAATTCAAATACCATTGCATTCCTTACATAGGTCTTAAATTTCAAGAATGTCGAATACTCGCTTCAAAGGGGGATGTGCCATCACGGAACAGATTGAAAGAACAGAGTGATGATAATCCTTACTATCCAGGCTATATTGAATTCATCAGCACGACAAATGTCCACAATCTTAAGATGCACCTAAAAAGTGTGATGACGCGATGGTATGAAGAAGTGATTTCAACTGAACTGGAGACACTATCCGGGATATTGACAAGGGATAAACAGTCCAAGAAAGAGATGAGTGGAAAGTTGAATCCTGAAGCTTTGGTGGAGTGGGCCACAGGCGGTATCACCTATTTACCCGAGCCCGCTGTCCACACGGTCCTCCTCATTCCACAGACGATTTACCGTCCTTGGAACGTCGAAGGGGATGTAGAAGGAGTGAAAGTGTTTTATTACCCTGTAGCCAATGAAAGTGTCTATCCGGACGATAAGGATATGCCAAACTATTTTCTCGTACAGAAACATAAAGCCCTCGGGGATGATGCACGCCTCAGGATGGTGAAATTGTTAAAACGTTCAGAACGCACGCTGCAGGAAATCACGAATGAGTTGGGTATGGGTAAATCCACGGTCCATCATCATTTGAAAATCCTCAGGTCTGCCAGGCTTGTCGACATCCAGGATGGAAAATATCGCTTGAAAGAGAATGCTATAGGCTCATTGTCGAAAGAATTGGTGAAATACTTAATGGATTAAGGGGATGAAAGAATTTGGGAGAACCATCGGTCAGCATCAATCAAATGAATGAACTTCCGCCTTTAAAGAAGAACTATTCCGTTTTCAGATTCATGGGAGGAAATTTGATTTCGTTTTTCGGGGACCAGATCTATTTAATCGCCATTCCTTTGATGGTATTAAGCATCACTGGGTCACCTGTAACCATGGGAGTTGTGGCCGCTCTTGAGCGGCTTCCGATTTTACTGCAGCCATTCGCCGGGATCCTGTCAGATCGTTTCAACCGTAAGCACTTGCTCCTGATATGTGATGTGGGGCGATGCTTACTTGTCGGCGTGATCGGGGTTCTCTTCATACTGGGAATTCTTGAAATGTGGATGATCTATCCTGCGGTGTTTGGGATTGGTCTATTGAGTCAAATTTATAATACATCTCAATTTGCCACGATACCGGGTCTTGTCAGGGGAGAAGACCTTCAGGTTGTGAATTCATTGAATTCAGGGATATTCAATTTAGCCGTGTTTATCGCACCGGGATTGGGAGGAATGATTATCTCCTTCTTTAACCCAGGGTACGCCTTACTTGTCAATAGCTTCAGCTTTCTGTTGTCTTTTCTTGCCGTTGCGAGTCTACGGATGAAGGTGAAGGAGAAAGAGTTTTCAGATAATTCAATTTGGGGGGGAATAAGGGAAGGATTTATATACGTCGTAAAGACTAAACCAATCTTATATACCAACCTTGCCATGGTCACTTCTGTGTTTGGAACTACTTTATTCCTTACGTTATTGGTGTTTCATCTTAAAGATTCCATCCAATTGGAGACGGTTTTGATAGGGTGGTTGTTATCAATGGGAGGAGTAGGTGCCATATTGGGTGCGATGTCGTCTAGCCTGTTCCGGAAGCGGTTCTCTTATCGCACCATTTTATTTACGTCTTCCGTGATCGGGGGACTTTCGATCCTTTGTTTCGGCTGGATGGAAACTTTTCCAGGCCTTGTCATCATGAATGCAGTAGGGACTTTCTGCGCTTCAATGATGAGCCCGTGCATTGTTACCATCCGACAAACGTTGACACCGGATCATTTATTGGGAAGGGTACAGGCCACTTGTCGACTCATGACGTGGGTCTTCATGCCCCTTGCAGCATTCCTGGCGGGATTATTGGCAGAATCCATTGGGACACACCATACAATCATTCTGGCAGGTGCCATCTCCACCCTGGCCTCGATTCCGTATTTACATCATAGTTTAATTGATAAATAGAGGGACGGACCTCAGAAAGTATTTTATGGTAGGATAGAAATAGAATGATAGCAGGGGGATGAAGGATATGATCACGGAAGAACGGTTGGCAATGAAATTGAGAACGATTGATTTCACACGTTTAGAATCCATTAAAGAAACGCACATGGATGAATTATTAAATGAAATGCTCCACCACATTGGTTCCATTAATGGAGACTTAAGGTATACGCTGATTTATACGAGTTTCTATAGACTGATGGAAGGAAACCATCTTTCAGATGAGCAAATGATATTCTTGTTTGATCGTTGTATTGACGAAACTCATTTGTTTTATGGAATTGGAAAAGTGGAAGATGATTCGGTTTTTACTCGTTCATTTTCATCATTGGTTTTGGCATTACTTTTGGATAAGGACCGTGAAAGGCCATATTTACCCTACGAAAAAATCCAGGAAGCAACCGAAGCCTGTTTTCACTATTTGGAGGCAGAAGTCGATACCCGGGGTTATGTGGAAAGGAAAGGGTGGGCACACAGCATTGCACACTGAGCCGACTATTTAACGGAAGTCATCAACCACCCACATTTTCCACAAGAGCTTCATCAGAGAAGCCTTAAGGTGGTCAAAGTATGCATGTTCAAAGACGCAGCTTATATGGATAATGAGGATGGCCGCTTATGTTATGCCATTGAAGCGCTGATCGATAAAGGATTGACTGATGAAGAGCTGCACTCATGGGTGATGGAGATTTCCAGTTCTGTAAACAAACGTTATAAGGATAATGGATATTCCCTATCGTTTTACAGAGAGCAAATGAATGTCAAACAATTCATGCAGACCTGTTATTTCCGACTGAAATGGAAAGGTTCTGGAAGCAAATCAAGAGACCTTGTTGATTCAGTGCTTCAAAAGTGGCACAGGCACGAATTCAACTGAGAGGGGAGACGACATGGAGTCAAATCATCACGACATCACCATCATAGGAGCAGGTGTGAGCAGTGTGTTTCTCGCTTACACATTGATGAAACAAAATGAACATCTCACCATCCATATGGTCGATGTTGGCAAGGCACTGAGTGAGCGGATTTGTGGATTGGATACCGGTGGAGAGTGCACGTGTGTCGGCCTATGCAGTAAATATATCGGTTTTGCCGGCCTGGGTAAATCAGAAGGAAAGTTCAATTATACGAATGATTTCGGAGGAGAGCTTGGCAGGAAGATTGGAAAACAGCACACACTTGACTTGATGCAGGAAGTGGACGAGATCCTCTGTGAGTTTGGCGGCGCCATCAGACCTGTTTACAGTACAAAAAATGAGGAGCTTTCAAACAGGGCGGCACTTGCTGGACTACATGCATTATCAACGGAGGTTCGACACCTGGGGACAGCATTGGCAAATCAAGTGTTCCAAAAGATGTATGAATTTCTGAAAACCAGGGTCAATTTCCATTTCGAAACGATCATTGAGAGGATTTCAATCCAAGATCCAGGATTTCGCATTGAAACTGATAAAGGTGATTTCACCACTGGAAAAGTAGTAATTGGAACCGGGATGAGCGGCAGCTCGTGGCTGAAAAAACAAGCCGCATCTCTAGGGCTTCATCCGGGGGGAACCCGTTTGGATCTAGGGATACGTGTAGAGATGAAAGGGGATCAGCTACAGAAAATATTGCAGGATACGTTTGAAACGAAGCTGAAGATTGAAAGGGACACCTTTAGTGCAACCACGTATTGTATGAATCCCCGTGGGAGGATCATCCGTAAACATCAACATGGGATGGTAATGCCGGATGGACAAAATGAACGTGAAAAAGAGAGCCCGAGTGCGAATTTAAATTTCAGCTTGTTCGTGCCTCGACACTTTTCCGGCCATGATGAAGCCATGGATTATGCATCTGAGATTATTAGCGGCATCAATCAAAGGCGGGGGCGGATTGTCGTTCAAAGGCTGGAAGATTTCCAATTACATAGAAGGACAACTTCTTTGGAAGGAAATCTTATAAATCCGTCCCTCGATGGGGGAGTCGGGAGTATATGGGAAGAGGTGCCTGATCAATATGGGAATGCACTCCTTGAGTTTCTGGCTTGCTTGGAAGAGCTGATAGGAGAGAAAGTGCATCCTGATACACTCCTATACGGCTTGGATGCGAAATTCTATGAGCCTAAATTACAAACGGATCGAAACTTTGAGACTGAAGTACCTGATTTGTTTTTGATTGGTGATTGCTCTGGAGAGACACATTCTTTATCTCAGGCAGCTGCGAGTGGTATATATTTAGGCAGATATCTGGGTAAAGACATTGCCAATAATTGATAAATTTAGAATTATTTGAAACCTTTCTGTCTGTTCTTTCGTAGTAGTAGGAAAGAACAGGCAGAAAGGATTTTTTAATGGGAGTAAGAGTTGACAGGAGCGATGTTGATGGTGAACCGATTATAGTTCATCATCCAAAAAAGCAGTTGAGTATGTATTCCCTCCTCAATTTACTAGGAGCGTTTATGATGATAGGATTCGGACTGATGTTTTTCACGGTCCCACTGGATGTCAACGAACAGTTGCAATGGGTTTATGTTAAGGGCATTCTTGCTGATGGGAAATTGATGAGAGAATACTTTATATTCCTGTTCACTATGGGATTCTTATATTTCACTTTGCTATTTTTGTACTTTAAAAGATATTGGAAGAAAACGTCTTTACTCATCACTCTATTGTGTTTGGGAATCATGGATGTTATCTTTTTCTTCCTTACATTTTAGAGACTCAGATATATAGAGGTATTAATGAATGGAGGATTATACTTGTATTACTATTTTAACGTTTTCCTGACGATCATCATCCTGATCATCGGGACGCTGATAGCTTTTTTCATCGACCAATTCAGTAAACAATTAGAAAGGGTCATACCTCCTAGATTCTTATTCCTTACAGTCGTATTGATTCTGTTTACATTGATGTTGAGTTCTACGATAATGGTCAGCTCATTGAAAAGTTGGAGTTTGTTGGATACGGCCTTCATCTCAAGCCTCTGTTTCTTTGCACTTGGATGGGTGACAAACATCTCCAAAAGGGCACAATTCAATCAGGCAGGGACCTTTGCTAAATTTATCACGAATAATCAGTTCAAATATGAATATGAATCCGCAAGCTCTACGGGTAAAAGTCCCTACTTCATTGCCAGTCTCTTGTTCCTCGTATTGAGTTGGGGACTTTCTTTTTGGATTGCCTATAGTTAGTGAGAGGGGGAGGAATGGGGATGAGTGAGTGGTGCATCCTCTTTGTTTTGTTATTGATGATTGTGACGGTTTTGGCATTCACCAATCTTATAGTCGTGAAGGTTTCAGGAAGTAGTAAAAAGAAGCGGATATGGTCGGGGATTGCATGTTTTCTTCTCAGTCCCTTGATCATGCTTGTGACTGGTTTCTCCTTAAGCCCATTTGATCCATATGGTTTTGGGACGGGGATGGTCATGCTGATTTATGGGATATTCTTTGCTTTGAACGGGCTGAGGATCATGGTGGTTGGATACTTCATGGAATAGCGGTTTTAAATGACATAATGAAAGGATAGATGAGAGAATGATAGACTTTTTTTCTTATAACTGGGAAGTAAGGAAAGACTGGTTTGAATGGTGCAGGGAAATTGAAAATGAAGAACTTCTGAAAGAGCGTACAGGGGGAATGGGAAGCTTCCTAAAGAACCTTTATCATGTTGCGGATTGTGAACGGATCTGGATGAATCAGCTGCAAGGAAATCCTCCGCCGATGAAGAACAACCATACGATTACCACATTAGAGTAAGTCATTTGTTTTTCAGAAAATACCCGGCAACAATCTGAACAATTTCTCTCCTTATGGACCCCTGCCTACGACAAGAAAGAATTCAATATGTCAACAAAATCTGGCAGGACTTACAGTCTTACATTCAAAAAGGTTTTGCAACATGTAGTGACCCATGAAATCCATCATATTGGTCAACTATCCGTATGGGCAAGGGAGATCGGGAAAAAACCAGTGTCCAGTGATTTTATTTTCAGATGAAATGATCCTTTGATTCAAAAATGGTCGTTTTGTTAACCAGTGAATTAAAGTAGCGTATGTATAAAAATTCTTTGGTCAATACTTTCTTAACAAATGAATGTGAACAGGCCTTCCAGAAAGAAATCACTTTAGAACAGGGGTCATCGGTGGTATACTTGATGAATTGTTCAAATAGAAATGGGGAAATACTCAATATGAGATATATGAAATCGCAAATGAAACTATTGGTAAGGGATAATAAAGAGTTGCAGACACGACTGAAAGTATTGATGGAAGAAATGAATTTAGAGAGAACGTTTGCCCTTAAAGCTCTTTACCATTCAGAAGTCGCAGAAGGTGGGAAATATCAGTCTGCCTATCAAGCGCTGGACTTGCCGAAGGAGTAGCTCTTAGCTGTTGAAAAAGGGTGACTACATTCTCTTTCATGTGGTAAAATCATACATATTGAGAGAGGGTGTGCATCATGAAATTTGTGTTTGACTTAGACGGAACGATTTGTTTTAAAGGGGAGCCTGTTTCAGAAAGAATGGTCCAATGTTTGCTTGATCTGAAATCAAGTGGTCATGAACTATTCTTTGCCTCCGCCCGTCCGATTCGGGATATGCTTCCCGTTCTGGATGTGAGATTGCATTCTTATCCATTAATAGGTGGAAACGGGTCACTTCTTTATCAGGGAGGAGAAGTCATACATTCAAATTCCTTTCATCCAAACGACCTTGAGAAGATTCATGAACTTATAGACCAATATGAAGCGACTTATTTAATCGATAGTGAGTGGGATTATGCTTACACAGGTCCTAACGATCATCCCATCCTGGATTTTTTGGATCCAGCCAATCTTGCCAGGTCCCTTCCGGTTGAATCATTGAATAGGATTGTGAAGATATTGCTGTTAACATCAACTAATTATCAGGACTTGTCAAAAGATTTAAAGTCCCTGGATATTGTTGTGAATAACCACACGAATGAAGAGGTAGTGGATCTCAGTCCTGCCAAAATACATAAATGGAGTGCTCTTTCAACATTTGGAGTATCTGAAATGGATTTTATTGCCTTTGGAAATGATTCTAATGACGTAAGTATGTTCAAGAAAGCGAAGCATGCTGTGATGGTCGGATACCATGAAGGGCTTTCAGGATATGCTGATGAACATATTCCTCTAATAGATGATTATGAAGGGGAAATCATTAAGAAATTGAAAGAGTTATCTTTTACATATACTGAAGTAAAAGAATAAATCAAGAAAGCTGGTTAAGGGGTCGCATCTCTTTAAGCCGGCTTTTTTTTACACAAATCTATTTGGTTGACTATTATATTTAAATATATTATATTAATTGATGGGTCAACAATTGACCTCTCAATTATCTAAAAGGAGGAGGATGCTTTGTCCAACTCGTGTCGTGAAGAAGAGAAGATCATCATTCAACTTAATGATATATATAAGCAAATGAGTCCGAAATTTGAGCGTTGTACAGGAATCAGTCAGTCCCGTTTGGAACTGTTGCACAGGCTGTTTGAAGTAGAAGAAATCAGTCAGACTGCCCTTCAACGTGAAGTGAATATCGACAGTGCGGCTGTTACCAGGCATTTAAAACAGCTTGAAGGAAAAGGAATGGTTTCGCGACGTAAAAATCCTGCTGACAACCGTTTCACCTTTGTTCGCCTGACAGAAGAAGGAAGACTTAGGATTAGAGCTTACCGGGAAGAGAAAGAGGTTTTTATCTCTAAGGTCTTCAAGACTTTTACAGGAGAAGAAAGATCAATTCTTTCAGGCATGTTAAATCGTATCCAAGACAATGTACAGGACATTGAATACTAAGAAATTAGACATGAAGGAGAATGCATCATGAATACTACAAAAATCAATGACTTTAATGAAATTATCACAGGTCGCCGTTCCATTCGTAACTATGACCCGTCAGTCAAAATCAGTAAAGAAGAAATGACAGAAATCCTAACAGAGGCAACCCTTGCCCCGTCATCCGTCAATATGCAGCCTTGGCGATTTGTGGTCATTGACAGTGAAGAAGGAAAGGAAACCCTTCTGCCCCTTGCAAAATTCAATCAAACGCAAGTCAAGACATCTTCAGCCGTTATTGCAGTATTTGTTGATATGAGCAGCTTGGACTATGCAGATGAAATCTATAATAAGGCTGTCGAAGAGGGGCATATGCCTGCAGAAGTAAGAGACAGACAGCTTCCTGCCATTAAAGGATTACTTGATACGATGCCGGTCGAACAGTTCAAAGAGATGAACCTCATCGATGCAGGTTTGGTATCGATGCAGCTGATGCTTGCTGCACGTGCTCACGGATATGACACAAATCCGATAGGTGGTTACGAAAAAGATCAAATTGCTGAAGCCTATGACATGGATAAAGAACGTTACTACCCGGTTATGCTGATTTCGATCGGGAAAGCGGCAGATGCAGGCTATAAATCAGTCCGTTTGCCAGTTGAATCCATCACAGAATGGAAATAATAATAGATGAGGAGAATCAATATGATTATCATACACGCTGAATTTAAAATTAACCCTATACAAGAACAGGCATTTTTAGAAGAAATGCGTCCGTTAGTCGCTTCTTCCAGAGCAGAAACAGGGAATATTTCATACGATTTAATGAAAGATACTGAAAGAGATCACGTCTATACCATGGTTGAAGTATGGAAGGACTCATCAGCGGTTGAGAGTCATAATACAAGTGAACATTTCACATCATTTGTAAGAAGGGCTCCTGAATATTTAGCCGCTCCACTTGATGTAAAGATTTATGAAGGAAATAAGATAGAAAAATAACCTTTTTAAAAGCACCCGGCCTATTGCCGGGTGCTTTTAAATTGTAGTAAGAAAGAAGATGAACGATGAGAAAACTACTTCAAAGAAGTGAATCCAGCGGTGATATCTTTTTAAAAAGGGGTAATTGCGGAAATATAGGGACAATTAAAGGGATTTACATTATTTAACTAGAATTACATAGTAGCAACCTTTCTTAGAAAGAAGTTTTTTTATGTCAGTCAATGTAGTAGTAGATTTACGAAATACTCTGGGGGAAAGTCCATGCTGGGACCCTAAGCGAAAGATGTTCCTGTGGGTAGATATTATGGAAAAGAAAATCTTTCGCCTACATACTTTGAATGATGAGTTGGAAGAAGTCCAGTTGAATCAATCCGCAGGTTGTCTTTCTCAGACAAATAGGGGACGGACAATCCTTGGACTTCAACACGGCATCCATTTTTTTGATTGGGACACGGGTATCTTAGAAAGCGTGGTGGACCCTGAAAGTCATCTTGAGGAAAACAGATTCAATGATGGGAAATGTGATCCTTCCGGCCGCTTTTGGGCGGGAACGACTGATCAAACAGGGGTAAATGGGAATGGGTCTTTATACGTTGTCCACTCTACGTTACAAATAACCAAAAAGGTCGAAAGCGTGAGCACATCAAACGGTCTCGCGTAAAACGAATGTTAGAGGAATAAGGAATTTTGTGTTTGAGGAGAAAAGTGAATGAGTCATCAAAAGAGGATCATTAGTAGTAATAGTTATACATAAAAACATTATGTAAACAATTTAGGAGTGATGAAACAAATGTCAGCAGATACTTGGACAAAAGTAGATCAATATTATTCTGAGAAACTTCATAAAACCGATGGAATCATGGAGTCTGTATTACAGGCAAATAGCGAAGCAGAGCTTCCTGCCATTGATGTTTCACCAAATCAGGGAAAATTCCTTTCCTTACTGGCACAACTTAAAGGGGCAAAACGAATCTTGGAAATCGGAACACTTGGCGGATATAGCACAATTTGGCTTGCGAGAGCCCTTCCGGAGAACGGCCGGCTTGTGACACTTGAGTATAGTGACAAACATGCTAAGGTTGCCGAGCAAAATATACGTAGGGCAGGTATGAAAGAAAAAGTGGAAATCAGAGTTGGCGCGGCCCTGGACACGCTGCCTACGCTTATAGGTACATTTGATTTCATCTTTATTGATGCAGATAAACAAAATAACTCCAACTATATAAAATGGGCTCTTCAATTGTCGCAGCCCGGGACGGTCATCATCACGGATAATGTCGTTCGTGGAGGAAGGGTCATTGATGAAGACAGTGAGGATGAAAGTGTTCAGGGAGTACGTACATTCGTAGAACTATTATCGAAAGAAGAACGAATCGATTCAACGGTGGTTCAGACCGTGGGATCAAAAGGTTACGATGGGTTTGTAATGGGGATAGTGAAAGAATAAATAAATTATGATTGTTTTTTCCTGAATTATCCTGTAAAATAAATGAAAATTCTAAATCATACATGTAATGATAGGATTCAGTAGTGACTTATCTCCCTGTCGTAGAGAACTGATGTCTGGTGAAAATCAGTACATAGATAAGCATGAATTACCTCCTTGAACATTCTTTGTGAACTGATAGAGTAGCAGAGAACGGCCGGGCCGTTATCCGGATAGAGTGGAAGAGTGATCTTCAATTAGGGTGGTACCGCGTTAACCACGTCCCTTATTATAGGGGGGCGTGGTTTTTTGTTTAGGTAGGGTTAGAAGAATCAGAAAACTTCAGTAAAGCGATAAGCAGAAACTTGCTGTGAGTTCGACACAGACTAATTGAAGGAGAAATGATGATGGATCACAAAGGGAAATCCCTAACAAAAGCCCAGCAGCTCGAAGTCCAAAGGCAGCTGGCTCAATATAGAAATGGAGTGCATGAAATCATTCCAGAAACAGAATTAAAACAAAAATTGGTGAGGTCAATTTCTACCGGTAAGCCGTTGAAGATCAAGCTGGGTCTGGATCCTACTGCCCCTGATGTTCACATGGGCCATACGGTTGTTTTGAATAAATTAAGGCAGTTTCAAGAAAACGGCCATATCGTCCAGCTCATTATCGGGGATTTCACCGGGAAAATCGGGGATCCCACCGGGAAGTCGGTCGCAAGAAAGCAACTGACAAATGAGGAGGTGAAGAGAAATGCAGAGACATACTTTGAACAATTCGGCAAAGTACTCGACAAAGATAAAGTGGAGCTTCACTACAATTCAAGCTGGCTTTCATCCCTTGATCTAGAAGCGGTCATTCACTTATCCTCAAAGATCACGGTCGCGCGGTTAATTGAACGAAATGATTTCTCCAACCGGCTGTCTGAAGGAAAGCCAATATCGCTTCATGAGCTTTTTTACCCTTTGATGCAGGGTTATGATTCCGTCGCCCTTGAAAGTGATATTGAGCTGGGAGGGACGGATCAGCAGTTTAATGTACTGATGGGAAGGCATCTTCAGGAACATTATAACCAGGAGAAACAGGTTGTCATTCTGCTCCCATTACTCGAAGGTCTTGACGGAGTGGAGAAAATGTCAAAATCCAAACATAATTACATTGGAATCGATGAAGATCCCAATCAAATGTTCGGCAAGACGATGTCGATTCCTGATGAGTTAATAGTTAAATACTTTAATCTCATAACAGATTTATCATTAGAAGAAAAGGAAAAGGTCACCAATGAAATAAGTGATGGATCTCTTCACCCTAGGGATGCCAAAATTCTCTTAGGGAAGACGATTGTGAGGATGTATCACGGAAAAGAGTCAGCAGAACAAGCCGAGAACCAATTCAAGGAGGTTTTCCAAAAAGGGGCACTTCCTGATGATATTCCTATAGCAAGATGGCATGGGGAAGAGGCGATATCCATCGTCGATCTGCTAGTGTCCCTACAGATGCAAAGTTCAAAAAGTGAAGCACGCAGGATGATCCAAAATGGGGGAATCAGGATCAACGGTGAAAAGGTGCTGAATGTGCAACAGGAAGTAACAATTGCAAATGGGATGGTTGTGCAGGTGGGCAAGAGGAAATTCAAGCGATTGAAATGGGTGCGTTAAAGAGAGATACCCCTTGCCACATAAGCATTTCAAGAAAGACTTTATGACTATAAAGGAGCGGATGCAGGTATGAAACAATTATCAACCATAATTCAAGAACATGCAGAAAAAAGTGACTTTTCTGGGACAGTAATCGTAAGGAAAAATGAGGAGATTCTCGTAGCAGCTGCATTTGGTTATGCTGATCGCTCTGCACGACGTGAAAACAATGTAGACACTCGATACGGAATTGCGTCAGGATGTAAATTGTTTACCGCAGTGGCCATCTGTCAACTTGTGGAAAAAGGCATGTTGAGTTTGCATACGCCGCTAAAAGAATGCCTGTCCATTCCATTTCCATATTTCGATGATCGTGTGACCATCCAACACTTATTGACACATACATCCGGGATTCCAGATTATTTTGATGAAGAAGTGATGGATGACTTCGAGGATTTATGGAAGGAAACGCCCATGTATCTCATTCAGAGGGGAGAGGATTTTTTACCCTTCTTTCAGAATTCACCGATGAAATCGCAACCTGGTGAGACGTTCCATTATAATAATGCCGGTTATATCATACTTGGATTGGTTATCGAGAATCTTTCTGGGATGACGGTTCAAGATTATATAGAGAAAAACATTTTTACACCGGCGTCTATGAAGGCTTCCGGATATTTCCGCCTTGATCGCTTACCGGCTAATACGGCCAACGGCTACATTGAAGAAAGCGACAACACCTGGAGAACGAATATCTATTCCATTCCCATCCAGGGAGGGGCGGATGGAGGAGCATATGTGACGGGTCCTGATATGATTTCGTTTTGGGAAGCTCTCTTGACCAATAAGCTTTTGAAAAAAGAGAATACCGTGCGGATAACCGAACCCCATGTCAATGTGAAGGAAGGCGTGGACTACGGCTATGGAATGTGGTTAAACCTGCCTGAGAAGCAGCATGTGATGGGATATGATCCTGGGGTGAGTTTTCATTCTGCCCATTACATGGAAAAAGATCTGAAAGTAGTTGTGTTATCAAATAAGAGTTCGGGTGCATTTGACATTACTAAAGTGATAGAAAACTATTTCAACTGATAAAGAGGATCTTGAAAGTGAGTACAGTGAAAATAGAACAAGCATATATCGGGGACGCTTCAGTCCTTACAGCTGTCCAAAAAAAGGTGTTTGATGCAGAAAGGGAAAAATGGTCTCAAAATCAAGCAGGAATCGTAGATTATAATATCCAGCCTCCGGGCTATGATTCTATCGAAATGAATACGTATATGATAAGGGAATTGGATTATTACAAGGTATTTTATAACGGCACCATAGTGGGTGGACTGATTGTAACGGTCGTAGGCAAACGCCATGGACGGATCGACCGGATATTCATTGACCCCTACTATCAAGGAAGAGGAATCGGATCTCAAGTAATGAAAATTATGGAAGGGAATTTTCCGCATGTCGTGTCATGGGAACTTGAGACGTCGGGCTTGCAGCTGAGCAATCACACTTTTTATGAAAATCTGGGTTTCACTAAAATATTCGAAACTCATGATGAATATTGCTATGAGAAGAGAATGAATGTAGAAACTGATCCTCAAGGTATTCAGAGATATGTAACATTTGCAGGTGATAGTATGAAAGATGTTGATCTGGCTGACATTCATGTGGAACATTGCAATATGGAGAGGGGCGAATTCTACAGAATTAACGCGAGTAATTCCACGTTCAGCAACAGCAATCTGAAAGGGGTGCAGATTAGCAATTGTAACCTTGCAGAAACCCGTTTTCAGAATATAAATTTCCAAAGGGCTCTATTGGCTGATCTCAATCTGTCACAAAGTGAAATAGTCCACGTAAACCTCGGGGGGTTACATGTTCATGACACAAATCTTGGGGATGTAGGTGAACCGATGAGGTTTGAGCGCTGTGAGTTTAAAGAGTCGAAGTTTCAAAACTGTAATTTGAAAAATGTCTCTATTTCTGACTGTGATATATCAGGTATGTTGATTGATGGAATTTTGGTGAAGGACTTATTGGACGCTTACGCACAAAGTAAGAAGAAATGAAAATGGTACAAACACCCATTTCTTGACTAGTCATATCTTAGTATTGACTGGAAAAAAAGAGGTGAATGTTACGTTGAATCCATACCATTATTACCGCCAATTCAAACCCTTTAACCTGAATGGCTACACCCGTGTGACCGATAGTCACTCCCTGGTGGATGATCTTCAAAAAGCCATCAATGGCGAGTACAGTGCGATTGCCTGCTATAAAAAGCTTGCAAATCTTGCACCCAATGAGGAAGAAAGGCTTCGAATCTTGGAAATTAGAAAAGATGAAAAACGTCATTTTAAAGCATTCAGTGAGATCTATACGAATCTGACAGGACTCCAGCCTAGTCCAAAACTGCAGGAAGGTTGTCCGGATGAATATAAAAAAGGACTTCAATTTGCTTTCAAGGATGAACAGGAAACGGTTGATTTTTACCATGGCATCCGTGATGGAGTACAGGATGCCTATATAAAGGAAACATTTTCACATGCGGCTGAAGACGAGCAGAATCACGCTGTTTGGTTTTTGTATTATATCATGAAGAATAAAGGAAGCAGAAGTGCTTTCCGCCAAGGAGATTATGGATCAATGGGAGCACTCGCTGCCTCGAATCTTACGGTTCCTCAAATGCTCGTTTATGCCATGCAGGATGAGTATCTGGCTCAGGCGAGGTATGATCGGATCATACAGAAATTCGGCAATGTTCGAACATTTATGAGGATTAAAGAAGCGGAGCTCCGCCATATCACAGCACTCCAGACTTTATTTCAACGATATGGAATCCCGTTGCCACAAGATCAGTCCCAATCTTACGTGACGACACCGGATTCGATTAATGACGCTTATGGAGCAGGGGTCCAAGGGGAAATCGATAATATTGCTATGTATGATACATTTCTTGCTTACCCACTTCCAGAGGATGTAGGGTTTGTTTTCACACAGTTGAGGAATGCATCACAGAATCATTTAGCTGCGTTTGAAAGAGGGCTGGCAAGATAAATTGAGGATGCACGAAACGAAATGTAAAAGTGCGTGATCATTAAATATAGGCGAATATTTCCTTATTCGATATCTGTCGGGGATTGAATCCGGTCGTGAAACAAATCTATAAAAAAAGAACCATCACTACTGACAACCCCGTAATAAATTTCTCTAACTGATAGTCCTCTGCTGCGGCATTCCTTTTCCAACCATTCGTCACTGTATTGGGGGGGGTGAGATTTTTGCTGATAATCATTCCATTCATGATCAATTCAATGGGAAGCGAGTTGGAAGTCTTAACAGGCAGCTGGAAATCCATTTTAGTGACGTGCTGAAATGGATCTTTCTTTTTAAGAGAGAGTTGTCTGCTTACTTCCAATAGAGCAAATTCTACCTCAGAAATGTCAAAGATCCTTTTTCACGCATTTGTTGATTTAAATCATCCAACGTGAATTTCATTTTCTTCATATTATGTTCAAGCACTTTTCCTTCCTCAATAATGACGGTTGGAGCTCCTGAAACCCATCTTCGTAATGTTCTATTTCGAGAGGTAAGAATAAGAAGGATGTAAAAGGGAAGGATTAACGAGAAAAATGAACCAAGAATTTAAGTGAAACGAAGATGGGTATTAAATCCCATCTTCTCGATCTGAGAGCCGATCGTAATGGATAAGGCAAAACTAAAATGATTCTTATGAGCGTTAATATGCTTGCCTATCCCTAAGGCCAAGAGAACCAATAGTATAAAACTGACCAACGTCCGAATGACTGAAATTACTATCCCGCTCATACATAACATCCTTTACCTTTAGTAATTAGTTTTAGTATGAAACAAAATATGGTTTGTATTATCGTGTCTCAGGGACTGTATATAAAAAGACTGAATTTTTAACGAGGGAAATAATTCATACATCAAGCATGAGTTAGTTCCCATACCTGGATTTAGATGATCCTCACTTTGAAATTCTGAACCCCATTGTGAAAAAGGCATACTGAAAAAGGAAAGGGTTCCGTTTTCGAGTACAAAAACTTGATTAGCACGGAAATTAGCAGTCCAATTCGTAACTGAATTGGACTGCTAATTTTTGTTGATATTAGGGTTTTTAATGAGCGTATAGGAGTGTACCCGGATTCGCACTCCTTTTAGCAAGGTGTCAAAAGTTATTGTCAGCGTGGGGATGTGAGTGTGAATGGGTATGTCCATATTGACAGGGAGACTTATTTAACTAACCTTGGCGGCAGATTAATAAGCGGAGAAATTCCGTCTAAGGCAGCTGGAGGAGGGTTAAAATGCTGAAATAAGCGGAGAAGTTCCGCTTAACTCCTCAATATGGAACAATATTCAACGGATATTTTTCAATAAGCGGAAAAACTCCGGCTAAGATTCGTAAAATAGCTGCAATTCCTGATTTAAACGGAATTATTCCGCTAATTTTTAAACGTCAGGGAAACGGCTCTCCTTATTCAACTTAATAAGGAATGATAAAAAAAGGATCGAAGCATTATGGCTGAGAGCTTTTCACGTGTTAATTTAACTGCTAATGTGTACTGATTCTACCGGAAATTACTGTGCGAAAAGCACTGCTAATTCAAATTTTGTACTTTAAAACCGAACCCGTTAGTAAAAAAGAGACAGGCGTTATTAACTCGCCTGTCTCTTTTTTTATTATTTAAATATACCAAATGGCTTTCCAACCGGAAGAGTCTCTTTCCCGAAATGGGTATTCAACACACTGGCAGCAGAACCATAAAAGCTGAACAGTGCAATGAATAATTCAGAGATGGCAGCCAGTTTATGGGTAGCCTCAGGAGCAATTCCCAGGGTTGAAAGAGATAATCCAATAAACAAGAAATCAATCAGTACAAATATAATAAATAAAACCTTATGGGTTTCCATGGCGCCAACCGTCATGAAAAGACTGAATATCAAATACCCGATATAAGCAATCCCCAGCTGTTCCGGATCGACTGCAGCAGCTGCTTGTTCTCCGAATACCCCGAATGAAATCAACCAGGACGTACCGACTCCAAGCCAGAATAGTCCAAAGGCACCGAATGCCGTCATTCCAAACGTGTTATTGTGCTTGGCATCCCCGAAGCTTGCCATTAATTGAGCAATTCCTCCAAGGAAAATGGCCCACGGTAATATGAACGAAACGCCGTCTGTCCAGCCTAATTTTGCCGAAGAAGCTACAAGGGTGACCATAGCCAGTCCGAAAAGACCAAGAGCGGATGGATCGGCAGTTGCCATTTGAATCCGTTGAGTGTTTTGTGTGTGATTCATGATGATGATACCTCCTAATAAACATACTTGACTAATTTACATGCAAAAGTCACGGTATGCAATAGAAAAAATGATGTAAGCGAAACTTTCATGAATTTATCGTACTGCTGTGTGTGGCAGGAGGCTATTTGTGTTTCCCTGATAAACTTCTCCCCTGCCTTCTCATCTCCATTTCGAATGGGGAAAAATTCAAAAATCCCGTGGGATCTCTCAAAAGATCGCACGGGATTTCTGTCTCTCTATAACAGAAGATTCAATTCACAACAAAAAAACGCATGAATAGAGTGAATCCTACATACATATCAAATGGGGACAATTATTTTTCCCGAAAGGAGGTGAGAATGATGGAGCAATATTATATTTTCATGCTCATGTTCCAAGCAGGAAGCTTCATCCTTTCTTTATTGAATCACATTGAAAAGTAGAGAACTAGGTGGTTTTCCGTACTGTGACTGGCCTCATAGTGCGGTTTTTTTATAGGATTCATTTCCCTATATTTTATGCTGATCATCCCGATATTATACGTTTCTATTAAAATAGTAATCACGAGTCCTTGTTTCTAATTTCCCACTTTGTTGTTATCATAAGAATGATCAAGGATTAAATAAAGCCTATAGATACTCAAGGAAGGATCAGATCTATTGAAAGTTATACACCAACAACTCATAAAAGATCGATGCGGTAACGTTTCTTTCAAACGGGGAGAAGCCTATTTCCGCTCGAATAAAGTGAATATAGATGAATCGACAAGCCATTATTATAAAGCGACAGTCATAGGAGAAGAAGATTTCCACGTTATCATTCAAGAAGATGCCGGGGGTACAGTTGAAGCTGAATGCAGCTGTCCAAAGCTTGCATCGTTTGATAAAGATTGTCAGCATATTGCAGCCGTTTTAATGGCAATTCAACATCAACAGAGAAGCTCGAGATCTTCTGAAGAAAGCATCACTGAGGACTTCTTCACCCTTTTTCAAGAAGAATCCCTTCGAAAAACGGGCAGGTTGCGTCATTTTGAAACCAGACAAACCCTGCAATGTAAATTCTTCATTCGGCCAGTCACACTTCTGAGCGGGGAAGAGGTGATTGCAATCGAATTCACCATACAAAATATAAAGGTGCATGGTGTCCGTTCTTTTCTCTACAGCTTAAACGAAGGGAAACCTTTCCCTCTTTCAGACTCCTTTCTATTCAATCAGGAGTTTCATTGCTTTGAAAATGAAACGGATGCTGTCATTCAACATCTTGTGACCTTATCAACAAATGGATCAAGTGACAGTGCCGAAAGGTTGATTATACCTCCATCTTCCTGGGAGCAACTATTACCACTTTTGCTAAGAAGTGAAAATGTGAAAATACTCCAAAATGACGGGGTCTTGGTGGAAATCAAAGAAAGGGAACTCCCTCTTCCGTTAACATTCGACTTTACGCTGGATGAAGGGGGCAGTTTCCAATTAGGTATTTCAGGACTAAGGAATATGATCATCTTGAATCAGTATCAAGTGGTCATACATGATGGGGAAGTTACACAGCTTGAAAGCATGGACGTTAAACGACTTTCTGAATTAAAGAGACTCCTGAATAGATCAGGAAACGAATCCATCCCGATTCCCCAATCACAGATTGGCTTTTTCCTCGATAAAGTTGCTGTAGGTCTAAAGAAATTAGGTGAGGTGAAACTTTCAGAAGACATAGCCCGGAGGTTGGATACCGCCCCCCTTGTGGCGAAATTGTATCTCGACCGGGTTAAAAATCGCCTATTAGCGGGACTTGAATTTCATTATGACGGAGTGGTCATTCATCCTCTTGAAAATAGGGAGACTCCTTCAGGATCACTTATCATCCGTGATGTGGAGAAGGAAGACCGAATCCTCGAATGGATGGAGGAGTTTTCGTTCGGGAAAACAGAAGGGGGATACTTTTTACATAATGAGGATTTAGAGTATGAGTTCTTAACCTATGGGGTGACGAAGATCCAGCAACATGTTCAAATCTTTGCCACCACCGCTGTCAGGAATAGAGTATCCAGAGGCAATCATACCCCGAAAATCCGGGTGAAAGTGAAAAAGGAACGAATGAACTGGCTGGAATTTACATTTGAAATGGAAGGTATACCAGATAGTCAGGTGATGGGAATCCTCGAGGCGTTGGAAGAAAAACGAAAATATTTCCGGATGAAAAACGGATCACTGCTTTCATTGGAATCAACGGAATTCCAGGAGATCCAGCGGTTCCTTCATACCTCTCAAGCAGAGAAGAATGATTTAGTGAAGGGACTTGAGCTCCCATTTCATCAAAGCATGGATCTCCTCGATTCAGTAGATGGAGAACAAACATTAATTATGGAAGACTCATTTAAAGATTGCTTCCGACACCTTATGGATCCCGACAGTATGAAGATATCAGTTCCAGCTGCTTTGGACACACTGCTGAGAAGTTACCAGAAAACCGGGTATCGCTGGATGAAGGCTCTTTCTCATTATGGAATGGGAGGGATCTTGGCAGATGACATGGGACTGGGGAAGACGATTCAAAGTATTGCCTTTATCGTATCAGAACTAGATGGGATAAGATCAAGGAAGCTTCCGGTTCTCATTGTGTGCCCTTCATCCCTTACCTATAATTGGAAAAATGAATGTGTGAAATTTGCTCCTGACATACATGCTTTCATCCTGGATGGAAACAAAGTGGAACGTAGGAAGAAACAAAAGAAAATGAAGGATGCTGATGTGATTATTACATCTTATCCATTACTTCGCAGCGACAGTAAATGGTTTGAGCTTCAAACATTCCATACGGTTATTTTCGATGAAGCACAAGCATTTAAAAATCCAGTCACCCAAACGGCCAGAAGCGTTAAGAAGATACAAGCTGAAAATCGTTTCGCATTGACGGGGACACCTGTAGAGAATTCCCTTGAGGAGCTTTGGTCCATCTTCCACGTAGTATTTCCTCATTTATTTCGCAGCCTAAAGGATTACAGCCGCCTGACAAAAAAAGATATTGCGAAGAGAATTAGACCTTTTGTTCTTCGCAGACTGAAAGAGGATGTATTGGCTGAGCTTCCCGGTAAAGAGGAATTCACCGAATCTATAGATCTACTGCCTCAGCAAAAAGAGCTGTATGCGGCTTATCTCGCGAAGCTGAGACATGATACTATGAAGCATTTGGATAAAAATACGTTAAGAAAAAACAAAATTAAGATTCTCGCTGGGTTGACCCGATTAAGACAAATATGCTGCCACCCGGCATTATTTGTGGATGGCTATCAGGGTACCTCAGGTAAATTCATACAGCTCATGGACTTGCTTGAGGAATCCAGATTATCAGGAAGACGGGTCCTTGTCTTTTCACAATTTACGAAAATGCTTGAACTGATTGCACGTGAGCTTTCCGGGAATGGACAGACCTACTTTTATTTAAATGGAAGCACTCCATCAGAAGAAAGGATACGGATGTGTGATCAATTCAATCTGGGTGAACGGAACGTTTTTCTCATATCTTTAAAGGCAGGTGGAACGGGGCTGAATTTAACAATTGCAGATACGGTCATTCTCTACGATACGTGGTGGAATCCAGCCGTAGAAGAACAGGCAGCGGATCGTGCACACCGGATGGGACAGAAAAATACTGTGCAGGTGATCAAGCTTGTTGCCAAGGGAACAATCGAGGAGAAGATGAACGAGCTTCAGGACAAAAAACGCCATTTGATTCAGGAAGTCATGAATCCGAATGAAAAGGTCGTACAAACCTTAACAGAGGATGAATTAAAGGAAATACTATCTATAGATCATCAAAGAGTGAAATAGAAGTAGAATTTATACATGCTTTAGGAGATACTATCAGGGGACGTTCATTCCTTTAGGTGTCTCCCCATTTCGCGCATTCAAATAGAAATCTTCATAAGGGGTACGCATATGACATTAGCCACGACTGAAAATGAAATCTCACTTGCCATCATCCAAAGCTTGAAAGATGGTAAGAAAGATGTTTTCTTAACTATCATTGAAGAGCTGCAGCCCTATGATATAGCTCATCAATATTTACATATTCCTTCCAAGCATCGTAACAAATTTCTCTTATATTTGCCACTTGAGCAATTAACGGAGTTCATCCAGGAGATTGAAAGGGAAGATCAGTTGATCGTATTGGAAAAATTGGGGATTGAAAAATCTACTAAAGTCCTCAATTTGATGGAAAATGACAATCTGGCCACCTTATTGACAGACTTGGAACCGGAGAAGATCGAGGAACTCTTGTCTGAGATGAATCAGGCAGAATCACAGGTGGTCCAGAATCTCATGACCTATCAACCGGAAACGGCCGGTCGTATCATGAACAACCGGTATGTCTGGATCCCACGACATTATACCGTTCGCGAAGCGGTGGATAAGCTCAAGCATTTTGCTGAATTGGCCGAATATCTGAACTATCTGTATGTCATCGACGAAGATAAAAAACTGATAGGGGTCATTTCCTATAAGGATTTATTGCTCAGTGAATTATTCGATAAAATTGAAGATATCATGTATAGCCGGGTTGTAAAAGTGGATGTTCACACCGACCAGGAAGAAGTGGCAAAATTGATCAGCCGTTATGACTTCATCACGCTGCCAGTGATTGAAGAGGATGGCAGACTGGTAGGAGTCATTACCGTCGATGATATCATTGATGTCGTCATACAAGAAGCTAATGAAGATATTGAGAAACTGTCTGCATCGGGGAAGTCCATCGACTTCACGACCAAACCATTCGTGGCTGCCTATCGCCGGCTACCATGGCTCATTTTATTATTATTCATTGGACTTGTTTCAGGAAGTATCATAGACAAATTCTCTGCAACTCTTGAACAAGTGGTGGCACTCGCCTTTTTCATGCCTATGATTGCGGGTATGACAGGAAATACTGGCACTCAATCACTGGCCGTGGTCGTCAGGGGACTTGTTTCCCACGACTTGGATGTGAAGCAGGTAGTGAAGTTGATCTTCCGTGAACTATGGGTAGGGATCATCATCGGTGTCACTTGTGCAGTCATGATAGCCCTAATCGCATTTGTGTGGTTAGGAAATATGATCCTTGGATTTGTGGTGGGAAGCTCATTACTCATCACATTGATTATCGGGACGTTGGCTGGAACCATCATCCCGCTTATTCTGTATAAGTTCAACGTCGATCCTGCTGTAGCTTCTGGTCCCTTGATTACCACGATTAATGATATTCTTTCCCTTCTTATCTATTTTGGGATTGCCACAATGTTTATAACCAAATTAATGTAAGATAATTGGCGTGAAATACGCTAATTGCGCAACAAGTTTGCTTTTCTACTATAAAGTAGATGGCTCCTACTTGCATTCGTATTGGCAGGAGTCTCTTTCATTAACAATAAGATATATGAGGTGGAAACATGGTTTACATATTCGTTGGGGCAGCAGGAATGGTGGGGGCTTTGTTACGATACTATATAGGAATATTTACCGGGGATTTGTGGAACCATACGTTCCCGCTGGGGACTTTTCTGGCAAATATGATCGGGAGCTTTACATTGGGGCTGATGACCTCCTATATATTTCGAATAAAAAAGCTTCACCCGATGTTAACAACCGCAATCGGAACAGGGTTGGTCGGATCATTCACTACGTTCTCCACTTTTAGTGTGGAAACCGTTCATCTGCTATCCCATTCACACTTGGTTATAGCATCCCTCTATCTAGTCGGTAGTGCGTCCGGTGGCCTGTTAATGTCATGGGCGGGCTATAAAATAGGAATGCATAAATTCACACAGTACAAACAGAAGGGGGCTTAAAGATGATCGTCAATGGAATGCTTGTGGCATTCGGCGCTTTCTTTGGAGCCATTGCCCGCTTCTGGATCAGCCGTTTATTTAAAAAATACAGTATGTCTGATTTTCCATATGCCACATTAAGTGTAAATCTGCTTGGATCATTTCTATTGGGTTATGTAATGGGAGTCGGTATCAGCGAAAATGGTGTTTTGTTACTGGGAACAGGATTCCTAGGTTCTTTCACAACATTTTCGACTTTTAAACTGGAAAACATCCAACTTTTTGTTCAAAAAAGATGGAAACCTCTTATTTCTTATCTTGTAATTAGTTATACATTTGGCATTTTATTCGCTTTTTTCGGAATGATAGCAGGTAGATAATAATAATTCATAAGCATTAGTTGCAACCGGAATCAAATAGAACATACTTAAAAGCTCAGGGCGAACCTGAGCTTTTATCATTCATCTATCCTCACTTCAATTTTTGCGGTTTGTATCATTAACGCGAATGAATATGATGGAGTTTTGTTCAGCATAGTATCAAGAACCATTATAGAAAAATAATATTGACCATAGTGGTCAAAAAGAGTAGAATGAAGTTGACCACGTTGGTCAACGGAACCCTTATTATAGGAGAGTGTAAAAGTTTGTTTAAAATGTTAAACATTGATTCTGAGAAGGAAGATCGAATCATTAACGCAGCAACCCGGGTATTTTCCGAGAACGGATATGAGAAAGCTTCGACGAATGCCATTGTAAAGGAAGCAAAAATTTCCAAGGGAATCCTTTTTCATTATTTTAAGAGCAAGAAGGAATTGTACATCTCTCTGTACGAATATCTCTCAGAATTATTCACAGACAAAATTTACGAAAAGGTCGACTGGCATGAGCATGATATATTCATTACGATCCGCTCAGTTACATTGATAAAATTTGAACTATTTTCTGTATATCCTGATCTGATCAATTTCCTTACCAGTGCCTTTTCAGAAGAAGCACCAGAGGTAAAAGACGATATTGAGAAATATAAAGAAAAAATGGTTCAGAGTAGTTTTGCCACATTATTTTCTAATATCGATACATCAAAATTCAAAGATGGAATCGATGTAAAAAAGTCGATTAACATCATTTATTGGACTTTTGAAGGCATTGCTAATCAACAACAGCAGAAAGCAAAGTCACTCTCGGTGGATAAAATCAATCAGCAGGAAGTTCTGGAGGAGATTGACGCCTATATCCAGTTATTGAAGACCTCATTTTACAAATAGAAAAGGGGGGAGAAATCGATGAATGTGATTGAACTTCATTCACTTACAAAAACGTATGGGAAATCAAGGGGGATCACCGATATTACTTTTCACGTCGAGAAGGGAGAGATCTTTGGCTTTATCGGACCCAATGGAGCCGGGAAGTCAACAACAATACGTACACTGCTATCACTGATTCATCCGACAAGCGGAAGTGCAACCATTTTTGGAAAAGACTGTATTGAATTTGCCCCTGAAATTGCGAAAGAAGTTGGATACCTGCCGTCTGAAGTCTTTTATTATGACAATATGAAGGTCATGGATCTCCTGAAGTATTCTGCTAGCTTCTATAAAAAGGATTGCTCAAAAAGAATCAAGGAGTTGGCCGAGGAGTTAAACCTGGACTTATCAAAGAAGATTGACGAACTCTCACTTGGTAATAAAAAGAAGGTCGGGATCATTCAAGGATTACTTCATGAACCGAAACTGATCATTTTGGATGAACCTACATCAGGACTGGATCCTCTTATGCAGCAAAAATTCTTTGAGCTGCTTAAGGCTGAAAACGAAAAAGGAGCGACCATCCTATTTTCTTCACATATTCTGAGTGAAGTTCAGCGTCTCTGTGATCGGGTAGCGATTATTAAGGATGGAAAAATCGTTCAGGTTGAGAGGATCAGCACATTAAAAGAAAACAATCATAAAAAAATCAAAATAGAAATCAATGGAGAAGTGGATCCATCGTACTTTGAACTTGAGGGTGTGAATAATCTGGAAATGAAAGATCAACATGTAAGTTTCCTTTTTAGAGGAAATATAAACAC
This sequence comes from Bacillus sp. NTK074B, assembly GCF_017303375.1. Lineage (GTDB taxonomy): Bacteria > Bacillota > Bacilli > Bacillales > Bacillaceae_B > Rossellomorea. Next base: position 63,645 of record NZ_JAFKOH010000002.1, on the reverse strand, counting down.
CGTTTTGAAGAAGATTGCAAACATTGAAATTTCGAATCTCTGGATCGAGGAGCCGGACTTAGAAGAAATCTTTTTGCATTATTATGAAAAGGAGGCTTGATTCTTAATGAATATCTTCCTTTATGAACTGAAGGCTTATCGGAAGTCTACCTTGTTTTGGACCTTAGCACTCATCACCTTGTTAATTTTGTTCATGTCCATGTATCCGTCCATATATAAAGAAATAGACGAATTTAAAAAGCTTCTGGAAGGGTTTTCGGAAGGAGTTCGCAGAGCATTGGGGATTCAAGTCGAAACGATTGGGTCTCTTAACGGGTTTTATTCTTATATATTTCTGTACATTACACTTTGTGGTGCCATTCAAGCCATGAATGTTGGGATTTCGATCAGTTCAAAGGAAATCAGGGAAAAGACTGCTGATTTTCTGTTTACCAAGCCCGTCACCCGCACGAGAGTACTTTCTTCTAAAGTGCTGGCAGCTCTGACTTCGATCCTCTTGACCAATCTCGTCTATATGATTTCCGCCATCACTGTTGCCAATATGGTAAAGGTGGAGGATTTCAGTCTGATTGTTTTCTTCTTGATTTCTCTTACACTCTTATTCACTCAAATGATCATGTATTCGATTGGTATGATCATTGCGGTCGTATTTTCAAAAGTGAAATCGGTCATTTCGGTTTCTTTAGGTGTGGTATTCGCTTTCTTTTTAGTGGGGATGGTGGGAGCGGTGGAAGAAGCAACTCGTTATTTCACCCCCTTTAGGTACTTCGATTACACGTATATTATGGATCACGGGAGGTATGAATGGGCATTCCTGATCCTGGGATTGGTCTTGATTTTTGTTTCCCTGATGACAAGTCTCGTTATTTATAATAAAAAAGATATCCATACGGTGTAGAAGGAGGGGAAAGGATGAATGTATTTGTGAGAGAATTAAAGGCACATCGAAAGTCCCTTATGATCTGGTGCATGGGGATGGTCGCTTTGATTGGATCCGGCATGGGGAAATATGCAGGCTATTCTTCTTCTGGTCAGTCCATGAATGATTTGATGGCCGGAATGCCCAAATCGTTACAAGCATTTCTGGGGTTCGGTACGCTGGATTTGTCCACGGCAAGTGGATACTATGGGATGCTCTTTCTTTATATTTTGTTAATGGCAACCATTCATGCAGCCATGATTGGCGCAACGATCATCTCCAAGGAAGAGAGGGATAAGACAGTAGAGTTTTTGTTCGTCAAACCACTGAAGAGAAAGAATATTATAGGAATCAAGCTGTTGGCTGCCTTGACACAGGTTGGGATACTAACCCTAACTGCCTGGATTTCCTCCTTGTTGTTTGTGGGTCATTACAGTGAAACACCTATAGCAGGGGATATAGGAATCACCATGTTAGGAATGTTCATATTGCAAGTGCTCTTTTTAGTAAGTGGATCTGCGATAGCTTCTTACAGTAAACAATCAGGTAAAGCAGGGTCATTTGCGACGGGCGTATTGTTATTCACCTTTATCCTTTCCTTTGCCATCGATTTAAGTAAAAAAATCGAGCACTTGAAATACTTCACCCCATTCAAGTACTTTGAAGCGAAGAACGTCATGTATGGCGGAGGACTTGAATTTATCTTTGTAGGGATATCACTTGTTCTGATTGTGGTTTTAGCATTTTCTACATTCCTGTTTTACGATAAACGAGATTTGAATGTGTAATGGACTGCCCATCTAATTTTCTTTAGATGGGCTTTTCTGTCAGAACTTATCATCAACTTTGTGAATATAAACTAAAGATATATCGTAAAATCATTCCTCATTTTAATTAAAGGAAAGAATTCGTTGTAAAAAGCTTAGGTGATAATTTACACAATCAATGGATTACTAGAATAATTTTTTTTTCAATTCTTCGATTTGCTCTAAATGCCTTTTTTCATGGAACCCGATAAATGAAATCCATTCATCTAATCGGATATGTCCAAAAATGGGATGAGGATAAGCTTTTCGCTGCAAGGCTTCCTTACTTGTTGTATCCAGGAAAGTTAGAAGATCGTTTCGAGAAGATGCCAGTTTATCTTTCATTTCTTGGAGGGTCAGCTCCTCTTCTGTTGGAACGACGAAGGGTGGTGCGTCTACTTTGGTAGAACGATCGACGGTAAAGTGAACCGGTTTTGATTCCACTTCTTGCTCTTCACCCTTTTCCAGCGTCAATTGAATCGTTTTCGTAAGGGATCTTTCCATTAAATAGAGATGATCCAACACTTGCATGATTGTCCAACGGTCGGCTTCCAATTCCTCGTTCAACTGCTCATCAGTTAGATGGTTTACACTATCTAATACTTCAGAACGAATATCTTCAATCGTTTTAATCTCTTTCTCCATGACATGTCCTCCTCTAATCTGCTCTAAATTCCATTCTACTCCCGGATAAAAGGTACGTACAGCAAAAGCCCTTTTGAATCCCTTTTTTTTAACAGGTCTGTTTTCGCAAAGATTGTTGCTATCCGCATACAAACTAAGATTTACGATGCTCTGTCATTTAGGTTGTAGTGCAGGACGGTGAAGGGAACAGTCCCGCTTTCCACGGACGTTCAGCCGAGCCTCCTCAGGAAAAACCGCTTCAGGGGTCTCGGCACGCCCGTTTTCCGTAGGAGTCTACGCAGTCCCCTTCACCCTCTAGAGTAGTAAAGTATTCACAGAGCAATATAGAACGTGAACATCGATTATGGAAGGTTAAAGGAAATATGATTAAATAAAATCGTTCATTACAACGAATGAAAAAGCAGCGGCATAATTTATCTCCACATTTCCTTTATGATGCTAATACATTTCTTCTGTATAGTTGATTCTCGCTCCTGGGGGGAAAGATGCAGAGGCGGCTCGAACAGCCCCTCGGAAAGCGAGCACCTGTAGCGGAAATCAACAGCCACTTGCTACATCCAAAAGACACAATGTTTACAAAAACAGCCTTATAAAAAAACGAAAAGCCAATTATTCATCAGCTTTTCGTTCAATTAAATAAATCCAATTAATTTTCCAGTTCGGCTTTTTCAAAATCCGGTGCAATCGCTTTGCGTACAAACAATGAAGTGAAGAATGCGATTGCCGCCAAGAATAGTGCGAACCAATAGGCATGATGAACGCCATAGGTCATGGCGTTATGAAAGATTTGTTCCGTTCTTACACCTGACTGCCCTTCAATATATCCTGCCTGACTTTGTGTCATGATGCTGACAAAGATGGAGACACCCAGGGCACCTGCAACGGGTTGCAAAGTATTGGCAATGGCGGTCCCGTGCGGATACAGGTGTTTCGGAAGTTCGTTTAACCCGTTCGTCTGTGCCGGCATCATGATGGCTGAAATGGATAGCATGAGAATGATGTAAACGAGAACAAAAAGCCAAATAGGTGTTGACGGATTGATTGTACTGAAGAATATCATGACTCCCACCAGTGTGAATGTACCTGGAATGATCAGTTTTCTAGGTCCGTATTTATCGAATAGTGAGCCCATCGTTGGAGACATAAGTCCATTCAATAGGGCACCAGGGAGTAACAATAACCCTGCTGTTTTAGCTGAATATCCCAGAGGTCCCTGAAGATACATCGGCATCACGATTTCAGAAGCAAACATAGCCATGATGACAATGACGAAGATTGTCACCCCTCTTGTATAGCTTTTATATTGGAAAACGCGAACATCAAGGAGCGGTTCAGTAAGCTTCAATTGACGGAATACAAACAGAATGATGCTGAAGATCGAAACCGCTATGATGATAATGATCTTAATAGAAGTGAATCCCGCTTCTTCTTCACCTGCAGCACTGAAACCGTAAACAATGCCGCCAATTCCTATGGATGAAAGGATGATGGAGTACACATCGACACCAGGCCGAGTCACTTCACCAACATTTTGTAGATATTTCAGTGCAAACAGAATAGCAAACACGGCAAATGGAATGACGGTGATGAACAACCATCTCCATCCCAGTAAATCAACGATGACACCGGATAGAGTAGGTCCGATAGCCGGTGCAAACATGATGACCAAACCGAATGTACCCATAATCTTTCCGCGAACTTCCGGGCGGTAGAGAAGCAGCAAAGCATTCATGATAACAGGGATCAGTAATCCTGTTCCAACAGCTTGTATCATTCTCCCTGCAAGAAGCATGGGGAAATTTATGGCGCATGCTGCGATGATGGTCCCAAGAAGAAATATAGTCATGACCCCTATGAACATTTGTCGTGTTGTAAACCACTGGATCAAAAGGGCAGAAATAGGCATCAAAACCCCCATAACCAGCATGAATCCCGTGGCAAGCCATTGAACTGTGGGAGCATCTACGTTAAATACCTCCATTAATTCTGTCAGTGCGATATTTAACAGTGTCTCATTTAATATAGCGAAGAAAGCACCGATCATAAAAGTTATGAGGATCGCTTTTGAATTTATAGCAGGCATGAATTCCCTCCAAGATTATAAATTATTACACGTATCTATCATGCTTGATGCACGAAAATATCACAAGAAGAATGTTCATCCTGTCCCTTGATACTTAAGTACACAAGAAAGGATTTCTATAATCTTTCCATCTTAGGATTTATTTAATCATAAAAAAGGGGAGACTATGTCTCCCCCTTTGGCGTATTTGCTTTAAGCTTCAGCCTTTCTTCTTCTGAACCGATTAAAGACAAGGTACATCATTGGAACAATAATCAGCGTCAATACAGCTGAAAAGAGGATACCTGAGATAATCGTTACGGCTAATGGAGTAAATAGTGCATCCCCGCTTACTGCCACTGGAATAAGTGCCACGATAGAGGTGAGTGCTGTGAGAAGAATAGGACGTAATCGTGTTCGGCCAGATTCAACGACTGCTTCCTTCACACTCATTCCATTCTTAAGCCCTTGCTCAATAAATTCAATTAATACGACGGAATTCCTTACGACAATTCCAGTCAGTGAGACCATTCCCATCACGGCCAGGAAGCTGATGGGTGTTTGGGTGACAAACAGTCCGAGGACCGCACCTGCTATCGCCAGGTATACAGCAACCAGTACAAGGAATGGAAGTGATAAAGAATTGAATTGAAGGGCAATCAACAGATACACCAAGAATATAACAATGATAAACAATATGGTGATTTCTGCAAAGAAATCATTCTGCGCTTCGTTTTCCCCGCCTAACGTGATGGAATAATTTTTGTCATCTAAGTCATTTCGGACATCTTTAACAATTTCCTGTACATTTTCTTTATAATTTTCCTCGTCATCAGGGAAGGCACGAATCGTTATGGCCCGTTCACCGCCCTTGTGTGGAATAAGCTGGAGTTCTTCCTTCTTCTCTGAAGTAACAAGCTGATCCAGTGAAATCAGCTTTGGAGGTCCTGCAGGATTACCACTTTTAGCAGGAACTTCAAGTGAAGCGAGGTCGACTTCATCATCCTTTGCTTCTATAAGAAGAGTCATATCCCGCTTTGTGACTCCATTATCAAATGCCTTCATAGGAATGCCCTCTGTAGCTAAACGGAGCTGTTGGCTTACATCATTAACAGTCATTCCATTTTCTTCAAGTTTTTCACGATTCGGCACATATTGGATCGTTGGCTCCATATCTCCAACATTGTCAACGACGAGATCAGTATCCAACGCATTAATTTCAGGGGAAATGTCATCTCTTAGGGATATCAATTGATTGATATCGGGCCCTGAAACGGTAACCGTTACAGGAGCTCCTGCAGGAGGACCTTGCTGGATTGTTTCCATGAAAATCTTCGCTTCAGGATAATCCTTACGTAATTTGTCCGTCCAGTCATCAATCAACCCTTGTGCAGTTTGATTTTTACGATCGACTCTTGCTACAAGTTGACCAGTGTTCTGTCCGGAATTTGATAGAGAACTGTTGAAAAGATTCGGTAATCCGGTACCAGCGAACGCAGAAGTTTCATAGACGCCATCATCTGTCTTTAAGAGTTCTTCTATTTCATGCAGAGTGGTGGAAGTTTCTTCGATCGTTGTTCCAATAGGAAGGGTGACATCAACGGTTACTTCTTCACGATCGGCTGATGGGAAGAATTCAAATGGAGTCAGGGCAATCAAGCCAAAGATCGCCGTCGTGAAGACCAGTCCGATGGCAGAAACGACAAAGGGCCTTTTTGAAAACTTCGTCAAAATAGTATCTGCATAGAAATCTGCAAGTTTATTCAAAGGCTTTCCGAATAACCCGGGAGCATCGGATACCTTTTTCTTCGTTTTACTATAAAGCAAGTATCTCATGATGGGAACAAAAATCAATGCAACGAGTGTTGAAGCAATGATAGTCGTAATCAAGACAGTCGGTAATGCCCTTATGAATGCCCCATTTCCACCTGACAAGAAGATAAGAGGCAGGAATGTAAAAACTATGGCAAGAGAGGAAGTGACAATCGAAACCCAAATCTCTTTCACTCCTGTTACAGCACCCGTTAATGCTCCATCACCAAGTTTATATCGACGTTGAATATTGTCGTTGACCACAATCGAGTCATCGACCAGGATACCGAGTGCAATAATCGCTCCGATAACGGAAATCTGATTTAAGTCCACTTCTGCAAATGGAAGCGGTATTAATCCCATTAGCACGGAAATCGGTACAGCTAGTGCTACAACAAAGGCACCAGAAACCGTCAATCCAAGGGCGGTAGTCAGAATGACCGCAACAACGGAAATGGCGAGGGACATAAAGAGTCCATCGAATATATTGGTGACTGTGGATGCCTGGGAATAGTAGGGCACAAGCTTTACATCAGTTGGAAGGGATTCTGACAGTTCCTCCACTTTATCACTTACTCTTTCATCAACCGTTGGAATATCTTCGCCTGGTTGTACAAATGCAGTAAACGAAACGGAAGGCTTTCCTTCAAAGGTTACAATGTCTTTGAGTTCCTTAGGGGCAGTCTCTACGTTAGCTATGTCTTTAAGAAAAACCGATTCACCTTGAGGGTTCTTACCGACGAATAGTTCGTTCATTTCATCGAGAGTGGTAAAGTGATCAACGGTTAATTGTACTACCTTATTGTCCACTTCCTGCTTTCCAAGTGGGGTAGGATAATACTCATCATTGATTGCACTCATGATAGCCGAAGGATTAAGGCCCGAGGCTTTTAATTCGTCCTGCTTTAGTTCGATGACAATTTCTTCTTCAGGGAGTCCTTTCACTGTCACGCTGGAGACACCAGATAAATCCTCCACTTCTTCTTTCCAGTTGTTTATTTCTTCATCCAACTCAAGAAGTGTTTCTTTCTTGTCACTCGTTATGTGGTATGAAACAATTGGCATTTTTACAGTGGATTCATTTACTTCAGGATCGAATGCCTCTTCCGGAAATGATGTTGAAGCATCCGAGACGGCTTGTCGGACATCGCCGAACACTTCCTTTTTGTCTTTGCCGTCTTCAACCTCTACAATGATAGTAGAGAAACCTGCTGCTGAAGAAGAGTTAATCTCCTTGATGCCATCGATTGCTTGCAATGATGATTCAATGGGATTGGTTACCCTCCTTTCGACTGAATCAACTGTTGCACCAGGGTAAACAGTCGTCACCGTGCCAATGTTGACACTTGTTTCAGGTATCTCCCTTTGGGGTAATTGGATAAACGTGAAAATCCCGATAATGACAAATAATATGACGAATATCAACACGATTTTCGAACGATTTAGAATAGATTTTAACATGCATGAAACCTCCTTTAATAACGTTTGACTAATTGGTCACTAGATTAGAATGAGAAGCGATGGAACATTGATATAATGGAATTTACATTAGATGACTCACTAGTCATTTTACCTAAAATTCCAATGTAGTCAAGAATAAATGCTCTTCTAATTTGCCTCGGGTATGGTTAAAATGAGAGAGTGAATGTTTTTTAAATATAGAGGTGTAGAAAATGGATAAAAGGAAGGCGATACTTGAATCAGCAGTGGAACTCTTTGCAGCTTATGGATATAATCAGACTTCTATGCAGCAGATTGCCGATAGTGTGGGTATATCAAAGGGTTCACTTTACACATTTTTTCAATCTAAGGAAGATCTAATCATATCGATATATGAACATTATCAGCAACTCGTATTTGAACGGGCATTCGTTGTAGGACTGGATGGGAACCTGCCTCCATTGGAGCGATTCGCCAAACAGTTCCAAGTTCAATTCGAAGGAATTTTAGAGTACAAATCCTATATGAAGATGCACATGAGAGGGGAGTCGGCCAAGAATAGTGAAAAGCTGCATGCCATGGAACACCGTATGAGGGGGAGGCTGTTCAGCTGGCTCGAACGCAATCTCTTGGCAGTTTACGGAGATGAGATCAGTCCTTATAAATGGGACCTGATGTGGATGACACAATCAATCTATTCATCTTATATGATGTTAATGATCTCACATGATGATTCTCTGAATCCGGAAATACTGGGTACGCATATTGTCAGGCAAATTTCCCTCCTCGCAAGTGATTTCCTAAATGGTAACAGTGCTCCATTATTAGACGATGATCTGATGAAGCCTTTTACTGTCAGCATGGATAAGGAAGGAGCCTTCATCTCTTTTGAGAAAAGGGAAAATGCGTGGAGGGCACTCTATGATAAGATTAAAGAATTGAACACAACTCAGGTTCCCTACCTTATGAACATAGCAAACAGGATTTTAGAGCAATGCCGTGAAACCGATCCAGATGAGTTGATTATTAAAGGTCTGTTCAGATTGTTGATGGAAGAACAAGAAATTAAACTACAAGCCGAAGATTTAGAAAAGCAGCTCCTTCCCGTTAAATAGGGAAGGTTTTTATTTTCATCGAAACGCTTGAAGAACTCAAAGAACCCATTTCCAAAACATGTAATGACAATGTAAATTCGAAATGGCTGTTAGTAAATTCAGATTCACCCCCTCTGCTAAAGGCCGTCATATGTAATAATATGTTTCGAGACCCGAATAAGAGGGAATAAGAATGTTGGCGCATTTATACGGTTATACTAACTCCGTGGGTCGTCAGGATATATTAGATCCTGGACGGCTTTTATTTTGCCCATACATATATATGAAGGAGGGAGTACATGTGGATAAATGGATGAAATTTCTTGAGGTCAATGCCCCCCGGATTCTTGATTTAACGGTAGAACATGCAGTGCTTGTGGGACTTGCCATTATTGTTGCACTTTTAATCGGGGTTCCTCTCGGAATCTATCTGACAACAAATGACTACCTGGCAGAAACAGTTTTGCAGATAGCATCTGTTATGCTCACGATCCCGAGTATTGCCCTATTTGGATTGATGATTCCGATCTTCTCTATCGTTAATCAGGGAATTGGGTTTGTTCCTGCCTTTGTGGCATTGGTCCTTTATTCTCAGCTTCCCATCATTCGGAATACATATACAGCTATTCGCAATGTTAGTCCAGAGATGCGCGATGCTGCAAAGGGAGTCGGGATGAAGACCCATCAACGCCTATTGAGAGTGGAAATTCCAAACGCATTTCCCGTTATTATGGCAGGAATACGCACAGCTGTTGTAATGAATATCGGAATAGGTGTGATTGCAGCATATATCGGTGCCGGCGGATTAGGAGTGCTTATCACTCAAGGGATTTCCAGGGGGGATAACTACTTGATCATCAGTGGATCGGTTGCAGTGGCCATATTGGCCATGATTGCTGATGGCATTTTGTTATGGATCCAAAAACGATATACCCCAAAAAGCATTGCATAAAGTAAAAGAGGTGAAGTAATGATAACGTTTGATCATACGACCAAAACATATGAAGGCAGTGTGACAGCGGTGAAGGGTGTCGACTTTACCGTTGAAGAAGGTCACATTGTCGTATTACTGGGTCCATCCGGTTGTGGTAAGACCACTTTATTGCGAATGGTGAACCGGTTGGAGTCGATAACTGACGGGAAGATCATCATCGACGGTCAGGATTCAATGGAATTAAACCAAATCGAACTTCGCAGGAAAATCGGATACGTCATCCAAAGTAACGGTTTGTTTCCGAATATGACAATAGAAGAGAACGTTATGATTGTCCCGGATATGTTAGGTTGGGGCAAGAAGAAAAAGAAGGACCGATTTAATAAGTTAATGGATATGATAGGGCTGAAGGGTGAACAATTCGGCAAACGGTATCCCCATGAATTATCAGGTGGACAACAACAGCGTATCGGTGTCATCCGTGCACTTGCTGCAGATCCTCCTGTCATGTTGATGGATGAGCCATTTGGAGCATTAGATCCGATTATTCGTGAAAAAATTCAAGATGAATTTCTGCAGATTCAGAGGGAAGTAAAGAAGACCATCTTGTTTGTCAGTCATGATATTGACGAAGCCATTAAGATGGCAGATAAAATTGTATTATTACGCGGAGGGGAAATCATGCAATATGATACACCTTCCGAGATGCTTGTTCGTCCAAAGAGTGACTTTGTGTATGAGTTCTTCGGAAAGGACCGGGCCATAAAGAGTCTCAGTCTGCATACAATTTCGGATCTGGAGAGTATCATAGGGTTAGCGGATTTTGACGAATCGATTCCTGATACTAAAACGATCCATGTTCGACATGATCTCAGGAATACGTTGTCCATGCTATTGAACCAAGAAGCTGAACAAGTGATTGTAGTGGATGATCAAGGGAATAAATTAGGTGCGATCACTATAGATCTGGTTCAAAAATATTTACATTATGAAATCAAAGGGAAATCGAACGCTGTTCAGGAAGGATGATTCTGTGAATACCAAGAAGGTAATCAGTAATATTGTTCGGTATATCATTTACGCATTGGTCATCCTATTCTTTACCTGGGCCATTAAAAACCATTATTTCGATTACATGTTCAGTCAATCCAAAACATTTTTACATTTATTAAATCAGCATCTGCAATTAGTCCTGGTATCTTCTTTACTTGCCCTAATCATTGCTGTTCCGGCAGGAATCTTGATTACCAGAAGACAGTTCAGGAGGGCCGAGTGGATTGTGTCAAACACAGTAAATCTTGGTCAAACCATACCCAGTTTGGCTGTTCTGGCCCTAATGATCAGTATTTTGGGGATCGGTTTTAAAACAGCCATATTCGCACTGTTTATTTATTCGCTTTTACCTATTTATCGAAATACAGTTGCAGGGATTGACTCCATTGATGATAATCTCATCGACGCTGCAAGAGGGATGGGGATGAAGCCCCATCAAATCCTTTTTAGAATTGAATTACCGAATGCAGCTTACTCCATCCTGGCAGGGATCAGAACAGCTGTTGTGTTGAATATCGGGACTGCAGCCCTTGCTTATGTCGTAGGAGGCGGTGGCCTTGGTGTCTGGATTTTCACGGGGATCCAGCTATTTGATAATGGCTATTTAATCTCAGGGGCCATTCCGGTAACGTTACTGGCCATACTGGTTGATTTACTCTTGAGGTTCGTGGAACGGTTGGTTGTTCCAAAAGGCACAAAACAAACAATGGAAATGTAATGGTTGAAGCAGGAGGTGTGAATGATGAATAAAAAACTGAGGTGGATAGGAATCGGGATCCTTATTACGATGCTTTCTGCTTGTTCGAACATTGGGATAGGCGGCAAACAAGTATCAGTAGGTGGCAAAAATTTCACCGAACAGTACCTTCTCTCTGAGATGACGGCCTTTTTATTAAAAGAAGAGGGGTTTAAGGTAAAGCAAATGAACAACCTTGGAAGCACCGTTGTCCGAAAGGCACTGGAAAATGAGCAGGTTGATATGATGTGGGAATACACAGGGACAGCCTTGATCACTTATATGGGACAAGAACCAATGTCCGATCCCGAGAAAACGTTTAAAAAAGTGAAAGAGCTTGATGAAAAGAGAGGAATCCATTGGATGAATATGTCCAATGTGAATAATACATACGCCCTTGCCATGAACAAGGATAAGGCAAGAGAATTGCAAATTGAATCAATCAGTGATCTGGCGAAGTATGTAAACAGCCACCCGGGTGAATTAACGATGGCATCCGATGCTGAATTTGCCAATCGGTCTGATGGTCTCCCGGGAGTGGAGAAAAAGTACGGTTTCACATTTGGATCAGGGCAAATCAGACAAATGGACCTTGGTTTGACCCAAAGAGCGTTGAATAACCGGCAGGTGGATGTATCGGTTGCTTTTGAAACTGATGCAACCATTGTAGATTATGATCTTGTCACCTTGAAGGATGACAAAAGCTTCTTCCCACCGTACCGGGCTGCCGTAAGCATCAATAAAGAGGTATATAAAAAATATCCTGAAATAAAAGATATCACAGCAAAGCTTGCAAATAAACTTAACAGTGATATTATGCGGAAACTGAATTACAAAGTTGATATTGAAGGAAACAGCGTATCAGTAGTAGCCCATGATTGGCTCGTGGATAATGACCTAATAAAAGAATAATAAGGACTTAAATGAGGACTAAACCATTTCGGTTTAGTCTTTTTTTGATGAAATTCAGTTGTGTAGGTCATCCGTCTAATCATAAAAAAATATTTGAGATGAAAATTCTAATAACAAGAAATATTTGGTAATATTAAGTTATAGAAACCTTAAAATGGAAGAGGTGTTGGGGAATGGGTAAAAGAGTCGTCGTAACTGGTTTAGGTGCAGTGTCAGGTATGGGTAATTGTTTAGGAGAAATATGGAATGCCGCAAAGAATGGAGATTCAGGAATTGATAAGATAACAAGATTCGATTGTAGTGGATTCCCGGCGAAGTGTGCATCTGAGGTGAAGGATTTTAACTTATCCGATTATATGTATGTAAACGAAAGGCACAGGATGGACAGGTTTAGCCAGTATGCCATAGCGTCTTCGGTGATGGCAGTCGAAGATTCCCGGCTTACGATAGGGGTGGATGTACCACCAGACCGTGTAGGAGTCTGGATGGGAACCGCCATTGGAGGAATCGAGAGCTTTGAAGATACACACCGTCAACTGCTCGAAGGTGGATATGAACGGGTCTATCCCTTTGCTACGACACTGGTCATTTCAAATATGGCTTCGAGCCAGGTGGCTATCGCACTAAATGCCAAGGGAGTGAATAACTGTACAGTACTTTCTTGTGCTTCAGGGTCCAATGCTATCGGAGACGCAATGAGAGTGATTCAGAGTGGGGAAGCGGATATCATGATTGCTGGTGGTACTGAAGCTTCCATTACTCCTTTAGGAATAGGTGCATTTTGTGCAATGGGAGCCATTTCACCACAAGGAGACCCTAAAGCTGCTTGCCGTCCGTTTGATCGTAACCGTGATGGCTTGGTGATGGGAGAAGGTGCGGGCGCTCTTGTTTTGGAAACCTTTGAATCGGCAATTAGAAGGAACGCTCCAGTCTATGGAGAGATCATAGGTTACGGAACAGTGGGAGATGCATACCACATCACAAGTCCAGTTCCTGGTGGTGAAGGCTGTGTAAGAGCAATGGAGATGGCATTTGCACAAAGTGGCGTTCTAAAATCTGATATTGATTATATCAACGCACATGGAACCAGCACTATACTGAATGACAGAGATGAAACGAAAGCCATTCAAACGTTCTTTGGAGAAAAAGCATATGACATCCCCGTCAGCTCCACCAAATCCATGACGGGACACATGATGGGTGCTTCAGGTGCTGTTGAGGCCATTCTCACTTTCATGACGATGAAGACAGGAGTCATCCTCCCCACCCTGAATTTAATTGAAAGAGATCCAGAGTGTGACCTGGATTATGTTCCTAACCTCCCAAGATTTAAGGAAGTGAACTTTGCCTTGAGTAATTCCTTAGGATTTGGGGGGCATAATACGGTCCTGATATTTAAAGCTCTTTCTTGATTTCTGGAAAGAAATGTATCGTTTTTATTCCTGAAAGGAAGAATGAGGAAATTGTCAAAGCCTGCATTCTTTAATATATAGGAAGATAAAAGAAACGTAGTGCTGGAAGCGTCCATAAAGGAATTTTCGAGAGTATCATTATATGGACCTGCCGTCGCAAATATCCAGGATCAAATGAAATGTAAGATAGAGAGGGACGGAACTTGCACATGCAAGGTCCGTCCCTCTCGATTAACTTCCATGCAGATAGTCTTCATTTTTCCAATCTGTAACGAACATACAGCCTGGTGAGTGGGTAATCATGAAAGGGATGTTGGCATGCTGTGCCACTGCCTGAGGTGTTACACCACAGGCCCAGAACATCGGTGTTTCCCCTTCTCTGATTCCCACGTAGTCCCCGAAATCGGGTTTGGCGATATCCGGGATCCCGATTTTATCAGGGTCACCGATATGAATGGGTGACCCATGCATTTTAGGAAATAGTGAGGTGATCTCCGTTGCTTTTTGCACAAGTGAATCAGGGACGGGTCTCATGGAAACGACCATTGACCCACCAAAGACCCCTGCTTGATCGGTTTGGATATTCGTTGTATACATGGCCACATTTTTATTTTCTTCTATATGGCGAAGGGGGATCCCCCCTCTGATCAGCTGGCTTTCGAATGTGAAACTGCAGCCGATGAGAAAGCTGACAAAATCATCTCTCCACACTTCTTCAATATTCACCTTTTTCTCGACCAATTCACCATGTTCATAAATGTGATACATAGGGATGTCCGTGCGAATGTCTGAATCCTTGGCATATTGGGATTGAAATTGTCCTGGTTCCAACACTTCGACGACAGGACATGATTTTGGATTACGTATGGTGAATAGTAAAAAGTCAAAAGCGTATTCTTTTGGAAGGATCACCAAATTCGCTTGTACATAATTCTGACAAAGCCCTGAGGTGTGCGTTTGATGGTTTCCGGATCGAATGTTTGCTCTCAGTTTAGAAGGTAACATGAAATTAGGATCTCCTTTTCTGTTATAATTTTCTGAAGAATATCATCTATTTTATCACACATTCCGAACAGGCATACAGGAGGGATCAGTCGTGGAGGAGAACATGTATCAGTTGAACAAGGATTTATTATCTGAACTGCAATCGGCGAAGGAAGTTTTCTGGGAGAACCCTTCCTTAAACAGCAATAGTATAACAAAGTCAGGCCTTAAGGAAATGGTCGAAGCGGAGGAGCGACTTGCCCGGTTTTCACCATTGCTGAAAAAGTTATTTCCAGAGACAGTGAACGGAATGATCGAGTCACCCATCAAACATCTGGACAGTATGCAAAGAACCCTTCAGGATTATTACAAATCCCCTATACATGGACAAATCATCTTGAAATGCGACAATGATCTCCCTATTGCAGGATCAATTAAGGCAAGGGGAGGCGTTTATGAGGTATTAAAGATTGCTGAAGCCATCGCCATCGAAAGAGGCTGGATCAACGAATCAGTGGACTATTCAATACTTGGGTCTAAACGATTTCAAGAGTTCTATTCCCAGTACACCATTACAGTCGGCTCTACAGGGAATCTTGGATTAAGTATCGGTGTTATAGGGGCTTCACTTGGTTTTAAAGTAACCGTGCATATGTCCCGGGATGCAAAGCTTTGGAAAAAGGAGCTCTTGAGGGAGAAAGGGGTCGAGGTGGTGGAACATGAACAGGATTTCTCACATGCCGTAGCCGAGGGCAGGAAACAGTGTATGTCAGACCCGAAAGTTTTCTTCATAGATGATGAAAACTCTAAAGATCTTTTTATAGGCTATTCAGTCGCTGCTCTGAGGCTCAGAGATCAGCTAGAAAGTGAAGGGTTAAAAGTAGATAGAGAACATCCATTGATTGTTTACTTGCCATGCGGGGTAGGCGGTGGACCTGGTGGTGTTACTTTCGGACTAAAGCATGTATTCGGCGAACACGTTCATTGCTATTTTGCAGAACCTGTTCAGTCCCCCTGTATGCTATTGGGGCTTGCAACCGGAAAGCATGAACGAATATCTGTACGGGATATCCATTTAACAAACCGCACGGAAGCCGATGGGCTAGCTGTTGCAAGGCCGTCTGCCCTGGCAGGTAGAATGATACAAAATATGTTAAACGGTTTTTTCACAATCAGTGATGAGACGCTTTTCAAATTGCTCGCTCAACTGCATATTTCAGAATCCATTTCATTGGAGCCGTCCGCTTTGGCTGGTATGATCGGACCGGTCCAGCCAAGTGTGCAAGAGCATCTTTCCTCAATTGGAGTTGATTTATCACACGCCACTCATTTGGTATGGGCAACTGGCGGGAGTCTTGTACCTCCTTCGAATATGGAAGAGTATATTGAAACAGGGAAAGGCTTTCTGGAATGATGAAGCGAATCTATTTCGGTCGGTGGGCATAAGCACACCTATCTTACTTAAGCATATGATATCTTGGTGAAAAACTGAAGGGATTGATCAGTATGTACAATGTACCGAACGGATATTCTTTTTATGCTTCTACCTATCCATCACCCTTATCGGGAACAGAGGGTAGTCCAGGACAATTGGTGAACAATCTGCTGAGTGGAATTCAAAAAAAAGCTACTAACGTTGATTTCTATCACAGACTTGCGAATAGTGCCCCGAACCAGGAAGAGAGAGATTCCCTATTGCACGTGATGGAAGATGAGCAGAGACATTGGTGGGATTTAACGAATGTATACACTTCATTAACAGACTCTCACCCGGTTTATCAAGTTGAAACCATTCCGTTTCATAATTATCGAGAGGGACTCAAAAGGGCATATGAAATAGAGCTTGGGGATTATGAGCAGTTTCGGCTCTGCAGCATGCAGGCCCAGCACTCGGTTGTATATGAGGTTCTGGTGAATACGTGCAGGGATGAGTGGGAGCACGCACGAACGTTAAGTGAATTGGGAGCAGCTGAACAGAGCCGTATGATGTCAAAGGATTTCGGCCCTTCACCGTATGCTTTCAATATCGATGAAGCTACTGTGAATAATGACACGTTCCGCACAGCATTATGGACAGGAGAACATCTACAGGTAACATTGATGAGCATCAATCCTGGAGAAGATATTGGCCTTGAAATCCATCCCAATCTGGATCAATTCCTCCGGCTGGAACAAGGAGAAGGGATAGTCCGTATGGGTGATCGTCAAGATCATTTAACGTACGAGAAAAAAGTGAAGCAAGACTTTGCTATCATAATTCCCGCAGGAACTTGGCATAATCTCATCAATACCGGAAATATCCCTCTCAAGTTATACTCCATTTATGCGCCGCCTCAACATCCACGGGGAACTGTTCATGTCACGAAGGCAGATGCGATAGCAGCTGAAAAAGAATAGAAACGCTTATCGACCTATCAAACTACTTGAAGATGCGAACTCTGGGGTTTTCGCATCTTTTTACTTGACTATATCCAGTTTTAACTCTGCTTATTCTAATGATTTACTTTACATTCAGTCCCTGTCATATTCCACATCTTTTCTAGATAAAACAAAAAATTAAAAATTTTATGCTAAAATAAATTGATGGGGAGAGTGTTATAAGGAAGGGTGACGTACATGGAGACAGATAAAAGAAAAATTTGGGGTTGGCTACAGCCTATGATCATTGGGGTACTACTGGCATTTGTTATTCGTACCTTTATCATTATCCCGATTGTAGTAGAGGGAGCTTCAATGAATGCAACTTTACTTGACCAGGACCGCATGATTGTCAATAAGATAAATGAGCCGGAACGCTTTGATATCATCGTCTTTCACGCAACCAAAACGGAAGACTATATTAAACGAATAATTGGCCTGCCGGGAGATAAGGTTGAATATAAGAACGATACACTATACATAAACGGGAAAGCATACGCAGAACCTTACCTGGACAAGCAAAAAACATCCGTGATTGGCTCCCTCACCCCAGACTTCACGTTAATGGATACGCCGGTGAAACAGCTCACTGTTCCTGAAGGTGAACTTTTCGTTATGGGGGATAACAGAAGATACAGTAAGGACAGCCGTCAGATCGGGTCAATCCCGATTGATGAGGTAGTGGGGACGACAAATATTGTTTATTGGCCGGTAAAAGAAATGAAGATTATTACGAAACAAAATGAAGCGCCAACTAGTGAAAAATAGGAGGAGTGAGAATGGACAGCATCATCTTTGACCTGGACGGAACACTATGGGATCCGATCGAATCTGTGCTTGAAGCATGGAATAAGGTAATCACGAAATATGGTGGAAATTTGAATGGTATTACCCGAAAGCAACTAGAAGGGACCATGGGCCTTCAAATGAAAGAAATAGGTGAAATATTATTCCCGGAATTAGAAGAAGAAGAACGTGTTCAGTTATTGAAAGACCTCTCAAGACATGAAATTCCTCATTTACGTAAACATGGTGGGGAATTATATCAACACATCGATTCTGTTTTGGGGGAACTATCTAAGAAGTATAGATTATTCATTGTCAGCAATTGTCAGGATGGGTATATTGAAGCCTTTTATGATTATCACCGACTGGACAAGCACTTCAATGATTATGAGAACCCTGGGAGGACTGGTCTTTCAAAAGGAGACAACATCAAACTCATCATCGAGCGTAACCATTTAAAAGAACCAGTATATGTCGGAGATACAAAAGGAGATCAAAAAGCAGCCAAAGAGGCAGGGGTCCCTTTTGTTTATGTATCGTATGGTTTTGGGGAAGTGGATACCTATGAGTTTATGGTAGAATCATTCGATGAATTGTTGAAGATATTTTAAATGCATTGAAAGAAGGCAAAGAATCGTAGAAGATTTTTTGCCTTCTTTTGCGTCTTAGCACCCTGGTTTACATAAACCATTCCTCACATTCCACACTTGTGTCGATTGTTGTGTCTCTCTGCTCAACCTGCCGGCCGCCCAATCAGGGACGGACCTACAAAATGAAAAGCATTGACTTTCATTATTGTTTGTAAGATAGTTACAATAACCTGACATAGAATGGGAAATTTCTAGACTACTAGTAGGAGTATAGTGATGAAAGAATTCCAAGAAAGTTTGCATAAAAAGTATTATTATTTAATCATTTCGTTTATCATCTTATTGATGACGGTAGGCCTCTTGATTGATAATCAATTAAATTCCGGCTTTGTAATCCATGGTGTTATGGTTATCATCATTTCCTTATGCCTGGTTTTATACCCTCGATATGAAAATGCATTTTTAAGATATATGACAGTCATCTTTTCGACGGGATATTTTTATATATTGTTTTATCTTTACCCGGAAACATGGTCTGATTTCATTCTCCTTTGTTTTATCCCGGCGTTTTCCATTTTGTTTTTTGATAAATGGCTATTTTATTTTTCTTTAGTGCTGAATATTGTCTTCATTGGATTTACATTCAGCTTTATCGCCTGGATCGATAAAGGGTTCCTATACCCCTATATTTATAAGGACCTGATTGGTAATGTTGTGAACTTCTTTGCAAGTCAAATTCTTCTTTATTTCATTTTTCATTTAACAAATCTTCGAATGCAGAAACAGCGTGTATATTATGAGCAGGTACAACAGGCAGAACGCATGAAGACGACGGGGCAACTGGCCGCAGCTGTTGCGCATGAAATCAGGAACCCCCTGACTGTCGTGAAGGGATTTCTACAATACTATGCAGAAGATGAGACACTCAAATCGAAACAAAATTTCCCCCTGATGATTAACGAGTTGGATATGGCAGAGCATGTTATTTCTCAATTCCTGTCCATTTCAAAACCTGATCGCAAAGGAATGGTGCAAAATGTCGACGTTGAAATGGTCCTAAAGGATGTAACAGAGCTCCTGAGTATGTACGGAATGTTAAATGATAACAGTATACATCTACATATTGAAAAGGAATGTCATATTTCTGCTAATTCAATCGAATTGAAGCAACTGTTCATTAATCTCATAAAAAATGCGATTGAAGCATCTAAAGATTGCGGTTCTGTATCTATCACGGCTAACCAGGAGAAAGGACATGCCGTGATCCGAATTTCGGATAATGGGAGAGGTATGACGGGTGAAGAAGTAAAAAGCCTTGGAACCCCGTTTTATTCATTAAAAAGTAAAGGAACAGGACTCGGCCTTATGATCTGTTTTAACATCGTTAAGAAATATAACGGGGAAATAAAATTTCAAAGTGAACCCGGCAAAGGAACAACCGTCACCCTCCAATTCCCGCTCATATCCGTTTAAAGAAAGGTCTGTCCTCTTGAGGGACGGACCTTTGGTTCAAATAAGAAAGCTGTTTTCCCAAAGATTGTTGCTATTTGCATCCAAACTTAGATTGACGATGCTCTGTCAATTAGGTTGTGGTGCAGGAGGGTGAAGGGAACCGCTCCGCTTTCCACGGACGTTCGGCCGAGCCTCCTCAGCAAAGCCGAGAAGGCTCACCGCTAGCCCCGCGGAAAGCGAGCACCTGTAGCGGAAATCAACCGCCACTCGCTACATCCAGGAGCAACAATGTTTAAGAAAACAGCCAATGAGAAAGCGACAAAACGAGTAAATTCCAGGTGTTTTTTATAGGGTAGTTCATATAAGCTTCTTTTTCTGTCCTTTAAATGATAAGCTAATGATTTAGTAAAGCGCAAATTCTCAGGAGGCATAAAGATGAATATTGACAATAATGATATTCTAATTCGATTGCGGTATGCTCTCGATATTAAAAATACAGAGATGGTGGAGATCTTCAAGCTGGGCGGAATGGACTTGTCGAAAGAAGAGGTACTGAAGGTCCTTACGAAGTCGATGGAAGAAGAAGAACTTGATATTGACGTAGAAAACGATGGGCATATTCCATGCGACGATGAAATGTTCGAGTCCTTTTTGAATGGATTCATAACGTTCAAAAGAGGACGGCAGGAGCCAAAACCTGGACAGTCTGAAAAACCGTCACTTACTTATGAACATGTAAATAATCTTCTTCTTAAAAAAGTGAAGATAGCACTATCGCTAACAAGTGAGGATTTGATTGAAATATTGGAATCTGCTGATGTTCATATTTCAAAAGGTGAATTAGGTGCGATATTCCGAAGGGAAGGCCATAAAAATTATCGCGTCTGCGGTGATCGGTACGCTCGCAATTTCTTAAAGGGGTTAGCAATAAAATATAGAGGTTAAGAAATGAATCATACATATTCAGGGGAAACACTCCATTTTGAATTAACATATAAAAATCGTAAATCAACCGGCATATATCTGGACAACTATGGAAATATTGAAATCTTGGCACCCAAAGGCACAGATGAAGAATCCGTCATCCGTTTATTGGAGGATAATTGGAAGAAAGTCCTTATACAATCCAAAGAAAAAAAGGCACGCTTACATGGACCTCAGTTGAAGACCTATCATCATGGAGAACCCTTCCTGTATCTCGGCAAGAACTTTCCCATAGAAGTTCATCACAATCCAGATATTGAGCAAGACCATGTGACTTTGAAAGGAAATATTTTAGTTGTCGAAGTGAAAGAAGTAGAGGATAAAACAATCAAGCAGGCGTTAAAGCGTTTCTACTACCAAAGGTGTAAGGCAATCGTTGAGAGGAGCATCTCAATACATCAACCCCATTTTAAAACCAAGCCCCGGTCCATTCGCATTTCGGATAGCCAGAAGACATGGGGAACGTGTGATGGAAGGAGGCAGCTTACATTTAACTGGAAGCTGGCCATGGCACCACAGGAAGTCATTGATTATGTTGTCGTCCATGAAATGTGCCACATGGTACATCTTAATCACGATCGTTCTTTCTGGCGGCTGGTTGGGAAAATCGTTCCGGATTATAAAGAGAAGGAGCGGTGGCTTGCAATGACAAGCTGGAAGATGACGGTGTAGAGTAATTCTCTTTTTTAAAAAACACAGAAGGAGAGATTGGCGTTTTTCTATGTGGGATTCTATGGAGCATTAACCTTATGACAAGCGTAACACTCGATTACGAACAGGGTATTGTCGACATTCCCGCATATTTGGACAATGGAATTGAATTCGACGCCGTCATCATCTACGGCGCCTCACAAAAAAATCTACGGAGACGAAAACCTCCGCAGACTATTCTTCAGCCTATGCACAAGATCCATGCACGAACTTCAGCTATTCAGCATAAGGGAACCAAGCCCCTTCATACAAGAAGCATAAATGAGGGACGGACCTCCATTTTAGCCAACAAATCCTAATCTGTAGGGTTTTAGGTCTGAAATAAGAGGTCCGTCCCTCCAATCAGGGAGTGGTGAATGTGAAGGATTTAATGAGTGATATCGGTGTTCAGTATGGAGAAGGGAGGTTTGTTTTGGGGATAGATGGTTTAAGCCGTTCGGGTAAAACTACTTTTGTTAATGAGTTGAGCCAGTATATGTTTAAAAAGGACCTCGACTATTCTATTTTTCATCTTGATGATCTTATTGTTGAACGGAAGCGGAGATATGACACTGGATTTGAGGAGTGGTATGAGTACTTCCATTTGCAATGGGATGTGGAGTGGCTAAAGGAGCATTTTTTTCAAAGAATGAAAGATAGCGAACAGCTCACCCTCCCTATTTATCAGAATGACTCTGATATTCATGAGATCAGAACCATTCAGTTACCGAATAGAGGGTTGATCATTGTAGAAGGGGTCTTCCTTCAACGAAAAGAATGGAAGGGTTTCTTTGATAAGATCATCTATCTGGATTGTCCTAAAGCAACAAGATTTGAGCGGGAAACATTTGAAACAAAGCAAAATATATCAAAGTTTGAGAACAGATATTGGAAAGCTGAAGAATATTATGTAACCCACTACATACCGGCTGAAACCGCCGATATTGTCATAAACTCTTAAAATGGAAGTGTGCACCTGAATTAAGTATACTCCCAAGGGAGAAAAATATATTTTCCATAAGTGAAGTCGCTAGTGCCATCTTTGGAACGGACGGGAAATTAACGTTAAGAATAAAACCAGGTCCTCGACCGTTAACAAAAAGAGATCAAAATGTCTTTACAGGCCATCCTAACTATATTCCATCAGAAGGAATTGTAAGCTTAACTACTTCCAGTTAAATGTAAAAGATGCGCTCAACGTCGAGCTTCAGAAAAATGGTACACTTTACATCGATCTAAGAAATGATCGAGTTTCAGAATGAAGAAGAGGCTGGGACAAAAGGGTTTCAGCTAAAAAAATCCGAACGAGTAAGCGTTTTATTCCAATCACTCGTTCGGATTTTTTATTTTTTATGCTAGAGCTTAATCCAAGTATTAAGCTCTAGCCGTTGATTGGAGTGCAAGAGGAAGACTTCCGCCCGCGGAAAGCGAAGTCTTGCACGGAAATCATCAGCGGTGTAATACGTGATCTAAATGTTCGTCTTTAGAGTGTATAGATTTAGTTATGTCCCAGCCTCTTTTTATATAGGAAAGCATTGTTTTCTATGAGATAATTTGGAATAATTGGAATATGTATTGTTGTATCCTTTTGGGGATTTATGAATCAAAGTTTTGGTACAAGGAAAATAAAAAGTGGTATTCATCTTTATACATGTTTTATGACAATGCTTGGTGTGTATCTGGTTAGGGCCGGTCTATGGAAATGGGGGATAGGAGCCGACAGCAAGAAATATTCGAGGTATATAATCACTTGTCCTGGCTTGGTTGTTTTTTTAGTCACTCCTGAGGTTAAATGAAATACCGAACTTGGAAAGGAACCACTATGAACCCCAATAAAAACATAAATGAAATTATGAATCCCGAAGAACATACTCCCGATTCATTTGAAGACATCGTGATACTTGCAGTCAATTGGAAATTCAAGAACTGCACCCACAATACTGAGCCGAATTGTGCTATTAAAGCAGCCATCAAGGATGGAGATCTTGATCCGGAGAGGCTCCTTGCTTATCAGAGGGATAAGAATGAAGCAGCTTATGTGGTCAAACAAAAAAACAAAACAAAGGCAATCGATTACATGAAACAGAGAAAATTGTTTCATAAGCTGGAAAAGGAGTGAACTATGAAGTTTTATCTGGCATCAGGATTTTTAAATAAACCTCTTGTACAATATGTAAGCGAACAGTTAAAACGGGAAGGGTATATCCTTACATATGATTGGACCCAAAACGAACGTGCATCGACAGTAGAAGACCTTCAACACATTGGTCAGTGTGAAAAAGAAGCGATTATTGATTCAGATATAGTCATTCTCATCCTTCCCGGTGGAAAAGGAAGTCACGTGGAACTCGGCATCGCCCTTGGTCTTCGGAAAAGGATCATTCTTTATTCTTCAGGGGATGAAATATATGACTTGGCCACTACGACTACCTTCTACCATTTACCGGAAGTGGAAAAGTGTTCCGGGGATATTAATGATCTACTAGGATATATTCTGAAGGCTTGATCAGGAAGACCGAACAAGCCCCTTCAAGCTTAAAGTATTACTTGTGGAAGGAGACCCTCATTGAAAAAAATAAAAACAGTACATTTACCCAGTCATGGACGGATCATCGTGATTTCAGACATCCATGGAGAATTGGATCTATTGACTGATCTTCTACAAAAGATACATTTCTGTTCCCTGGATCATTTGATCATTAACGGTGATCTTTGTGAAAAAGGAAGTAACAGTAAAGGTGTGCTCAAGTTTATCATGGACTTATCAAAGAGGAATGAAAACGTCCATGTAACGGAAGGAAACTGTGACACCGTGGTGGAGGACCTTCTGGAAGAGAACCCAAAGTTAATGAATTATTTAAGATCAAAAAAACATTCCATTTTAAAGGAATGGCTTGACGAAGTGGGATTTGACATGAATGATGGTACCACGATCAAAGAGGTGAAAGAAATCCTTGCTCATCATTTCTCTGAAGAAATTAATTGGCTGATGGAATTACCGACTGCGATTGATACAGAAGACTATATATTTGTCCATGCAGGTCTTGAGGACAAAGATGATTGGCGGGAAACAGATCGAATTGCAGCCATCATGATGCCTTCTTTCCTTGAGAAATCACATGGTTCAGGAAAGTATGTCATTGTCGGACACTGGCCGGTAGTCAACTATACCAGTGATATCCCTTCAAATAATCCAATTGTGAATAAAGAAAAGAAAATCATCTCCATTGATGGAGGAAACGTCATTAAATCTTCAGGACAGTTAAATGCATTTATCATACATAGAGCAGAAAGTGGGGACACTTTTTCCCATGTGCATACAGATCATTTACCCACCTGTCAGGTTGTGAAGGATTTTCATTCGGAAGCAATGACTGGAGCTATTTCATATCCACACTATCAATTGATTCCTATACATTCATCTGAGCACTTTACACTGTGTAAACAAAAGGGTACCCATGAACAATTATTTGTCAAGAATGAATACCTTCATCAACATGAAGATGGGACATTCCGGGCAAAGACTGATCTTTCTTGTGCGCAGATTTCTGTAAGGAAGGGGGAAGTCGTTTCTGTTGTAGATAATACTTGTGCAGGGTACAGCTTAATCAAGAAAAATGGGGAAGAGGGATGGATCCCTAAAGATGTCCTTTCACCAGTGAAAGAACCAACCTTGATCCATGCAGGGTGAAAAAATTGGCAGATGGGGTGCAGAATTCAATGGTACATAGAATCAAAGAACAAACAGGTTATAGTCCGCAGATCAGTTACCTGGTCTCTCAAATGGACTATGTTAGAAAGACCACATTGGACAGTGTAAAGGGATTAACTCCCACTGAACTGGATTTTTTACCGTGTGAGGATGGAAACAGTATCGGAGCGTTATTATTACATATGGCGGCTGTTGAGAGGGGGTTTCAGATTGAGCTGTTTGAAGGAAGGAAACCCAATCAACTGGAAATCGATGAGTGGGGTGCAGCCTATGGGCTTGGGGAAAAGGGAAGAGCAACAATAAAAGGAAATCCCTTAGAATTTTACCTGACACAACTTCATGAGGTCAGGAGCCATACACTTCTGGAACTCTCCACACGCAATGATGAATGGCTGTTTCAAGACACCTTATGGGAGGATCAGGCATCCAACCATTACTTTATTTGGTTTCATGTGTTTGAAGATGAGATTAATCATAGAGGACAAATCCGGATGACCAGAAGGCTGCTTACCGCAAGTAACAGCCAAAGTCACATGTGATCATGAAAAGGGAACCAGTTATGAACAGTTTGCAAATCATCAATAATCACAAATTGGAAATACTCCAAAAAGGTCATTCCGGTCCATTAATCGTCATTCTCACAGGGATGGGCTGCTCATTTGAGGAGTGGTATGAAGTCACAGAAGAGTTAAGGAAGACAACTCAAGTCCTCATGTATCACCGCCCCGGTCTTGGTGATAGTGAACTGGGAGCGGAAGTGAGAAATACTTTTGCCACAGTCCAGGACCTGTATGAACTTCTTCACTTCTTGAAAGTAAAAGAGCCTATCTATTTAGTGGGACACTCATATGGAGGCTTGTGTGCACAGCATTATGTGAAAGTGCATCCTGAAATGGTGGCTGGAATGGTTCTAGTAGATTCTACTTCGGTGAACGTAAGAGAGTTGGATGAACTGGACCTTCACTTTCTGAATGAAGAATCTGATGACAAATGGGTGCTTAAATGTCTAGATTATGCTTCAAAAGAAAAGGAGCAATTGATCAGTATCATCCAACCTTCCCTGCTGGAAAAACACAAACACTTTCCTGCAGAAGTACAAAAGAAGTTAATCGCGTTCCAAATTCAACCTTCCCTTTACAAAGCAATGGCATCCGAAATTCAAAACTGGAAGAAGGATGCTGAAATCATTAAGAAATTGAATGAGTTTCCAAATCTCCCTCTTGTGGTAATCGGACGGGATAAAGAACATACCATTCTATCAGACACAGAGACGTACATACCGGAATGGGAGTTACGAAGATTTGAAGAGAAATGGGAAGAGTTAATCATTCAACAAGGAAGTTTATCCGAAAACGGCGAAGTGATCTTTGCAGAGGGCTCAGGTCATTCAATCTTTCTGGATCGTCCTGATGTCATTGTTGAGTCTGTTCTTAAATTAACAGGGAAGTGATACAGAGTGAATGACATTGAGATGTATCGACCTCGAATCGAGGATCAAGATGAATTGAATCACTTCTTTTGTACGGTCATTCAAGATACTTTTGCAAAAGAAGGATTAACTTCGCTTCAAGAGGACATCAAGAATGAAATTACAACAAAGATAAACTATTTGGAGTCTGACTTTCAAAGCGATGGGTGTGGGGACGATTGAATATGGACCGTCCAGTGACCTGATCAATTCTATAACAGAGGGTACTTTAAAGGGTTTGTATGAGATAGGAACAGTATTTGTACATCCCGGCTTTCAAAGGCGGGGAATTGGCTCGCTGCTGCTGAACGCCATGCTCCTCACGTTCCAGAGCAGAGACATTGAAGAGTTTTGTCTGGATAGTGGATATGCGAGGGCTCAAAAGGTATGGTCCCATATACTGGGGACACCGGATTATTGTTTGAAGAATTACTGGGGTAAAGGCTCGGATCATATGATTTGGAAAAGAGCAGTTCGTGACATCCCTATAAAGTTCAACTATTGATCATCCTGAAGTCAAAACAAAACCCAGGGGGCTGCGATGGAACCACTACCAATGAACTTAATGAGGAAAATGGAAGAATATCGAATAGCAGGAGTCAGCATGGCGATGATTGAAGGTGCTGAGATAAGACGAACAGACTGTTTTGGTTCCCTTGAAATAGGATCGACAAGAAGAGTTGATCAGGAATCTATCTTTAATGCGTGTTCCATCAGTAAGTTTTTCACTTCTATGTTGGTCATGACCTTATCGGAACAGGGTATTTTACATATCGATGAAGATGTAAGCAAATACCTGTCAACAAGGATTATCCATGAGAATTTATGTAATGAAGTCATGACTCTCAGACATTTGCTCAGTCATCAGTCTGGGATTGTTGATCCCATCAACGGATTCGGTGAACTCAATACTCTATGGGGAGTACCTACCATGCAAGAACTATTGGAAGGGACGACACCCTATTTCAACAGTCTGATTGAAGCGAAAGTGGAGCCTGGAAGCGATTTCTCATATTCCGATGCCGGTTATTGCATGATTCAGCTTGTGATTGAAAATATAATGGGGAAATCCTTTCAAGAGGTGATACGGGAGCATTTATTTCAGCCACTGCAATTGAATCAAAGTACATATGGATTGCCTTCTCTCAAAAATCAGTTTTCTTGTGGTCACACGAAAGACAATGGATTAGTAGAAGGAAAATACCCGATTTATCCTTATCCTGCTGCTTGCGGCCTGTGGACCACCCCAACGGAAGTGGCTATTATGGTGATGGAATTAATGACCGCCCTTAAGGGGGAAAGTAATCTCCTCACTTCCATTGCCGCAGAAGACATGATCAAGCCACAGGGTGGAGTGGAATGGATGGGTCTTGGAGTCTTTCTTGATCTCGGATGTGAACGGGTTGAGATTTCTTCACTTGGTTGGGGTGTCGGCTTTCAATGCATGATGGTGGCGAACCCTTATGAAGAAAACGGACTGGTGATCATGACCAATACTGACACGGGTGTTCATCAGCTGAAAGGGCTGATAGGGGAAGTATATAGAGCTTTCATTCATAAAAGAATTTAGGGTATTGAGGTGATTGAATTGATTGTCTGGATCAATGGTGCGTTTGGTTCCGGTAAGACGCAAACGGCATATGAATTACATAGACGAATACCTGATTCCTTTGTATATGACCCGGAAAAAGTAGGATACCTGTTCAGAAAGATGGTTCCTGAACAGGCGTCGAAAGCAGATTTTCAAGATTACACACCTTGGAGGGAATGCAACTATTCCATTCTGAAATATCTTGATGAACATTATAATGGTGTCATCATTGTGCCCATGACAATCGTCGATACAGATTATTTCCATGAAATTGTTACTGAATTAAGAAGAGATGGTGTAATTGTCAAGCATGCTGTTCTGTGGGCGGACAAAGAGATAATTGAAAAGAGATTAAGGAAAAGGGGAGATAGAAAGAACTCATGGGGAGCAAAACAGATCAACAGATGCATAGTAGGTTTATCACACAAAATCTTTGAAAACCGTATCCATACAAACAATATGACGGTGGAAATGGTTGCAGAATCAATCGCGGATCTGTTTGAAATCACATTATTGCCAGATGATAGAAGTGAAGTTAGGAAGAAATTCAGCAGGATAAAAACACAAATAAAGCAACTGCGAATATTCACTTAACACATAAGGAAGGAGACAATCAATTTGTTGGTGATTGGTTTGCTCATACCTCTGCCAATAATTTCAAATTCTATGAAACCTGCCGCTTCGAAGTAAAAGATTTAACGGGAAATGGAACATGTGTGTATTATGGTTACATTCAGGCACGTAAAGAGGGGCATCGGTAAATTCTAAATGGGCATGACACAAATATATCAATTGTTTGCATTATAAAGGCTCAGGCTAAAAACTGAGCCTCATACGCATCTTGATTCCTAGAAGTTTCTATTTTTTCTCGCTTTTTTTCTAAAATAACCGATCGTTATTCCAATAATTCCTGCAATAATCAATAGAGGAATAATAATATACAGTGCAACTCCAGATGCTCCAATCATATGAGGTTCCTCCTCTCGAATCGTTCATAAGCATATTCCCCGCATGCTCTTGTTCAAAACGTTTCAATGTGCATGGATCAACAAAAAAAGAGAGGTCGGAAGTGAACAATCTCTGACCTCATGTATGATAATGCCTTGAAAGCACTTAATGAATGGCGGGAATCTTAATTTTCACGGTGAATTCCTCTTCCTTATACGTGAAGTCGAGGGAACCCGTGTAGGCATGGATTGTGTCCTGAATAATTTTTGTTCCAAGGCCTTCGTGATTATTTTTTGTCGTATGACCATACCTTTGATATAACCGGTCAAGGATCGGTGTCGGAATCGGTAAAGAAGGATTCTGGCAAATAATCATATATAGTCCACTTCTCTTATAGAACTGCAGGCTAACGTTTGCCTGCCTACCGGAATGCTTTTGCCACTCGGTGGAAGCTTCAATGCTATTTGATAACAGATTTCCAAGCAGTGAGACGATATGTTTATCCTTCATTGGCAAGGTAGAAAGTGGCATGTCTGCATCGTATATCATCGTAACCCCTGAAGCCTTCCCACGATTGTACATTTCCTGGAGGATCCCTGCTACACTGCCCCGTTCTCCTTTAATGTATAGGTTGGTTTCTTCATAACCATCCACCAGGTCATCTAGATAGGCAGATGCTTCTTCGTAGTAATGATTTTCCAGCATGTAGTGAATGGAAGTCACGTGCTTAAGGAAATCATGACGTTCACTACGGACAATTCGGAACGTTTCTGTCAGGTGAGTGCGCTCCTCTTCATATTGCTTTTGGTCATTCATCAGTCTCTTCATTTTCATTGCCACATCCCATCTGGCGATTTCAATTCCGATAAATGCGAGAAATAATGCTCCCAGCTGCCACGATGGTTTTTCAGCCACATATGGTACTAACAACATTCCTTGTGCCAAAGAGAAAGGGATATTCCATTTTCGGATGAAATCGGGAGTATGGATAATCGTTTTTCTATAAAACAAATATACTATGAGTAAAACAGCCGGGTAAGTAAGATAGTATGGCAATTGCCACGGGAAATTCATAAATATTTGGTGAATATGTATAAATCCTATTAACGATAGTACGAACCAGTAGATAATCATTTGTTTCAATGCGGTTCCACCTTTTAGAAATAATGTTGTTGCATGTACTCTACTTTTTCCTTTGTGATCATGGCCTGAGCATCGAGACCTTCAAATGTGATGATATATGAATTTTTCGCATAAAGGGAGAAATTCTTCACAAAGTGTATGTTGATGATGAAGGACCGATGGGAACGGATAAAATCCCTTTCCCGCAATTCACCTTCTAATTCATTCAACGTGAGATAGGTTTTGATGCTTTCCTCTTTTGTGTAAATCGTCGTGGAGCGGCCGGATCTTTCAATAAAGACGATATCTTTCTTCTGTACGATATGTATATCATTTTTTTGTTTTAGGTAAAGGCGGCCCTTCAACTCAGCCGACTTCGACTTTTCCATCAGTCGCTCGATAGATTTCGTGAGCCTGTCATTCGTATATGGCTTCATGATATAGTCGTGGACGTTCAACTCAAAGGCATGAACGGCATATCCACTGTTTGCTGTTACAAAAATGACCGAAATATTGAGGGCATGAGAGTGGATGATATCAGCCAGTTCATATCCAGATAGGTGGGGCATTTCAATATCCGCAATCAGAACGTCGATGGTTTCTCTCTTGATTTGGTCATAGGCTTCCTCGGCGGAGGTGGTGGAAAAGACGATTTCCACACCGTCAGCACGGGAAACGATGCCGTTTAATTTATCTAAATCGATCATCCGATCGTCTACCAGACCAACCTTCACTTCCATTCCCCCCGCTTTTCTATGTTTCTACTTCATTTTACCATTTCTAAAGAAGGATTTGGCATTTTCACGACAAGAAATGGACTTTTCACGACATAAGTAAAGATTCTTTCGCCTTTCGTTTGTATGATGAGAATATATAAAAT
The DNA here is from genome assembly GCF_017303375.1 of Bacillus sp. NTK074B. GTDB lineage: Bacteria > Bacillota > Bacilli > Bacillales > Bacillaceae_B > Rossellomorea. The sequence goes on along the minus strand of NZ_JAFKOH010000002.1, from coordinate 32,195 downwards.
ATTGATGAGGTGAAAAAATTGATCCATATTAATGAAGTGACAAAGACATTTAAAGATAAAAAGAATTATATAACCGCTTTAAAGCATGTCTCTCTTTCCGTTCAGAAAGGGGAAGTGGTAGGGCTTCTCGGTGAAAACGGGGCAGGAAAGACCACGCTTCTAAGAGCGATTGCCACTTTACTGACACCTACAGAGGGTTTCATAGAAGTAGCAGGTTACGATACCATTAAAAATCCTAACGAAATCAAAACGAGGATCGGTGTGTTATTTGGAGGTGAAACGGGTTTATATGACCGTTTATCCGCAAGGGAGAACCTGCAATACTTCGCCCGACTTTACGGCTTGAGCAAGCATGAAACGAAAGTGAGAATCGATGACTTGTCGAGGATGTTCGGAATGAGAGATTATCTTGACAGACGGGTAGGAGGATTCTCTAAGGGGATGCGTCAGAAGGTCGCTATTTCTAGAACATTAATCCACAATCCGGATATCATTTTGTTTGATGAACCGACGACCGGTCTCGACATCACGTCTTCAAATGTTTTTCGCCAGCTTGTCCATCAACTGAAGCGGGAAGGCAAGACCATCCTCTTCTCCAGCCACATCATGGAGGAAGTATCGATGCTGTGTGATAAAGTGGCCATGATGCATAAAGGGGAACTGGTGTACCAAGGAGAAATTGAAGAATTATATAAAACTGAAAAGAGCAGGGATCTGAATTACATCTTTATGAGTAAATTGGTGAGAGGGGATGAGCACTATGCTTCTTAATATCTACATGAAAGAACTGAAAGACAGTTTCAGAGACCGCAGAACTCTTCTGCTTACCGTCTTCCTTCCGATTTTCATGATGAGTGGACTTGTCTTCTTCTATGAGAATATGGTTTCCGGAGGAGAAGGGGAATCCTATGCCCTTGCAGTGGACACCTCTATCAGTAGTGAACTCACGGAAATATTCACAGGATTTGAAAATATTGACCTTGTAAAGACCGACAATCCGAGAGCAGCTGTTGAAGAGGGAGAAGCACTTGCCGCCATGATGGTAAGCACTGATTTCATTCAAAGGATCAGTCAGGGAAAGGAAACTGAAATCACTTTAATCGGAGACTCCTTCAGCCAGAATTCAAGTAATCTTATGAATGCAGCTACAAATGCCCTAACCGCCTATGAAAAAGAAGTTACATCAGAGAGATTAAGAGCAGAGGGGACGGACCCTTCCATCATTCAGCCGTTCACTATCACACAACAAGAGGTGGCGGATGATGAGGGGAGCATGTTCCTGCTATCTTTCCTTGTACCTCTTATCCTGGCCATATCCATAGGAGTGGGAACCTCACCATCGGCTGCAGACTTATTCGCAGGGGAAAAAGAGAAAAAAACGATGGAAGCATTGCTCATGACACCTATCAAACGTTCTACATTGATGTTGTCAAAGTGGTTGACCATTGCTTCTGTTGGAGTCATCACAGGACTTGTCACCCTCGTTGTCCTCGCTGTTGAAATCAGTCTGTTTACAGAAAATCTGAAAAAAGCAGTTTCCTTCGGTGAGAATGTCTATGAGATAGTCGGGATTTCCCTGATGCTTACCATTGTCTATGCCATATTTATTGCATCGCTCCAGATGATCACAAGCATTCTAGGGAAAACCGTCAAGGAAGCAGGCAGCTACAGTGCACCCATCATGATGCTTGCTGCATTTCCAGGCATGTTTATCACAAATGTGGGACTTAATGAACTCACTTTCAAACATTTTGCCATCCCGATTCTGAACCTCTTCAGCCAATTTAAAGAACTCCTGATGGGGGTTGTCGATTATGAGCACATCGCCATTACGATCGGTAGTAATCTGGTGATTATGGTGATGATCTTCATCATTGGCAGGGTGCTGTTCTTGAAGGATAAATGGGTGATGAATTAAAGTACAATGAAGCAATCACGGTTATGATCGTGGTTGCTTCTATAGTTGGTTAGGAGGTAACGAGTTTTGAAATCACTAAATAGCCCTAAATGGGTCACGGCCATTGGATTTATTTTGCTAACGATAGGATTTTCCATTGAGTCATTAAGGGAGGGTACGATTCTAGTCGTCAGTATCTTATTTTCAGGGTGGTTGGCTATCTGCCTCCATGAGCTGGGGCATGTCATAGTCGGGAAATGGAATGGGTTTGAATTTGGTTTCTTTACTGCAGGTCCAATTCAAATTGAAATGACAATGGAAGGGATTCAAATAAAAGAAAACAAACGTTGGCTATTTATAGGTGGTGTGGCCATGATGATCCCTCCCTCGACAACAAAGGAAAAGCTGCGTTTAAAATGGGCAGCGGCCGTTGCGGGGGGACCAGCCATTTCACTCGCCGCGGCATCACTAAGCTATTTCCTTTATGTATGGATGCATAACGATTTCTTATTATTTTCAGCTACGATGAATAGTGCGATATTTATGGCCACCATCATACCAATGAAAATACATATGAAAAGTGATGGGTACCAGCTTATTACGCTGTTCAAAAAGAACGAGGAGTCATTCAATCTCATTGACGATTTACTTATCATGAAAGAATTGCTTAGTAAGAAGCATCCCCTTGATTGGAGCAGAGAGTATCTTCAAAAGGCAGAAGAGAAGGAAGTGAAGAAGGGAAATATATTTTATGCCCAGATGATCTTTTACCGGGAAGTGGTTTCGAATGGATTTAAACCCGCTATGGAAAAGATTAATTCCTACCGAAACATCCCCTTTACAAAGAAAGACAAACATATCCTTGGTTTTCTCATTCATTTGGAACAGCTCTCGCTTTTTTTTAGCAATGAACCAAACGTAACGGAAATGATAAAACTCCAACGATCGCTCACAAAAATAGAGGCGGTCAGTTACTATAGAGGAAAAGCCATCATCGCACACCTGCAGAATAATGAGGAAAAAGCTTATGAAAAACTTCAATACGTTAAAAAAATTATTGCTGATAACGGAGCATTATATGGATATTTTCAAGCTGAAGCGGAATTGACAAAAATGGTCGAGAATAAAATGGCACAATCACATGCATACCGTCATGCAGGAGAAGGTCATTTATTAGATGGATATTGAGGAGGAAATAGCATGAAAGAGAATCTGATATTCGCATGGATTGCTTCATGGTTTGCCCTGTTGGGTCAACTGTTGTTTTTTATTTGTGTAGCATTATACACTGGCCAGTGGATGTACACTGTATGGAGTTTTATGGTGAGCATGTCAGTTGGTGTACCAAGTATGATCCGTACGTGGCAGGCACACAAAAGGAGGGAGCACGAACAAACAAGAAAGGAATTGGTGCCTCACGATGGGCAATAGTATCCTATGTCCTTGATTAAGGAAAATTGAATAATATGGTAAAATAAAAAAGTGAAATAAATATTTTTCACTTTTTTTGTCGTGTCCGTATAATTTGGCGGTAGCTAAACGTTTTACATATGAATGAAAATTGTTGAGGGGGATAAATATGAGCGAAATCATGGATCAATTGTTTACGGAAAAAAACAGGGAATTGGCGAGTGAGTTTCATTCCATGATGGAAGGATTTAAAGAAGATTTATGGAAATATTGCCGATATTTAACGGGTTCACCTTGGGATGGGGAAGATTTATTTCAGGATACGATGCTAAAAGCGTTCGGAGGATACTACCAGCGTTGGCATCCTACAAATCCGAAAGCCTACTTGTACAGAATGGCAACAACCACGTGGATTGACCAGTGCCGAAAAGAAAAAAGACATGTCGGTCTCCTTGAAGAAGATGAACGTCTTCAAGATACTTCAAAAGATGGGCTGGAGGCAGAAGAAGCGTTACACATTCTTTTTGACCATTTTTATCCCCGTCAGGTCGCTGTCTTCTTGCTGAGGGAAGTATTCGGGTTCGATGCCAGGGAAGTGGCTGGTATGGTGAGGACGACACCAGGAGCAGTCTATGCTGCAGTCCGCCGTATGAAGGAAAAACTGAAAACGATAGATGTACATGAGAGCAAAAACCAACAGACACAATCTGAAACTCACCCGATCATCAAGGCATACCTGAAAGCCATGAATGAGGGGGATATCGACGCAGTTTTGGCATTAATCAGTGAAGAAGCACAAAATGATGCCGCACTGGGTTTCCAGGAATTTGGAAAGGAAGAAATGCGCTCAGGTTCCATGAAATATGGACTTCCATGTATGAGGGCTGTGGAATTTAGATTGTGGGGACGAAATGTCATCGTCATTCTATCAGAAGGCGACAAAGGTCCTGAAATTCATGATATACAGTATCAGGAATTGGAGAATGAGAAAATCGTGCATCACATCAGCTACTATTTCAGGAAGGAATTGATTTTTGCTGCTGCAGTTGAACTGGGGATTAAGGCTCAAGTAGATAAACCTGTCGTTGATTGGGATTAACGTATATCGCACTGTGTAGGAAGCTGATCCAGAGGTTAGCTTCTTTTTTTTATCCTAAAGGGATTATCGTCATTGGATAATTATGTTAAAGTGAATGAGTAATCATGATTCATATCAGTGTGTAAATTTGACTTGGAGTTTTCTCTGTTAAATGAAACAAAAGACTATATGCAGGAGTTTTATCGGAGTGGAGTCGATCGTCCTGTTCACAAAATAAGTGTAGAAGGAGCCATCAATGAAAGGGTTAATAATCAGAGCACCATGGATCGACTACATCCTTAAAGGGGAAAAGACCTGGGAGATACGGGGTTCTAATACGGCTGTCAGAGGACGCGTAGGATTAATAAAGAGCGGTACCGGTACAGTCGTAGGAACAGTTGAAATCAAAGACAGTATAGAATTGACATTGGAAGATTACCGTGAGAACTCCATAAGGCATGGTGCTAACGGAAAAGACGTCGTTTCGCTGCCTTACAAAAAGACATATGCATGGGTGTTGGATCAGCCAACGCTGTTTGATGAACCTTTCCCTTACAAGCATCCAATGGGTGCAGTCATATGGGTGAATCTTTCTAAAGCGGTGAATGGCGGGGTTACGGAATTATTAAAAGTGGAAAGTGGGGAGTGGCGAAATGGAATTAAGTCTGAAAGATAATGTAGTCTTTGAAGTACGAGAATATAGAGAGGAAGACTTTACGCGTATTCATGATCTAAACTCAGAGGAACAGTGGAACAACCTGGTGGAGAAGAAGGAAAGCACAAAAAACGCATGGAACAACTCTACTATCGCCTATGTGGCATTACATGAAGGAGAAATCATCGCTTATATCAGGGGATTGACCGATCAATCTATCACCCTATTCATCTGTGAATTACTGATCCATCGTGTGTTTCGTGGAAAGGGAATCGGTGACGCACTGCTTCAATACGTACATGGTTTGTATCCGGATACGAGAATAGAGATGCTGGCAAGTTCTACTTCCCATACGTATTATGAACAAAAAGGGTACAGACCGTTTTATGGATTCAGGAAAACCTTTCAGGAGCATTAAGGAAGGCTGTGGAAGGCTACAATAAGGGGGAGATTAAAAAATGGAAAAACTATATATGCTGCACGGTTTTATGGGAACGGCACGAACACACTTCCAACATCAGATTTCATATTTTGAAGATCGCTACGAGCTTATAATCCTCGATTTGCCCGGACATGGGGATTCAATAATAGAGGCTTCGGATAACTATATTGACCACACATTGCAATCTCTGTATTCAATGATGAATGAAAAAGGAGAAGGGTATATTCTAGGGTTGTCACTTGGGGCGTCACTGGCCATACATATCGCATTACAAAAGCCGAAACTTGTGAAAGGGGTCATTCTGACTGGTTATTCTCCTTATATTCCACAAGAGTTGGAAGAGGTCATGGAAAAACAGAATGATTACCTTCTGCACCTTGAAGAGAATGACATAGAAATTGCACAACATTTTATTCAACTGCACGGGGATAAATGGAAGGAAACTATTCAAAAAGTTATTCACACGATGACCTACAATTATCCCGGCGTTACCAAAGAAGAGTTACAAAGTCTTAAGGTGCCAGTACTGACTTTAAATGGAAGTCTCGATTGTCATGAAGTGGGGTCAGTTGCTTATATTAAAAATTCAAATCCGGATATTGAGGTCGGCTTAATCCCGAATGCAGGGCATACAGCAAATATGGATGAACCGGATATATTTAATTCCACTGTACAAAGGTTTTTAGATCGAATAGGTCAGTCATTGTGATACTCATATGGGCAAAGAGGTAGGAGTGCATTTGATTTCCGTCTTCGACATATGATTTATGAGGGGGAGATATAAATGACGTGGTTTGCAGTTTTAATTGGCGGGATCTTATTACTTGCATTAGTCATTGATATCAGACGTAAAAGGAGAGGAAATGACCGGCACACCCCGGGGATAGACCATGATGCGAAACCAGGAGAAGATAGAAACTACACGATGGGTGGCGGGCGTGACTCCGGGGGCGGGACTGGGCAGTGATGAGACACAGCCCATTAGTATGAAACCTATGTGACCCTCTTCATTTCCCGTTCTAACAAAGAATTGGAAAATCCAGCATCAAAAGACTGGGCTTTTTGTCATTCCATGACTAGACTTATTAAATTGATCCAATCAATCATTCTATTAGCGTAAGCATTTAACAAATAGAATCATTCATTTTACCCCTTTTTCTAGTTTGCTGTAAGAAAAAGATTGTATTCAATAAAGTAATTTGAAATAATTGGTAGTAGAAGAGTGGTAGAGGAGGTTTTTATTTTGAATTTAACACATACCAGGTTACTGGTGAAAGATTATAGAAAGTGCTTCCTTTTTTACAGGGATGTTATGGGATTCAAAGTATCCTGGGGAGATGAAAATTCCCAATATGGGCAGTTTAAAGTTGGAAAGATACATTTAGGTATATTTGAGCGGAAGCAGATGACGGATGCACTGGGTAGTGAAAATATTCATGAAGCATCTCTTGTCGACCATGTTGCTTTGATTTTTGAAGTAGAAAGTGTAGAGGAGTCGTATGAAAAACTGAAAGAAAAAGTGGAATTTATCACAATGCCCATGGAAAAAGTTGAGTGGGGGATGAGGGTCGCTCATTTCCGCGATCCCGACGGTACTTTACTGGAAATCCATGAAAATATTTGAGTTGAAGAAATGTTGATCAAGAGAATTACCTCCAGCGAGAGGGAGAATTAGAAAGAATGATTGTTGAATCTCAAAAGCAATGGAGCCGACTTCATTCAGTGAATGGATTCATTGGACAATCAGGCGGGATCCAAATCTCACTGCTTGTGTATTTGCATTTTGGGAAACCCGTGAGGATTACGACTTATTTATGGAAAAAATACATGACAAGATTTTTTCTGATTCTCTCTCACACTGCAAAATTAATCAACTTCCTGGCTAGTGAAGAATCCGACTGGATCACTGGCCAACTCATTAATTCTGAAGGTGGCTTTCTAGGGAAGTAATCGTTGGAGGGACGGACCTTTTAAATGAAATTAGAGGTCCGTCCCTCTATTTACAAATTTATCTAATAATGAGATAATAATGAAAATGTTGCAGGAGGGATAGTAAGTTTATGGAACCAACTAATTGCTGATTAATTTAAATTTTAAATTAATACGGATTTTGTAATGAGCTTTAATAGCCTGTGTAAAACAGGTTTGTTTGTTATGCTCTTTATGGAATCAGGCAATTAGAAGGAAGCTTACTGTCCTGATATCAATATGAAGTGTTCATGAAGGTTGGGCACCTCCCGGTACCTGACTGGGGTGGACCCACTATTAATAAATGTTGATCATGATACATGACTGTAGGAAGGATTCTCCTTCTTATGGTCATTTTTTATTGGGAAATTGAATAATAGTACTTCTCTTTTTGTCCTGTCGATAAATAGCGTAACTTCATTTTGAATGAAGGAAGGGACGGATATGTTGGAGTTAAAAATTAATGGAATCAAAAAATATATGGAAGCGACACTCGTCGTTGAAGATGTTTCTCTTGAAGTCTATCAAGGAGATAAAATGGGGATCGTCGGAGAGAACGGATGCGGGAAGAGTACGATCTTGAAATTGATCGCCGGCATTGAGCCGATGAATTATTATCCTGGATACCCTCAAACCTCAAGCTTCGGATATGACGAAGGGCTCATTCACATGTCAAATGGGGCAACCAGTGCGTATTTAGAACAAGCGCCTGTCTATCCAGAAGGAATGAAGGCGAGGGATGTCCTTTATTCAGCATTCGAAGAAGTGGACCGGGTAGAAGTAGCAATGCGTAAATTGGAAAATGACATGAACGGGTTGGAAGGAAATGAACTTGATAAAGCTTTGAGCCGATACAGTGACCTCACTCAGTTATTTGAAGTAAAGGGCGGTTATGATCGGGCTGAAAAAATAAGCAAGATCTGTTCGGGACTTCAGCTTACAGAATGCTTGTTGGAGCGCAACTTTAACCAGTTAAGCGGCGGAGAGAAAACCACTGTCGGGCTGGGGAAGCTTTTAATTCATCAGCCCGACATCCTGCTCTTGGATGAACCGACGAATCACCTTGATATGTTATCGGTTGAATGGCTTGAAGGCTTCCTGAAGAGCTATAAAGGAATGGTACTCATTGTTTCCCATGATCGCTATTTCTTAGATAACGTAGTGACAAAGATTGTAGAGATCGAGAATAAAAAATCCATTTCATATAAAGGGAATTACACTTCATATGTTCTTCAAAAAGAAGAGAATTTAAAAGTTCAATATGAACATTTCAAGGAACAGCAAAAGAAAATCAAGCGCATGGAACATACGGTTATGAGTTTGCGTGATTGGGCATTGAGGGCTGATAATACGAAGTTCTTTAAAAGAGCGGCAAGCGTTCAAAAGAAACTGTCCAAGGTGGAGCTAATTGATAAGCCTATATTTGAAAGGAGGAACATGCAACTTGACGTGAAAGCTTCAGGACGATCGGGGAAAGAGGCCATTAAAGTCATTGGTTTATCGAAACAGTTTGAGGATAAATTGATTTTTTCTAAAACCGATGTGATGGTCCGTTATGGAGAAAGAGTTGCGATGGTTGGTCCGAATGGGAGTGGGAAATCCACATTCCTAAAAATGTTAATAGGTGAAGACCACCCTGATGAAGGCACAATACAGTTCGGTGCAAATGTAAATACAGCCTACTTGCCCCAGACGATTATATTTAAAAACGAAGACGCAAACGTTCTTGATACTTTTAGGGAGGATATTTCCATAGTTGAAGGCAAGGCACGGGAATACCTTTCAAGATTCATGTTTTATAAAGGGAGTGTATTCAAGAAAGTGAAACATCTTTCGGGAGGTGAGAAAATCAGGTTGAAACTTGCGAAGTTATTGTTTCAGGATATCAATCTACTGATTTTGGATGAGCCGACGAATCATCTGGATATTGATACGATTGTAACAATTGAGGAAGCCCTGGACGAATTCACCGGTACCATCTTCTTCATCTCCCACGACCGCTATTTTATCAATAGAATGGCTGAGAGTATCATCGCAATTGAAGAACATACATTTAAAAGATACAGTGGCAATTATGATGAATATAAGCGGGAATTGGAAAAGCGGAGAAAAGATGGGGATTGCATATAAATTGGAGGGACGGACCTTGAAAAGAAGGTCCGTCCCTCTCATGTGAAAAATGATATAATGGGGGTCTGAAAAAAATATATGTAAAGGCGTAGATGTTAATGAAGTACATATGGAAGCAATATATGAAAGTCCCATTTGTTTTGAAGATGTCTGTCGGGTTCTTGTTAGGGATCATCATTGGACTAGTCTTTAAATCAGATGCCGAAGTTCTAAAGCCATTTGGAACGGTGCTCATTCACCTTCTGAGCCTGATAGCCATCCCGGTGATTTTCCTCACTGTAGTGCAAGCCGTGAATAAGATGAGTGTGACCCAGCTTGGACGGATGGGGTGGAAGCTGATTATATATTATGCAGCTACCACGGCAGCAGCGGTCTTCATCGGTCTTGGATTGGCGTTTTTGTTCAACCCTGGTACAAACCTGGAACTACCTAATGCCCAGGTGGAAGAGCCAGAAGCACCACAGTTCGGAGATGTACTGCTGCAGATCATCCCTGATAATCTATTCCAGGCTTTTGCGAGGGGCGATACGCTTGCAATCATGTTCCTGGCCATTATTATGGGGATAGCCATTTCGTGGATGAAGTTCTCTCAAGAAAGTAAGCTGAAAGAATACGGTGAATTATTGGATAACATTTTTACTGCTTTCAATGAAATGTTCTACATCCTCCTTAAAGGGGTGCTGGCCTACGCGCCGATCGGTGTGCTTGCAATCAGTGCGGCGACATTCGGTCAGCAGGGGTGGGACACGATTCAATCCCTCTTAAAGTTTGTGGGAGTCTTTTATTTAGGAATCCTTCTACTTTGGGTGATCGTATATGCGGGCTTTTTAAAATTGACGGGTAATCCGGTTGTCACATTTTTCAAAAAGACGAAAGAAGCATACAGTACAGCCTTTTTCACTTCAAGCAGTATTGCATCTCTTCCGGTTGCCATTCAGTCTGCCAAGAAAGCCGGTATAACTGATAAAACGGCCAATTTCGCATTACCTTTAGGGGCCATCTTTAATTCAGACGGGGGAGCCCTTAGAATGGGGGTATCGATTGTTTTCGCGGCAAACGTCACGAATTTACATCTTTCCGCCATTGACCTCTTGATGATCGTTTTGGCAGGGACTTTACTTTCCATTGGAACGTCAGGAGTCCCTGCTGCTGGATTGGTTACATTATCGGCTGTGTTAACGATGTTTGGACTACCACTCGAAATCGTTGCCCTCATTGCAGGAGTCGATGCCATCATAGGTATGGGTGGAACGGCATCTAACGTAATCGGCGATATCGTAGGAGCAGCGGTGGTTGATCGATCAGAAGCAAACAGGTAATGGCTATATGAAAGAGGGACGGACCTCCAAATGGAGGTCCGTCCCTCTTCATTTAATTCGTATCCTCAATCAAGGATACCAGCTCTCTGATGATGGAAAGTGAAGCAACATGTTCAGGATGGACGGCATAAAAGGGACGGTGGATGATGTGTGGTTCGATTGGGATGAGCTTTCCTTGTAGCACTTCTTCTTTGACCATGGAGCTCGAGAGAAATGCGATTCCAAGGCCCCTCACAGCGAGTTGCTTAATGAGGAAGTGACTGCTTGCTTCAAGGATTTCAACGGGGACGATTCGCTCAGACCTTAAGAACTCATCCGCATATTCCCTCGTACCTGACCCCTGTTCCCTCAGTATGAAAGGTGATGAGTGCAGATTCACCCTGCTGCTCGCGAAGAAGCGAAGTTCATCCCGACTGATCACTTCTACATGAAACGGTGCCAACCCCTTCGTTCCTTCAACAAGGGCAAGATCGAGCTCATTCGAATTCAAGGCTTCTACAATACTCTCGTGGTTATGAATCATTAGTTGTAAACGGACTTGAGGATAAAGAACCTTGATTTTTTTGACAAAGTCCGGTAGCAGAACATCACTGACCGTATGGGTCGAGCCAATCCGTAGTTGGATTTCTTCTTTCTTCTGATTGACCTGTACCATTGATCTCCACAACTCCATCATCTCTTTCCCCTGCTCAAACACCTGGTCTCCCGCAGGTGTCAGCTTAAATTGCTGGTTGGTGGAGGAACGATAGATAAGAGCTGTTCCCAGGCTATGTTCTAATTTTTTTATATGGACGCTGACCGTAGGCTGCGATAAATTCAGATACTCGCTAGTCTTAGTGAAATGCTGAAGTTGCGCGAGTGTAACAAACGTCCGGATCCAATCCAGTTGCATCATGCACCCTCCATTATAAAACGTAATCGACTTTATTATCTTTATTCATTTCTATTATAACTAATTTCGAGGTATAATGTTACATGAAGGAAGTGACGTACGACATGGAATGGATATTATTTATGATAGGCGGTGCCGTCATAGGCGTCATCTCGGGTTTCTTTGGCATCGGAGGCGGAATCGTTCTGACCCCTACTTTATTGGTTCTGGGGTATGAACCCAGCCAGGCCATCATACTATCTTTAATGCTTACATTGGGCTCAACGGTGACTGGTACTGTCTCACACCTGCGATTAAGAAACGTAAATAAAAAATTGGCAGTCCTCCTGGGCGTGTCCGGAGTGATAGGCTCCGTACTGACCGTACCGTTTGTAAAATGGCTAGATTCAATGAATGGAGCATCCACATTTATATCAATTGTTTACATCGGCATCTTAAGTTGGTTTTCTTATCAGTTCTTCAGGAAAGGGCAAGAGGATGCCAAAGCAAAAGGACCACTTGCAGCACCTGTCATTGGGATGTTCACTGGAATGATTTCTTCACTTATGGGAGTCAGCGGGGGATTTGTCATGACACCGTTACTTACAAAGTGGCTTAAACTTGATCTGAATAAAGCGATTGGGACCAGCATTTCAGCTGCATCGATCATCGTATTATCGGGGATAACCTCCTTTATGTATACAGGGGAATCACTTGACTATAGACACGGTGTCTTGCTTATCATCGGTGCACTGATCGGAACGCCGATCGGATCCATCCAGCTAAAACGCTTTTCGGGTGTCCGTGTCAAACGGATGTTGGCAATCCTCTATATGGTGGTAGCTGTGAGTGTTGTTTTCAAGATGCTCTCCATTGCATCAGTCTCACTGGTCTTGATTCTCTCAGCGGTACTCGTATTTTTCGGAATACTGATTTATTCAATACAACAGTCAAAAAGAACGGCAAATTATTAAGAGAGGTGAAAAACCTCTCTTTTTTTTGTGTGTCATTTGTAAAAACGTGAAGGATCTATCGTGATAGCTATCGAAGCTAATCATAACAAATATCCTTATTTTACATAGTTTAAGACCGTTCAGCAAAAACTTCCTTAATTTATAGACAATGTGTCTAATGAATAGGAATGCAAGAGCTTATACAATATCAATATGTCTTAAAATATGTTAACAAAGGGTGATTCTATGAAAATCAATCGGGAAAGATTAGAACGTCATCTAAAAGAGTTAGCTGAAATCGGGAAAATTGGAGAAACAGGAGTTTGCCGTCTGGCTCATTCAAAGGAAGATCGGCAGGGAGTGGATCTGGTGAAAAGCTGGATGGTTGATGCGGGATTAACGCCAAGGATTGATGGATTTGGTAATTTGATTGGCAGTTTTGAGGGGCGGGATAAAAACAAACCAATCCTTATTCTTGGATCTCATATAGACTCCCAGCCATACGGTGGAAGATTCGATGGAACAGTCGGTGCACTTGGAGCAATCGAAGTCGTTCAAAGCATGAAGAACAATGGCATCATTCCTGAACGAACAATTGAAGTGATATGCTTTTCCGATGAAGAAGGAAGCCGTTTTAATAAGGGTATCTTTGGTGTCAGGGCTTTGGCCGGGATGCTGGAAGAAGGGGAGCTTGAACGGAAAGACAAGAATGGAGTGACGAGGGGGGAGGCATTGAAAGAGTTTGGTGTTGATACCGACTTGTCAGATAGTCCTGTGTACAAGAAAGGTGATATCGAAGCCTTTTTGGAGCTCCATATAGAACAGGGGCCGGTGCTTGAAGAAAAAGACAAGCCGGTAGGAATTGTATCGGGGATTTCAGGCCCGATATGGCTGACGGTAACACTTGAAGGGTTTGCAGGTCATGCAGGATCCGTACCTATGACGATGAGACAGGATGCCCTTGTAGGTGCTTCACAAATCATCCGGAAGTTTGATGAACTGGTCAAAAAAGAAGGGACGAACACAACGGTAGGGACTGTCGGAAGCATGCAGGTATTTCCGAATTCGAGGAATATCATTGCAGAAAAAGTAGAGTTCACTGTCGACCTGCGCGATATCGACGTTCAAGCACGAACAATACTGGAGCGAAAACTATATGAATTGATAGAAGTAACCTCTAAAACGTACCATCTTAAATACGATATAAAGGAAGACACACGGAGTGAACCAAGGTACTGTGCAGATTGGATCAAGGGAATCATGAGAGAAGAAGACGAAAAGCTCGGATTCGATTCTCCGACCTTGATGAGCGGACCGTTCCATGATGCTTTGATCATGTCTTATATCAGTGATTATGGCATGATTTTCGTCCGCTGTGAAAAAGGGATCAGTCATAATCCATTAGAATTTGCTGAGATGGATGACATCGAAAAAGGTGTCCAGCTTCTTTACGCCACCGCAATGCGCATTTGTCAGGAACAAGGAGACAGTCACCTTGTTCCTGATAAAGCCGAGTATTCTTCTAACGAAAAAAAGTAAAGAGTTAATAGGTAGTGTGTAAAATATTAGGGAACTCTATTCACAACATAAAGGGAAGAAGATTGTGATAGGAATTCACGGGCACATCATGACCTGTACGATGAACTACTTTTCTGATCAGTATGGTTTTGATTTTTGGAAAGGGACGTCAAAGCCAGATATTTATAAACTTCAGATTGATGAACACTTTCATCTCCTCCACTGTAAACGGCTTTGGGGGCAGAAAAAGGAGCCAGATCTATTAAAGAATGTATAGCATGAAAAAAGTAGTCCATTTTATATAAAAATGAGTTGCTTGTCCTCACCAACCAGTCACTTTCTACATAAAGTGTTCTATGGAGGTGATGTATTGGCAAGAAAAATCCTACAATATATTTTTCAAAGTCCATCCGTAACTCATGCCAATTTTGATCTGGGGATCTCCTTCCCTCTCGAATCAGTACACTGCACAGTTTGGGGCGACCCTCAGACCCCATGTAGGAATTAAGAAACAATGGTTATAAGATCAACGGTTCATACTGAAAAAATTGAAGCGATCACAGTATGGCACTCCGCCGGTCAGGTAATTCAATGATAATGAATAAAGTGAATAAGAACGTGGATTTCGAAATACAATAGAGATAAAGATAAAAGAACCCTATAAGAAAGTCCCCTCCATAAAAATAGAAACGTACGTATAGAAAAGTGTTTCCTGCTCATTAGCAGGGAACCTTTTTTATGTGGGTAAGGGGTTCCGATAGGATAATGTCCAAGCATGCTTATCCATATGGGAATATAGTACTATATGTCAAGCTCTTAGGAGGATGTTAATTGAAGACCATCATGATTGATCCAGGACATGGAGGGTCAGATCCAGGTGCCACTTATAAAGGAAATGAAGAAAAGAAATTCAATCTTTTGACTGCACTTGTTGTCAAAGATTATTTGGTGTCGAAATACAATGTGAATGTACTGATGACAAGAACTGGAGACCAAACCTTATCCTTGTCCGATAGATCCAACCTTGCCAATCGTTCGAATCTGGATTTTTATTTATCCATTCACCACAATGCAGGTGGAGGGACTGGCTTTGAAAGCTATGTTTACAATGGAAGCGTACCGTCAGAAACTTTATCATATCAAGGCATTATCCACGATGAAGTGATGGCAGCGGTTAAACCATATAATGTAACAGATAGGGGAAAGAAGAGAGCAAATTTTCATGTGCTCCGTGAAACGAAAATGCCGTCGGTGTTAGTTGAAGTATTATTCGTTGATAATGTGAAGGACGTTGCTCTTTTAAATGATGAAAAATTCAGGCAATCAGTAGGGACTGCTCTCGCGAAAGGAGTAGCCAAAGCTCTGGCGCTACCGGCAAAAGAGACAGGTAGCAAACAGCTCTTCAAGGTAATTGCCGGCTCATTTACAGAACGAAAGAATGCTGAAGACCGTGTCAACGAGTTGAAAGCAGCAGCAATTGAATCTTTTATTGATACTGTGGTTGTTACTGATAAAATCTATTATAGAGTTCAATCTGGTGCTTACTCGAAGCTGGATAACGCAGAAGATCAAGTTAATGTACTAAATCAAATTGGAATTGTAGCCTTTATTTTACCAGAAGGGACAGCCTCAGTTTCCAATCCAACAGAGCCTCCATCAACAGAATCGCCAAAGCCGACTCAGCAGCTTGGAATGGACCTTTCCATTCTTGGACCATCAATTGTTCGATCACAGCAATTAGATGATTTTGTTATAAACGTGAATCCTTTTGCACCTATGTTGGGAGAATTCTATGTTTATTATGGTGATCTTTATGGTATTCGAGGAGATATAGCTTTTGCACAAGCCATTCACGAAACCAATTTTTTCAGATTCACAGGACAAGTTAAACCCTCTCAAAACAATTATGCAGGGATTGGGACGACCGGACCGGGAAATGATGGGGCATCATTTGCCACACCTGAAGAAGGAGTACTTGCACATATACAGCACCTTTATGCGTATGCATCCACAAATCCTCTTCCAGAAGGAGCGCCACTTGTCGATCCCCGGTTTTCACTTGTCACCAGGGGCATTGCGAAAAACTGGACCGATCTAAATGGGAAGTGGGCTGTACCAGGAACTTCGTATGGTCAAAGCATTCTGTCTGTTTACAAAAGGAATCTTGAAAATGCCCTTAAAGCCATGGATATTCAGAAAGCAATGCTTATGGATGCCCTAAATAAGTTGAAATGATTTTAAAGGTAGAGTGCCGACAGATTGGCACTCTTTTTAAGGTGCTTAAATATTATTGAAAGTGTATAAATGGACGTTAAAACAACCCTACACCATTCATATTACATTCTTTAGAGTAATCAAAGCTTCATTCATAAATAAACGTCATCACGCGAATACTAAACATATACATTCGGGAGGTGATTTCAACGGAAGAAAAAAACTTCGAAAAAATTTATGCAGAATATAAGCAGCAGGGAAATATTCAGGCTAAGACGGAGATGTCTGAAGAACTTTCTTCCGGCGCTGAACAGATTATTGCTGTCCGAAGAAATAACGACAATGACCTTATCGCGTTCAAAACCGAAAGGGGAAGGGAACTGGATTATTTGACTGCACTAGAAGAAGCAAAAGCCGGAAAAATCGCACATGTCGATGTGATTAACCGATATGGCAGGGATGTACTGCGAAGTGAACCAGACGGATTGAAAGAAAATAACCTTAGTGAACTTCCTTCATTCTAAGCGTGAAAGAAAAACGAGCATAACCTACCAAGGGTTATGCTCGTTTTTTGAGAGACGGACCTATAAAACATTGTATCAATCTTCATCTTTTAATAAGTGATGCAACATTCGTTCACGGTCATCGAAAAATTGTTTCGTAATCTGATAATGACTGGTATCTTCCAGGAACGATTCATGTAAACCATTATCGGTTAATTGAATAAGTTTCGATGATGGATAGGCCATCAGGATGGGGGAGTGGGTAGCAATGATGAATTGAGAGTGATCATTAACTAGTTCATGTATTCGGGAAAGCATGGATAATTGCCTTAAAGGTGAAAGAGCAGCTTCCGGCTCATCTAAGATGTAGATGCCTTTCCCCCTGAACCTAGTCATAAAGGTGGAAAAAAACGCTTCACCGTGTGATTGCTCATGCAGGGATTTACCCCCGAATGAGTCTATGATCTTTGGACCTGATAAGGGCTCCATATCCATTTCTTCGATATTTGTTGCCACGTTATAGAAACTTTCTGCTCTCAGGAAAAACCCATCCTGAGGTCGGTCCACTCCTCTTACGATCTTCAAATATTGATCCAGGATCGGGGATGAATCATACGTTGAAAATGAAAAGTTCAGCGTTCCCCCCTCGGCATTGAAGCCAATTGCCAACGCAATCGCTTCTAGTAGTGTAGATTTCCCCATTCCATTTTCACCAACAATGAACGTGACATTGGGATGAAGGGAAAGATCCTTTAAGGAACGTATACTTGGTATATCAAAGGGATAAGAGGGAAATGAGGGGATAGTTTCCCTTTTTAGGGACACTGATCGTATGTATGGCTGAGTGTAAAAAGACATTGGCTCACTCCCTTTCTTTTAGGATACCATAATAAATCATAATTCAAATACGAAAAAAGCCATTACAAGAGAGTAATGGCTTTTCTTTATACATTATCTTGAAGGTTCAAGAAGTGCAATACTTTCTATGGTAGTCGCCAATAGGCTGATATCAGTAAATTCTTCCACTTTCATTGTATCCACATAGGTAATCTGAAAGCATTCCGTATCCCAATGGTAAGTAACAGTCATTACAGGTGAATTCTCATGGTCAGATATTGTATGAACAATCTCACTTTCCTTGAATTCCTTAAGAGTCTTGAGCATGGTTACGATATTTTCTAGTGACATTTAACATGTCTCCCTTCTACTTGCTCGAGGGATTGACTAAATACAGTCTCGTAGACCCAATGAACTTCAAGTATAACATAGATGGGTAATAATAGAAACATGCGTTCTGAAAGTAACAGAAAATGGGGTTTAAATCATATGAAACATGCGTATACATACTTATCGGGATTCATATGATGAAAGGACAAAGGAAGCGGCATAAAATGAAAATCGATTAAACACGCCTTAAGTTGAAGAAAGAAAACATTAAAGCGTGAAATATCGTTTGCTGTGAGAAAAAAGGTCATCTGGTCTTCTCGTTAGGTAATCAGAACGAAATGGACAAAATATCTTCTACTCACTCCAACTTCTGCATAAAGTTAACTATTAAATACTTTATATAGGGGTACTGATGATGTCGTATAAGTCTCGAAATAATAATAGCCTAGTCCCACTAGTGTTCGTTTCTATGAAAACCGTCATCCGGATCATATTAATAGGAATCATACTCATGTATTTAACAGTTTGGCTGATTTCTTCCACGGCCATTAAACTGAAGGTGGACAGCTTGTTTTATACTTCGGTATCCGAGATTGTGCCGAAGGAAACATTCCTAATGCTATTGTCACAGGAAATGACGGGATTACGCATTGAGAATAAGGATGCATTAAATCATGACTTTGATTGGTTGGAAAGCGTGACAAATGTATCGCTCCTTGACCCAAGAAGTTTGTTTGGACGTGAGATACCGGGGATTGAGAACTACCATACCCACATCGCAGTTGCTGGTAAAGGAACGGATATTACCAATCTTCCGAACGAGTCTCCTGCGCCAACGGAAGATCAGCTAAAGAATCAGGAAATCGATCAGAACCAAATTGACCAGGCAAACCATAACTCAGGGAATGGAGTGGAAGAAATTGATGAGAAGTCTGTCTTTATCTATCACTCTCACAGTTGGGAAGCGTTCAGCCCTTTGATTAAAAACAATGATTCAAAAGACCCGGCGAGTACCAATGAAAAGGTCAACGTGATTGCAGTAGGATCAAAGCTGAAACAAGAGCTTGAATCACGGGGAATTGGAGCTATCCAGGACAAGACAGATGTAAATCAGGCATTAAAAAACAAATCATGGACCTATTTTGAATCCTATAAGTTAACAAGGGGACTGGT
The DNA here is from genome assembly GCF_017303375.1 of Bacillus sp. NTK074B. Taxonomy (GTDB): domain Bacteria; phylum Bacillota; class Bacilli; order Bacillales; family Bacillaceae_B; genus Rossellomorea. Next base: position 12,897 of record NZ_JAFKOH010000002.1, on the reverse strand, counting down.
TCAGGAGGCCATCGCACAGGACCAGAACTTAACCTACTTAATTGATATTCATCGGGACTCCCAACCAAGAAATATTACCACCAAGACAATTAATGGTAAAAACTATGCGCGTTTATTTTTTATCGTAGGGAAAGAAAATAAAAACTTTGAAAAAAACCTGAAAATCGCGAAAGAATTAAATGCTACATTAGAAGAAAAATACCCAGGTATCAGTCGGGGAGTCTTCGTTAAAACAAAGGCGGAAGGGAACGGGGTTTATAATCAGGATCTAACAGAGCGTGCTATGCTTTTGGAATTTGGTGGAGTCGAAAATAATTTAGTAGAACTATATAACTCTACCGAAGCTTTTGCGGAGATCTTTGCTCAATATTATAAAAAGGATGCTGTGGAAGTAAATGCACAATAAATGGTGAGAAGATGTGTATATATGTACACATCTTTTTATATGTAACGTTAAATCAACCTAAAACTGTTGATCAGCCATTAGCCATCTTCTAGACAAATTTCTCACCTAATCGGTTGATTGAAGTATTTTTCTTATTTCTGCCATAGAATTTTTTTATATCCACCCCAAAACATGATAATCTGTATACATAAATGTAATTATTGGAGTGAATGGTATGAAAACAGTGGTTGTTGTAGGCGGAGGTATTACAGGATTAACGACCCTCTATTATCTTCAGAAATTGTCCTTAGAACATGACATAGATTTGAAGTGTCTACTAATCGAACGTGATCAACAGCTTGGTGGGAAAATCAGGACCAACACAGAAGGCGGATTTATTATAGAAGCTGGTGCGGATTCCATTGTTGCGCGGCATGAAGAAGTTCTTGCATTAATCGAGGAACTCCATCTTATTGATAATGCGGTTTATAATGAAACTGGGACATCCTACATATATACAAATGGTGAGCTGCATAAAATTCCATTGGACTCAATATTCGGGATTCCCATGAGTCCTGAAGCAATCCATGAGAGCACACTTGTTTCTGAAGAAGGTAAGGAGGCAGCTTTGAAAGACCTGGAATCGAAGAATACCCATTTCACTAAAAACAGTTCCATTGGGGAATTTTTAGAAACGTTTTTAGGGAAAGAGCTTGTGGAAAATCAGATCGCCCCTGTTTTATCAGGGGTATACTCAGGTAATTTATATTCTTTGACTATGGCTTCCACACTACCATATTTGCTGGATTATAAGAACGAATACGGAAGCATTATGAAAGGGTTATCTGAAAATAGGAAAAAATTCAAAGGAAACTCAAATAAAAAGTTCATTTCTTTTAAAAATGGTTTATCTACTATCATTACCCGATTAGAAGAACAATGTGGTAATGAGACGATCCTTAAGGGGATTGAAACAAATAAAATCCAAAGGGTAGGCGACCGATATGAGGTCCAGTTGAAAGGAAAAGGCAGCATTCTTGCTGATTATGTCATAATGGCAACACCACATGATGTGACACAACAAATATTGGACGATGAAAGATTAAATCCACATTTCAATCAACTTCGTAACTCTTCGTTAATTTCGGTTTACGTTGGATTTGATATACCGGATGAGGAGCTTCCCGCTGATGGTACGGGTTTTATAGTATCTGGAGGCAACGGTGTGAAATGTGAAGCATGTACCTGGACAAGCAGGAAATGGAAGCACACATCTAGAGAAAATAACCTGTTGGTGAGGCTCTTCTATAAAAGTACAAATCCTCATTATAATAAATTAAAGGAATTGTCAGACGAAGAACTGACAAGCGTGGCTCTTACAGATATAAAACAGAGTATTGGGATTGACGCCAATCCGGTATCAGTAGATGTAACAAGCTGGGAAAATTTAATGCCGAATTACAATTTAAACCATAATCATTCTGTACAAGCATTGGAACTTCATATGTTATCTGAATGGCCGGGGGTAAAGCTTGCTGGAGCATCTTACTATGGAGTTGGAATTGGAGCTTGTATTCAGAACGGTAAGAAAACGGCTGGATCCATTATAGAAGATATTATTAAAACGTAGTGTAGTTAGATTAATTAATTGTGAAATCTTTATTAGTACGTGAATGTTCAAGGGGATTGCTGTCTATAGCAATCCTTCTTTGTTTTTCATCAAAGAACCGGGAGATGAAAAAATCTGGCAGGGATTCTATGTTCCTGCCAGTTTACTCGTTTATCTTTTTTTTACAATTTCCATCCCCAGTTGATCCAGTGCATAGTTTACACCTTGTTGAAGAAGAGAAAAACATGGAATATGATTCATTGTATAACCGCTTTGTGTAATCTTTATACTCAGTTCAGAAGAAATGCCGACAAGTAGACATGTAGTTCCTAAGAGTGAGGCTGCACCAACAAATTTTTGGATAAACGATAGAGTGTAGTCGTCCACCCGGCTAAGACTTGTTAAATCTATAATCAGGAATTGAGCCTTATAACGGGGTAAATTGAGCAGTGTTTTATTCAGCAATTCTTCTGCACGTATTTCGTTATAGCTTCCAACGAGCGGTACGACAAGAATCGAATCCAATACAGGAATGATTGGGGAAGAAATTTCCTTTATAATATCAGATAAGATTTCAGTCCGTTGCTGCGTTACACGATTTAATTCTTCCTGGGCAGCCATTGTTTGTTCCTCTATAAGAGCATTGACATTCAAAGACGGCGAGATATCCGATGAGAAGAACTCGTAGACACTGCAGTCATCCCCCTGTATTTGACTTTTGAGTACTCGATACCACACTTTGGAACCGAATATACCTGTTAATACACCGGCCCAATGACCGGGCATAAATGTTCCTTCTACTTCTTTTCCCTGGGCGATGTTCACTTTGTACTCCCACCCGTTACTGAATTGGACAACAGCTTTTTTCTCTTCAAGGGAGTACGATAAAATCTTGGTAATTCCCCACCCTGCAGTTACGTAGGTGTTCGGTAATTTATCCAGTATCTCTTCCTGTTTTCCGATGGAATCAAGGTAAAAGTCACTTACGATAAGTCCTGTACGGTAACCGGCTGTTTCGAGCACCAGTCTCGCTTCCTTTTCTCCTGCGATTTCCTCAATAGAGTCAATTAACGTTTTAAAAGCAGTATTCACCCAAAATAAAACCACTTCATCATTTTCAAATGTAATGGAACCTTTTTCTAAATCCCAATCAAATAGAGATCCATTTACATCAATATCAAACTTCTGCATTCCCTTTACCCCCATCAACAACAGTATGGAATTTGTTTATATGTACAAATAACTCAAATGTTTTTTATGTACCCTGATATAACCATGAATAAACCTCTTGGATAGAGAAATCGAACTTTTTTCACACCTGTTTTTGTTGAATTGCTAATAGAAATATCTTTTTTGATACATTTGTACCTTTATTCTTTTTCTATTGCTTCCACCTTGGAAAGCGTTGAAAAAAGTAGCTGGGACAAAGGGTTTCAGTTAAAGAAAATCCGAACGAGTGATTGGATAAAAATCTGACTCGTTCGGATTTTTTAAATTTTAGTGCTAAAGCTGAATCCGTGTATTAAGCAGATTCATCAGTTGATTGGAGTGCAAGACGAAGACTCCTGCGGGAAAAGCGGAATAGGTGAGACCCCTAGAGGGGAGAAAGCTGTGAGAAGGCTTGCCTTCCGCCCGGGGAAAGGGAAGTCTTGCACGGAAATCAGGCAGCCGTGTAACACGTGATCTCATTGTCCGTCTTAGAGAGTATAGATTTAGTTATTTCCCATCCTTTTTATATATATGTTTATCCAGCCGGGGAATGGTTGTATTATTTTTGTGATCGATTCGCATAAGGGTATATTGGATCCACAAGATTGAATTCGTACGTTTCACCATTCACAATCCCTACCACTTTGTCACTGTCATACAGGTCCAGCATGAATTGTGCCATTTCCTTTGCAGTATGATATTGTGGGACGGTACCATTATATTCGAACTCGTTTACATCAAAGGAGCGTTGAGCAAACTCAGTTTCAGTCGCTGCCGGAGCCAAGACCTTCGCTTTCATATGTGCACCTTTTGAAGAAAGTTCCTGGGCGAGTCCTTCCGTAAAGGCACTTACATAGAATTTTGTTCCGCAATAAGTGACTGCATCTGCGACAATGGTGTACCCTCCTCCTGATGAAACATTGATAAGTTGTGTGCCCTTCACATTTTCATAGTCTCGTACAAATAGAGATGATAACACGGTCAATGCTTCAACGTTCAGCCTTAGCATGCTTTGAATTTTAGAAAGGCTTTGATCCGCTACAGAATCGAAGTTGCCAAATCCTGCATTATTCACAAACGTTTCAATTTCATAAGGTTTTAAACGTTCATAAAATGAGTAAACGTTGTCGCTTATAGATAGATCTGTCGTCATTGTGACAACATTCACTTCAGGATGAATGGTTAAAATCTCTTCTTTAAGCTCGTTTAATTTGTATTCTCTTCTTGCAACCGCAATAATATTCTTCCCACGGGCTGCAAAGGCCAGTGCTGCTTCATATCCGATTCCCGAACTTGCCCCCGTAATGACCGTATAATTCATGTTTTATTCCTCCTATCTTGGTATGATACAATTTAATCTTAAGGGTTAGAGTGGACTCTAAGTCAAGTATTTATTCATTGGAGGTAACCTATATGTATAGCATCAGCGAAGCATCAAAAGTATTAGGGGTGAATCCACACACGCTGCGTTACTACGAAAAAGAAGGAATTATAATACCTGACCGCTCCTCGGCAGGGGCGAGAAGATATACTGATTCCCACATAAAATGGTTGAATTTTGTGATGAAGTTGCGGGAAACACAAATGCCGATTTCAGTTATTAAGAAATATACAAAATTGTACCTGGAAGGACCCCAAACAACGCAAGATCGATTAATGTTATTGGAGAATCATCAAAAAAACATACAGGAACAGGTCCAAGTTCTATTGTCTACAAATGAAATGTTAAGTAAGAAGATTGACGCGTATAAGAGGCTTGTGGATGAGAAAAAAAAAGGTGTGTAATATTTTTCTATCAATCATTATTTCACTGATTTTATTTGGGATGGAATGATAAAACTAAATCGTTTACGCGTTAACTAGAAGGGGGAAATCTACCTATCACCGCTAGTGATATTTTATTATGTAAACGCCCTATTAAAGTAGGAAACCAAGACATTGTTAATGATTTGGTTGGGGATGGCAAAAAGATCAATATGAAGCTAAATTTATAAAGACATTGGATAATAAACATATCATTTTTTTAAGAACTGGTGGTGATGTTCCGCAGGTGAGAGTTCCTTTATTGAAAGTTTCCACAACAAGATCTTCATCTTGGCAACATAGATGAGGAAGCTGTAGATGTAAAAAACGGAGTTTCACTGTTATCCTAAAAACGTTTAAAGCAAAGATGCCTTGTCCCAAGGTATCTTCTTTTTTCACTTTAAGCTTTAACTAAGGAAGGTAGTGAGGAAATAGAAGATGGGTATACTAAGTTCCAGACTAAAAGATCTGGACAAAGGTAGGATTTGATATGAAAAACATCTGGCGTATTTTCTCAAGAGATATGATAAATGTATCAAGAAACGGAGTAGCTGCCTTTTTGATTGGTGGATTGATGCTATTACCTTCACTCTATGCATGGTTCAACATTGAAGCTTCCTGGGATCCATACAGTAAGACAGATAAGCTTCCGGTTGGAATTGTAAATGAAGATAATGGTGGTGAAATTAGAGAACAAGAAATAAATATTGGAAGGGATCTGGTAAAGGAGTTAAAGAAAAATCACGACATGAACTGGCAATTTATTGATAAGAAGAATGCCATGGACCGTGTGGGATACGGGGATTATTTTGCAGTTATCATCATCCCGGAGGATTTCTCCAGTAAGTTAGCCACTGTCATCGAGGATCAACCTGAAAAAGCCAGCCTAGAGTATTACGTTAATGAAAAAATTAATGCAATAGCTCCTAAGATTACGGAGTCTGGAGCAGGTGGGATAGTGAACAAAATCACCAGTTCCTTTATATCAACCGTAAATGGAACTATTTTCGAATTGTTTAATGAGCTGGGTATTGAGATTGAGAAGGACCTTCCTGATATCAAAAGATTTGAAGAATACGTATTTGGTGTTGAAGAAAAGCTACCAGAGATAGGTGATATCTTAAATGAATCCTTTTCAGATGCCAAAAGTGCCCAAGAAATTATCAATAAAGCACAAAGTGGGATACCGGAGGCCAAGCGTATGACGAATCAAGGTCTCGATACGATTGACCAGACAACCGCTTTTCTTAGGACAGCTGAAGACCGATTGAATAAGGTCGCCCCCCGCATTCAAAAAGATTTGGAAAACGTACAAGAAATGGCGGCCAAAGTGAACGACTTCATCCAGCAGATACAGTCATCCAAAATTGACCTTAGTGGAGCAGAAGCCATTGATAACCAAATGAATGAAAGGCTTTCAACTTCGATTCAAACGATCGATACGATCGAATCTTCCTTAATGTCATTACAAAGTAATGAAGACAATCAAAATCAGGAACAAATACAACAAGCTCTCACTCAGCTCGGTATGGTCAAGGAGGAAATGCAGACCGCTCAACAAGAAGGGCAGAAAATAAATGCCTTTCTTACAACAAAGCAGCAAGACGTGGACAATGTAATAAATGGCATCCAAGATCGTGCCGTCAAAACGAAAACTGAGATTGATGCCTTTATAAAAGAATATAAACAAACGATAGAACCGGCCGTCTTGGAAGAGGTAGCGTCAGCGAAGGGAACATTGAGTGAAGCAAGAAGGACTTTACAAGAGATCCAGAGTACGATACCAGAAGTCCAGCGAATTCTCTCTAATACAGAAGGAAATATAGATAAGGGAACTGAAACCCTTCAGAACGTGTTACAACAATATCCATATGTAAAAGATAAAATCAACCAGTTAGCCGATCGCATCAGGGACATTCAAGGAAAAACAGATATTAATGAAATCATTAGGATCCTACAAAATGATCCAAAGCTTGAGAAAAGCTTTTTTGAAGAGCCTGTCGTTTTAAATAAGAACAGTTTATTCCCAATCGAAAATTACGGTGCAGCGATGACACCATTTTATACCGTTCTAGCTATATGGGTAGGTGCACTTCTGCTCATTTCCCTTTTAGCTACAGAGGTGTCAGGTGAACAAGGATTCTCAGAAACGCAGATCTATTTTGGTAGGCTTTTAACATTTATTAGTATCGGATTAGTTCAAGCCATGATCGTAACAGTTGGTGATATTTTTGTTTTAGGAGTGCATATTGCTCAGCCATTCTGGTTTATTTTATTCGGATTATTTATCAGCTTAATTTTTATGGTTGTAGTTTATACGTTGGTGTCTGTGTTTGGAAACATCGGAAAAGCGATGGCAATCGTGCTGCTTGTTCTTCAAATTGCAGGGGCAGGAGGGACTTATCCAGTTCCTCTATTACCAACATTTTTCCAAACGATTCATCCCTTTTTACCATTCTCATATGCCATCGATCTTATGAGAGAAGCTGTTGGTGGTATCGTTTGGGAGAGGGTGTATCGGGACATTCTGATTCTCGGACTTTTTGGTGTGATTGGATTACTATTCGGTGCGTTTCTCAAAGGACCTTTAAGTGACCGGACTAAATCATTTATGAGAAAATCGAAAGAGTCGGGGTTGTTCCATTAACTTTAAACAAAATTAATGAGTATCCATTACTGATCGAATAATTCCCCTGATTTCGTTTCATTCCTTGTGGTTAGAAGGATTCCTCTCTTGCAAAATAGGGTATACCTTAACTGATTACATACAAAAAGGGAGGAACCAGCGTGAAGCACGCCATGCTAATTGTCAATCCATCTTCAGGGAAGGAACTGGGGAAACAATATATTGATCATGCTCTTAAGACCATGGACGAAATGGGGTATGAAACAGAAGTACGGGAGACGAAAGGAGAAGGAGATGCTAAGGAATTTGCCAGGGAAGCGTGTAAAGGTGAATTTGAATTCGTCGCGGCCATGGGAGGAGATGGGACGATCAATGAAGTCATTAACGGAATGGCTGAACAGGAACATCGTCCTTTAATGGGTCTTATCCCTCTCGGTACAGTTAATGATTTTGCACGTGCACTCAATATTCCAATGAATCCAGAGGATGCAATTGATATTTTCAAACAAAATCAAGTGCAGAGAACAGACATCGGAAAGATTAATGGGAGATTCTTCATTAATATCGTGGCCGTGGGGGCATTGGCAGAAGCATCATTCTCCACTCCCATTGAGCAGAAATCAAAACTTGGTCCACTCGCTTATATAATAGAAGGATTGAAGAAAATGAAGGAGAAACAGCCATTTGAGCTAAAGCTTCAATCCGACCATGACTGGGAAGGGGAAGCCCTTCTGATGCTGGTGGCCCTCACGAATTCTGTAGGCGGGATGGAAACGATAGCACCCGATGCTAAAGTAAATGATGGAAAACTTCACGTGTTTATCATTAAGGATATCGCATTGCCTCAATTCCTTCTGCTCCTTCCAAAGGTTTTGTCTGGTGAGTTGGCCGAAAGTAAGCACGTCCACTATATGAAAACAACCAAACTGAAAGCATCATCGACCTATGAAATGATCGCAAATGTGGATGGCGACGAAGGGGATAATCTACCCATAGTAATAGAGAATTTAAAGCAGCATTTAGATATACTCGTTCCATTAAAGAAATAGGAGGAGATTCGAATGAAGTTAGAAATCACCCAAACAGCGAAAAAGAAATTAAACGAAATCCCCGAACACAAAATCATTCAATTATCATTTGATAAAGGAAGTTGCGACATTGTGAACAATATCTATGAAATGAAGGTAGTAGAACAAAGAGAACCAGCATCCTATGAAAAGATTATCCGTACCGAAAATCTTATGTTTATCGTTGACGATGATTTTGAAGAAACGTACGACCATGATCTGACGATTGACTTTAGAAATAATTTCTTTGTTTTTAAAAACAAGAATCAAACATTTAACAATCGTATTGGACTGCGTTACTCATAAGTGGGATTCTCCCTTTTTTATCGATAAGTGCAACGTTGTGTAGTAATTTAATCCTTTCTATGTTACCATTACCTCTTACAGCAAACAAAGGACGTGAACATTCATGATTAAGATTCAAATCCCTCAAGCGGATATATCCATAACGGAACGCAAACAACCAAAAGAATCAGAAGAACCAAAGATCAAAAGCATAGAAGGCTTTATTGATCTTCATGAAATTCCAAGAGACAAGGGCGGTATTATCTTATTCTACAATATTAATGATGAACTTTTATTCGTAGGTAAGGCCAGGAAGCTGAGACAAAGAGTCAAAAAGCATCTTGAAGATACAGTATCTCCATTACGAAATCATAGAGGCGAAGTCTACCGTATCGATGTAGCCATAGTAGAGGACGCAATGGATCGCGACATATATGAGACATATATCATTAATAAATTACAAGCTAAATATAACGTAGATAAAGTTTTTTATAAGTGAAGAATAAAAGGGACTCTGGTCTGAGCTAAGACCACGGTCCCTTTTTGAATATATTCAGCAGGTGTTATTTCTTAATCATTCCACTCAGCATATTGCGGATTCCATTTCACAAGCAATTCTTCTTTAACCCCAAAGTACGTTGTATCCGTCCGATCTGTCACCCCATAATAAACCGTATAACCTTCATCGTCCCAAATGGTGTTGATGGATACGATAACAGAAGATCTCTGCACCCCTGCTACTTCGATATTGACCGACTGATTCAACCCAAATAGCGTTACATAGCTGATTTCAGATCTTCTAATCGAAGGAGGGGATGGGCAATCTTCAATATTCACGTATTTCTTATTCCCTTTAAGTATGTCATAGGTAATAAAAGATTTACCAGGTTTCATCCAATATACTATCCGTACTATACGCCCAGCCTTCAGGGACATTCTGTTAACCGTTCCATGAAAGAGATCATCATACTTTATGACTTCATTCAGCCCAATGGGATTAATTAATCCATCCACAAGGACACCTCCTAGGTATAACTATTGCATGTACTACAGTTATACTTACTGAAGGAAGGGCACCGATAGAACGAACAAATAAAAAAACAGCGGATAATGGTTTAATGTTAAAATAAGGATATATCGGCGATTCAGATCAATTTAATATTCTATTAAAATGCTCTGCACAGTATGATCAAAAAAAACCCGTCTAATCGACGGGTCTTCTAGAGTAATTTATTATCTTTCATACGCCATCGAAAGGCTGAGGACATCGTCGGTCATTACATACTGATGTACCTCTTCCAATGCTAGTATCAAGGTATTCGACAGCCTGTTTCTGGAATAGGCGCAGACTGAAAGTAAGCCTTCCTGTAGAACATAATCATCAGCTGTTGATTCAAATTCTTTAAGGAGAGCTGCATCAGGTTCTTTTGAAGTCCATTCGACGTGAGCCCAGGTTCTAATAGAAGGATTGAAATTTTTTATGACGGTTAGATCCTTCTGGAAGTGCCTGAGAATATTTTGAGTGTTAAAATCACCATTTAAAAAGTAGTAGTCAAAGTTATCAACTAAGGATATGGATGATACCTGTTCTGGTGTAAACAACCTGTTCATTCTACTTTTAACTTTTGTGATATTCCTCATACTTTCTATTATCAGCATATGTTGATTATTTTCCAAACCAGCGCGTATAAAAATCATAAGGTTCAGAATATAAGCATTTTCTTCCTGGAATTGATAAAAGACATGACCTTTGTGCAACGTTTCCAATTTTTCATTTAACACTTCCATATATCCTCACCTCTCATTCGAATGGAAATCTTAGCCTCAGGAAATCATTTACCTTGTCCTTAAAAGGTTGGTTACATTTAGCATAACATAATCAATTGTCTAACTATACAGGTTTATTGCTGAGTAGTTGCACTATTAACATTCCATCCTTAAGAAAGTAGGAGTTGTCAAAATTCCTCTGTTTCACGAACTGCCACTGATGGAAGCTATTATAAATCAAAAGGAGGTAGAGTGAATGAAAGTTCATTTCAAAAAATTAGTTAATCCTGACACGAAAATCGTCAAGACATTGAATAAATGGGATAATCATCCGGATTTAATCCACCTCATCCGCCCAAATCGAAACGGGGAGGAACTTGAGAAGCGGTCACATATGACATTGGATGAATCAAGAAGTCGACTGAATTCTCACCATATTTATCTTATATACTTGGGCGATAAGCTTGTGGGAGAAATGAATTACATGATCGATCCAGGTCATCTTCATAAAAAAGTTAAGGGAACTGCTTGGCTGGGCATTACGATCGGTGAACCCGAGGGAAGAGGTAAGGGTATAGGGTTTGAAGTTATCCAATATCTGGAGAATGAGATTAGGAAGGAGGGACTACTACGGATTGAACTTGGAGTCTTTGAGTTTAATCGTAATGCACACAGGCTGTACGAGAAGCTTGGATACGAGGAGATAGCGAGAATACCTGGCTTTACTTATTGGAATGAAAAAATGTGGGCTGATGTACGCATGGAGAAAGACTTAATAGGATAGTTGAAAATCATGTATAAACAGACCAAGGAACCAGCGTCGTTCTTTTTCACTTATATAATGTTACGTTCATGTAACAAATATGACAAAGTGCGAGTCCGATAGATTTTATCTGTCTCTTTCAGAATGTCCAGATTGACTCTCACCGAATGAAAGGAATTTTGAATATATTCCCTTTAGCAGTATCTCCTTACTCCATAATGGGTCTTCTGGCTGTTTTAAAGCATACACATACCTCATCTTTAATCTTGGGATTCTGCCAAATATAACTTTATTGTAAAAACGTCGTAACCTTCCTATTCTTGTCATAAAGTACAATGGAATTAGATTGAAAAGGAGGGAAATACATGCAAGAAACCATTCACCATTATGATGATTTATTGAGAATGCTGGATTCATTTTTACGGGAACCGGCTCCATTTTGGGATGAGTTTTTTTCTGATCGTGAGAAATCCGTCCCTATATTTGTTAACGCACCAGACGAAAATCTGGCCTCTTATTTAAAGAGCGGAATCATCACCTGTGGCAGGGTACTTGAACTCGGTTGTGGACCAGGAAGGAATGCCATTTATCTGGCAGAAAACGGCTTTGAAGTAGATGCAGTTGACGTGTCAAAGACATCTCTTGATTGGGCTAAGGAACGAGCGGATGAAAGAAATCTTTCCATAAACTTTTTTCACCGAAATATTTTTGATATTGAAATTGAGGATGGAAAGTACGATTTTATTTACGATTCAGGTTGTTTTCATCATATTGCCCCTCATAGAAGGATAAGTTACATAAACCTTATAGAAAGAGCATTAAGGCCAGAAGGATACTTTGGTATCACGTGTTTTCATCAGGGTGGGAGTTTAGGAGGTTCTGCTATATCAGATTGGGAAGTATATCGAAAAGGTTCTCTTATGGGTGGACTGGGATATACAGAGAGCAGGCTGACAGATGTCTTTCATTCGTTGAAACCCATTGAAATTAGAAAAATGATCGATCAAAACGAGTCAGAAAACCTTTTCGGTGCATCGGACTTACTGACTGGACTTTTTCAAAAAGGAATTAAATAAAGTGTATGGTTATATTTAAGGCTGTTTTCTCAAAGATTGTTGCTATTTAAATACAGACTAAGATTTGCGAATGCTCTATCATTTAAGGTGTGGTGCAGGAGGGTGAAGGGAACAGTCCCGTTTTCCGTAGGAGTCTACGCAGTTCCCTTTCCCCTCTAGAGTAGTAAGTAGTTGACAGAGTAAAATGGTTTGTGACCATCAGTTTAAAAAGAGTAACGGATTATTAAATGAAAATCAGTCACTGCAACGAATGAAAAAGCAGTGGCATACGCGATCTCTACATTTCCTTTGTGATAGTCAAACTTTT
>NZ_JAFKOH010000295.1 GCF_017303375.1 Bacillus sp. NTK074B | reverse complement strand
TCGGCGGCGACGGGGCTAGCGGCATCGGGCGCGAAAAGGGCCGCGCGGGGCTGCGCGCCTATCAGTCGCAGAAGTCGATTTACGAGGATATGTCGGGCCGCCCGCACCCGTGGGCGCGTTGGCCGTAAGAAAACAGGCCCTGACGACTGCGTCAGGCGCGGGGCATGTAGCCCAGCGCCTGCGACGCCCTCAGCGCGGCGTCCCGGACCGCTTTCTTGATCTGATTGCTGCCCTCGGCCGCTTCGGTCGAA
>NZ_JAFKOH010000294.1 GCF_017303375.1 Bacillus sp. NTK074B | reverse complement strand
AACCCTTCGCGCTGACCACCGGGCCCGACCTGTTCCGCCCCGAGCGCGCCAATTCACGCGGCTGGGACCTGACCGCCGCGCCGGATCTCGCTGCGATCGAGGCCGCGCGCCAGCCCTTCGGGATCGAGCATTTCGAAGCCGCGCCGCTGCTCGCCGTGCCCGCACAGGGCGGCGCAGCGGTCGATGCGCTGAACCCGGCGCGGCCCGGCGAGCGGGTGGGCCGCGTGACGCAGGCCAGCCGTGCTGACGTC
>NZ_JAFKOH010000293.1 GCF_017303375.1 Bacillus sp. NTK074B | reverse complement strand
CGCGACGGATCAAACATCCGCGCCTTGCGCCAGACCGTCGCCATCACGTCCTGTACGCAATCCTCGGCCATCGCGGGCGTGGCGCCCGACTTGATCAGAAACGCCTTCACCCTTGGGGCGAAATGCGTGAAAAGCGCCGCGAAAGCCGCCTTATCGGCATCGCGCGCCACGGCTTGCATCAGCTTGGCGTAGCGCAGGCTTTCATCGTCTCTGGTCACGTCACGCGGCCCTCCGTCGGCAAATCGACCCTC
>NZ_JAFKOH010000292.1 GCF_017303375.1 Bacillus sp. NTK074B | reverse complement strand
GGCGCGCGGCGCGGAGCAGGATCTGCTTTTCCTCCGGCTTTGCATGCTGCCCATACCGGCCGAGGCGCAGAGGGTGCCCGTAGGCTTCAAGGAAAATGGCCCAGTCCTTCAGGCTGTAATTCTTGAACAGCCACGCCCAGGCCGCGAGGCGCGCCAGGCCGCCCCGGATGGCAAGGCCCGATTTCGCCTTGGCGACATGGATCAGATAGCTGTCCGGTCGGAGGATCTGAGGACCGGCATTGTCACGCAGA
>NZ_JAFKOH010000291.1 GCF_017303375.1 Bacillus sp. NTK074B | reverse complement strand
CCCGATCCAGCGCGCCACGGCCTGCCATGTCTCGGGGTCCGCCTGTGGCGCCTGAAAGGTCGCGTATCCGCCATTCGTCAACCCGAAGCCCCCGGTGATCGCGTCCCCGGCCTCGCGGGTCAGCGCCACATCCATAGCACGCGGCGATTCCGTATCCCCCAGTCCGTGCTCACGCAGGTTCGAGCGCAGGAACATCGAGCTTTCGGCCCGGGCGCTCAGGAAATCCTCGATCGCGGGAAGGTCGGCATCCG
>NZ_JAFKOH010000290.1 GCF_017303375.1 Bacillus sp. NTK074B | reverse complement strand
CCTCTGACAGCAAAAAGGGGTAGATTCCGATTTCATCTGGTGCTCGCGCCTGATCCTCTTGAAGCGCGGCGATGTATCGGGACCAACTCGACGTTCCGTCCTCGACGCTAGCGGCGAGTTCTGTGCCAAGTAGAGGAACGATCACAGTGAACCTGGCCGGTCGGATGCCGTTCGGAGCAGGATGAGCGCTGTTGTAGATCGGCCTTGGTGCGGTTCCGGCGCCACCCCACGGCGTGCTGCGAAAGGAGACC
>NZ_JAFKOH010000289.1 GCF_017303375.1 Bacillus sp. NTK074B | reverse complement strand
CGATCAACGCCCTGAAAGGCACCGTATGACTGGCTTGTTCGCCATTCCCCTGCTGGTGGTGTTGATGGCCATCGGCGTTCCTGTCGCCTGGTCCTTCGCCGCGGTCACCGCCTTCCTTGTCTGGATCTACGATGTCGGGCTGAACACGCTGATGTTGCAGGGTTTCCGGTCGCTGAACTCGGTGATCCTGCTGGCGCTGCCCTTGTTCATCCTGACCGGATATCTGATGGAGAAGGGGGGCATCGCCCGGC
>NZ_JAFKOH010000288.1 GCF_017303375.1 Bacillus sp. NTK074B | reverse complement strand
CATTCATGTGAAATCTTCTGGGAGTTTAATCTGAACGAACATATTCGAATTACCTGAAAAGAAATGACGAGCCTGAGAATCCGTTATGCGCAAGCGATGGAGTAGGGACAATCAGCAAGGTGAGGCGTCGCTAGGCACTTGTAGCGGGATGGGTATCAGTTCCATAGGCCAGTTTTTCTTCTCGGACACGCCTTCGAGGCAAAGCGTAAAATCCTGATCAATCCAGCAAACAAACATTCCTCCTTTTTTTA
>NZ_JAFKOH010000287.1 GCF_017303375.1 Bacillus sp. NTK074B | reverse complement strand
CCGCGCCACTACATCAACGACACAGGCTGCGGCAACACGGTCAACATGGACCATCCGATGGTGCTGAGGATGGTGATGGACAGCCTGCGCTACTGGGTCGAGGTTATGCATGTCGACGGCTTCCGCTTCGACCTTGCCTCGACGCTGGCGCGCGACGATGCGGGGTTCCAGCCCATCTCCGCCTTCTTCGCCGCGATCCGGCAGGACCCGGTCCTGAACCGCGTGAAGCTGATCGCCGAGCCTTGGGATATC
>NZ_JAFKOH010000286.1 GCF_017303375.1 Bacillus sp. NTK074B | reverse complement strand
ATAGTGAGAACGATCAGGAACCCGCTCAGCGTCAAGGTGCGGAAGACAAGGATTTTCGTATGATAGAGCAGGTCCAGCCGCTGCCCGACGACCAGAATGTTGTCGCCCAGCGGACCGGAGAAATAGACGTAATCGCGGGTCACGTCGTCCGGCGAGGCGGCGGCGTGGTCGAGCGGGCCGACCTGCAGGCCATCGGCCTCGGGGCGGGTCATAATGTTCCCGGCGATGAAGCGGTCCGACGTTCCGAACAGC
>NZ_JAFKOH010000028.1 GCF_017303375.1 Bacillus sp. NTK074B | reverse complement strand
TTGTTCTTTGAAAACTAGATAAAGATAAATTGATAGTCAAGAAATTACCGAGTATCGCCATTTTAGGTTTTAAACCTGATGTAACAACCAATTCGGTTAAGTTATGAAGGGCGCACGGTGGATGCCTTGGCACTAGGAGCCGACGAAGGACGGGACTAACACCGATATGCTTTGGGGAGCTGTAAGTGAGCTTTGATCCAGAGATTTCCGAATGGGGGAACCCATTGTTCGTAATGGAACAATATCCTTACTTGAATACATAGAGTATGGAAGGCAGACCCAGGGAACTGAAACATCTAAGTACCTGGAGGAAGAGAAAGCAATTGCGATTCCCTGAGTAGCGGCGAGCGAAACGGGATATAGCCCAAACCAAGAGGCTTGCCTCTTGGGGTTGTAGGACACTCTATACGGAGTTACAAAGGAATGAAGTAGACGAAGAAGTCTGGAAAGGCTCGTCAAAGAAGGTAACAACCCTGTAGTTGAAACTTCATTCCCTCTTGAGTGGATCCTGAGTACGGCGGGACACGTGAAATCCCGTCGGAAGCTGGGAGGACCATCTCCCAAGGCTAAATACTCCCTAGTGACCGATAGTGAACCAGTACCGTGAGGGAAAGGTGAAAAGCACCCCGGAAGGGGAGTGAAATAGAACCTGAAACCGTGTGCCTACAAGTAGTCAGAGCCCTATGCCTATTTTCCTCTGGAAAACAGGCAGGGTGATGGCGTGCCTTTTGTAGAATGAACCGGCGAGTTACGATCCCATGCAAGGTTAAGTTGATAAGACGGAGCCGCAGCGAAAGCGAGTCTGAATAGGGCGATATAGTATGTGGTCGTAGACCCGAAACCAGGTGATCTACCCATGTCCAGGATGAAGTTCAGGTAACACTGAATGGAGGTCCGAACCCACGCACGTTGAAAAGTGCGGGGATGAGGTGTGGGTAGCGGAGAAATTCCAATCGAACTTGGAGATAGCTGGTTCTCTCCGAAATAGCTTTAGGGCTAGCCTCATGTGTAAGAGTCTTGGAGGTAGAGCACTGTTTGGACTAGGGGCCCTCATCGGGTTACCGAATTCAGACAAACTCCGAATGCCAAAGACTTATCCATGGGAGTCAGACTGCGAGTGATAAGATCCGTAGTCGAGAGGGAAACAGCCCAGACCACCAGCTAAGGTCCCAAAGTATACGTTAAGTGGAAAAGGATGTGGAGTTGCTTAGACAACCAGGATGTTGGCTTAGAAGCAGCCACCATTTAAAGAGTGCGTAATAGCTCACTGGTCGAGTGACTCTGCGCCGAAAATGTACCGGGGCTAAACGTATCACCGAAGCTGTGGATTGACACCTTTAGGTGTCAGTGGTAGGAGAGCGTTCTAAGGACTGCGAAGCTAGACCGTAAGGACTGGTGGAGTGCTTAGAAGTGAGAATGCCGGTATGAGTAGCGAAAGATGGGTGAGAATCCCATCCACCGAATGCCTAAGGTTTCCTGAGGAAGGCTCGTCCGCTCAGGGTTAGTCGGGACCTAAGTCGAGGCCGATAGGCGTAGACGATGGACAACAGGTTGATATTCCTGTACCACCTCTTTTCCGTTTGAGCAATGGGGGGACGCAGGAGGATAGGGTAAGCGCACTGCTGGATATGTGCGTCTAAGCAGTTAGGCTGATGATGAGGCAAATCCCGTCATCGC
>NZ_JAFKOH010000285.1 GCF_017303375.1 Bacillus sp. NTK074B | reverse complement strand
ATAATTCCACGTGGGCACGGCCTTATGCGTCTCGGCCTTGGACGGATACCAGTTCGGGCTGACATAGGCGTCGCCTGCGCGGAAGATCGCCAGCACCGGGGCGCCGTCGGGAAGAAGGGCGTGCACCGGATTGGCGCGCGCGACATGGCCCACGAACCCCTCGCCCTCACGCAGAAGCGGCAGGTGATTGGCGTCAAGCCCGTCGCCTGTCTGCGCCACAAGTGCCGCGAGCGGACAGGCATGGAACAGCCG
>NZ_JAFKOH010000284.1 GCF_017303375.1 Bacillus sp. NTK074B | reverse complement strand
ACCATCGTCTCGCGCCAGATCTCGGCGGGCAGCCCGCCCCCGGTGACCCCGGTCAGCGGCGCGTTGTCGTCATTGCCCATCCAGACACCGACGACGAAATCCGCCGTGAAGCCCACGAACCACGCATCGCGCGCGCTGGTCGTGGTGCCGGTCTTGCCCGCCGCCTCGCGTCCGTCGGGCAGACGTGCACGACGGCCGGTGCCGTAATCGGCAACGATCACCTGATGCATCATCCAGATCAGCCGCTGCGCC
>NZ_JAFKOH010000283.1 GCF_017303375.1 Bacillus sp. NTK074B | reverse complement strand
ATAATCGACGATATCCAGATGCAGCCGTCGCGGCCCGGTCATCCCGCCGAACATCCCCGTCGGCGCCAGCCGGAAGGACAGCCGCAGCTCGCTCACCGCCCGTGTGCCATCGGGCCAGCGCGGATCGTCCCCCGTCAGGCTGGCCAGATGCGCCTCGTAATCGAAGCGCGGCAGCGTCATGTCGGGCTGCGGCTGCAACCAGGCGCCCTGCACAAGGCCTTGCTGCACCGCCCGCATCCGCTGCATTCGCCC
>NZ_JAFKOH010000282.1 GCF_017303375.1 Bacillus sp. NTK074B | reverse complement strand
AAGGCAAGCGCATCGGCACCGTTCTGGGCGTCGATCTGCAAGAGGTCGAGCCGCTCGCGGGGGCCGACGCGCATGTGCTCGATTTTCTCGAAGACGGCGCGGATGACAAGGTCAAGGTCTGGCTCGACGGGCAAGCCGATGTGGTGATGTCGGATATGACCGCCTCGGCCTCCGGTCACAAGCAGACCGACCATTTGCGCATCATGGCCTTGTGCGAACACGCCGCGCATTTCGCTTTCGACGTGCTGTCCGA
>NZ_JAFKOH010000281.1 GCF_017303375.1 Bacillus sp. NTK074B | reverse complement strand
CTGGCCTCGACCCTGAACGAACTGGCCGATGCGGCGGGCGTGTCGGTCGAACTGGACGAAGCGGCGCTGCCGCTGCGCGCCGAGGTCAAGGGGATGTGCGAGATCCTGGGTCTCGACCCGCTTTATCTGGCCAATGAGGGCACGCTCGTCACCTTCGTTCCCCCCGATCAGGCCGAGGCCGCGCTGGCCGCGATGCACAGGACGGAAGCGGGGCATGGCGCCTGCATCATCGGTGGCGCGACCGAACCCGGCC
>NZ_JAFKOH010000280.1 GCF_017303375.1 Bacillus sp. NTK074B | reverse complement strand
AGCTGATCCCGCTCAGGATCTATGGCGGGACGATGGCGTCGCTGGTGTTGGTGGCGATCCCGATGTTCACCTTCATGGGCACGATGCTGGAGAAATCCGGCGTCGCCACGGATCTGCTGGAAGCGCTGCAGGTGCTGCTGCGCCGGGTGCCCGGTGGGCTTGCACTGTCGGTCACGCTGATGGGCACGATCATGGCCGCGACCACGGGGATCATCGGCGCGTCGGTCGTGATGTTGACGCTGATGGCGCTGCC
>NZ_JAFKOH010000279.1 GCF_017303375.1 Bacillus sp. NTK074B | reverse complement strand
GTCTTCCATCGTCAGGCAGAAAACCACGGGCCGCCCGCGCACGGTCGCATGAACCAGCTCCATCGCCGGCAGAGGCAGCGGCGCGCCTGCCCGCCACGCGGCCAGACGGTCGGTCATCGGAACCGCCGGCTGGCGCACCATGGGCCCTTCGAACCACGTCGTCATGCGCGCAGCCCTCCGGCCCGCGCGAAGCGGGCCGACCTGCGGACAACGAGAGGTGACGAGAAGGCCATGGCGATCAGCTCCGCATCAC
>NZ_JAFKOH010000278.1 GCF_017303375.1 Bacillus sp. NTK074B | reverse complement strand
CCGGCATCGCGCGGTCTGTGCCCGCTGCGATACGGATGAGCTCGAACGTCTCGAAGAGACGAAATATTATCGCAGCTTCGAAGCCGGGCAGACCATCGTCTGGTCGGGCGACCGGATGGATTTCGTAGGCTCGGTCGTCTCGGGCATCGCTACGCTGACCCAGACGATGGAAGATGGCCGCCGCCAGATGGTCGGCCTGCTGCTGCCATCCGATTTCGTTGGCCGTCCGGGCCGTGAAACGGCGGCGTATGAC
>NZ_JAFKOH010000277.1 GCF_017303375.1 Bacillus sp. NTK074B | reverse complement strand
CAAGGTCGATTTCACCAAGGCCGTGCAGACCCGCCGGCTGACCATGGGCGTGGCCGACGGCATCGTCGAGGCCGATGGCGAGGTGATCTATCAGGTCAAGGACATGAAGGTCGCCCTGAGCGAAAGCTGAGGGATCAGGACAAAAGAAGGGGGCTGTCTGCCCCCTCTTGGCCTGCGGCCAATTCACCCCCGAGGATATTTTCAGAACAAAGACGGGACGATTAACGCGCTTTTGACGCGGCATCTTTGTTCC
>NZ_JAFKOH010000276.1 GCF_017303375.1 Bacillus sp. NTK074B | reverse complement strand
CACGATCAGCGAGCGCAGCGCCCGGTCCGCCCCGCCCTCGCTGCCCGAGCCCATGACGAAAGCCGAGGGCGAGGCGAACGGCAGCGATTTGACCCGTTCCAGCTCCCGCAACACCACTGCGCTGCAGCATAGATCGGCCAGCCTTTCGTGAAACTGGCCGTTGAGCTCGGCGTAGCGGTCGAAATCCACCTGATCCAGCGACACGCCGGAAAAGCACGCATCGAGACGATCAAGGATCACCCCGATCTCGTCC
>NZ_JAFKOH010000027.1 GCF_017303375.1 Bacillus sp. NTK074B | reverse complement strand
AGCGGTTCGATCCCGCTAGGCTCCACCAAGTTTTTTTACGAAAGTAAAAAAACTACATTGGTTTTACGAAAGTAAAATAAACTTCATTGGTTTTACGAAAGTGAAATTCAATAGTATAGTAAGTGTTTCGTGGCGGTGTAGCTCAGCTGGCTAGAGCGTACGGTTCATACCCGTGAGGTCGGGGGTTCGATCCCCTCCGCCGCTATTACATGATACATAATGAACGATTATAAGGACCCTTAGCTCAGTTGGTTAGAGCAGACGGCTCATAACCGTCCGGTCGTAGGTTCGAGTCCTACAGGGTCCATTATACGGAGGAATACCCAAGTCCGGCTGAAGGGATCGGTCTTGAAAACCGACAGGGGTGTAACAGCCCGCGGGGGTTCGAATCCCCCTTCCTCCTCCATATTACCTTTATATTTATATCGTCGCGGGGTGGAGCAGTTCGGTAGCTCGTCGGGCTCATAACCCGAAGGTCGCAGGTTCAAATCCTGTCCCCGCAATACCGTTTTTGCTTGTTATCAGTAAAAGGTTAACTTTGATCTTTTATGAGTCACGCAAGGATAGTTATTTTCGCTAGCGCGAGGTAATGAAAGTTATTTTGCTGGCGCAAGTAAGGAAAGTTATTTTTGCTAGCGCAAGGTAATGAAAGTTATTTTGACTATCGTCAAAAAACTCTGGTCCGGTAGTTCAGTTGGTTAGAATGCCTGCCTGTCACGCAGGAGGTCGCGGGTTCGAGTCCCGTCCGGACCGCCATTTTTCTTTTGATGGCCATTTGAAAATTTAATCTTCTATAAAATATGGCTCAGTAGCTCAGTTGGTAGAGCAATGGACTGAAAATCCATGTGTCGGCGGTTCGATTCCGTCCTGAGCCACCATTTATACTTAAGAACCTTTAAGTATTTATTTTATTTGGAGGGGTAGCGAAGTGGCTAAACGCGGCGGACTGTAAATCCGCTCCTTCGGGTTCGGCAGTTCGAATCTGCCCCCCTCCACCAAGATTTTTCACAAAGCGACAGCGGAGTGAAATAATCCTCCTTAAACTAAGTGTAGTGAAACGGAGCAGCAAACTCCAAAGCGAATAGCGTTAGGGTTATGTGAAATTCAAAGTATTTCATAGGGGCATAGTTTAACGGTAGAACGAAGGTCTCCAAAACCTTTGGTGTGGGTTCGATTCCTACTGCCCCTGCCAAAGAAATTTCAAACATGGCGATTGTGGCGAAGTGGTTAACGCACCTGATTGTGGTTCAGGCATTCGTGGGTTCGATTCCCATCAGTCGCCCTTTATATTGGGCTATAGCCAAGCGGTAAGGCATCGCACTTTGACTGCGACATGCGTTGGTTCGAATCCAGCTAGCCCAGCCAACGGCGGCATAGCCAAGTGGTAAGGCAGAGGTCTGCAAAACCTTTATCACCGGTTCAAATCCGGTTGCCGCCTCCAAGTATTCATGCGGGTGTAGTTTAGTGGTAAAACCTCAGCCTTCCAAGCTGATGATGAGGGTTCGATTCCCTTCACCCGCTCCAATTATTTATGGGCCTATAGCTCAGCTGGTTAGAGCGCACGCCTGATAAGCGTGAGGTCGGTGGTTCGAGTCCACTTAGGCCCACCATTCTATTATTCCGCAGTAGCTCAGTGGTAGAGCTATCGGCTGTTAACCGATCGGTCGCAAGTTCGAATCTTGCCTGCGGAGCCATTATCTTGTTATAAGATAATTGGAAAGACGTTCTCTTTTTTGAGAAAGTTTTAAAAAGAAGTTGACTTCTGCGAAGTTAACTGGTAAAGTATTATTTGTTGCCGCAAACGAGCAACATACACATGAAAACTTGATCAAAACTTTTCCGAAAAAAGTTGTTGACAACAAGTTATCAAACATGTAATATAGTAAGGGTCGCTTCGAAAGAAGCGCTACATTGAACCTTGAAAACTGAACAAAACAAGACAATACGTCAACGTTAATTCTAGATTTATTTTTAAAGAGCTATTC
>NZ_JAFKOH010000275.1 GCF_017303375.1 Bacillus sp. NTK074B | reverse complement strand
AGCTCACCGCGATCTAGAACCGTTTGCAAACGGCTACCACCTGCACCCGCAGCGGCTGTATCACCTTCTGCACTTTCGCTGCTAGCGCCTGGCTCACCGGGAGCACCACAGCTAGCCAAAGCTAAAACACTCATGCTCGCAGCGAGCGTCAAACCCCATTTTTTCATATCAAACCTCACGCACTTCTGAAGAAAGGAAACACAATTAGCCCGATAGATAGGTGACGTTAATTAAGCTGGTGACCATCAACAAA
>NZ_JAFKOH010000274.1 GCF_017303375.1 Bacillus sp. NTK074B | reverse complement strand
CGATCCAAGACCAGCGTCAGGTCGTCATCAAGAGTCTCGAAGGCAATTACGGCGCCGTCAACGGGATCGCCGCCGCCACGATCCTGGGCGATGGCAAGATCGCCTTGATCATCGATTCCGAGGCATTGGTGGAGCTGGTCTCCCCCCGACGCAAAAACCGACCCCTCATCGAACTGGAGGCCTGACATGACCGACGACGACACGACTGACCGCGGCAACATCATTGAGTTTGTCTCCCTCTCAGCGGGGGGCCA
>NZ_JAFKOH010000273.1 GCF_017303375.1 Bacillus sp. NTK074B | reverse complement strand
ATGTCCGCGCTGGCGTCGTTGTAGTACTGGATCCGGCCGTCGCCGTTCTTGTCTTCCCAGCCCAGCAGGCCGGTGGTCTGCCAGTTGCGCATCCAGTTGTATTGCTCGCCGGTCTCGATTGTCTCGAGCGACACCGCCTCGCCGGTCACGCCATCGGGCCACATCTGCGTGGTGATGTTGTAGCGCGCCATCGCCCCCACAGCCGGAGCCACGGTGTAGAGCAGCGCGATGAACACCAGCGCCCAGCCAGCCGA
>NZ_JAFKOH010000272.1 GCF_017303375.1 Bacillus sp. NTK074B | reverse complement strand
TCGTCGTCCATCACGACGATCCAGTCGGGCGCAAGATGTTCGACAGCGTGGCGCATCCCGGCTTCGAACCCGCCGGCGCCGCCCCGGTTCTCGGGCAGGGCAAGCGTGACCAGACGCGGATCGCCCTGCGCGGCAAGCCACTCGGCTGTTCCGTCATTCGAGGCATTGTCGACGATCAGCACGGCCGAGAGATCGCGCGCGGGCTGCGCGAGAAGCGCGCCCAGCGTGATCTTGAGCTGATCGAGCCGCCGGAA
>NZ_JAFKOH010000271.1 GCF_017303375.1 Bacillus sp. NTK074B | reverse complement strand
CGGTTTGAGGTCGCGCACGGATTCGAACACCGTGCAGGGGACACCGATCTGGTGCAGGGTCAGGGCCGTGGCCAGCCCGGCGATGCCGCCGCCAGCTATCAGAACGCGCGTCATGGGAAACCTCTCGTGCCTCGACCGTCGCGGGCGTTCTGGCAAACATTGCGCGGCAGGGCAAGGCGCGCCTGCAGGCAGATTGCTGCGTGGACACGGTTTCCAAGCTTCAATTTACGCCGGGCGCGCTGTGGCAAAAGCCC
>NZ_JAFKOH010000270.1 GCF_017303375.1 Bacillus sp. NTK074B | reverse complement strand
ACAGCCGCACGGCCGGCACCAGCCGCGGCAGGCGGCTCCAGCGCGGATCGGGCGTCTCGGACAGGGCCGCGCGCAATTGGGCCAGCGTCAGCCCCTCGCGATCATGCAGCAGGCGGCGGTACAGCCGGAACACGCCGGGCCGCAGATAGACCGAGAAATGGCAGATCCTGAGGGGCGGCGCGGCCAACGGCAGGCCCAGCGAGCGCAGCCCCGCCACCGTCGCGGCGTGGTCGATCTGGATGTCGAGCCAGTTG
>NZ_JAFKOH010000269.1 GCF_017303375.1 Bacillus sp. NTK074B | reverse complement strand
AGCAATGGAGGCAGCCGACCACGGTAGGCTCAGCGACTGGGGTGAAGTCGTAACAAGGTAGCCGTAGGGGAACCTGCGGCTGGATCACCTCCTTTCTAAGGATGTTCCTGGCAGATCAGCTTGCTGATCTCGTGGAACACTTAGCACGGGGTTCAGTCAGAACCCCACTCGACCGGATCTTCGGATCACGGTCTGGACCGAACCGTCCTCATATCCCTTCATTTGCAGGTTCAAGCCGGGTTCGCCGGTTTGAC
>NZ_JAFKOH010000268.1 GCF_017303375.1 Bacillus sp. NTK074B | reverse complement strand
CGCCTCGCTTGCCGCACGTCCCGAGGACGCCGTGCAGCCGGGGCGTAACCTGCTGTTCAGACAGAGGATCCGATGAAACAGAAAGGCCTCATCCTTGCCGGTCTGGCGCTGGTCGTGCCCTTGGGAATGACCGCGCTCTACCTGCTGTTCGTCACCGGCGCCTCGGCCTTTTCGCGGCTGGTGGGCGATTTCGACGCGGTGCTGGTTGCGGTTGCCTCAGCCTCGGTCATGGCGCTGGTAGGGGCGTCGCTGAC
>NZ_JAFKOH010000267.1 GCF_017303375.1 Bacillus sp. NTK074B | reverse complement strand
GAAGCGGTGCTGATCGTGACGCCCTCGTCCACGCTGCGGCAGATGTGTCAGGCGATCGCGCCCTACCTGCCCGAAGGCGCGCCCATCGCGCTGGCCTGCAAGGGGGTCGAGCGGGATTCGGGCTATCTGTTGTCCGAAGTCGCCTCCGAAGAACTGCCCGGCCATGTCGTGGGCGCGGTCAGCGGCCCGACCTTTGCCCGCGAGACTGCGCTCGATCATCCGACCGCCGCGACCGTGGCCTTCCCCTTTCGCTA
>NZ_JAFKOH010000026.1 GCF_017303375.1 Bacillus sp. NTK074B | reverse complement strand
ACAAAAAAATTTTCACAAGAGAATAAAACGGTTGTAAGCACTGGTATAATAACTTTTTCCGAGGGAGTCGAGCACCTTCCGCTCCAATCAACAGTAGCTTTTAATTTTTAATTAATACCTAAAGTTTTAACTACCTTTTTTATGTACATAATTTTAAATATCATCCGATTTATTGTGAGTTATATCATCTCAAAACAAAAAAGAGTCGACCCGTAAATGAAAGGGTCGACTTTTGGTCTTTCTATAGCATATAAGCAAGTAATAATCCAATGGTTAGCAGGAATCCAAAAATGGTATTGGTCTGGGCCGTGGCTTTCATGGCAGGCATCATTTCAATCGGTTGTGATTTGCCGATGAATCCAATGGTTGCCTTGACCGCTTTAGGGACGCTCAGGAAGGCTACGAACAGCCATGGTGAAGAGATACCCGCTGCGACCAGTCCGATGATCCAGGCGTAGGATACGACGAACATACTCCCTAAGAGGAAGATGGCGCCCTTTTTACCTAATAGGATAGCAATGGTTTTGCGGCCGTTCTCTTTGTCTCCATCCAGATCCCGGATGTTGTTAGCCAATAATATGGACCCCACCAAAATGGATACCGGTATTGAGATGAGGATGCTGTCATCGTTGATGTAGCCGGTCTGGATATAGAATGAAATCAGGATGATTACGAATCCCATGAAAAACCCTGCTACGATTTCTCCAAACGGAGTGTATGCAATTGGCATTGGTCCGCCAGTATAAAAGTACCCTGCTGCCATGCACACTAAGCCTATCAGTGCCAGCCACCATGTACTGCTGAGACAAATATAAATCCCCAGCAGAAGGGAGATGCCGTACAGTGAAAAGGCAAGGTTGATGACCGTTGAAGGTTTGACCCCGTTACGGACGATCGCACCGCCGATTCCCACTGAATGCTCTGTATCCAGGCCTCTCTTGTAATCGTAATATTCATTGAACATATTGGTAGCAGCCTGGATCAACAGGCAGGCAACCAGCATGGCTATAAATAGCGTTACATTAACGTTTGTAAATTGCAGTGCAAGTACCGTGCCTAATAAAACAGGTACGAAAGCTGCAGTAAGAGTGTGGGGCCTGGTCAACTGCCACCAGATTTTCCACCCTTTATCTGATTCCAACATGTTGGATGCTTGTTGTTCCATCAATCTCTCTCCCTTACACAATAAGGAATTTTCAGATAACATTACAATTCCTTTACAGATTAAAGTGTAGGTAAAGGGAGGAGGACTGTCAATCATTTTTTACAAATCAGTGAAGGTGCTATTTTCCAGTAAATGAGGACTTTTACAACGCTTTTGGTTTCTCAAAAGAAGAAAAAGGGTTTATTATATATAATAAGGATTAATATCGTTAACATGGCTTGAACTTCGTTGACACACCATAAAGACAGGTGTATCTTATAATAAGTTTGACTATTGTACGTGATTTTGTTTGGGGGAATTCAATTGGTTACCATCCATAAAACCAATATTGAAAAAGCATATGATTCAGCCAAAGCGAAGGCTAAACAAATAGATCGCCCCGTTCTTCTCAGTATAGTGGAGGAAGTCGAGGCAGTCGATCCTCTTTCTTTTTACTATGGAGGCAGTTCTTTTATTGGAGAGCGCTTCTTATGGAAGGACCGTGATCATACCATCACGCTTGTAGGACTTGGAGCGGCTCATATCGTTTCCACGGATGAGATGGAAGATCGTTTTTTTACGGTTGAGGACGAGTGGAAGCGCTTAATCCAAGAATCCGTTGTCGTGACAGGGGACAAATGGCCGGGAACAGGTCCACTGTTATTCGGTGGATTCAGTTTCGATCCGGTGAACGCGAGGGGAGAAGAGTGGAGTCATTTCTCTGAAGGTTCGTTTCAGCTCCCGAAGTTCATGCTGACCAAGCCGGGGAAAACGAATTATCTGACGATGAATGTCATTTGTCTTCCGGGAGAGGATGAAAGCTTGCTCCATGAACGAATCCGCATCAAGGAAAACCTTCTTGCAAACGCCCGGAAAACCGTTATTCCTGAGAGTGCCAATTGGCTTTTAAACCGTGATGTGAAGCCTGAAGAATGGAAGGATTCTGTTCAGAGTGTCGTAACGCGGTTACAGCAGGGTGAAATGGATAAGGTCGTGCTTGCAAGAAAATGTGAAATTTCCTTTGAAAAGCACGTGTCCTCTGATTTTGTACTGGATAATCTGTGGAAACAGCAGCCCGATAGCTTTGTATTCAGCTTTGAAAGGAAAGACAGCTGCTTCATCGGAGCCACTCCCGAACGACTCGTGAAAAAAACGGGAGAAGAAATCCTTTCTACCTGTTTAGCGGGGTCGATTGCCCGTGGGGATACCCTCGAAAGGGATGAGAAACTGGGGGAAGAGCTTCTGGATGATGAAAAGAACCGCTATGAGCATCAGCTTGTCGTAGACAGCATTCGGGACGCACTGAAACCCTATTGTGATGAGCTGTCAATCCCAACTTCACCGCAGCTTATGAAGCTAAAGGACATCCAGCACTTATATACTCCTGTCATTGGACAGGCATCGGAGCATACATCGCTTCTAAATCTAGTGGAAAAATTACACCCGACTCCTGCACTCGGTGGTGTACCGAGGGAAAAAGCCATGCACGTTATCAGGCAGGAGGAACAGATGGATCGTGGATTATACGCAGGTCCTATCGGCTGGATGGATGCTTACGGCAATGGTGAGTATGCAGTCGCCCTCCGTTCGGGCCTCCTGCAAAGGGATAAAGCTTATTTATATGCAGGCTGCGGAATCGTAGCCGACTCACAGCCTGAAAGTGAGTTTAAAGAAACGCAAATGAAATTTCGGCCAATGCTCCGTGCATTAGGGGGAACCGTACATGATTGATGAACATCAGCAGAAATTAACAGCTTATTTAGCGGCCTTCATTGAAGAATTGGTTGGAAATGGAGTAGACGAAGTCGTCATCAGTCCCGGCTCTCGTTCTACTCCTTTGGCATTGTTATTTGCCCATCATCCAGATGTCAAAACGTATACGAATGTGGATGAACGTTCAGCTGCTTTCTTTGGATTGGGGATCGCCAAGGCGAAAAAGAAGCCTGTCGCCATCCTGTGCAGTTCAGGCACAGCAGGGGCAAACTATTATCCTGCTGTCATCGAGGCCCGCTACGGAAAGGTACCACTCATTGTCTTGACGGCAGATCGTCCTCACGAGCTAAGGGAAGTAGGGGCTCCTCAAGCGATCAATCAGATCGAATTGTATGGAAAACACGTGAAATGGTCCATAGATATGGCATTACCGGAAAGCATCCCTTCCATGGTGCAATATGCACGATCCTCTGCCGTCAGAGGTGTGTCTATTTCTATAGGGTATCCACAAGGGCCGGTTCATTTCAACTTTCCATTCAGGGAACCTCTTATACCGAATTTGCAACAGGTGGAATTTACAAATGCCCAGTGGGGAAAGAGAGTCATTCAAGGGGATCGTCAATTACCCTCAGATGTTCAGTATGACCTTCTGGAACAATTAAAGAAATCAAATCGTGGCATCATTGTGTGTGGACCCGGAATAGGAGAAGAGGCTGTTCAGTCCATCATCGCATTTGCCGAGGAATACGGCCTGCCGCTCCTGGCAGACCCGTTATCCTTTGTACGGAATGGTAGCCACTCCAAGGGAAATATTATCGATTGCTACGACACATTCGTCAGAGTCGAGGGGCTTAAAGAATCTTTATACCCTGACATTGTCATCCGCTTCGGTGCCATGCCGGTATCGAAAGCGCTGATGCTTTTCCTGAAAAGCCTGCCGGATATTCCCACATGGGTGGTGAGTAATGGAGAAGAATGGCAGGACCCGACTGCACGGGGAACTCATTACATCCAATGTGAGGAAAACCTTTTCTGTCAGGGATTCATAGGGAAAAACGTCCGGCCTGATAGGGAGTGGCTCGAATATTGGGCGGGTGTCAATGCAGAGACGAAGGACTTGCTCAAGAAGGGGCATGAATCTTGGGATGAAGGAACGGCGGTTTATCAACTGATCAGGCATCTGCCTGACGGGGCTACCCTGTTTTCCAGTAACAGCATGCCCATCAGGGATTTGGATACCTATTTATTTACTGATGACCGTTCAATTCGAATATTTGCCAATCGAGGAGCAAACGGAATTGACGGAGTGGTATCTACGGCCCTTGGCATGAGTACAGGATCACAGTCCATGTATCTCCTGATTGGGGATCTTGCGTTTTTCCATGATTTAAACGGATTATTGACCGCCAGGAAATATCAGTTGGATATGACCATCATCGTCATGAATAACAATGGAGGCGGTATCTTTTCTTACCTGCCGCAAGCATCTGATCAGACACACTTTGAAGACCTCTTCGGGACCCCGATGGACCTGGATTTTGCCCATGCAGCAAAGCTGTACGGAGCGGGTTATTCCAAGGTATCATCAGAGAACGAATTCATTCCTGCCCTTATGGAAGCGGATCAAATCAAAGGGATTAACATCATTGAAGTGATGACGGATCGTGAAGAAAATGTAGCAAATCATCGTAAATTGTGGAATTTTGTTTCCCGGGAAATGACGCGAAATAGGAAAGGTGGATATCATGATTCTTCAAGTGAATGATATTCGGTATTTTGTAGAAGTTAAAGGGGTGGGGCAGCCCCTGGTTTTCCTCCACGGCTTCACGGGTGACGCGACAACATGGGCATCTGTCACCGATATACTGTCCGCTTCCTGTCAGTGCATCATCATTGATTTGATTGGCCACGGACGCACGGATTCCCCTGAGGATGACAGCAGATATACGATGGACAGGGTATCCGGGGATATATGCTGTATCCTTGATCAGCTTGACATCGCAGATGCCACTCTGATCGGTTATTCCATGGGAGGACGAACGGCTCTCCACTTTGGTTTGAAATATCCTCAAAAGGTGAAGACATTGATACTCGAAAGCTCCTCACCTGGACTGAAGACTCCTGAAGCAAGAGCGGAACGCAGGAAGATGGATCAAGATCTTGCTGAAAGAATAGAAAAAGAAGGAGTCAAAAACTTTGTCGATTTCTGGCAAGAGATTCCCCTGTTTGCGTCTCAGAGAAGACTTTCGGCCGAAGAACGCGCCGAAATCAGAAAGCAGCGTCTGAGCCAATCTGCCACAGGCTTATCCAATAGCTTGAAGGGGATGGGGACCGGCGCACAGGATTCTTTATGGGGGGAGCTTGGAAACATCTCTATTCCGGTCCACTTACTTGTCGGGGAGCTGGATCAAAAGTTCGTTGGGGTTGCAGAAAACATGAAAAAGCTCAATCCTGCGTTCAATATTGTGACATTTTCCAACACAGGTCATGCAATTCATGTGGAAGAATCGCGAAAGTTTGGTACAATAATAGAGGATCTACTGTTAACTACATAAAGGAGGAACAACTAAATGGCTTTTGAATGGGTTTCAGAAAGAAACTACGAAGATATTTTGTACGAAACATACAATGGGATCGCTAAGATTACGATCAATCGACCAGAAGTACGTAACGCATTCCGTCCTAAAACGGTTATGGAATTAATCGATGCATTTGCTTATGCACGCGACGATTCCAAAGTCGGTGTCATCGTTTTAACAGGTGCCGGTGAAAAAGCATTCTGTTCAGGGGGAGACCAACGTGTCCGTGGACACGGCGGATATGTCGGGGAAGATGAAATTCCTCGCTTGAACGTGTTGGACCTGCAGCGTCTGATCCGTGTGATCCCGAAACCTGTCATCGCAATGGTAGCCGGTTACGCGATCGGTGGAGGACATGTCCTTCATGTCGTATGTGATATTACGATTGCTGCTGACAATGCGATCTTCGGACAAACGGGTCCTAAAGTGGGAAGCTTTGACGCAGGATACGGTGCAGGATACCTTGCACGCATCGTCGGTCACAAGAAAGCGAAAGAAATCTGGTACCTGTGCCGTCAGTACAACGCGCAGGAAGCGCTTGAAATGGGCCTTGTCAATACAGTGGTTCCATACGAGCAGCTTGAAGCTGAAACGGTGCAGTGGGCTTCAGAAATGCTTGAAAAAAGTCCGACTGCCCTTCGTTTCCTAAAAGCTTCATTCAACGCAGATACAGACGGACTGGCAGGACTGCAGCAACTTGCAGGTGACGCCACCCTTCTATACTACACAACGGAAGAAGCGAAAGAAGGCCGGGACGCATTCAAAGAAAAGCGTAAGCCGGACTTCGGACAATTCCCTCGTTTCCCTTGATATGAGGCGGCCTGATGAATCTGATATGGATTCATCGGGCTTTTTTTAGATGAAGAGGTTGTGTATACGGGTAGTGGCACGGGTTGCGTTAAAGTACTGCAACAAACAGCCAAACATCAAAAAACAATCGTAACAAAAAGCATTCAATAGAACCAATCAGAAAGGAATGGACAAGACAGGATGACAACAGAGCAATTGCCCAACTGGCTGAAACAAAGAGCTTTTTTAACCCCTGATCGGAAAGCTTTAAGTAATGGTGATGTTGAATACACTTTTAAAGAATTATGGACGAAAGTCATTTCCATTGCGGAAAAGCTGAATACGATCGTTCACTCATCATCGCATCCCTTTTTGGGTCTCATGATTAAGAATAAAGTGGAATCTGTGCTGCTTGTTCACGCCATCCAACAGCTTGGTTTCACGACCGTCTTATTAAACAATAAATTAAGTGAACATGAATTGTCTTTCCAAATCAAGGATATGGAGTTATCGACGGTTCTGTATGATGATGATTTTGACGGGAAGCTCTCCTTTTTAGGGGATGATGTCAATGGAATTTCCTTCTCACGCATATACAATACATCTCCCACATCTTTTGAAATGAAGGATCATTTTCATTTAGACCTAGCCTGCTCGGTCATGTACACGTCGGGCACGACGGGAGCTCCGAAAGGGGTTCTCCAATCGTACGGAAATCACTGGTGGAGCGCCATTGGTTCTTCGCTGAATCTCGGTGTAAATGAAAATGATACATGGCTTTGTTCTGTGCCCCTTTTTCATATCAGCGGATATTCAATCCTGATGAGAAGCGTCATATATGGGATGAACGTGCGCTTGTTTGAAAGCTTTGATGTGGAAGGAATCAATCGGGAATTGATCTCCGGTCATGTTACAATCATGTCTGTTGTCAGCAATATGCTCACACGTCTGGTGAAAGACTTGGGTGACAGGACGTATCACCCGAATTTCCGATGTATGCTGCTTGGCGGCGGACCCGCGCCGTTTCCATTACTGCAGGAGTGCATGGGAAAAGGCGTACCCGTCTTTCAAACGTATGGGATGACGGAAACGGCTTCTCAAATCGTGACGTTATCACCAGAATACAGTTTCACAAAGCTCGGGTCTGCCGGGAAGCCGCTCTTTCCTTCTGAATTAATGATCCTAGCCAGGGATGGGACAGCCCATGCGAATCAAGAAGGGGAAATCCTTGTGAAAGGACCGAATGTGACCAGCGGATATTACCGGAGAGAGGAAGCGAATGCTAGAAGCTTTGAAGCCGGCTGGTTTCATACGGGGGACATTGGTTATCTGGATGAAGAAGGGTTCTTATTTGTACTGGACCGGCGATCAGACTTAATCATTTCCGGTGGGGAAAATGTGTATCCGGCAGAAATTGAAAGTGTGCTGTTAGGCTGTAAGGGTGTGGAAGATGCAGGAGTGACAGGAATCACAAGTGACGAATGGGGACAGATCCCCTGTGCCTTCATTGTGAGTGAGGATTCCCTTACAGAAGAAGAAATCATAGCCCACTGTAAAAAGAATCTTGCCTCTTATAAATGTCCGAAGAAAATCATCTTTATGGATGAGCTTCCACGGAATGCTTCAAACAAACTGCTGAGAAGAGTGCTCAGGGTTCAGTGGGAAAAAGGAATGGTTGCAGATGAAGATTAGATCGATCACCCTTTATGTCATTTCAATGCCTTTAAAGAAACCTTTTGTAACCCATCTCCAAACGGTTGTTGAACGGGAAGGGATCATTGTTGAAGTCGAAGATGATGGTGGGCTGCGCGGACTTGGAGAAGGTGTCGCTTTTTCCACTCCATGGTATACAGAAGAAACAGTGAACACATCCTACCATATCCTAAAGGATGTGTTGATTCCCCTTGTAAACAGCAAGCCATTTAATCATCCTGAAGAGATCGGGAAGCGGTTCGAAGCCGTTCGAGGAAATGCCATGGCAAAGGCTGCACTTGAAATGGCAATATGGGATCTGTATGCCAGGGAGCAACAAATGCCGTTGTGGAAATTGATAGGCGGAGTGCGAGAAGAAATCCTGGCGGGAGCCGTGGTGGGTGCCGACTCGGCTCAGATGATGGTCAAGCAGGCAGAAGTGCTGGTGGAAGAAGGGTATCAACGAATAAAGCTGAAGATCTCACCAGGGGCTGATGTGGAGATTGTCAAAGAATTGCGAAGCCATTTTCCAGCCGTATCCCTCTTAGCCGATGCCAATTCTGCGTATTCTCTCGGAGACAAAGAGCATCTCCAGGCATTGGACGAATATAATTTGGAGATGATCGAGCAGCCCCTGGGAATAGACGATCTGGTCGAACACTCTTTATTGCAAAAGGAGATCACCACCCCGATCTGCCTTGATGAGAGCATTATCACCCCTCACGATATGAGGAGTGCAATTCATTTGGGAAGCTGTGGAGTGGTCAACATCAAGCTTGGCAGAGTAGGCGGATATTCGAGTGCCCTCGAAATTTACCGGCTATGCCAGGAGCATCATATTAAGGTATGGTGCGGAGGCATGATCGAATTTGGGGTTTCACGTGCCCATAATTTGGCTCTGGCCACCCTGGAAGGGTTCTCCATTCCCGGTGATATTTTATCTTCCACGAAGTATTGGGAGGAGGACATCATCACTTCCCCGATCGTCGTGGAAAATGGTGCGGTCAAACGATTGGATGGTACGGGAATTGGCGTGGAATTAAATCGAAAGCGTTTGAATTCAGTCACCTTGAGCAAGGAGACATTTTCGTCTGATTGATTGTGTTTCCAATCCTGTCCATATATACTTTAAGAAAAAGTCTTAGAGGATGAAGTATGAAACTAGGTGCATTTTCTGTCAGTTTAAGTGTAAAGGACATTACAGTTTCAAAATCTTTTTATGAGAAACTTGGATTTGAAGTCATGGGTGGAGACATCAATCACAATTGGTTGATTATGAAAAATGAAAGTTGCATCATCGGGTTATTCCAAGGAATGTTTGATCACAACATCCTGACGTATAATCCGGGCTGGAACCAAAATGCCGAAGAGCTCGATTCCTTCACGGATGTGCGGGAGTTACAGAAACAGCTGAAAGAAAAAGGAATTCCCATGCTGTCAGAAGCAGATGAATCAAGCGAGGGACCTGCCAGCTTCACAATTGAAGATCCCGACGGTAATACCATTCTAGTCGATCAACACAGATAAAAAGAGGCTGGGACAAAAGGGTTTCAGCTAAACAAAAATCCGAGCGAGTGATTTGATAAAAATCTAACTCGTTCGGATTTTTTATTTTTAGTGCTAAAGCTTAATCCATGTATTAAGCAGGTTCTAGCTGTTGGTTGGAGTGCAAGACGAAGACTCCCTCGGAAAAAGTTATTATACCAGTGCTTACAACCGTTTTATTCTCTTGTGAAAATTTTTTTGTGAATCATC
>NZ_JAFKOH010000266.1 GCF_017303375.1 Bacillus sp. NTK074B | reverse complement strand
AGGCACCGGGCGAGGCGCTGTCGCCGTTCCGCTCGTGGGATTTCGCGGGCGCGTCGAATGCCTGGGCGGCGGGACGGCTGCGCTCGGCCAATGGCGGCACGCTTCTGGCCAATGACCCGCACCTGCCCTTCGCCGCTCCGTCGATCTGGTATCTCGCGCGGCTGGAACTCAGCACCGGCGGCGTCACGGGCGGCACGATCCCCGGCATTCCCGCGATCATCGCCGGGCGGTCCTCGAATATCGCCTGGGGGCTGA
>NZ_JAFKOH010000265.1 GCF_017303375.1 Bacillus sp. NTK074B | reverse complement strand
CATACCGACCCGAAGGAACGGTCGAGCTTGGAAAGAGGACTGCCCGGCTGCCAAGGCGCGCAACGAAACCCTGCGCGCCACGCGTCACTACGGTCGGGCATTCTGGAAGCGGTGGACCGGATACCACGCCCGTAGCCGAGTGGAGG
Organism: Bacillus sp. NTK074B; assembly: GCF_017303375.1. Lineage (GTDB taxonomy): Bacteria > Bacillota > Bacilli > Bacillales > Bacillaceae_B > Rossellomorea. The sequence goes on along the minus strand of NZ_JAFKOH010000265.1, from coordinate 109 downwards.
CCAAGATGCGATGCCTGAAGGCCTTCGGTGAGCGCATCGCCGCGCGGGATCCAGATCGCCAAACCGCCGAAATCCACATCCGGGTCGCCCTTGTCAATCGCTTCAACGC
>NZ_JAFKOH010000264.1 GCF_017303375.1 Bacillus sp. NTK074B | reverse complement strand
ATTGGCTGATACTATCGTCAAGGCGATTTACCGCTCCCTGGGCGAGAGTCGCCTCGAACGCGTGGATATGGTCCATGCCGGATGGGCGTCCGGGCAACCTCAAGTCGTCCGGCAGATTCTGTTGCCGGTCGATCTGTCGGCCCTGCCGCCGCCCGGGGCGACACGTCCGCTGACCCAGCCTCCAACAGACGCCCTGATCAATAGCCTCAGCGGGGACTATCTTCATGCTCTGGTCTGCAAGGCAGCACTTCATGC
>NZ_JAFKOH010000263.1 GCF_017303375.1 Bacillus sp. NTK074B | reverse complement strand
ATTGTTCAGCGTCTCTTCCCCGTCTATTCCGAACGATCTGACCGATCTCGGGAACGGTATCCGACTCTTTCACGAACCATCACCTTCACTTAGGCCTTTGTTAGAATTTCATATCCTTCTTCCGTAACAGCAAATGTGTGCTCAAAGTGAGCGCAGTTTTTGCCGTCAGTTGTTACTACAGTCCAATTATCCGAAAGTGTTCGAACATAGCGAGAGCCCAGATTCACCATCGGCTCTACTGCAAGGACCATCCCC
>NZ_JAFKOH010000262.1 GCF_017303375.1 Bacillus sp. NTK074B | reverse complement strand
GGAATTCGGCGCTGTCGCTGCGGAATTCTCGATCGACGGCTCGGCCCAGCAGGGCGGCGATCTGGGCTGGTTCGCGCCCGGCATGATGATCCCCGACTTTCAGGCCGCGGTCGAAGCGCTTGAGCCCGGTCAGGGGTCCGAGCCGATCCAGACCCGCTTCGGCTGGCACGTGATCAAACTGTTCGAGACCCGCACCGCCGAGGTTCCCGCACAGGAAGAAGTGCAGATGGAACTGAGCCAGGAGATCCAGCGCGAA
>NZ_JAFKOH010000261.1 GCF_017303375.1 Bacillus sp. NTK074B | reverse complement strand
CAGGCGAGGACAACGGCCTCGCCGCGCCCCATATCGGCCAGCGCCTGTGCGCCGCGTTCCCAGAGCTCGATCCCGCGCGGCGAGAGGCGGCGGCGGGCGTCCGGTCGCGCGGCGTCGAGCGCGGCCTGCAGCTCAGAACCAGGTGGCGACAGCAGCATCGAGCGCGTCCCGCATGTCCGGATCGTCGGTGACGGGGCAGCTGAGCGCCATCGAACAGGCGGCGCGCGGCGCCACGCCGGCCGCGATCAGTCGGCCC
>NZ_JAFKOH010000260.1 GCF_017303375.1 Bacillus sp. NTK074B | reverse complement strand
CGGTTTGCGGGCCGCCGGCGAGGCGCTGGCGCAGCTGGGCCTTCCGGCGCCGACTGTTCCGCTGCCTCAGGCCGAGACCCGTCACGACAACGTCGCGCCGATCTGGCATGTGCCCGGCAAGCGCCGCGCTTGGGTCGATTTCCAGAACGATGTGACGGTCAAGGACATCGCCTTGGCGCACAAGGAAAACATGCGCCCGGTCGAGCATCTGAAGCGCTGGACCACGCTGGGCATGGCGACCGATCAGGGCAAGACG
>NZ_JAFKOH010000259.1 GCF_017303375.1 Bacillus sp. NTK074B | reverse complement strand
AACCCGGCGGGCTGGAACAATGTCTACGGGATGCGCCCAAGCTGGGGCCGCGTCCCGGATGACGCCGAGGGCGATACCTATCTGCATCCGTTGTCCACGAATGGCCCGATGGCGCGCGGCCCGCGCGATCTGGCGGCCTTGCTCGAGGTTCAGGCAGGCCCGGTGCCCGAACGCCCCTTCTGCCTGCCGCGCGAGAGCTTTCTTGACCGGATCGAGAGCGACCTGCGCGGGCGGCGCGTGGGCTGGCTGGGCGATT
>NZ_JAFKOH010000258.1 GCF_017303375.1 Bacillus sp. NTK074B | reverse complement strand
ATGGGTCTCGGAATGGGCGAGCAGGGGCCGTATCTGTCTCCGGTCGAGACACGGTCTTTGGAACCGGGCATGGTGATTGCGCTGGAGACGCCGCTTTACGTGCGGGGCCTCGGCGGGTTTCAGGTGGAGGAGTGTTTCGTGATTACAAAAGACGGCCATCGGCGATTTACCACGCTGCCCCGCGATTTCCTTAAAGCGAGGGTCTAGGTCATGGCACCGCGTGGGGAAGACGCGCCGCCGCTGAGCAGTGTGGAAC
>NZ_JAFKOH010000025.1 GCF_017303375.1 Bacillus sp. NTK074B | reverse complement strand
GGCGGTGTAGCTCAGCTGGCTAGAGCGTACGGTTCATACCCGTGAGGTCGGGGGTTCGATCCCCTCCGCCGCTACCAATAGGGACCTTTAGCTCAGTTGGTTAGAGCAGACGGCTCATAACCGTCCGGTCGTAGGTTCGAGTCCTACAAGGTCCACCAAGTACCATTTTCATTACGGAGGAATACCCAAGTTCGGCTGAAGGGATCGGTCTTGAAAACCGACAGGGGTGTAACAGCCCGCGGGGGTTCGAATCCCCCTTCCTCCTCCATATTACCTTTTTACTTATATCGTCGCGGGGTGGAGCAGTTCGGTAGCTCGTCGGGCTCATAACCCGAAGGTCGCAGGTTCAAATCCTGTCCCCGCAATACCATTTTTGACTCGATTGTGAATTGAGAAGTATCTATGTTGCAATGAGTCACGTATGGATAGTTATTTTTGCTAGCGCAAGGTAATGAAAGTTATTTTTGCTAGCGCAAGGTAATGAAAGTTATTTTTGCTAGCGCAAGGTAATGAAAGTTATTTTTGCTAGCGCAAAAAAACTTTGGTCCGGTAGTTCAGTTGGTTAGAATGCCTGCCTGTCACGCAGGAGGTCGCGGGTTCGAGTCCCGTCCGGACCGCCATTTTCTTTTTACATAGTGGCTCAGTAGCTCAGTTGGTAGAGCAATGGACTGAAAATCCATGTGTCGGCGGTTCGATTCCGTCCTGAGCCACCATTTTTCTATTTAAATACGTTATGGCGATTGTGGCGAAGTGGTTAACGCACCTGATTGTGGTTCAGGCATTCGTGGGTTCGATTCCCATCAGTCGCCCCATATTTACTTAAACATTTGCGGGTGTAGTTTAGTGGTAAAACCTCAGCCTTCCAAGCTGATGATGAGGGTTCGATTCCCTTCACCCGCTCCAATTATATATGGGCCTATAGCTCAGCTGGTTAGAGCGCACGCCTGATAAGCGTGAGGTCGGTGGTTCGAGTCCACTTAGGCCCACCATTCTATTATTCCGCAGTAGCTCAGTGGTAGAGCTATCGGCTGTTAACCGATCGGTCGCAAGTTCGAATCTTGCCTGCGGAGCCAATTAATATGGGGAAGTACTCAAGTGGCTGAAGAGGCGCCCCTGCTAAGGGTGTAGGTCGGGCAACTGGCGCGAGGGTTCAAATCCCTCCTTCTCCGCCATTAAGGCCCATTGGTCAAGCGGTTAAGACACCGCCCTTTCACGGCGGTAACACGGGTTCGAATCCCGTATGGGTCATTATGTAAAGACTATCATTGTTGATAGTCTTTTTTTTATATTAAATCAAGTCTATGGTATGTCCAATTGAATATAGAGCGATAAAGGGTTCATCTTGAGCGGCTTTAAATTGAAATGCCTGTTCCTAGCTGGTGACTATGATCTCGCTTTTATTCACGACTTTCCCCATGTATATTATCGACTTCTGCAGTTTTCTCTTCATCTCCATTTTCTTCTCATAAAAATAAGATTATATGAACAGCCAAAATTAAATATCCATAATGATCAAAATTCCTCCATTCGACATCGCAATCCCTTCCCACAACTGTTAAAACTCATACGATATCCCGTAATTCTTCTATATTTTTTGTGAAATTCATTTACTATTATAAAAAAAACTTTCGACAAATTCCCCTATGGATTCTTCATGATTCCCCTATGTTTTTACAATGTAAACCTTACCATTTTAAATTAACTTCCAAATAGGTCATTTTTTCATCTATGCATGTAGTAAATTGTCGTAATTGAGCGACGATTAGAAAGAGGATTTTAGTGATCTTGTTAGAAAGTAGTTAAGTAGATTGAAAAAATGTAGGTGAGATGATGAACGCAATGACCATAACCGATTATGATGTTTTTTTGTTCCATGAAGGTAATTTACAGCAGGCCTATCAGTTTATGGGTTCTCATGTTAGAAAGGATTCTACAGGAACCTATACAGAATTTTGCGTTTGGGCACCGAAAGCAAGACATGTTTCACTGGTGGGATCCTTTAATCAGTGGAACGGGAGCGGGTATGACCTGAAAAGAAGAAATAGCGAAGGTTTGTGGACGATTCGTGTGGATAAGGATTTATCGAACGAAACGTATAAGTATGAAATCACCACACCATCTGGTACTAAGAAACTGAAGGCGGATCCTTATGGATTTGCCTCTGAAAAGCGCCCTCATACGGCAAGCATCGTGTATGAGCTGGAGGGCTTTTCCTGGGAAGATGAGAAGTGGATAGAAGACCGTTCTGCTAACACGATCTACGACCAGCCTATGTCGATTTATGAAGTGCATTTGGGTACATGGAAGAAAAAATCCGGGAAATTCCTTTCTTATAAGGAATTAGCGGAGCAGTTGATTCCTCATGTGAAAGAGGCGGGTTTCACTCATATCGAACTGCTGCCAGTCACGGAGCATCCTTTTGACCGGTCCTGGGGATATCAGGGTACGGGTTATTATTCTCCTACCAGCCGGTATGGATCGCCACATGAGCTGATGGCATTTGTGAATGAATGTCATTTACATAATATTGGCGTGATTTTGGATTGGGTCCCGGGACATTTTTGTAAGGATGCACACGGGTTATATGAGTTTGATGGTTCGTTTGCCTATGAATATAGTGAGGAAAGGGATCGCGAGAATTATACGTGGGGAACGGCAAATTTTGATCTTGGAAAAGGGGAAGTGAGAAGTTTCCTGATCTCCAATGCCCGTTTCTGGATGGATAAGTATCATATCGATGGCTTCCGGATCGATGCAGTGGCCAATATCATTTATTGGGCCAATCAGGGACAGATGGCCCCGAATGAAGGTGCTATACAGTTTCTGAAAAACTTGAATAAGGCTGTGTTTGAATATGATTCTTCGATTTTGATGATTGCAGAGGACTCTACGGACTGGCCACAGGTGACTTCTCCTGTGCATTATGGAGGGCTTGGATTTAATTACAAGTGGAATATGGGATGGATGAATGACGTCCTTAAATATATGGAAACCGATACGACTGAAAGAAGGCATGTACATTCTCTTATTACTTTTTCATTGTTATATGCCTATTCAGAGAACTATGTACTTCCTTTCTCACATGATGAGGTGGTACATGGGAAGAAGTCATTATTGAACAAGATGCCGGGGGATTACTGGCAGAAATTCGCACAATATCGTTTACTCTTAAGCTATATGATGGCTCATCCGGGTAAAAAGCTTTTGTTCATGGGAAGTGAGCTTGCTCCATTTTCAGAGTGGAAAGATCTTGAGGAATTGGATTGGGATTTACTGGATTACGAATATCATCACAAATTCAATTCATATTTTAAAGAGCTTATGCATTTATATAAAGGCGCTGAACCATTATTCCAGATGGATCATCGTTCAGAGGGCTTCGAGTGGGTGGATGTGAATAATGCTGAACAGCAGATTTTTTCCTTCATTCGTTATGGGATTGAACGGGAGGAGCATCTGGTGGTGATCTGCAATTTCAGTCCCCATGTGTATCACCAATATAAGGTGGGAGTAAATAAGGTTTCTTCTTATGAAGAGATTTGGAATAGTGATGATGAGCGATTTGGTGGTTCACACCAGGTCAACCCCGAACCGCTTGCCGTTCACAATGAGATGTACCATGGAAGAGAAGGATATGTGGAAATGACGATTCCACCTTATGCAGCCGTTTATTTAAAACCAATTGATTGAAAGGGGAGAGAAAGTGATGGGAAAAGGTAGATGTGTGGCCATGTTATTAGCAGGTGGAAAGGGGAGCAGATTAAGTTCATTGACGAAAAGTCTGGCGAAACCCGCCGTACCATTTGGAGGGAAATACCGAATCATTGATTTCACCCTGAGCAACTGTACGAATTCAGGAATCGATACGGTAGGTGTCCTTACCCAATATCAGCCACTTGTATTGAATTCATATATCGGAATCGGGAGTGCGTGGGATCTTGACCGTAAAAACGGTGGTGTGACCGTGCTGCCACCATATGCTGAATCGTCTGAAATGCGCTGGTATACAGGGACGGCTAGCGCCATCTATCAAAATATGAATTACCTCGAGCAATATGATCCGGAGTACGTTTTGATCCTGTCGGGTGATCATATTTACAAGATGGACTATAGTAAGATGCTTGATTATCATATCGAGAAGAAAGCGGACGTATCGATCTCAGTCATTGAAGTGGGGTGGGACGAAGCGAGCCGTTTCGGACTTATGAATACGAACGAAGAGATGAGAGTCACAGAGTTTGAAGAAAAACCGGCTTTCCCTAAGAGTAATCTGGCTTCGATGGGAATCTATATTTTTAACTATTCCGTCCTGAAGGATTATCTCGAGATGGATGAGCGCAATCCTGATTCCAGTCATGACTTTGGAAAGGATGTCATCCCTCTCCTCCTCGATGAGAAGAAGAAATTGATGGCTTACCCGTTCGAGGGCTACTGGAAGGATGTCGGTACGGTTAAGAGCCTGTGGGAAGCGAATATGGATCTGATCGACGAGGAAAATGAATTGAACCTGTTTGATCATGATTGGAGGGTGTATTCGGTTAATCCGAATGAGCCGCCTCAATACATTGCAGGTGATGCTGTTGTAGAAGGGTCGCTTGTGAATGAGGGATGTACGATTGAAGGAACGATTCAGAAGTCAGTCCTCTTTCAGGGCACGACAGTGAAAAAAGGGGCGCATGTCAGCCGATCAGTCATTATGCCGGATGCAGTCATCGGTGAGAACGCGTATATCGAGCAGGCGATCGTGCCTTCGGATGTGAAGGTACCGAGCGGGCTGTGTATCATGCCTGAAGAGGGGTCCGATGAAGTCATCCTCGTGACGGAATCATTCATTGAAACTCTGCTGGAACAAGAAAGAGTGTAAGATTCAAGACCGACATTACAACATTAGAGGAGGAGAAGTGTTTTGAAAAATACAATGCTTGGTGTTATTGATGCTACGAGTTACTATGATTCGTTGGAGGATTTGTTGCTGCATCGCTCATTAGCCGCACTTCCGATTGCAGGTAGGTACCGTCTGATCGATTTTGTCCTTTCCAATATGGTGAATTCCGATATCGGTTCCGTTGCTATTTTTCCCAAGTTTCAATACAGATCCCTGATGGATCATCTGGGATCGGGAAAGAACTGGGATCTGAACCGGAAACGGGACGGTTTGTTTTTCTTTCCTGCACCGGGACTGGAAGCGAATGAAGAAGGGGTGGGTTCTTTTAACCACTTTGCCCATCATATGGACTATTTTAAACGCAGTACACAGGAATATGCTTTGATCAGCAATTGCTTTACGTTATGTAATATCGATTATCAGCCCGTACTCGAACGTCATATCCGTATTGGGTGTGATATCACGGAAATACGGCATAAGGGGAACTCTTTAGACATGTACTTAGTCAAAACGTCTACACTTATAGATTTGATCGTTAAGCGTCCTGAAACGGGCTATACCTGCATGCAGGATGTCGTAGAGGACATGGACAGCGGATTTAAGATATGCGGTTATGAACATGAAGGATTTGTTCAAACCATCGATTCGATTGAAGGATACTATGATGCCAGCATGAAGCTGATGAATCTATCCTACTGGAAAGAGCTGTTTAAGAAGGAAATGCCTATCTTTACGAAAGTAAAGGATGAACCGCCGACACGCTACATGTCAATGGCAAGCGTGAAAAATAGTATCATTGCCAATGGATGTTACATTGAAGGCCAAGTGGAAAATTCCACGATGTTCAGAGCCGTGAAGGTTGGAAGAAACACGAAGATTTCAGGCAGCATCATTATGCAGAAGAGCCAAATTGGAGATAACTGTGTACTAGAGAATGTGATCTTGGATAAAGATGTGAGAATTGAGGACGGCGTCAAGCTTATCGGAGATCCAAACAATCCAATTGTCATTCGCAAAGGGATGATTCAAGGAGCGCTGATGAATTCGTGAAAGTGTTATTTGTAGTATCGGAGTGTGTCCCATTCATCAAATCAGGAGGCTTGGCTGACGTCGCAGGCGCTCTGCCTAAGGAATTAAGAAGTTTAGGGACCGATGTCAGGGTAATCTTGCCGAAATACGGCGGGATTTCTCAAGAATTCCGCTCTAAAATGAAACGGAAGAAAGAGTTTTTCGTGCCAGTCGGGTGGCGGAATCAATATTGTGGCATTGAAGAGTATATAGAAAATGGAGTAACGTATTATTTTGTCGACAATGAGTATTATTTTAACCGGGACCGTCTGTATGGATACTTTGATGACGGGGAGCGGTTTGCGTATTTTACAAGGGCTGTGCTGGAAAGCATTGCTGTCCTTGATTACTATCCTGATGTAATTCATTGTCATGACTGGCATACAGGGATGGTTCCTTTCCTACTCCGAAGCGAATATCAGGAACGCCCCGGTTATTCATTTATCCGCAGTGTGTTCACGATTCACAATCTTCAATTTCAAGGGATTTATCCTAAACAGGTGATGACGGATTTATTAGGTATTCCTGATACGTATTTTCATCATGAATACTTAGAGTTTTATGGAAATATCAATTTCATGAAAGGGGCTCTCATTTCTTCGGATTTTATCACAACGGTGAGTCCTACGTATAAAGAGGAAATCCTAACGCCTTACTATGGGGAAAAGCTACATAATATCCTGGGTCAGCGATACAACCAATTATTGGGCATCGTCAATGGAATCGATGATGAAGTGTATAATCCCGATGACGGAGAATTTCCTTATTTCAGCGGCAATCTTCATGGGAAGAAGCAGGCGAAGCGTCATCTGCAAACAAGTCTGGGACTTGAGGAGAATGAAGGGATTCCTCTTGTGTCCATCATTTCAAGACTGACGAACCAGAAGGGGCTTGAACTGATCAGGGGCGTATTTCATGAAATGATGCAGGAAAATGTCCAGTTTGTCCTCTTGGGAACAGGGGATTGGGAATTTGAACAATTCTTCAGGGAGATGGAATGGACGTACCCTGATAAAGTGAGGGTGCAGGTCGGCTTTAATGAGGAGCTGGCCAAGCAGATATACTCTGCCAGTGATTTGTTCCTGATGCCTTCCAAGTTCGAACCTTGCGGCCTGGGGCAATTGATTGCGATGAGATATGGTGCCCTGCCGCTTGTCCGCGAGACAGGAGGATTGAATGATACGGTACAATCTTATAATGAAGAGACGATGACAGGCAATGGCTTCTCATTCAAGAACTTTAATGCTCACGACATGCTCTATACCTATAGAAGGGCCCTGACCTATTTCTACGAAGATCCGGAAACATGGAATCATATTGTACGGACCGCAATGAATAAAGATTATAGTTGGGCCCAATCGGCCTTTAAGTATAATCAACTATATGCTGACCTGGTATCAAGGAGTGAAAGTCATGTTTTCTGATCCGATTGAATTTAAAGAAATGTTTCTTAAGAAGCTTGAGATGATGTATGGAAAGACATTTCCGGAGTCCACCAGTCAGGATCAGTTCTTCACATTGGGTCACTTGGTCCGTGAATATATCTCGATGAACTGGATCCATACGAACGAGCAGTACCGGTTCAATAAACAAAAGCAGGTGTATTATTTATCTATTGAATTCCTGCTCGGGCGCTTGCTTCGCCAGAATCTGATGAATTTAGGGATTTACGATATCGTGGAAAAAGGACTTCAGGATCTTGGTATCGACCTTGCCGATATGGAAGAGGTCGAGCACGACGCAGGTCTTGGTAATGGGGGCCTCGGTCGACTGGCTGCCTGTTTCCTGGATTCACTGGCTTCCCTGAATTTACCCGGACATGGCTATGGAATCCGCTACAAACATGGATTATTCGAACAAAAGATCGTCAATGGGTTTCAGATGGAGCTTCCTGAACAATGGTTGCGTCACGGTCATGTATGGGAGGTCCGGAAGTCGGATCTAACTGTAGAAGTGCCTTTCTGGGGGAAAGTGGAGTCGTATACGGAAAAGGACGTCTTAAGGTTTCGCCATGTTGATGCAGAAATCGTAGCGGCCGTCCCTTATGATATGCCTGTTGTTGGGTATGAAACGTCCACGGTCAATACCCTGCGTCTGTGGAGTGCCGAGCCTGCTGCCTATAAAGCAGGTAAGGATATGATGAAATACAAACGAGATACAGAAGCGATCACCGAATTTCTTTATCCTGACGATACCCATGAAGAAGGTAAGATTCTGCGCCTGAAGCAGCAGTATTTCCTGGTATCGGCAAGCATCCGTTCCATTCTGGATTCCTATTTATATCGAAACGGGGATCTGAAGGAACTGCATGAACATATAGCCATTCATATCAACGATACCCACCCGGTTCTTGCCATACCAGAGCTGATGAGAGTGCTCCTGGATGAATACTCATTTGAATGGGAAGAAGCGTGGGAGATCACGACGAATACTTTTGCTTACACGAACCATACGACTCTGTCAGAGGCTTTGGAGCGATGGCCGATCCGCATATTCCAGCCACTCCTGCCCCGCATTCATATGATTGTCAACGAAATCAATGAGCGGTTCTGCAGGGAATTGTGGAAAGAGTATCCAGGTGATTGGAAAAGGATAGAGGAGATGGCGATTATCTCCCATGATGAAGTCAAAATGGCCCATCTGGCGATTGCTGGAAGCTTCAGTGTGAATGGGGTAGCGAAGATTCATACGGAAATTTTAAAGCAAAGGGAAATGAACTTATTCTATCAATATTACCCTGATAAATTTAATAGCAAAACGAATGGAATCACGCATAGGCGGTGGCTCCTAAATAGTAATCCGTCCTTATCGAAACTGATTACATCATCGATCGGGGATGAGTGGATTAAAGACCCTGCAAAACTTGTGAAGCTGAAGGATTACCATCATGATACAGCATTCTTGAAGGACTTATATGATGTGAAGCAGGAGAATAAATTGAAACTTGCCGAACGGATCTTTGAAAGCAATGGTATCGTAGTAGATCCTGCATCCATCTTTGATATACAGGTGAAGCGGCTTCATGCGTATAAACGGCAGTTGATGAACGTTTTACACATACTTCATTTATATAATCGCTGTGTTGAAGATCCGGGGTTTGACTTCCATCCACGAACATTCATTTTCGGGGCAAAGGCGTCCCCGGGTTACTATTATGCTAAGAAAATCATAAAATTGATCCACTCTGTTGCTGATCTCGTCAATGATCATCCACTGGTGAAAGGCCGCATCAAAGTCGTATTCCTTGAAAATTACCGTGTGTCACTGGCGGAAGAGATCATACCGGCGGCTGACTTATCCGAGCAGATTTCAACGGCCAGTAAAGAAGCGTCCGGTACAGGGAATATGAAGTTCATGATGAACGGGGCCCTGACCCTGGGGACACTGGATGGAGCCAATATCGAGATCCTGGAACAAGTCGGGAATGATAACATCTTCATATTCGGCTTGACCGCTGAGGAAGTAATGAAATACCAGCATCATGGCGGCTATTACGCCATGGAGTATTTCCACTATGATACAAGGATCCAGAAGGTGTTGAATCAATTGATTGATGATACCCTTCCAAATGCTGGTGATCATTTTGAAACCATTTATGATTCGTTATTGACGGAGAACGATCAATTCTTTGTGCTCCGGGATTTCGATTCCTACGTAAGGGTTCATGATCAGGCAGGAAAGGCATACGAAAACAAGGAGCATTGGTCCCGCATGTGTCTTCAGAATATTGCTAACTCCGGCTACTTCTCGAGTGACCGTACCATCGAGCAATACGCGAAGGATATTTGGGGCATTGCCCATGGAAGTTTGACCAATTAGAAAAAACCGCCTGGAAAAGTGATCCCAGGCGGTTCTTTTATTTTTTCTTCTTATCGGAAATGTAGCTGTCCCCGTCTTTATAGGGGATGTCCCCAATCGTTGATTCCATATCATTCTCATCGAGCATATCTTCATATTCTTCATGGGTCTTCGATGGATAGGCTTTACGGTTCGACCCTTCCATATCTGTGCCGACAAAAGACTCGAAATCTTCGGTGAAGCCTTCTGAAGTGTCTTCATCCTGATACAGGTCGGAATAATCTTCATGGTCTCCTTCAAAGTCGGAAGGGGTTTCGGATGTACCGAATCTGCCCACTTCCTGGAAACTGTCCTGATCATCACGCACATTTCCATCTGTTTCATGTCTGAATTCATTATCTACAGGAGGCTGCAGTACTTCTTCCTCCACAGGTCGATCCTGAGGGGTAGACTGCTCCGGAGTATGGTCCCTGCAATAAAGGGTCGTTGGGATGACTTCTAACCGTTCATATGGGATTTCCTTTCCGCATTCCTTACATTGACCATACGAACCGTCTTCCATTGCGTGGAGGGCCTGTTGAATCTTATCAAGCTCAAGCTTCGAATGGTCATCGATGGCGAAGTCTTTTTCCCGCTCGTATAATTCGGTTCCCATATCGGCCGGGTGATTATCGTAAAGGGAAAGTTCTCCTGAGTTATCACGTTCATTTGTATGGTGAAGATTATCTAAATCCTGATGTAAATGTTCTTGTAACTGCTTTTCCTGTTGAACCAATTCTTGTTTGAGTGTCTGTTTTTGGCTGTCTGTTAGCAATTTCTTCACATCCTTTGTTATGTTCACTGAAATCTTGTCCTAACCATACTTTATCCGAAAGTGGGCTTGTTAAAACATAAAAGGTTTTTTTCGTAAATATGGGGCTGACCAACTAGTGAGTGCTGGTTGATTTCCGCTGCAGGTGCTCGCTTTCCGCGGGGCGTGAGTTGAGCCTCCTCGGGCTAAAGCCCTGTGGGGTCTCAACTTTCACGCGTTTCCCGCAGGAGCTATTCCTGTGAGGTGAGAATTCATCTATTGCATAAAAAAAGACCCTCCGTTATGATGCAGGTG
>NZ_JAFKOH010000257.1 GCF_017303375.1 Bacillus sp. NTK074B | reverse complement strand
CGGAAATTGTTGCGATAGCGCCAGTCCCAGACGGGCGAACCGCCGACGATATCGGGCGCCATCGACGGCTGCTCCCGGTCCTGCGCGACCTGTTCGGCATAGTTCAGGTCTTCGGGCTTGGGCGCGTCAGCCTGCGCGGAGGCGCCCCAAAGGCCGAAGCCGCACGCCAGCGCGAGGGCCAGCGCCCGGGGGGCCAAATACGTTTTGGATAATGAATTGAGGCTCATTTGCACACCTAACATGTCTGAAGACAACA
>NZ_JAFKOH010000256.1 GCF_017303375.1 Bacillus sp. NTK074B | reverse complement strand
AGGCCAGCAGCAGCGTCTTGGGCTTCTCGGGTTGGCCCTCGACTTCCTCGTCCCACTCGGTGATGGAGACGACGCGTCGGCGTGGCAGCTCGTCGTAGCCGAGATACGGGTAGAGCGCCCATTCGATTTCGTTGAGGTAGCGGGCTCGTTAGCGGCGTTCGCGCAGCTTTTCGGTGAGCAGGTCGGCCAGAGCGTAGGCGGCGATGATCCCGGCGGCCGCGGCGATGAGGTCCGGAATGAATGGGATAAGTACCAG
>NZ_JAFKOH010000255.1 GCF_017303375.1 Bacillus sp. NTK074B | reverse complement strand
ACCTGCGTGACGCTTCTGTTGGACAATTCCGGCTCGATGCGCGGCCGTCCGATCTCGATCGCCGCGATCTGCGCTGATGTTCTCGCCCGCACGCTCGAACGCTGCCAGGTCAAGGTCGAGATCCTTGGCTTCACCACCCGCGCGTGGAAAGGCGGCCAGTCGCGCGAGCAATGGCTGGCCGAGGGCCGCAAGCAATCGCCGGGCCGTCTGAACGACCTGCGCCACATCGTCTACAAGGGCGCCGACGCGCCGTGGC
>NZ_JAFKOH010000254.1 GCF_017303375.1 Bacillus sp. NTK074B | reverse complement strand
CGCCAATGACGGGTGGGACGCGCGTGGCTAATCTCTGGGAGAAACTGATGGCTCTGTTCCCCTTCGGCCGCAAGGCTGCCCCCTCGGCCTCCGGCTCGGCCGCGCTCGAGCAATTCCTCGACGGGTTCTCGATCGAGGTGATGCCGCGTACCGCCGAAAAAGTCGGTGATTTCCGCACGCTGCTGCCCGCCGGAACGCGCGTCTATATCGCCCATATCGAAGGCACGCCGATCGAGGACATGGTCGCGACCGCCAA
>NZ_JAFKOH010000253.1 GCF_017303375.1 Bacillus sp. NTK074B | reverse complement strand
CCGCGTCCCCCGGAGCGAGCCGATATACACCGTCTTCAGGTCCGCCCCGCCAAAGGTGACCGAGGCGAACCACGGTGCGATCGTGCCCCCGCAGGCCAGCATGTGATTGGGCGTCAGTGCGTCGCGCTCGAAGGCTTCGTAAAGCGCGGCCGAGGGGGCGGGATTGTCGTCGTCCAGAATGACCCGGAACTCGCCCTCGGGCGTCAGCGCGAAGACCCGGTCGGACATAACATGCGTGCCCCACAGATTGCCATAG
>NZ_JAFKOH010000252.1 GCF_017303375.1 Bacillus sp. NTK074B | reverse complement strand
GACGCCATCATCATGCCGGTGATGCCGATGACCTGCGCGCGGGCCTCCGCCTTCGCTTCAGGCGTCTCCCCCCGGAACGCCTGGTGCGTGTCGCGGAACAAGCGATAGATCATGTTGAGCTGGAAGTTGCGGAAGGTCAGCAGCACCCGAAGGAAGTCGTTCTGCTGCACGCGCGGGCGGCTGTCGCTGTCATAGTTGAAATGCGTTTTCCATGTCAGCTCGCCCGCCTTGTCGATCGCCGCATCGGTATCGAGGC
>NZ_JAFKOH010000251.1 GCF_017303375.1 Bacillus sp. NTK074B | reverse complement strand
AAACGCCGATATGCTCTTCGACGCGCTGGACAAGGTGCTCGCCGAGACCCCGCTGTCATGAGCGGGCTCGTCGACCGGGCGCTCGGCTTGTGGGGCATGGACGGGGCCGATCATCGCCTGTTCGCCGCACGCGAGAACGAAGTTCATCAGGTCCGCCATGCCGGGGCAACCTATGCGCTCAGAGTGCATCGCGCGGGCTATCGTACCGACGCCGAGCTGCAATCCGAGCTCGAGATGATGGACGCGGCACGTCGGG
>NZ_JAFKOH010000250.1 GCF_017303375.1 Bacillus sp. NTK074B | reverse complement strand
ATAAAGCGTCAGGAACCACCATGCGGGCGGGGTATCCGCGTGGGTCAGGATCACATCGCGGCCCACCGGCAGCGAGGGCCAGCCATAGCCCGGCCGCTGGGTCATTTCGAGCCACGTGACGCGGTAATCGACAGCTTCGCCGGCCTTGTAGAGCGTCATGTCAGCCCTTCTCGACCTTCAGGTCGGGATACATGCCCCATTCGCTCCACGATCCGTCGTAAAGCGCGTGTTGCGGATGGCCCAGACGTTCCAGCGC
>NZ_JAFKOH010000249.1 GCF_017303375.1 Bacillus sp. NTK074B | reverse complement strand
CCGGCGGCGTGATCATCCCGATCTCTAGCATTTTCACCAAGAAGACGCCGAAGAACACCATGTCGATACCGTAGGCGTGCAGGATCGGCGTGAAGATCGGCAGTGTGATCAGCATCGCGCCGAAGGCGTCGAGGAACATCCCTAGGATTAGATAGATCAGCACTATGATCGCCATAAGCTGCCAATAGCTCAGCTCGAGCCCGTCGACGAGGGCAGAGATCTGACTGCCTAGGCCGGAGAGCGACAGAAGCCGGGTC
>NZ_JAFKOH010000248.1 GCF_017303375.1 Bacillus sp. NTK074B | reverse complement strand
AGAATGGCGAGGCGTTCTTGCGGATCTCGCTGGAAGCCACGACCGAGACCGAGGCGACGCTGCGCGTGGTCAATACATGCGGCACGCCCTTCGTGCCGCATGAAACGGTGGTCGGCTCGGGGCTGGGGCGCTCGTTGATCGCGGGCTTCGCCACGCAGGTGGGCGGCGTCGTGACCACGGATATCACCGAGGAATATTACGACTTCAGGCTGGTCTTCGAAGGGTCGGTCTTCGATCCGGACCCGGCCGATCACAAC
>NZ_JAFKOH010000024.1 GCF_017303375.1 Bacillus sp. NTK074B | reverse complement strand
GAACACGGAAGTTAAGCTCTTCAGCGCCGATGGTAGTTGGGGGATCTCCCCCTGTGAGAGTAGGACGTCGCCAGGCAAATAGAGTAAAGAGTAGCTCATTGTGGGCTGCTCTTTTTTGCGTTGATTGGGACTCCTCTTTTTTAAAAGGGTCTATATCCATAAGACTGTGGGTAAATATAAGTTATTTTAGAAACAGGGCAACTGTCTACTAGAGAAAATGGATTCTAGTAGATGAATTATGTGGCTAGAAGTAAAGGCTATTCGGCATCTTCGCATGATTGTTTAAAATCCGCATTAGAGAGTTATGTCATATCCAGTTTAGAGAAGTAAGAGTAGATAAAAGGTATTATTTGGTAAAATACGCAATAAACAAAAAAATGACGCAATTATCTCCGGAAATGACGCAATAAATAAAAAAACGACGCAATCAGGCTTGAAAACGACGCAATTATTCCAATTTACCTCTACTAATCTATAAATACAGCGGCCTCTCCTGCCAATTTCGTATCCCTATCAAAGTATTTCAACCAAAGTGTCCCCAGTAGGAGCAAATATAAACGAAAAGTAGACTCATTTTACAAAAAAAAGAAGTAGACTCATTTTACAAAAAAAAGAATAGGAATCTATCATTTATTCAGTATAATACCTAGTGGACATAAAAATGTTCAATGATTCACAACCCGATCCGGATTTCATCCAGATTCAACTTAAATCTAATCCTTTTCCAACCTCCTCCAAGCACATCCCTTTCCTCCTCACCCAAAACCCCTTTATACTAAACCCAAACCCTAAAAGGAGGACTTATTCAAATGACAACGACTAACATGCGCGAACAATACAACGAATACATCGCTAAGTTCAAAGAGAAAACCCCTGAGGAAATGCAGGAAAAGATGGGGAGAGCCATCACAGAGCTTGAGAACTCAGAAGAGGGTAAAGGTCTCCGCGTAGGGGACAAAGCACCAGACTTCACATTACCAGATGCTACAGGCAAAGAGGTTAAATTAAGTGACATCCTGGACAAGGGGCCGGTGATCCTGACGTTCTATCGAGGCGGCTGGTGCCCATATTGCAACATGGAGCTTCGTGCCTACCAACAGTTGATGGAAGACATTAAAGCCACTGGCGCCGAGCTGGTAGCGGTCAGTCCACAAACGCCCGATGCTTCCCTTTCTACTAAAGAGAAAAATGAGCTTGAGTATGTTGTTCTGAGTGATGAAGGGAATCAAGTGGCGGATGGATATAAGCTTGTGTACAAGCTTCCTCCATACTTGGTAGACATCTACAAAGAAAAGGGACTGGATCTTGAGAAAGCGAATGACAGCGATTCGTGGACTCTTCCTGTTTCTGCGACGTATATCATTCAACAGGACGGAACGATTGCGTACGAATACACGAAAGCTGATTACAAAGATCGTGTAGAACCTTCTGCAGTGGTTGAGAAGTTAAAAACCTTATAGATAGCAACGAGGATGACGGCGTTATGGCTGCTTACGACAAGTGGTCATAAAGCCGTTTTTTGTTTTAATCCCTACTAAATAGGAAAAACAAGGAGTAGGGCATAGGATCTTCTAGAAATTGTCACCTAATATTCACGTTCAATTCTTCCTGAAGTGGTTCATATTCTCGGTTTTTTCTAGTAAAATAGGAACTTAATTTGAACATACTACAGGTTGTAGTGTAGAGAGGAGCATCCAGGTGTTAGAGAACAGTGTGATGATGGTCATCATTATTTTATTGATTAATATCGTGTATGTATCATTTTTTACGATAAGAATGATTCTGACGTTGAAGGGGTATCGATATTTTGCAGCGTTTGTGAGTACGTTTGAGGTTGTCATATATGTGGTGGGCCTTGGGCTTGTACTGGACAATTTGAATGAGATCCAGAACTTGATTGCGTATGCGGTCGGGTACGGTCTTGGGGTCATTGTCGGGATGAAGATTGAGGAGAAGCTGGCTCTTGGGTATATCACGGTGAATGTGATTACGAAGGAGTATGATAAGGCACTTCCGAATGAGCTTCGTGCCCGTGGATATGGAGTGACGAACTGGGAGGCAAATGGTCTTGAGGGGAACCGGATGGCCCTTCAGATTCTGACGCCCCGTAAGTATGAGATGAAGCTGTATGATACAATTAAGGAGCTTGATCCGAAAGCATTCATCATTGCCTATGAACCGAAAGCGATTCACGGCGGGTTCTGGGTGAAGACGGTGAGAAATATACGTAAAGGAAAATTAAAAGAATGAGTAAAAAGAAATTATTATTTGAAGTGCAGGAAAATGAGACGATCTCAGATTGCCTCGATCGTATGAAGGAAATGGGATATATGCCGGTCAGAAGGATGGAAAAGCCTGTTTTTGAAGAACAGAAGGAAGGGAATAAAACAGAGTATGTCCCTATAAGGCAGACAATTGTCTTCGAAGGAAAAAGGAATGAAGAGTAAAACGCTTCAAACCCGAACATTAATTTTCAGACTTTTATTATCGTTCGATTATTCGTTGACAGGGTCTTCATATCACGTTATGATGGAGACAAATAAACCGAATACCCTCATATAATAATGGGAATATGGCCCATGAGTCTCTACCTGACTACCGTAAATGGTCGGACTATGAGGGAAAGTAGATGTCTGGATAAAGATCTCATAGTGTGGACCTTACCCTTATAGAAGGGACCATTCTATGTAAAATACCCAGATCAATTGCTTTCTCTCAAGAAGAGTAGAGAACAATTGATCTGGGTATTTTTTGTTAGCGGGGGTTCGGGTAAACTACGGGAGGTGCCTGTCACCATTATGATTTCAGTGATCATGGGAAGTACATCGGACTGGGAAACAATGAAGCATGCGTGTGAGGTATTGGAGGAGCTTGAGATTCCATTCGAGAAACAGGTGGTATCGGCCCACAGGACACCTGATTATATGTTTGAATTTGCAGAAGGGGCAAGAGCCCGGGGAGTGAAAGTGATCATAGCAGGGGCTGGAGGGGCTGCCCACCTTCCTGGAATGGTGGCAGCGAAAACCACATTGCCTGTGATCGGGGTCCCGGTACAATCGAAGGCATTGAACGGGATGGATTCACTGTTATCCATCGTACAGATGCCGGGTGGAGTTCCGGTTGCGACGGTAGCAATCGGGAAAGCGGGAGCTACGAATGCAGGACTCCTGGCTGCTCAAATCATTTCAATAGAAGATAAAGAGTTGGTAATAAGATTGGATACCAGACGGGAAGCGCTACGGGAAAAAGTGATGGAAAGCAGTGATGACCTTGAATAAGAAGACGATACTACCAGGACAGACGATCGGGATCATCGGTGGCGGACAGCTTGGCAGGATGATGGCGCTGGACGCGAAAGCAAGAGGCTTTCGTGTGGCTGTATTAGATCCTTCGCCTGACTCACCCTGTGCACAGGTGGCAGATCTTGTGATCACGGCGGGCTTCGATCAGTATGATGCTCTGTATAGACTGGCTGAAGAGTGCGACGTGATTACATACGAATTCGAGAATATCGACTATGAAGCGCTGAAATGGCTATCAGAGCGAGCTTATTTACCACAGGGTGCTGAATTGATCCGCATTACACAGGACCGCATCATGGAGAAGGAAGCCCTTACGTTTGCAGGGGTGGAAGTGGCTCCTTATGCTGTGATTAAACAACAGAAGGACATCTATGATAATATAGAAAAGCTTGGCTATCCAGTGGTTTTGAAAACGACGAGGGGCGGTTATGACGGGAAGGGTCAATTTGTGATCCGGGAAGCAGGCGAGATAGAGGAAGCCGCTGCTTTATTGGAGAACGGTCCATGTGTGTTAGAGAAGTGGATTCCTTTTGAAAAAGAGCTATCCGTTATCGTGACACGTAATCCTGATGGGCAGCAAACGAACTTTCCGGTTGTGGAGAATATTCATGTGGATAACATCTTACATGAAACAATCGCACCGGCAAGGGTGAGCGAAGCAACAGCAGAGAAAGCGGTTGGGATGGCTAAACAAATCAGTGAGACGCTTGATCTTGTCGGAACGCTGGCAATTGAAATGTTCCTGACAGCTGACGGGGATATATACATCAATGAACTGGCTCCAAGGCCGCATAACTCCGGTCACTACTCGATTGAAGCGTGCGATTTCTCTCAATTTGCACAGCACGTCAAAGCGGTTTGCAACTGGCCGCTTGTTCAACCGACCTTATTAAAGAACGCTGTGATGGTTAATCTATTAGGAGAGCATATCGAGCCTATTATGGAGGCTGTTCCAAAACACCCGGACTGGTTTATTCATCTGTACGGCAAGGATGTACCGAAGCCGAAGCGGAAGATGGGGCATGTCACGATCTTAACGAATGACGTAGAAGAGACATTGTCCAACATAAACGAAGCAGGGATTTGGAAGATGCAAGAAAAGATCGGAGGACGATTGGTATGATAGAACGTTATACACGCCCTGAAATGGGAGCAATTTGGACAGAGGAAAATCGTTTTCAAGCTTGGCTTGAAGTAGAAATCCTTGCTTGTGAAGCATGGGCTGAGATCGGGGACATTCCGAAAGAGGATGTGGCGAAGATCCGTGAGAATGCAGGATTCAATGTGGACCGCATAAAGGAAATCGAAGAAGAAACGCGTCATGACGTTGTTGCTTTCACAAGAGCAGTATCAGAAACCCTTGGGGAAGAAAGGAAATGGGTTCATTATGGACTGACTTCAACGGACGTCGTGGATACGGCCCTTTCGTATCAGCTGAAGCAGGCGAACGACATTATTCTTAAAGACTTGGAACGCTTCGTTGAAATTTTAAAGAACAAAGCGATTGAGCATAAGCATACGGTTATGATGGGACGTACCCACGGTGTTCATGCTGAGCCGACTACGTTCGGTTTGAAGCTTGCCCTTTGGTATGAAGAGATGAAGCGTAACGTGGAGCGCTTTAAAGCGGCAGCAGATGGAGTGGAGTTCGGTAAGATTTCAGGAGCGGTTGGAACGTATGCGAATATCGATCCATTCGTAGAGGCCTATGTATGTGAAAAGCTTGGCATCACACCTGCACCGGTTTCCACACAAACCCTTCAGCGTGATCGCCACGCTCATTACATGGGGACACTTGCACTGATTGCGACGTCCATCGAGAAGTTTTCTGTTGAGGTTCGCGGATTGCAGAAGAGCGAGACGCGTGAAGTGGAAGAATTCTTCGCAAAAGGTCAAAAAGGATCCTCAGCGATGCCGCATAAGCGCAACCCGATCGGTTCTGAGAACATGACGGGGATGGCCCGCGTGATCAGAGGATACATGCTGACAGCGTATGAGAACGTGCCACTGTGGCATGAACGTGATATCTCTCACTCATCCGCAGAGCGTGTGATCCTGCCGGATGCGACGATCGCCCTTAATTACATGCTGAACCGTTTCGGAAATATCATCAAGAACTTGACGGTCTTCCCGGAGAATATGCAGCGTAATATGGATCGTACACTTGGCTTGATCTACTCGCAACGCGTTCTTCTGGCCCTTATCGATAAAGGGATGACTCGTGAAGAAGCGTATGATACGGTTCAGCCGAAAGCGATGGAAGCGTGGGAGAAGCAAGTGGCCTTCCGTACTCTTATCGAGGAGGATGCAACCATCACGTCCAAGCTGTCGCCGGCTGACATTGATGACTGCTTCGATTACAACTATCACTTAAAACATGTGGATACAATCTTTGAACGTTGCGGCTTGGTATAAGTCCTTCTGACAAATGAATAAGGCAGGGGTTTTTAACGGAATCCCTTCCTTTTTTTATGAAAATATAGACTGAAGATTGGCAATTTTCAAGTAATGGGGGATTTCATATGGAAAAGGGAACGCTTTTATATGAAGGAAAAGCGAAGCAAATTTTCAAAACGAACGATGAAGAGGTTGTTTGGATTCAGTATAAGAATTCTGCCACTGCTTTTAATGGGGAGAAAAAAGCGGATATCGACGGCAAAGGGGTTTTAAATAATAAGATTTCGAGCTTGCTATTTTCAAAGCTTGCTGAAAAAGGGGTTCAAAGTCATTTTATTAAGCAGATTTCAGAGGATGAGCAGCTGGTCAAACGTGTAAGGATCATTCCACTTGAAGTCGTGGTCCGGAACGTGATGGCAGGCAGTCTGTCAAAACGGCTTGGAAAAGAAGAGGGAACACCCCTTCAAAAGCCGATAATCGAATTTTACTATAAAGACGATGATCTGGGAGATCCACTAATCACGGATGATCATATGGATTTCCTGGATATCGCTACCAGGGAAGAACGTGCCGAGATCAGAACGATGGCACTCGGAGTGAATGAAGTCCTTCAAGGGATCTTCAAAGAAGCGGGAGTCACCCTCGTCGATTTCAAATTGGAGTTTGGGAAGGATCGTAACGGAGCTATCTTATTAGGGGATGAAATCTCACCAGACACATGCCGTTTATGGGATGCAGAAACAAACCAGAAGCTTGATAAGGATGTTTTCAGAAGAGATATTGGCAGTTTAACAGAAGTATACTCAATCATTTTAGAACGCTTAGGAGGAAACGAGCTATGTACAAAGTAAAGGTTTATATCACATTAAGAGAAAGTGTATTAGATCCTCAAGGAAGTGTTGTGAAACAGGCGCTGCATTCAATGGAATTCAAAAGTGTTGAAGATGTGCGCGTCGGGAAGTATATGGAGTTGACTCTTCCATATTCTGTTAAAAACGTGGAAGCGACGGTTGAAGAGATGTGTCATCGCCTGCTTGCGAACCCTGTCATCGAGGATTACCGATATGAAATCGAGGAGAGTGTCGCTCAATGAAGTTTGCAGTAATTGTATTCCCGGGCTCTAACTGTGACATCGATATGTACCATGCGATCAAGGATGAGATCGGTGAAGAAGTGGACTACGTTTGGCACGATGCTGATAATCTGGAAGACTATGATGCGATTCTATTACCAGGGGGGTTCTCGTACGGGGATTACCTTCGTTCAGGAGCGATTGCCCGCTTCTCGAACGTAATGAAAGAGGTTGTGAAAGCGGCAGAGCAAGGAAAGCCGGTTCTTGGTGTATGCAACGGATTTCAGGTTTTATTGGAAACAGGTTTACTGCCTGGGGCCATGCGCCGTAATGACAGCTTGAAGTTCATTTGTAAAACCGTGCCGTTAACCGTTGAGAACAATGAGACGATGTTTACGAATGGCTATGAAAAGAATGATGTGATCCACATTCCGATCGCCCACGGTGAAGGTAATTACTTCTGTGATGAGGAGACGATGATCACACTGAAGGAAAACAATCAAATTGTGTTCACGTATAGTGATGAAAATCCGAACGGAAGCGTTGAGAATATTGCAGGAATCACCAATGAAGCAGGAAATGTCCTTGGGATGATGCCTCATCCGGAACGCGCCATGGACACTTTACTAGGTAGTGAAGACGGGAAGAAACTATTTCAATCGATTGTGAAACACTGGAGGGAAAAACATGTCGTTAATGCTTGAACCAACTTCAACGCAAGTGAAAGAAGAGCAGCTTTATCGTGAGATGGGTTTAACAGACGAAGAATTTTCAATGGTGGAAAACATCCTGGGGAGAACACCGAACTACACAGAGACCGGTCTTTTCTCTGTTATGTGGTCAGAGCATTGCAGCTATAAAAATTCGAAGCCTGTACTGATGAAGTTCCCAACGACAGGTGAACGCGTTCTTCAAGGACCTGGAGAAGGAGCTGGGATTGTTGATATTGGCGATGATCAAGCAGTGGTGTTCAAAATCGAGAGTCACAATCATCCATCGGCCATTGAGCCTTACCAAGGAGCGGCAACGGGTGTCGGGGGTATTATACGAGACGTATTCTCGATGGGGGCAAGACCTGTCGCACTCCTCAACTCTTTACGCTTTGGTGAGTTGGATTCTCCTCGTGTTCAGTATCTATTTAAAGAAGTCGTAGCAGGTATCGCGGGATACGGTAACTGTATCGGGATCCCGACGGTCGGAGGGGAAGTTCAATTCGATGCTTCGTACGAAGGAAACCCTCTTGTAAACGCCATGTGTGTCGGGTTGATCGACCATAAGGATATTAAGAAAGGGCAGGCGCACGGTGTCGGCAATACCGTCATGTACGTTGGGGCGAAAACAGGCCGTGACGGCATCCACGGAGCCACCTTCGCATCCGAGGAGTTAAATGAAGGATCAGAAGAGAAGCGTCCGGCGGTTCAAGTGGGAGATCCATTCATGGAAAAATTACTTCTTGAAGCGTGTCTGGAACTCGTTCAGAACGATGCCCTTGTCGGCATTCAGGATATGGGAGCGGCCGGTCTTACAAGTTCTTCAGCGGAAATGGCAAGTAAAGCGGGATCCGGAATCGAAATGGATCTTGATCTTGTACCGCAACGTGAAAGAGGCATGACGGCATATGAAATGATGTTGTCGGAATCACAGGAGCGTATGCTGATCGTCGTGGAAAAAGGCCGTGAACAAGAAATCGTGGATCTTTTTTCAAAATATGATTTAGAAGCGGTTTCCATCGGGAAGGTAACCGATGATAAACGCCTTCGTCTTCTTCACAAAGGGGAAGTTGTTGCAGATGTGCCGGTCGATGCACTAGCTGAAGAGGCACCTGTCTATCACAAGCCTTCTCAAGAAGCAGCGTACTACAAAGAATTTCAAGCAATGGAAACGCCTGCTCCAAAGGTGGAGGATTATAAAGAAACGCTTAAAGCGTTGTTACAGCAGCCGACGATCGCGAGTAAAGAATGGGTATACGATCAATATGATCACCAGGTGAGAACGAGTACGGTCGTGAGCCCTGGTTCTGATGCAGCGGTTGTGCGTGTACGCGGCACGAGAAAAGCCCTTGCCATGACAACGGATTGTAATTCCCGTTACCTATACCTGGATCCGGAGGTTGGAGGTAAGATCGCGGTAGCTGAAGCAGCACGTAACATCGTTTGCTCCGGAGCGATCCCACTGGCCATCACCGACTGTCTGAACTTCGGAAACCCTGAGAAACCGGAAATTTTCTGGCAGATTGAAAAGTCCGTTAACGGAATGAGTGAAGCGTGTCGTGAGCTATCGACTCCGGTCATCGGTGGAAATGTATCCTTATACAATGAATCAATGGGGACGGCCGTTTATCCAACCCCTGTTGTGGGAATGGTCGGCCTGATTGAGGACATCGATCATATTACCACTCAAAGCTTTGAGGAAGCCGGAGATTCTATTTATGTCATCGGTGAAACCCGTGAAGAATTTGGCGGAAGTGAGCTTCAAAAACTGACAGAGGGGAAAATCTTCGGTCAGGCGCCTGCGATCGATTTGCAGACGGAGCTTCGCCGTCAAATGCAGCTGTTAGAAGCGATTCAAAAAGGCCTTGTGGCATCTGCCCATGATATCGCTGAAGGTGGTTTCGCCGTTGCTCTTGCAGAATCGACTTTTGGAACAAAAGGATTGGGAGCAAACGTTAAGATTTCAGGAGAAAATACGGTTGCTGACCTTTTCAGTGAAACTCAATCAAGATTCATCGTATCAGTCAAAGCGGAACACAAGAATGAGTTTGAGAAACTGGTTCCGGATGCTAAAGTCATTGGTAATGTGACTGATCTTGGAGCAATCAAGGTGTCATCAGATAAAGGAGACGTTGTATTAAAAGCGTCCGTTGAAGAATTGGAGTCAGCTTGGAAAGGAGCGATCCCATGCCTGCTGAAATCAAAGGTTTAAACGAAGAATGTGGCGTATTCGGGATATGGGGACATCCCAATGCCGCACAAATTACGTATTACGGACTTCATAGTCTGCAGCATCGGGGACAAGAGGGAACAGGTATCGTCGTATCTGACGGCGATACGTTACGCTGCTTAAAAGGGGAAGGCCTCGTAACGGAAGTGTTCCAGGAAGGCACCATCGAGAAGCTTGAGGGGGATTCGGCTATCGGTCATGTACGCTATGCGACGGCTGGAGGCGGAGGCTACGAAAATGTTCAGCCTCTTCTCTTCAATTCCCAGAATGGAAGTCTTGCTCTTGCCCATAACGGGAATCTGGTCAATGCAAACGCCTTGAAGCATCAGCTCGAAGGACAGGGGAGTATTTTTCAAACAAGCTCGGATACAGAAGTGCTGGCTCACTTGATTAAACGAAGCGGCTATTTCAACTTGAAGGATCGCGTGAAAAACGCCCTGACGATGTTGAAAGGAGCCTATGCATTTGTCGTCATGACGGAAACAGAGATGATGGTGGCCCTTGATCCACACGGCCTTCGTCCATTATCTCTCGGTAAGCTTGGGGATGCTTACTGTGTGGCGTCAGAAACATGTGCCTTTGATATCGTAGGCGCTGAATTCGTACGTGATATCGAGCCGGGGGAGCTTGTGATCATCAATGATGAGGGATTGACCTCAGAACGGTTTAGTTTTTCAGGCGGGAATGCGATGTGTACGATGGAATACGTATACTTCTCACGACCGGACAGCAATATTCAGGGGATCAACGTACATTCCGCGAGAAAGCGGATGGGGATGGAGCTGGCGAATGAAGCACCGATTGAAGCGGATGTTGTAACGGGCGTCCCGGATTCCAGCATCTCAAGTGCCATCGGCTATGCGGAAGCATCAGGCATTCCATATGAAATGGGCCTCATCAAGAATCGTTACGTTGGTCGAACGTTCATTCAGCCTTCTCAATCCCTTCGCGAGCAGGGTGTGAAGATGAAGCTTTCTCCTGTAAGGGGAGTGGTTGAAGGCAAACGTGTCGTCATGGTCGACGATTCCATCGTACGGGGAACAACATCGAAACGGATCGTGACCATGCTAAAAGAAGCAGGAGCGAAGGAAGTGCATGTGTGCATCAGCTCACCGCCGATCAAGAATCCTTGCTTCTACGGTATCGATACATCGACTCATGAAGAATTGATTGCCTCTTCCAATTCAGTGGAGGAAATGCGTCAGATCATCGGAGCGGATTCTCTGACATTCTTGAGTCCGGAAGGTGTGATCAAAGCCATCGGCCGGGATGATTCATCGGAAAACCGCGGTCAATGCATGGCTTGCTTTACAGGGAAGTATCCAACGGAAATCTACCCGGATACACTTCATCCACATGAAAAAGAGTTAGTGAAATAGGGGGAATCATGATGGCAAATGCGTATCGTCAGGCAGGAGTAGATATCGAAGCGGGATACGAATCCGTCGACCGGATCAAGAAGCATGTAAAACGAACGGCCCGTAAAGGTGTGCTCGGGCAACTGGGCAGCTTTGGAGGAATGTTCGATTTATCTTCCTTGAACTTGAGTGAGCCCGTTCTCGTCTCGGGCACAGATGGAGTAGGAACGAAGCTGAAGCTTGCCTTCATGGCAGACAAACACGATACGATCGGGATCGATTGTGTGGCCATGTGCGTGAATGACATTGTCGTTCAAGGAGCGGAACCACTGTATTTTTTAGATTATATAGCGACCGGGAAAGCACTCCCGGAGAAGGTAGAAGGTATTGTAAAAGGGATTGCGGACGGATGTGAAATGGCGGGCTGTGCTCTGATCGGTGGGGAAACTGCCGAGATGCCGGGTATGTATTCGGATGAAGAATATGATATCGCCGGCTTCGCTGTTGGTGCCTGTGAAAAAAAAGAGATCATCACAGGCGAACAAATTTCTGAAGGAAATGTGTTAGTCGGACTGGGGTCCAGTGGTATACACAGTAATGGGTACTCTTTAGTGAGGAAAGTATTCTTTGAAGATCAGTCGTTTTCTTTGGAAGAATCACTCCCTGAAATCGGGACTACGCTAAAGGAAGCATTACTGACACCAACAAAGATTTACGTAAAACCTGTACTGGCGGCACTTAAACAATTCTCCATTAAGGGGATGTCCCATATTACGGGTGGAGGTTTCATTGAGAATATCCCCCGGATGCTGCCTGATGGGTTGCAAGCAGAGATAAAGGAAGGGAGCTGGGATATTCCAGGCATTTTCCCTGCCCTTGAGCAGTACGGAGACATTCCGCGAAGCGAAATGTACAACATTTTCAACATGGGAATTGGTTTTGTGTTAGCTGTAGAGGAAGACCAAGCAGAAGACATTCTTCGATACTTCAATGAACAGGGAGAAGACGCCTTTATCATTGGACGCGTTTCGATAGGAACAGGGGTTAGCTTTGTTCGTTGAGAATAAGGATGAGCATGTCAATAACGGGGGTGAGTCATGAGACAGATTGCCATTTTTGCATCAGGAAGCGGAAGTAATTTTCAAGCATTGGTAGACGCTGTACAAAGTGGAACCCTGAAAGCGAATATCAGGCTTCTTGTATGTGACCAGCCGGGCGCGTTTGTCATTCACCGCGCCCAAACTGCAGGAATCCCGACTTTCGTCTTTCGGGCAAAAGACTATGAGAACAAGCAGGCATTTGAACAGGAAATCCTAAATGAGCTGGCTCATTTGGGTGTTGATTTTATTGTATTAGCAGGGTATATGAGATTGGTCGGCCCAACGCTTCTCGAAAGCTTCGGTGGAAGGATCGTCAATATCCATCCGTCACTCCTTCCTTCTTTTCCTGGGAAGGACGCCATCGGACAAGCCATCGACGGCGGGGTGAAGATTACCGGCGTCACGGTTCACTTCGTAGACGCAGGCATGGACACAGGTGAAATCATCGCACAGGAGATCGTCCGCGTGACAACAGGTGAAACCAGGCAGTCACTGCAGGACAAAATCCAGCACGTCGAACACCACCTATACCCAAACACCCTGAACCACCTCTTCCTCACAACGGGTCACTAAACCCGGTGGGAAGAGAATGGTTGGATAATTGATTGCTTTATCTTGGTAGTGTGGTAAATTGATGAGGGACGGACCTCGGATTTGGGCGGTGTATGGGTAGAGAAGCGGTGTGGTTAGCTGTTTAGCAGGGGTGTGATAGGGTGAAGAGGTTAGGAGTGAGTGGCACAAGTTTGGCCAAGAATGGCACGAGTTTGCCTCAAAGTGGCACAAGTTCACTCCAAAACGGAACAACAGCTATCAAGATATCTATCAAAACATCATCACAACAGGTGAAAAATCAAACTACTATCCACTAACCGCGCACTATTACAACATAACCCCCTCCAATCCATCTCCAATTTAACCACATAATGAAATGAAATCAGCATTACAACAGGCAGAGGAGGATCAGACATTGAAAAAGAGAGCATTGATCAGTGTTTCAGATAAAAGCGGAGTCATCGAATTTGCGAAAGAATTAAAGACATTAGGGTACGAAATCATCTCTACTGGCGGTACGAAGAAGCTTCTTTTAGAAAATGACGTAGAAGTCATGGGGGTGGAAGAAGTGACAGGATTTCCGGAAATCCTTGAAGGACGCGTAAAGACCCTGCATCCTACTATTCATGGTGGACTACTTGCCAAACGCGGCGAAGAAAGTCATCGCAAACAGTTGGAGGAGCAGGGAATCGAAGGGATCGACCTTGTATGTGTCAATCTGTATCCGTTCCAACAAACCATCGCCAAACCGAATGTGGGGGTGGAAGAAGCGATAGAGAACATCGATATCGGTGGACCGACCATGTTGCGGGCAGCAGCAAAAAATCATCAGTACGTGACGGTGGTAGTAGATGCACTGGACTATGATGAAGTGATTGCCGAGTTAAAGCTTCAAGGTGAATTATCCCTTGAAAAACGCCGTAAATTAGCTGCCAAAGTGTTCCGACACACAGCAGCTTATGATGCATTTATCGCTGAATACATGACGGACGTTTCAGGTGAAGAGAATCCTGAGCGCTTCACAAGAACATATGAATTAAAGCAGACGCTTCGTTATGGGGAAAACCCGCATCAGCAGGCGTCATTCTACCGGGCTCCCCTTGGATCTGAATTTTCGGTGGCCATGGCTCGACAGCTGCACGGAAAAGAGCTTTCGTATAATAATATCAATGATGCGAATGCGGCCCTGCAAATCGTAAAAGAATTCACGGAACCGGCGGCTGTAGCTGTGAAGCATATGAACCCATGTGGCGTCGGTGTGGGATCGACAATCAATGAAGCATTTTCAAAGGCCTATGAAGCGGATTCTACTTCTATCTTCGGAGGGATTGTTGCTCTTAACCGCATCGTGGATGAAGAGACAGCAAAGGAGCTTCATGAAATTTTCCTTGAGATCGTAATCGCACCTGCGTTCAGTGAAGAAGCATTTGAAATCCTTTCAGGTAAGAAGAACATCCGTTTATTGACGGTGCCATTTGAATCCACCAACAAAATCGAACGTAAGCTAACGACAGTCGAAGGTGGATTGCTCGTTCAAGCGGATGATACGTTCACCCTTGAGGATGCGGATCTGCGAGTGGTAACCAAACGCGAACCGACAGAAGCGGAATGGGATAGCATGAAACTTGGCTGGAAAGTCGTGAAGCATGTGAAGTCCAATGCGATCGTAGTCACAAATGCTCAAATGACCGTTGGAGTGGGAGCGGGGCAGATGAACCGGGTCGGTGCCGCAAACATTGCCCTGGAGCAGGCGGGATTAAAAGCCAAAGGAGCCGCCATGGCATCCGATGCCTTCTTCCCGATGGACGACACCGTAGAAGCCGCTGCCAAAGCAGGCATCACGGCCATCATCCAACCAGGAGGCTCCATCCGTGACGAAGACTCCATCAAAAAAGCAGACCAATACGGCATCACCATGGTCATGACCGGCATCCGCCACTTCAAACATTAATGGGAGGGACGGACCTCAAGTATTGACTGAAATTTCAATGCGGTAAACTGCACAATCCTTTTGGATAAAGGGTTTTCTAGGGGGCTTAGCCGGTTGCTGGGAAGTGAAATGAGGGACGGACCTCACATGATTCCTCCTTCCGGTACAAGCCCTTTATATTCAGCTCAAGAAATTCATTCTGCAAAACCTCTCCTCATCTGAAACACAACAGGAGGGGTTTTCTTTAAAAGGGGGCTTTCTAAAGATGAAAGTATTAGTGATCGGCCGCGGTGGCCGCGAGCATGCCATATGCAAGAGATTAGCGGAAAGTGAAAGTGTGACAGAAGTGTTCTGTGCACCGGGGAATGCGGGTATCTCTGGCGTAGCGACAAACCTTCCCTACGCTGAATCCGAGGTGAGCGAGCTCATTGAATTTGCCAAAACAGAGGACATTTCGTACACGTTTGTGGGTCCGGAGAATCCTTTACTGGACGGGATCGTCAACCGTTTCCAGGAGGAAGGATTGCACATATTCGGCCCTACGAAGGAAGCGGCGATCATCGAAGGAAGTAAATCATTCTCGAAAGATCTAATGAAGAAGTACGACATCCCGACGGCTGCGTATGAAGTATTTACAAGCGTAGAGCAAGCGATTGATTACGTGAAGGAAGTCGGTGCCCCAATCGTTGTAAAGGCGGATGGTCTGGCGGCAGGTAAAGGCGTAGTGGTGGCTGAAACAGAGGAGGAGGCTATCAGCGCTTTGGAAGAAATGCTCCTGAACGAGAAATTCGGTGATGCCTCATCGAAAGTCGTTGTTGAAGAATGCTTATTCGGGGAAGAGTTTTCCCTTATGGCTTTTGTACGTGGTGAGTCGGTTTATCCAATGGTCATCGCACAGGATCATAAGCGTGCCTTCGATGGGGATCAAGGTCCGAATACAGGAGGAATGGGGGCTTATTCCCCGGTACCTCATATTTCAGACGAAGTTGTGCAAGAAGCGATTTCGACTGTGCTTCACCCGACGGCGAAAGCGATGGTCCAGGAGGGCCGTTCATTTACAGGGATATTGTATGCAGGCCTGATGCTGACAAAAGAGGGTCCCAAAGTAATCGAATTCAACGCTCGTTTTGGAGATCCCGAAACGCAGGTGGTTCTGCCGCGTTTGGCGTCAGATTTCGGTCTTGTAGTGAAAGACATCATTGATGGAAAGCCGGTAGAACTGTCCTGGTCTGAAGATGCAGTACTAGGGGTCGTTCTGGCAGCAGAAGGGTATCCGGGTGAATATGGAAAAGGTACTCCCCTTCCTGACCTTGAAAGCGCACTTAATCCTAAGACCCTGGTTTATCATGCAGGAACTGAATTAACAGAAGAAGGTTCCCTTATCTCAAACGGTGGAAGAGTACTATTGGTCGCTTCCTCTGCGTCGACTGTTTTAAAAGCACAATCTGACGTATACAAGGAACTAGGGAGGGCAGACTTCCAAGGCTTGTTCTACAGAAGAGATATCGGCCGGAGGGCTATCGAACACGCCTCTTCCTAGATTTACGAACATACACATAAGCAATGGCGACGATTCCACCGATCAGCGAAAACAGGACATACGACATATCCGTTAAATATTCCCAAAACAATACAAACAGCTCCTTTCATCAATAGAGATACAAGATTGCCGAGGAATGTCCAATAGAGAGGGACGGACCTCGGCAATCTTGCTATTTCGCGGGTGTATAGTCAATGGAAATCCCGCCGTTACGGCATTTTAAAGATGACTTAAGCCTTCCGGAACCTTAAGAATGAAGGTCCGTCCCTCTAGAATCGTTCTCTTTAAGACCGCCCAGTGCTTCCTGGACTTCTTGGTTGGTGAGTTCTTCCGGGTTGAAGTTGGATTCTTTTTTGGTGTTTTTCATTGGGTCTTGTTTGTGTTCGGTTGTTTGCTGGTGCTGGTTCCCGTGATCAGTGTGATCGGTCTTGTCGGATTTCAGCATGTCTTTGAAGTTCATCATATCCTTCGCTTTAAAACCCCCGAAACCGCCGTTTCCATTCCCGCCGTCCCCGCCTTTTTCAAACAGGGCAGTGACAGGGCAATAGCGAAGAATCCCTTCCCCCACTTTCATGGCACCGATTACTGCCATGACGAGATAGGAATCTCTCCAAGGTCGTCGTGCAAGCTTTGACGTACTCCAGGCAAGGATTGTAAAACCAACCGTGATGCGTATCAGGGCATTGATAATCCCGATGTTCGATGATACTTTCATTTGTAAATTCCTCCTTAATCGAAAATTCACATAATTGTTGTAAACCTTTAATGCGTTAAATAGTAAAATATGTTAACATAAAATGAAACTTACACTAATACCATTCCACTAGAGGAGTGTTCACTTTGGAGCAGCGCTACAGATGGAAGAACAAACAACTGCGAGAACATGTACAAGTACTGAACGGAGAATTGTCTCCCAGTCTTCTTTTGAAAAATGCAACATACCTTCACTCGACATTAAAGAAGTGGGTGCAGGGCCATATTTGGGTTTACGGTGACCGCATTGTCTATACCGGCGACCAACTCCCGGAAAACCTTGAGCAATGCGAAATCGTGGACTGCGGGTCACAGTACCTCGTCCCCGGATATATAGAACCGCATGTACATCCGTTTCAGCTTTATAATCCCCAATCTTTTTCCAAATATGCATCCCAAACCGGTACAACGACATTCGTAAATGATAACCTGATGATGTTTTTACAATTGAAAAAAAAGAAAGCGTTTACTTTATTGAAGGAATTTAACAAAATGCCGGTGTCGATGTACTGGTGGACCCGCTTCGACTCTCAGACCGAAATGAGGAATGAAGAGGTCACTTTCTCAAACGGGGAAGTGAAATCATGGCTCGAACATGACTCTGTATTACAAGGCGGTGAAT
Source organism: Bacillus sp. NTK074B (assembly GCF_017303375.1). GTDB lineage: Bacteria > Bacillota > Bacilli > Bacillales > Bacillaceae_B > Rossellomorea. Next base: position 2,715 of record NZ_JAFKOH010000024.1, on the reverse strand, counting down.
TGACTGCATGGCCGAGACTTCTGGAAGGGGATGACTTGATCCTTCACTGGATGCAGGAAGCGAAACGGTTGGGGAAAATTGTCGAAGGACATCTCCCTGGGGCATCTGACAAAACGATCGCCAAGCTAGGCTTATTAGGAATCGATGGCGATCATGAAGCAATGACGGGAGAGGACGTTTACAAGCGTCTGATTCAAGGATTGACCGTCACTCTGCGCCATTCCTCGATCCGGCCTGATTTACCGGTACTATTAGACGGACTAAACGAAAAAGGCATCGTTTCTTATGAAACGCTGTTGTTCACGACGGATGGATCGACGCCTGGATTCTACGAAAAAGGTGTACTGGATTTCATGATCAAGATGGCGATCGATAAAGGTATTCCGCCAATTGAAGCGTATAATATGGCGAGTTACAACGTCGCCAATTATTACAATATCACCCACCTGCACGGGATGATTGCAACAGGCAGAGTCGCCAATATCAACTTCCTTACAGCAAAGGATGATCCGACTCCTGTTTCCGTGCTTTCTAAAGGTACCTGGGTTCGTAAAAACGGCGAACAGTTGGAGGACCATACAGAAATTAATTGGGAAGAAAGCGGATTTACCTCATTAAATCTGGATTGGGAAGTAGGCTATGATGACCTGCAATTCTCCATGCCGTTCGGAATTGAAATGGTGAATGATGTCATTACCAAGCCGTATTCCATCTCGATCAATCCATCAGAAGAATTGCTTGAACCCGAGCATGATCAATCATTTCTCATGCTTTTGGATCGGAATGGCAAGTGGAGAATCAGTACCATGCTCAAAGGCTTCGCGAGAGGAGTCATGGGCTTTGCGTCTTCTTACTCCAATACAGGGGATATTATCCTGATTGGAAAAAGCAAGTCTGATATGATTGCAGCTTTCAATCGTATGAAGGAAATCGGTGGAGGGATCGTCCTTGCAGAAAATGGTGAAATCCTGCACGACATTCCCCTTCCGTTAAGCGGACTGCTCTCAATGAAAGAGATGCCAGAGCTGATAGAAGAAGAAAGAACGCTCAAAGGATTGTTAAAAGAGAGAGGTTACCGCTTCTCAGACCCAATCTACACATTACTGTTTCTTCAATCCACTCATCTTCCTTATATTCGGATGACACAAAAGGGAATCTATGATGTAATGAAGAAAACGGTACTCTTTCCAACAATAATGCGTTAAAATAGTAAAGTAAATAGGGGTGTCAAAAACATGCTGAAAAGAGCTTTAATTATTGCGTTGAGCTCGATTACACTTGTCGCATGTAGTTCAGATAAAGAGATAAAGAAACAATCTGATAAAGAAGCCGCAACTCCAGTGGTGAACGAAGAGACAGGCGTAGAAACGGAAGACTTGAACCAGTATCCACTAACCGGGATGGCTGAGAAGGTAGAGTCCATGAACCGTGCAGTAGCCGTGATGGTGAATAACCATCCGAAGGCACGTCCCCAATCAGGTCTATCCAAGGCGGATATTGTATATGAAGTATTGGCGGAGGGTGACATCACCCGCTTCCTGGCCATTTTCCAAAGCCGTATGCCGAAAGAAATCGGCCCTGTACGAAGCGCGAGAGATTACTATATAGAGCTTGCGAAAGGGTATGACAGCTTGTATATCGCACACGGGTATAGTCCTGAAGCGAAGGAAATGCTGTCGAATGGCTTTATCGATAATCTGAACGGAATTCAATATGACGGAACGCTATTTAAGAGAGCCGGTTTCCGTAAAGCTCCTCATAATTCGTATATCACATACGAACATATTAAAGAAGGAGCGGATAAGAACGGATTCGATTTGAACCGTCCTCCTGAGGCACTGCATTTCAGTGATAAAGGAACGATAAACGGTGAAGAGGCCAATTCCGTGATGATATCCTATAATCAAAATTCCCTGTTCAACGTTGTGTATGAGTATAATGAAGAAAAGGGACGATACGAGCGCTATTCTGATGGTGAACAGACCATCGATTACAACTCGAAAGATCCTGTGTTGGTCGAAAACCTTTTCATCGTAGAAGCTACACATAAGATTGTCGATGATGCAGGAAGACGCGACATAGACTTTGAATCGGGAGGGGATGCTTACTTGATACAAGAAGGTAAGCTCCGTGAGGTTCAATGGAAGAATGTAAATGGCAGAATACTTCCTTATGAAAATGATAAACCTGTAAGCCTGCTAAAAGGATCGACGTGGATCAATGTCATTCCACGTTCACCGGGCTTGACCGGTTCGGTATCATATCAAGAATAGAAGGAAAAAGGAGTCTTTTTAATGCAAATAAATAAACTAAGAGGCAAGGAGCTGGATCAGTTATTCAATGCTGTTCTTTCTCTGCAAGACCTTGAAGAATGCTATCGATTCTTTGATGATCTTTGTACCATCAACGAAATTCAATCCCTTGCCCAGCGCCTTGAAGTTGCCCGTATGCTTCAGGATGGGAAGACGTATCACAAGATTGAAACGGAAACAGGCGCAAGCACCGCGACGATCTCCCGGGTGAAGCGCTGCTTGAATTATGGAAATGATGCGTATCAGTTAGTGTTAGATCGTGTACATCAGGAAGAAAAATAATAGAAGGACCGCTGTCTATGACGAGCGGTCTTTGTTTTTGCCCGGGTGTCATCCAGCTCCGGCGGCTAGAGGCTCGAGGTCATAAGCTAAACCTGCCAAAAAGGCAAAGAACGCCTTTCCG
>NZ_JAFKOH010000247.1 GCF_017303375.1 Bacillus sp. NTK074B | reverse complement strand
CTACTGGGGCGCCGAGGGCGTCGAGCAGCCGGGCACGCGCAACCTTGCCGGTGTGCATGACCCGGCGGTCGAGGCGATGATCGCGTCGATGCTGACGGCGGACTCGGACGAGGATTTCACCGCCGCCGTCCGCGCGCTCGACCGGGTGCTGATGGCCGGACGCTACGCGATCCCGCTCTGGTTCTCGCCCGTCAGCCGGATGGCAATCGACGCAAACTTGCACTTCCCCGAGACTTTGCCGATATACGGGGACTGGA
>NZ_JAFKOH010000246.1 GCF_017303375.1 Bacillus sp. NTK074B | reverse complement strand
CCAGCTATGACGCAAATGCTGACGGCACCTTGTCGCTGGACGAATTCGCCACGATGCATGCCGCGCATATCTGCCCGATGATGGTGCGCGTCTTTCAGATGCATGACGCCGATGGCGACGCTCAAGTGACCGATGCCGAAATGATGGCGCTGGCTGATATGATGCAAGGCCATGGGCAGGGTTCCGCTGGCGGGTATGATCATGGCCACGCGGCACAAGGCGACATGCCCCGGTCACGGCATGGTCAGATGGACGAC
>NZ_JAFKOH010000245.1 GCF_017303375.1 Bacillus sp. NTK074B | reverse complement strand
CAGGGCGGCCAGCATGTGATCGACCGAGAAGAATTGCCGCTGGATGCGCGGCCAGTTCTCGTTTTGCGCGATGAGCCAGGCCAGCCCGCCAAAGACGGCAAGGATGCTGCCCGCGCTGATCATCCCCGGCAGCAGCGCGCGGCGCCAGTCGAAGCCCCGCCGCCGGGGTAGCGGCGGGGGTGTCGTCGGTTGTTCGGGGATCATCCGGTCTCTGCTTCGTGCTTATTCGGAGATCATCGGCAGGTCGGGATCGGCCA
>NZ_JAFKOH010000244.1 GCF_017303375.1 Bacillus sp. NTK074B | reverse complement strand
GCGGCTCTGGTTGCGCCGATGCAATATTCGCAGATCATCTGGGCCACGTTGTTCGGCGCGGTGTTGTTCGGCGAATCGCCCGACTTATGGACGATTGTCGGCGCCGGGCTGATCGTCGCCTCGGGCCTCTACATCGTGTTCCGGGAATCGCGGCGCAACGTGTCCGAGAACCAGCCGGTTCTGCAGACCCGGCTGCGCGGGGAATCGGTCGCCGCGCCCGCGCCGATGCTGATGGAAGAGCTGCAGACCGAGCCGGA
>NZ_JAFKOH010000243.1 GCF_017303375.1 Bacillus sp. NTK074B | reverse complement strand
TCTTGATGCACTGTTAAACTAGCTGATTACATGTATCAAAAATGTAGCCAGACTGTTTAGGTCGCTACTACTTGACAGGAGCTTGTATAACTATAAAATCTCAGCTATTATTCTAACTCACTTCTTTTCTACATGAGCCAAGCCGCAGCCAAAAGGGCTACTGACGCCAACATAGTACCGGCATCGGAGGTCGAACCGCCGGGAGCCGATGGAGGAGATTCACCTTCACCACAAGCAAGCTGGACGGGAGAAATACA
>NZ_JAFKOH010000242.1 GCF_017303375.1 Bacillus sp. NTK074B | reverse complement strand
GTCAGCTTGAACCAGGCGCGCGCGAAGGTGTCCTTGAAGTATTCGGGATCGGCCATGAACTTTTCGCAGATCGCGCGGTAGGCCGGATCCACCTTCATCGCCATGTCGGCATCCGTCATCATCGGCATGCGGCGCTTGCTCGGGTCCGAGGCATCGACCGGCATGTCCTCTTCCTTGATGTTGACGGGTTCCCATTGATTGGCGCCGGCGGGCGATTTCCGCAGCTCCCATTCATGGCCGAACAGCATGTCGAAATA
>NZ_JAFKOH010000241.1 GCF_017303375.1 Bacillus sp. NTK074B | reverse complement strand
AGGAAACCACGCGCCGCAGATTGCGTGCCATCGGCAGGCAGGACAAGGCCCAGCACCCTCGGCGCCGGCCCCGTATCGGGGAGCGTTTCGGCAACCACAACCGGCAGATCCGGGCACGTTGCGAGTGCCTTTACCCGTGCCGCGCGATGGCGCGTCAGAACCCATCCGGTATCGCTTTGCTGCAGTGTTACGGGCGCGCTGTCCTCCACCGGCCATCCCGGCGCCTGTTCGCCCTGTGCATCGCGCGCCGCCGCAAG
>NZ_JAFKOH010000240.1 GCF_017303375.1 Bacillus sp. NTK074B | reverse complement strand
CTTACGCTCTGTCATCCGGGGTCCCGGGCCGATAAGGGTCAGCATCTGACATTGGCGGATCGCCACGATAAAGGGCGCTGTCCTTGTAGGCCCCCGCCATGTGCCGTGCGACGACACCAAGGGCTGCCGAGACGGGCACCGCGACCAGCATCCCCACAAAGCCGAACAGCGCGCCGAACACGCTGAGCGCAAGGATCAGCCAGACCGGGTGCAGGCCCACCGAGCTGCCCACCAGCTTCGGCGTCAGCACGTTGCCC
>NZ_JAFKOH010000239.1 GCF_017303375.1 Bacillus sp. NTK074B | reverse complement strand
CCGCGATAAAAAACCGCAATCATGCCGATAACCTCAAGATAGAGAAACATCAGCAAGATATCAGCAAGACTGATCGTGCGATTAACAATAACGGTTTGAATTTCGATCGCTGTGGCGGCAAGCGTCATAAAGGCAATCAAAATCAAGAGCGCGCGTTCAACGGTGATAAAGGCGCGGGCTGTCCAATCATCGGCAGCCTTGTCACGCGCTTTGGCCTCATGCTGCGCGCTTGCTTTGCTGGGTGCTGATTGATTGGA
>NZ_JAFKOH010000238.1 GCF_017303375.1 Bacillus sp. NTK074B | reverse complement strand
GGCCTCCCAGTCGCGACGCAGTGGTGTCCACCAGTCGGGCTCAGGGTCCGGATGGCCCGGCGCGCTGAGGATCTTCAGTGGCGCGCCGGTCAGCCGCGCCCATTCGGCAAAGATCAGCGGGTGATCGTCTGCCGAAGCCCGCGCGCAGAGCAGCCCCGGCGCGGGCAGGCCGCCCCATGGCTGCGTTTCGGGTCGGCCATCGATCGCGGCGAAAAGCGGCAGGGCGGAATACTTGGCCAGCCGGGCGTGGAAGCCCAA
>NZ_JAFKOH010000023.1 GCF_017303375.1 Bacillus sp. NTK074B | reverse complement strand
AAGTTAAGCTCTTCAGCGCCGATGGTAGTTGGGGGATCTCCCCCTGTGAGAGTAGGACGTCGCCAGGCAAATAGAGAGAAGAGTAGCTCATTGTGAGTTGCTCTTTTTTGGTTTGTTGGAAATGGATAAAGGGCGAGTTAATGAAAGGGATTTATTGGTTAAAGACGCAATAAACAAAAAAATAACGCAATGACGCTCAGAAATGACGCATAAAATTAAAAAACGACGCAATCATCCTCGAAAATGAAGCAATTACAACCTAATTGTTGACTTTTAAAGGAAAGGTCCCTGGTGAAATACATTTAATCTTTAAGTTTAAAGCCTTGGCGTCAGTTCTAAACAATGATACGCACACTTTTCAGGTATTTTCCCCTTTATGAAGGCAATTTTCAGAGATATTGTTGAATTATGAATCTGTCTTTCAACAAACACCTGATTCTATAAGGCAATAGAACGTAACAAAATCTGATATCACACATACGATCATGCAAGTTTCCCACATGGACCATGCGACCCACACCGACCACCTCACCACCTGAAGAAACCCCTCCCCCACAACCCCAACTTCAAAATTGCTATCTCCCAACCTCCTGACGTATTATTTAAGTAAGTGTACAAAACAAGGAGAGAAAAACATGACGACGATTTATGATTTTACTGTGAAAAGAGCCAATGGGTCTGTAAGGTCTTTGGAAGAGTACCAGGGGAAAGTTATGCTGATTGTGAACACTGCCAGTAAGTGCGGCTTTACACCCCAATTTGAAGAGCTGCAGGGCCTGTATGAAGATTATAAAGAACAAGGCCTGGTCGTTCTTGGATTTCCGTGTGATCAATTCATGAATCAGGAATTTGATAATCAAGATGACATCATGGAGTTCTGTCAGGTGAACTACGGTGTATCATTTCCGATGTTTGCCAAGGTCGATGTGAAGGGGAAGGAGGCCCACCCGCTTTTCACTTTTTTAACCCAAGAGAAAAAGGGTGTACTCCTCTCAAGTATCAAGTGGAACTTCACTAAGTTTCTGGTTGGGAAAAATGGAGAGGTAGTTGATCGATATTCACCACAGACCAGCCCGCGTAAGATCGAAGAGGATATTAAGAAGCTTCTGGCTGAATAGGAGATAGGGAGGAAAGGCAGCTGTCTTTCCTCTCGACCCTATAACTTATCTTTGAGTATTTTGAGTAAAAGAAATGGTGATTTCCTCGTCGTGACGTTGATAAAAGTAGTGATCATCGGATAATCTTCATTCGTTCGGTTCTTTAAAAGCTCTACCCACCATTCTGTTTCATACCTTGCAATCATGCTCAGATTGTAAAGGATGGCGTAGTGGATGAGTACTTCAGGAATGGTCGTAGCATCATTACGGATTCCCGGCAGTGCCATGCGGTTTCTGTTTAGGTGCCATCTGAATGGAAGGCATTCCTCAGGGGAAGCAGCCTGCAAAGTGTTAGGTGTACCCCAGCTTAGATTCCCCGTTACCTTTTCATTCAAGTATTGTTTAAATAAATCCTCCGACATATGAAAATGTGAAAGCACGGATTCATCGACGTTCAATTCATGCTGGTTGTTGAACCAGAACATGGTTTTCTTTTTGAGCAAAATGAAAAATGCTTCATCGAGCTCAGGTATTTGTACGAGCAGATCTTCCATTTTATACTTTTCTCCAACGATGTGTTTCACGTGGAACACGAGGTCTGAAAAATGACTAAAGAGACCATTCTTTTGAACCTTTACTTCATCCTGAAGAAATCTATATTGCTGTTTTTTTCTTTTTCTTGAAGTGATTCCATGTGCTAGTACAGTAGTCGTTTCGGGATATGCCGGATCTTCTGTAAGGACGATGGCTTTAATAAAGTGAATATATCCGTAAAAGAGCAAAATCGGCTTGAGTGACAAAGGGGATATCACAGCTTGTTTGTAATAAAGTTCTCCCTGTTCCAGGTAGTACATGAACGGATAACAATTGTCATAACTCTTCATCTCAGCTTTAGAGGACCCGATTTTTTCATAGCATTTTTTTAGAAACTTCTGGGAGTATTCTGCTGACTGAAAATAGTGGATGAAGTCCCAGTGCTGGAATATTTCTTTCATCAAATCACCTTCTAACTATTCTGAAAAATTAAATTAATCCTATTCTTCTTGACAGTATTTTAACCAATTGATAACCTACTAATAATATTTTGGGACTAGGGAGGCCGAAAACATGTGGGATTCTAAATTTGCAAAAGAAGGTTTAACGTTTGACGATGTCTTATTATTACCAGCTAAATCAGAGGTATTGCCAAAGGATGTAAACATCTCTGTTGAGTTAACAGATACAATTAAGTTGAATGTTCCTGTCATCAGTGCCGGGATGGATACTGTTACCGAAGCTGAAATGGCGATTGCAATGGCTCGGACAGGTGGATTGGGTATCATCCACAAGAACATGAGTATTGAACAGCAAGCTGAGCAGGTCGATAAAGTAAAACGTTCCGAAAGTGGAGTTATCTCTGATCCATTCTTTTTAACTCCGGATCACCAAGTGTTCTCTGCAGAGCACTTGATGGGCAAATATAGAATTTCCGGTGTTCCGATTGTGAACAACGAGCAAGAACAGAAGCTAGTCGGGATATTAACGAATCGTGACCTTCGTTTCATCCAGGATTATTCAATCCAGATCTCGGATGTCATGACGAAGGAGAATCTTGTAACAGCTCCTGTCGGCACTACCCTAGAAGAAGCGGAAAAAATTCTTCAGCAATATAAGATTGAAAAGCTGCCTTTGATCGATCAAGAGGGAACACTTAAAGGATTGATTACGATCAAGGATATTGAGAAAGTCATCGAGTTCCCGAACTCAGCCAAAGATGCTCAAGGGCGTCTATTAGCAGGTGCAGCCGTAGGTATTTCAAAAGACACATTAACGCGTGTAGAACATTTGGTGAGAGCCCATGTAGATGTCATCGTGATCGATACAGCTCACGGACATTCTGCTGGAGTCCTTTCTATTGTTCGTGAAATACGCGAAGCTTATCCAACATTAAATATCGTGGCAGGGAATGTGGCAACGGCTGAAGCGACAAGAGAATTAATTGAAGCTGGTGCAGATGTGGTGAAGGTTGGAATCGGACCCGGTTCCATTTGTACAACCCGCGTTGTTGCTGGTGTAGGTGTACCACAAATCACCGCTGTGTATGATTGTGCGACGGAAGCGAGAAAGCACGGTAAGAGCATCATCGCTGATGGTGGTATCAAGTATTCAGGTGACATCGTAAAAGCACTGGCGGCAGGTGGACATGCGGTCATGCTCGGAAGCTTATTAGCCGGGACCTCTGAAAGCCCTGGCGAAACTGAAATATTTCAAGGACGCCGTTTTAAAGTATATAGAGGGATGGGGTCAGTTAGCTCCATGGAAAAAGGATCGAAGGATCGCTATTTCCAGGAAGAAGCAAAAAAATTCGTTCCAGAAGGCATCGAAGGGCGTATTCCTTATAAAGGACCATTGGCCGATACATTGTATCAGCTGGTTGGAGGCTTGCGTTCGGGTATGGGATACTGTGGAACGAAAGACTTATACGAATTAAGAGAAAAGGCACAGTTCATCAAGATGACGGGTGCCGGCCTTCGTGAAAGTCATCCCCATGATGTTCAAATTACGAAAGAAGCACCAAATTACTCAGTATAAGAAAATAATTCCAAAAGCTGATCAGGTTCTCCTGATCAGCTTTTTTTATATGGTGAGAGAGGTGAGAGAACGCCATTATTCAGAGGCCGCAAGTCCCTTGACCCATGCAAAAACTAGTCATATTCTCTGTCTATTCTTACCTTTCGAACTATGATAAAATAACGAAGGTGTACATAAAATCTTGGAGGGCTAACAGTGAAAAGAAGTTGGATTCAAAAATCTTTTGTTTGTATGATGGTTTTTATGATGGCAATGAGTATGGTACAGAAACCTGCCAATGCTCAAGGTGACTTGGACGTAAACGCAAAAGCTGCGATTTTAGTAGAGGCAAGTACGGGTAAGATTTTGTATGAGAAAAATTCTGATACAGCTCAGGGTATTGCAAGTATGACGAAGATGATGAGTGAATATCTATTACTTGAAGCTGTAGAAGATGGCAAAGTGAAGTGGGATCAAAAATATACGGTTCCAGGTAATCTTTCTGAGATGTCCCATAATACTGGTTTAAGTAATGTAAGTCTTCGAGAAGAAGACTCTTATACGATTAAGGAATTGTATGAAGCGATGGCGATCTATTCAGCAAATGCTGCCACGATGGCGATAGCTGAGACGATTGCCGGATCAGAAGCTAATTTTGTTAAAATGATGAATGAAAAAGCTAAAGAATTAGGCTTGAAAGAATACAAATTTGTCAACTCAACCGGCCTTAACAACCGTGATTTACAACCATATGTAGACCAGGTTGTGGGTGGTCCGGAAGAGGAAAATGTCATGTCTGCTAATGATGTTGCCACTCTTGCATATCGTTTGTTACATGATCATCCTGAAGTACTAGAAACTTCAAGCATTCCAAAGAAAGTATTTGCTGAAGGTACTGTTGATGAGACGCATATGGATAACTGGAATTGGATGTTAAAAGGGTTATTACGTGAGTATGAAGGAATGGACGGGTTGAAAACAGGTACAACTGATTTTGCAGGAGCCAATTTCACTGGCACAGCTGAAAGAGATGGTCTAAGATTTATTACTGTAGTAATGAACGTGGATGTACCTCCTGGTGAGAACTCTTATGACGCCCGTTTTAGTGAAACAAGAAAAATGCTTGATTACGCATTTAACAACTATAGCATGGAAGAAGTTCTCCCTGCCGATTACAAAGTGAAAGGTCAAAAAACGCTTTCTGTTGAAAAAGGAAAAGAAAAAGAAGTTCAAATCAAAACCGATGTTCCGTTAAGCATGGTGATCAAAAACGGTGAAGAAGATCAATATAAGCCTAAATTTGTATTGGACAAGAAGAAATTGAATGATGATGGCGAACTGACGGCTCCTGTAAAAGAAGGGGAAAAAGTCGGTTATGTCATGTTGGAAGCGAAAGGCAAGAAGGATTTAGGATATCTTACGGATAAGGGGACAAATGCTTCAAAAGCATCTGTCGTTACAGTTGATAGCGTCGAGAAAGCAAACTGGTTCGTCCTATCCATGAGAGCCGTGGGTGGTTTCTTCGGAGACATATGGAATTCCATCACTTCTACGGTTAAAGGCTGGTTCTAATATCATGAAACACCAAGACTAAAGCTTTACAGGTCTTGGTGTTTTTTTCATAAGAGTATGCTTGGAGGGAACGATAAAAAGGAAGATCAGTCATTTCCAAGAAATGCTTGTCGGGTCTGACCAAGCCGCTTCCGCTTTTCGAGATGTCCAGCTCCGGGGCTTAGAGGCTCGAGGTCATAAGCCAAACATGCCAAAAAGGCAAAAGGCGCCTTTCCGGCATGTTCGTCTTATGCTTGTCGCCTCTGAGCAAAGCCCCTCCGCTTTTCGAGATGTCCAGCTCCGGGGCTTAGAGGCTCGAGGTCATAAGCCAAACATGCCAAAAAGGCAAAAGGCGCCTTTCCGGCATGTTCGTCTTATGCTTGTCGCCTCTGAGCAAAGCCCCTCCGCTTTTCGAGATGTCCAGCTCCGGGGCTTAGAGGCTCGAGGTCATAAGCCAAACATGCCAAAAAGGCAAAGAACGCCTTTCCGGGTGACTCGTCTTATTCTTGTCGCCCCAGAACGAGCCGCTTCCGCTTTTCGTCTTGACATAAGCTTGTTTTTATTGTTTATTTAGCAGTAGGGTTACATAATCATTCCGATTGTTTTAGTCACGTTTTCTTCCTTTTTTGGGAAGTTGTGGGGAAGGCAAGGGATAAATATAAGGGGGATATAGATATGAAGACTGGTACAGATCGTGTAAAAAGAGGTATGGCTGAGATGCAAAAAGGCGGCGTCATCATGGACGTTGTCAATGCAGAGCAGGCGAAGATTGCTGAAGCTGCGGGTGCAGTGGCGGTAATGGCTTTAGAACGAGTTCCAGCAGACATACGTGCTGCAGGTGGAGTAGCAAGAATGGCAGATCCTCGTATTATTGAAGAAGTTATGGGCGCTGTGTCTATTCCTGTAATGGCAAAGGCTCGTATTGGTCATATTGTTGAAGCAAGAGTTCTTGAGTCAATGGGTGTTGACTACCTTGATGAGAGTGAAGTATTAACGCCTGCTGATGAAGAGTACCATTTGAATAAAAGAGATTTCACTGTGCCATTCGTATGTGGATGCCGTGATTTAGGTGAAGCTGCCCGCCGTATCGGTGAAGGAGCATCTATGCTTCGTACGAAGGGTGAGCCGGGAACGGGTAACATCGTTGAAGCGGTTCGTCATATGCGTAAAGTGAATGCGCAGGTTCGCAAGCTTGTAAGCATGAACGAAGATGAAATCATGACAGAAGCTAAACTTCTGGGAGCTCCATACGAATTATTATTAGAAATTAAAGAAAACGGTCGTTTACCTGTTGTAAACTTTGCTGCAGGCGGAATTGCCACACCAGCTGATGCGGCTCTAATGATGGAATTGGGAGCTGACGGAGTATTCGTAGGTTCAGGTATCTTTAAATCAGAGAATCCTGAGAAATTCGCAAGAGCGATTGTAGAAGCGACTACTCATTATCAAGATTACAAGTTAATCGCAGAATTATCAAAAGAGCTTGGTGTAGCAATGAAGGGAGTAGAAATTTCTTCTATTTTACCTGAAAACCGTATGCAAGACCGTGGATGGTAAGGTGTGATTCTATGTTGAACATCGGTGTATTAGGTCTTCAAGGTGCCGTCAGAGAGCATGTGCGTTCCATTGAAGCCTCTGGAGCCAAGGCAATCGTCATTAAGCGTGTGGAGCAGTTAGACGAGATTCAAGGTCTCATCATGCCTGGTGGGGAAAGTACGACCATGAGAAGGTTGATTGATCGTTATAGTTTTATGGAGCCGTTAAGACAATTCGCCGCTGATGGGAAGCCCATCTTTGGCACCTGTGCAGGCCTGATTCTTCTGGCGAAGCATGTTGTAGGGTATGAGGAACCTCATCTAGGGGTGATGGACGTGACAGTAGAACGTAATTCCTTTGGGCGCCAGAAAGAAAGCTTTGAAGCAGATCTTTCGATTGCCCACGTTGGAGAAGGGTTCAATGCGGTCTTCATCCGTGCTCCTCATATTGTGGAAGCGGGAGAAGATGTTGAAATCCTGGCTAAGCATAATGAACGCATCGTGCTTGCACGCCACGGACAGTTCCTCGGTTGTTCGTTCCATCCTGAATTGACGGATGATCATCGTCTGACTGCTTTCTTCGTTGAAATGGTGAAAGAGAGCACTGAAAAAACAATCGCATAATTCTATTGCAAAATGGAAAACATTGTAGTAGATTATGAAATAACCATTAAAAATTTAAATCGTTGATAGGAAATAGTAGTAAGGAAGGCTTGCTTAAGAGAGTCGATGGCCGGTGAGAATCGATGCAAGAGCTTTACGAATCCATCCTTGAGTGAAGTACTGAATGAAGTAGGTATTTTCGGTGATTCCGTTACCATCTCTTAAGAGGAAGATGCGAGAGCGTCTTCAATTAGGGTGGCAACGCGGAAACCTCCGTCCCTTTTACCAGGGATGGGGGTTTTTTATTTTTTTATAAAAAGGAGAGAATCTTATGTTAGACATTCGATATTTACGTAATAATCTGGAAGATGTAAAAGCTCGCCTGCAGCACCGCGGTGAGAATTTAGAGGACTTCGGCAAGTTTGAAGAGCTTGATAAAAGAAGAAGAGAGCTTCTTGTAGAGAGTGAAGAGTTAAAGAGCAAACGTAATGAAGTATCCCAACAAATTGCCGAGCTTAAGAAAGAGAAGAAAGATGCTCAGGACATGATCGTGGAAATGCGTGAAGTCGGGGTCTTGGTTAAAAAACTGGACGATGAATTAAGAGGCATCGAAGAAGAGTTAGAACGTATCCTTCTTTCTATTCCGAACATTCCTCATGAATCTGTACCTGTCGGTGAAACAGAGGATGACAATATTGAAGCGCGTAAATGGGGAGAAGTCAGGGAATTTGCTTTCGAAGCACAGCCCCACTGGGATGTTGCCACTGGTCTTGGAATCCTTGATTTCGAACGCGCAGGGAAAGTGACCGGAAGCCGTTTCGTTTTCTATAAAGGACTTGGAGCAAGACTTGAAAGAGCCCTTATCAACTTCATGATGGACCTTCACATGGATGAGCATGGGTACACAGAAATGATTCCTCCATTCCTTGTAAACAGAGCGAGTATGACGGGAACCGGGCAACTTCCAAAGTTCGAGGAAGATGCATTCAGAATTGAAAGCGAAGACTATTTCTTAGTCCCGACAGCAGAAGTACCTGTGACGAATTACCATCGTGATGAAATCCTGAAGGCAGACGAACTGCCGGTCAGCTACGTCGCATACAGCGCAAACTTCCGCTCTGAGGCGGGATCTGCTGGACGTGATACACGAGGATTGATCCGTCAGCACCAGTTCAATAAAGTAGAGCTTGTCCGCTTTGTGAAGCCGGAAGATTCTTATGCTGCACTAGAGGAATTAACGGGTCACGCTGAAAAAGTCCTTCAATTACTTGGCCTTCCTTATCGGGTATTGTCTATGTGTACAGCAGATTTAGGCTTCACTGCTGCGAAGAAATACGACATTGAAGTCTGGATTCCGAGCTACGGAACATACCGTGAGATCTCTTCTTGCAGTAACTTCGAAAGCTTCCAGGCTAGACGTGCCAATATCCGCTTCAGAAGAGAACCAAATGCGAAACCTGAACATGTTCATACATTAAATGGATCTGGTTTAGCGATTGGCCGTACGGTAGCAGCTATTTTGGAAAATTATCAGCAGGAAGACGGAAGTGTCGTCGTTCCAGAAGCTCTTCGTCCGTATATGGGTGGAGTGGAAGTCATTAAATAAGGAACTTAAGCCAGCCCAAAGAAGTCTCACGCGTATTCGTGAGACTTCTTTTATATTTTTTTATAAATATGCTTGACTCTATTTGTACACCATGATATTATAATTCTTGTCGATACGGAGGAATACCCAAGTCCGGCTGAAGGGATCGGTCTTGAAAACCGACAGGGGTGTAACAGCCCGCGGGGGTTCGAATCCCCCTTCCTCCTCCATTGATTTTTTTATAACCATAGCGCATAAACATTGGAGATAGAATTCGTTACATTTTATGTAACGAATTTTTTTATTTTATGGATGTGCCGGATGACCCAAGCCTTTTACTTAAGGTTCTTGATGTCTTCTCTTAGAGGGGTTTCCCGTGTACGCTCCAATACGCCGATGTTTACAATATGCCGGCGTGCTTCTTCATCCCCGAGGAGGTAAATCTTCGAGTAGATGTCCTTCATTGATTGATCATATTGATCGTCTTCCGGTGAGTTGTGATATTGACGGAACGGAACCTGGGCGCGTCTCATGGTCGACATGTCATCATCATAGTTCTCGTTAAAGAGGGTTTTAAGCTCGTTGACTTCTGTAGGGGTCGCGGATATGCGAAAGCTAGGGCTTGCGCTTTGATTCGGATCCCGTAAGATGTCTCCACTGCTTATGTCTACATAATAGATTTGTTTCGTCTCCATGCTTTTTCAGCTCCTTCATTGATTGGTTGTTTTTACATATACCTCTTTTTGGATGGAAATAAACGGATGCATCACTTTAAATAGCGAGCACCTGTAGCGGAAATCAACCGCCACTCGCTACATCCAGGAGCAACAATGTTTACGAAAACAGCCTTTAAAAATAATAAAAGAGACTACTTTCTCCATATAGGATTAAGTAGTCTCTTTTATATATTCAGCTCTTCAACATCCTCGTCTGTTCAATGAAATAACCGATTCTTTCAACAATCGGCTCAATGGATTGTTGATCGTTGACGAGGTCGTATTCGCTGATGTCGAGTCTGAGGACAGGACATGCGTTGAAGGAGTTGATCCAGTTTTCGTAGCGCTCGTGCATTTCTTCCCAGTAGGCAACGGGTGTTTGCTGTTCCATCGGGCGACCGCGTTCACGAATGCGATCCACGACATTATCGATGGATCCCTCCAGGTAAATTAACAGGTCAGGGTGTGGGAAGTATGGCGTCATCACCATGGCATCAAAAAGGCTTGTATACGTTTCATAATCGATTTCACTCATATTGCCTTTTTCATAATGCATGCGGGCGAATATGCCTGTATCTTCATAAATGGAGCGGTCCTGGATGAAGCCGCCGCCATATTCAAAGATTTTCTTCTGCTCTTTAAAGCGTTCTGCCAGGAAGTAGACTTGAAGATGAAAGCTCCAGCTTTTAAAGTCCTGATAAAATTTGTCGAGATATGGGTTCGTATCCACTTTTTCGAATGACGTGCGGAAGCCGAGTGCGTTCGCCAAACCGTTCGTCATGGTGGACTTCCCGACACCTACCGTTCCGGCAATGGTGATCACGGCATTGTTCGGGATCCCGTATTTAGTGCGAAGATTCATGATAGTGAACTCCTTTTTTAAGTGTAGTTTCCAATTGAGTAAGAATGTGATCCAGATCCTCTTTATTTTGAACGAAATCTACGTGGTCGCCATTAAACCGAAGAACAGGGATATCCGGGTGTGTTTCCTCGAATGTGTTCATGTACTCCTCATAATCAAGTGAGAGCTGCTTCAGATAAAGAGGGCTGATTTTCTTTTCGAAATCCCTTCCTCTTTTTTCGATTCGCTTAAGTAAGGTATCCAAGCTTGCGTTCAAGTAAATGACCACATTGGGTCTTGGCATATCAGACGTCAGGATGTCATAGATATTGAGGTATTTCTTGAATTGTTGTTCATCCTTCAATGTGCGTTTTGCGAAGATGATGTTTTTGAGAATATGATAATCTGCTACGACAGATTTGTTCTGAGATAAGTAGTGTTTCTCGATGTCTTCTAATTGTTTATATCGATTGCATAAGAAAAACATCTCTGTTTGAAAGCTCCACTCTTCAATATCATCATAGAATTTATCTAAGAATGGATTCTCATCTACGATTTCTTTTAGCAGGTGAAATTGAAAATGATCGGAAATCGCTTTTGCTAGAGAGGTTTTTCCTATTCCAATCGGGCCTTCAACGGTAATGAAAGGAATGCGCCCCATTAATTGTCCTCCTCATATTACGGCAATCTTTTTCTTGGAAATAATGTAAAAATAAAAAATACGACAGGAATTATTGTAACACAATAGATGGATGGTTTGTTCAGCATATTTCCCCTGCTCATTATATCGCCCATATGTACGGAGACTTTATGAAAACCTAAATAAAAAGCTGAAGGGAGGGTGTTTATAGATTTGCCCATCCTTCAGCTTCTATTAATTATCTTTTCACGACATCGAAATTGTCTGAAATTAACAACCAGTTTTGAGGGAAGGAGAGGCCGAGCTTCCAATAGCTCATCCCTCTCAATTTCAGTTCTTTCATAAGATCGAATTTAGCCTGGATGCTTCGTGCATCTTCAAACCAGACTTCATGATCTTTCCCGGTTTTTGCGTCCCGGTATTTGAAAAATGGTGCCTGGGCTTTTTGATCATACTCGATTTTGACATTGTTATCAGCGGCTATCTTAATCCCCTGTTGAGGACTGATCGCTTTTGCTGTACTTCCTTGTACAAAAGGCAACGTCCAGTCATATCCATATAAGTTCTGTCCCATGAGGATCTTGGATGGTGGCATTTCTGAAACAGCATATTCCAAAACTTCCCGGACCGGTCCGATAGGTGACACCGCCATGGCAGGTCCTCCGCTGTACCCCCACTCGTAGGTCATGATGACCACGAAGTCGACAATTTCCCCGTGTGCTTTATAATCATGGGCCTCATACCATTTCCCTTTTTGATCCGCACTGGTCTTTGGGGCGAGGGCGGTCGAAAGGAGCCATCCTTCCTGATTGAACCGTGCCTTTGCTTTGCGTAAAAATTTGTTGTAGGCTTCTTTGTCCTGTGGCCGCAAGTATTCGAAGTCGAAGTGGATATCCCTGAATCCATACTTCTCTGCCGTTTTGACGACGTTATCCAGGAACTTATTCTGGATGGCCTGGTCGGTTAACAGAATACGGCCCAGTTCATCACTGAAGGTCCCATCCTCCTGATTGGTAATGGCCATCATCATGACATTATTATTGTCTTTCCCTGTTTGAATCAGGCTGCCAAGGGGAGGTTCTTTCAGTGTACCGTCACGCTTAGCCTGGAAACTGAACGGGGCGAGATACGTGAGATAAGGAGCCGCTTCCTGGGCGCTTTCTTCAAGGTTCGGGGCAACTTCCTTCCCATAGGGTTCTACATAGCCATTAAACTCCGCCTTCCCCTTTGGCTTCTGGGGAATGTATAAACGAAACCCCACCTGTAAAGGCTGGTTGGGAGATATTCCATTTACGCGCGCCAGTTCCTGATAGGGGACTCCTGTCTTCTGACTGATACTCCAAAGGCTATCCCCGGGTTGGACAAAGTAAAAGCTTCCTATAATCGGAATGACCAGTGACTGACCGATCACTAAATTATCAGGGTTTGGCAGTTCATTCGCCTCTACTATATCTTTCACTGTTGACCCATACGCTTGGGCGATGCCAAATATAGATTGGTTTGGCCGGACAACATGTATTTGCATAAACAGACCCTCCTCTATTTCATTCACTATAATCAACCTATGAAATGGGGGGATATAATATGTTTTGTGTGATAAAAATTATAAAATCACATTGGTTGAATCAATCTTTGCTTTTAAGACGTTTTTCATCATGGTCAAGGCGTAGTGATTATCCTCTTCACTGACAGAGGCAATGGCATCCTTGGGTACCATCAGATTAAACTCTCTCATATAGGCGTCGTTGGCAGTGAAAAGGACGCATATATTCCCTGCAATACCTGTAATAATCAGGTTTTTTACAGAAAGATGATGAAGGAGTGTGTTTAAAGCCGTGCCATAAAAGGCGGAATGTTTCGGTTTGATAAGAAAGTAATCGTCGTCTCTCGGTTGGAGTGGGGTCATGATCCCATCACTCACTTCGTTATGGCATTTCTTATAAATCTGTTTATAATCTGCTTTCCAAAGCTCATAATGGTCGTTAATATAGATGGTAGGAAGTCCATGAGCTTCGCCATACTCACGCAGTGAATTAATGGGATCGATAATCTTGGCGGTGTGTTCTGCCAGGATTTCACCGTGTTTGAAATCAAATGGATTGATAATATCGATGATCAGAAGAGCGGTATCGTTAGGTATCATATGAAAGCCCCTTTCATTTATAGTTTGGTGTGAATGGGGATATTTTATAAAGAATAGAGAAATAAATTTATGGGAGTACATAATGGGTATAAGAGAAGAGCAGTTTATGAAAGAAGCATTAATTGAAGCAGAGAAAGCGGCGGCCATTCAGGAAGTTCCGATTGGAGCAGTGGTCGTTATGGATGGTGAGATCATCGCCCGTGCCCATAATCTGAGGGAAACCACCCAAAATGCGCTTACTCATGCTGAAACACTGGCAATCCAAGAGGCTTGTGAGAAGCTTGGCACCTGGAGGCTGGAAGGAGCAGAGCTTTATGTCACACTTGAACCTTGTCCCATGTGCAGCGGAGCCATCATCCTTTCGAGAATCGATAAAGTCATATACGGGGCCAATGATCCGAAAGCGGGCTGTGCAGGAACGTTAATGAATTTACTGGAGGATGACCGGTTCAATCATCAGTGTGACGTTTTACCCGGAGTCCTTGCTGAAGAATGCGGTGGAATCCTTTCCCGTTTCTTCAAGGGCTTGAGGGAACGTAAGAAGAGGGAAAAGAGGAATGGAGTTTCGGATCTGTAAATAACTTACAGCATTCCATCATTGCTTTTTACCGTATATCCTAGTATACTTAATCTTGCGTCGCACTAATGACGCAACTAAATATGGTATCAATTTTGCCGTGCTAGGTGGGGAGGTAGCGGTGCCCTGTACTCGCAATCCGCTCCAGCGAGACCGAATTCCTTTTCGAGGCTGGCACTCTGTAGGGCCTGCCTCAAGTAAGTGGTGTTGACGCCTGGGTCCTGCGCAATGGGAATCCATGAACCATGTCAGGTCCGGAAGGAAGCAGCATTAAGTGGAAGCTCCCATGTGCCGCAGGGTTGCCTGGGCCGAGCTAACTGCTTGAGTAACGCCTATGGATGCTTGTCGACGAAAGGTGCACGGCAGTTTAACTTATATACAACCAACTCATCCACTTCAGGGTGAGTTTTTTGTTTGTATGATGGTGCATATTTCATCTTAAATTGATCTCCGGTTTTCTTTGTAAAAGGGATTTACATTACGTTATAATAGAGACACTATAGTACATAAAAAGAGGGGGGAGTATTTTGGCATATCAAGCTTTATATCGTGTGTGGCGTCCTCAGTCATTTATTGATGTAGTGGGACAGCAGCATGTAACGAAAACGTTGCAAAATGCCCTCCTTCATCAGAAGATTTCCCATGCCTATTTATTCTCTGGACCAAGGGGGACAGGAAAGACGAGCGCAGCGAAGATCCTGGCCAAAGCCGTCAACTGTGAACGTTCACCTGTAGCGGAACCTTGTAATGAGTGTGATGCGTGTAAGGGAATTACGGACGGTTCGATTCCTGACGTCATTGAAATCGATGCGGCTTCCAATAACGGAGTGGAGGAGATTCGTGACATCCGGGATAAAGTCAAGTATTCTCCAAACGTCGTTGAGTATAAAGTCTATATTATCGATGAGGTTCATATGCTGTCCATCGGGGCATTCAATGCGCTTTTAAAGACGTTGGAGGAACCCCCTAAACACGTTATCTTCATACTGGCGACGACGGAGCCCCATAAGATTCCCCTGACGATCATATCCCGCTGTCAACGTTTTGACTTTAAGCGTATAACCGCGATGGACATAGTGGGAAGAATGAGTCATATCGCAACAGAGTCTGGTGTGAATTATGAAGAAAACGCCCTGACGATCATCGCCAGGGCTGCTGAGGGCGGGATGCGTGATGCCCTGAGTCTTCTCGACCAAGCGATTTCCTTCAGTCAGGACCGGGTGACGGTGGAGGATGCCCTGACGGTAACGGGTGCCGTTTCCCAAGGCTACTTGAATACCCTGGCCAAAGCCATCCTTGAGAGGGACGTCACTACGGGTCTCGGTGCGTTGGAAGAGTTGTTGTTTCAAGGGAAGGACCCGGCAAGGTTCGCTGAAGACTTCATTCTGTATTTTCGGGATATGCTGTTATATCAGACGGCGCCAAATCTCGAAGAATCACTTGAAAGAGTCATGCTCGATGATGATTTTAAAGAATTAGCAGGCCAAATCCAGCCTGGTCAGATTTATCAGTATATTGACGTATTGAATCAGGCCGGCCAGGAAATGAAGTTTACCAATCATGCCCGAATTTACTTGGAAGTATCCATTGTAAAGCTGTGCCAAATGGAAGCACCGGCGTCGGCTTCTTCTTCTCCTGAAGTGAACGAGATGATGGAGAAGATCAAGATTCTTGAACGGGAGATTGAGAAGTTGAAGGCTAATGGAGTCAAGGTACAGACAGAGCCCGCTCAACAGCCAGCGAAGAAACCAATCAGGGCGAAGAAAGGGTTCCGTGCTCCGACCGGGAAGATTCAAGAAGTACTCCGAACGGCCACGAAAGAGGATCTCAATCTGATCAAGAGCCGCTGGGGGGACATGGTTGAAACACTGAACCAACGTCAAATGCGATCGCAGTCTGCATTGTTGAACGATGCAGAACCTGTGGCAGCGACAAACGGTTCTTTTGTGTTAAAATTCAAATATGATATCCATTGTCAGATGGCCATGGAGAATCAAGCTTTTACGGCAGCGATTGCTTCCATATTGGAGGAGCTGACAGGAAACAACTATGAAGCCATAGGAATTCCTGAAGACCAGTGGACGAGCATAAGGGAAGATTTTATCCGGAACTCGAAACCGGAGGATGGGGAATCATCCGGTGAAGAGCAAGGAGAAGACTCCCTATTGAAGGAAGCTGAAAAGCTTGTCGGTATGGATCTAATAGAACTAAACGATTAAAAATAATATATTGGAGGTAATCTTATGATGCGTGGAAACGGTAATATGCAAAATATGATGAAACAAATGCAAAAGATGCAAAAGAAAATGGCGGAAGCTCAAGAGGAACTGGGTGAAAAGCAAATCGAAGGTACAGCTGGCGGCGGAATGGTAACAGTCGTTGTTTCCGGTCACAAACAAGTCCTTGATGTAAAAATCAACGAAGAAGCGGTAGATCCGGATGACGTAGAAATGTTACAAGATCTTGTCCTTGCAGCGACAAACGATGCACTGAAGAAAGCGGACGAATTAACGAACTCCACTATGGGTCAATTCACTAAAGGAATGAACCTGCCGGGAATGTTCTAGGAGGCAATATCATGCACTATCCTGAGCCTATATCAAAGCTGATCGACAGCTTTATGAAATTGCCGGGAATCGGGCCGAAAACGGCGGCCCGCCTGGCTTTTTTTGTTCTTAGTATGAAAGAGGATACTGTATTGGACTTTGCGAAAGCATTGGTCAATGCGAAGCGGAACTTGAGTTACTGCTCCGTCTGCGGGCACATAACCGATCAGGATCCATGCTATATCTGTGAGGATCAACGACGGGATCGCAGCATCATTTGTGTGGTACAGGATCCTAAAGATGTCATTGCCATGGAGAAGATGAGGGAATATAACGGTCAATATCATGTTCTTCATGGAGCCATTTCCCCAATGGATGGGATCGGTCCTGAAGACATCAATGTACCTGACCTCATCAAACGTCTTCACAGTGACGAAGTCAAGGAAGTGATCCTTGCCACCAACCCTAACATTGAAGGGGAAGCGACAGCTATGTATATCTCACGCCTCGTCAAACCGTCGGGGATCCGCATTACAAGGATTGCCCATGGACTTCCAGTAGGTGGAGATCTCGAATATGCTGATGAAGTAACCTTATCAAAAGCCCTTGAAGGAAGAAGAGACGTATAACGAGGAGAGGATACCTATGTTTTTCCGGAAAAAAGGAAAGCTGAAAAAAGAGTATGACCAATCCTTACTGCACGTATTAGACGAAACCAAGGATCATTGGAATCAACAGCGTTCCATCGACGAGATGAGTGTGGATTATAATTTGAACATCCACTGTCATTCGAAAATTGCAGAGGCTAAATATTTTTTTCTCTTTAGAGAGGCAAAACATAGAAAGATCGTCATAAAAAGGTAGACAACCTTCATATCCTATCAGTAAGAGACGAATGATGTTCTTGGTTGAGAGGAGAGAAGGGTATGAACCCAGTAATTGTCATTGCAGTGATCAGCGGCCTGATTGTTCTGCTCCTGGCTGCCGGTACACCCATCAAGCCGCTTCGGTTTGTTGGACAAGTTGCCATGAAGGTCATGATCGGAGCACTGTTTCTATTCTTCCTGAACGCCTTTGGCAGTCAGTACGGAATTCATGTGCCTATTAATGTAGCAACTTCATCTATTTCAGGTATATTGGGTATTCCGGGAGTAGTGGGTCTGACGGTTATTCAGATGTGGATATTATAGGACGATAGAAGTAGAAAAAGGGCAGTCGAGGTATCAGGTACGTTTACCTGAATCTTGACTGCCCTTTTTCTCTATTCACTTAAAAATGTCTTTGGCATGACAACGGCTGTTACTTCACCACGTGCGCAAAGCTTCCCTTCTGCAAAGACCTCCGTTTCCACTTTAAACTTCTTCGGGTGGATTTCTTGAACTGTACCTATCGCTTTTAATGCTACACCGTGGGGAGTCGGTTTCATGAAGTCCACATTCAGGGATGCCGTCACAAACCGCGGAGGCTCTTTTCCGACGCCCACTTCCCCGCCGTTTTTCTGATGAAGAGCAATCGCGGCTGAACCCGTACCGTGACAATCGATTAAAGACGCAATCAACCCGCCGTACACAAAACCCGGCAAAGCCGTATGTTCCGGTTCAGGGGTGTAGATCGTGACTGTATGTTCCCCGTCTACCCCTGTGCGGAAATGATGTCCATCTTGATTGAGGCGGCCACACCCGTAGCACCATGCGAAATCATCGGGGTATTGGTCCTGGATGGCCCGAACCACTTTATTCATATGTCCAGCTCCTTTTATTTCAATCGTATTCTCTATATTCTTCTATAGGTAGAGTTGGATTTCCTTCCTATATCTCTCCTTTACGAATTGGCTGAATTCAATTACTATTAAGGTAATAAATGATAATGAATATCACTATCGATTTTATATACGAGGTGAAACACCATGAACCTAAGTCAAATTCAAAGGAACGAATCCTTTCAAATCTCCGACTTAACCGAGCTTCACCCTTTTGTAAAGCGCCGCCTAAAGGATATGGGAGTGGATAAAGGCAGTGAAGTCAAAGTCATCCGTTACTGTCTCTTTGGAGGTCCTTGTCTCTTGGAGTGCTCAGGTCAACGGGTGGGAATTCGCAAAAAAGATACACACTGCATTAAAGGGGAACGAATGTAATGGAAACAGCACTTTTGGGTAACCCCAATACAGGTAAAACATCTTTATTTAATCAGATCACCGGTTCATATGAATATGTAGGCAACTGGAGTGGGGTGACTGTCGATAAAAAGGTTGGCAGGATCAAGCATTCTGTTCAGTCATTGATTGACTTGCCTGGTGTATATACACTCAATCCTTTATCCCATGATGAACGCGTGGCATCAATGGCTCTCCTGCAAGAAGAGGTAGGACAAATTCTGAACATCGTCAATGCCAATCAGCTTGAACGCAGTTTGTATTTAACCATCGAACTGCTGGAGACCAATCTTCCGACCGTGATCGTTCTTAATATGATGGACATCGCTGAAAAACGGGGTATTAAGGTGAATGTGCCGCTCCTTGGTAAGTTATTAGGAGTGAAGAGTTACTCTACCATCGCTCGAAAAGGAAGAGGCTGCGAAGAAATCATTCAGCTTCTGAAGGACAGACCCTTAGAGCCGGCTTCACCGTTCATCCTGGATTACGGACCGGTAGTGGAAGAGTCCATTTCCAGGATCTTATCTCTTATGGGGAACGAGGGAGACCTAAAAAAACGTTGGGTAGCCGTTCAGTATATACTCGGCAATGAAATGATTCAACAAACGCTGGATAGTTCATACCCTGGTCTAAAGAAAATGCAAGAACAGGCTGAAGCACTTCAATTAAAAGAGAAGGGTAAGTCCCTTGAAGAGGTCATATACAGCAAACGGAAAACGTTTATCCGTCAAATCGTTACCCAAGTAACAGAGGAGCAGAAAAAACAGGATTCCCTTCCTCTAACCGCCTGGTTGGATCATATTGCAACCCATCCCGTCTTTGGAATTCCATTCTTTCTACTGGTCTTACTTGTAGTATTTCAATTGACATTTGGTTGGCTCGGAACACCTATTTCAGATGCTCTTGATTCTTTCTTTGCAGGGCCGTTAACAAACGGTGTCCAATATCTATTGAATCAAATGAACGCTCTACCATTCATTCAGGCCGTTATTCTGGAGGGGATCATTGCCGGTGTCGGTGGTGTTCTCGTGTTTGTTCCACAAATATTCATCCTGTTCTTCTTTATTTCCTTATTAGAGGACTCGGGATATATGGCTCGTGTCGCAGTGGTGATGGACAGACTGATGGAATTCATAGGATTAAACGGGAAGGCGTTTATTCCCTTGATTATCGGATTTGGATGTAATGTGCCTTCCATAATGGCAGCACGTACGATTGAGCAGCCTAAGGAAAGGCTATTGACCATTCTTATTTCACCATTTATGTCTTGTTCGGCAAGGCTATCTGTTTATGCTCTGTTTGTGGCCGCCTTCTTTAGCGAGCATCAAGCGATCATTGTTCTGTCTCTTTATGTTTTGGGAATAGTTGTTGCCATTTTAGTAGCCAAGATTTTTTCTTTCTTCTTGAAAAATGAGAAATCATATTTTGTCATGGAGCTTCCTCCCTATAATGTACCGCAACCTGTACAATTGCTTAGAAGTACATGGGATAAAGGGAAAGGGTTTGTTCGTAAGGCGGGTACCTTTATTTTTGGAGGAACGGTATTCATTTGGCTCTTTTCCTATTTAGGGCCAAATGGAGCAGGTGTACCGATAAATGAAAGTTTCATGGCCATTGTCAGTGGAGTGTTTGCGCCTATATTTGCACCGCTTGGATTCGCATCGTGGCAAGCCGTATCGGCCTTGTTTACCGGTTTCTTAGCGAAGGAAGTCGTGGTTTCGACCATGAATATTCTCTATCATGTACCAACAGGGGATACATTGGCGAATTTACTCCCTCAATTCTATACTCCACTTGCAGCGTACACGTTCTTAGTATTTATCTTATTGTATACACCTTGTTTAGCGACGGTTGCCATCATGAAAAAAGAAACCGGGAGTATGAAATTGACTCTTCTATCAATTGTATATTCTTTTGTAGTCGCTTATATCGTAGCTTTCGTCGTATATAGAGTAGGTCAGTTTATTTTTTAATTGGAGGTTCTGCCATGATTGTCAGTATAATTCTTGGACTTCTCATTTTTGGATATGCCACATGGATGGTATATTCATTCTTCAAGAAAAGCCGTCAAGGGAAATGTGGCACATGTGCTCTAAATAAAACATGTAAATCTGGATGCGCCACGGTAAGTCAAGATCAACGGCAGCACGTATTGAATATTAAACATGTATCGAAATAAATAGAGTTTGAGCAGAAGGGATAGCTTTCTTGATGAGAGCTGTTCTTTCTTTTGTGTTGAATAAGTAAAGAACACATGGAAACAGTAGTTGTTCCTGAGCCGTTGGAAAAGTGCTTTTCTCTTAAATCTATAGAAGTATAAAGGAATAAGTAATGTGTTCTGAAATAAATAGCAAAAGATGAAAAATAGTATTGACTCTAAATAGTAGAAGATGCTATTATATTCCTTGTCGCCAAAACAAGGCGGAAAACAAATTTCAAAAAAAGCTTGACGCTTTATAGCGAAAAATGTTATATTTAAGAGGTGCTCAAGAGAGCTCATCGAAATATTGAACCTTGAAAACTGAACAAAATAAGACAATACGTCAACGTTAATTCAAGATTTATTTTTAAAGAGCTATTCAAACTTTTATCGGAGAGTTTGATCCTGGCTCAGGACGAACGCTGGCGGCGTGC
>NZ_JAFKOH010000237.1 GCF_017303375.1 Bacillus sp. NTK074B | reverse complement strand
CGAGGATCCAAACCTGTGGAACGATCCCGTCCGCGCGCAGAAACTGATGCGCGAGCGTCAGCAGTTGATGGACGCGATGGGCACCTATGACGCGATCAGCCGCGATCTGAACGACAATATCGAGCTGATCGAGTTGGGCGAGATGGAAGACGACGCCGAAGTCGTGGCCGAGGCCGAACAAGCCATCAACGCGCTGAAAGAAAAAGCCGCCGCCAAGGAACTGGAAGCGCTGCTCGACGGCGAGGCCGACGGCAATGA
>NZ_JAFKOH010000236.1 GCF_017303375.1 Bacillus sp. NTK074B | reverse complement strand
CACGGTCCAGCGCGGCCTCGGCATCGTCGAGCGAGACGCCATCCACGGGCATGATGCCCAGCGTGAAGGTCCCGCTATCGAGCCCCGAGCCCGAATACCCGGCCCAGGCGCTGATCGCGATGCCCTCGTCATAGGTCAGCCGCCGCTCAAGGATCGAGGTCTGCGCACTGCCGCCCAGCAGGGCCGCAAGCACCTGATACGCCGCCGCCTGTCGCTGATCGTCGGGCGTGCGCGTCGGAGTCAGGTAGAGCCGGTGCA
>NZ_JAFKOH010000235.1 GCF_017303375.1 Bacillus sp. NTK074B | reverse complement strand
ACATGGAAGTGGCGCTGGCCACCCGCGACCGGCTGCAGGCGGTCTATGTCGACCGCGCGGCCCCTGCCTCGGCCCGTGTCACGCTGGGCTTCGGGATCGGCAGCACGCTGCCGCTTCTGCATACGGCGGTCGGACGGATGCTGCTGGCGCGCTCGGGACCCGAGGTGCTGGACGCGGCCCTCGCCGCCCGGCCCGCCCCGCGCTACAGCGAGGCGACCGAAACCGCCCCCGAGCGTCTGCGCGCCGCCATTGAGGCCG
>NZ_JAFKOH010000234.1 GCF_017303375.1 Bacillus sp. NTK074B | reverse complement strand
CGAGATCGAGATGGCGCGCTCGGCGGTGATCAACGCGGCCGGGCATCTCGATGCCGCCGGTCCCACCCGCGACCGCCATATCAGCGCCGCCAAGAACCTGCTCGGGCGCACCGCGCGGCTGGTGGCCGAGGAAGCGGTTCAGATGCATGGCGGGATCGCCATGACCGAGGAATACGCGCTGGCCCCGGTCACCCGGCGCCTGATCGCCGTCGATCACCGCTTCGGCGACGAGGACTGGCACCTCGCGCGATTCATGCG
>NZ_JAFKOH010000233.1 GCF_017303375.1 Bacillus sp. NTK074B | reverse complement strand
ATACCATAGAGCAGCCGGCTGAGCAGATCGCGGCCCAGATTGTCGGTGCCCAGCGGATAGTCCCAGCTGCCGTCCAGAAAGACCGGCGGGGCAAGGCGGTTCAGCAGGTCCTGTTCGGCATAGCCATGCGGCGCGATCCATGGCGCCAGAAGTCCCGCCAGCGCGATCAGCGCCAGCACCGCCGCGCTGGTCACCACCACCACCGGAACGGCGCGACGGCGCTGGCGGGGCAGGGATGCGGACGAGGTCATCAGGTCA
>NZ_JAFKOH010000232.1 GCF_017303375.1 Bacillus sp. NTK074B | reverse complement strand
CACGCTGGCGCGGCAAAGCTGGGTGGTGGCGCCACACGGCACGCCGGTGCGGCGCTATTTCGAAACGGTCTTTCGAAGGCTGGGTGCGGTGCCCCCGGCGCAGAGCTATGAAATCTGGTCCTTCGCCGATGCCGAACAGATGATCGCCGACAGCGATTCGGTCGCGCTGCTCAGCTATTCGGACGAGACGCTGGCGGAGCTGCGCCCGGATCTGAAGCGCGTGGCCTTCGATCTGCCCGATGCCGGAATCAGCGTGGG
>NZ_JAFKOH010000231.1 GCF_017303375.1 Bacillus sp. NTK074B | reverse complement strand
CAGCCGCTGGGCGAGGTTTTGCCGTCCGAATACGGCAAGTTTTCCAGCGCCGTGCGCTCGCCCATGGGGGTGATCTCGGTCATCAGCCCGTGGAATTTTCCCGGCGTCCTGACCGCGCGCGGCTTTGCGTTCGCACTGGCTGCCGGCAACACCATCGTGCTGAAGCCGTCCGAGGACACGCCCTACATCGGCGGGCTGTGGTTCGCCGAGGTGCTGGAAGAAGCAGGCGTGCCGCCCGGGGTGTTCAACGTCATCACC
>NZ_JAFKOH010000230.1 GCF_017303375.1 Bacillus sp. NTK074B | reverse complement strand
ACCCGGTCGAACTTTTCGTCGGCGACCGGTTGATCGCCCGCGGCGTGCTGGAAGAGCTGGAAGACGATCAGGCGGGCCAGATGGCGGTGCGGCTGACCGAGGTGGCCGACCTGTCGAACGGGTTGTGATCATGCCGGGAAAAGGCGTCCGGCAGTCACGCAACGCATTCTTTGCGGCGCGCGGTTCGGGCGCCGTCCGGTCCGTTTCGGCGGTGCTCTGTCGTGGGGACGAAAAGACAGAAGTCGATCCTTTCGCAGG
>NZ_JAFKOH010000229.1 GCF_017303375.1 Bacillus sp. NTK074B | reverse complement strand
ATCCCGAGTACCATTATTTCTCGACCAAGCTGATCACCACCGGCATTATCTACAACACCAACGCGCCCTTCGTGCCCGAAAGCTGGACCGACCTGCTGCGCCCCGAGGCGCAGGGACAGATCGCCATGCCCTCGCCGCTGACCTCGGGCGCCGCGACGATCCACATGGTGTCGCTGACCTCGAACCCCGATCTGGGCTGGGACTATTATCAAGGCCTCGCCGATCAGGGCACGAACCCGCAGGGCGGCAATGGCGGTG
>NZ_JAFKOH010000228.1 GCF_017303375.1 Bacillus sp. NTK074B | reverse complement strand
GATTACTTCTCAGGAGTGGACCTTGCACAGCTCTTACCATCGGAATTTAGTGATCTAAATATCGTATCAGAAGGTACGACAGCTAAAGAAAATGGGAAGAATCCTGGAGCTGTTGGAGGCGTTTCTATTAGTGGCTCCACATTAAACTGGGGTACTTCAGGCGAAAGTGATATTGTAGGTTATCGGATCTATCGTGCAGCAAATGGTAGCAATTCGTTCACAAAGCTAGGTAGCATCAAGTCTTCAGATGGAAGTTCA
>NZ_JAFKOH010000022.1 GCF_017303375.1 Bacillus sp. NTK074B | reverse complement strand
GGGATCTCCCCCTGTGAGAGTAGGACGTCGCCAGGCAAATAGAGAAAAGAGTAGCTCATTGTGAGTTACTCTTTTTTTGTGTTGAAATAGGTGTATTTTCATATGACTTCTGTGTATTCACATGAACCCCCTCAAAGGTTAATATAACAAAAAATATGTCACCTTATTATAGTCGTGCCCTTTGTTAGGAGCAAGACTTCCAACTGAAACTGCTTTGAGGAAAAGCGATCCTCATTGACCCGTTTTCAATTAGCAGGTGACGGTCGATTGAATCAATCCTATCATTCCCCTTTTTACATTCGGAGAAGTTGACTTCTTCTTCCAATAGTTCTACGATATTAGTATATAGAGGTTTGATCTGAAAGGGTGGTACTCTTGCAAGGTTCTTCTAGTACTTCGATTGATTCGTTTTTAAAGTGGCTTGAACAGGAAGGGAAATCATCAAATACCATTTCGACTTACCATCAAGAACTTAAGAAATTTGAACAATGGCTTCAGGGACATCATCAAGAAATCGGAGATGTTACTCAGAAGGATGTTCAGGACTACATACTGTTTTTAGAAGAGAAGGGGAAGAGCCCGATTACAACGGATAAGATTTTGGGAGCGATCCGAACTTATTCGAAATATTTAAAGAAGCCCCATATTACACTTGGAATTCATATTCAAAAGGCTGATAAGAAAGATGAGATCGAGGTTCTTAGCAAAAAAGAGTGTGAGAGGCTTTTATCTGATGTGAGAGAGCATGAGAATGAAAGAAACATAGCCATTGTGTATATGCTTCTTCATACAGGAATAAGGGTGTCTGAACTTTGTGGGTTGGATCGATCTGATCTTGACTTTCAGGGGGGGTGCCTTAAGGTCGTGTCACCTCATGGTGAAGAAAGGGTCATACCGCTTTCTGAAGAACTGAAGAATCATCTCAAGGACTATTTACCGTTCAATTCCGGCGAGGAGGCTTTGTTTGTGTCAAAATCCAATGAGAGGTTAACGGAGAGAGCCGTCCAGTACATGTTAAAGAAATATGGAGTGAATGCTCAGAAGTTACGGCATACCTTTTGTCAGCAATTGATTGACAAGGGTGTGGGTCTGGAAGTTGTGTCTAAGCTCGCTGGTCATAAAGACATTAACGTCACTAAGAGATATGCCAGATCCAGAGTACAGCAGTCAGAATATGAAGATGCCATTCGAAAAACCTTTTCCCCTGAATGAGCATGTTTTCGGGAGAATATTATATTGTCGTCCTGAACCCCTTGTATAAAATGAATAAGGGGTTTTTGACGTGAGGATTGTCGGGATTTTTACGGTTTAAGTCTTCCAATTCCAATATCACGGTTACGATTCAACCATCCAACCCTGTCTATCAGGTAAGTGATCTGGAGGAATATGCCTTAACTCATGGCTACGTATCTTGATCATTGGAAAGTGTGGCCGAACGGGGAATAGAATAACCTATTAAGCGCTATCTTACCAGTGAAGGTCTGCCTAATGAAAAGGGAAATAAAGTTTGGCGCTTTTTTTAGTAGAAAATTTCATTCAAAACATGAATAGGATGGCTTGGTGTCTAAAAATGCTGTCGATAAATATAACCAAAAATTTATAGATTATTCAGACTTTTATATTATATAATTGTAAATATAAAGAAAATGTACAGGGAGGAGGACCTGGTTTGCCGGTCTACTATATGAAGGAGATTTGGACTCCACTCAAGATGATTGGTATTAAATTTTTCAGAAGTGAAGAGAAGAGTGTATATGTGAAAGTTTTCCAAAATCCTCGTAGAAGACTATTCAATTAAATAGCAGCGGATATATGTGCGATAAAGGCAAACCCATTGAAAGATGGTGACGCAAAACTATAGGGGCTACCGTTCTTAAACAAAC
This sequence comes from Bacillus sp. NTK074B, assembly GCF_017303375.1. GTDB lineage: Bacteria > Bacillota > Bacilli > Bacillales > Bacillaceae_B > Rossellomorea. Next base: position 24,787 of record NZ_JAFKOH010000022.1, on the reverse strand, counting down.
TACGCCTGCCAGTTGCCGAATACATATCCTATATTGAATCCGGTCTAAACCTTGCAGAAAGGTTTTTTTATTTGTCCAAATAAGGTGTGCCGAAACATTTAGGGCAGATAAACAAGTTGTTTATCTGCCAATAGAGGTCTATTTTGCTATATTAATCGTTAGATACTCTATTCCGTCCTTCGAAATAAACGGACACCCTTCAGGAGCAGGCGTCTTCAACACCTCAATGGACAACGTATTCAACCTTTTCTTTTCGTCAACTGTGCCTGTTCAGAAGGGCTGAGGATGAACTGGACCCCGTATAAACAGAAGTCAGACATATGTTCTTGCTTCCATACTATTTTCCCTGAAAGTGTGACTGGTTCTCCAAGTAGCACGGTATTGAAATCAAAGATGACTCCGGGTGAAACAGGCAACCTCAGTTGAGTCAGGAATCTTAATCCCCCGGGCCGAGGTTTTCTACCAGTACTTCTGTTGTTCCTACTGTGGCAGACTTTCCATTTACGCTCGCTATCGTCATATCAGTCCGAAGAGGATACGTAAAGTCGATCCTGAATACTTCGCGGTTTTCCTCGAAAGGAATTTCCGGCTGAATCGGTTCCGGGATAAGGACGGGATCGAGTAAGAACCCCTGGAAGTCTTCAGGAGGAACGGGTTTACTGAATAGGTATCCTTGTATCATATCGCATTCCTGCTCTATGAGGAACATTCGCTGTTCTTTCGTTTCCACCCCTTCTGCTACTACAGTCAAGCGTAATCCGTGTGCCATGCGTATGATGGATTTCGTGATTTCGGCATCACTTTCATTTAAATAGTCACGTATGAAGCTCCGATCGATTTTAACAGTATCGACGTTGAATTTTTTCAAGTATAAGAGAGAGGAGAACCCTGTTCCAAAGTCATCAAGGGAAAATCGGATCCCTATCTCTTTCAATCTTTCAATTGATGAAATGAACGTTTCTTCATTCTGGATCAGTACACTTTCTGTAATTTCAAGGTCAAGAAGGGAGGGGGATACACCGGTTTCTTTTATTATATTAAGAATGGTTTCCACCCAGTCATTCCGCAGAAAACGCTTGGGCGACATATTAATGGAAATGGGAATGAGGGGAACCTGTAAACTCTCCCATTCTCTTAGCTTTTCACATACTGTCTGGATGACCCAATCGGTAATGGGGATGATGAGCCCATTTTCTTCAGCGATGGGAATGAATTCATGAGGGGATATGAGTCCCCATTCCGGATGCTGCCATCTGATCAGGGCTTCTGCTCCGATCAATCTCCCGGTTCTGCCATCCACTTTCGGCTGGTAATGTAAGAGAAGTTCATCCTTCTTTATTGCTTTACGGAGATCCTTTTCTAATTGAAACACTTTGAACGATTCAATATTCATAGACGGCGTATAGATTTGAAAATTATTCTTCCCCATTTCTTTCGCTCTGTATAAAGCAGTGTCAGCCCTTGCCATAAGCGTCTCCGGATCTTCTCCGTCGATGGGATACAGGGTCATTCCGATGCTTGCGGTTACATATAGCTCATAGCCGTTGATGAAGAAGGGCTCTTCTGAGAAGATTCATCATCTTTAACAAGCCAGCTGTTCCCCTTTCGCTCACGGAATACTATGAAAAATATACCATAAGAACGATAGGGAATGGAATGCACATGAAAGAATATTCGACCGGAAATCTCCCAATTCCTCAAATTATGAGATTTTACTCAAAAATACACAAATAAAAATGGAAATATTCTGGTAATGGTATATAATAGTAATAAAGTCTCATATCTTTAAAATATCAGATAATAGAGGCTTATACTTTCTGAGGAAAAAAGGATGGTGTTCGATTTGAAAAGTTTAAAAGAGTTGGTTACTCGCAGGACAATGGCGATCAGTCCTTCTTATGATGGGATTCATCAGTCGATTGTTCATGACTTCTGTGGCATGGAGACACCGAGGAAGAAGTCGGCAAAGGAAATATTGGACGAATCGTGTCTCGCGTACAGGTCCACCTACGATGGAAGGATCCAGGCTGTCCGGCACGCGCTTGACTATCCGAGAAAGACACCTCTCATGATTTGCCCGCAGCAATTCATCTATGCGATACCCACGAAGGCCCCAACCGATTATGATTGCATGTGGCTCTTTTGCCAGCATATTGACTCAACCTCCACCATAGAAGGAAAGACCTACGTTCATTTTACCAACGGGGAGAAGCTTGCCATCAATTGCTCTGAAAATGTCATCACCAGACAAAGGGAGCGTGCCGCTGTCACCATGACCCATTTCTCCACCATCCCGACCCTCTCATCCATGAACCGGAACGAAACCGAACTCTATCTCCCTGGATTCCAGTCACACCTTCAGCCCTTTGATGAATTCGGCGCCCATCTTTGAGGGACGGACCTCTAACTGAATAACCAAAACAGGAGTAGGAAACGTGTTCCAACTCCTATTTGTCGTTCTACCGTTATTCTTATAAATCCCCCCATTATTTCCACGAAAAATGTTTGTCTATTCTAAAATTAAATTTCATATAATATAAAATACAATTGAAATATTATTTTAAACAAGAGTATAATAGAGTTAATGAAAACGCATACAGATTTTACAGGAGGAATGATTTGTGAAAGAGGAAAATGTTTTTGAATTATCCACCGAGAAGGTGAATCGGAATACGCTTGGGATTGATACAGCGAGTACCGGTGAGATTCTCTCCATGATGAATGAGGAAGATCAGCTGGTGGCCGGAGCTGTCAAAATGGTCATCCCCCAAATAGAAGAAGTGGTCGATAAGGTCGTGACCTCCATCTCCCAAGGCGGAAGATTGATTTACATGGGAGCCGGTACGAGTGGCAGGCTCGGTGTCCTGGATGCGGTGGAATGTCCTCCGACCTTCAGTGTGGACAGTGATGTCGTAATCGGTTTGATTGCAGGTGGTGAAAAGGCGTTCGTGAAAGCGGTGGAAGGCGCTGAGGATGATGAAGGATTAGGCGTGTCGGATCTGAAAGAAATCGGACTGACTCCGATGGACACGATTGTCGGAATTGCAGCAAGCGGGCGTACCCCTTATGTCATCGGCGGTTTGAAATATGCAAGGAAGTTAGGGGCGATCACGGTGGCTCTTTCCTGTAATAGGGGATCTAAAATCTCTGCTGAAGCACAGCTTGCGATCGAAGTCGATGCCGGTCCCGAAGCATTGACTGGATCGACCCGCTTGAAGGCAGGGACGGCTCAGAAGATGGTCCTGAATATGATTTCCACAGCAAGCATGATCAAGCTCGGGAAGGCCTACGGAAACCTGATGGTGGATGTGAACATCAGTAACTACAAGCTTGAACAGCGGGCGATCGGCATCATTGAAAGCATCACGGGGGCCGATAAAGAAACGGCTGCATCCACGTTGAAAAAGGCAAATAACGAAGTGAAGCCATCGATTGTGATGATTACCCTCGACTGTGAGTATGAGGAAGCGAAGAACCGGTTGGAAGATGCCAACGGATATGTCCGCCTGGCCATTGAAAAATAGTCTATTCGTATAGGGGTACCTGTCCCTCCACATTCATAGACATAAAATGGGAGGGACACTCAATAGTTGGAACGAACGAAAGGGGAAGGTGAAAGTGACGAATAAAGAACTGGCTGGAGTCTTATTGGAACGGTTTGGCGGTGTTGATAATATCGCAAGCTATGAACATTGTATGACGAGATTGAGAGTGAAGGTGTATAACGAAGAGCTCATCCAGAAAGCAGAAATCAAAAAGACGGAAGGCGTGCTAGGATTTGTAGAGGATGAAACGTATCAGGTCATCCTTGGTCCCGGCAAGGTCAATAAAGTGACGGAAGAATTCGGGAAGCTCGTTTCAGCCGGTGCAGGGGACCTTGACCTGAAGGAAAGGGCAGCGGAACAAAAGGCGGATCTCAAGAAAAAGAACGCGACACCATTCAAGCTCCTCCTGAGACGTGTGGCGAATATCTTCATTCCCCTGATCCCTGCGCTGATTGCATCAGGGCTGATCACAGGGTTCACGAAGTTCTTCGTGCAGGCAGGCTTGCTGAACGGGGAATCCCAGCTTGTCATGATGCTTTCCATCATCGGTAGCGGATTATTTGGGTATCTGGGTATCCTTGTCGGGATGAATGCGGCGAAGGAATTCGGCGGCTCAGCGGCCCTCGGTGGTTTGGCGGGGATCCTGATCATTAACCCGGCCATTGGGGATGTGACGCTGTTTGGAGAAAATCTATTGCCTGGCCGTGGCGGATTGATTGGTGTCTTGATTGCGGCCATCTTTATGGCTACTGTTGAAAAGAACGTCCGAAAGATCATCCCTCAGGCAATCGATATCATTGTGACGCCGACCATTGCGCTGCTGGTTACAGGTTTATTGACGTACACGGTATTTATGCCGGTCGGCGGTTTTATTTCAGATGTGATTACCTATGGTCTTCTTTCTCTTATTGATATGGGCGGCATTGTAGCAGGATTCGTCCTCGGAGCCACCTTCCTGCCTCTTGTCGTGACAGGATTGCATCAAGGGCTGACGCCAGTCCACCTGGAATTGATCAACACGATCGGGGATGATCCGCTATTGCCGATCCTTGCCATGGGTGGAGCCGGTCAGGTCGGAGCGGCATTTGCCATCTTCATGAAGACAAAGAAGAAGAAGTTAAAGAGAGCGATCGGCGGGGCACTGCCTGCGGGTATACTTGGTATCGGGGAACCGTTGATCTTCGGTGTGACCCTTCCTTTAGGCCGTCCGTTCCTGACTGCTTGTTTAGGTGCAGGCTTCGGCGGTGCTTTCCAGGCATACTTCGATGTCGCGACGTTTGCCATCGGGGTATCGGGACTGCCACTGATTTTCTTAGTGAACGCGGAAGAGATCCTCTATTATACTCTTGGACTATTGATTGCCTACGCGGCCGGATTTGCTCTGACGTATCTGTTCGGATTCAAGGATGAAATGGCGAGTGAGTTTGAATGATCGGGGTTTCTGTTTATTTGTCTGATGAAGAGGCTGAGAAGCGTATTCTTCGCGCCTCTTCATCGGGCATCAAGCTTGCTTTCACCTCCCTTCATATTCCCGAGGAATCAGGAGTAACCCCTCAGCGTGTGAGGGATCTCTTGTCCCTTTTTAAAAGGGAGGGGTTTGAAGTGTTTGCCGATGTATCGAAGAAAACGCCTGACATGCTCGGACTCAATCATTTTCAAGAGTTGAAAGAGTTGGGCATCACGTCCCTGAGGCTGGATGATGGATTCACCACGGAAGAGATGCTTGAATTGTCCAGGCAGTTTCGGATTGCCATCAATGGGAGCACCGTGGGAGTAAGAGAATTGCAGCAATGGATTGATCGCGGATTGAGACCCGGGAATATGATTGCCTGGCATAATTTTTATCCTAAGCCGGGAACGGGGTTGGATGAGGAATATTTCCTCGAACAGCAAGCTCTCTATGATTCCCTCTCTATTCCTGTTTATGCGTTCGTTCCAGGAGATGAAGACAAGCGGGGGCCGTTACATTCAGGGCTTCCTACTTTGGAAGATCATCGGGTGCAAAATCCATATGTAAGTGCGGTTCAATTGAAGCGGTGGGGCGTTACGGGAATTTTTGTTGGAGATCCCGGATGTTCTGAGGAGCTGCTTGTGAAACTGGTGAACTATGAACGAAACGATATCATCCATCTCATATATAGTGGGAGTGGTGAAATTGAAGGGGAATACAAACTCCGCCCCGACCCGGGCAGAGATGTGCTTCGGATGTTGGATACTAGGACGAATGATGATGTAGCTCCCTTCAACTCTGTAGAGAGGCCAAAGGGGACGATCGCACAGGATAACGATTTGTATGGTAGATACAAAGGAGAGATGCAGATTATCCGTCATGACTTGGGGCGCACCCCAGCTGTCAATGTAATGGGGAGAATCTGCAAAACGGACCTTCCTCTGATCGAGCTTTTTCAACCTGGTCAACGGATCCGGTTAGTAAGAGGGACGGACCTATAGAAGAATGTTGTTAAGAGCATGAGATTATCAATCATGCTTTTTTTTTATTCCCACGTTGTTTCATTTCATTTTAAACAAAGATAGTAACTTCAGGATCGTTTTTTCTGTTATGATAATATCAACGAATATTTCGACAATAACCGGAATGAAGGGAATGCCGATTCATGACTAGTGCTGCAACCATGCTGATACAATACCTGGAAGATCATTCAGACGAATTTTTACATAATTGGCGTAAGGAAATCAAAATTTCAGAGAACGACATATATAAAAAGGAAGTATTGAGCAATGGGTTAAAGATGTTTCAATTGGTGAAGAGTGCGATTGAGAAGCCTCTAAGTGAAGAAAAAATCACCATCCTTGCCCATAAGACGGCCCTGGAGCGGGTCAACGCTCACATGAATATCAGCGAGTTTGTCTACAATGTCAATATTGGGAAGAGCATCATTATCAAATGGGTGAGTAATTCGGGAATAGAGCTACAGGAATTACAGCCGTTGATTGAGGAGATCAATACCCTATTTGACCGTTTTTCTTATCTGGCCGTAAGAAAGTATACGGAAATCAAAGAACAACAGCTTCAGGAGAAAGAGCTCTATATCGACCAGACCCATAAGGAACGATTGACCATCCTCGGTCAGATGAGCTCGAGCTTTGTACACGAATTCAGGAATCCCTTGACGTCCATCATCGGATTCACCAAGCTCTTACAGAACGATCATCCCGAACTTCCTTATCTGGATATCATGCAGCATGAACTTGAACAGCTGAACTATCGCATCTCCCAATTCCTCCATGTGTCAAGAAAGGATTTAATCGATAGTACGAGAGAAGAAATTCTTCTTACCGATCATTTGGAAGAGACCATTGAGTTCCTGTACCCAAGCCTACTTGATGGAGACGTAGCGATTGAGTTCCAATGTAGAGAGGACCTAAAGGTACTCGGAAACAGGGATGAGTTAAGGCAGGTATTCCTTAACCTTATCATGAATTCTATCGATGCCCTACAAGAAATGGAAGGACATAGACAGATCAATGTGTCCTGTGACGAACGGGAAGGAAAGACAAACCTGAAGATTTCAAACAATGGTCCACGAATCAAAGAAGAGACCATCGGAGCCATCTTTGAACCCTTTTATACAACCAAGGATCTTGGTACGGGAATTGGTCTCTATATATGCAAGAAATTGATTGAAAAACATGGGGGAGAAATCACCTGTCAGTCCAATGAGGAATGGACGACATTTACGATTGGAATTCCGGTTGAATCAAATGTCGCGATGTAATACAAAACACCTCATTCATTTGAACGAGGTGTTTTGATCGTGGAGCGGAGGACTGGGGGTCTGCCGATGGAATAATAATCGAGGGCAGCCGACTCAGCTTCCTCCAGGGAAAAGCAATTCCGTCCATCAAATAGAATCGGGGTTTTCATCAGCCGTGAAATGGTTTTCAGTCGCAGGACCTTAAATTCCTCCCATTCCGTTGCAATGAATAACATATCCTGATCCTCAATCGCATCAAAGCAATTGTCGGCGTATGTCACCCGATCGCCGAGGATGGTTTTCGCATTTCCCTGGGCTACGGGATCGTATACGGTCACTCCGACTCCTTCGTCCAGCAATCCTTTGATTATTTCCATAGAGGCAGCCTCCCGGATGTCGTCTGTATTCGGTTTAAAGGAAAGTCCCAAGATTCCTGCCCGCTTTCCCCTTAAATCTTTTATCGTTTCTTTTGCTTTCTCGACCAGCTTTACCTGTTGTTTTGCATTGACGTGAATGACCGATTCCAACAGGTCGAATTCATGCTCCATTTCACCTGCCATTTGAACGAGGGCATTGGTGTCTTTCGGGAAGCATGAGCCTCCATAGCCAATTCCGGCCTGCAGGAAAGAAGAGCCAATCCGCTGATCCATGCCCATCCCTTTTGTCACATCCTCCACGTTAGCCCCGAGCTTTTCACACAGAGTGGCGATTTCATTAATGAAGCTGATCTTCGTTGCCAAAAATGCGTTTGACGAATATTTAATCATTTCGGCACTTTCAATAGAGGTGTGTAAAACCGGCACCTTGAAGGGTGCGACCATTTTTTCCAGTTTCCTTGCTGTGTATTCGTCTTCTGAGCCGATGACGATCCGGTCCCCGTTGAACGTATCATGAATGGCGGAGCCTTCCCTTAAAAATTCTGGATTTGAAGCCACTCTAAAATCACCTGCTGAACAAGAATGGGCGTCCAACCAGGATTTCACCTTGCGATTGGTTCCCACTGGTACGGTACTCTTTGTGACCACGATCGTCCCATCCCTACGGACATTCGAGCCGATTTTTTCTGCCACATCTTGAAGGGCGGAAAGATCGGCGGAACCATCTGGACGGGAAGGAGTTCCCACGGCAATGATGATGATTTCGGCCATGTTACAGGCGTTCTGATAATCTGTGGTGAAGGAAAGATTTCCGGTACCCGCATTTTTCTGCAGCAAATCTTCTAAACCAGGTTCGTAAATAGGCGACTGGCCACTTTTTAACATCTTCACTTTCTCTCTGTTTGTGTCGAGACAAATGACGCGATGACCGATTTCCGCAAGGCATGCCCCTGTGACAAGGCCGACGTATCCTGTTCCAATCACTGATACATTCATTCCATACCCTCCTTTTCCAGTAATGCTTTCAGATAGGATGATAAAGGCCCCTTCAGTTCCGGCCTCTTCATGGCACATTCAATGGTTGCTTTGATGAATCCAAACTTGTCACCGATGTCATAGCGGTCGCCGTTGAACACTTTGGCATACATGGCGTGCTCCTGATTATAGTCATTCAAGGCGTCGGTCAACTGAAATTCCCCGCCTGCCCCGATTTGCAATCGTTCTATATAGGGGAAAATATCAGGCGTCAGAATATATCTTCCCATGATGGCAAGGCGGGAAGGAGCTTCAGAGGGAAGCGGCTTCTCAATGAGTCCGCGGATTTTACGGATGGGATCTTCCCCCGTTTTTTCCGATTGGAAAGGATGGACGATCCCATACTTTGATACGTCTTCATCCTTCACTTCCTGAACCCCGATGATGGGAGCCTGAAGCTCATTATACGAGTCAATCAGCTGACTGACACACGGCTGTTCAGATAGAATCATGTCGTCCCCGAGCATGACGGCAAAGGGATCATCCCCGATAAAGGAACGGGCACACAAAACGGCGTGCCCCAATCCGAGGGGTTCTTTCTGTCTGATATAATGGATGTTTGCCAGATTCGCAATCGATTGGACTTCCTCAAGGGCATCCCACTTTTCTTTCTTCTCCAATGTTGCTTCAAGTTCATAGGATTTATCAAAGTGGTCCTCGATGCTCCTTTTGCCCCGTCCGGTAATGATGATGATATCCGTGATGCCTGAATATACGGCTTCTTCTATGATGTATTGAATAGTTGGTTTATCAACGATGGGAAGCATTTCCTTCGGTTGTGCCTTCGTGGCCGGAAGAAATCTTGTACCGAGTCCCGCTGCAGGGATGATGGCTTTCGTGACTTTCTTCTTCTTGGGTAAGGATGATGATAATAATAAGGAGAGATCGGATTGTATCACTATTTGCACCTCCGAAAATATGTATCTTCTTCTATATTATCAGAGGAGAGGGCAGGATATCCCTTGGGAAGGGCTGGTTTAACGAAGAATTTACATAAAAGAGGGAAGACGGGCATTAAGTCTGTCGGTGGCGGCAAAATGAGGTCAGGGGATACTCGTGAAGGATGGCGGAGTTCCCCTGTATTTGTTGTGGGATGATAGTCAGCCTCTCTCTTTAAGAGTCGATCTTTGACTGTATTAGGCTTCGAAATAGAAATATCCACAAAACTAAACCCCTACTGAATGACCGTTATGATTCAGTAGGGGTGCTTTAGCTTGTCTTGTTATACCGCATCTTTCCGCTCTTCCATAAAGGTGCCCAACTCATGAGCCGGCACCGGTCTGCTGAAATAGTATCCTTGAGCATATTCACATTCCAATTCCTTCAACCATGTCAACTGGGATTCGGTTTCCACGCCTTCTGCCACGATGGCGAGTTTCAAGTGTTTGGCCATGGCATGGATGGCTGAAACGATCGCCTTATTGGAGTCATGATCGTCCAGTCCCATAATGAAGCTTCGGTCGATTTTCAGCGTCTGAATCGAAAATTTCTGCAGGTAGCTTAGGGAGCTGTACTCGATCCCGAAATCATCAATGGCAATGGATACCCCGATCTCCCTCAAGGCATTCAATTTCGCCAATGCTTCTCCTACACGATGCATGGTCGTGCTTTCCGTGACTTCGAGCTCGATGAGAGAAGGGGGGACGTCGTATGAATTCAGAACTCCCCTTACCGTATCCACGAACGATGAATCATGAAACTGCCGTGAGGACACATTGATGGATACCTTGAATTCATATCCTTGTTGTATCCACATGCTTAATTGCTTACAAGCTTCAATCAAAATACGTTCCCCAAGAGGGATGATCAGGCCTGTCTCTTCCGCGAGTGGAATGAAATCAGCTGGTGAGATCAATCCTTTGACCGGATGATTCCAGCGAATGAGAGCCTCTACACCTACAATCCGGTTTGAGCTTAAAGAAAGCTGAGGTTGGTAATAAAGTTCAAACTCCTCGTTCTGCAATGCTTTTCTCAGATTTTCTTCCAGTTCTATCGGATTAATCCCTTTCTCCTCAAGTTGATCGGAAAACAGAAGCTGATAAGCCCCTTCACTCTTTTTCATGGTGTACATGGCGATATCCGCCTTCTTCAGAAGAGTGGAAAGGTCACGTCCGTCATGGGGATACAGGGAAATTCCCATGGACGTGGAGGTCATGATATTGTGGCCCCCAATGTCGAAAGAGGTTCTGAGACTTTGATGAATCGCTTCTGCCATCTTATGGACATCGCTTCTATTATGGATGTCAGGAAGGAGAATAATGAACTCATCTCCACTCATCCGGGCAATGAATCCTTTTGTTCCCAATACCTTCACGCATCTTCTTCCCACTCTTGAGATGAGTTCATCTCCATATGCGTGGCCCAATGTGTCATTGACGATCTTAAACCGGTTCAGGTCGAGGAGGAGGATGGCCATCTGATCATGTCCCTCGGCAACCTTTTTCTCGAACTCTTCATTGAAATGGCGCCTGTTCGGCAATCCGGTGAGTTCATCGTGGAACGCAAGATACTGGATCTTTTTCTTATCTTCCATGGCTTCAGTTATATCTGTCACAAGGACGTGAGCCCCGGTTACTTCTCCGTCAAGATAGATGGGTACGACGATGACCTGTAGGGACATGATCTGTCCTTTGCGGTGAGGGAGATCCATTTCCAACCTGGAGGCTTTTCCAATCAGAGATTCCCGGAATGCCAACTGTATCTGATCATAATCTTCTTCCAACACATAGGACTGGAATCCGTTACCGACTATGTCTTCCAATTCGTAGCCGATCATTTCTGCGGCACGTTCATTGGCCTCTACGATGATTCCAAGCCGGTTGTAGGTGAAAATGGCCGATAGGTTATTTTCATATAACGATTTGTACGCCTGTTCTTTCTCATATATTTCCTTCATTTGTTTACGATGAAGGTCATTGGCGAGGTGATCCGGAATAAACCACAACGCAAGCAGGATGGCCAATTCCACTATGAACGGAGCCATCTGATTGTGATCGATCGATGAAAGATAGGATCCATATTTCTCCGGGGGAAGGAGAGAGTAGGCTGTAAGATAGGTGATTCCTGAAAACCCAAGGCCCATGACAACACTCCATGAGATATGCTGCTTCCCTCTATAGGAACTGCTTTCCTGATTATTGAGCTGGAGAAGCATCCGGAAAAATGGAAAGGTCACACCTAGAGTCATTAAGATCGTCAAACCTATGTACATGGGCTTGAACACCACATATGGGTAGAGCAGCGCACTGTACGTGGCAAAATTCCCTGCCAGCATGATCAGGGTGAAAATGAACCCTCCTTTGAAGAAATTCACCTTCGATGTATTCACACTTTGAAATATCTGCAGGGAAAAATATATACCGAAAAAGCAGACCACTAAAAAAATCGGCGCGAAATAGATGAAGCGTTGACTGAATAGTTCGTATGACACTATGATCATGACCGAAGCATGGAGCAGGCAGTAAATGAATGTATAAATAAGGGAAGGAAGCAGGCAATCCTTTTTGCTTACATATGGCTTTTGACCATTTTGTTTGAAAGCTTCCTTTAATGACAGATAACTGCAACCGGACGATAATAGGACACTCACTGTGATGATTGAGGTGATCACGAGGAAGTCGATCATTTTACCCACCTTCCATATACCTATTTTTAACAGTATATCATCTATATCGACAATGTTTTCTCTTTTTTTCACCTATTTCCTTGTTTACCGAATAATTGTGCTATAACACTGGGTAAAAAGAATGAAGCCCGACTCAGAATAAGGGAATAAGGAGAAGGTTATCGCGTGGTGCTCTCACGGACTTAGGCGCATCGAACATCATAATCGTAGTCTTTCATGATAAGCTGCAGAACGTATTGGAGGTCAAGGATAGGGTCATTTCAACGATTCAAGATCCCGGATTATTTCGTCGAAAGGAGGATTTGTCACGCCTTCGTACTTCTTCAACAGCTTTCCACTCTCGCTCACCAGATAAAAAGAAGTCCCATGCACAAACTGATTCGACCCCTCCACCTTCGCAGCGGGAGTCTTAAAGGAAACATTGGCGAAGAATTCGATCTCATCCCGGGAATACCCTGTAAGGAAGCTCCAATTCCCATCATTGAATTCATAACGGCTGCTGTACTCCTTCAGGACCTCCGGCGTATCATGCTCCGGATCGATGCTGAGGGAAACGAGCTGGACTTCATCCTTCAGTCCCGCCTCCGCAATCTTCTTCTGAAGCTTCGACATATTCGCCGTCATGGGCAGACAGACCGTATCACAATTGGTAAAAATGAAATCGGCAACGAGAATTTTGCCTTCATTGAGATCACGCAATGAAGTTTTCTCACCACTCTGATCCACAGCTTCCAGGTCCCCGACCTCCACCTTCATGGGAAACGACTCCTCCACATCCTCACCCTGGCATCCTACCAGCAACAGACAAACCAAAGCGGCTACTGACGCCATAAACGTTAATCTCACAGAATTTCCCCCTCTATAATAGAGGTCCGTCCCTCACCGTGAGGGACGGACCTTGCTGGATTAGTCGATGAATTGTTTGTCGATCAGATCGGTGAATGCCGGTTTTTCTTTTAGGAACTTCAATTCGTAGGAAGAGTCCGCGAATGCCTGGACGGCGTCTGAGTCCACTTTGTAGGTGAATCCGATTCGTTCCCATGCCTGGTCGACGACTTCTTTGCTCAGTTCCTGACCGGTTACTTCTTTCACGTCTTTGATGGTGATTTCTTTGGCTTCTTCAGGGTTTTCTTCAATAAACGAAGTGGCTTCTTTATGGGCGTTTACGATCTTTTGGATGGTGTCAGGATTTTCTTTTACCGATTTTCCTGACGCAACGAGTACCGAAGCAGGAAGCGTTTTTCCAAATGAAATTTCATCATGGTCAATGATGATGTTCGCGCCGGTTTCCTGTTGGATTACGGCTGCCCAAGGCTCCGGTGCAACGGCAATGTCGACTTTACCTGACTTCAGCATGTTTGCATACTGGGCAGGGTTCCCTGTTACGTGCTTCATTGTGCCCCCGATCCGCTGTGACTCGATCCCGTGCTCACCAAGGAATGTTTCCACTTGAACATCATGGGTACAACCGACGGCCGGGGTGATGAAAGACTTTCCGGCAAAATCGTCCACGGATTTCACGCCGCTTTCCTTACTGGCAAGGACGACGGTACCTCCAGTGGAGCCTCCGCCAATGATTTTCACATCAGCACCTGTCATATAATTGTTCATGGCAGGTCCCGGTCCAACGAGACCCGCATCGATTTCCCCCGTTTTTAAAGCAGTCATAAAAGAAGAACCATCAGGGAATGTTTTATATTCAATCTTCGTTCCGTCACCAAGCTCTTTTTCATAAAATCCCTTGTCTTTCGCCACCATTGCCGGTACGTGGTTAATATTCGGGAAGTAGCCGATGACGACTTTCTTGCTGACATCCCCCGAACCCTTTTCTGTTCCGCAGCCGGCGAGAACTCCAAGAAAAGTGAAGAAAATCGTGAGTAATAAAAACGTTTTTTTCATTCTATATCCTCCTAATGGCGGGAAGTACCCGCCGATTTATTTACGATTCCAATCCCCAGCGCTTGAGCACGGATTTCTCGATTCGCTGGAATAACAACTGATCGACGATGGCCCCGATGACACCGATGATGATCATCACGGCAATGACGAGGCTCATATCCCCGAAATCCGAGGCGTAGCGGAGCGTGTACCCGAGTCCCGGTCCCGTACTGAGAAGTTCCCCCGCCATCAGTGCCCGCCAGGCGAACGCCCAGGCAAGGCGTGATCCCGTGACCACATAGGGGATTGATGCCGGGAAGATGACCCGGATGAAGAGGTCCAACCCTCTTGAGCCCATCGTCTGGGCAGCTTTCAAATAAAGTGGCGAGACATTCTTGATCCCCATCCGTATGTTCAGGGCCATGACGAAGGTTCCCCCGAGGATAACGACGAAGATGACGGCTTTTTCATTAAGGCCGAACCACATGATGGCTAAGGGCAGCCAGACGATGCTCGGTACACTTTGGAAAGCGAGCAGCAAAGACCCCAGCGTATCGTCTGCGGTTTTTGATTTTGCCAGAAGCACGCCGATGCTGGTCCCGATGATTAAAGAAATTCCCAGGCCGATGAAGAGGCGTTTGAAACTCGCGATCAAATCGATGATCAGAGTCTGATCGGCAATGCCTGTGAACAGGGCATGGAAAACCGAAGTAGGCGAAGGGAGGACAATTTCTGTCCACAGCCCGAATCGTGACCCCGACTCCCACAGGCCGATGATGAGGGCAAAGAAGATGATACGTTTAAGAGCTGTGTTCATAAGCCAACTCCTCACTTATCACTTTGTCGATTTCCTTCTTTAAATAACTCATGATGTGTTCTTCGATTTTCACCATTTCTTCCTTATGAGCATCCCGGGGACGGGGAAGCTCCACTTTGATATCAGCCAGTATCGTTCCAGGCCGGGTCCCCATGACGATGATCCGGTCTGATAGCTTAATAGACTCCGAGATACTGTGAGTGACGAAGAGAACGGTCTTCTTCGTTTCCATCCAAATGGATTCAAGCTGGTGGTGAAGCCGGGAGCGCGTCTGTTCATCCAGGGCGCCGAACGGTTCATCCATGAGAAGGATTTCAGGATTCATGGAGAGGGCACGTGCAATCGCCACCCGCTGCTGCATCCCTCCTGACAGCTCATGGGGGTAATGATCCTGATAGTTTCCAAGCTGGACCATATGTAGGTATTTAGCGGCCTGGGATCTTGCGTCTTTCTTGGACATTTCTTTTTTAAGGGGAAATGTCACGTTGTCCCGGACGTTCAGCCAAGGGAATAATGCTGCCTGCTGAAAGACCATCCCCCGGTCTTTTCCAGGCTTCTTGACCTGTGTTCCATCAACTAGGACCTCGCCGGATGTGGATCCCGTCAGTCCTGCCACGATTGAAAGCAAAGTCGACTTTCCGCAACCGGATGGTCCCAGGATCGATACGAATTCCCCCTGATCGATTTCAAGATTAATATCTTTTAAGACATCGGTGGGCCTCCCTGTCTTATCGAGGTATTGCTTATCGAGACGGTTGATCTTAATAAACATATCATCATCCTTATCATATAATTCTTATTAGTTTAGTCGGATTATAAATAACATAATTATAGTATATTGGGGTAGGTTGTCAAGGTTTCCTTTATTTTGGTATAGCCCTGCTTTTTCCCTATACTATAGGAACTCTTGCCCCTCATAGTAAAAAACCAGGAAAATTATACGATTTTGTTTACTAAAATGTTTACTATAATAGTGCTTTCACGTTATACTGTTTTTAAAGATTTTGAAAAGTCTTCATTCAGGTTGCTTGAATGTGGATCAAAAAGAGACATCGATGGAGAGGAGTTACAACTATGGTATTCACAATCATTTCCTTCTTATTATTTACGATTCTTGTAGCGTTGATTTCATACTGGAAAACAAGGGACGAGGATCTGGGCACCCAGGAAGGGTATTTTCTTGCAGGACGCAGCCTGACCGGCTGGGTGATCGGGGGATCCCTGATGCTGACAAATTTATCGACGGAGCAGCTGATCGGGTTAAATGCCCAGGGGTACTCGGACAATATGTCGGTGATGGGCTGGGAAGTGGGATCCGCCATCGCCCTTGTTCTTGTAGCGTTTTATTTACTTCCCCGTTATTTAAAAGGGGGTATCACGACGATACCTGATTTTCTGGAAGAACGGTTTGATTCAAGCACGAAGCAAATCGTGACGATTCTCTTCCTGTTCGGATATGTCTTTAACTTATTGCCTCCTATCCTCTACTCTGGGGCAGTGGCCCTGAGCGGAATATTCAATGTTCCTGAAGTGCTCGGTGTGGACCGGACGACGGCACTGTGGATCACCGTTTGGTCGATTGGGATCATCGGTTCCCTGTATGCCATTTTCGGTGGATTGAAAGCGGTTGCTGTATCCGATACGATCAACGGAATCGGATTATTGATCGGGGGCTTGATGATCCCGGTCATTGGTTTGTTTGTTCTCGGGGATGGTTCCCTGTTCAGCGGGTTCCACACGATTATGGAAAACACGCCCGAGAAATTGAATGCCATCGGGAAGCCGGAAGATCCGGTTCCCTTCAGTACGATGTTTACGGGGATGCTCCTCGTCAACCTCTTCTATTGGGGAACGGCTCAGCATATCATGCAGCGTGCACTAGCCGCGAAGAACCTGAAGGAAGGTCAGAAGGGGGTTCTGATCGCAGCCGCACTCAAATTGATCGGACCATTCTTCTTGATTTTACCTGGTATAATCGCGTTCAATATGTTCGGTGAAAATCTTGAGCCCACGGATGCCTACCCGCGACTGGTGAATGAGATCCTTCCGACGCCTCTAGTCGGATTCTTTGCCGCTGTGTTGTTCGGGGCGATTCTACCGTCCTTCAACTCGGCATTGAACTCTTCAGTGACGCTCTTTACGCTGAACATTTATAAGCCCTACGTGAAGCCTGGTGCGTCGGACAAGCAGCTCGTTAAAAACGGGAAGTATTTCGGGGTGTTGCTGGCAGTGTTTGCGATGATCCTGGCACCGCTCATTGAGAAGGCGCCACAAGGATTCTTCCAATATCTCCAGATTGTAAACGGTTTCTACAATGTGCCGATCTTCACCATCATCATTGTCGGGTACATGACGAAGCGGGTACCGGCGATTGCGGCGAAAATCTCGCTCTTTGTGTTCATAACATTGTATGCGATTACACAGTTATTCTGGGATACGGGCCTTCATTTCCTTCATATATTAGGGATTCTGTTCGTCCTTTGTTCTGCACTGATGCTTGTGATCGGGAAGTTCAAACCGAGAGATACAGATTATACGCTGGAGGAATCACATAAGGTCGATATGACTCCTTGGAAGATTGTGTATCCAATCGGAATTGCCTGTACGATTGCGATGATCATCATTTATATGGTCTTCTCTCCCCTGGGAATCGGGGCATAGTATTTATAACGAACAGTCAGGTGAAGGCCTGGCTGTTTTCATCTATATTAGTACAGGTTAGTAAAACTTTTACTAAAATTTTATTGAAATTTCATCTTAGTTGTTTTATCATAAAGCTGAAAGCGGTTTCTATTATTCTTCACCGCGAAATGTACGAAGTCAAATGAAAGATTGCTATAAATCCTAGGAGGAATCACCATGCATATCGGGCAACTTTTAATGAGATTTAAAGAGATACTCGGCAGTCAGGCACATCGTGTTTTTTTTGCCCCTGGACGGATCAATTTGATCGGGGAACACACGGATTATAACGGCGGGCATGTGTTTCCGTGTGCCATCACATTCGGTACTTATGCGGTGGGCCGGAGACGGGAAGATCGCCTGGTACGCCTCTACTCGTTGAATTTTGAACATACAGGGGTCATGGAATTCGATCTCGACAGCTTGGATTATGCTCCCGGGCATGACTGGGCGAATTATCCGAAGGGAATGATCCGATATATGAAGGAAGCGGGACATTCCATTGATACGGGAATGGACGTCCTTTATTACGGAAATATACCCAACGGGGCCGGCTTATCTTCATCGGCTTCCATTGAGTTAGCGACAGGCGTCATGCTTGAAGGTTTATTCGATCTATCCATCGACCGCATCGATCTCGTCAAGACGGGACAAAAGGTGGAGAACGATTTCATCGGTGTAAACAGCGGGATCATGGACCAATTTGCCATCGGGATGGGGAAAAAGGGAGCAGGCATTTTACTGGATACGAACACACTCCGGTATGAATATGCCCCGATGGATTTGGAGCAGCACAGCATCATCATTATGAATTCCAATAAACGCCGGGAGCTTGCCGGGTCAAAATACAATGAGCGGAGAACGGAGTGTGAATCAGCTCTTAAGAGCCTTCAGTCGGTAACGGATATCGATACTCTCGGAGAACTGACGGAAGAAGAGTTTGAACTGCACAAACATGCGATACCGGATCCGGTACAACAGAAACGTGCCAGGCACGCCGTTTATGAAAACCGCCGTACGCTGAAAGCTCTTCAGTTCTTACAAAACGATCAGCTTAAGGAGTTTGGTGAATTGATGAATCAATCCCATATTTCACTCAGAGACGATTATGAAGTGACGGGAAAAGAGCTGGATGCACTTGTTGAAGCTGCCTGGGAGCAGACGGGCGTCGTCGGAGCGAGGATGACGGGAGCAGGCTTCGGGGGATGCGCGATCGCCATTGTTGAACGCGATCATGTGGAAGACTTCATTGATCGTGTATCCAGGACGTATGAGGAAGCGGTCGGCTATGAGGCGGCCTTTTATGTAGCGGATATCGGAAATGGCGCGAAAGAATTAGACAAAGAGGTGATCGTATGAACGTGTTAGTACTTGGCGGAGCAGGATATATAGGATCGCATGCGGTGTATCAGCTTGCAGAACAGGGGTACAGAACCATCGTTGTCGATAGTCTGGAAACGGGACACAGAGACGCTATTCATAAGGACGCGGTTTTTTATCAGGGCGATATCAGGGATAAGCCTTTCCTGAGATCTGTTTTCGAAAAAGAAAAGATCGACGGAGTCATCCATTTTGCCGCGAATTCACTGGTCGGCGAATCGATGGAGAATCCATTGAAATATTTTGATAACAATGTGTACGGTACACAGGTCACTCTTGAGGTGATGAAGGAATTCGACGTGAAGCATATTGTGTTTTCGTCGACAGCGGCAACATACGGAGAGCCTGAAGAGGTGCCGATCACCGAAAAGATGAAGACGGACCCGACGAACGCTTACGGTGAAACGAAGCTTGCCATGGAGAAAATGATGCGCTGGTGCGATGAAGCCTACGGGATCAAGTTTGTTTCCTTGCGCTATTTCAATGTAGCGGGAGCACGCGGTGTGATCGGGGAGGATCATACTCCGGAAACCCATCTGATTCCGATCATCCTGCAGGTGGCCCTTGGACAACGTGAACATATCACGATCTTTGGAGAGGACTATGACACGCCGGACGGTACATGCATCCGGGACTATATCCACGTGGATGACCTCATTGAAGCTCATATTCTGGCCCTTGATTATTTGAAGCGTACAGGCGAAAGCAATATCTTCAACCTGGGGAGCAGCCAGGGATTTTCCGTGAAAGAAATGATCGATGCCGCAAGAGACGTGACCGGCCATCCGATACCTGAGAAGATCGGGGAACGAAGAGCGGGGGACCCGAGCAAACTGATCGCTTCTTCAGAGAAAGCGAAAGAGGTTCTTGGTTGGAAGCCATCCCGCACATCGATTACCACCATGATCGGAGATGCCTGGAAGTGGCACGAAACCCATCCGAATGGATACGACGACCAAAAGGGAGAGTGACGGAGGATGAGCATTTTCTTGACTGTTGATACATTGGTTGAAAAGGCGATAACGGCGGAATTGATCGGGAAGGAAGATGAAATCTATGTCCGTAATCGGATTCTTGCTCTTTTGAAATTGGCAGCGTACAAAGAGGAAGAGGTGGGTTCACACGACGATTCCCCGATTCCCGACTTGCTTGAAACGTTGACGGCTTATGCTGTGGACCACGACATCATCGAGGATGTGTTCGATGAAAAAGAAATGTTCTCGGCCCGGGTGATGGACGTTCTTGTGGCACGTCCATCCGTCATCAATTCAACGTTTGCTGCCCATTATCAAGAAAACCCCCAACAGGCGACAGATTACTTTTACCAGCTTAGTCAGGACAGTCATTACATCCAGACGAAACGGATCAGTCAAAACATCAGCTATCAAGTGGTTACGGAATACGGGGAACTGGATATTACGATCAATCTTTCGAAGCCCGAGAAAGATCCGAAGCAAATTGCCCTTGAAAAATCCATGCCGAAAAAGGATCAGACGTACCCACAGTGTTTGCTATGTGTGGAGAATGAAGGATATGAGGGGAGGATCGGCCATCCTGCCAGGGCCAATCACCGGATGATCGGCCTCAACCTTGCAGGGGAGCCCTGGATGCTTCAGTATTCCCCTTATGTTTATTACAACGAGCACTGCATTGTATTGTCGGAAACCCATCGTCCCATGGAGATCGGTCGTTCCGGATTCGAGCGACTGCTTCATTTCGTCCATCAGTTCCCTCATTATTTTGCCGGCTCGAATGCCGACCTTCCGATTGTGGGGGGATCGATTCTTTCCCACGATCACTATCAGGGGGGGCACTACGAGTTTGCCATGGAAAGGGCAGAAGTCGAGTATACTTTTTCCATGAACCGTCATCCTGAAGTGGAGGCCGGGATCGTGAAATGGCCGATGTCCGTGGTCCGTTTGAAGAGCGGAAGCATGGAAGCATTGCTTTATGCGGCGGAAGAAGTTTTAACAAGTTGGAAAGGGTATAGTGATCCCCGTGCAGAGGTACTTGCCTTTACAGGGGACACACCTCATAACACCATCACCCCCATCGCCCGCATGCGTGAGGGGAAGTATGAGATGGATCTTGTCTTAAGGAACAATCGGACAGACGAGGAGCATCCCATGGGCATCTTCCATCCACATGAAGATGTTCATCATATCAAGAAAGAAAACATCGGATTGATTGAAGTGATGGGCCTTGCCGTCCTGCCTGCACGCTTGAAAGAGGAACTTGGGCAAGTGGAAAAAGCCCTCTTAGGTGAAAATCATGATGTGGCAGACTATCATCTTCCATGGGTGAAGGAGCTGCAGAACCGGTATCAGTGTGTTAGCCCTGAACATGTTTCAGGCATCGTGAAGGAAGAGCTTGGGAAGAAATTCTCACGAGTCCTTGAAGATGCCGGGGTATTCAAAAGGGACGAGCGAGGACAGCAGGCATTCAAGAGGTTAGTTGAAGGCTTTTGATTTGAATCAATATTGAAATGGAAATAAGAAACCAGGGCAGGAGCGGGTTTCTTATTTTCTCTATACTAACCAAAAGCGGGGGATCATGATGTTTTTAGGTGTGGATTATTATCCGGAACATTGGGATATCGATTTGATAGGTGAAGATCTTACAAGAATGAAAGACATGGGCGTCAACATGGTCAGGATCGGTGAATTTGCCTGGCATTTGATGGAGAAGGAAGAAGGTCAATTTGATTTCTCCTTTTTTGATCATGTCATCGAAAAGGTGAAGGACCATGGAATGAAGGTGATGTTCGGGACACCGACGGCAACATTTCCAGCCTGGCTGGCAAACGGACATCCCGATATCCTGAATGAAGATATCAATGGAGTGAAAAAATCGTTCGGTGGAAGAAGGCAGTATTGCTTTAACTCTGAAACGTATCAGAACTATTCCATGCGCATCGCTGAAAAGTTGATCACTCATTACCGTGATGAAGAAGCCATCGTGTCCTGGCAGATTGATAACGAATTGGGACATGAAGGCAGCGATATGTGCTACTGCGGCAGCTGTCTGCATGGTTTTCAGGAGTTTCTTCAAAAAGAATATCATTCCATCGACGAGCTGAATGAGCGTTGGGGAACGATTTTCTGGGGGCAGACGTATAACGGTTTCTCTGAAATTCCGGTTCCAAAGCAAACGGTCACGGTTCATAATCCGGCCATGATGCTCGATTGGTCCCGTTTCCGTTCCGCTTCGTTGAGTCGGTTTGCTTTGAAGCATGTGGAACTGGCCAAAAGGTTGAAGGGTGATCATCAGACCGTAACGACGAACCTGCCGGGAGGATTGTTTGGGAAATGGTTTGATGCCAATGAGTTTTCACGTGATCTCGACTTTGTTTCCTATGATAATTACCCTGTGTGGGGAGGCTTGAAGGAGCCGATTTCCCCGGCGCACCTGTCCATGACCCTTGATTTTATCAGAGGATTGAAGAAGCAGAATTTCTGGATCGTGGAGGAATTGATGGGGGCGCAGGGCCATGATGTGATCGGATATTTACCACGGCCGAACCAGGCAAAGGTGTGGGCGTGGCACGCATTTGCCCACGGATGTTCCAATATGCTCTTCTTCCGCTGGCGCGGGATGAACCGGGGAGCCGAACAATACTGCCTCGGAATCCTCGACAGCAACAACCGTACGACAAGGAAGTTCAATGAAGTGAAGACGTTTTTCAATGAAGTGAAAGAATATGAGGAGCTATTTGACTCTCCAGTCAAAGCGGATGTGGCCTTGTTATATGATTTCGATAACATCTGGTCATGGCGGATCCAGCAGCAGAATCCGAGCATTGATTTCACGGAAGAAGTCCTGCGTTTGTATGAACCGTTCCACAAGCAAAATACGGCGGTGGATGTCTTGAGATACGACCAGGAATTTTCAGCGTACAAGGTTGTATTGGTACCTGTGCCACAGCTGATCGATAGCAAATTGACGGATAGGCTTGAGGAATTCACCCAAAACGGAGGGACGGTCATTGTGTCGTACCGTGCAGGGGTGAAGGATAAGGACAATAATCTTGTATTTGGTGCCATGATTCCGGGAGGGTTGTCCCCGCTGCTCGGCATTGAAGTGGAGGAATCCGAATCCCTTCATGAAGGACAGTCTGTACCGGTCGTGTCCACGTTTTCTGATTGTGTGACAACCGCGGAGTATTGGCGTGATCTGGTGAACCCAACGACGGCGGAGTCACTTTACCGGTACGATGATCCATTTTACAATGGATACGCATGTGTGACGGTGAATGCATTTGGATCCGGAAAGGCGTATTACATTGGAGCGGGGATCGAGAAGGCGATCATGGAGGAACTGGCAGCCAAAGCCGCGGATGAGAGTGGAATCCAAACGGTCGAAACGAACCCGGGAGTCGAAGTGGTGACAAGAACCGTAGATGAGAAGACGTATCGGGTCATCATCAATCATAACGGGTATGAAGAAACGTTTGGTGAAGTGGTGTTAGAGCCTTACGAGTGCGCGATAAAAGAAGTGTAACGCTGGGCGCATCAGGAATGGAGAAAAGGATGATGAATGAACATGGATGTAATCAGAAAACCATTCGGTGAACTAAACGGACAGGAAGTGGATTCCTACACCCTGCGAAACGATATGGGAATGGAAGTGTCATTCATTACGTATGGAGGGGCCATCACGAAAATTCTTGCCCCCAATCGTAATGGGGAATGGGAGAATGTTGTTCTCGGGTTCGATACGCTTGAGCAGTATGTGAATCATCAACACTGCTTTGGTGCACTGATCGGGAGGGTTGCCGGCAGAATCGGCGGGGCCGGCTACTCTTTACATGGGGAGCGTGTTGACCTGACGGCGAATGAAAGGGGCAATCATCTGCATGGCGGTGACAAAGGATTCAACAGAGTCATCTGGACGGCGGAGGAAGTGACCACTGACATAGACGAAGTGAGTGTCCGCCTTTCCTATTGGAGTCGTGACGGAGAAGAGGGGTATCGTGGAAACGTCAAGGTGGACGTCACGTATACCCTCACGAACGGAAATGATTTTAGTATAACGTACAGAGCTGTATCCGACCAAGATACCCCCATCAACATGACAAGCCACAGCTACTTTAATTTGAGCGGAGATTACAACGAGGATATCCTGTCGCATAAATTGAAGATGAGTGCTGATGGGATCCTTGAACTGGCCGAAGATAAAGTGCCGACTGGAAAGGTGACTTCTGTAGAGGGGACACCCTTTGATTTTCAAGAAGAAAGAACGATTCTTGACGGAATGAAGTCAGGTCTCGCGGAAGGGTATGACCATGCCTTTATTTTAAATAAGGAAGAAGGACGCCTTTCCCTTTCACATGAAAAGAGCGGCAGAAAGATGACGGTGAAAACGGATCAGGACTCGGTCGTTTTGTATACGGGTAATCATCTCACCGGCGATGTCTTGACCGGTGGTGTGAAAGGACGGAGCCATCTTGGTCTTTGCCTTGAAACACAAGGGTATCCGGATGCTGTGAATCATCCTCATTTCCCTTCGATCCTGGTGAAGGAAGGGGAAGTGTACAGAGCTTCCACTACATTTCAATTTCATGTCTTAAGCGACATGAACTAGGGCAGTGAGTTTGTGTTTCAGGCGTGTCCTGCGGAAGTTGAGGATGGGACAAAAGGGTTTAGGCTAAAGAAAAATCCGAACGAGTGATTGGATAAAAATCTAACTCGTTCGGATTTTTCATTTTTTGTGCTAAAGCTTACTCCATGTAT
>NZ_JAFKOH010000227.1 GCF_017303375.1 Bacillus sp. NTK074B | reverse complement strand
CGAACATGCTCATCTGCCAGATCACCTCGGCGATCTCGCGTTCCGTGGCGCCGGCTTCAAGCGCGTGGCGCACGGTCATTTTCAGTTGCGGCTCGGCCTGCGCGCCCAGAACCGTCAGAGCGGCGATCGAAACCAGAAGCCGCGTCTTGGCGTCGAGCCCTTCGCGGTTGAAGGTCCGACCGAACCACATCTCCATCATGTCCTTGGACATGGTGGGGATCATCTTCTCGAAACCCGCCAGCGACATGGTTTCCAGCG
>NZ_JAFKOH010000226.1 GCF_017303375.1 Bacillus sp. NTK074B | reverse complement strand
GAAATTATAGATGATTGTCTGCTCATGACTAAGAGTAAGGCAGATAAAAAGAAAATAGAATTATCTGTAGAGTATGAAGGTAACCTTAGTATTAAAGGGGATGTTCACAGGTTAAAACAGGTTTTTCTTAATTTAATTGCAAATAGCCTTACCTATACACAAGAAAATGGCAAGGTTGATATTTCAGTTAAAGAAGCCAGTGAAACCGTTGACTTTATGATATCTGATAACGGCATAGGTATAAGTAAAGAGGAAATA
>NZ_JAFKOH010000225.1 GCF_017303375.1 Bacillus sp. NTK074B | reverse complement strand
CCCTATCCACCGCCGCCACCATCACGAGCTGATGACCTTCGGTCTCGTCTACGCGTTCAGCGAGAATTACGTGCTGCCGATCAGCCATGACGAGGTCGTGCATGGCAAGGGCTCGATGCTGCAGAAGATGCCGGGCGACCACGACACCAAGCTGGCCAATCTGCGCGCTTATTATGGCTTCATGTGGGGCCATCCGGGCAAGAAGCTGTTGTTCATGGGCTGCGAATTCGCGCAGGGGCATGAATGGAACCATGACCA
>NZ_JAFKOH010000224.1 GCF_017303375.1 Bacillus sp. NTK074B | reverse complement strand
TCTACCTTGTCGTCGTGAACGTGGCCGCGTTTGCGGCCTTCGCGCGCGACAAGCGGCTGGCAATCGAGGGGCGGCGCCGTGTACCCGAGGACCGGCTTCTGGCGCTGGCCTTTCTCGGCGGCTCGATCGGCGCGAAGATCGCGCAGATGAGCCTGCGTCACAAGATCCGCAAGGAACCCTTCCGCCAGCAGCTGAATGGCATCATTTCGGTGCAGATCGTGGCGCTCGCGGCGGCGTTCGCCATCGCCTATCTGGCGCA
>NZ_JAFKOH010000223.1 GCF_017303375.1 Bacillus sp. NTK074B | reverse complement strand
CGCGTTCTTCTGGCTTTGGCGGCGGGGTATCTTCTGCTGGTCGTGGCGTGGAAATACATCCCCGCTCTGGGCGCGTTCATGAACCACCAGATGGCGCGGCTGGGCGGGCTTGGCGTGCCGTTCCATATCGTTTCGCATGACAAGACCTTCCTGTCGCTGCCCCGCCTGCTGCATGTTCTGTCGATGGTCTATGTGCTGTCCTATTTCGACTTTGTGCGTCGCCTGACCGCCCTGAACTGGGCCGCGCCGTTGCGGCTGA
>NZ_JAFKOH010000222.1 GCF_017303375.1 Bacillus sp. NTK074B | reverse complement strand
ATCGTTCCGGGCGAGGCCTGGTCGTGGGGCAACGCGATCGAAGCGACGATCTACGGCACGCCGATGACGATCTCGGGCATGACCTTCAACACGCTGATGGGCTTTGCCGGCGGCATCATCGGTGCCTGGATGGTGACCCGCGATCCGTTCTGGATGATGTCGGGCGCGCTGGGCGGGATCATCTCGTGCGCGGCCGGGCTTGACCTGTGGTACCCGCCGATGGCCTTCGTGATCGGCTTCCTCGGTGCCGCGATGATGC
>NZ_JAFKOH010000221.1 GCF_017303375.1 Bacillus sp. NTK074B | reverse complement strand
CGACTTGGTGACCGAGTCGTTGACGTTGATCGCCGGGAAGGGCAGCAGGCCCTTCTTGTGCAGGTCATAGAGACGGTGAACGCCGGTGGTGGTTTCTTCCGACACGCCCTGAATTTCGGCGCGCTGCTTGGTGAACCAGCCGGGCGAGGCCGCCAGACGCTTCTTGATCTGCGCGAACAGCGCCTCTTCCTCTTCCGAGGTCGGCACGTCGATCAGGCCCGTTTCCCCGGCTTCGACGCGCGCGCCCAGCAGGATGTAG
>NZ_JAFKOH010000220.1 GCF_017303375.1 Bacillus sp. NTK074B | reverse complement strand
AGATCGACCGGCTGACACCCGAGCCGCAGCCCGAGGACGGCGTCACCTATGCCGCCAAGATCGACAAGGCCGAGGCGCGCATCGACTGGACCCAGCCCGCCGAGGCCGTGGCGCGCAAGATCCGCGGCCTGTCGCCCTTTCCGGGCGCATGGTGCGAGACGCCGGGCGGGCGGTTGAAGCTGCTGGGCGCGGCGCCGGTGAGCGAATCAGGCATCCCCGGCACGCTGCTGCACGACATGACCGTGGCCTGCGGCGTGGG
>NZ_JAFKOH010000219.1 GCF_017303375.1 Bacillus sp. NTK074B | reverse complement strand
TCCGCTGAGAGTTCCGAAAGGATCTGCCATGTTCGAGAACCTGTCCGAGCGCCTTGGTGGCGTGTTCGACCGTCTGACCAAGGCGGGCGCGCTGTCGGCCGAGGATGTCACCGCCGCCCTGCGCGAGGTGCGCGTGGCGCTCTTGGAGGCCGATGTCTCGCTGCCGGTGGCGCGCGATTTCGTCAAGCGGGTTCAGGGCAAGGCTACGGGGGCGTCGGTCACCAAATCGGTGACGCCGGGCCAGCAGGTGGTGAAGATC
>NZ_JAFKOH010000218.1 GCF_017303375.1 Bacillus sp. NTK074B | reverse complement strand
GCGGCCTCGACGAAGTCCATGACATTGATGTCGACCGCGACGGCCCGCGAAAGGCGGAACACGCGTGTCGAATCCAGCAGCCCCATGACAAGGATCAGCACCGGCAGCGTGACCGGCATCACCGACAGCACCACAAGCGCGAAGATCAGCGTCGGGATCGACATGATCAGGTCGTTGAACCGCGACATGACCTGATCGATCCAGCCGCCATAGACGGCCGCCGTGAAGCCCAGGATCGCGCCGGTGCAGAACGACACCA
>NZ_JAFKOH010000021.1 GCF_017303375.1 Bacillus sp. NTK074B | reverse complement strand
GTCCTGAGCCAGGATCAAACTCTCCGATAAAAGTTTGAATAGCTCTTTAAAAATAAATCTAGAATTAACGTTGACGTGTTGTCTTGTTTTGTTCAGTTTTCAAGGTTCAAAATATAAGTGCTTCGTTTGAAGCGACCTTTATAATATATCATTTACTGCGTTCATCGTCAAGGTATTTTTATTATTTCAGAAAAGTTTTTTCTTGATAAGTATGTAATGCCTTTCGGACAACAAATAATAGTATACACACTATTATACGAGTTTGCAAGAGGTAATTATAAAAAAAACGCAGATCACTTTGTTGATCTGCGTTTTTTCTATTGGTATGGAAGTTGTAATTGATCTTATATGAATACTTCTGAAATATAGATACTCTTTTCCTTGGATAAATCTACTATTTCGTCTGTCTTGAGTTTAACGATCGGACTAATGAAGGCGTTTGGTTTCGTATATATGACTTCCCCATACTTTCCAGTCGAGAGTTTTACCCGGGTACCTGTTCTTAAGTCTCCCATTAATTGAAGAAGTCCTTCTACTACTTTAATATCAAACTTTCCAAATAAGTCCTTACTGATCATATCCAATACTTTGAAGACCGGCTGTCTGTTTCTATACATTCTTTCTGATGTCATGGCGTGAAACATATCTGCAATCCCTACTATCTGTGAATAGAGATGAATTCGGTCACTCTTTTCGGATGATGGATATCCTGATCCGTCGAAGCGTTCGTGATGCTGGAAGATGGCTAGCTTCGTTTCCGTTTTTAGTAACGGGGTATCTTTGACCATTTTATAGCCGTTTGCGGTATGGAGCTTCACTTCCTTAAATTCATTTTCAGTTAAGGGCTGTTCTTTGGCTAAGATTTGCGGGCTCACCTTAGCCATCCCACAGTCTGAAAGTGCTCCAGCTAAAGCAAGTTGGTTTACCTGTCCGGAAGACAAGCCAAGTTTTTTCCCTATCAATGCACTTATAATACTGACAGATACGGCATGATGATAGACATATTCCTTTTTCGTTGAATATTGAGGGAGGGAGTATACATAAGTATGATCCAGCTCCACCAATTGAATGACAGGCAATATAATTTCTCTCACTCTCGCAACGTTAACAGCTGTGCCCGACTGCCAATTCATGAACTCTTTCTTGAATTCTTTAACAGTTGTTAAATATAGGTCTACGAAACCCAAAGGCTCTTGTTTCCCGTTCTCCTCATTAGAAGATTCCGGAATGAGGGGGGGCCTGAAAGGATTGCCGTCCACTTTTGTTTTCTCTATGAATAACTCGTCTATATGGAATGCTTGAAGGATATTCAAATGTTCTTCTTTAAGTACCGTATTTTTAGGAATGATCGGGTTTGCAGCCATACCCATGATATCTTCAGCTACGATGCAGCCTAATTGTATTTCGCCACGATGGACCTTCACCTATATACACCTCGCGTCTTATTCTTTTAGTTTATTTTACCAAATTCAGTTAAATATAGTTGTTATTTTCAAAAAATAAATATTCTCCAAATAAAAAAAGCTATTTTCGGAATGAAGGCTCCATTCCTGAAAATAGCTTACTCTATTATTTATTCTTCATTGTCACCATTGATCTCTTCAGAAGCAGGTTGTTCTTCCATATCCTGCTGTTCTACTCCTTCAGCAGATTCGACTGGTGCTTCCGTTTCTTCTTCATCTTCTTTTTCGACTTTTGCAACAGTTGAGACGAATTCACTTTCTTGAAGACGGATCAGCTTGACCCCTTGGGTGTTACGTCCTGTAGTCGAGATATCGTTCACGTCCATACGGATGAGGACACCGTGCGCGGTGATGATCATTAAGTCTTCTTCACCAGTAACGGCTTTAACGGAGACAAGTTCTCCATTACGCTCGGTCACATTGCACGTCTTCAGTCCTTTACCACCACGTGTTTGAGTCCGATATTCGCTGGCCGGTGTACGTTTTCCGTAACCATTGACCGTGACTACAAGCACATCGCTCTTATCTTCAAGGATTTCCATGCCCACGACGATATCATCATCGCTCAGGTTGATACCTTTAACCCCGGTAGCCGTCCGTCCCATGGATCGGACATCGGTTTCAGGGAAACGAATCAGCATTCCATCTTTTGTACCGATAATAATATCCTTTTCGCCATCGGTCAATTTGACGGAAATCAGCTCATCGTTTTCACGAAGGTTGATGGCAATCAGTCCGTTCGTCCGGATATTGGCAAAATCCGATACCGGTGTACGCTTGGAAATACCTTGCTTCGTTGTAAAGAATAAGTACCAATCGTCCACGAATTCTTCGACCCGGATCATGGCGTTGATCCACTCATCTTTCTCTACACCAAGAAGGTTGATGATTGGAAGTCCCTTCGCGGTACGACTGAACTCAGGGATTTCATATCCTTTTGCGCGATATGCTTTACCTTTGTTCGTGAAGAATAAAATGGTGTCATGGGTCGACGTTGTCAATAAATGTTCAACGAAGTCCTCACCATTGGTTCCCATCCCCTGGATCCCTCTTCCTCCGCGTTTTTGGCTGCGGTAGGTAGAGACAGGAAGACGCTTGATATAGCCGTTATGCGTTAGAGAAACGACGATGTTTTCTCTTGGGATCAAGTCTTCATCCTCGATATTCTCGATGCCACCCGCTACGATTTCAGATCTTCTTTCATCATTGAAACGCTCTTTGATTTCAATGAGCTCCTCGCGGATGATTTCAAGAACCTTTTCATCATCTGACAGGATCGCTTTCAATTCGCCGATCAATTTCACCAGTTCCTGATACTCGTCTTCAATTTTCTCACGTTCTAAACCGGTTAGGCGTTGAAGACGCATATCCAGGATGGCCTGGGCTTGTTTGTCGGATAGGGAGAAGTTCTCCATTAACCCTTGTTTCGCAAGTTCCGTTGTTTGACTACCGCGAATCAGGGCGATGATTTCATCGATATGATCCAGGGCGATACGCAAACCTTCTAAGATATGGGCCCTTGCTTCCGCTTTACGTAATTCAAATTCCGTCCTGCGGCGAATGACTACACGTTGATGCTGTAAGTAGTGATATAAACATTCCTTTAGGTTCAGTACCTTCGGCTGTCCATCGACAAGTGCCAGAAGATTGATCCCAAAGCTTGTTTGAAGGGCTGTTTGCTTATACAGATTATTAAGTAATACGTTCGCATTAGCGTCTTTTCTTACTTCAATGACGATACGCATTCCGTTACGATCCGATTCATCACGGAGATCGGTGATGCCATCGATCTTCTTATCCCTGACAAGATCTGCAATTTTCTCAATTAGTCTTGCTTTATTCACCTGATAAGGGATTTGGTGGACGATAATCGTCTCTTTTCCATTGCTCTTTGTTTCGATTTCTACACGGGCACGCATCGTGATCGATCCTTTACCCGTTTCATAGGCGCGACGGATTCCGCTTCTTCCTACAATCAGTCCTGCAGTAGGGAAATCCGGTCCGTAGATGAATTCCATCAGCTCTTGGATCGTAATGTCCGGGTCTTTACTTAATGCAAGGATCCCATCGATGACTTCACCAAGGTTATGAGGTGGTATATTCGTTGCCATACCTACGGCGATTCCTGAAGAACCGTTCACCAACAGGTTGGGGAAACGGGCAGGTAATACTTCCGGCTCCCGCTCTGTGCCGTCATAGTTATCTTTATAATCGATTGTGTCTTTATTGATATCACGAATGAGTTCCATAGAAATCTTGGACATACGCGCTTCTGTATAACGCATGGCCGCAGCTGCGTCACCATCGACAGAACCGAAGTTACCGTGGCCGTCCACAAGCATATAGCGATAGTTGAAATCCTGTGCCATCCGGACCATCGTGTCATAAACGGCCGAGTCACCGTGGGGGTGATACTTCCCGATAACTTCACCGACGATACGTGCTGACTTCTTATACGCTTTATCGGACGTCATCCCAAGGTCATTCATCGCATACAAAATACGGCGATGGACCGGCTTCAATCCGTCACGTGCATCTGGAAGGGCACGGGATACGATGACACTCATCGCATAATCCAGGAAAGAGGAGCGCATTTCATTACTTATATTAATCTCTTTAACATTCGATCTTGGTGTTTCCGCCATAGTAAAAGGGACCTCCTTTTAAAGAAAGGTTTATACCTTTCTTGTTCTTTGCCTTGTCCGCTATGTAAAAGACAGGATAGCACATGGTCTATCCTGTACTATTTCATTGGTCAATTATTTCTGTTAAATGTCTAAGTTCTTCACGTAAGCCGCGTTTTCTTCAATGAAATTACGTCTGGGCTCTACTTTGTCACCCATGAGGATTTCAAATGTTTCATCTGCCTCGATCGCGTCTTGAAGATTCACTTGCAGCAATGTCCGTGATTCCGGATCCATGGTCGTTTCCCAAAGTTGTTCAGGGTTCATCTCTCCCAGACCTTTGTAACGCTGGATACCAGGTTTAGGTGTCGGCGAAATTTCTGCCAGGATACGATCCAGTTCTTTATCATTGTAGGCATACTCGATTTTCTTCCCTTGTTGTATTTTGTACAACGGTGGTTGAGCAATATAAATATATCCCGCTTCAATGATATTTCTCATATAACGGTAGAAGAATGTCAATAACAGCGTACGGATATGTGCGCCATCGACGTCAGCATCGGTCATGATGACAATCTTATGGTATCTTGCTTTCGAGAGGTCGAAATCTTCACCAATCCCCGTTCCAAGTGCAGTGATAATCGCACGGACCTCATTATTGGAGAGGATCTTATCAAGGCGTGCCTTTTCTACGTTGATGATTTTACCACGCAGTGGAAGGATAGCCTGGAAGTGACGGTCACGTCCCTGTTTGGCAGAACCACCGGCTGAGTCACCCTCAACCACGTAGATTTCGCTGATGCTTGGGTCTTTAGAGGAACAGTCCGCCAGTTTACCAGGTAAGCTCGAAATTTCAAGGGCACTCTTACGCCGCGTAAGCTCCCTTGCCTTTTTCGCAGCCAGTCGGGCACGTGCAGCCATCAGTCCTTTTTCGACGACCTTTCGGGCAACAACCGGATTTTCAAGCAAGAAAGTTTCCAGATGCTCAGAGAAAAGAGAATCCGTGATCGTTCTTGCTTCTGAGTTTCCTAGTTTTGTTTTCGTCTGACCTTCGAATTGAGGGTCAGGATGTTTAATCGAAATGATGGCTGTCAATCCTTCACGGACATCTTCCCCGGAAAGATTCGCATCAGCTTCTCTGAAAACATTATTTTTACGGGCGTAATCATTAATGACCCGTGTCAAAGCCGTTTTAAATCCAGACTCGTGGGTACCGCCTTCGTGGGTATGGATGTTATTAGCAAAGGAATAAAGGTTACTTGCGAATCCGTCATTGTACTGAAGGGCGATTTCAACGGTAATGTCATCTTTCTCACCTTCGATATAAATCGGTTCTTCGTGGATGACTTCCTTCGAACGGTTAAGATGCTCGACGTATGACTTGATTCCACCTTCATAATGGTAATCCCGTCTTTTCCCTTCACCGCGCTTGTCTTCAATACTGATCTGAATCCCTCTGTTCAAGAACGCCAATTCACGGATACGGTTAGCCAATGTGTCATAATCGTATTCTATCGTTTCAGTAAAGATTTCAGTATCAGGGGTGAAATGAATGATGGTTCCCGTTTTATCAGATTCTCCAATGACCTTTAAATCAAAGCTCGGTACACCTTTTTTAAACTTCTGGTAATAGATCTTTCCATCACGATGGACATGAACCTCAAGTTCTGTGGATAGAGCATTTACAACGGATGCTCCAACACCGTGCAGACCCCCGGACACTTTATATCCACCGCCGCCGAATTTACCGCCTGCGTGAAGGACCGTCATGATGACCTCAACGGCAGGACGTCCCATTTTCTCATGGATACCGACTGGAATACCACGTCCATTATCTGTAACGGTGATACTGTTATCCTCTTCAATGATGACTTCTATTTCGCTACAGAAGCCTGCCAATGCTTCATCAATACTGTTATCGACGATTTCCCACACCAAATGATGCAGACCTCTCCCGCTTGTTGATCCAATATACATACCCGGTCTCTTCCGAACGGCCTCTAATCCTTCAAGGACCTGAATCTGATTTTCATCATAAGATCCTTGCGCTTGCTGTTGTTCCATAGTCATACTGATTCACCTACACTTTCTATCCTTCAGGGCTTTATATTTCGATTATAAATTCTCATAGTTTGAGTATTTCTTTGATCGTTTCTTTAATGTACTGGATGCCAATGGTGAAAGATACAACTGACTGGTTGTGATAACAAGAGATTTATATGAACCCTTCGCGAGATTGCAAAGGTTTTGATCTTTCGTTTTTAAAAAATATTGAATTTCCTCTGAAAATTGAACGGTGTCTCGATCAATAATGGCTATGATTTCATCTGTACGTACCATGACATCTTCTCCAACATGTATGTACAAGGTAACACCTCATTTCAATCTTTTCATGGATCCGGCTTCCACTTTGAAAGTAGTCGCCTCATTTAAGGTTTGGTGATCAATACCGTCCACATTGGTCGTAGTCACAAAGGTTTGAACTTTTCCCTGGATGGTATTTAATAAGTGGGACTGACGGTAATCATCTAGTTCAGATAAGACATCATCCAGAAGTAAGATGGGATATTCTTTAATTTCAGAGTGAATCAGCTCGATTTCTGCAAGCTTAACCGAGAGGGCTGTTGTCCGCTGCTGCCCCTGTGATCCGAATGTTTGAACATCCCGGTCATTCACAATGAATTGAAGATCATCCCGATGGGGACCGACAAGAGTCACACCACGATCGATTTCCCGCTCCCGTATATCATTGAATTTCTGCTCATATATATCTACCATTTTTGACCATTCTTGATTATCTGATACATCCAATGACGGTTTATATACGATTTCCAGCGTTTCAAGGTTTCTTGAGATCCCTGAATGAATCGGTTTAGCCCAACTTTCCAGCAGCCGAACGAATTCAAATCGTTTCTTCGTGATTTTCACTGCCATTTCAATAAACTGTTCCGTCAGGACATCAAGCATGGTCTGGTCTTTTTGCTTTCTCGTTTGCAGTTGTTTTAAATAATGATTCCGTTGCTGTAGTATTTTTTGATAAAGGCTAATATCATGTAAATAGACAGGAGAAACCTGACCGATTTCCATATCGATAAAGCGACGCCTTACTTGAGGGCTCCCTTTGACCAAATGAAGATCTTCAGGTGCAAACATGACAACATTCATATTCCCGACATATTGACTCAATTTAGATTGTTCAAGGTGATTGCTTTTCGCTTTTTTTCCCTTTTTCGACAGGACCAGCTCCATAGGCAATGCACCATTATACTTTTGAATCCTACCTTTTATTTTAGCATATTCCTGATCCCAACGGATTAAATCTTTATCATTTGAGGTCCGGTGGGATTTAGCCATTGCCAGAACGTAGATCGACTCCATGATATTGGTCTTCCCCTGGGCATTTTCTCCAAGAATGACGTTCACTTTATTCTCGAAACTCACGTCGATGGATTCATAATTCCGGTAGTTTCTTAACTCTAACTGTTCAATGTACATGGACATAACACCCTTTATTATTCTCCTGCAACCACAAAGACCCCTACTTCAGGAATTTCAACTTTGTCACCAACCGTGAGTTTTCTCCCTCTTCTTTGGTCTTGTTCCCCGTTTATGTATACTTCATATTCACTTAAGAACCATTTCGCCATACCGCCGGACTGAATCACTTCAGCAAGCTTCAGGAATTGTCCCAATGTGATGATTTCTGTTCCGATGGTGATCTCTTTCGCCACTAAAATCACTACTTTCCGTATAAAGTCTCTAATATCTTATTTTACTCTAAATGGAGTTAAGTCACAACTAGCGATAAATGGATAGGATCGTGCTAATTGATTCCCGCTACATATGCTCGCTTTCCAGCCCTCGTGATGTTGAGCATCTTCACAACCTATGAAGCTTGTTTCGTTCACAATAAAAGAAAAAAGCATCAAAAAAGCCAACACCTGAATTTTTTCCAGGGTGCTGGCTTTTTGGTTTTTTAGTAAGTCCTTACAGGAAGGATCAATTGAAGAATGGAGTCATCATGAAGTGGCTTCAATACGAATGGGCGCATTGCTCCAGTGAAGTTCACATAGATTTCGGTTCCTTCAATTGCTTTTAACGCATCCATCATATATTTCGCGCTAAAGGAGATTTTCAGTTCTTCTCCCTCTATGGATTGACTTTGAACCTGCTCGATGACTTTACCTATTTCAGGTGTATTGGAAGAAATTTCAATGACGCCTCTATCCAGAGTAGAAAGTTTGACGACATTATTACGTCCTTCTCTCGCAAGCAGCGATGCACGATCGATCGCTTGTAAAAATTCTTTTGTATTTAGCGTCAATTCAGTTTTTGTGTCTGAAGGAATTAATCGGCTTGTATCAGGATAATTCCCTTCCAATAGTCTTGAGAAGAATAATAGGTGCTTTGCCTTGAATAAAACTTGATTTTCCGTAATGACGATTTCAACAGGCTCATCAGTATCATCAAGGATCTTGTTCAACTCATTTAAACTCTTTCCTGGAATGACAATGTTGTATGATGCATCGTGGTTTGTTTCAATCGGTGCTTTTCGCATGGCCAGTCTGTGACTGTCTGTTGCAATACAGCTCAGTTCCCCGTTTTCGATCTGGCAGTTTACACCTGTCAAGATAGGACGTGTTTCTGAGGTGGACACTGCGAATACCGTTTGTCTGATCATGGTTTTTAGAAGATCGGTTGAAACTTTAATACCGTTTCCTTCTTCGATTTGAGGAAGATGCGGATATTCTTCAGGATCTAATCCATTCAAATTAAACTCCGCCTGACCTGAACGAATAACGGTCTGGAAGTGATTTTGGACTTCAATTTCCACTGTATCTTTCGGTAATTTCTTTACAATTTCACTAAAGAACTTGGCTTGAAGAACAATTCCTCCCGTTTCCATGATTTCTACAATTTCTGAGCCATCTTCTTCATTTGGAATGAAAGACTCGATTGAAATATCAGAATCACTACCTGTTAAGGTAACGCCGTCTTCTGTAGCAATGATTTTAATTCCAGTAAGAATGGGAATCGTCGTTCTTGACGTTACGGCTTTCATGACATCTTGGACACTTTGCACTAAATGATCCCTTTGAATAACGAATTTCATGATTTATTCCTCCAATTTGCACATAATTTTTTGGACTGAATCATATACTAATAATTTATTTAAAAAATAGTAATAGAAGTAGTAGGGCCTGTTGATATGTGGATAAGTGTGTGAATCGAACGTAAACACAGCCTATCCACATGTGGACAGACTGTGTACTAGTCAGACTCAGTTATTCACATTATCCAATTAGGGTGTGTATGAAATCAGCCCTTTAAAGACTCGCGAATTTCCTTTAATTGCTGCTGAAGAAGTGCATCAGTTCCAAGTAACGTACTGATCTTCTCATGAGCATGGATGACGGTGGTGTGATCCCTTCCGCCAAATTCTTCCCCGATCTTAGGGAGAGAGGAATCCGTCATTTCCCTGGATAGATACATGGCGATCTGTCTTGGGAACGCAATCGACTTTGTTCGTTTCTTTGCTTTAAAGTCCTCCAGCCTCACGTTGAAATGTTCACCCACGACGCGCTGGATTTCTTGAATAGTAATGGCTCTTGGCTTGGAGCTAGGAATGATATCCTTTAACGCTTCAGCTGCAAGATCCGCATTGATATCTTTATTTATAAGAGATGAGTACGCGACGACACGGATCAGTGCGCCCTCTAACTCACGAATGTTGGAATCGATTTGATTAGCTATATAAAGCATGGCTTCATTTGGGATATCGAGCCCTTCAGCCTTCGCTTTTTTCCGTAAGATGGCAATTCTCGTCTCGAGATCCGGAGGTGTGATATCTGTTATCAATCCCCATTCAAATCGGGAACGAAGTCTGTCTTCAAGTGTCGGAATCTCCTTCGGCGGCCGGTCACTTGAAATGACAATCTGCTTGCTTTCTTCATGTAACGTATTAAAGGTATGGAAAAATTCCTCTTGCGTTTGTTCTTTCCCTGCTAAAAATTGAATATCATCAATCAATAAAACATCGACACTTCGGTATTTATTGCGGAAATCTACTGCTTTATTGTCCCTGATGGAGTTAATGAATTCGTTTGTGAATTTTTCAGAGGATAGGTATACCACTTTGGCAGCGGGATTATGCTCCAGTACATAATGACCGATGGCATGCATCAAGTGGGTTTTTCCAAGACCGACTCCCCCATAAATAAACAAGGGATTATAGGCTTTGGCTGGTGCTTCAGCCACAGCCAAAGAAGCGGCATGGGCGAACCGGTTGCCCGAACCGATCACGAATGTGTCGAACGTGTATTTAGCGTTCAGCATGTTTTGATTGATATCCTGCTGATCGTCATCTTTCATCGACTTTGGCGGTATATGAATATCAAATTCTTCCGGCTCCTGATTTTGAGGAATGATAAATTTTACGACTAATTCTTCGCCCGTAATATCATACAAAACCCCTGAGATTAGCTGAGAATAACGACCTTCCAGCCAATCTCTTGCAAATTCATTTGGAGCTGTAATCACAAGGGTGTCCCCTTGAATGGAATGGGCCTTAGTTGATTTCAGCCAAGTATCAAAACTTGGCTTACTGATTTTTTTTTCGATATTTTCTAAGGCCTTGCTCCAAAGATCCCCGATATTCTCCAATCCTGATCCCTCCTTTTCTTGTTTTTGTATAACTCCTGTACAACCATTACGTGCTATGCATTCCCTTTGCAGTCGTTATTTTTATAAATATACAAGATGCTGAATGTGGAAATATATATAATAAGGAAAGAAAATGGGTTTTCGACAATATCCACCACTTGTGGACAACGTTTTACAAACCCTCTGTATAAGTTACCCACATGATATCCACATTTTGTGGATAAGTTATTTATGTGAACCTAGTTATCAAGAGTGAAAACACAATAATCATATCAAAATATCCTTAGTGGTGCAATGCTTTTTAAATTTTATCCACAACCCCCATCCCTTGTGGAATGATTTTGTCCACAACCCAAGAACTTGTGAAAAAGTTGTCAATATGTGTTGTGGATAATTTAAAACCATGTCGAATCCTATCCACAGGCAGGCTGAATAGAAAAATGGGACAGGGTTTGTAGAAGGAAATAATGACTAATGAATGGCAGTGATTATCTGATGTAACCTTAAAAAGAGTTTTTGATGAAGCGAGTAGTGGTTGATTTCCGCTCCAGGTGCTCGCTTTCCGCGGGGCTGGCGGTGAGCCTCCTCGGCTTCGCCTGTGGGGTCTCACCTGTCCCGCTTTTCCCGCAGGAGTCGAGCACCTTCCGCTCCAATCAACTTTATGAGCATGGAATTTTCTAATTTAAAATGTGAAGAATCTAATTGTAGTCATAAGCAAACTATTCTTCTTTAAATGTTATGATCCACTACAGTTGGGTTGGTAGTTAAAAATCAAACTTCGCAATTAGTTCTTAACTATTAAAAATAACTAGTGCCTTTTTTAAAGCAATAGACCTTTAGAGAGTGGCTAATAAATAAATTTTATTGCTCTGTTCATTGATCTTTCTTTAGGATTGGAAGGAGATTTGCGAGACTCCTGCGGAAAAACGTGCTGGGAAAGACCCCGCAGCGAAGCGAGGAGGCTTGCCCGCTCGTCCGCGGAAAGCGAGCGTAATCTCCTTCCAATCCAGTACTACGCTAATAGAACAGAGTATTGGTTGAATAATTAACATGTAAAAATCCATAAAAAACTTCTAATGAAGTAACAGTTAAAAAGAAAAATAATCTGAGTGTTGACTTTTTATGGGTACCGTCTTTATAATAGTGAGGAATGTCTTTAACTTTTTAAAGATATCCTTCAGGGAGGTGTCATAGATGAAAAGAACGTTTCAACCAAATAACCGCAAGAGAAAAAAGAATCACGGTTTCCGTGCACGTATGAGCTCTAAAAACGGACGCAATGTTTTAGCTCGCCGTCGCAGCAAAGGAAGAAAAGTATTATCTGCCTAGACCACTGAACTGACTCAGTGGTCTTTTTTTTCCTTTCCACTAAGTAAATAGACGATTTGGCTCATTCGTATTTTGATTTACCGTAAAAAGAACTTATAATTTCATATGGATGAGCCAATAATGTCGAGGTTAGATCAAGTCAAATTTGAAAAACAGGTGTGGTCCATGCGGAAAGAGCAAAGAGTAAAGAAGAATAAAGAGTTTCAAGAAATATTTAAAAAAGGAACATCCGTTGCGAATCGTCAATTCGTCTTGTATCTATTAAAGAAGGAAGATCCTCAGCCCTTTCGAATTGGAATTTCCGTCAGTAAGAAAATCGGAAATGCTGTATGCCGGAATCAGATTAAGCGGTATGTTAGGCAGGTATTCTTAGAATTACAAGATGAGGTTCACGATCAGTACGATTATCTTATCATCGCCAGGAAACCGGCGGCCGAAATGAATTTTCATGAGGTGAAGGGGAGTCTCACCCATGTTTTAAAAAGAGGAAAAGTATTGAAAAGGTCTTCTTATGGCAAATATGATAAGAAGAAGTCATAACATTTTGAGAGAATGACAGGTTTCGTCATCACAAGCCCTCAAAAAGATGTTACAATACGAGGGATTGTACTTTATTAGTACGGGATGATGGTACGTGTTTATATTATATTTTTGAAAGATATTAGTTGGGAGGAAAATAAGGGTGAAAAAGAGAATTATAGCCTTAGTGGGTATCATTGGGCTAATGGCTATTCTATCAGGTTGTACGGATTATAATAAACCGATCACATCTGAGAGTAGCGGAATCTGGAATGAATATATTGTCTATCCTTTATCACAATTAATTACAATGGTTGCGGAGTTCATGGGTGGATCCTATGGATTGGCGATCGTGATTGTTACGTTGCTGATCCGTACAGCCATTCTGCCATTGATGATCAAGCAAACGAGAAATTCAAAAGCCATGCAGACTTTACAACCTGAAATGAAGAAACTGCGTGAAAAATATAGCTCGAAAGATGCACAAACTCAACAAAAGCTTCAGCAAGAAACGATGGCATTATTCCAAAGTCACGGGGTGAATCCGTTAGCGGGTTGTTTCCCATTAATCGTTCAAATGCCGATCCTGATTGGTTTCTACCATGCGATCGTGAGAACACAGGAAATAAAAGCGCATAACTTCTTATGGTTTGATCTTGGTAATCCGGATCCATACTATATCTTACCTCTAGTAGCAGGTTTAACGACGTTTATCCAACAAAAGCTCATGATGGCTGGTACAGCGAATCAAAATCCGCAAATGGCGATGATGCTTTATATCATGCCGGTCATGATCATCATTTTTGCGATTAACTTCCCTGCAGCTCTATCCTTATACTGGGTGGTCGGAAATCTATTTATGATTGCACAGACATACTTTGTTAAAGGACCTGAGATCAAAGAAGCGCAAGCAGCCAAAGCTGGTGGGAATTCGGGAGGAAAGAAAAAGTGAGAGAAGTAGAAGCGACTGGTCAAACGGTGGAAGAAGCCATTGAATCAGCCTTGTCTCAACTGAATATCACCAAAGAAGAAGCAGAAATAGACGTCATTGATCAAGGTAAAAAAGCATTATTCGGATTGTTTGGTGGTAGACCTGCGATCGTTCGAGTGAAGAAAGCGATCGACCCTGTAAATGAAGCGAAAGAATTTCTATTATCCGTTGCACGTGATATGGGCGTGGAGGCGACCATAGAAGTAAAAAGAAATGGAAGAGATGTGGAGTTCAATATTTCCGGTGAAAAAATGGCTCTCTTAATCGGTAAGAGAGGGCAAACGTTGAATGCCCTTCAACATTTGTCCCAATTGGTTGCCAACCGGGTATCTGGCCAGTTCATCACGATTTTGTTAGACGCGGAGAACTACCGCGAAAGACGGAGGGAGACGCTGACAACGTTAGCGGAACGCCTGGCAGAAAAAGCATTGCGCACAAATCGTTCCGTTTCATTGGAACCGATGCCGTCTTATGAACGGAAAGTGATTCATACAGCATTAGTGGATTCAAAAAGGGTCGATACCCACTCTGAAGGCAGAGAACCTAATCGATATATTGTCATTGCTCCAAAATAATGAACGACGATTCCTTTCGGGGGATCGTTTTTTTGTTGGTATGGAAGCTGGTGAAAGTTTTCATATTTTGTAAAACGACAGGTACTTCTCACAAAAATGGAGTGATCATTCAAGCATACTGATTTCCGCTATTTCATCTCTTACATCCTTTCCCCTCCTGCCATTCTTATTTTCCTCCCGGTTTATTGTTATTCACATGTGGATAAGTTAAAATAATAGAGATGAGAGGTCACCTGTGTGGATAACATTGG
Organism: Bacillus sp. NTK074B; assembly: GCF_017303375.1. Taxonomy (GTDB): domain Bacteria; phylum Bacillota; class Bacilli; order Bacillales; family Bacillaceae_B; genus Rossellomorea. The sequence continues at coordinate 12,986 of NZ_JAFKOH010000021.1, read as the reverse complement.
CGACGAACTGAGGGTTTCCTTTCTTTAGTATTGATACGGATTGTGATATTCTAATAATTTGGGGAAACTTTGCTTTCTACTATACATTTCATATAAATAGATCAGCTATAAGAGAGGTGAATATTATGGAGTTCGATACAATTGCAGCCATATCCACTCCGATGGGAGAGGGAGCAATCGCCATTGTGCGTTTGAGCGGTAATCAGGCATTTGATATCGGTGATAAAGTCTTTAAGGGAATGAAAGGGAGTTCCATGAAGGAATTTGCTTCTCATACCATTCATTATGGACATATTGTAGATCCTGACACCGAACGGGTGGTGGAAGAAGTCATGGTGTCTGTGATGAGGGGGCCGAAGACGTTCACACGCGAAGACATTATCGAGATCAACTGCCACGGTGGACTTGTGTCAGTCAATAAAGTATTGCAGCTTGTATTGAAAAATGGGGCAAGACTGGCAGAACCGGGTGAATTCACGAAGCGGGCGTTCTTAAATGGTCGAATCGACCTTTCCCAGGCTGAAGCCGTGATGGACCTGATTCGGGCGAAAACGGACCGGGCCATGAATGTAGCCCTTAATCAGATGGAAGGACGCCTTTCCAATTTGATTCGTAAGCTTCGTCAGGAAATTCTCGAAACGCTTGCTCATGTGGAAGTGAATATTGATTACCCGGAGTATGATGATGTGGAAGAAATGACGCATAACGTATTATTGGAGAAATCCAGAAGCGTCCGGGATGAAATAGATCACCTGATTCGCACATCCGAACAAGGGAAGATCCTGAGAGAAGGACTTTCAACGGTGATCATCGGTCGGCCGAATGTAGGGAAATCTTCCCTTTTGAACAGTCTTGTTCACGAAAATAAAGCCATCGTAACGGATATACCGGGGACAACCCGTGATGTGATTGAGGAATATGTCAATGTAAGAGGCGTTCCATTGCGCCTTGTTGATACGGCAGGGATCCGTGAAACCGAGGACATCGTCGAGCGGATTGGCGTGGAACGTTCCAGACAAGTATTGAAGGAAGCGGATCTCATCTTACTGGTACTCAATTATGCAGATGAATTAACGTTCGAAGATGAGCAGTTGTTTGAAGCAGTGAGAGGGATGGACGTCATTGTCATCGTGAACAAAACCGATCTGCCTCAGAAGATTGATATAGATAAGGTAAGGAATCTTGCCGAGAATCACCAGCTGGTGACGACAGCTTTACTGGACGAACAGGGAATAGACGAATTGGAAGAAGCGATTTCTTCGTTATTCTTTGCAGGATCCATTGAAGCGGGGGATATGACGTATGTATCCAATAGTCGTCATATCGCTATACTCCATCAAGCGTCTCTTGCGATCAACGAAGCAATCGACAGTGTGGAAATGGGAACACCCATCGATATCGCTCAGATCGACTTGACGAGAACATGGGAGTTATTAGGTGAAATCATCGGGGACAGCGTTCATGATAGCTTGATTGATCAGCTGTTTTCTCAATTCTGCTTAGGAAAATAACCACTATTATATGAGGACTTTACGTCCTACGAGGAGGAAATAACAAACCATGCAATATGACGCAGGTCAATATGATGTCATTGTCATTGGTGCTGGCCATGCCGGAGTTGAAGCGGGACTTGCTTCTGCACGTATGGGAGCGAAAACGTTAATGGTCACCATTAACTTGGATATGGTTGCCTTTATGCCGTGTAATCCATCCGTCGGTGGACCGGCCAAAGGAATCGTTGTAAGGGAAATCGACGCTCTCGGTGGAGAGATGGGTCGTAATATAGATAAGACGCATATCCAAATGCGTATGTTGAATACAGGGAAGGGCCCTGCTGTACGTGCATTACGGGCACAAGCAGATAAGTTCCTGTACCAGCATGAAATGAAACGGACAATTGAAAATGAACCGAACATGACCCTCCTGCAGGGAATGGTCGAGGAATTGATCATTGAAGATGATGAGTGCAAAGGTGTCGTAACGATGACCGGCGCTGCTTATCGTGCCAAAACTGTTGTCATCACAACAGGTACATTCCTCCGTGGGGAAATCATCCTGGGAGATCTGAAATATTCAAGTGGACCTAATAACCAACAGCCTTCCATTAGACTATCTGATCATCTGCATGAGCTTGGCTTTGATACGGTCCGTTTCAAAACCGGTACACCACCACGTGTGAATAGCTCAACGATCGATTACTCAAAAACTGAAATCCAACCGGGTGATGACGTTCCACGTGCGTTCAGCTATGAAACGACCAAATACATTACGGATCAACTGCCGTGCTGGCTGACGTATACGAATGAACATACTCATCAACTTATCGATGATAACCTTCATCGTTCGCCGATGTATTCAGGCATGATTAAAGGAACAGGACCGCGATACTGTCCTTCAATAGAAGATAAAGTTGTGCGTTTCCACGATAAGCCGCGTCATCAGATCTTCCTTGAACCTGAAGGGAAAAATACACAGGAAGTATACGTGCAAGGATTATCTACCAGTCTTCCTGAAGATGTGCAGCAAAAAATTCTTCAGACCATCCCGGGCCTTGAAAACGTACAAATGATGCGTGCCGGATATGCCATCGAATATGATTCCATCGTACCGACACAATTATGGCCGACTCTTGAAACGAAAAAAATTAAGAATCTCTACACGGCAGGACAAATCAATGGGACATCAGGTTATGAAGAAGCAGCTGGTCAAGGTTTGATGGCCGGGATCAATGCCGCATGCAGTGCCCTGGATAAAGAAGAAGTCATCTTAAGTCGTTCCGATGCCTACATCGGGGTTCTGATCGATGACCTGGTGACGAAGGGGACGAACGAACCTTATCGCCTACTTACTTCCCGTGCGGAATATCGTTTGTTGCTGCGTCACGATAATGCTGATCTTCGCTTAACGGATATCGGACATAAAATCGGTTTGATCTCAGATGATCGATATGAACGCTTTTCAGCGAAGAAAGAAGCGATCTCTACCGAGAAGGCACGTCTTGAAGCCATTCGCATTAAGCCGACTGAAGAAACGCAAAGTATCATCCGTGAGGCAGGGGGAAGCGAGCTGAAAGACGGGATTCTGGCAGCGGACCTTCTAAAGCGACCTGAAATGAATTACAGTCATATTAAGTCACTCGTCCCAAGCGAAATCGCACTTGATCCCGATGTAGAGGAACAGGTGGAGATTCAAGTGAAATACGAGGGCTATATTGAAAAATCCCTTCAACAGGTCGATAAAATGAAGAAGATGGAAAACAAACGAATTCCTGATAACATTGATTACAGTGCGATCAGCGGTTTGGCTTCTGAAGCAAGACAGAAATTGATTGAGGTCCAGCCTCTTTCTCTTGCACAGGCGTCCCGCATTTCAGGCGTGAATCCTGCAGACGTGTCCATTTTGATGGTCTATATTGAACAGGGCAAAATCGCCAAGGTATCCGGTGATCAATAGAAGTAAAGGAAGGATCATCTCATGAACGTAAATGAATTTCAATCAATGCTTGAGGAGAAGGGGATTTCCCTTTCTTCCGGGCAGCTACATCAGTTTGAACGCTATTATGAATTGCTGGTTGAATGGAATGAAAAAATGAATCTGACAGCCATCACTGAGAAAGAGGATGTCTACTTAAAGCATTTTTACGATTCGGTCAGTGCAGCCTTTTATGTGGATTTCACAGAAGTTCAATCCCTTTGTGATGTTGGGGCTGGTGCCGGGTTTCCAAGTATCCCTCTTAAGATTTGCTTCCCGCACCTGCATATTTCAATTGTTGATTCCTTGAATAAGCGCATCACATTTTTAAATCATTTATCGGACGAGTTAGGACTTGAAAACACAAATTTTTATCATGACCGTGCCGAGACATTTGGAAAAGATAAGGCACATCGCGAAAAATATGATATGGTTACAGCAAGAGCTGTAGCAAGAATGTCCGTCTTAAGTGAGTTATGCCTTCCCCTTGTAAAAAAGGGCGGGTCCTTTGTCGCCATGAAAGCTTCCAATGTGAACGAAGAGCTGTCGAATGCAAAGAAAGCGATCGGAACGCTTGGTGGACAAACGGACAAAATGTATTCGTTCCTTCTTCCTGAAGAGGAAAGCGAGCGTAATATCGTGAAAATCAACAAATTGAAAGAAACACCTAATAAATATCCCAGAAAACCTGGGACACCCAATAAATTACCGTTAGAATAGTAAGGTCATCCTCCAGTAATAGTAGACTAATGGAAAACCGTCGTCTTTTAGGAGGCAGGAACTTGACCTGTTTTAGAGAATATTAATTAAGGGAGTTTCTTAAAGGTGGTGTAGGAAGATGAAGCATCCTTTCTCTCGTTTTTTTGGCCTAGGTGAAAAGGAGCAAGATGTTGAATCTGAAGAGTCGAATGTAGTGGAAGAAGATCGAGATGAAGTGAGAAAGATACCTGTATCACAAATCATCCCGAATCGCTTTCAACCAAGGACTGTGTTTAATGATGAAAAGATAGAAGAGTTATCACGAACGATACACACTCATGGCATTATCCAACCGATTGTGGTGAGACAATACGATGATGACCAGTTTGAAATCATTGCGGGAGAACGACGTTACAGAGCCGTTCAAAAGCTTGGCTGGGAAACCGTTCCGGCGATTGTTAAGAATCTGAATGATACAGAAACTGCTTCTGTTGCATTAATCGAGAACTTACAAAGAGAAGAGCTCTCTCCTATTGAAGAGGCAATCGCATATGGAAAACTGTTGGAATTACATGATCTAACTCAAGAAGCCCTTGCTCAACGCTTAGGAAAAGGACAATCAACCGTGGCGAACAAGCTTCGTCTCCTAAAGCTTCCAGAAGAAATTCAATCAGCCTTATTAGATAAACGAATCACAGAACGTCACGCCAGGGCTTTGATTCCTTTAAAGAATCCGGAAAAGCAAATTCAGCTCCTTCAAGAAATCATTGAAAAAAGCTTGAATGTCAAACAGACCGAAGACCGGGTTGTGAAAATACAAGAAGGAACGAATCAGAAGCCGAAGCCTAAACGCAAGGCATTCAGCAAGGATATGAGAATTGCAGTGAATACGATTCGCCAATCCCTATCCATGGTGTCCGATAGCGGAATCAATCTCGATTCAGAAGAAGAAGAGCACGAGGAATTCTATCAATTCACCATTCGTATTCCCAAAAAAAAATAGATTAGCAGATTAAAAGTGAGAAACAGTGTGGTTTCTCACTTTTTTGGTGGAAAAGCGGGAAGACGGTCAGTAAATCAAGTTCTCCAATTTATGGATGCACCCGTCTTTTTTGGGAAATTGACAGACAATTATAAGGGAATTTTGATAGAATAGAAGAATACTGTGAAAAAATATAGTCAATTTCAGGAAGTCAAAAGGTAGGTGACAACCTTGGGCAGAATTGTAGCCGTTACAAACCAAAAGGGCGGGGTGGGAAAGACCACGACATCCGTCAATTTGGGGGCTTGTTTAGCTTATATAGGGAAAAAGGTTTTACTCGTAGATATCGATCCTCAAGGAAACGCCACGAGTGGTGTCGGTGTAGAAAAAGGTGATGTACAGCAGTGCATCTATGATGTATTAGTGGATGATGTAGATGTAAATGACACGATTAAGCAATCAAAAGTAGAGAACTTATCCATCGTCCCTGCAACCATTTCACTCGCTGGAGCGGAGATTGAATTGGTCCCGACCATATCCCGGGAAGTGCGTCTGAAGAAAGCTCTGGAGAAGGTTAAAGACGAATTCGATTATATCATCATTGACTGTCCTCCATCACTTGGCCTACTGACCATCAATGCGTTAACCGCATCAGATGCCGTCGTCATCCCGGTTCAGTGCGAATATTATGCACTTGAAGGGTTGAGCCAGCTGTTGAGCACGGTCCGTTTAGTACAGAAGCATCTGAACCATGACCTGATGATCGATGGAGTGTTGTTAACCATGTTGGATGCCAGAACCAACCTTGGAATCCAGGTCATCGAAGAGGTTAAGAAATATTTTCAAGATAAAGTGTATCGCACAATTATCCCACGTAACGTTCGTTTAAGTGAAGCACCCAGTCATGGTGAACCGATCATCATCTATGATGCTAAATCCAGGGGAGCAGAAGTTTACTTAGAACTAGCAAAGGAAGTGGCGGCGAATGGCTAAAGGTTTAGGAAAGGGCATCAATGCCCTCTTCACTAATATGCAAACAACTCAAAATGAAGAATCCGTTCAGGAAGTGAGCCTGAAAGAATTAAGGCCCAACCCCTACCAGCCGCGTAAAATCTTTGAGCCACAGGCCATCGAAGAGTTGAAAGAATCGATTCTCGAACACGGGATCCTTCAACCGATCATTGTCCGTAAGTCCATCAAAGGATACGAGATTGTGGTCGGTGAGCGTCGATATCGTGCAGCGACAGCCGCTGAATTAGAAACGGTTCCTGTCGTTGTCCGTGAGCTGAACGATCAACAGATGATGGAGCTAGCGGTCCTTGAGAACCTGCAACGGGAGGATTTGACCCCCATTGAAGAGGGCGCAGCTTATCAAATGCTCATGGATAAACTGAAGCTTACGCAGGAGGAATTAGCCAAACGATTAGGGAAGAGCAGGCCGCATATCGCAAACCATATCCGTTTGCTTACCCTTCCGACACCCGTTCAGGAACTCCTGTCCGAAGGGAAGTTATCAATGGGACATGGACGTGCCCTGCTTGGATTGAAGAACAAAAAGAATTTGTCACCGGTTGTGAACCGCATATTGAAAGAGTCCCTGAACGTTCGACAGTTAGAGAAAATCATCCAGGAATTGAATGAGAATGTTCCACGTGAAACAAAGAAGTCCGACCGAAAAGACGTCTTTATACAAGAACAGGAATCTCTTCTTCGTGAACGTTTCGGTACCACGGTTACGATTAAACAATCGAAGAAAAAAGGAAAAATCGAGCTGGAATTCTTCTCTAAGGAAGATCTGGAACGGATTTTAGAATTGCTTCAGTAGTGAAAAAAAGGAATGGGACTGTCTAAAGTGGGATGCTTCATTCCATGTTAAGACAGTCCTCTTCCTTATGGTACATATAAAAAACTATTCTTCGGGAAATAAACATAAGGGGAAAACGTCATGGTACTATTAGGAACGCTTGTTAATGGGGTATGTATTATTATCGGGACCCTACTGGGGAAGATCCTGCACCGCATACCTGAAGATATGAAGGGAACCGTCATGAAAGCGATAGGGCTTGCCGTCATCGTGCTTGGTTTACAGATGGGGCTGAAAAGTGAAAACTTTCTCATTGTGATTATCTCACTTACCCTTGGTGCTGCCTGGGGAGAGTGGATGAATCTTGAAGACAGACTGAACGCCTTAGGAAACTGGTTGGAAAAGAAGCTCGGCAGCAAGAAAGAAACCTCGATCTCTCAAGGGTTTGTAACAGCGACCCTGATTTTTGTCATCGGGGCCATGGCCGTGATCGGTGCGTTGGATAGTGGTATCAGGGGAGATCATGACGTTCTTTTGACCAAATCGATCATTGATGGTTTCACTTCACTGATCCTAACGACGACACTTGGGATCGGTGTCATGTTCTCGGCTATCCCTGTCGTACTTTATCAGGGTTTTATCGCCTTATTTGCGACGCAGATTCACCAATGGGTGCCTCAAGAGCTCATGGATGCCTACATAGTCGAAATGACCTCAACCGGTGGGATCATGATTTTTGCAATCGGACTTAATCTCCTCGGTGTAACGAAAATCAGGGTCGCCAATTTACTTCCTGGAATTATCGTGGTGGGCATCGTCGTCGGGATCATTCACGCATACCAGATGTATATGTAAACAAAAAGGGAGATGACGTGAGTGCGTCATCCCCCTTCTCTATTGCTGCATTTCTTCACGCCATTTTTCAATACTCACGGCATTTCGCCTTTCTACTGAATCACCTGCCAGCACAATGGCTTCAGCGATCGTCTTGGCCATTTTCATCACAAGGTTCAAGCGTGTATTTTGTAATACAAAGAATTCCATAAATCCACTGACATTCACAATCCCTGTCAGATGAATCTCACCGACCTCGGGCAACTCCTTATTTACTCCGGCACCGGGTTTCAAAGGACCTTCACTTAACTGAATGGCTCCCACGCTTTTTAACCGGCCGAGACAGGCATCTACCCCGATGATAAAGGGGTTGATATGTTTAGTTGCAATATCCTTGAGCTTCTCTTCAAGATTCACGGCGTGGATCGGATCATCCAGTGTTCCGTACACATGAAATGGTTTAATATCCTGTTCCTCTATCAAGGTACCAACCAGAGGACCTAATGCATCCCCTGTCGATCGATCGGTACCGATACAGACAAATACGATGGGTCTTGTACGATAATAAGTGGGAAGCATCGACGACAATTGAACGGAAAGATCCTGTGCCGCACGCTCTTCCTGATGAAGGACTCTAAAGGGTTCAGGTCTTCGTTCAAATAATCCTTTTTTCAGATTCATCGCTTCCACTCCTTTGGATGTGTTCAAAGGGATGACCTTTGAGTCGCCGGCCCCTTATCCCACAGTCAATTTTTTAAGTATTATCAGTATACGGACGATTTCTTTTTTTCATACATAATATGGTCGGATTTTTCATAAAATAAAAATTTTCTTAAAACTATTCTTTATGAGGTTATATCTACACAATGAGAGGGAAAGTTGATAAAATAAGGAATACTTCTTATTGAATGATAAGTGGAGGTTCGATAAATGGGTCAGAAAGATACGAAAGAAACTGTCGATGAGACTCTTAAGAATATTACAGAAAGTAAAGCAGCCCAAAAACTTATAGACAATGAAATGTGGATCGCACTTGGTACAGGCGCCATAAAAATTGTTGCCATTATGGTGATTACCTATATCGCTTTAAGGGTAGGTCGGTCAGCAATCCGAAACGTATTCAAAGTACGTTCCCGCTCCCCTTTAAAATTTACTGAGCGACGGGAAGCCACTCTATTAAAACTCTTAGAGAATGTATTGACCTATGTGATTTACTTCATCAGTCTCATGACGATTTTGTCGACTCTGGATATTGATGTGAAAGGACTTATCGCCGGAGCCGGAATTGTCGGTTTGGCCGTCGGTTTCGGGGCGCAGAATCTGGTCCGTGATATCATCACCGGGTTCTTTATCATTTTTGAGGATCAATTTTCTGTAGGCGATTATGTGAGAATTGGTTCTGCAGAAGGAACCGTCGAAGAAATCGGATTGCGAACGACAAAGATCAAAAGCTGGACCGGCGAACTTCACATTTTTCCAAACGGCAATATTACGGAAGTGACGAATTTCTCCGTCCATAATAGTATTGCGGTCGTTGATGTCAGTATTGCCTATGAAGAAAATATTGAAGAAGCGGAAAAAGTGATGGAGGAGCTCCTTCTCTCTCTACCTCAAAAATATGAGGATTTAGTGAATCCGCCGGAACTCTTGGGAGTCCAGACTCTAGGAGCTTCCGATGTCGTCATCCGCATCGTTGCTGAAACGGTCCCAATGAGACATTGGTATATGGCCAGGATGATACGTAAAGAAGTGAAACTTTGCCTGGATGCGCATGGCATTGAAATTCCATTCCCTCGCATGGTGATGTATTCACGTAAAGATGAAGAAGAAATTCATCATCCACGGGAAGAGAAACAAAGAAGACTTGAAAGCGAATGAGGAGGAATAGGTAGTGGAGCCAAAGACTTTCACCTTAAATGATATTGTCGAGATGAAAAAGCCTCATCCATGTGGTACCAACCGCTGGAAAGTGATCCGTATGGGGATGGATATTCGCATCAAGTGTGTCGGATGCGGTCACAGTGTGATGATCCCCAGAAAAGATTTTGCGAAAAAAATGAAAAAAGTCATCTCAAGCGGTGAAGAAGAGTAAGTACTCTTTTTTTACCCATAATTCTTTTGGCCTAATCCATCTTGCGTCCTAATTAGCAAAGCATGAGAGCATTCAACCGTTGAATAGGGTTGAATGCTTTTTTTGTGGGATGATTTCCCCGAAGCTTCACTTGTCTTTTCCCTCTATTATCTCTATAATTGTGAAAGGTTCGACCGATTACGTGTTTTTCGATCTTAAAGGATTTTTTAATAGATAAGAATATAGATGAGGAGTGACCAAAATGGCATTAACAGCTGGTATTGTTGGACTACCTAACGTCGGGAAATCCACTCTATTCAACGCAATTACAAAAGCAGGTGCAGAATCTGCCAACTACCCTTTCTGTACCATCGATCCGAACGTAGGAATCGTAGAGGTTCCAGATCACCGTCTGGATAAATTAACTGAACTTGTAGACCCGAAGAAGACGGTTCCCACTGCCTTCGAATTCACCGATATTGCCGGGATTGTAAAAGGGGCGAGCAAAGGTGAAGGATTAGGGAATAAGTTCTTATCCCACATCCGTCAAGTGGATGCGATCTGTCAAGTTGTCCGTTGTTTCGCGGATGATAATATCACACACGTATCCGGAAAAGTGGATCCGATCGCAGATATTGAAGTCATCAACCTTGAATTGATCCTCGCTGACCTTGAGACGGTTGATAAACGGATTACAAGAGTTCAGAAAATGGCTAAACAAAAAGACAAAGAAGCGGTATTTGAGCACGACATCCTTGTGAAAATCAAAGAAGCTTTGGAAGCAGAACAGCCAGCTCGTACAGTTGAGTTCTCGGATGAGCAAATGAAGCTTGTAAAACAGCTGCACTTACTGACTTCCAAGCCTGTATTATACGTAGCGAACGTAAGTGAAGACGAGATTGCGGATCCTTCTAATAACGAATATGTTCAGAAAGTACGTGAATTTGCAAAAGATGACAACGCCGAAGTGATCGTGGTCTGCGCGAAAATCGAATCTGAAATCGCCGAACTGGATGATGAAGAAAAGGCGATGTTCCTGCAGGAGTTAGGAATCGAAGAATCTGGCCTTGATCAGCTGATCCGTGCTACCTACTCACTATTGGGACTAGCTACGTACTTCACAGCAGGTGTACAAGAAGTCCGTGCCTGGACGTTCCGTGAAGGGATGAAAGCCCCTCAATGTGCCGGAGTCATCCACACCGACTTCGAAAGAGGATTCATCCGCGCTGAAACCGTATCCTACGAAGACCTAGTCGCAGCCGGAACAATGGGAGCTGCCCGCGAAGCAGGAAAAGTCCGCCTCGAAGGTAAAGAATACCTAGTAAAAGACGGAGACATCATCCACTTCCGTTTTAATGTGTAAGTTTATCTGCGGTAGTCAGCGTTACCTACTGAAAGAGGAATTTAGTGCTGACGATGGGTATAAATGAGAATAGTTGAAACTCGCACACTTATTTTTAAATTGTTCTGGTTTAGAATTCAAGCCTACAGTTGATTGGAACGGAAAGCGAGCACCTGGAGTGGAAATCAACAGCACTCGCTTCTTTAATAAGCAACAACGATTACCCTTAAAAAGACTAGAATCCAATTCTAGTCTTTTTTTTACGTCATATTGCAATAATAGATAAGCTATGCTATAATTTTATTTCGTGAGTAATGAACGCATTGCTCCTTGTTCTTTCACAAAGAAAGGACCGCATAGACCACGAGGAGGTGACATTCAGATGAGAAAGTACGAAGTTATGTACATTGTCCGCCCAAACATTGACGACGAGTCAAAGAAAGCAGTAGTTGAGCGTTTCGATAACGTTTTAACAACTAACGGCGCGGAAATCATCGAGTCAAAAGATTGGGGTAAACGTCGTTTAGCGTATGAAATCAACGATTTTCGTGATGGTTTCTATCAACTAGTTAAGATGAGCGCTACTTCTGATGCAGTTAACGAATTCGATCGTTTAGCTAAAATCAGCGATGATATTATCCGTCATATCGTTGTTAAAGAAGAAGAATAATCCGCAGGTTTTTTAAGATATACACTTCTATCATCTGTTTCACGTGAAACAGTAAACTAGAAGGAAGGGGTTGATTCTGATGATGAACCGAGTTGTATTAGTAGGGCGTTTAACCAAAGACCCTGAATTAAAATATACTCCAAGTGGAGTGGCTGTTGCTTCGTTCACCCTGGCTGTCAATCGTAGTTTTACGAATCAATCAGGAGAACGGGAAGCAGATTTTATTAACTGCGTTGTATGGCGTCGCCCTGCAGAGAATGTAGCAAACTTTCTTAAAAAAGGCAGCTTAGCTGGCGTTGACGGTCGTATTCAAACACGTAATTTCGAAGGACAGGATGGACGTCGGGTGTTTATGACGGAAGTCGTAGCAGAAAGCGTTCAGTTCTTAGAACCGCGTAGTGCGAATCAAGGCGATCGTGGAGGAAGTCCGGGCTATTCGGGTGGAGGTCAACGCGACCAAGGAAATCCGTATAGTCAGAATCAGAATCAACAGCGCAACAATAATAACAACAACTATACACGTGTAGATGAGGATCCATTTGCAAATGACGGTCAGCCGATCGACATTTCCGATGATGATCTGCCATTCTAAACGAACGATACCAAACTTAACAAGATAGGAGGCGAAACAAATGGCAGGAGGACGTAGAGGTGGACGTAGACGCCGTAAGGTATGCTACTTCACAGCAAACGGAATTACACATATCGATTTCAAAGATGTTGATCTTCTTAAGAAATTCGTATCTGAACGTGGAAAGATTCTTCCACGTCGTGTAACTGGAACGAACGCTAAGTACCAACGTAAGTTGACTCGTGCGATCAAACGCGCTCGTACAATGGCATTGCTTCCATACGTTACTGGTGAATAATTTCATCGATTGAAAAGCAGCAGAGACTTGTCTCTGCTGCTTTTTTTATGCAGTTTTTATATACATTTATGCTTTTTGATGTAGAGAGTGGCGGTTGATTTCCGCTACAGGTGCTCGCTTTCCGCGGGGCTGGCGGTGAGCCTCCCCGAGGTCATAAGCTAAATGGCCCAAGAAGGCAAAAGAACGCCTTCTTAGCCCATTCATCTTATGCTTGTCGGGGCTAATCAAGCCGCCTCCGCTTTTC
>NZ_JAFKOH010000217.1 GCF_017303375.1 Bacillus sp. NTK074B | reverse complement strand
CGCCCGCTTTTTCCTGCGTGGTGGTCGACAGCTTGATCCCGCGTTCCTTGGCGACGATCGGCGCCGAGACGAGGTTCACATCCGGGTTCGCCGATTTCAGGATCCCGGCAATCACCGCGCAATCGAGCGCTTTCAGGTTCATGCCCGACGGCGCGCCGTCATAGAGCACGTTGATCGCGCGCACCGGCTCTTCGGTCATCTGGCCTGCGAAATTGCCCAGATGGCCCGCCAGCTTGATCCACGGCCCCATCACGGCGGC
>NZ_JAFKOH010000216.1 GCF_017303375.1 Bacillus sp. NTK074B | reverse complement strand
CTTCGTACCGGACGGGGCCGCACGGCATCGACGCTACGGATTCGCCAGGCTGGCCGCGCATGGGAATCCCGGGCCGGCAAGGCGCACATATCGAGGAAACGGTTCCATGTCCCTAGTCAATCTTGCCGCCAGTCCTGCTCTGGTGGAAGCCGGCATAAGGCTTATGGCGAGCTTTGGACGTCCCGCCGACAGTGGCGCGTTCCGTGCCGATGGCTGAGACGGTGGAGGACGTGACACTTGCCTTGTCGGGCCCTGTGAC
>NZ_JAFKOH010000215.1 GCF_017303375.1 Bacillus sp. NTK074B | reverse complement strand
ACCTCGCGCAACCAGTTTGTGAGCGCCGACATCGGATCGGCACGGACAAGCGGATCGACGCGCGGATGAAGACGATGGAACATCGCTGGCTCTATCGACACGCAAGCCTTCCGGGCCTGTGGATGTTGGTGCTGGTTCCTGTGCTGACGCTCACCACCGTGCTGGGCGGGATGCCGGGCTGGGCCTGGTGGGTGATCCTGGGCTTGCAGGCCGCGCTGCTCTGGGCGGCGTTCCGCCTGTTGCAGCGGCCTGACGTGAC
>NZ_JAFKOH010000214.1 GCF_017303375.1 Bacillus sp. NTK074B | reverse complement strand
TCTTCGGGCGAGACGACATAGGCCGCTTTCTCGAAGTTGCGGTAGCCATCGGCCGCCGGTTCCATCGCGTCGAAGCTGTCCGCGTCGGTCATCTCGTCCGTCGCATCGCCGCGACCCGGTGCGAAGGGAACCGTGACGTCATAGCCCGCCGCTTTCGCCGCCTGCTCGACCCCCAGATTGCCCGCCAGCACGATCACATCCGCGATCGAAGCGCCGGTTTCCGCCGCGATCGGCTCCAGCACCGACAGCACACGCGCCA
>NZ_JAFKOH010000213.1 GCF_017303375.1 Bacillus sp. NTK074B | reverse complement strand
ATCCATGACGATTTCACGCATCGGGCGTCTCTCCGCTCAGCTTGGCGACCAGTTCGAACACGGCGCTGCGGGTCTGATCAAGGGTCAGCGTTTCGATGACGTGGTCGGCGCGGGCGCGTTTCTCGGCATCGGGCATCTGTTTCGACAGGATGGTCTGGAAATGCGCCTCTGTCATGCCGGGGCGGGCGAGAACCCGCTCGCGCTGCACCTCGGGCGGGGCGGACACGACCAGCACTTCCTCCACGCCACGCTCACCGCC
>NZ_JAFKOH010000212.1 GCF_017303375.1 Bacillus sp. NTK074B | reverse complement strand
CCCAAACGCGCCTACGGCACCGACCCGGACTGTATCGCCGCCTATGCGGCGGCCTTTGTCAGCGGTTTCGCCAGCGCGGGCATCCTGTGTTCCGCCAAGCATTTTCCCGGCCATGGCCGCTCGGTCAGCGACAGCCATCACGGGGTCGCGGACATTTCCGCGCATTGGACCGAGGCCGAGCTGGCCCCCTTCGCGCGCCTGTTCGCCTCGGCTCATCCCCCCGCAATGGTCATGATGGGCCATCTGCGCCTCGACCGTC
>NZ_JAFKOH010000211.1 GCF_017303375.1 Bacillus sp. NTK074B | reverse complement strand
ATGAAATGCGCCCCGTCGCCGCGCAAGGCCAGCGAGGCCGCCGACACTGCCTTGATCGCCCCCAGCCCGTTGCGCTCGATACAAGGGACCTGCACCAGCCCCTTCACCGGATCGCAGGTCATGCCGAGATGATGCTCAAGCGCGATCTCGGCGGCGTTCTCGACCTGCTCGGGGCTGCCGCCCATCACCGCGCACAGCCCCGCCGCCGCCATCGACGCGGCCGAGCCCACCTCGGCCTGGCAGCCGCATTCGGCGCCCG
>NZ_JAFKOH010000210.1 GCF_017303375.1 Bacillus sp. NTK074B | reverse complement strand
ATTGACCCCAAGGGAATAAGCCGTAGGGTCAGCCACTTGAAAATCCCAAAGAAAATCGCACGGTCGAGCTATGGATCTCTACGATAGCCGCGCAGGCATCAGTGCCTTCCTGTTCAAGAAATGCCCGCCGGAAGCCGTGGATCTTGCATTCGTCCTGTGCAGCCCCTCTGTCAGCAGCCTTCAGCCGGCCCTTGCGCTCTACAAGGCCGGCCTGACCCGGCGCATCCTGATTTCGGGTGGCGGCACGGCAGTGGACGGA
>NZ_JAFKOH010000209.1 GCF_017303375.1 Bacillus sp. NTK074B | reverse complement strand
ACAAGGAAGAGGTGTGATTGTCACCCCTCTGTCACGCCTGCATGGCAGGGTGATCTTGTTTTCGAGCACCAAGTGATCGTCTGGGTGGGGCTTCGGCCTCACCCATCTTTTTTCAGGTGACTCGCCAGCGACGTTCGAGCTCTTCGATCGCGGCCACCCGGTCGGCGGTCTTGGGATGCGAGGCCAGCCAGACGGGCGGGGCGCCGCGCATGCCGGTCAGGCTTTCAAGCCGGCTCAGCAGCGATTTCTGCCCCTCGGT
>NZ_JAFKOH010000208.1 GCF_017303375.1 Bacillus sp. NTK074B | reverse complement strand
CCCCATATCACCGGGAACGCCCACAGCTTGGCGCCCTCGAACGGTTCGCCGAACAGGAACACGGCGATCAGGAAGATGCAGGTCGGCGCGATGTATTGCATCAGGCCAATTGTCGTCAGCCGCAGCCGCTTGGCGCCGTTGGCATAAAGCATCAGCGGCACCGCCGTGACCACGCCGCACCCCATCAACAGCGCAATGTCGCGCCCGCCCGTGGCGCCGAATGCCAGCGTGCCCTCCCCGCCCAGCCAGCCCAGATAGC
>NZ_JAFKOH010000020.1 GCF_017303375.1 Bacillus sp. NTK074B | reverse complement strand
TGGGCTAAGAAGGCGTTCTTTTGCCTTCTTGGACCATTTAGCTTATGACCTCGAGGGGCTAGCCGCCGTAGCTGGACTGCACGAAATGCGGAGGCGGCTCGTCCAGCCCCGCGGAAAGTGAGCACCACTCGCTGCTATCAACCGCCTCCCGCTACATCAAAAAGCAACAATGTTTATGAAAACAGCAAAACAAAAACGATGCTCCAATAAGCATCGTTTTCAAAAAATTACCCAATAATGACCCGTTCTTTTGGATAATGATATTTCGCTGTCTTTTCTTTTCCTCCTATCATAAAGAGGAATGAGAGAATACCCACTCGACCGATAAACATTAATGCGATAATGACACATTTCCCAACGGACGATAGTTCTGAAGTGATCCCCATTGAAAGACCCGTCGTTCCAAATGCAGAGGCAACCTCAAAAACGATTTCCATAATGGAATGGTCTTCTGTGAAGGTGAGGATGATGACAGATAGAAAGCAGATGAAAATGGCCATCATTGTCACTACTAGGGATTTTATAACATCCTGCTGGTGAATTTCCCTCTTGAATATTTTGATGGTTTGATTACCTTTGGCAAAATGGAATAAAAATAAAATATTCAGTGCAAAGGTCGTCGTTCTGATCCCACCACCGACGGAACTAGGTGAAGCCCCTATGAACATGAGTGCGCTCATGACCAGCAAGGTAGGAGATGAAAACTCGGCGACGTTCATCGTAGCAAGTCCACCATTCCTCGTTGTGGCTGATTGGAAGAAGGCATAAAAGAATGACTCATGCCACTCCATGCCATTAAAAAAGCGATTATATTCAAAGATGAAGATGACTAATGTTCCAAATACCATTAACCCAAAAAATGTAACGGTGGTGATCTTTGAATATAATGAAAAGTGATGTCTGTTTCGCTTTTTGCTCATAAGATAATCCTTCGTTTCAATCAGAACGGGAAATCCTATAGCACCAAGCGTTAGTAAGATGATGTTTATAAACTGAACAAAATAGTCATTCGCATAAGGAATGAGGGACTGACCTGTAATATCAAAACCAGCATTTGTCGTTGCACTTACGGATGCAAATAGTCCTTGTAGAAAGGCTTCCTGCCAGGTCGGGTAGTAGCCAAGGAAATAAACGCCCAAAATAAACGCCCCTGCGAGTTCAATAAAGATGATCAAAAGTAAAATTTGCTTTAACAGACTAACCAAACCTGCCAGGCTCGTCTGATTCTGGTCGGTCATGATCAAACGGCGCTCTTTTAAGCCTATCTTCTTTCCGACAATCAACCAGAAGAACGTTCCGAGAGTCATGATACCTATCCCACCAAATTGAAGAACAAACATTAAAATGAAGATACCTGTATGATTAAACGTATCAACGGTGCTCACAACGGTTAATCCCGTAACACTTACAGCACTGACCGCTGTGAAAATCGCATCTAAGAAACTCCACTCAGCCCCGGATTTATGTGCTATGGGAAGACTGAGCAGAATCGTCGCAATCGTCACGGCAAGAAAATAATAAGTGACGATTACCTGCGCAGGAGTTAATTTATTTAAATTGTATCTAAGCTTATACCACATATATGTATTTCCCTTTCAACTATATTTCCTTTTCTATCTTAAAGAATATAGCACAAGATTGAAAGGAAAAATGGTTAATTTCTTTATGTTTATTCTTTCTTTAATAAAAACCTCTTAAACAAATTAGTGTCACAATCATTTACTTTTATACAAACAATACAATTTCGGCGAAATATTACCATTCATGTTCACCATGGATGATACAAATAATAGTACTACTGAAACATTCATTGTTTCAAATTTACCAGTAAGGAGGAAAACGACCATGGCTAGAAGTTCTAATAAATTGCTCGTTCCTGGTGTTGAACAATACCTTGATCAAGTGAAATATGAGATTGCTCAGGAGTTTGGTGTAACCCTTGGATCAGATACTGTCGCTCGTTCTAATGGATCTGTTGGGGGAGAAATTACAAAACGTCTTGTCAAACAAGCTCAATCTCAATTAACTGGACAACAAACTAAATAATATGGCATGTGGGTAGCTGGTGTACACCAGCTACCCTTTAATTCGTCAAAAATAGAGACCCATTCCATCAATGAGTCTCTTCCATTAATTTTTTTTGTTTTCTTTTCGATCCTTATGCTCATCTTTCTTTTCTTTTTTTCTGGTTGGATGATCTTCATTCTGATCGTGTTTCTGTTTACTTTCTATAGAAACTCGATTGCTAGATTGGTCATGTCCCCTATTGCGATTGTCACTATGAGAAGATTTACTCTGACTTGGATGATCCGGTTTTTTCTTTTCTTCATTCCTTTCACGGCGAGGATTTTCACGGTTGTATTGATCATCAGGAAGATTCTTAGGCTTACCTTTGTTTTGTTTTTGTTCTTTTATCGGAGGAATCTCCTTTTGGTTCTTCTCTTTGGGCTTTTCTTCTTCATGAAACGTGTCTGGTTTCTTGTTTCTTTCTTTGATCACGGGTTTTTCTTTTTGTTTTTCTATTTCTGTTTCTGTTTCGACTTCTGTTTCTGTTTCTGTTTCGTTTTCGTATTTGTTATTGATTTGTTCCTCTTCACGGAGGAGGGAACCAGCAGTCATTCCTTTTTCCGATGCTTTTTCCCTAAACTCTTCCGAAGTTTCTTTCACGATAATATTTGTTTGATGATCCGAACTGTAATCCTCAACAAACTCATTTAGCTCATCCAGTAATTCACTTCCCTTTTTGTGATCGGTATCATGAAGGAAGGAGGAAGTGATGATGACATTTTGATGATCTTTTAAATAGCCCAACTTTTCACTTAGCTGAAAGATCATTTCAGTCACTTTACCAACATCTTCGTCTTCCCATTTACTCAACTTCCTTAGGAGAAGTTGAGCATCGTCATTGAATGGCTTGATTTCTATGACTTTTTGCTGTTTATTCAATGTTAATTCCATGCTGGGATTGATATCAACCGAAACATAGGCGTATGCCCGATTATCCAGTATCACAGCACTAGAAAACAGGGCAATGATGAAGACCAGGGCCGTAATCAAAGAAGTGGAAATTCTCCAATCCCACTTAAAAAAGGGTTTGGAGTTTATCGATTTTTTTTGAGCCGGAAAGAATGGGATTTCTTCCCCTATTGAGTACTGCTGATCGGGGTGCCTTTTCCCATTCAGAAATTCCCCTTCTGGTGTCATCATAACCAGGATATCCTGTTTGATTTCCATAATGATCCCTTTTTTCATCTCTCTAACCGCCCTTTTAAATAATCCCGTAAATAAACATAATCCCCAATAAGGATAAGAGAAATGGCTATAATATATTTCCGGTTTCTCTCAATGGTCTTTCTGCTGACGTTTACCTGCTTCTCTAATTTTTTTAATGGTAACCGTTTTTTTTCTATAAGATATTCCAATATTTCTTTTGAACTGACTACCGTATTGGCAATTTTAATAGCATTCAGTCTCGCATCTTCATGCTTAGGGGATTGCTCGACAAGTTCGTGGAAGGACAACTTGTAGTTAGCCAGTTGTTCCTGAAATGACAAAATTTCTTCCCGTCGCTTGTTTGCTTCCTCCTGCTCTGTAAATTTATCTACCGAAACAATTTGGTCGATAGTCAAATGGGAAGATTCTTCATCGTCATCGACCAGACTCATATCGATGCTTATATCCTGAAACTTCCCATTTTTCCTGATATAATCGATTACTTTTCTTTTGATGATGATTTCTGAGAAACTGATGAGCGAGGTCCCCCGTTGATGATTATATTTTAAGATAGCGTCATGAAAGGCAATCAGTCCGATACTGAATTCATCGTCACTTTCATAAATGTATCTCTTACAAACGGAAGATACCGTTTTTTTAATAAAGGGCATATAATCTTCAAGGATTACGTTTAATAATTGTTCATCACCATTCTGTATTTGAATCGCCATTTCTTCAAGCGATTGCCTTTTCTTTTGTTTAGCGAGTAGAAATAGTAACACATTTAACATCAGCCTCACCCCATCCTGCACACTATTATACTCATAAGATATTGAATGTAAAAGGAGAATAGGGAGAATAGGGTTGTTTGACAACCCTTTTCTGACTGATGTTCATTAAATGTTCAGCCTCTACCTTATGATACTGGTATATTATTCTTGATGGTGATCCTGACTGTTTTCTTTACCTTTTTTCACTGTGCTGGTGGTTTTCAACAGGTTTTGATTGATGTTTCTTTTTATCAATTTTTCTTTAATTTGTAACACCTCTGGTAAGTTTTTGTATTGGCCGATCGATCGCCTTATTAAAGGAATTACGTACAAAGATTTTTTTTTGAGGGGGTTTTAATTGAATAAAAATGGAGAGGGACCTGAAATTCTGAATATACCCTTTATACAAATAGACAACGAATCCCGTGAAAGGGTGTTCGTCTTTAAGGAAGATGGTATTAAAAAAGCTAACAGAGACATTCTCTGTTAGCTTTTACATAATATTTATTCAGCCTTGGCTTTTGCTTCCATTTCTGATTCTGTCTGTTTTGCTTTTCTCCTGGATAATAAATATCCTCCAACAGAAAGCAGGATTAATACGCTCCAGAATACAATCTTCCAGATTTTAGATTCAGGGAAGTGATGATCCAGAATCGCCACATCAGGATGTGCAAGGGTAAACACCGCTAACTTCACTCCTACCCAGCCAACAATTAGAAAGGCAGCTGATTCTAAAGTAGGGTATTTCTCCAGTAATTTAACAAACCAGGTGGCAGCAAAGCGCATGATGACTAATCCAATGATACCACCGAGGAACATGACAATAAACTGTCCTCCGTCAATTCCACCTACATCAAACCAGCCTGTTGGTTGAAGTGTTACGGCTAAAGCAACGGCTGCAAGCATTGAGTCCACAGCAAACGCGATATCTGCAAGCTCCACTTTAAGTACGGTAGTCCAGAAGCCTGAGCCTTTAGCAGGCTCTGCCTCCACATCCCCGGTGTCTTTTCTCTTCTTTATGAAATGATGGATGGCCACGTAAAACAAGTAAATAGCCCCAATTGCCTGAACCTGCCACACATTGACTAAAAACGAAATGAGAAATAATGCAGCGAACCGGAATACAAATGCCCCCAAAAGTCCATAAAATAGTGCTTTTTTCCTTTGTTCCACCGGCAAATGTTTGACCATGACAGCCATGACAACCGCGTTATCTGCAGCTAAAATCCCTTCTAGACCTACCAATATCAGCAGGACCCACCCATATTCCAACAACATCGAAGCATCCATACCTATAGTCCCTCCCTATTACATAGTTAGTTTTCCAATAGGCAAGGAATTTTATAAAAATAAAAAGACCCTTGCCTAAATAAGGCAAAGGTCTTGCTTAGCATAAAATATGCCAACAAAGCCGATGGCATACACCATGAACTGACGACTTTGTTTAGGTATGAACCTATAGCTACTCCCCTTTGACAGGTAGAAAACGTTATTTGTATACGCCTATTGTAACTCATAACCGTGAATTCGTAAAGAGATTTAATGTAATCGAATAAGGATGAAACGGATGAAAAGCCCGATCAGTATTCCTGGAACGAGAAACAATATCGGTAAAAAAATCGGTCCGATAAACTTACCCCATATGTATACTTTCGGGGAATACATCAATCCCACAGTTACCATATACGCTGACATCACAAAGGGCAAGTAGCTGTATCTCGACTTCGAACCTTCAGCAATCTTATATGCATCCCACATAGCAAACATATATAGACAAGGATAGAACATCAGCCATTGATAATCAATAACATTAGCAGCCTTATGTGTCTCACCTAAAAAACTGTACATAATTCCTAGATTAAAATTGCTTTGGACATTGATGATGATCTCAAGAATGACAAATAGCGCTCCTTTAAACCACAGACCGACAAGCAATTGAGGAAAACCAGGCAGAGCGATACTCCATAGGATTCCTTCTGATTTTGTTATGGAAGACTTCATGTGCATCCCTTGTAAGAGAATAATTGGTGACGTTCGTCCCCATTCATGCGCTTTAAATCGTAACTGTATAGATATCGGTCTGAGTATCGCTTCAGGGAAATTGCCATCTTGAGATTCCTCCTATTGATCCTGCTTCTTTTATTTTTACCATATCCCTCCCAATTATTACGTTTTTGCACTTTTGGGTGAATCTGCCTATATTTATCGCTTTTTCACATGCAACTGCTCATCCTGGAATGTTAAAGGTAAAAGGCTGTATGCGAATAGCAACATTCTTTGCGAAGACAGCCTTATAAAAAAAAGTCAACCCTCCTTCTTAAGTGCCTAATCTACAGAGACGGTACTTAGTATTCGGGTTAACTCTCGTTGTGTATCTTATTTGTTCGATTTCTTCATTCTTCTTGTTTCTTTATCAAAGAAACTGTATACGATCGGTATGACATAAATCGTCAATAATGTGGAGCTGATTAGTCCCCCGATGACCGCGATTCCCATTGGCTGATTGATTTCAGTACCCTCCCCTATGCCCAGGGCGAGAGGCAATAAGCCAAGAATCGTCGTTAAGGCGGTCATGAAGATGGGTCTCGCCCGGTCCTGGACTGCTTCGACAATGCTGTCAAAGCTACTGGTACCGGTTTCCTTGCGTTGATTGATATAATCAACAATGACGATTGCATTATTTACAACAATCCCAGCAAGGACAATCACGCCTATGATAGCCGAAATGCTGATAGGTGTCTGTGTAATGCTTAGGGCGATCGCTACACCAATGACCATAAGAGGCACGGTGAACATAATGACAAACGGATATTTAAATGATTCGAATTGTGCCGCCATGACCATATACACAAGTACAATGGCTAACCCAAGGGCAAGTGTCATATCGTCAATGGAATCTTCAAGGAGCTCTCTGTCTCCACTGAAGGAAACGAGTGTCTCATCCGGAAGATTCAGTGATTCAATTTTCTCATCGACTGCATTAGAAATCGCTCCAAGATTGGTTCCTGTAGTGTATTTTAATGTAAATTGAACAGCATGCTGCTGATCGATTCTCTGAATGCTGACAGGACCATCTTCAATGGAGAAGTCGACGACTGAATGTAACTGAATGTACTTTCCCTGACCATTAGGTATAAGAAGCTTCTTTAAGGAATCAAGATTTTCCGTAATATTGCGGTCATATTGAACCATGACATTGATGACATCAGAATTCTCAGTAACCATTTGAGTAGTCAGCACCCCGCGTGTTACATCCTGGACAAGATTCCCTATCTGCGCAGGTGCCAACCCTTGTTCAAGGGCCTTTTCCCTATTCACTTTCATTTGCACTTCTTTTACAGTCTCCATTTGATCTGTCGAAACTTCCGAAACATCTTTCATTTTTTCCAATGAGGGCAATAAAGTATCGACTGATTTATCCAATCGTGATTGATCCGTATCCCTGAGATTAAACGTCAGTGTTTGGGGACTGGAACCGGAAGTGGACTGTAGATTAAATGATACCTCTGCTGATTGATTTATCTTTTGTGCAGCTTGTTCTACTTCAGGCTTCATTTCATCTGCAAAGCTGAAAATTGAACGGTTCCTCTCATTCAAAGGCTTCATTTTTACATAAATTTCTGCAATATTCCCTTTGGCACTACCTCTGAATGATTCTTCCTGTGTTGTTCCGACAAGACTAACGAATACATCGACATCGTTTTCCTTCTCCAACTTGTCTTCAATTGCTTTGACAACTTTATTAGTCTCTTCAACAGATGCTCCATTATTTAACTCGACCCTCATATTGAAAAAACCTTCATCGGTAGGTGGCAAAAACTGGGTTCCTACAGTTGTTAGACCAAGTCCACCTGCCACTAATGTAATGAGTGTGATGAGTAATACGATGAAGCGGTGACGAAGTGCCCACTTAACGGATCGGGCGAAATTTTTCCTGCTCTTGGATCGTCTCCGCTTGGCCTCCATATTTCCTTTAGGCTTTTTCAATAGTCTGCTTGCGAGCATCGGGATAACCGTCAATGCCACAATGAGAGATGCCAATAAGCTGAATGAAATCGTCAGGGCAAATTCTGTGAATAATTCACCGAGCAGACCGGATATGAAAACAACCGGAAGAAAAACAGCAACCGTCGTCAGCGTTGATGCTGTGATGGCCCCCCCCACTTCTTTCGCCCCGATGCTGGCCGCTTCCCTTGGACTTTTCCCAAGTGATAAGTGGCGGTAAATATTTTCAATAACGACAATCGCATTATCAACGAGCATCCCTATGCCGAGAGCCAGTGCCCCCAGAGTCATTATGTTCAATGCGAAATCTGCAAAGAACATGAGTACAAATGTAACGATTACAGAGTAAGGTATCGCCACACCAATGATGAGGGGACTTTTTACATTCTTTAGAAACAGGAAGAGAACGAGCATGGCAAATGCGCCGCCAATTAAAAGAGAATTGGCGATATTACCAATGGCTTGAGTAATGTAATCGCCCTGATCGAACAAGACATCGGCTTTTATTGATTGATATTGATCCTGTTCCAGAAGACGATTCAGCTCCTTTTGAAACGCTTTAGAAACGGAAGCTGTGTTTGCATCTGATTGCTGCAAAACACTGAACAGGATGGCCGGCTCTTCATTCGCCCGCGTGAGCGTATCCGTATTCTGTTGCTTTTTCTCCACGGTTGCTACGTCTGCAAGTGTGATCTTCTTACCTGATTGAGGATTCACCTGAAGGACCAGTTCCTTTAATTCTTCAACAGATTGAAGCCTGCTAAGAACTCTAGTGGTCAGGGTTTGTCCATTTGTATCTATCGTGTCACCGGGAGCAGTCAAATTATTTGCCCGTATGGTATTGACGACATCCCCCTGGCTTAACCGGTTATTCTTTAAGGACTGCTGATTTAATTCAATAATCATTTCATCCTGTAATGAGCCTGAAACGTTTACATTAGCGACACCTTCAACTCTTGTCAGTTCCAGCTTCAAGTTTTCTGATAGTGACTTTAGATTATCTCCATTCCCTTCTTCACGCAATGAGAATTGAATGATTGGGAACTGGGCAGGGTCAAATTTCAGAAACCTTGGATTTTCTGCGCCTTCCGGGAGTGGGGTTTGGTCCAATCTTTGCAGGACATCATTTTCAATGTCATCAATGGATGTCGACCATGAAAATTCAAGAAGAATAAAGTTTGAGCCTTCCCTTGAAGTCGATTGGATATTTTTCATCCCGGGCAGGGTGGACAAATTTTCTTCCAAAGGTTTCGTTACCTTTTCCATCACTTCCTGTGGGCCGGCTCCCGGATAATTGGTCACCACGACCCCTACGGGAGGGTTCAGATCAGGTATGAGTTTCAATGGTATCCGAAGAAGTGAGACCCCTCCTAAAATAAGAATAAGCAGCATGGTGACAATGGTAAAAACAGGACGGCGTATGGAAAAATCACTAATCTTCAATGAATTGCTCCCCTTTCTATATCTATATCGTTCACTTCGTTTGATTTTCGGAAGCAGTTACTGTTAACTATAGTCTCCTCAGGAAGATCCTTCAATATTAAAACGTCTGAGGAATAAAATACACGTATTATTTCATTGAAATAAATAATTCTATCCTATCTGAGTACACTATTTTTTATACTGTAACGTAAGGAGCATTAAAATGGCGAACTGGGTTCCCTTTGTTTTCCTTAGTCTTTTCAGCATTATCGCATTATGTATGATAGTGGTTAAAAACCGTCATATATCTGATCAAATCATATTGTTCTGGCTTTTCATCTCGGGATTGGCATATGTATTCGAATATATTATTTTTGTACTATTCAATAGCTATACGTATCATCCCTATATATTATCGAATAATTACAATGACAGTGTTTTGGGATCAATCAGCTCTCAAGCATTTTCAGTTCCGGTTGCCATTACCTATATCGTTTTGTATCGGACGACTGTAAGCAGAATCGCCCTTATCATCGGCGTATTTTTCGTTATTGAAACCTGGTTTATACACACACATTTATATGAGCATCATTGGTGGAAATCGTATTATACTTCAATCTTCCTCATCATTTCTGTCATATTGGCCAAAACATGGTGGAAGTTTCTTGAATACCGCTCCAATCATTATATTCAATTTATAACCTTATTCTTTGCCCTCTCCACCATCACGCTTTCGTTCACCTGGGTTCTTTCTTCCCTTTTAAGACTATATATCATTCCATTGAATCATTTTTCTGATCCTGTCAGGGATTTGACCGCAGGCAACGCTATGTACATCTGGTTTACCACCTATTTTTATTGCCTCGTGATATTTTTAAGAGGGGGGGATTGGAAATCCATTTTGGGGAGCGTCCTTTTACTTTTTACGGTCGAATCTTTTATGGTTCAGGAAGGGATATTACTGCTGGAAAGTTACTGGATGATTTTCATACTGCCTCTTTTTCATCTTTCTATGATGATCTTGGGGAGCCATTATTATAAGAAGTATTTTGACACGTATGCAGAATTACAGCAAAAAGGACTGTCCTATAAGTGAATCAACTTTCAAATGGAGAAGTGATTCATTCATATAGACAGTCCTTTTCTGCTTATAACTTATTAATTTGAAATAACTGGGTTACGATCGGTTTGTTCTTTTTCAATCGTCCACCCGGTGAATCCATAAAGTATGGTTATGACAGGTGAGATGAGACAGAAGACTGCAAACGGTAAATAATCAAGTGTTGAAACGCCCAAAACGTCTGTCAGGAATATTCCACAAACACTCCATGGGACGAGGGGATTCACGACTGTACCTGCATCCTCCAACGTCCGGGATAACGATTTGGGATGCAATCCCAGCTTCTTGTATTGAGACTGAAAAGCTTCACCCGTCAGTAAGATGGATAAATACTGCTCCCCTACGATAAGATTTATACTGATAGCTGATAATGCAGTGGAAAGAATCGTTCTTCTCCCCGATTGTATGATAGATGATACCTTTTCCAAAAGAGCTGGAATGATTCCCAATTTAAATAATAGTCCTCCCAGACTGAGAGATAGGATAACAAGTGAGATGGTAAACATCATACTGTTCACTCCCCCTCTTGTTAAAAGGGAGTCAATGGATCCCACTCCTGTCTCAGATGTGTAGCCTGAAAACAATACTTGGAAGATCTCACTTACCTTTAATGTTCCGTGAATAAAAGATAATAATACAGAGACGCCTATTGAAATTGCCAAAGTCAATAATGCAGGTGTTTTATATATGATCAGTACAACCAGCAACAGTACAGGGATCAGACTATACAAGTGAATCAAGTTCGTTTGCTTCAATCCTTCCTGGAGAGCATTCAGTTGTTCGAAATCGACCTCACCAGCTCCGGGCGATAATACCCCGTAAACAATCAGCGTAATGACGAAGGCAGGTACCGTTGTCCAAGCCATATTACGGATATGGGTAAAGAGGTCCACTTGAACGATGGATGAAGCAAGATTTGTCGTATCGGACAATGGCGACATTTTATCGCCGAAAAACGCCCCGGAAACAATTGCCCCAGCCGTGATAGCCAAAGATACCCCCATTGCCTCACCGATTCCGATCAAAGCAACACCAATGGTAGCTGCCGTGGTAAGTGAGCTTCCGATCACGATCCCGCTTAAGGATGTAAGCAAGAAGGCAATGGCATAGAAATAATGTGGAGCTACAAATTCAAACCCATAAAACATTAAGGTGGGAATGGTTCCACTGATCAGCCAGCTGCTTACCAGGAGCCCAATAAAGAAAAATAATAAAATGGCACCCAGTCCCCCCTGTGCACCGGCTATCATTCCTTGCTCGATCTCCTTGAATTTCACTTTGGAGAGAAGGCCATAAACCATTAAAAAAAAGAGGGAAAGGATGATGGGGATATGAGGGACAGACCCTATGCCTATGATACTTACACTAATGATTCCCAGCACAGCCAGTAACACAGCGGACGCTTCAGGAATAGCAGGCTTATGAACGCTATTAATGTTTAACATTGTAACACTTCCTCTATCTCGATGTATTGATGATGTGCGGATGGCTCAGGAATACAAAAAGAACCCTCCATCCCCCGATAGGGACGAAGAGTTCTCCGCGTTACCACCCTAATTGAAATAAACGTAAGCCCTGATCAACCGATTCATGCTTTGCGATTTATCTCCACTTCATAAAGGTTGTCTTTTTTATAAACACCATGGAGTGTTTATGAACAATGTAATTCAGAAATGAGCAGACCTGGACTTCCACCTGACGTCCAGTCTCTGATTGCTGTCCCGCTATTTCCTACTCCGTTGTTCAAGACAAGTATGTGATTGGACGTTAAGAAGAATCCCTAGTTCTCTTCTCCTTAAACGCTTTTAAGCTTTTAAGCTTTTATGCACTAAAGTATACTATAGTAGTATATTATCATGTTCTTATGATTTGTCAAGGGATGCTTTACATTATTCTCCGATAACAACACCCCACCCGATTAACGTATGAGGTGTGTCCATATTAAACGAATTGGGACTCAGCAAATGGTGACATTGCTTCTGCAGTTGGTTTCCCGATGAAATATCCTTGGGCATAATGCATACCGATTTCTTTACAAAAGAGCAGTTCTTCTTTTCTTTCTATTCCTTCTGCAAGGACGAAAATGTCTAATTCCCTTGCAATCTTCATCACTTTCCGTAAAAATTCCTGGTTCTGTTCATCCTGGTCACAGTGATTGATGAATGATCGATCAATCTTTACATAATCCGGTTTGAGCAATGATAACATTTCAACTGTTGCAAAACCTGAACCTACGTCGTCAAGAGCCACTTTCATGCCTTCCCGCTTATAGACGTCAAGAACTGAACGCAAATGATTTACATCATCTATCTTTTCCGTTTCAACTACTTCGAATACGAGGTCTTTGGGGTTCACACCGAACTCATTCACAATCTTGAAGGTATGGCGCAAACAGAATTCAGGGTTATATATGGTCGAGGGGAGAAAGTTAATGAAACTCTTCTTTCCCGGGTCGATTTGACCTTGTCTGCACTCAATTGCTGATTTCCTGGCTTTCTGATCCAACATGGAGTGGAATCCCGTTAGAGATGCCACTTCAAATAACTCCGCTGGATTGATCCTCTCCCCGTTATTCTCTGCACGTAGGAGAGATTCATATCCATACAAACTGAAATCCTCAAGAGCGATGATGGGCTGAAGATGACTCTTGAACTCACCCTGTTGTATGACGTTTACCATCTCTCTATGTCGAATCAAATGAAGGAATTTCCCTGCAGCGTGGAACGCTCCAGGCTGACTTGAACAATTAATACTGCAGTTCCATCCATCACGAATCAATAATGACCCTATTGCTGAGAGTCTCCCGTATAGTTCATTTAGATCGTCGTATTGAAAAGCATATGTGTTTGGTCCCAGCTTTTGAAAGTCCCCTGCCAAAGGAACGGGACGGAATTGTTCATTATGTAAGAAAAAGAATCCTTTCTCATGATATTTCATTTGTACTCCACAGTTTACACATGCATACTCCAAATTCATCACTCTTCCTTTCTATCAAACAGCATAAAATACCCATACCCACATAATAAGGCTTTTAACCTAAAAAACACCAGTTATATCCTTTTATTTCAGAAAAAAATCACTTGATATTTGTAAACAAAAGTATAAAATGATTGCGTTAGCGAATGAAAGAAAGAAATCCAGTCAAAAGCAAAAGCACCTCTCCTGGAACAGAGGGGTGCCTAAGCTTATTTACATTAAACTGTATAATCGAATATCAGGGTTTTTATCATTGAACCATCTCATGGCAAAATCATTTTCAAACAAGAAAACCAAATTGTCATGACGATCTTTTACCAACAAGCTGCGGGAGCTGGACATGGATTCCTTGACATCTTCTTCGTTTTCGATCCATCTGGCAATTTTAGATCCGATTGGCTCCATTTTCACATCAACATTGTACTCATTTTTCATTCTGTGCTCAAACACTTCAAATTGCAATTGACCAACCGCTCCTAGGATAATATCCTCTGTGCGGGTCTTATAATATTGAATGGCCCCTTCTTGAACGAGTTGAAGAATCCCTTTTTGGAAGTGTTTCTGCTTCATTACGTTCCTTGCAGTTACACGGACAAAGAGTTCTGGTGTAAACTGAGGCAGTTTTTCATACTGGAATCCCTGCTTCCCTTGGACGAGTGTATCACCAATTTGATACGTACCCGTATCATAAACCCCTATGATATCTCCACTGACTGCTTCATTTACTGTGCTGCGGTCATCTGCAAGAAACTGGGTGGATTGAGCAAGCTTAATGGATTTTCCTGTTCTGGAAAGGTTAACTGTCATTCCTCTCTCGAATTGACCTGAACAAATCCGTACAAACGCTATTCGATCACGGTGAGCTGGATTCATATTGGCTTGGATTTTAAATACAAAGCCGGAGAAATCTTCCGCCGTCGGCTCAATTTCACCTGCGTCAGAATTTCTCGGCTGGGGAGAAGGTGCAAATTCCAAATAGGTTTCGAGGAAAGTTTGTACACCAAAATTGGTTAATGCGCTCCCGAAAAATACAGGAGATAGCTCGCCATTTGCAATCCTTTCACGTGAAAATTGATTACCGGCTTCATTCAGAAGTAATACATCTTCAAGTGTTTGATGATAAAGATTGCTATCTTTAAGAGAATGCTCTCCTTCTATTTCGCCTTCTTCATTTAGAGGAATAAAGCGATCCTCTTCTTCCACACGGAATTGTTCTATACGGTTATGGAAGCGGTCATAAATCCCTAAAAACTCCTTACCCATACCAATCGGCCAGTTCATCGGATAAGACTGAATCCCTAATACTTCTTCAAGCTCTTCCAATAATTCCAACGGCTCTCGTCCTTGGCGGTCAAGCTTGTTGATAAAGGTGAAAATCGGGATTCCTCTCATCCTGCATACTTTGAAGAGTTTCAAGGTTTGGGCTTCAATTCCTTTGGCTGAATCGATGATCATCACTGCACTGTCAACAGCCATTAATGTTCTATACGTGTCTTCAGAAAAATCCTGATGACCTGGTGTATCCAGAATATTGACCCGATAATCTTCATAATCAAATGCCATCACCGAAGAAGTAACAGAAATACCCCTCTGCTTTTCGATTTCCATCCAGTCAGATGTAGCAAACTTACCTGATTTCTTCCCTTTAACTGTTCCAGCTGCACGGATCGCTCCTCCAAATAGAAGAAGCTGCTCTGTTAAAGTTGTTTTCCCGGCATCCGGGTGGGAAATGATAGCGAAAGTCCGTCTCGACTGAACTTCCTGTATAAAGTCTATTTTCATTCATAAAATCCTTTCTCGTCATTCTCACTTTCTCATCATATTCGTTCTAAAGTAACAATGCAACAAAGAATCAATACCTTCCGTAAGAAGAGCACAGAACGAAGATCCATTCAATATACAAAGATGAAACAAAGTCCATCTCATTTAAAGATCATCTATCCCCTTACATCTCTCTTGTCCACTGAACGATTCGCGAACTCAATGTATCAGCAGTCTCCTCCGGCACCCTTTCCATTAAGGAGTCGTGTAACTTCATCTGAATGTTTTCTTCATCATATGTAAATGAAAAGGACCAGCAAATATCAGGAACCGCAATTAATATTAGCTCTTCTTTCTTATTTTCATAAATATATACTTTTTGTTCCATACCTTCCAAAAAATTTTTTCTGATCTTCATAATTGTATCCCCTTTCATGAAAACGCTGTATTTGTGCATACTAACGACGATGTTGTCCGTACAACTTTCGACAAATCTTGCAATTGTAGGTTGTCAGACGTCTGAAAGAATTGTAAAATAAAAAACCTAAAGCAGCAAGTTTGAATCATACTTATCGAAGAGGTGAAAGACGTGCAATATTTATGGGGTATCATGGGTATCATTGTCGTTATGGGGATTGCTTTTGCATTTTCTAAAAACAAGAAGCGGGTTAATTTTAGAACAGTCCTTGGTGGACTTGCCATACAGTTATTTTTCGCTTTTATCGTGTTAAAGACATCTTGGGGGCAAGAAGCTCTTAAGGGATTGACCGAAGTGGTGAATGCCATCATCAATTATTCCAATGAAGGGATCACATTCCTTTTTGGCGGCCTTTACACGGAGGAATCGAACATTGCGTTCATTTTTGCTTTTAATGTACTGCCTGTCGTTATTTTCTTCTCAGCTTTAATTTCAGTTCTTTATTATCTTAAAATCATGCAATTTTTTATCAAGATTTTAGGTGGAGGGTTATCTAAACTGTTGGGAACCAGGAAAGCGGAATCATTGTCTGCTGCTGCCAATATCTTCGTTGGGCAAACAGAAGCACCTTTAGTGGTTAGACCTTTCTTATCGAAAATGACTGAATCTGAACTCTTCGCCGTCATGACGGGTGGATTGGCTTCCGTCGCGGGTTCTGTCCTTGTAGGATATTCACTTTTGGGAGTTCCACTGGAATACTTACTTGCAGCAAGCTTCATGGCTGCTCCTGCAGGTCTAGTAATGGCCAAGTTATTTGTGCCTGAAATAGATGATTCTCCTGAACCTGAAGCGTTTGAAATGGAAGCGGATTCGGAATCTGCCAATGTGATCGATGCGGCTGCTAATGGTGCAAGTGTCGGGCTGCAATTGGCTCTCAACATCGGTGCAATGCTTCTTGCATTCATTGCCTTGGTTGCGTTAATTAATGGATTACTTGGATTGGTTGGTGGATGGTTTGGATTTGACAGCCTTTCACTTCAGCTTATTCTTGGTTACGTATTTGCACCACTTGCCTTTGCAATCGGAGTACCATGGCATGAAGCGGTTACAGCAGGAAACTTCATTGGGCAAAAACTTGTCATTAATGAGTTTGTAGCTTATTCAGCTTTCGCTCCGGAAATTGGCAACCTGTCTGATAAAACGGTTGCGATTATTTCCTTTGCATTATGCGGATTCGCCAATCTTTCCTCACTTGGGATTTTACTTGGCGGACTGGGTAACCTTGCACCAAACCGTAGAGGAGATATTGCCCGCTTAGGATTAAGAGCAGTCATAGCAGGTGCACTTGCTTCATTATTAAGTGCGGCCATTGCAGGAATGTTCATATAATTTCATCGAAAAAGAAGCGTACCTTTAACGGAACGCTTCTTTTTCATTTTTCATTATCCTTCGATCTGGTATGAATATCTTGTCGTTTGTCAGATAAGTCCTGCACTTACCTGATTTCTTGGCGAAATAGAGCCTTTGATCTGCAAGAGAAATCAATTTCTCCGGTTCATCGGTTTCAGAAGATTGGGCCTGACCAAAACTCATGGAGATAGGGAGTGGCTTCAACTCCTTTAACTGATCATATAAATCATATAGAAACCTTTCAAGAATACTGTCTTCCATAAAGGGCAATATAAAGACGAATTCCTCTCCGCCATACCTGAATGCCTGACCATTATAAGCTTCGGCGTGACTTCGGAAAACTTCACCTGCCTTACGTATGAGATCATCACCTGTTAAATGACCATACTCATCATTCACTTTCTTAAAATCATCTATATCACCAATCAGTAAGTTAAAGTATTCATTTTGTTCCAGTCTGCTCCTGAACCTTTCCTGAAACGAACGGTGATTTAATAAACCGGATAAGTAATCTTTATGGGCGAGATGATGATAGGCTTCTTTCTGAATATGCTGGGCACGCTCCCTCAGCATGATTAATGCACCGAATAATCCTATAATCCATAGAAAGAACAGATTGAATGTCAATGTGAAATATTCGTGGAATTTGGTGATGTCAACAGTCACTAATCCCATTGCAATGTAAGCTATGCTAAATGCTGCAAGTGAGATCAACGCCCCCTTTGTTCTCCAATAAATCGTGGCATGCATGACGAATAATATGGAAATTGGATAAAGCGGACTATGAATCCCTTCTGATAAGAACATCAGCCAGATCAGTGCCAGATAATCGAAGACAATACCCGCTTTCAGAATCAATTGCAGACTGTGGTTATCCTCCCTTGCGCGTATAAGGGCGATTTGAGTCACCAGCATATACAATACCCCTGTCACCAGCAGATAAGGAAAAACCGCCTTGTTGGTGGAGATATTTTCTGAAAAAGGAGGTATGTAAAATAAAAGGGTGGCAATCAAGACGAACAGCCACCTTAAAGTTGAAAACAATTTTTCAGTTTCATAATCATTCAAGTATAATGAAAATTTCATCCGCGTCATTCTTTCATCATTTTATAGATAATTTAAATTTACCAAAGATTGTGAATTTCGTCTATCTTTATTAAAAAAAAGACAGACCTTCTTTGGCCTGCCTCCCCTCACATTAGTCTGTTATCCCATACTTTAGCTTGCTTTCTTCTATGGCAATTTGCTTATCGCTATGAGGATATTTTGTATTCTCAATGATTTGATAATCCTCATGTCCTTTTCCTGCGAAGATGATGATATCACCCGGTTCACTTACTTCGATGGCATGCTTAACTGCTTCTGCACGATCACCTATCAGGGCATATTGTTTATGCTTCATCCCTTTCTCAAGATCAGTCAGGATGCTGTCGTATTCTTCATATCTCGGATCATCTGTCGTTAAGATGACGTAGTCGGCCAATGATGCTTTTTCTGCCATGGTCGGTCTCTTTGATTTGTCACGGTTTCCACCGGTACCTACAAGAAAGATGATTTTATTCTCCCTAAATGGCAGGACTGATTGAATCGCATTTTCGATGGCGTCAGGAGTATGGGCGTAATCAATATACACAGAAAGCGGCGACTTCATCTCCACTTTTTCCATCCGCCCGTTTACAGGAGGAAGGTCACGGACAATCTCAACGAGTCTTGATATTTCCATTCCCCTTGCATATAGGCAAGCCATTGCCGTCAACACATTATACACATTGAATTTCCCTAAGAGCTTCATTTCCACATCGAAGCTTCCTTCAGGAGAAATTAATGTGAATCTTGTTAAATCATTGAAATATTCCACTTCCACAGCTCTGAAGTCTGCGTTTGCTTCTAATCCGTAGCTGATGACTTCATGGGGAGTCATATAGCAGTAGCGATGATACCATTCGTCATCTGCATTAAGAACGGCATACTTTGGATTTTGTAGATCCTGACCCAGTTGGGAGAATAAAAGACCTTTTGCATAACCGTAATGTTCCATCGTTCCATGATAATCCAGATGGTCATGACTCAGATTAGTGAAGGCAACCACATCAAAGTCTATACCCCACAATCTCCCTAGAGCCAGACCATGTGAGGAAACTTCAAGGGTAAAGTTATCTATTCCCCTGTCTAACGCACTTTGCATCATCTGCTGATTGGTTAAATTATCACATGTCGTGTTTTCACTCGGGAGCATCTCCCCATCGAGGTTAAAACCGATGGTACCTGATAAAGCTGAGCGCTGATTTGATTTTTTGAGGATGGAGTGAATCAAATTACTGACTGTTGTCTTCCCGTTGGTTCCAGTCACCCCGAACACAGTTAGATTTTGTGACGGATAATCGTAAAATTTATTCGATAATTGAGCTAGTGCCTTGAATGTATCCTTCACTACGACTAATGCCGTTTTTTTCAAATCGATATCCAGCTGTTTTTCTGCCACGATTACCGTAGCACCTTTTTCAACGGCCATCGCAGCAAAGTCATGCCCATCCACCGTATATCCTCTTGTGCATACAAACATAGTGCCCTCGGTCACTTTCCTTGAGTCAACGTGAATATCGCTGATTTCAGAAGGGAGCTCACCATAGATCGTTTTTAATTTCATGCTTTCTAACAGATTATATGTAATCATTCTTATACCTCATTTAGTTTGATTGTTTCTTTATTTTATCTTATCATCTTAGTTTTGATAAGAGAAATACCTCCTAAACTAAGAACTAAATTTTCTCACACAAATGTCACCTTACCCAAGCTTTGCGTGATTGAAACCAAAAAAGCCCCCCATCACCCATAGGACGGATGACGGAAGACTCCCTGTTCATTCAGTGACCATCTTCGATTGTACATAATGCCAAAGTAATGATTCTGTATGTAGAATCGAAGACTGATGTGTCCGTTCATAGGCATGAGATGCATCAATTCCTGCACCTATCAACCCATGGACAATATCAAAGCCTGCGCGGATTGCCGCTGAGGCATCCGAACCATAATATGGATAAATATCCACCTTATAGTCTATGGCATTTTCTTCTGCCAGTGAAATAAGATGCTTGCGAAGTCCGTAGTGATAGGGTCCACTTGAATCTTTCGCACATATTGAGACCGTATACTCATCCGTGCTTTGCCCGTCGCCGATTGCCCCCATATCGACAGCCAAGTACTCAATGGTTTCATCGGGAATATTCGAATTTCCTCCATAACCGATTTCCTCATTGTTCGAGATCAGGAAATGCGTCGTATATGGAAGCATCACGCCTTCAGATTGGATGTGGCGTATTAATTGCAGGAGCATCCCTACACTTGCTTTATCATCGAGATGACGGGATTTTATGAATCCGCTCTCTGTAATTTCGGCGCGGGGGTCGAATGATACGAAATCCCCCACTTCAATGCCAAGGTCCCTAACCTCTTTGGCGTTACGAACCTTTTCATCAATCCGGACCTCTATATTCGTTTCGTCCCGTTTCGCCTCACCTGCATTTTTGTATACATGAACGGATGTTTGATGCATGAGGATGGTTCCACTATATGTTTTGCCTGAAGAGGTTTCAATCTGGCAATATTCCCCTTCCACCGCATTCCATCTGTAACCTCCGATCATGGATAATCGTAAACGGCCATCGCTCTTTATTTCCTTGACCATGGCACCGAGTGCATCTACATGCGCTGTTAGCATTCTGTGTCTTTCAGTGTCTACACCAGGTAATGTGATGATAAGGGCACCCTTTCGATTCCTTCTCATCTCTAAATGTAAATCTGACAGATATTCCTCTACAAATCTCATGATTTTAGTCGTATTACCAGAAGGACTTGGGATTTCCACAAGTTCCTTTATCAATTGAATGGTTTTCTTCGTATCAGGATATGTATTCATTTAACTCCCCCCTTCCGTTATTATATCGTCTTTTGTCAGACAACTACAAATCTTCTTCACCGAATATTCCAGCGGATGTTCCTGGATTTATTCAAGCCTCTCTCAAATTTCTTCCGTTTTCCCTGATGAAATGGATGCAGAAATCCACACTCATCACAGCTGAAGAAGACTACATTTCCTCCCAGCTTCTGTCCCTTTGGGTACATCACGTGTTCACTTCCATATTCCTCCCTCATAAATAACTCATTTTCCGTTAACGATGAGTGGCCACAATATAAACACCCTTTAAACACATTTTTCACCGTCCCTTTTTGTACATGCCTATGAAAAGAACGGGAATACTATGAGGGGATTTGTAAAAAAGTTCTGCTCTCTTTTTCCGGCGGAAACGAATCACATTTATTTTAACAGGGGTGATAGTGTGAACTCATCAACGTTAGACAGCTTACCTCAAGGCAAGAAACACCCTAAGGGTTTATATCTGTTGTTCTTCACTGAATTATGGGAACGCTACAGTTACTATGGTATGAGGGCCCTTCTGGTTCTATATTTAACAACCGCTTTTGTAAGCGGGGGATTGGGTGTCGACCCTGCAAAAGCCTTATCCATCTATGGTATTTATACAGGCAGTGTGTACTTCACTCCTATTCTGGGCGGGTGGCTGACAGATCGATATATCGGTCTGAGAAAAGCCATAACCATTGGTGGAATCACAATGGCATGTGGAGACTTCACCATTTTCCTTACCCACTCCCAAATCGGTTTGTATGGGGGACTGGCCCTGCTCGTCCTGGGAAATGGATTCTTCAAACCGAATATTTCTACACTTGTCGGAGAGCTCTACCCGAGAAATGATAAACGGAAAGACGCTGCCTTTACCATCTTCTATATGGGAATTAACCTTGGGGCTCTTTTCGCACCACTCATTGCGGGTTTTCTCGCAGAAGATCTATTTCTCACTACCATGGCGGACGGAACGATGCATTATGGGTTCAAATGGGCATTCCTTGCATCCTCCATCGGTATGATTACCGGACAGATCATCTTTAGTGCATTAAACAACAAATATCTTGGCACAGTTGGGCTGAAACCAAATAAACAACTGGCAGAAGAAGCAAATGACGACCGAAATATTCCATTGTCAAAAAAGGAAAAGCAGCGGACAACGGCCATTCTGATTCTAGCCAGTTTCGTTGTATTTTTCTGGGCCGGATTTGAACAGGCAGGGAGCTCATTCACCCTCTACACAAAAAATTTCATTGACCGGGAAGTATTTGGTTACACAATACCTGTTGCCTGGTTCCAATCTGTGAATCCCCTGTTCATCGTGATCCTCGCTCCTATTCTTTCAGGTGTATGGTTGCGTCTATCACGGTCGAAAAGAGGTGACCTTAACATGACGACCAAAATGGGTATCGGGATGATCCTCTTGGGTCTCGGGTTCATGGTCCTCATTCCTGCAGTCTTACAGACCGGTTCCGATGAACAGAACATCACGGAAAAAGCCAACTTGTTATTCATCATTTTCACGTATTTGCTTCATACACTTGGAGAGCTGTTCCTTTCACCTGTAGGATTGTCTTTAGTCAGTAAAGTCGCACCTGTTAAGATTGCGTCGCTCCTGATGGGAGTATGGATGGCTGCCATTGGGGTGGCAAGTCTCCTTGCCGGACAGTTGGCTTCACTCACAGCTACCCTGGGTTATTTAGAGATATTTGTTGTCATTGGAGCTGCAGCCATTATCCTGGGCCTTGTTCTATTAAGCATTTCAAAGAAACTGGTCGTTATGATGAAAGAAGAGGGACCAGTATAATGGAATGAATTCATAAATAGAAATCGCTTGGCTGTGAGCCAAGCGATTTCTATTTATGGGCTTTTTGTGCTACGCTGCCGTTTAATAAACCACCAATCAAAAGGATTGTCGATGAAATATAAAACCAGACCACCAGCGTGATAACACTTCCCAGTTGTCCGTAAAACTGGGAGTAATCGTTCAATTTAACATACGTTCCATATATCCATGAAACCCCCTGCCATCCGAATGTGGCAACCAATGCACCCGGTATGACGTGAAGAAGCGAAATCCTCTTACTCGGAACGACCATATAGAGAAAGACGAAAAGGATGAACATAAATATGGTACTCAATCCCCATTTACCGATCACCCATGCCTGACTCCAATCCCCGTCAATTTTCCCCGCAGTAAATCGTGTATGACGGATATATTCCTCCACTATCGGCACGATAAGGGAAAATGAGATAAGGATCATAAATCCGACAGTAAGCAGCAGATCATAAAACAATGCGATGATAAACGGCTTCTTCCTCTCTATACGATATGCCTGGTTCAGTGAACGCACCATCGATTGAACAGCCATTGACGAAAGCCAAAAGGTAAAAAATATTGAAATGGATAGAACGTCCCCTCTTTGATCATAAAGAATCCGTTCAATATTGTTTTGAATGATGGCGTATGATTTATCCGGTGCAAAAGGCTTAATCAGAAGCAGTACATTGGTTTCTGATATGGGAAGAAAACTGATCAATGAAAACACCGAAATCAAAAAAGGAAAAATGGATAAAAGTAAGTAATATGCCAACTGTGCTGAATGATCAAAGAAACGCTCCTGGAAAAACCGAATGATAACTGCCTTCGAATGATGCAAGAAATTCATAAACTTAGACTCCTAATTGAGAAAGGATACTCTTATTTTCCCCTTTCTTTTGCAATTCAATCCAGTTTGAACCACTTTAGTCAGTATTCTGTTAAACCAGTATGCACTATTACCCTTTTATCCATTCATCTTCTAGTAATCCATATAAAAGTGAATCTCTCCAACCATCATTCATTCTCATGTGATGGCGAATCCTCCCTTCAAGAGTCATCCCGACCTTTTTCAACACTTTTTGGGAAGAATGATTTTGAGGGTCACAAGTGGCTGAAATCCTATGGAGATTCAATTCTGTGAAGCTCTTATGAAGCAATGTCTTCGCTACGAGTGTTCCTATGCCCTTCCCCCAATAATCCGGATGAAGAATATAGCCGATCTCCCCGGATCGATGTAAAAAGCTATTGATGTTGATCTCACCCGCACCGATCACTCTACCGACACCATCATCAATCAGTGCTTGAACATACCTGGTTTGAGGAACCTCTTTTTCATCTTTTAAGACGTCATCAACATATGCCATTGTCTCCTTCTCTGTATTCGGACCCCAACTCTGAAACGCTGAAACCACTTCCAGGGATGCATAGCCATGAACGTCTCTCCAATCTTCTTTCACTAACTGTCGAAAATATAACCGGGAAGAAAGAAATACCTTTTCCAAATCATTCACCTCTCATGCATTCTAAATTGTTCTAATGTTAACATATTTCCAGTGATACTGAACAAAGAATTAGCAAATATGAGGTTGTGATACATAGTAGGAATCTCCATCCTGAAGATAAAGGAAGGATTTCTACGTTCCCCTCCAGAAATATAAGGTCAGGGGGATCAACTTATTGCATCTCTGAATTCAAACAGAAGAAAGGGAGAAATATGAATGGTTAACAAGAAAGATTCCATGGGGAATGAAGAAGTTTATACCGATTTTATTAACAGAATGACTTATGGTGAATATTTGGGGCTGGGTACGTTATTGGACAGTCAAAAACGGTTATCAGGTCACCATGATGAAATGTTGTTTATCATTATCCACCAAGTCAGTGAACTATGGATGAAATTAATCCTGCATGAAATCCGCGCAAGCATTTCGTCCATTCAAAAAGGGGAACTGTCACCTGCATTTAAAATGCTTGCACGTGTTTCAAAGATACAATCACAGATCATTCATGCATGGGATGTGCTGTCAACACTCACCCCATCCGAATATGTCCAGTTCAGGGACAGTCTTGGTCAAGCTTCTGGATTTCAATCCTACCAATACAGGATGATTGAATTTGCCCTAGGATACAAAACGAAACATGTGCTTGAAATTTACAAAAAGGATCGCGAGTTATTAGCTCAGCTACAAAACGCATATGAAGCCCCTTCCCTCTATGATGTTTCCATTATGGCATTAGCGGATGCAGGGCTGGCCATTCATGAAGATGTAATGAAACGTGATTACAAAAAACCGTATCATGAGGATCAATCTGTTCTCGAGGCCTGGACATATGTCTACAAAAGACCCGATCAATATTGGGACTTATATGAACTTGCCGAAAAACTGATAGATATTGAAGATTGGCTGCAGCAATGGCGATTCCGCCATATGAAAACCGTGGAAAGAATCATTGGTCATAAAATGGGTACTGGTGGGTCCAGTGGTGTCGGTTACTTGAAAAAGGTTCTTGATCACAGGTTTTTCCCTGAGCTATGGGATGTTCGCAGTAATCTATAAGGTAATCGCACTCGTCAGGTATCATAAACTGAAATTAATGGAATATTCACACTTTCTATTGTTCCGGCCCATTTAAGGCGTTCACCGGGGTTGCCTTTTGCCGGGTTACCTGATATTATGTAAGAGAATTATTTTTGTTCGGAATGGAAGGATGGACAAAGTTTTTAAAGCTTTTCGCCTTGAAGTTACATGAGCAAGAATAGTAATACAATTGTGTGGAGAACACACGAGGAGGTAACATTATGTTAGAAGGTACAGTTAAATGGTTTAACGCAGAAAAAGGTTTCGGATTCATCGAGCGCGAAGGTGGAGACGACGTGTTCGTACACTTCTCAGCTATTCAAGGCGAAGGATTCAAAACTTTAGAAGAAGGTCAAAAAGTTTCTTTTGAAATCGTTCAAGGAAACCGTGGCGACCAAGCTGCTAACGTAACGAAAGCATAATTATGCTAAATCGAAAGACTCTACTTCTGTAGAGTCTTTTTTCTTTGCCTTCATTGCGAAAAGTGTATACAATATTCTTACCATGCTTTCTAGGAGGCTTATTTATGGCAAGACACTCGTTTCATATTACAACTTATTGGCCCGGACTCAGGAATGATACAGGTACATTGAGCTCGGAGAATTTTCATACGAAAATATCGATTCCCACTGAGATGGACGGACCCGGTATCGGGACAAATCCCGATGAAATGCTTCTTGGTGCAGCTTCAACATGCTATATCATCACTCTTGCCGCTATGCTTGAAAGGAGCCGTATAGAAAAGACAGACTTAACCATGACGTCTGAAGGAATTGTTGAAGTCGAGAAAGGGGTCATCACGTACAAGGAAATCATCCACCGCCCCATTCTGACACTC
Source organism: Bacillus sp. NTK074B (assembly GCF_017303375.1). Lineage (GTDB taxonomy): Bacteria > Bacillota > Bacilli > Bacillales > Bacillaceae_B > Rossellomorea. The sequence goes on along the minus strand of NZ_JAFKOH010000020.1, from coordinate 11,305 downwards.
GGTCCCACGACGGTTGGGAAAGACATCACACTCGCCAAGAAATTAATGGTAAAAGCGGAGCAATCATGTATGATTACCCGTGCCATTAAGGGGAATGTTACTGTTCAGGTAGATCCAGAAATACATATGTAATACACAAAAAGGGCAACCAATCGGAAGCCCTTTCTTATTTCATTTACTTATTCTGCGTGAACAAGCTTGACGAGCATGTGAGAAAGCATATGTTGTTCTTCTTTATTACCCGCTTTCCATAATTCATATAAAAGCTTCTCTTCCCTGTTTTTCGGTTCTTCATGCGCTGCAAGATAGTCCCCTACCTTCTGTGCTGCTTTTGCTTGCTGCTCATCGCTCATCCCCAGCTTATCCGCTAAGGAAACTTTGTTACCTAAGTATGATTTGAAATGATCAAAGTTAGAAAGAATATCCTCTTTTTTATCCTGGGACATGTTCCCTAAAGCACTGTCCACCTTCGACTCCATTTTCTCTTCTGTAGAATGATTTGCCATGTAAACAATCTCTCCTCTCATTCAATCTACTATGTATATTCCCAGGGTTGGAATTACTAAACCTTTCTGTTCTTTTTTTCGAATAGGCTTTTTTGTACTTTGTTGTTCCTGAAAGGAAAATACTGGTTTATTTTTTAAATAAATGACAAATACATATACCCATTGTCTTAATAACCAACATTCTTCAAAGTATCAATCTGTGGATACTATCTTCTATAGTATAGAGTTTGTTGAGTTGATTACTTTCGTCCCCATTGAGCTCTGTCGCGCAAACCTTGATTTGATGATAAGGGGAACTGTGTAGACTCCCTCGGAAAAACGGGGGTGCCGAGACCCCGGAAGCGAAGCTGAAGAGGCTCGGCCGTTCGCTAGCTGCAAGCGGAGCAGTTCCTCACACCATCTAGAATACATCTTGGTTGACAGAGCTTATGCAGAGGCATTATCTAAAAAACACTTTCTGCTAAAATGCAAATAAAGTCTCAACTCTCTCTACATTGTTTGAATCCTCTTTTATTTGTGTAAACAAAAGAGAAGTAAATAAAATTAATTGAGATTCAGAATTAAGGAGGACGAATAAAAATGAGTAATAATAAAGTAGCGATCATTACAGGTGCAAGCAGCGGGATAGGTCAGGCGACCGCGAAGGAATTAGCATCGAAAAATATAACGGTGATGCTTGCGGCAAGACGTGAAGAACGATTAAAGGATTTGAAAAGTGAAATAGAAAAAATGGGCGGTACAGCATACTATCATGTAACAGACGTGACGAACGTAGAAGAAATGGAACAGCTTGCGAAAAAGACAATCGAAGAAGCCGGACAAATAGACATATTGGTCAATAACGCCGGACTTATGCCCCTTTCTTTAATCAACAAAAGAAAGATCAAAGAATGGGATCAAATGGTTGATGTCAATATTAAAGGGGTACTCTATGGAATATCCGCTGTTCTCCCTTATATGGAAGAACAGAAATCCGGACATATCATCAATATCTCATCCGTTGCTGGTCACAAAGTGATGCCCGGCAGTTCGGTCTATAGTGGAACGAAGTATGCAGTCCGTGCGATTACAGAAGGGTTAAGGCAAGAAATGAACGCTTCTCATAACATCCGGACAACCATCATCTGCCCGGGTGCCGTTTCGACAGAACTGACAGAAACCATTACAGACGAGGACATCCTAGCCGCATTCAAGGATCGTGAAATGAAGCCCCTCGACAGTGAAAACATCGCAAGAGCTATATCCTATGCAGTCGAGCAGCCAAGTCATGTTGACGTCAATGAAATCATTGTGCGCCCTACACAACAAGATATGTAAACTACAAGGAGGTAATAATAGATGAATACACAATTTGACAAGCTATTTATTAATGGAGAATGGGTGAAAGGAAGCAGTGAAAATTCCATTCCCAATCACAATCCATTTAATCATACGGAAATCGGTTCTATTACAGCTGCCAGTAAAGGGGATCTCGATAAAGCGTATCAATCAGCACACGAAGCTCAAAAATCCTGGGCTCACGAGCTCCCTCAAACAAAGAGAGCCATCATGGAAAAGGCAGTCTCTGTTGTGGAAGAAAACAAAGATTTAATCATTGAGTGGCTCATTAAAGAATCAGGTAGCACGTATATGAAAGCTGCAGGCGAAGTGACCGTTTCCATCAATAGCATGAAGGAAGCAGCAACCTATCCATATAGAATGGAAGGGAAAATTTTACCGTCCCAAGTTCCAGGAAAGGAAAACAGAGTGTACAGGGAAGCTCTTGGAGTGGTAGGTGTCATCAGCCCATGGAACTTCCCTTTCCATTTAGCTGTCCGATCCATTGCGACTGCCTTGGCAACAGGAAACGGAGTCGTCGTTAAACCCGCCACACATACCCCTGTCACAGGAGGACTCTTGTTTGCAAGTATTTTTGAAGAAGCTGGACTTCCGAAAGGATTACTAAATGTTGTAGTGGGGAAAGGTTCGGAAATTGGGGATGACATCGTGACACACCCAATTCCACGTTTGATCTCCTTCACCGGTTCTACGGAAGTGGGACGCCGAATCGGTGAGCTCGCAGGAAAGAATCTAAAGAAAACGGCTTTAGAGCTCGGGGGAAATAATGTATTTATAGTACTTGATGATGCAGACCTCGATAAGGCTGTTGAATCAGCTCTATTCGGAAAATTCTATCACCAGGGACAGATTTGCATGAGCATCAACCGTATCATGGTTCAAAAAGGAATGTATGACAAGTTCGTGGATAGGTTCGTATCCCGAGTGAAGGGATTGAATGCAGGAGACCCATCCGATAAAACAACTCATATCGGACCATTAATCGATCAAAATCAAGTGGATCGAATCCTAAAGGATATAGAAAGCAGTAAAGAACAAGGAGCAGAGGTTGTGCTCGGCGGCAATGCGGATAAAAACTTATTACATCCGACGGTTCTGACACATGTGACGAACTCGATGCCGATCGCAAAGAATGAAATATTCGGACCGGTGGCTGCTATTATTCCGTTCGAAGACGATGATGAAGCCATTCGTTTAGCCAATGAACATCCATACGGTTTAAGCGGGGCGGTCCACTCTTCCTCCATTGAGAGAGCAACAAACCTGGCACATCAAGTGGAGACAGGGATGATTCATATTAATGATGAACCTGTTAATGATGAACCGCATATGCCATTTGGTGGTGAAAAAGATTCAGGTTTGGGACGATTTAACGGAGAATGGGCACTCGATGAGTTCACGACGGTGAAATGGGTTGCCGTGCAACATAAAAGAAGAGACTATGGTCCATTTATTGAAAAAAAATAGCGAAAAGCGAGTCACGTTGACTCGCTTTTTTGTTTTGAGCGGTTTGACTTCCTGCTCACAGTTCATCGAATCCATTTGCATCAGATGTCTTGGTGTATTGTCTTGATTTTTGTTCAAAGAAATCGGTCTTCCCTCTGTCCACTTCCTGATAGGCTATGATCCATTTAAGAGGATTATTCCTGTAACCCTCAAAAGGTTCATCAAAACCTAACTGTTTTGCTCTCTTATTCGCCATGAATTTGATATAGTCCTCCAGATCGCTCAGTAAGAGACCCTCCATATGAGAGCCAATGATTTCCTTCCCCCACTCTATTTCAAGTAGGGCTGCCTGTTTAAATGCTTCCTTACCGAAGGTACCAAGTTCCTCCGTTTGATAAGATGGATTTTCATTCAAGACCTCTTTATAGATCTTCTCAAATAACCCGACATGAAGCTGCTCATCCCGATTAATGTAATTGATCATGGTGCTGGTTGCCACCATCTTCTGATTCCTGGCCAGATTATAAAAAAAGGCAAACCCAGAATAGAAAAACAACCCTTCAAGGATGACATCAAAAATGATTGATTTTAATAAATTTTCAACCGTTGGTGATTCAACAAATCCCTGGTATCCATTCGTAATGAATTCATTCCTCTTTATTAAGATGGGATCTTTCTTCCAGAAATCAAATACTTCATCCTGCTTGCTCTTTGACACGATGCTCGAAAGAACATAGCTGTAAGAATGATTATGCACAACCTCTTGCTGAGCCAGGATAATCATCAGGGCATTGAGGCTTGAATCCGTCAGATAATCTGCTACTTTCCCTGCATAGTCTGTCTGGATGCTGTCAAGAAGAGCGAGCAATCCAATTATTTTCAAGAATGACTCCTGCTCCCGTATGGAGAGCGTGGGGAATTGCTTGATATCCTTAGACATGTTGATCTCAAACGGAGTCCAGAAATTCCCCAGCATCCTCTTATATTTCGGAAAGGCCCAGGAAAATCGAACATCATCCCAATTCAAGATATTTGAGCTTTCACCATTAATGATTCCTGTAGATTTATTGGGAGCCTCTGAATCAATCAAGACCCTCTGTTTCAATTCATTCATCTTTCCCTCTTCCTCCCTGACTAGCTATGACAGCTTTCGCATTCTTCAAAATCGGATAGCGACGTTGACCTGACGTAATAAGTTGTCTTCAAGCCGGACTGCCAGGCATCCAGATGCAGTTTCAATAAATCTTTCGCTTTGATGTCATTTCTCACATACAGATTAAACGAAATCCCCTGGTCGATATGCCGCTGCCTTTTCACATTCTGTTTTACACTCCAATGTTGATCGACATGATAAGCCGTTTTGTAATACCAGGTTGTTTTCGGTGATAAATCAGGAGCGGTGACGGGAATCTTATAATCTTTCTTTTCTTCGGAATATTCCAGCCTGAAGATTGGATCAATGCTCGCAGAGGATCCCGCAATGATCGATGTTGAGGAATTGGGGGCAACGGCCATCAAGTATCCGTTACGAATTCCGTTCTCAGAAACCTTATCCCTCAATTCAGCCCACCTCATATTGGAATATCCGCGTTTCTCAAAATATTCTCCTGTGGACCAGTCAGACTCTTCAAAGTAAGGATAAACCCCCTTCTCAAGCGCTAGTTCGCAACTGGCTTTTATCGTGTGATAGGCAATCTCCTCATAAAGAGAATCACAATAGTCGACTGCCTGGCTGCTTTCCCACTTCACTCCCTGTAATGCAAGAAGGTGATGCCATCCAAAGGTACCCAACCCGATTCCCCTGTACCTTTGATTGGTTATTTGAGCCTGCAGGACTGGAAGATCATTCAAATCGATCACATTATCCAGTAACCTCACTCCTATTGATACGACTTTCTCTAACTCATCATCCATAACGGTTTTGGCTAAGGAGATCGAGGCAAGATTGCAGACGACATAATCCCCGGGAGACTTATAGGTAACGATTTTTCCATCTTTTATAACTTCTTCTTCTATAACGGTTGAACTCATATTCTGAGCGATTTCCGTACATAAATTACTGCAATAGACCATTCCTTTATGGGAATTTGCATTGAGGCGGTTAACGGTATCACGGTAAAACATATAAGGTGTCCCTGTTTCTAACTGGGCTATCAGGATCCGTTTAAAGATGTCAATGGCCGGAACCACTTCCCGTGAAAGGTGAGGATGAGCCACACATTCCCAGTACCTCTCCCGAAATGATCCATTGCCTTTCGTTTCATCATAGAAATCTTCCAGTGAATAGCCCATGACTGTTTTCACTTCATGAGGATCGAACAGATACCAATCCCTCCTCTCCTCCACCTGTTCCATAAATAAGTCTGGTATAGAGACTCCTGTGAAAAGGTCATGGGTCCGCTGTCTTTCGTCCCCATTGTTCAATCGTGTATCCAGGAAAGGAAAGATGTCTTTATGCCATACATCTAAATATACGGCAATCGCCCCTTGGCGCTGTCCTAATTGATCAACGGAAACCGCCGTATTATTCAGTTGCTTCATCCAAGGTATGACACCTGAACTTACCCCTTTAAATCCTTTGATATCACTTCCCCTGCTCCGGATCTTCCCTAAATAAATCCCTAAACCCCCTCCATTTTTGCTTAGTGTGGAAACATCAGTATTACAGTCGTAAATACTCCTTAAGTCATCCTCCACAGTATCGATGAAACAACTGGATAACTGGCCATGGCTCTTTCCTGCATTGGCAAATGTAGGGGTTGCCACCGTCATGTACAAATTGGAGAGCGCCCAATAGGCGTCTTCAATCAACGAGATTCTCTTTTCTTTTGGTTCTTTCATGAATAGGGTCATACTAATGATCATAAATCGCTCTTGTGGCAACTCCAGAATGGCACCTTCATGGGACTTTGCTAAATATCTCTCAGCCAGTGTAACAATTCCTATGTAAGTGAAAAGATGATCCCTGGCCGGATCCAATTTTGAACCCAGATACTCCAATTCTTCTTTGCTGTAACAATCAAGTATGGCCTGAGAATATAATTGTCTTGAGGTTAAATCTTTGACCAATTGATAAAAAGATCCGTATGGGCTGTCATATGATGTCCCCCTTGATAAGGACTGCCTCAGATATAAATTTTTGATATACAGGGATGCAGCGACATAGGTCCAATTTGGTTCATCTGCCGTGATCCGTTCAACTGCCGTCAGAATCATGAAATGATAGAGTTTTTCTCTATTCAAATCCATCAGTCGCTCTGAATAGAGCAAAATCTTTTCATTGTATTCGTTGAAATAAAGGTCCGGAAACCGATTGTGCAGGCTCCTTAGAGTCTCTTCTACCTCTTTTTGCAGCTCATTTACTGTGATTGACACGATGATTCCTCCCATTTTGAATAGTGGGGAAGGAGTGAAAAAAGCCCATCCTGGTAGAAGGATGGGCTTTATATAGACGGAGATATAAATAGACTTTAGCCTATTACAATCCTCGCTTTATCCTCCCAATTCCCGAAGAAGATAACACGTGATAAATAAGGCAGGTCTCCTGGCTTGCGCTTCGCTCTACTCTAAGGCCTTCCCATCTACACGACAGTGGCAGTTCCTTATTTCGTCAGCACATACAGTTGCGGGGACAGCTCCGGTTTCTCACCGGATTCCCTTTTAAGTCTCATCAGACACCTTAATTACAGGTTATAATCAATATATAGTTACTTAACTTAAATTGAACACAAAATGTTGTGTTCTTTACCATCATATACGATTGATATTAGAAATACAAGCAAATCTATTAAACTTTTATAAGTGTCTATCTTTTTCTATTTTGAGTCAAACATCAAAATGGAGTTCTCTTCCTTTAAACATTAAAGGCTTCTTTAAATTGTGGACTTAATTCACTCCACACGTCAAATAGATTTCCATCAGGGTCTGTGAATACGAAATTCAGACCACTGTGGCCCCTGTCCTCAATATTCCCCGTCTCCACTCCTTGATCAAGCAAATACTCCCTCAACTCGATTAAATCACTTATACCGTCCACTTCAAACGTTAAGGAAAATCTCTTATTTCGAAACTTATCTAAAAAGTTGCTGCTTTCACCTTCCATCGACCTTACCAAAAAAATGCTTTGATGGGCAAGATCTAATATAGCTTTATCTTCGTCCATATAGTTCAGTTTTGCGCCTACCTTTTCCTGATACCATGTACTCGCCATTTGAACTTCACTTACCGGGATGTAGATTGTCCCTACTCTTATTAATTGCTTCATATGTCCTCTCCTTTTTTCGTTATACTGTTACCAATTCAACAAAAGGAAGAAAATCCCTTCCCTATGGAATATGCCTATAATTATTATTTTCATTAAAAAGGGCAGAAGAAGATGGCATACACTCTTCAAATGGACAACGGTCAGTCCTCATCTCATTATATGTTGGTTGAGCATATGCCCCCCTCTCTCTATACTATTAATGGAAGGTTGTTTGACAGTATTCTTTGGTCCCCAATATTTTTTACAGGTTGTTTAAATGGAGTATTCTCGATTTAAGCAGCCTCTTTTTTTAATGTAATAATCTTTTCATATATACATCCAATTTGGAGGTGATTTCTTTTTTTGTAACCGGATACATAATGGTGAATGCAAGGAGGAGCACTAGTTTACCTGTGTGTCATCCTCATTACAATCAATACTTTTTAGCCTAAATACTTTCTTTTTGAGGCTTTTTCATTTAAAATGCGCATTAAGTGATTTTTTTGGAAATCACACCTTAGTTCTGAAAGGAGTCTATTATGAAGAAACTATTAACGACTTTACTATTAGCATTATTAACAATTGGACTAGCCGCTTGCGGTTCGGATGAGGAGAGCCAAAAAGCTGACGATAAACCGAAAACAGAAGCCTCTGACAAAAAGGCACAAGAAGAGCAAGCGAAAAAAATGGAAGAAATGCAAAAGAAAATGGATGAACAAAAAGTAGAGAAAGATAAGGTCGTTGCCATTGTCAACGATGAAAAAATTAAAGGCGAAGACTTCAACAACGTGTTGACTCAATCCCAGATGCAGTATCAACAAATGGGTCAGGATCCAACGAGTAAGGATGCAGTTAAGAAGATCAAAGATCAAACCATCGACAGCCTGGTAGGACAAACCCTTTTAATGCAACAGGCCGATGAAAAGGGCTATAAAGCATCAGATGATGAAATCAATAAACAGCTGGAAGAAGTGAAAAAGCAATACAAGGATGAAAAACAATTCGAAGAAGCGATGAAGAAAGCCGGCTTTACGATGGACGAACTGAAAACCCAGATTGCTGAAAATATTAAATACACGAATTATGTCGATAAAGAAATCAAGGTAGACGAAGTAACCGAAGATGAAATGAAAAAGTTCTATGATCAATACGCCAGTCAACAAGGCAGTGATCAATCTAAGGATGCACCGAAGTATGAAGAAGTAAAGCCAAAAATCAAAACTCAACTGGAACAACAGAAGAAACAGGAAAAACTCGTTCAGCATGTCGAAGACTTAAAGAAAAATGCTGAAATTGATGTGAAAATCTGACCCACTTTGGATAGCCGCCTTCATGAGGCGGCTTTTTTTTATCTTTTAAGAGGTTTTCCGCCTTCCAAAGGGGGTAAGGTATAAGAACCGAACATTTTAAGGAGGCACATTCATCATGTCGAAAAATACCACCAATCATAACCCCGAGAATGCTGTCAAGGACGAAGAAAGCATCCTCGACCAGCATGAGAGTGAGCAAAACGTCGATCCCATTCCAATCGACGAACTTAAAAAAGACCAGCAGGACGAAAAGAAAAAACACGATACGAAAGATGAATGACTAGAGCCCTGTGGATTTCCCACAGGGCTCTTCACTATATTATTTAGATAACCAATCCGTATGGAAGGTTCCTTCTTTGTCTATGCGTTGATACGTATGGGCACCAAAATAATCCCTTTGCGCTTGAAGCAGATTCGCAGGAAGCGATTCAGACCGGTAGCTATCATAATATGCTAATGCGCTGGCAAGGCCTGGTACAGGAATACCCAGTTTGATGGCTGTCGCCACAACCTCCCTGGCTTCATCCTGATAATTTTCTACAATTTCTTTGAAGTATGGATCAAGGAGCAGATTCGTTAAGCCTGGTTCACGGTCATAGGCGTTCTTGATTTCTTCAAGGAATCCAGCGCGGATGATGCAACCTCCTCTGAAGATCATAGAAATTTCACCTGGTTTCAAATTCCAATTGTATTCATCTGAAGCCGATTGAAGCTGTGCAAACCCTTGAGCATAAGAACAGATTTTACTTAAGTACAATGCCTTTCGAATCATTTCGATGAATTCCTGTTTGTTACCTTTAAATTCTTTACTTTTTGGACCTCTAAGGATCTTACTTGCCTTTACACGTTCTTCCTTCATGGCTGAGATAAAGCGTGCAAAAACGGATTCAGTGATGATCGACAACGGTACACCTAATTCAAGGGAACTGATACTCGTCCATTTACCGGTGCCTTTCTGACCGGCAGTATCCAAAATGACGTCGACAAGAGGCTTTCCTGTTTCTTCATCCACCTTTGTAAAAATATCTGCGGTAATTTCAATCAGATAGCTGTCGAGTTCTCCTTCATTCCACTCTTTGAAGATCTCATGAAGCTCCTTTGCACTTAAGCCAAGTACATTTTTCATCAGATAATACGCTTCACAAATGAGCTGCATATCACTATACTCTATCCCGTTATGTACCATTTTCACATAATGCCCGGACCCGTCAGGACCGATGTATGTACTGCAGGCATCCCCCTTCACTTTTGCTGCGATGGCAGTCAGGAAGGGTTCAACCAAATCATACGCTTCTTTTTGACCGCTCGGCATAATCGCTGGACCATATAGCGCACCTTCTTCCCCACCTGAAACTCCTGCTCCAATGAAGTTAATTCCCTTTTCATCCAAATCCTTGTTGCGGCGGATTGTATCTTCGTAATACGTGTTTCCACCATCGATTAGAATATCACCTTTATCCAGATGAGGAAGCAACGAATCAATTGCTTTATCGGTAATGTCACCGGCTGGAACCATGATCAATATTTTGCGTGGTACTTGCAATGATTGTACGAATTCATTCACTTCATGAGTACCAACCAAATTCTTACCCTTATGGTCATCCAGAACTTCTCTTACCTTTTCATCTGACACATCATATATGGAAACTGAATAGCCCCTGCTTTCAAAATTCAGAGCAAGGCTCTTACCCATAACTCCGACTCCAACGACTCCTATTTGTTGTTTTGTCATAAACGATCATTCCTTTCAATACGAATAAATACAACTCTTCACTGTTATTATAATACGAAATAAATTTTCGTGGTGGATTTTTATGAAATAATATTTTTTTATTTCATCATTTTGTTTGAAATTATTTTCACAGATCTCCTATAGGTGGTTTCTTTAACCATGGATGAAAAGGCTCAACACTACACTATTCTACGAATCCGTTCCCATTACTCACAATTCAGTTAAAAAGAAAAGATGATTGCTGATTTTATTATTGCTAATCCTGAAAAAATTATCCACACAACCATCAGTCGTGTTGCAAAGTATCTTGGTATTGCTGATGCCACAGTGTTCAGGTTCTGCAATGAAAAATCGTGTCAAGACCATTGCCATCACGCACTCGCTATATCTCCTTTAAGCGGCGGAGTGAACATTCCACTATTTACTGTCTCACAGGAAACAGATTACCGTGGAGAAGCCCTGATTTCAAGGATCAGTCAGCTGAGTATCGTTGACGGCCTTTATGTAAAAGAGCTTTCCAAAGCCCTCCTATAAATAATACGTGACGCGATATCCATTAAAAAGAAATAACTGTTTATAAATGGCTGTTTTCGTAAACATTGTTGCTTTTGGATGTAACGAGTGGCGGTTGATTTCCGCTACAGGTGCTCGCTTTCCGCTCCAATCAACTAGACAGACGAAAAGTATGACAATCACAAAAGAAATGTGGAGATTGCGTATGCCTGCCACT
>NZ_JAFKOH010000207.1 GCF_017303375.1 Bacillus sp. NTK074B | reverse complement strand
GGGCCTAAGTGGACTCGAACCACCGACCTCACGCTTATCAGGCGTGCGCTCTAACCAGCTGAGCTATAGGCCCATATTCCATAAAAATGAATGATAAGCAATGCTTACCATTGTTTGTTTGATGATTATTTTGCTTTCGCAAAAAATCTTATTGAACCATCAAAACTGAACAAAACTTCGACTGTCAAACGTTTTAGTAAATCTTCCTTAGAAAGGAGGTGATCCAGCCGCACCTTCCGATACGGCTACCTTGTTACGA
>NZ_JAFKOH010000206.1 GCF_017303375.1 Bacillus sp. NTK074B | reverse complement strand
CCCAATAGGCGTAGAGATGCGGCGAGGGCGAGACGACCTGCAGGTCGATGCCCATCAGGTCCAGATCGGCCAGCCGCTTGTCCAGTGACGCCATCCGCGCCCCGGCGGCAGGCAGCATCACCGCGCGGTTATGCGCCATCGAGGCGGCGCCGGTGCCCGCCGCCTGCGCCTGAAACTCGGCCAGCCGTTCGGGGCGTCCGTCGAGCAGGGCCTCGGCATCGGGGGCGCCGCAATGGCCGTGCATGTCGATCACGCGCGGA
>NZ_JAFKOH010000205.1 GCF_017303375.1 Bacillus sp. NTK074B | reverse complement strand
GCGGACCAGCGCCCAGCTCGCCACCCGGATAGACAAGGATCTCGACGCCCGCATCGGCAACGGCGGCCTGAAGCGGCTCGATGGTCGAGGCCGTCAGCGTGTGCTGCGGCGGCACCCAGTGGGCAAAGCGAAGCTCGGTCGCACCGACCGGCGCGGCCAGCACGGCAGCCGTCGCAGCAAGCGCGCCCGCGGCCCGGATAGTGGAGAAATCAAACATGTAGTACCTCCCAAGTTAAGGGCGTTTTGCGCCCCTGTTGACA
>NZ_JAFKOH010000204.1 GCF_017303375.1 Bacillus sp. NTK074B | reverse complement strand
GGGTCCGATGTGCGGGGCGCAGCCGATGCCGGGCGAGGTCGCTTGCAATAGGGCGTCGATTGCCGCAAAAGGCGCGGACACGCCTCGACAATGCCTCAGGGAAGCTGCCGGAAACTCGCATGTTCGAATACAAGGTCGTCCCCGCGCCGGTGCGCGCCGTCAGGGTCAAAGGTCTGAAAACCACCGCCGAGCGCTTTGCGCATACCGTGGCCGAGAGCATCAATGCCGAAGCCGCAGGCGGCTGGCAATTCGTGCGCACC
>NZ_JAFKOH010000203.1 GCF_017303375.1 Bacillus sp. NTK074B | reverse complement strand
AACGCGACCACACCGCTCTGGGGCGTGGTGGTGGCGCACCTGGCGACACAGGACGAACGCCTGAGCTGGCCCAAGGCGCTGGGCGTGCTGACCGGCTTTGCGGGCGTCGCGGTGATGCTGGGACATGCCAGCGATGGCGGCGCGCTGTGGGCGCAGGGCGCCTGTCTCTGCGCCGCGCTCAGTTATGCGCTGGCCGGCGTCTGGGCGCGGCGGTTCAAGGCGATGGGACTCGCGCCGCTGTCGCTGGCGCTGGGGCAACT
>NZ_JAFKOH010000202.1 GCF_017303375.1 Bacillus sp. NTK074B | reverse complement strand
GCGAAGGCTCGATTGTCTTCGACGGCAACACCTTGCCCCCGTCGTTGAAGCAACGCTCGCGCGAGGAACTGCGCCAGTTGCAGATGATCTACCAGATGGCCGACGTGGCGATGAACCCGCGTCAGACGGTGGCGACGATCATCGGCCGGCCGCTCGAATTCTATTTCGGGCTGCGCGGTCGCAAGCGCGACGAACGGGTGCAGGATCTGCTCGACGCCATCGAACTGGGCCAGGGCTTTGCCGACCGCTATCCGGCGGAA
>NZ_JAFKOH010000201.1 GCF_017303375.1 Bacillus sp. NTK074B | reverse complement strand
ATCGCCGGGCAGGGGAAACCGCTGCCTAAACGCCCCGAGGATGCCTTCGTCTCGGCCGGTGAGCGCGCCTCGATGCGGATCGTCGCCGAGGCGGGCGGGCTGCCCGATGAAATCACGCTGAAAAAGCAGGCCGCCGCGATCCGCGCAGCCTACCGGGCCGAAACGGACCCCGAGCGCCAGCGCGAGATCATGGCGGAACTGTCCAAGGTCGAGCTACGTCTTGCCCTTGCGCAGGACGGTCGCCGCAAGCTGATGCGCTG
>NZ_JAFKOH010000200.1 GCF_017303375.1 Bacillus sp. NTK074B | reverse complement strand
GCCGCGCCGCCGTCTCGGGCGCTTCGCCCGCGTCGATGCGACCGGCGATTGCCTCGATAGACCACGGGTTGCGGTCGCCGCGCGCAAACGGACCGGCGCGGAATTGCTCGCCCACCATCACGCGGTCGCGCACCGGATCATAGGGAAGCACGGTCACGGCATCCGACATCAGGAAGGCCGCGCGCAGCACCGTCTCGCTCATCCCGCCGCCGAAGCGCCGGTGCCGCAAGCGATCCTCGATCACCGCAAAGAAGCGAGCA
>NZ_JAFKOH010000001.1 GCF_017303375.1 Bacillus sp. NTK074B | reverse complement strand
AAAAACGCCTTCTTAGCCCATTCATCTTATGCTTGTCGGGGCTGGTCAAGCCGCCTGCGCTTTTCGTACTTTCCCGCCAGCCCCGCGGAAAGCGAGCACCAGCAGTGGAAATCAACCAGCACTCTCATCATAAAGAACAATGTTTACAAAGTCAGTTTCATAAAAAATCGGCTTTTGTACATAGTAGACACATATATGGATCTAGAAGAAACTGGAGTGTTGAAGGTGAAATGGACTTCTTTTATATTAGTGATTTTATTGTTTACGCTGCCCGTCAATGATTTGGAAAAAGCAGAGGCAAATGAGAAGGTGGGATCTTTACATTTGACGATCCTGTATACGAATGATGTTCATTCCCATTTGGAAAACGTTCCGTATTTGCACACTGCGATTAAAGAAGAACGTAAAAAGGATGGGGATGCCCTTCTGTTGGACGCGGGGGATGTGTTTTCGGGGACGTTGTTTTTTAATGAATATCTGGGACAGGCGGATGCAGAATTCATGAATGAAATTGGCTATGACGCCATGACGCTTGGAAATCATGAATTCGATAAGGGAAGTGAGGTGCTGGCAAACTTTATTAGGAAACTTTCCTTTCCAGTGGTGAGCAGTAATGTGGATGTACGGCTTGATCCTAATCTTGCCCCTTTCATGAAAAGTGGAATTCCGGAACAGGCGGAAAATGGTAAGATTTATCCTTCTATCATTCAAACAGTAAAGGGGATCAAGATCGGCATCATCGGACTCACAACCGAAGATACGGCTTTCCTTTCTGCTCCGGATAAGAAGATAGTCTTTCAGGACGCCGAAAAGAAAGCGATTGAAGAGGTTGCAAAACTGCAGGCAATGGGTGTAAATCACATCGTCCTGCTGTCTCATTTAGGGGTGCGGCAAGACAAAGTTCTTGCTCAAAAGGTGAAAGGAATCGATATTATAGTCGGCGGACATTCTCATACAAGATTAGAAACCCCGCTTGTGTACAATTTAAAATCAGAACCCACACTGATTGTACAGGCGGATGAGTATGGGAAGTCACTTGGCAAGTTAACGGCTGTGTTCTCCGGAAGAGGGGTATTGACTGAGTGGGATGGTGAGCTGCTGGATGTGTTGGCCAAAGATCAAAAAGGGAAAGACGTGTATCCTCCTGATCCTGGGGCAGAAAAGAGATTGGAGGAATTGCGCAAGCCCATTGAAAAGGTAAAGGGCATGGAGGTCGGTTCAACCAACATTTCATTGAATGGAAATCGTCGGGACGTTCGGACAAAAGAGACCAATCTAGGCAATCTCATAACAGATGCCATGCTGGAAAAAGCAAATCAATATGCCCCGACTGATATTGCATTTCAGAACGGGGGCGGCATCAGGAGTTCCATCAGTGCAGGGAACATTACCATGGGGGAAGTGTTGGAAGTGTTGCCCTTTGGGAATACCCTTGTCACATTGAACATGACGGGGGAGGAGATCCTTCTTGCATTGGAACATAGTGTTGCGGATCTGGACGGGGAAGCAGGTCAGTTCCTCCAAGTATCGGGCATGACATATCGGTTTGATCCCTCTAAGCCTATAGGTGACAGAATAACGGACGTGGAAATACAAGGGGCTACTCTTGACCGTTCCAAGATGTACCGGGTGGCCGTTAATGCATTCCTTGCAGGTGGAGGGGATGGTTATACCGTATTGAAAAAAGCGAAGGAAAACGGCAGGATATCCGAGCTACACCTCAATCTATATGAGGTGTTGAGTGAATATCTCTTCAGGCATTCCCCCGTTTCCCCGGAAGTGGAGGGAAGGATCGTGAACCGAATAGAATAAGAAGGGAACAGTAGAATTTTATTTGTACATGTTTAATAGAGGCTAAAGCCAGTTTGATCAATAAGCGGAGGAATTCCTCTTAATTGATCAAATAGAACTGAAAATATCTTAAATAGACGGAAAGATTCCGCCTATTTACACGAAAAACGTGAAAATCGTTAATTTTACTTTACTTAATCGGAATAACTCCGCTTATATCCAGAACAAAGCTCTATTCTTCATCTCTTAACCGGAAAATCTCCTCTTATCTTGAGATTACTGGTTCCTCGTTTAAGGGTTAGATTATAGGTTTCATATTTTTCAGAAAAAGGGTATAATAAAATGAATCATCATTCATTTTTCATTTCCAATTCGTTTACTAAAAGGAGGAGCCAATTTGAAACATTTTACATACATTGAAGATATAGAAACATGGCAAAAAGAATTTTCATTTTCCATCCATATAAAGGTCCGGTTTTCTGAGACGGATATGTTCGGGCATATGAACAATACGGTGCCCTTCACGTACTTCGAGGAAGCCAGGATTGAGTATTTAAAACACATTGGATTTATGCAGAATTGGGTTAAACCCGAAAATGATACCATTCCGGTAGTTGCAGATTTACAATGTGATTTTGTAAAACAAGTATTCTTCGACGAAACGCTGAGGATCTATGTGAAGGCAAATCGTGTTGGTCATTCTTCAGTGGATATTCACTATATGGGTCTGAATGAAGAAGATGAGATTTGCTTTACTGGTAGAGGAACCATGGTGCAAATATCCAAGCAAACTGGAAAAGGTGTCCCTTGGACGGAAGAGATGAAGGCTAAGCTGCATGGCGATAAGGTTGTCTCAAACCCTGTTTAGAAAGGAAAAGAAACCGCTGCCTATTTTTCATTTAACTTCCTTCTCTATGTCACTCTAAACCCTACCTTCACATATGATATTCTGACGACCGACAATACCCATCCCCGCGGTTTAAAGCTGGCGAAGGCAAGGAGGGTTACCATAATTGAAGGACAATGATTTTACACACAAACCGTTGCTCACCAAAAGAGAAAAAGAAGTATTCGAACTGTTAGTTCAAGACAAAACAACTAAAGAAATTGCTAGTGATCTATTTATTAGCGAAAAGACAGTTCGAAATCATATTTCCAACGCCATGCAAAAGCTTGGAGTGAAGGGGCGATCTCAAGCTGTTGTAGAGCTTCTTCGCATGGGGGAACTCAAGCTTTAAATGTAAGGGACTGATTCTGATGCAGAACAATTAACGGGTTTCTAAACATGATTCCTATTAATGTTTGAATGAGAGTCAGTCTCTTTTAGTTCTGTTCCCTGCTAACTTGTCTTGAATTTTCCCCCGAAAAAGGCGAAAATGCTAGTAAGGGTCATATGAACTTGTCCCATAATCGATAGAGAAGCTAAAACAGGAAGGTTGACGCGTTCCCGTTTTTCATAAGGAGTAATTGTCCGGTTTCTGAATGTAAAAGGAGAGAAATGATGACGAATTCTAAAGAAGACCAATCCATTGGAGATTTACAAGTAGTTGCAGATATTGAGAAAGACCTTCGATACATATCGTCGATCATCAAGCAAAAAGGTAGAGAGATCTTAAGTCAGTATACCATCACACCCCCACAGTTTGTTGCGTTGCAGTGGTTATTCGAATATGGGGACATGACGATAGGAGATCTATCGAATAAGATGTACCTCGCATGCAGCACCACGACGGACCTGGTGGACCGGATGGAAAAAAACCAGTTAGTGGAACGTGTTAAAGATGAGAATGACCGACGGGTCGTCCGTATTCATATGTTAAAAGAGGGCGAAAGAATTATTGAAGAAGTGATCAATAAAAGGCAGAATTATCTTCAGAGTGTCTTAACGGACTTTTCTGAGAAGGAAGTGCTATTATTAAAAGATAATTTAGCCAAACTACATCAAGAAATTAAACCAGAGTGAGGGAATAATGTGATTCAACCAATCGGCATCATTGATTCTGGGGTGGGAGGCCTGACCGTCGCGAGAGAAGTGATGCGTCAGCTGCCGAAAGAGACCATCTATTATCTCGGCGACACAGCTCGCTGTCCATATGGACCCAGATCAGCACAAGAAGTAAAGACGTTTACGTGGGAAATGACTCAATACCTTATGGAGTACGACATTAAAATGCTGATCATTGCCTGTAATACAGCAACGGCGGTAGTTCTGGATGAAATCCAGACCCACCTGGATATACCTGTGATCGGTGTCATCCACCCGGGGGCGAGGGCTGCCATCAAGCATACTTATAATAAGAAGATCGGTGTTCTTGGAACGGTGGGAACGATCAATAGCGGCGCCTATGTAAAAGCCCTTCTTTCCCTTCACGGAAACCTGGACGTCACGCCACTTGCATGTCCTAAATTTGTTCCTTTAGTGGAAAGTGGGGAATATGACAGCTCCATGGCGAGTGATATTGTAGGGGAGACCCTTCAACCTCTTAGAAATTCCGGGATTGATACGCTGATCTTGGGATGCACCCATTATCCGCTATTACAATCTAAGATACAGGCATATATGGGTCCCGATGTCAGTGTAATCAGCTCAGGGGACGAAACGGCCCGGGAAGTCAGTACGATTCTAGATTATTATAACCTCCTGTACAGGGGTGTCCAGCACCCAGAACATCGATTTTTTAATACAGGATCATCAGCGATATTTTCAACGATTGCTTCCGATTGGCTGACGATCGGGGAAGTAAAAGCAGAAACCATCCGATTACAAGGGTAGAGTCTTGTGATTGGGTGGCTTTTTTTGTTTGGGGTGTTTGAAAGTGAGAGAAAGGGATTGGGTGCCGCCTCCGCTTTTGTGTCGTCCAGCTCCGGCGGCTAGAGGCTCGAGGTCATAAGGCGGGAAGACCAAAAAGGCAAAAGGCGCCTTTCCGGTCTTCCCGTCTTATGCTTGTCGCCTCTGTGCGAGCCGCCTCCGCTTTTGTTTGTACTTATTTTGAAAAAGTTTCGGTCTATTTTTTGGACGGGGCTCGTATATATGTTAGTACAAACTGTCTTTCAGGAGGTTTCCCAATGGCAAAAAAAGCGAAGGTGTCAATAGCAATAACGGTTTTAGCTTCATCTGTATATCTTTCAGGTTGTGGATTACTCAGTTTCGGTGACGACAAGGAGAAAATCGATCCTCCTCAAGACTTATCCTATTTGAAAGAAGGGGAGAAAGTCGATACAGCCAAAAGTGAGGATTCAGAGAAAAAGGTGAGTAAGGAAGAAACAAATGCTGAAACCGTCATGACAGAGCTTTATTTAATCGATAAAAACGGCTATGTCGTCTCCCAGTCCATCCCTCTTCCCGGACAGGAAAGCGTGGCCAAACAAGCACTCGAATATCTCGTGAAGAATGGTCCGGTAGAAAACATCCTGCCAAATGGATTCAGGGCGGTATTGCCGGCAGATACGCAGGTAACGGTGGATATTAAAGACGGTAAGGCGATTGCCGACTTTTCTCCGGAATTTAATAACTATCAGCCTGAAGATGAGCAAAAGATCCTTCAATCCGTCACATGGACATTGACTCAGTTCGATTCGGTTGAAAAAGTCGAGCTTCGTGTAAACGGGTATCCTTTAACGGAAATGCCGGTAAATGGTACGCCGATCGATGAAAAGGGATTAACGAGAAAAGTAGGGATCAATGTAGATACCTCAGGTGTCGTGGATCCGACAAGCACAAAGCCGTTGACGGTTTACTATGTAGCGCAGTCCGATGACAACACCTATTATGTCCCTGTCACAAAACGCGTCAGCTCAAAATCGGCAGATGAAGTGAAGGCAGTGGTGAATGAGTTGATTGACGGACCTGGATATTCCTCTTCTCTTGCAAGTGACTTTACCGGTGCGAAGCTATTGGATGATCCGAAGCTTGAGGATGGGACGGTTACGCTGAACTTTAACGAAGCAGTCTACGGCAGCCTGGAAGAAAAAATCGTCTCTGAGCACATGCTGAATTCCCTTGTTCTTTCGCTGACCGAACAGAAAGGCATTAAGGGCGTCTCCGTATTGGTTAACGGTGAAGCAACCAAGGTGGCGAAAGACGGTGAAAAGGTCACTGAGCCAGTGACAAGACCGGAAAATGTCAACGCAATTAGTTTTTAAATAGCGATTTTTTGATATACTATTATAGAATCACTTGAAAAGAGGTTGGCAGATTGCCGCCTCTTCTATTTTTGATTAGAATATTATACATAATATATGAATTGACAGGAGGAAATTAGATGAGAACAGATGGCAGAGAAAAAGATCAATTGCGTTCGATCGACATTCAAACAGATTTCGTTAAGCACCCGGAAGGTTCAGTTTTGATAACGGTAGGAGAAACGAAAGTCATTTGTAATGCCAGTATTGAAGAGAGAGTCCCTCCTTTTATGAGAAATAGCGGGAAAGGATGGATCACTGCAGAATATTCCATGCTTCCTAGAGCGACTGATACAAGGAATATCCGTGAATCGTCCAAGGGGAAAATTTCCGGAAGAACGATGGAAATTCAACGACTGATTGGACGAGCCCTGAGAGCAGTGGTGGATCTGGATGCGCTGGGAGAACGTACGATCTGGATCGATTGCGATGTCATCCAGGCGGATGGGGGAACAAGAACTGCATCCATTACTGGCGCTTTTGTAGCTATGGCACTGGCCCTTGCAAAGCTTCAGGATAATAAAAAAATCTCTAAATTCCCGTTGAAAAGCTTCCTTGCAGCCACAAGTGTCGGCATCTTAGAAGATAATGGGGCGGTTCTTGACCTTAATTATGTTGAAGACAGCAGTGCATTGGTGGATATGAACATCATCATGACTGGCGAAGGTGAATTTGTTGAGCTTCAGGGAACGGGTGAAGAAGCCACCTTTACAATGGATCAATTACAACAATTACTGAAGCTTGGTCAAGATGGAATTCAAGAACTATTCGAAATCCAGAAGCAATCATTAGGCGAAATAGTAACGAGATTTCAATAAAGGATGAGAAACCGATGACAAAACGTGTGATCATAGCGACGAAGAACAAAGGGAAAGCAAAGGAATTTCAACATATGTTTGCGCCATACGGATATGAGGTACAAACATTACTAGACCTACCCCATATTGATGATGTAGAAGAAACAGGCGTAACATTTGAGGAAAATGCGATATTGAAAGCAGAAACTGTAGCGGAGGAATTGGGAGCATTGGTGATTGCCGATGATTCAGGACTCTCCATCGACGCCATTGAAGGTCGTCCAGGCGTCTATTCTGCCCGGTATGCCGGTGAAGAAAAAAGCGACGAAGCGAATATGGAGAAAGTATTAGGTGAATTGGAATCTGTGGATGAGTCCGACCGTACGGCCCGTTTTTACTGTGTACTCGCCATTGCAGGTCCTGACATGGAAACGAAAACGGTGACAGGGACGTGTGAAGGAATGATTTTACGCGAGAAAAGGGGGACGAACGGCTTCGGCTATGATCCCATTTTCTTCGTTCCATCCCTCGATAAAACCATGGCAGAGTTAACACAAGAAGAAAAAAGCCGGATCAGTCATCGAGGTCATGCGTTAGAAAAGCTAAGAAATATCATTTCAGACTTAGTTTAAAGGGTGAGCTGCGTGAGATTATTAGTTGTAAGTGATAGTCATGGATCAAAAGAAGAGTTGGTAGAGCTGTCAGAGAAATATCAGTCAGCCGTCGATGCCATGATCCACTGTGGTGACTCCGAGTTAAGTGCCGATGATCCAGCATTATCATCATATCTTATCGTTCGGGGGAACTGTGATATGGATGCTCGTTTTCCGGATGATCTGGTAGAGGAAATAGAAGGTCACTCCATCATGGTGACCCACGGGCATCACTATGGAATTAAAATGTCATTGATGAAGCTCCGTTACCGGGCAGAAGAAGTCGGGGCACAATGTGTGTTCTTTGGGCATTCCCATACGCTCGGGGCAGAATTGAATAATGGCATCTTATTTTTAAACCCTGGCAGTATATTGTTGCCACGGGGGAGAAGTGAGCGTACCTACGCGCTGGTGGAGACCCAAGAGCAAGGAATAAAAGTAACTTTCCTGACCCATGATCATGTGGTGTTGGATGAATTGACTCAAATTTTTAAAGTGTAAAACATAGTGTGAGAACCCGTATAGGGCGGGTTCTTATCTATTATTCACCATCAATAAGTAAGATTTGAAAAATAAAATAAAACTTTTTATGAAAAACCGTTGACTTATTGATGCTATGTGAATATAATAAATATTGTCCTTGAAAAACAAATAACGAAAAACACACGTCCCAGTAGCTCAGCTGGATAGAGCAACGCCCTTCTAAGGCGTCGGTCGGGAGTTCGAATCTCTCCTGGGACGCCATATCTATTACATACCACCTTGGACATCAGGGTTTTGACAAACAAAGGATACTGACACAGTTACTGTGAGGGTATCCCTTTTTTTATCCGATACATGATAGCATATATCAGTTCAATCTTGTCCCAGTAGCTCAGCAGGATAGAGCAACAGTTTCCTAAACTGTAGGTCGGGAGTTCGAATCTCTTCTGGGACGCCATCAATCCTACATACCAAAGCTTACCTTATGAGAAGGTAGGCTTTTTTTGTTATCCAATAGATATCATGCTAAACTAAAGGCAACTAAACAGTATAGGCAGGTACGTTTTATGAATAAGGGAAACCAAGAAGAAAAAGGAAAGATTGTACAGTTTCCAGGATTGAAGGATCGGCTGCTGGAAAAAGGGGTGCTGGCACTTGAGCAGGGGGAGGTGTATGAAGCGTCGGAACTCCTCTCACAAGCTTATGAAATCGAACCGGAAAACCCGGATATCAATACAGCACTCGTATTATCCCTCTATGAAAGCAAGCAATATGACGAAGCGGGATCCATATGTAAAGAGATGCTCCTTGAAGGGATCGGTGACTACTTCGAGGTCGTCGATATGTATTTAATGATTCTCATTCAGCTACATCAGCATAGGGAAGTGATCGATACGATCAATGCCCTTTTTGATGAAAAAGAAGTTCCATTTGAAAAGGAAGACCATTTCAGGAAGCTTCTTCAGTTCAGTGAAAAAGTAGTGAGCGGGAAAGCGACAGTCCCTGAAAAAGAAGAGCCTGAAGAGGAACAAATCCTTACTGGAAAGAGCCTGGAGGAGCAGACGCTGATTGTGGCACAGCTCGTTCATCGGAATATTCAACCGTTCCGAAAGCAGTTGGAAAGGGTTTTAAGGGACCCTGATGCCCATCCGTTTTTACAAACGATGATTTTAAACGTTTTAAGAGAGCACGGAATGGATAAACAAGTAGTCGTGGTGAAGTTTGATAAGGAAGAAAAGGTGTATCCGTCAAGATTGGCAGATGTATTCGAATCTGAGTTCTTTAAAGGTGTTACAGAGGCCCTTGATGATCTTCTGGCACAAATGAACCCTACTCTATTTCAGCACGCGTTGGAACTGGTGAAACGGCATGCCTTCCTTCTTTACCCTTTTACACTTGAAGGGGGCCCAAAAGAAATCGCAGCGGTTTATGCCTATTATACAGCAGGGATGTTCGCGGATACGATCCTTGAGGAAGAATTGGAGGAGCAGCTGGAAAATACACAATCTAAAGGGATTCTGTCCAAAGTGAAGGAACTAGAGGAAATTTCCTCTCCCAATATTTAAACGCTCTCTGTTGAAAGACAGTGGCTGTATGTTATAATGTAATGGTTGTAATGTAAAAGTATTTCATATATTTACGATGATAGTGCTAGATTCACACGGGACTATCTACTACTATGCGTAAAAAAAATTAAGATCAATCATAGATTGTTGGAGGGAACAGTATGTCTGCAAAATGGGAAAAGCAAGAAGGAAACCAAGGAGTACTTACAATTGAAGTAGAGGCTGCGAAAGTAAACGAAGGATTGGACGCGGCGTTCAAAAAAGTTGTAAAACAAGTAAATGTACCAGGATTCCGTAAAGGGAAAATGCCACGCGGTATGTTCGAAAAACGTTTTGGTGTAGAATCACTTTACCAAGATGCATTAGATTTCATCTTACCTGAAGCGTATGCGAAAGCAATCGAAGAAACTGGAATCGATCCAATCGACCGTCCAGAAATCGATGTTGAGCAAATGGAAAAAGGTAAAGACTTAATCTTCACTGCGAAAGTACAAGTGAAACCAGAAGTGAAATTAGGCGAATACAAAGGCCTTGAAGTAGAAAAAATGGAAACAGAAGTAACAGCTGAAGACGTTGAAGCTGAACTAACTTCACTTCAAGAAAAACAAGCTGAGCTTGCAGTTAAAGAAGATGGAAAAGCTGAAGAAGGCGACACAGTCACAATGGATTTCGAAGGATTCGTTGACGGTGAAGCATTCGAAGGTGGCCAAGCTGAGAATTATTCACTTGAATTAGGTTCTGGCCAATTCATCCCAGGTTTTGAAGAGCAATTAATCGGGGTGGCATCAGGTGAAGAGAAAGAAGTTGAAGTAAACTTCCCTGAAGAGTACCATGCAGCTGAGCTTGCTGGTAAGCCTGCTACATTCAAAGTGAAAGTTCACGAAATTAAAGCGAAAGAACTTCCTGCTCTTGACGATGAGTTCGCAAAAGACGCTGATGAAGAAGTTGAAACGCTTGCTGAATTGAAAGAAAAAATCGAAAAACGCCTTCAAGAGTCTAAAAAGAACGAAGCTGAAACAGCAGTTCGTGAAACGCTTGTAAATAAAGCTTCTGACAATGCTGAAGTTGAAATTCCAGAAGTTATGGTTACAGCTGAAGTAGACCGCATGATGCAGGAATTCGAACAACGCCTTCAAATGCAAGGGATGAACCTTGACCTTTACTTCCAATTCTCTGGTCAAACAGAAGAAGATCTTCGCGGTCAAATGACAGAAGACGCTGGTAAACGCGTTCGCACAAACCTGACACTTGAAGCAATTGCAGCAGCAGAAAACCTTGAAGTGACAGACGAAGAAGCAGAAGAAGAAGTAAACAAAATGGCTGAACAATACAACATGTCTGCTGACAACATCAAACAAGCTCTAGGTGGTCTTGACACGCTTAAAGCTGACCTGAAAGTTCGTAAAGCAGTAGAATTCCTTGTAGAAAACAGCAAAACCGCAGCATAATTAAAATAAAAACAAGGCGCGAATCTTCGTGCCTTGTTTTGTACAATGAAGCATCCTATTTTGGCTCATGGGTGTGAAACGAGGGTTTCACACGCTTTTTTAGCAAAGCTGAAAAGTAGCCATTTAACTCAAAAGCGAAAGAGCAAACTCGTTTGCTCAATCGCTTTTGAGTTAAATGGCATAAATGAGCCAAAATCACCACCATGCTAAGCTCGGACCGCCAATTTCCTGACCTAGCAAAAGAATGTGCTACATCCATTTTTTTTATTGGCATTAACGTCGGAAATATTATACTCTAAAGAATAAGAAACTTTATCCATCTAACAAGAATAAGAACCACTATTTTTGGAAAAAGCTTATTAGACGGGGTTGCATTACATTCACCAGGAACATACATAATAAGATTCCTTACATTACCTGACTTCAATTGGACAAGCTAGACATTAGCAAAGTAAAATATTTGCTAAAATGCGTATTACATAATAAGATGATTCTTAAGAATCGTATCAATTTCTTTACGAACATATAATATGATAAAATGCAGTACATAACTTTAGGTAATAGGGATGCAAGGAATCGTTCGTTTGATGAAACAGAGCACGATTTTATGAAGTTTTAACGAAGGGGTGAAAATCATTGTTTAAATTTAATGATGAAAAAGGGCAATTAAAATGTTCTTTTTGCGGAAAAACACAAGACCAAGTTCGTAAACTAGTCGCTGGACCAGGTGTGTATATTTGTGATGAGTGCATCGAGCTTTGCACCGAAATCGTAGAAGAAGAGCTGGGTACGGAAGAAGAAGTAGAATTCAAAGACGTACCGAAACCACGTGAGATCCGTGAAATACTGGACGAATACGTAATCGGTCAGGATCAGGCGAAGAAATCACTCGCAGTAGCGGTTTATAACCACTACAAACGGATCAACTCCAGCAGTAAAGTCGATGATGTAGAACTTTCTAAGAGTAACATTGCCATGATTGGACCAACTGGTAGCGGTAAAACCCTCCTTGCCCAAACATTGGCTCGTATTCTTAACGTTCCTTTCGCCATTGCGGATGCCACTTCATTAACTGAAGCAGGTTACGTTGGGGAAGACGTAGAGAATATTCTATTGAAATTGATTCAGGCAGCTGATTACGATGTAGAAAAAGCTGAAAAGGGAATTATCTACATCGATGAAATCGATAAAGTAGCAAGGAAATCCGAGAATCCGTCGATCACAAGAGATGTTTCAGGTGAAGGGGTGCAACAAGCCCTCTTGAAAATCCTTGAAGGTACGGTAGCAAGCGTTCCACCACAAGGCGGACGTAAGCATCCTCACCAGGAATTCATCCAGATTGACACGTCCAATGTCCTGTTCATCTGTGGTGGAGCATTCGACGGCATCGAGCAGATCATCAAGCGCCGTTTGGGCCAAAAGGTCATCGGATTCGGTTCTGATCCTAAGAATGCCGAAGTAAAAGAAGATAAATCCCTTCTTTCTAAAGTTGTTCCTGAAGATCTGTTGAAATTTGGACTGATTCCTGAATTCATCGGTCGTCTACCAGTTATTTCAAGCCTGGAGCCTCTTGATGAAGAAGCGCTTGTTGAAATCCTGACAAAGCCGAAAAATGCATTGGTGAAACAATACCAAAAAATGCTTGAATTAGATGATGTCGAGCTTGAGTTCACTGAAGATGCCCTGCTTGAAATCTCTAAAAAAGCCATCGAGCGTAAAACAGGTGCCCGTGGGTTACGTTCCATCATCGAAACGATGATGCTGGATGTGATGTTCGATCTTCCTTCACGTGATGATATTAAAAAATGTATCATTACGAAAGAGACAATTCTGGAAGATGCTGTTCCACATTTGATGCTTGAAGATGGAACAGTGATCGATCCAAACGAAGAAAAGACATCAGCTTAATAGCTTAGTGCAGAGCCAAGAATGATTCGTCATTCTTGGCTTTTTTTACGGATGAAGAATTAAGAGGAGATGGGACAATTGGATGGGAAGAAAACAAGTGTGGCCATTAGCTGGAGCGGAAGAAAAGACGGATGTCTCGCATTGTATCGTACTTTAAAAGCAGGCAAGAGATGTTGACGAAATCGTCTTTGGAAGCTTATATGGGGAAAGCGAGCACCTGCAGCGGAAATCAACCAGCACATTCTAAGTTCAGAATATATTTATTATCCCTTTTTGACCCATCCATTCACCGAACTTTTTTGTTTATTCCCACAAGGTCAAGGAGATACTAACCGATAACAACTTGTATCTACTTGGAGGGAGACGAATGAGCTTTACTAGCATCGCTTTATTCATCCAATTATTCTTCGGAATCATCATTGGATTGTACTTCTGGAACCTGTTAAAGAACCAGCGAACTCAAAAAGTTTCCATTGACCGTGAATCAAAAAAAGAAATGGAAGAACTCAGAAAAATGAGATCCATTTCATTGACAGAACCCCTTGCAGAGAAGGTTCGACCTGCAAGCTTTGAAGATATTGTCGGGCAGGAGGATGGAATTAAAGCATTGAAGGCTGCATTATGCAGTCCGAATCCTCAGCATGTGATAATCTATGGACCTCCGGGTGTCGGAAAAACGGCAGCAGCCCGGTTGGTCCTGGAAGAAGCCAAGAAAAATATGAAGTCCCCTTTTAAACAATCTGCTGTATTCGTTGAATTGGATGCCACAACGGCACGATTCGATGAACGTGGGATTGCGGATCCCCTGATAGGATCCGTACATGATCCGATTTACCAAGGAGCGGGAGCCATGGGGCAGGCTGGCATCCCTCAGCCAAAGCAAGGGGCAGTGACAAATGCCCATGGAGGAGTATTATTCATTGACGAAATAGGGGAATTGCATCCCATTCAATTAAATAAGCTCTTGAAAGTGTTGGAAGATCGCAGGGTGTTCCTCGAGAGTGCTTATTACAATGAAGAAAATCACCAAATCCCGACTCATATTCATGATATTTTCAAAAATGGCCTTCCGGCTGATTTTCGTCTGATTGGCGCAACGACCCGAACTCCGAGTGAGCTCCCGCCTGCCATCCGTTCAAGGTGTATGGAAGTTTTCTTTAGAGAGTTAGAGCATGATGAAGTGAAGAAAGTAGCAGCTGGGGCAGTGGACAAAGTAGAAATGACAATCAGTGGCAAGGGCCTTGAAACCCTTGCGTCTTACGCACGTAATGGCCGGGAAGCGGTTAATATGGTTCAGATCGCTGCAGGAGTCGCCATTACAGAAAACAGAAAAGAAATCTATGATCATGAGCTCGAGTGGATCATTCAATCCAGCCAGCTTTCTCCCCGCTATCAGAAAAAAATCAACGAAGAAGCAACCATTGGCCTGGTCAATGGCTTAGCCGTGACAGGTCCAAATACCGGATCTTTACTTGAAATCGAAGTAAATGTCATACCGGCAAGTGATAAGGGTACGATCAATGTAACCGGGATTGTGGAAGAAGAAAGCATCGGGGATCGAAGCAAATCGATCAGGCGTAAGAGTATGGCGAAAGGGTCGATCGAAAATGTCATCACGGTTCTTCGTTCCATGGGTGTTCCTGCCGATCAATATGATATTCACGTGAACTTCCCTGGAGGAGTACCGGTTGATGGACCTTCTGCTGGTATTGCCATGGCTCTTGGGATCTATTCCGCCATTTATCGGATCCCGATCAAGCATACGATTGCGGTTACAGGTGAAATCAGTATTCACGGATCGGTTAAGCCTGTCGGAGGGGTATATCCGAAGGTGAAGGGTGCGAAACTGGCCGGGGCGACCATGGCCATTATCCCATACGACAATCAACAGGCGATGTTAAGTGAGATAGACGGAATCGAAGTGGTTCCTGTCAAACAACTCAAGGAAGTACTTGATCTTGCCCTGCTCAAAGACCATATTCCGCAAGGCGAGCTTGTATCCGAACAAAATAAGAAAAGTGTATAGACTGTTGACCGATTCGGGTCTATCCGAATCGGTCTGTTTTTGAATGGGGAGAACAGGAATAAGAGCAGTCAGCCTTGAATAAAGTTGTAAATACCTATTTAATAGACACTCCCTAGTAAATAAGTTAGAATTGTACAAAGACTAGAGAAGCATAATTCGGAGGTGTTATATGTGACAAAACAAAATAATTTAACGGTTCCCCTCCTTCCATTAAGAGGCTTACTTGTATACCCAACAATGGTCTTACATTTAGATGTTGGACGTGAGCGCTCTGTTCAAGCTTTAGAAAAAGCCATGATGGATGATCACTTAATTTTCTTAACGACTCAAAGAGATATGAATATAGATGAGCCAACGCAGGAAGATTTCTATGAAATGGGAACATTGACAAAGGTTAAGCAAATGCTTAAACTGCCAAACGGGACCATCAGGGTGTTGGTTGAGGGGATGAACCGGGCGTCCATCACTTCATTCACTGAGCAAAAAGATTTCTATGAAGTGACGGTGAAGGAATTCCATGATTCTGAAGGGAAAGAATCGGAAACGGACGCCTTGATGAGGACATTACTCAATTATTTCGAACAATACATAAAATTATCCAAAAAAGTGTCGGCTGAAACGTATTCGACTGTTTCAGATATTGAAGAACCAGGCAGGCTTGCAGACATCGTGGCATCCCATCTGCCCCTGAAAATGAAGGAAAAGCAGAATGTCCTGGAAACACTGGATATTAAGAAGCGACTTCAAATGGTAATCGAAACGATCAACAATGAAAAAGAAGTGCTTAGCTTGGAGAAAAAAATCGGTCAGCGAGTTAAGCGTTCCATGGAGCGAACTCAAAAAGAATACTATCTTCGCGAGCAAATGAAAGCCATCCAAAAAGAATTGGGGGATAAAGAAGGGAAAACAGGTGAAATTGAAGACCTGACCCTGAAGATCGAACAAGCCGATATGCCTGAAGATGTAGAACTTACGGCATTGAAGGAGCTTGCCCGCTATGAAAAAGTGCCTTCCAGCTCTGCAGAAAGCTCGGTGATTAGAAACTACATCGAATGGCTCGTTTCCCTACCGTGGTCCACTGAAACGGAAGATCAATTGGACATCAACCGGTCTGAACAGATATTAAACCGGGATCACTACGGACTTGAAAAGGTAAAGGAACGAGTACTTGAATACCTGGCTGTTCAACAATTGACCCAGTCCCTTAAAGGTCCGATCCTTTGTCTCGCCGGACCTCCCGGGGTTGGTAAAACGAGTCTGGCCCGTTCCGTTGCTGAATCACTCGGACGCAATTTTGTCCGCATATCACTTGGTGGGGTCCGTGATGAATCAGAGATCAGGGGCCACAGACGGACGTATGTTGGAGCCATGCCAGGAAGAATTATCAGGGGCATGAAAAAGGCAGGCACCATCAACCCTGTTTTCCTCCTGGATGAAATCGATAAGATGTCCTCAGACTTCAGAGGAGACCCATCCTCTGCCATGCTTGAGGTGCTGGATCCCGAGCAGAATTCGAACTTCAGTGATCATTACATTGAAGAGACATACGACTTATCAAAAGTCATGTTCATCGCCACCGCAAATGATTTATCCACCATTCCCGGGCCACTCCGGGACAGAATGGAAATCATTACGATTGCCGGTTATACAGAGCTTGAAAAGTTAAATATTGCGAAGCATCATTTACTGGAGAAACAAATCAAAGATCACGGCTTAACCAAATCCAAGCTTCAAGTGAGAGACGAAGCGATTGTTGATATCGTCCGCTATTACACCAGGGAAGCAGGTGTAAGGAGCCTGGAGCGCCAGCTTGCTGCCCTGTGCAGAAAAACGGCTAAGATCATTGTCTCAGGTGATAAGAAGCGGGTCGTGATCACGTCAAGCAATATAGAAGAGTTCCTTGGGAAGAAAAAATTTCGTTACGGTCAGGCAGAAGTGGAAAACCAGATCGGAGTATCAACCGGACTTGCCTACACCACTGTCGGCGGAGATACCCTTCAAATAGAGGTATCCCTCGCTCCGGGTAAAGGGAAGCTTGTCCTTACAGGGAAACTCGGTGATGTCATGAAGGAGTCGGCACAAACAGCTTTCAGTTACGTGCGTTCCAAAGCGAAGGACCTTGGCATTGACGAGAATTTCCACGAGAAACATGACATTCATATCCACGTTCCTGAAGGAGCCGTACCGAAAGATGGCCCTTCGGCAGGAATCACGATCACAACTGCCCTCGTATCTGCCTTGACGGGTAAATATGTCAATCGTGAAGTGGGAATGACGGGTGAAATGACCCTGAGAGGAAGAGTCCTTCCGATCGGAGGGGTGAAAGAAAAAACATTAAGTGCTCATCGTGCCGGAATTAAAACAATTATCCTTCCGAAAGACAATGAAAAGGATATAGATGATATTCCTGAAAGTGTAAGGGAAGAATTAACATTCATCCTTGTCTCTCACATTGATGAAGTCTTAGAGAAAGCATTAGTAGGTGAAAAGAAGTGAAAGTAAATCAAGTTGAGCTAGTCATCAGTGCAGTCAGGCCTGAACAATATCCTGGCGATTTTCTTCCCGAGTTTGCCCTTGCAGGGCGCTCTAACGTAGGGAAATCTTCATTTATCAATAAAATGATCGGCCGCAAGAGCATGGCGAGGATTTCATCCAAACCGGGTAAAACCCAGACGCTGAACTTCTACAAAATAGAGGAAACCCTCTACTACGTGGATGTTCCCGGTTATGGATTTGCAAAAGTATCAAAAACAGAACGTGAAGCATGGGGCAAGATGATCGAAACGTATATCACTTCCCGTGAACAGCTGCGCGCTGTCATCCTGATCGTTGACCTGCGTCACGCACCAACGAATGATGATGTCATGATGTATGACTTCCTCAAGCATCATGAGCTGCCATGCATCGTCATTGCCACCAAAGCGGATAAAATCCCGAAAGGAAAATGGCAGAAGCACCTGAAAGTCACAAGAGAAACACTGAACATGGACAGTGAAGACGACCTCATCATGTTCTCATCCGAAACAGGCCTTGGAAAAGACAAAGCCTGGGACGCGATCAAATCATATTATAAATAATTAAAAAAAGAACCGTTTTCCAGATAAATATGGAGAACGGTTCTTTTTTTATGACTAAATGATGACAGTGATCATTAGTTGGAAAGTAGTATAATAGATGGAATACTGAAGTCCGTATAAGGTTTATTGACCTATGAATCTAAAGCATATGAAAGGAAATGAAAGGATGAAGACGAATATGTATCTATAACCGTGCTACATTCCTTTCATCCACTAAAATGGATAATTATAAGCTCTGGAAGCTATATTTGAATTTTGAGAATTTTCTCTTTTGTTGATAAAATTATGAAAGATTAAAAATATTACAAGCTACATAAGGGGGACTCTAGACAGTGAAGAAATGGAAAAGCCTAGTCTTGTTAGTCATTGCTGCTCTTCTTCTATCCGCTTGCGGAGACAAAGCTACAACTGAGAGTGGTGCGAAGTTAGTGGAGGAAGGCAAATTCGGTTATGCAGCTTCAGGTGAATTCAAGCCATTCAGTGTAACGAATAGTGATGGATCCATGTCCGGTTTCGATATTGAAGTGGCAGAAGCAGTAGCAAAAGAAATGGGACTTGAACCCGAACAGAAGAAATTCAAATTTGCCGGGATTGTAGAAGGTGTAAAATCCGGACGTTTCGATGCGGCGGTAGCCAGTCATACGATCACGGAAGATCGCTTGAAAGAAGTGGATTTCTCAACTCCCTATTATTATTCAGGACCACAGATTTTCGTTCGTAAAGACAGCGATGTGGAAACACTGGATGATTTGAAGGACAAGGAAATTGCCGTCTCCAAAGGATCTACGTATGCTGACACAGGAAAAGAAGTAACCGATAAGATTCAGGCATATGATAGTGACGTTGTGGCCCTTGAGGCGTTAAATAAAGGGAAGCATGATGCTGTCATCACAGATTTCATCACAGGTAAAGAAGCGATTGCTTCAGGTCTTGATATTGAAGCACGCGAGCTGATCGGTCGCAGTGAGCAGGCGATCGCAGTCAGTAAAGACAATGAAGACCTTCTGAAAGAAATCAATAAAGCACTTGAAACCCTAAGAGAAGACGGTACGTTAAAGAAAATCAGCGAAAAATATTTCAATACAGACATCACATCCGACCCCGAGAAAGAGTAAAAGCAGCATGACACAGAGCGAATGTGCTTCTATGCGCATTCGCTTTTTGTCTTAAAGTGAGAGTAGATTTAACGGAGGGAAGTCCATGCATTTTTTAGAAACCTTTGCCGGTACATATGATGTTTTTCTTAAAGGGATGTTATTAACATTCCAGTTAACCTTTGTTTCGGTCCTGATTGCGATCGTGATCGGTCTGTTTTTTGCCTTTCTAAAGATTTCAGGAATCAAGCCATTGTCCCTGCTCGCGGATTTATACATTTTCGTTGTACGGGGGACACCTTTGATTGTTCAAATCTTCATCTTCTATTTCGGCTTGACTTCCTTGAATATTTCAGGCTTCTGGTCTGTCGTCATGGGGCTTGCTTTCCATAACGGGGCGTATATTGCGGAGATCTTCCGCGGAGCCATCCAATCCATCGACAAAGGACAAATGGAAGCGGGACGTTCCCTGGGGATGTCTCTCGGGTTGTCGATGAGAAGGATCATCCTTCCACAGGCATTCAGACGTGCCCTGCCGCCCCTCGGAAATCAATTCATCATTGCTTTGAAGGATTCGTCCCTCGCTTCCTTCATCGGCATGTTTGAATTGTTCAGCGTGGCGACGACACTCGGATCGAATAACTTTGATTATATGACATACCTGCTTGTAGTAGCGATCTATTACCTGGTTCTTGTATTACTATTCTCAACAATCGTCAATGTAATTGAAAAACGTATGTCTATCAGTGATTAAGAATGATGCGGGAGGGATGAGAATGAGTCAGGAAATGGTTAAAGTAGAGAAATTAAATAAATCCTTCGGTGATTTGCACGTCCTGAAGGATATTGATATCAGCGTAAGGGAAAGTGATGTTGTTTGCCTCATTGGAGCCAGTGGATCAGGGAAGAGTACGCTCCTCCGCTGTCTTAACTTCCTGGAGCTGAAGGATAATGGGAAGGTTGTCATCGAAGGAGATGAGATTAATCAGGATACCCATGATTTGAATAAAATCCGTCAGAAGGTAGGAATGGTATTCCAGCATTTCTACCTCTTTCCCCACAAAACCGTTTTGGAAAATGTGATGGAAGCCCCGGTTTACGTGAAAGGTGTCTCAAAAGCGGATGCAAAGAAAGAGGCAAAAGCGCTGTTAAAGAAAGTCGGTCTTGGTGATAAGGAGGATGTGTATCCTTCCAAGCTTTCAGGAGGTCAGAAACAACGTGTGGCCATTGCAAGGGCCCTCGCAATGAAGCCGGATATCATGCTGTTTGATGAACCGACATCGGCTCTGGATCCTGAATTGGTCGGAGAAGTTCTCTCGACCATGAAGGAACTTGCCCTTGAAGGGATGACCATGGTGGTCGTGACCCATGAGATGGGGTTTGCCCGGGAGGTAGCCGATTGGGTCGTCTATATGCACGATGGCCGGATCGTTGAGGTGGGGCCGCCTCAGGAGCTGTTTCATTCCCCTAAGGAGCAGCGGACGAAAGAGTTTTTGGACTCGGTTCTCTAATAAAACAAGAAGAAGCCCGGACATTGATCCGGGCTTTTTCTATGGGCTACTTTTTCCTTACAAATAACAGATAGACACCGATGCCGATGATGACAACCGGCCAGAATTCCCAGGCCGTTCCTACATTTCCCTCGAGAAAGCCCAACCAACGCACCACTTTATCATAGAATAGGAGAATGATAGAAAGGGTCAAGAATAGCACCCCTTGAAATAACCCAGCCCTTGTCTTCTGGTATCTGAGAAGAAAACCAAGGGCGATGATGAGAATAAATGTCCCCATATGATCCGGCCAAATATCGAGTTTATTGACAACGTGAAAATGTAAACCGAATCCAACAAGGATCGTACCTGGGAGGATGGCTTCGTAGTCCCTGGCTCCATATGCCTGACCGAGAAAGGCAACTCCCACAATGATAAGCGGCGTCGGCCATGTGAAGAATTCCTGAAACAATACTATATTTGCTTGCTGTAAATAAAAATAAGCTCCAAAACCAATTAAAATGATTCCAGGGAATATCCGTTGATGTTTCATACTTTTCCTCCTGATAAAAGTGAAATGAATGGTTGTTTTTAAGGGAAGAAGATACATAATATAAAAAGATGGATCCCTAAATGACGACAAATAGTGAGAAACCTTTCCATCACTTGATTCTTTAGCCTTGTTTTGGTACCCTACATTAGTAGGTAATGTCGAAACATATATAATTTCTTAAGAAATGAAAATGCTTACAAGCGTTTTTCTTTCTCTTTCTTAAATGTAATGATGAAATGAATGGTAAGCAAGTCCTGTAAGAAGCAGTCGTTTCTACCCTTTTAATGTATCATATTTAGGTTTCAATTTCTGTTCACATTTCAAGGTCAGCCTCTTATTCGGACATGTTATAATAAAAGTAATGATTTTACTTGGGGGTGTAGTGCATAGCATGTATACAATAGTCGTTGGTTTAAATTACAAAACGGCCCCTGTGGAGATTCGCGAACGTTTATCTTTCAATGAAACTGATCTTCCTTCAGCTATGAAAACATTAAAGGAAAAGAAAAGCATCCTTGAAAATGTGATTGTTTCTACTTGTAATCGAACGGAAGTTTATGCGGTAGTAGATCAGCTTCATACAGGTCGTTATTATATTAAAGATTTTTTGTCTCAATGGTTTGATATAGATAAAGAGGAGTTCACGCCTTATCTGTTCATTTATGAACAAGAAGGAGCCGTAGAACACCTTTTTAAGGTTGCTTGTGGTTTGAATTCCATGGTTCTTGGTGAAACCCAGATTCTTGGCCAGATTCGTTCAAGCTTCCTGAATGCCCAGGAGTCCGGAGCAACCGGAACGGTGTTTAATCACCTGTTTAAGCAGGCGGTGACCGTTGCCAAGAAGGGGCATTCAGAAACAGAGATTGGCTCGAACGCTGTATCGGTCAGCTACGCCGCCGTTGAATTGGCTAAAAAAGTCTTCGGCAGCCTTGAGAAAAAACATGTCCTCATTCTCGGAGCCGGTAAAATGGGGGAACTAGCCATCCAGAACCTCCATGGCAGTGGAGCCACTAAGGTGACCGTAATTAATCGCACATATGAGAAAGCTCAAACATTGGCTGAACGTTTCAGCGGAAATGCGAAAACGATGCAGGAGCTTCAATGTGCGCTGGTAGAGGCTGATATTATGATCAGTTCTACAGGGGCAAAGGATTTTGTCATTACGAAGGAAATGATGTCCCATGTGGAAAGCATGCGAAAGGGTCGTCCATTATTTATGGTGGACATTGCCGTACCAAGGGACTTAGATCCTGCGATCGGACAACTCGAAAGTGTTTTCCTATATGATATTGATGATTTGGAAGGCATCGTAGAGGCAAACCTGGCAGAACGAAAGAAAGCGGCAGAGCAAATCGAAATCCTGATTGAAGCAGAAATTGTAGCCTTCAAGGAATGGCTGAATATGCTTGGGGTGGTACCTGTCATTTCTGCTTTAAGACAAAAGGCTCTTTCCATCCAGGCCGAAACGATGGAAAGCATTGAACGTAAAATGCCTGATTTAACTCCTCGTGAACGCAAGGTGTTGAATAAACATACGAAGAGCATCATCAATCAATTACTAAAAGATCCGATCCTGCAGGCGAAGGAATTGGCAGGGATGCCGGACGCTGAAGATAAATTGGATTTATTCATCAACATTTTTAACATTGAACAACAAGTGCTAGAGCAGAAACAAGTGAAAGCAGCCAACGAAAAGACTGAGAGCGAACTTAAGCTTACACCACAACCTTCTTTTCAAGCATAAGTGAGGTTATTGTCGATGTTTGAACAAACGATGACTAGGCTGCACGAACTTATGATTGTTCTGTATGCTATTAGTATTCTCTTTTATTTTATAGATTTCTTAAACAAAAACCGGAAGGCGAATCTGTTTGCCTTCTGGTTACTTGCGATTGTTTGGGTCCTTCAAACAATCTTTTTATTTCTATACATGATGAATACCGGCAGATTCCCGGTCCTCACCATCTTTGAGGGGCTCTATTTTTATGCCTGGGTCCTCATCACCCTGTCCCTTGTCATCAACCGGTTGTTGAGAGTGGATTTCACTGTGTTCTTCACAAATGTACTCGGTTTCATCATCATGGCAATCCATACATTTGCCCCAGTCCAGGTAGAATCCCAGGCGATGGCAGAACAGATGGTATCCGAATTATTGTTGATCCACATTACGATGGCCATATTATCGTACGGGGCCTTTAGTTTATCTTTTGTGTTTTCCCTCCTTTATCTCTTACAGTTTAAATTGTTGAAAGAGAAAAAATGGGGACAGAGGTTATGGCGAATCAGCGATTTGTCCAAGCTCGAGAAGATATCCTATATATCAAACTCCATCGGTGTTGCCATGCTTCTCCTGAGTCTGATACTCGGACTTCAATGGGCCTATATCAAGCTGCCGGAGTTTCTATGGTATGATCCCAAGATCATAGGTTCATTTATTCTATTAATTTTATATAGCAGTTACCTTTACCTTCGCATCAAAAAGAATGTCTTTGGTAAATCATTAGCTTATCTGAATGTTGCAGCCTTCTTGATCATCTTGATCAACTTTTTCTTAGGGAGTCGGTTGTCTTCATTTCATTTCTGGTATTCATAAGTTTTCAGGAGGTCATTATGAGAAAAATTATTGTTGGATCTAGACGAAGTAAATTAGCCCTTACCCAAACCAACTGGGTCATCGATCAGCTGAAGGCATTGGACCCTTCTTACGATTTCGAAGTGAAGGAGATTGTCACTAAGGGAGATCAGATCCTGGACGTCACATTGTCCAAGGTCGGCGGTAAAGGCTTATTCGTAAAAGAAATCGAGCAGGCGATGCTGGATAAAGAAATCGATATGGCTGTCCACAGCATGAAGGACATGCCGGCCGTACTACCAGAAGGACTGACCATCGGAAGCATACCGGTTCGCGAAGATCACCGCGATGCGTTCATCAGCAAGAATCATGTCGCCCTTAAAGATCTGCCAAGCGGAGCGATTATCGGAACAAGCAGTCTTAGAAGAGGTGCACAGATCCTGTCTGTCCGTCCAGACCTTGAAATCAAGTGGATCCGCGGAAATATCGATACGCGTCTTTCCAAACTTCAGAACGAAGATTATGATGCGATCATCCTTGCAGCAGCGGGACTATCACGAATGGGATGGACATCTGATGTCGTAACGGAATTCCTGGATCCTGACCTTTGCTTACCGGCAGTAGGTCAAGGTGCATTATCCATCGAGTGCAGAGCCGATGATTCTGAGGTATTGGAACTTCTTGAGAAATTCGCCTGTGAAGAAACAACGACTACCGTTACGGCTGAAAGAGCGTTCCTTCATAAAATGGAAGGTGGCTGTCAGGTTCCGATTGCAGGGTTTGCCGAGCTTAAAGAAAATGGGGACGTCGCCTTGACCGGACTGGTCGCTTCCCCTGATGGAAACACGATCTACAAAGAATACATGACCGGCCAGGATCCGAAAGAAGTAGGAGAAAAAGTGGCTGAAAGTTTAACAAAGCAAGGGGCAAAAGCCTTGATTGATCAGGTAAAAGAGGAGCTCGATCAATAATGAAGGGTGAGAGGCCTTTAGAACATGTAAAGGTTTTGATTACTCGTGGTAATGAGGGATCCAGTGAGACAGGAGCCCTCATTAAGAGCGAGGGAGGGGTACCCATTTTGGTTCCCCTTCTTCATTTTCAATCCCATAAAGACCCACGGGAGAAAGAACTCCTTAGCCACCTGCATACATATGATTGGATTGTTTTCACCAGTAAAAATGGTGTGAAGTTTTTCATGGAGGCATTGAAGAGACAGGGAATCTCTCTGGACCTATACAAAGGGAGAGTCGCTGCTGTCGGGAGCAAGACAGAGCATTACTGCCATAAAAATGGAATCCCGGTTTCCTTTGTTCCGGGGAATTTTACTGGAGATGATTTCGCGGAAGAGTTCATGTTGAAGGTGAAGCCTGAGGCACGTGTCTTGATTCCGAAAGGAAATTTGGCAAGGAATGTGATTGCATCTGAATTATCCTCAGTGGGAGTTTCCTGTCAGGAATGGATCGTGTATGAAACAGTCCTTCCACCTGAGAGTATTATGCAATTGAAGGAAATCATCGAGAACGAACAAGTGGATGTGATCACCTTTACAAGTTCATCGACGGTTCATCACTTTATGAAGGTCATCCGTGACTATTCACTATACGACCGCATCCGTGATATCCCCATTGCATGCATTGGTCCCATTACTAAAAATATCGCCGAACAATACGGATTGCATGTAAAAATCTGTCCAAGCGTTTATACTGTAAATGAAATGGTGAATGAGATGAAGGATTACATCTCTTCCCTCTAGTTACAAAACATTAGGAGGCCCTTAATTATGAAAGACCTGCAATTTAACCGTCATCGCCGCCTGCGTCAATCAGAAACGATGCGTGCCCTTGTTAGAGAAACTCATCTAAGAAAAGAAGATTTAATATATCCGTTGTTTGTCGTCGAAGGGGAAAACATCAAGAATGTCGTTCCATCCATGCCGGGTGTTTATCATATTTCACTGGATAATTTAAAAGCAGAGATGGATGAAGTGGTTTCGTTAGGCATCAAATCGATCATTCTATTCGGAGTACCTGCTGAAAAGGATGAAATGGGGAAACAAGCCTACCACGATCATGGAATCGTCCAGGAGGCAACAAGATTCGTGAAAGAGCACTACCCTGACCTTGTTGTCATAGCGGATACGTGTCTTTGTCAATATACGAGCCATGGTCATTGTGGCATCGTAAAGGATGGCAGGGTACTGAATGATCAGACCCTTGATCTGTTGGCCAAAACAGCTGTAAGTCAGGCTGAAGCTGGTGCGGATATCATTGCCCCTTCCAATATGATGGATGGATTTGTCGCAGCCATCCGCCACGGTCTAGATGAAGCTGGATATCATGATGTGCCGATCATGTCCTACGCAGTGAAGTATTCATCGAGCTTCTATGGTCCTTTCCGCGATGCAGCCCATTCGACTCCGCAATTCGGGGATCGACGAACGTATCAAATGGATCCTGCGAACCGTTTGGAAGCACTAAGAGAGGCTCAATCCGATATGGAAGAGGGAGCGGATTTCCTTATTGTGAAACCGGCCCTTTCTTATCTGGATATCATGCGTGAAGTGAAAGATCGATTCAATGCTCCCGTTGTCGCTTATAACGTAAGCGGGGAATACAGCATGGTGAAAGCAGCTGCGCAAAACGGATGGGTGAATGAGCAGGAAATCGTGATGGAGAAACTGACAAGCATGAAACGTGCCGGAGCTGACCTCATCATTACGTACTTCGCAAAAGACGTAGCGAATTGGTTATCCTAATTGGTGGAACGTTTCTGTAAGGATGACTGAAAAGATCACTAAAGGAGGAAACCATATTGCGTTCATATGAAAAATCAAAACAAGCATTCAAAGAAGCAGTAAAGTTGATGCCGGGCGGGGTGAACAGTCCGGTCCGTGCATTCAAATCCGTCAAGATGGATCCGATCTTCATGGAAAGAGGAAAAGGGTCGAAAATCTACGATATAGATGGCAATGAGTATATTGACTATGTGCTTTCCTGGGGACCTCTGATTCTCGGTCACAGCAACGATCGTGTTGTGGAAAGCATTAAGAAAGTAGCCGAAAACGGAACAAGCTTCGGTGCTCCGACAGAGATTGAAAACAAGCTTGCTCAGCTTGTCATTGACCGTGTACCAAGTATCGAAGTCGTGCGAATGGTTTCTTCCGGTACGGAAGCGACGATGAGTGCCCTCCGTTTGGCCCGTGGATACACAGGCAGAAATAAAATCATCAAATTCGAAGGCTGTTACCATGGACA
The DNA here is from genome assembly GCF_017303375.1 of Bacillus sp. NTK074B. Taxonomy (GTDB): domain Bacteria; phylum Bacillota; class Bacilli; order Bacillales; family Bacillaceae_B; genus Rossellomorea. The sequence goes on along the minus strand of NZ_JAFKOH010000001.1, from coordinate 607,001 downwards.
CGGGGATTCTTTATTGATCAAAGCCGGATCAGGAGTGGCAACCCTTGGTTTACCTGATAGCCCTGGTGTTCCGGACGGAGTGGCCAAGAACACGATCACCGTTCCTTATAATGATTTAGAAAGCATCCGCTATGCGTTCGAGCAGTTCGGTGATGATATCGCCGGTGTAATTGTCGAGCCTGTTGCCGGAAATATGGGTGTCGTACCACCGCAACCCGGCTTCCTGGAAGGCCTGCGTGAGGTGACGGAAAACCATGGTGCACTTCTGATCTTTGATGAGGTCATGACCGGCTTCCGTGTCGGCTATGGCTGTGCTCAAGGCTTTTACAATGTGACTCCTGACTTAACCTGTCTTGGGAAAGTCATCGGTGGGGGACTTCCTGTCGGTGCATATGGCGGGAAAGCGGAAATCATGGAAAGAATCGCTCCAAGCGGTCCGATTTATCAAGCTGGGACCCTGTCGGGGAATCCATTAGCCATGACGGCTGGATATGAGACACTCAGTCAGCTGACTCCGGAAACCTATACAGAGTTCTCACGTAAAGCAGATCTATTGGAGGAAGGCTTGAAGAAAGCGGCAGAAAAGCACAACATTCCTCACAGGATCAATCGTGCTGGATCCATGATCGGTATTTTCTTCACGAATGAAGAGGTATCCAACTACGAAGGTGCCAAGTCTTCTAATCTTGAGATGTTTGCCGATTACTACCGTGAAATGGCCCATGAAGGGGTGTTCCTGCCTCCTTCTCAATTTGAAGGACTCTTCTTATCCACAGCCCATACGGATGAAGATATCGAAAAGACCCTTCAGGCAGCGGAAAAAGCGTTTGAAAAGATTGCAACGAAGTAATGAGGCAGCCGATCCTTCCAGGGGATCGGCTGTTTTTATTTGTTTTCCTATCATATTCCTCCTTTCTATTTCATAAAGTGATAATGGCATTGTTTACTATTTCTTTGTTTGGAACTTGAAAGGAGGAATTTTCTTTGTCACAAGAACAACAATCGTGCTTACGATTTTCTTTGGAAGAATCAATTTGGTTCAAAAAAGGACAGGAAGTTGAAGAATTGCTATCTATCTCCTTAGATCCTCATATAACGATACAAGAGCAAGAGCAGTATGTACTTATCAGGGGTAGTCTGGATCTGACCGGAGAATATCTGCCAACGTCACCGAGGGAAGAAGAGGACGACGAGTTTGAAGCAAGCGGTAAGTTTGTGCAGACAGTGGAAAAGCGGGAAAAGGGTGAATATGAATTTGTCCACAGGTTTCCGGTGGATGTAACCATCCCGAAAAACAGGATTGCCAATTTAGGCGATATCAATGTGTATGTCGAGTCTTTCGACTATATCGTGCCTGAAAATGCCTGCTTAAAGCTTAATGCAGATTTGACCATCACTGGAATTTACGGAGAGCAGCAGGCACATACACCATTTGAATCGGAATATGAAAGGGAAGAGGAATTCGAGCCTCTTTACCGGTCGAGTGCCATCGCTGAAACAGAAGCAGAAGAAGTGGAAACAGATGAAGAGGAAGATCGGGAAGAAGTGTACGAATACGAAAACTATGATGAAGAAGCAATCACCACTTATGTCGAAGCAGAAGAAGAAGCGGAAAAAGATGAGGCTGACGACGAGTACCAATCGTTTATTCTGGAAGGAAGGACACCACCTGCTGAACTGGAGGATGAAATTCCTGTACAAATTCAGTACGATTCGAATCCTGCCCTTTCTTATGAAGAAGTGGATTACCGGAAAGAGAATGTATTTGAGCTTCCCCAGCATGAGCTGAGTGAATCTTCAGAAGAACAGCACGCAGAACCTAAAGCCGCCTATGCACCTCCGCCTGCTCCTAAATATAAGGAGGAAGTGGAAGAAGAAGAGTCCTCGTCATCGTCTTCCGGGGTTGAAGCAGAGATGGAAGAAGGCGAGGAAGAAAAGAAAAAGACTAAAGGCAAAAAGAAGTACGAATCCATTTCATTAACGGATTTCTTTGCACGTAAAGAAGAGGAAAAAGGAGCGACTCTTCGCGTGTGCATCGTCCAGGAAGGTGAGAACCTGGATTATATTGCCGAGAAATATGATTTGACTATTCCTCAGTTATTACGGGTGAATCAGCTCGAGGCCAATCAGGATGTTCATGCAGGGCAGGTTCTTTATATCCCGAACAGTGAATTCGTGTTCAAGGGGTAAAAGCATAGGTCGTTCTCAACTGAGAGTCGAAGGAAAGAGAAGGTGGATATAGAAAAACGATGGGGCTGACACCAAAATCATTGGAGTTGGTCCGTTTTTTTTAAGAAAAGTAATCTTAGAAGGTGAGAGGAATGGTACAAACGCTCGAGGGATTAAGACCTGTCTTGCAGCCATATGGGGTTGACCCCCATTTTGTTGAAAGCTTTGGAAAAATTTCAAAAGTATTTTCAAATAAAGGCACATTAGCGGTGAAACAGCTTCCTGCCCAAAACGGCGTGGACTTTGTCAGGAATGTACAATTGCTGTTTCAAAGAGGCTATAATCGGATCGTTCCGATTTATCCCACCCTGGATGGACGCTATGCAGTGTGGAATGAAGGGGATTTATTCTATGTCATGCCCTGGCTTTCAAACTATGAACGAGAAGATCAATTTGAAAAACACCAAAAGATGTTCAGGGAATTGGCGAGACTTCACACCCTTTCTTCCCAGGAAGTGAAAATCGATAAAGAAGAGCGGGAATCCCACTACGAACAGCTGACGTCCAGATGGGAAAAAGAGCAACAATTCCTTGATGAGTATGTGGAAGCATGTGAAAAGACGACGTACATGTCCCCCTTTCAATTTCATTTTTGTATGTATTATAAGGATGCTTCACAAGCGTTGAAATTTTCTCGTAAAATGCTGGATGAATGGTATGAGGATACCAAAGAGCTTGAAAAAGTAAGGACCGTCATCACACACGGGAAGGTGTCGACGGAGCACTTTCTGTTTGACGAAAGAGGTTTGGGGTATTTTGTCAACTTTGAAAATTCCAAGATGGCTTCGCCTTTTCATGATCTCCTGCCATTTTTGTCGAGAACGCTGAAAACCTACCCTAAGTATTATGAGGAATGTATTGAGTGGCTTACCACATACTTTCAGCATTTTACCGTACGTAATGAAGAGAGGCTCCTTTTCATGAGCTACCTGGCGTATCCCAGCTCCGTCATTGCTGTAGTTGAAAAGTATTTCCACACACCGAAGGATAAACGAAATGAACGTAAATCCCTGAAGAAACTACAGCGTCACTATTGGCTTCTGAAAAATACCGAATATGTTGTCATGCGCCTGGATGAAATGGAGAAACAGAAACAGGAGCAGGCGGCTGAATCAGAATAAAAAAAGAGCTGACGAATCCACACAGGTCGTCAGTTCTTTAAATCCAATCAAAGTAAATGGCAAGGCCGATACCAATGAACAGGGTTAGCAGAAGAACATCAAAAGTGGTTGGGAGCAATATGGTGCGGATGCCTTGGAAGATGGTAAAAGGAATGATGAACTGCTTACATATCAAACGGGCATTCCCCATCCATTTCTGCAAGGTGTATTGGTTGATTTTTTTCATCATCATCCACTCACTTTCCTGGGTGTATTCACTACTTTATCTTATGAATGCAGGATGGAATGGTGCCTATGTATAGGCGAAATGAATATTTTTTAACAAAATGGCCAATAATGATTGACGAAAGTTTATCTTTTCCTATACTATAATGAATAAATGAATAATCACGAAAAGCAATGAACAGGAAGAGTACATTGATCCTTACTTTCAGAGAGGAAAATCGTTTGGTGAGAGATTTTCTACGTTAAGACAATGGAAGGTCGCCTGGAGAGCTGTTTCTATGAAATGAGAGTAGTAGAAGCCGGTTAAAAGCCGTTATTTCCGTCGAGAGTTCAGGAGTTTTCTTTCTCCTGAGAAAAAAGGTGGTACCGCGAATGGAATCCTTCGTCCTTTTCACAGGACGGGGGATTTTTTTATTTTTTTTGAAAATGACTCACAGTATGATAGAGGAGGAAATTACATGGAAACTCAAGATCAACAACTAGCAATGCCAACGAAATATGATCCAAATGCCATTGAACAGGGACGTTATAAATGGTGGCTCGAAGGCAAGTACTTTGAAGCGACAAACGATAAGGAGAAGGAGCCTTACACCATCGTCATCCCTCCGCCGAACGTAACGGGGAAGCTTCATCTTGGTCACGCCTGGGACACCGCCTTACAGGATATCCTGACCAGAATGAAACGCATGCAGGGCTACGACGTACTTTGGCTGCCTGGAATGGACCATGCAGGTATTGCCACACAGGCGAAAGTGGATGAAAAGCTGCGCAACCAGGGAATCTCACGCTATGACCTGGGCCGTGAGAAGTTCGTGAAAGAAACGTGGAATTGGAAAGAAGAATATGCCGAGCATATCCGCCAGCAGTGGGCAAAAGTAGGACTGGGACTTGATTACAGCCGTGAGCGCTTCACACTTGATGAAGGGTTGTCGGATGCGGTTCAGAAGGTATTCATCGACCTCTATAATAAAGGCTTGATCTACCGCGGGGAATATATCATCAACTGGGATCCTGCAACAAAGACGGCACTATCCGATATCGAGGTTATCCATAAAGATGTTCAAGGCGCATTCTATCATATGAGGTATCCTCTTGCCGATGGAAGTGGCCATATTGAAATCGCCACAACGCGTCCGGAAACGATGCTAGGGGATACAGCAGTAGCAGTACATCCGGAAGACGACCGTTACAAGCACCTGATCGGGAAAAAGGTTACCCTTCCAATCGTAGGACGTGAAATTCCGATCGTCGGTGACGATTATGTGGATATGGAATTCGGCTCCGGAGCGGTGAAAATCACCCCTGCCCATGACCCGAACGACTTCGAAATCGGGAACCGTCACAATCTTGAACGCATCTTAGTGATGAATGAAGATGGAACAATGAACGAGAAAGCTGACAAGTATAACGGCATGGATCGTTTTGACTGCCGTAAGCAAATCGTGAAGGATCTACAGGACTCGGGTGTATTGTTCAAGATTGAAGAGCATATGCATTCAGTTGGGCATTCGGAGCGCAGTGGGGCAGTGGTTGAGCCTTATCTTTCTACCCAATGGTTCGTTAAGATGGATACATTAGCGGAAGAAGCGGTTAAACTTCAAGAAGGTGAAAACAAAATTAACTTTGTTCCCGATCGTTTTGAAACGTCCTACTTGCGATGGATGGAAAACACACGTGACTGGTGTATTTCCCGCCAACTATGGTGGGGACACAGAATCCCTGCCTGGTACCACAACGAAACGGGAGAAATGTATGTAGGGAAAGAAGCACCCAAAGACGGTGAAAACTGGACCCAAGAAGACGACGTGTTAGACACTTGGTTCAGTTCAGCTCTATGGCCGTTCTCAACGATGGGCTGGCCTGACTTGGATGCAGAAGACTTTAAGCGTTACTACCCAACCAATACACTGGTAACAGGATACGATATTATCGGATTCTGGGTGTCGCGAATGATTTTCCAAGGACTTGAGTTTACTGGGGAACGCCCATTCAAAGATGTTCTTATTCATGGTTTGGTTCGGGATGCCGATGGCCGTAAGATGAGTAAATCATTGGGGAACGGTGTAGACCCTATGGACGTCATCGAAAAATACGGTTCCGATTCCCTTCGCTACTTCCTGACAACCGGAAGCTCACCCGGTCAGGACCTGCGCTTCTCATTCGAGAAAGTGGAAAGTGTTTGGAACTTTGCGAACAAGATCTGGAATGCCTCCCGATTTGCACTGATGAATATGGATGGAATGACATACGATGAAATCGATTTATCAGGTGAAAAGTCCGTTGCGGATAAATGGATCCTGACACGCTTGAATGAAACGATCGAGACGGTTACACGACTTGCAGATCGTTATGAATTCGGTGAAGTGGGCCGCATACTTTACAACTTCATCTGGGATGACTTCTGTGACTGGTACATTGAAATGGCGAAGCTGCCTCTATACGGCGAGGACGAAGCGGCGAAAAAGACGACCCGCTCAATCCTGGCATATGTACTCGACAACACGATGAGACTTCTACATCCATTCATGCCGTTTATTACCGAGGAAATATGGCAGAACTTGCCGCATCAAGGCGAATCCATCACGGTTGCAGCATGGCCGACGGTTGATGATAACATGACTGATAATGCGGCGGCAGAAGAGATGAAGCTTCTGGTTGACATCATCCGCGCTGTACGAAATGTTCGTGCAGAAGTGAATACGCCAATGAGCAAGCAAATCAACTTGATGCTGAAAGCGAAAGATGCCCATACCCTGACGATCATCGAAAAGAATCAATCGTATATCGAGAAATTCTGTAATCCTGAGAAGCTTGAGATGGGGACAGATCTAGGAGCGCCGGAAAAAGCGATGACGGCCGTTGTTACGGGAGTGGATCTATATCTTCCATTAGAAGGGCTGATCAATATTGAAGAAGAAATTGCCAGACTACAAAAAGAACTTGAAAAGTGGACGAAAGAAGTTTCCCGAGTTCAAGGTAAATTGAACAATGAAAAGTTTGTAAGCAAAGCCCCTCAAAAAGTAGTCGATGAGGAAAAAGAGAAAGAAAAAGATTATCTAGAGAAACAAGCGACTGTCAAAGCGAGAATCGAAGAGCTTAAATCAGTTTAATGTTTACATTGAATAGAGGGTAAAAAGAGGGCAATCGATTCAGGTCTGATGGATAAATGGGTATCTCCCCCGATCATCCGGCCTGATGAAGGCCCTTTTTCTAATGACATCCGAGTGGGAGTGAAACAATTGTTGAACTATGAAGCGGCAGTCGAATGGATACACTCAAGACTGAGACTTGGAATCAAGCCGGGCTTGATGAGGATGAATCACTTATTGAAGGAACTTGGGAACCCCCATCAAAGACAGAAAACGGTGCATATCGGTGGAACAAACGGTAAAGGATCTACCGTCACCTACTTGAGAAATATGTTACAAGAAGCGGGATACACTGTTGGAACATTTACTTCTCCTTATTTTGAACGTTTCAACGAACGCATCAGCATCAATGGAACCCCTGTAAGTGATGAGGACCTGACGTTTCTTGTAGAAAAAATCAAGCCGGTTGCTGAAAGAATGGAGAATTCCGAATGGGGGCCTCCATCCGAATTCGAAGTCATAACAGCCATGAGCTTTTACTATTTTGCCGAAATGAAACCCGTCGATCTGGTTCTCTATGAGGTAGGGCTTGGAGGACGACTTGATTCAACAAATGTCATCACTCCATTGATTTCAGTGATTGCGAGTATCGGAATGGATCATATGCAGTTTCTTGGCAACCGAATAGAAGATATCGCTTATGAAAAAGCGGGGATCATCAAGGACAAGGTACCGGTTATTTCGGGAGTGCATCAACCGGAAGCAAGAAAGGTTTTAGATGAAAAAGCCCTCGAAATGGGAAGTCAGCTAGTTCAACTAGATAAGGATTTCTCGGCAAAGCGAACGGCCCTTTTGGATAAAGGGGAGAGGTTTGAGTATCAGTCGCCTCTTCTACATGATGTGTTCGAGATTTCGATGATCGGGAACCATCAAATCAATAATGCTGCTCTTGCGATTATGGTAGTCGAGCTTCTCGAGAAAACGTGTGAGATGAAAATAGGTGTCGAAAACATCCGGCGTGGATTGAAGAAGGCTACCTGGCCCGGAAGAATGGAAGCTATGTCGGATACCCTTGATATTTATATCGATGGAGCCCACAATCCAGAAGGAGTGGCGGCTCTTGTCAAGACGATTAAAGAACGCTTCCTTCATAAGAACGTAGCGGTCCTCTTCTCTGCGCTTCATGATAAAGAATTAAAACCGATGATCAATCATTTGGAAGATGCAGCGGATTCAATTGCATTTACGACCTTTGACTTTCCGAGAGTGGCATCCGTTGAAGAGCTTTATGCGGTATCATCACACCCTAATAAGATAGCAGTGGATGATTGGAAGGCATACCTCAAAGATAAACTAGCCATCATGCAGGATGATGACGTTCTTTTCATAACAGGGTCTCTCTACTTTTTATCTGAAGTTAAACCTTTATTACTTCCTTTATTGGAAAATTACAGAAAAAAGTAAGTGACTTTCTCTGGTTGCTTTGATAAAATATTCTTAAACTTGTGACTATTTAACTAGTATAGTATGATCAGACTATACTCAATTCAATGACACTTATGGGGGATAGATATGACGTTACCGTTAAAGAAAAAGCTGTACTTGTTACTGGCATGGCTTGCCGTTGTTCCTGCCGGCCTGTATTTTACATATCAATACTATCCCCCTGAAAATATTGCAGGAAATGAGTTGGAGTTTATCACATTAGTGGCATTTGCCACGTTCATTCCCCTCATGCCCATCGTAATAAACGGTGCAACCATATTTTTCATCCAGTGGGTGACTCTTGTAGGTTTCATGAAATACGGTCTATTCATTGAAATCGTCCTCATGCAGTTTTCCATCATCCCATTGCTCATAAGACTAAGGGTGACGAAAAACGACTGGCACAGAATCCCTTTGAATTCATTGATGTTTTTTCTGGTTTCATGCATCAGTGGTCTCATTTACTTTATGCTTGGCGGGGAAATTGCTGAGCGGGACCTGGGGCAGCTGATTATTCCGATCCTTTGCTATCAGGTCGTATCCATTATGATCAATCAGATTCTGCTCCTTCTGTACCATCATTATGTGGCTAATAATGACGTCCGCTTTTACAGTAAGGATTTTGTGTGGGATTTCACGGCGAATATGATCATGTTTCCTCTGTCTTTATCACTCTATTATTTAACATTTGAACTGGGTGCCATTGCCTCATTGCTGATTGGGGTTCCCTTCGTCAGTCTCTCTATTATATTAAAACTTTATAATTCTTCAGAAAAGATTAATGAGTATCTTCAAAAAGCAGGTGAGATCGGTCATCAATTAACAGAAAGCCTTAAGGTAGATGAAGTCCTTGATATTTTCATCGAGAAGATCATCGAGACCCTTCCAGTGGAGTACGCCTATATCCTTGATTGTCATGAGGAAGAATTGGTGCTTTTAAGGCGTGTTGAAAATGGAGAGATGAAATCCAATACTCTGCGCCCACTCATGAAAAACCAGGGAATCAGCGGTGTGGTTTGGGAGACGGGGAAGTCCGTCCTCTATACCTCCCGCTCTGAGTGGACCGATATTGCGGAAGGCTATATGCCCGAGGATGTGGAAAGCGTATTGTGCGTGCCCATCGTCAGAAGCCAAAAGGTGAGAGGCATCCTTCTTCTCGCTTCTTCAAAAAAGAAAGCCTATGAGAAATTTCAACTGATGATCGTCGATATCCTATGCTCTTATTTCGGGATAGCAATCGCAAATGCAAGGCACCACGAACGGACCAAGAAAAACAGTGAACGATGTGCTCTTACAGGACTTTACAATTATCGTTACTTCGAAGATCTCCTTTCCATGGAATATAACAATCTGGAGGAAGGAAAAAGAAGAAATCTGTCACTCATCATGCTTGACCTTGATCACTTCAAAGTAATCAATGATAGCTATGGTCATCAAAGCGGTAATGAAATCCTGATCGAACTGGCCGACCGTTTGCGCACACTGATCGATTCCAAAGGGACGGTTGCCAGATACGGAGGAGAAGAATTTGTGATCCTTCTTCCCGACACTGAAAGAGAAGAGGCACTCCGCATCGCAGAGTATGTCAGGAGCACGATTGCCAATCAGCCATTCACACTGCATGACAGCCTGGATGAGTCAAACAAGCAGATGATGGTAAGGATTACGGCGAGCATTGGTGTATCGACTGCTCCCGAAGATGCAGACGATACTTTGGCGTTGATCCGACATGCGGACCGTGCGCTTTATACAGGTGCGAAGCAGGCTGGACGGAATCGTGTGGCGCAGTATGTGAAGTGAGAAGAGGATGTCTAATAATGCCGGGCATCCTTTTTTTATGAAAAGAGTACCATTTGAGTATTAAGTCCTATTAAAATACTTTTGAAATTGATATAATGAAAGTATTACAGAATACCAAAATGAGGGATATTATGAGAATTCAACCAAAACTTTTGTTGCTCGTGTTCTTGATAATTGCATTCTTATTTCATTCAAGCAGTGTCTTCGCAGTGGGAAATGAAAACTTGAAAGTAGACTTTAATGTAACCCCTTCACAAGAAGTAATTGTTAAACCTGTAGAGGGGAATGCGAAAGCGTCCTTGGACTTTAATATTATTCCTTCAGGTGATGTGAAAGTGACAAGCCGTCCACCGATTGACGTTGTCTTTGTGTTTGATAAATCAGGTTCAATGAACAATACGAACAATAAGCTGCAAAATGCAAAAAATGGACTGACCAGTGCCGTCCAATTCTTTGAAAAGAATAAACAAAGAAATGACCGTTTTTCCCTCATTACCTTTTCTTCCGAAGTTGAAACGATTCTTCCATTAAGCAATGACCTCGATGCCATCAAAACTTCTATGTTATATACCACCGCTAATGGAGGCACAAATTATACAGATCCCTTGCGTGCCGCGAAAGATATGCTGAAAGACTCCCCTAATGAAAAATACATTGTGTTTTTAACGGACGGCCAGCCTATGATTGCGACTGCAGTGGAAAAGGTCAAAAAAGAAGTATGTACAAGGTACAGTTGGTTCTTTTCCTGTAGTGAAACAGGAATTGTTGAGAGCAATCAACAAGTGATATATGACTTCCAAAACAGATACTATTACAATAAATGGCTGCATAAAATATATTCACCTGATAATAGTAAGTTGAAATCATTATATATTCCTTCTTCTTTCTCAATGGACGGTACTTCATTTAATTCCGGGTGGTACAATCCAGGTGATTTAGAAACGAACAGTCAGCAAATGCAAGCATTGATTAAACAAAAAGGTCTTGAAGTCTCCAAGGAAATATATAACGCTAAAATCACCATGCACACACTCGGATACGGTGAAGGGGACCTGGACGACCGATATCTTCAAATGCTTGCCGGGCAAACTTCTGGTAGTTTTATCAAAGCCGGTGAAGGCAGTGTCTCAGATGCATTTGAAAAGCTGGCGAATAAATTAAACTCTGTCAAATTGGATGGGGAAGTCGCTGTGCCATTGCCGGCAAATGTGACGGTTGACCGTAATCAGTATAAAGTGGTCAATAACTTTGTGTATTTGCCGTTTTCCACCGTTTATGAAGTGGGGCAAGGAGCGCCGTCACCGATTACATTGTCATTACCGGTTGAATTTACGACAAAGGGTACCTACACATTTAATAACTTGAAAATACAATACAAATCAGCAGAAGAAACTTCATGGAGATATACAAACACCAAATCTGTGACCATACAGGTAAAGGACGATGCACCTGCATCCGTGACAGGAATGCTTGAACTGAATAAGAATAACCAGGAATTATACAATTTAATGATAGAGCAAGGAAAAGACACAAACACATTTACAGGAAAGTATCAGCTGGGATTTGGTGGGCTGGTGAACCCAAATGCTAAGGGGAATGTAAGTGACATCACCATTTACCAGCCCTTACCTGAAGGGGTGGATATAGCAGATAGCACCAACGTTTCCATTGAGAATGTAGATGGTCAACGAACGGCGGTCATGAAATTGACTCAAAAGATTGGCTTTGATAAGGGAACATTCTCGCAAGCTTCACTCTCCGCTAATTTGAAAATGAAGGCAGTATGGGCCATCAACAATGTAAAGATGCCTCAGCCAAGGGTTTCTTATATTGATTCCAGATTTGGTACAAAAGTAACCAGTAACTTGAATCCTGATCAAAGTGAACTAAGCGCAAAAGTAAGGACCAGGCAGTATTATAGCCAAAAAGAATATGCGTATGACGGCTATTCTAATGGAGTGATCAAAAAAGTAAGGATATCGGGACAGGGGGAAACGACTGTCGCTGTTCTTGAGGCAGGCGGAAGCAGCCGTTTTCCGAATAAAGCTGTAAAGGAATTAAGCGCAGGTACGACCCAGCTAACGATCACCTATAAAGATGGATCCACTTCCGTGTTGTCATTCATTCCAGATTTAACGGTTAAAGATGCTGTCACTAAAAATATTTTGGAGGATGGAGCTTCCATTCCGAACGAGGCAGAATTCATTGTATCAACCGGAGTGCCCGGTCAGGACGTGACATACCAATACCGGATTTTGAATGAGGATGAACCAATAGATAGCTGGAATAGCATTCACGTAAGTGAGTTGAAGAAAATTGACTTGTTCGGTAAGAATGAAGTCCAGGTAAAAGCAAGCGGAGGATTTGCACTCAATGATTACATCATCGGAAAAACCGTCTGGATCGAAGGGGACGACTTAATACGTGTTCCATCCGTTATCGAATTATATGTAGGGGAAACGAAGACCTTCGATATCGATGTGTTTCCTTTTGGAAAGCCAAATAATAACTATCGTGTCAGCGTTACCCCTGGTGAAGATCGACTGTTAAACTCGGTATATACACAAACCATTTCGTCCAAGGAGAATAAAATCACCGGGTTATCTCCCGGAATCGATGTGGTTGTAGTAGAGACCAAAAATGGAAAGTACAAAAAATATATCCAGGTCATCGTAAAATCCAGGGTGATAAAGCTCGAAAGTATGGATTTTGATCAATCCAAGTATACGCTGCTTCTTGAGGGGGACGACTTTAACATTGTTTCAAATTTAATATTCAATCCTTCCAATGCGACAAACCAAAACATCAAAAATGTAACGGATACAGGAAATGGTGTCGTGGATATTGTGAAAGAAGACGGACAATGGAAAGTAATTCCCGAGAATAGTGGAGTGACAACCATTACAGTGACATCAGACGAAAATCCGGATATTATAGCCAGGGCGATCTTCGAAGTTGTGTCAGAAGAAGACGAAAATCCCGATACGGGAGATGGCAACATTGATGGAAGATGGTAAAGGAAAAGCGAGCCTATGAAAATTCATAGACTCGCTTTTTTTACTGTACGATGATTTCGTCACTGATGAGAGAGAGGGATTCTACCTTTGGCAAGGCATCCAGCTTTGAGAGAAGGACATCCCGATTATAATGAACGATGAATCGGGATAGCTTTTCTTCCTGATTGGAAAAAAGGTCATTTTCTATTCGATCCATATTATCGACTTTTCCACGAACAGCATTTATAGTCAGATTTCCCTTTGAAAAAACGCCGCCATTCACATAAAAAAGAGAACCGACTCCATATAATGTTGCGTCACTATCCGTATATAAGAAAGCTTGTAATGGTTTAATGTTTTCAGATGGATCTGGTAATAGGTTAGTATCTTTCTTTTCACTTTCATCTGTATAATATTGAAATTCATTCATCCTCGTGACCAACAGTTGTCCTTTGGAAAGTAAAATCAGCTGTCCGGATGTATCTGAGCCTTTTAGGCCTGAGATGTTCAAGTTTGAGATGCTGGTCTTTCCCTTGGCATAGATGACAGAATCAAATGCCATCTCATCATCTTCTTCACCTTCATCATTTGCGTCTCCTTGAATGGTTAAGTCCTTCCCGGAAAAGACGTTGCCTTCCATGCTTGAGATGGAGTTCTGGGATTGAATCGTCATATTATCGAAACTGACAATATTCCCTTTCAGGTTGATGGGAGCATTTGCTTCGATTGATACTTTACCGGCAGCGATAATGTTTCCAATCGACATGTTTCCTGAGACATTTGAAATGGTTACATTTCCGGTAGAGATGATATTTCCGATATTCATTGCTGAATCTGCCAGAATGTTGACATCTCCTTTGACGATGAGGTCTACTCCCCCGTGAACGAGATTCTTTACGGTGATACTTCTATCGGCCTTTACGACACCTTTGACATTGGCATCCAATATACCCTTCACCAGTGGAAGGAAGATAGAACCGTCTGTTAGAAAGTTACGTGTGATTGTATTTCGTAAATTTGCCTGAGTCAAGTTGTTATTAAGAGAGAGATCCAGGGAGTTTAACACTTTCCCGACTTCATCATTATACGTTTGGTCAAATGAAATGTCGGTAAATTGGCTATCCTGCTTTATGTTAGGTGATGATACGTACGGGTAAAAACTATTCGTGTCCACCAGGGATTTCATTTTTACATAATTGTCTTTGTCGTAACTGGTATAAATATCCCCGATGATGGACGGGAAAGGTGCCGCCACTTTTTTATCCTTATGATTTGATAACTGATAATTGGCATCCTCACTGATGTCTAGAGATTGAGCATATACATTGCCCACCAGATGAGGTGACCCGTTTAATTCTAATAGTTCCCTGGCTCCCAGTGTGTATTTCAGGAAACTTGGGATAGGAGAAAGAATGATCCGCTTACGGACGATTTTTTCAACTTGCCCCTCCTCAGAATCCGGGTTTTTGGTGTTTACGACGATCTCATAAACCCTTGTAAGGTTCGTGTTGAGGAAATCCAAACCAAACGTGTGATATTGAAGAGCGTTGGCCTTCTTGCATTTGTCCCCCAGTAAATTAGACGCTGCATCGCTGCTCACATCTACGATTGTAATACATTTGATGGTATCAGAAGATTGATAGGCTGGGATGATATCAGATCTTATGAAGTCAGATACTTTCGTGTTAATATTTCCTGTCGTCAATTGATTGATATTCAAAGATTTCGTTGGCTGAAGCTGAGAAACAAGTTCCGCTGAAATCTCCTCAACCGCTTTGATTCCCTCGTATGTAATATCAATATCCGTTTCCCTTACTTCCGTTCGCTTGGCCCCTCCTATTGTTGAGCTCATAATAGCCATTCCGACCGTGACCATGACCAGTGAGGTGATTAAAACGGTCAACAGGGTATTTCCTCTTTGATTGAGTAACATGTGATTCCCTCCCTTTTAAAAGCCAAAGCTGCTATCTAATTGCAATGTTTTATGAAAACGGGTATCGCTAACCTTGTAGGTTAATTGGATAATGGCATTTTCACACAGATTGGACGAGCAGCTGGTAGAAATTTTTGAACCGGTAAAATCCGATGGGGTAGCGAGGATCTCCCCGTTGAATCTCCATTGCTCTTTTCCGTCAACTTGAACAAGCTCGAGTGTCTGTTGATCATTTAGGACTTCTTCATCTTCTACTTCATAGAATGATTTGTCAGAGTAGGGAGTCACGTTTTTTTCACTGTCATTCACAAATGTGATGCAGCTTTCGTTAGGTGATGAACATTCTTCTATTCTGTCAAAAGGATAGGAATATAAATTTTTCATCACCATGGCTGAGACATAATCTGCATCCTCCCGCAATTGGGCATCAATTGACACTTTTTCGTAAACTTTATAACCCGTTATGAAAGCTCCATATGTAACAGGGAGAAGTATGGCCGATATAGTAAGTGTAACCAATAATTCAATCAGGGTGACACCCCTGTTATCGGATATCTTCGCTTTTGACTTTGCCATCCAATGTCGTACTGTATTCCCGATCATCTATTGTCCACCTCACTTTGATTATAATTGGAATATAGGAATCTATTTCTTCAGGTGATGACACTTCTTCTGAATAAATGGAGGCCTCATACTTCAGTCCGTTGATGGTCACGTTTTTTTTCTCTGGGCATGACTGAGTGATTTCTGATTCAGAGGCAGAGTTGGAGAAAGTATGATAGCTATCATTACAGATAAATAATGCAAGAAAATCATCTTCGGAAGAATGCTGGCCAGTGTTCACTTCGTTAAAAAAATTTCTGATTTCCAGAAAATCCTGCTTTTCCATGAACATGAGAACATTTCTCGCTACGTTTACTCCCACGGTCTTCTTTTGATTACTATTTGTATATGTACTTGATTGAAGAAAGAAATTCATGAAGCTTAGCAGGACGATCCCGAGAATGGTGATCGAAACCAAAAGTTCTATCAAAGTCAAGCCTTTATTATTTTTTACTATTTTTATATGTTTCACCCCAACACCTGCTTTCAAATTACCTGACTTTATTATACAATATCTAGTAGTCGAAACTTGTTAAAAAAAGTCTGATTCATAAGAAATATATCACAGGAAGGAGTTGAATATAAGATGATTTACCTATTTTCGTTGCTGGCACTCATTTTATTGCTACCCATTTTATATTTTGTCCCGATAGGCATCAGCAAGCATGGGAAATTATTAATAGCCGGTATATCATTTGGTTTGACACTCCTTGGGCTCGTTGCATCGAGTCAATATCCGATGTGGGCGATTGCAATCATGTTAATGGTTTTGTTGGGGGGAGCTTCTTATATGATTGACCACCGTTTCAGCGGAATGATGGTGATTTCTGCAGGAAGTGAACCGGAAGTGTATGAGGAAGAGAAGTACGACGGCTATCAACCTCAAACATCTCATCCTGATATACATAATAAGCAAGTCTTGGAAAACTCGCCTGATAATGACCTTCTTCCAGATGAAGAAGTGCCAGAACAAATAGAATCAATAGACCATCAAGAAGAACTACTCGAGATTGCGGAAGATGAACGACCAATCGATGAGATTGAACCTATAAAGGCTCCCGTTGAAGAAATGAACGATTCAGAAACAGACACAATACCTTCTCCCCAAGATGAGAGTGAATGGTTTATTGAGAATGCCAAGGAAATGACTAAAGAAATAGAAGTGATAGAAAATGAAGTCTTTAATGAGGATTTAAGTGAAATAGAAAGTATAATCGATGATACTGATTTGCGGAATGAACCAGAGGTGGAATTAGAAGAGGAAGAGGAAGAGGAAGACCTATTCGAGGAAGACATTTCTGAAGTAGGTGATCAACCTGGTTTAGAAAGCGATTTAGTGGAAATGGACGAAGATAAACACATTTCTGAACGTGAGGAAGCGAATGAGAAAATAGAGTCCACGATAGAGGATATTGAGACTGATCTTATTCACACGCTTAAGGAAGATGATACCGATACGGATGAACTTCCAAAGCGCCACAGGATCATGAGACAAGTAATGAAGACAATGATCGAACAAATCTCTCTTTCTCAAAGTCTGTTAACCACAGATCAAATGGAAAATATGATCAAGCATTACTTACATCCCAGCTTACATGATCAGGATTACTATACATTTGCCAGAATATTAATGGATCATTACATTTCAACAGAGCAGTACGAGGACTTGGAAGTTTTCATAAAAGGAATTGAAGAAAGATTCAAAGAGTTTCCTTACATCAAAATGGACATAGAACAAACCAAGGAATTTGCGTGGGAAAAAACACAAATTTAAATTGATAGAATAGGTGAGATGACATGAAGAAAAGTGCAGAAATGAAGGCTTTACCGATTATCAGTATTAATGATGGAAGTGAAATAGGGAGAGTGAAATCCCTTGTTATAAATCCTGAGAAGGGTTCAGTGGACTTTTTGACCATCGAGCATGAAGATTGGCAAGTGAGTGTTAAAGCGATTCCTTTCAAGAAGGTAGTAGGAATTGGAGAGTATGCCGTCACGGTAGAAAATGAGAATGCAGTCATCGACTTGAATGAAATCCCGATTGCCAATCAGCTCGTAAACAAAAAGATTAAAATTAATGATACGCGTGTGATGACCCGCAAAGGTCAAATGATAGGCAATATTCACGAATTTTATGTAGATGATGAAACAGGAGCCATCGTATCATTAGAGTTGCATGCACATGATAGTACATATTTCCTTGGTACAGAGCACGTACTGACCTTCGGAAAGGATATCATCATCGTAAACGAAGACGCTGCAGAATATTTTAAAGGTACGGTTGAGCAAATGGAACCGGTTTATGAAGAAGAGGTTGAAACCATTCAGACTCAACAACATGGATTACAAACGATCAAGTCGAAACAGACTGAATTATTGACCGGTAAAAGAGTGACAGAAGATATCTATAATCTTGAGGGAAATTTGTTGATTGCCAAAGGCTCCTCATTGACGGAGTCAGATATTAAAGCAGCTCAAGATGCCGGACCATCTGTGTTTGTAGATTTAACGATGAATATAAAGTAAGAAGTAGCAGGAAGGAGCGCCTGATGTGAAAAAAGGTCTGCTTGTCAGGTTAATGGCCGTTTTATTCTGTTCCACGTTTTTTCTATATGGTTTTTCTCATCTAGGCGTTTTTGCTTATGAAACGTTCTTTGTGAAGTCACTCCATTTATCGAAACATGCGGCTCTTGCCTCGATTCATCTGGGTGGAGCAAACAAAGAAGAAGCCCTGGCTAAACTCGATGAAAAAATTGAGGAGTGGAGGGGTAATCAAAAGATCATGATTGAGTTTGATGGGGAGAGTGTCAGGCTTGATCCTTCCCTCTTTCAATTCCATCTGGAAGAAAGTATAGATAAACTGGAGGATAATGAGAATACGAGTTTGATTGTTACGATGGATGAAAAAGCGTTGGATTCTTTTTTATCCGACCAATTCCCAGACTACAATGAAGATGAGGTGAACCTTACTTCTTTAAAGGAATATACCCTATCTCTGGCAGGAAGCCTTAACCAAGGTGAATCGATCAGCATTTTCGATTATTTATCCAGGAATGAATCAACACAAGTCATTTTTGAGGCAGTTTCGAATGAATTAGAGGTTACTCCAACTATCAAGAACTTTATTGACCATCACCCCTCCATTCTCATTGAACCGAATTCTCAGTTTTCTTTCGCTGACTTTCTGGAAGCAGAAGGATTTGTAGTCGAATCTCAGGCAGATTTAAGTCCGGTAGCGTCATTACTCTATCAGATCACCTTACATTCCAATTTCTCCATCATTGAACGAAATATAAGCAAGGAGCTTCCGGGGTATGCCACCCTGGGCTTTGAAGCGAAATTCAATCCGATGAATAACCAGGATTTTGTCATCACCAATCCCAACTCAACAGAGTATGAGCTGAAGCTGGCTATACAAGGTAATCGGCTAAAAGCACTGTTACAGGGAATCCCTTTCCCGAATTCTTACAATGTTCGCTTATCGGATAAAGAGACATTTCCTCCACGTGTGATCAAGCAGTTCAGTCCGTTTGTTGAAAAGGGTAGCGTCGATATTCAACAAGAAGGGAAAGACGGGATCCTGATCAGGGTGTATAAGCAAAAATTGAGTACATCAGGGGAAATTCTAGCAGAAGAACTGATCAATGAAGATTTTTATGCACCACAACACAAGGTGATGATATACCCGCTTCAGGAAATGCAGGAAAACCCAAGTGGAACATATGATAATGTGCCAAACGCTGAGAACGAGGTGGAAACTCAGGGCGGTGAAGGAAGTGAGAACACTTCTTCCACGGGTACTGAAGATCAGGATTCGTCCTCTGTGGATCATGGAGACGAAGGCAACAGTCCGGAAAGTAAGAATAGTGAAGAAGCTGAAACAGATTCAAGTTCTAAGGAATCAAATAAGACACAAAAGAAAAAGGATTTTAAATAAGCCATAAAAGCGGGTGATAAGGTGGCCACGATAAAAAAGAGGTTAGGAGACCTTCTGGTAGATGCAGGAATCCTATCCGAATCACAATTACAGGATACGTTGAAGGACAAGGCAAAAGGTCAGAAGCTTGGCGATGCACTGTTGCAAAGAGGATATATCACGGAACAGCAGTTAATTGAAGTGTTGGAATTTCAATTGGGTATCCCCCATGTCAGCTTATATCGTTATCCCTTTGAAACGAACCTATTCCACTTGATTCCGAAAGAATCGGCCAAAAGGAACCTGATGATCCCCCTCAAAAAAGAAGGAGATAAACTCTTCGTTGCCATGAGTGATCCTTTGGACTTTTACGCCATAGAAGATCTTCGCTTAGCGACAGGCTTTCAAATCGAGACAGCCATTGCGACGAAGGATGATATTCTGAAAGTCATCAATAAGTTTTATGACTTAGAGGATGGATTTGAAGATCTTTTTCAGGATAATAGGAATCAAAATAAAGTGGAAGAGGAAACGGTGGTGGATGCCGATTCACCCATCGTTCGATTAGTAAACGGTATCCTCTCCAATGCGGTAACACAAAAAGCAAGTGACATACATATCGACCCGCAGGAAACGAAAGTCGTCATCCGTTACAGGGTTGACGGTATTCTGAGAACGGAAAGAAATCTCCCCAAGCACATGCAAAGCATGTTGATTGCCAGGCTTAAAATCATGGCCAATCTTGATATTACCGAATTCAGGGTCCCACAGGACGGGCGGATTAAAGTGAATATTGATTTTCATCCAATAGACTTGCGTGTGTCGACGTTGCCGACGGTCTATGGAGAGAAAATTGTTCTAAGGATCCTGGATTTGGGTTCGAGCCTGAATGACCTCGCAAAGCTTGGCTTCAACAAGGTGAATCACCAGCGATTCTTGAAAATGATCCAACAGCCGACAGGTATCGTGCTCATCACGGGACCAACGGGATCAGGAAAATCTTCCACTTTGTATGCTGCACTCAATCATCTTAATAGTGAAGAAGTGAACATCATTACAATCGAGGACCCCGTTGAGTATCAGTTGGAAGGGATCAATCAGATCGGTGTGAATCAAAATGTCGGTTTGACTTTCGCAAAGGGTCTCCGGGCCATTCTGCGACAAGATCCGAATATCATCATGGTCGGGGAAATCCGGGACAAGGAGACGGTTGAGGTATCCATCCGGGCTTCGTTAACTGGACACCTCGTTTTAAGCACCATTCATACCAATGATTCAATCAGTACAGTCACAAGGCTACTGGATATGGGGGTGGAGCCGTTTTTAGTTGCTTCTTCCTTGAGTGGGGTCGTAGCTCAGCGTTTGATTCGTAAGGTGTGCCGAGACTGTAAAGAAGTGATGCCGGCGACCAAACGGGAAGAGGAAATCTTCGCTAAAAGAGGGATGAAGATCGAGACCATCACGAGAGGAAGAGGATGCTCTTCTTGTAACATGACAGGTTACAAAGGTCGGATCGCCATCCATGAAGTTCTGGTGATGAATGATGAAATGAAAAAGGTCATCCTGAATAACGAATCTTTTTCAAAGTTAAGGGAGCATGCCGTTCGAAATAAAACCATTTTCTTGGTCGATGATGGTCTACTGAAAGTGAAACAGGGTTTGACCACGACCGAGGAAGTATTACGAGTAGCGATTGAGTAGGTGAAGGTATTGAAAGAAAAAGTTGATTATCTTTTGAAGTCTGCTTATGAGCTGGGAGCATCCGATATCCATCTTACAGTGGGATCTCCTCCCATCTTTCGCATACATGGGGACCTGAAAAGGTTTGGTAAAGAACACTTATCACCTGAAAATACAGCCATGATGGCCAAGGCAATCATATCCGATATGATGTATCCCATATTTGAAGAAACCGGAGAACTGGATTTCTCCTATGGTATTCCAGGTGTATCAAGATTCAGGGTGAATGCCTTTAAACAGCGGTCCTGTGTTTCTTTAGCAATCCGTGTCATACCGACATCCATTCCGACGATGGAAGAATTATTTCTTCCCCATGCTTTAAAGACGATCGCAGAGAAACCACAAGGACTGTTCCTGGTGACGGGGCCAACGGGGAGTGGGAAGTCTACGACACTCGCATCCATCGTGGATTATATGAATTCTAAAATGAGGAAGCATATTATAACACTGGAAGACCCCATTGAATATCTCCATAAGCACAGGGCATCCATCATCGATCAGAGGGAAGTCGGATTTGATACGAGATCATTTTCAAAAGGATTGAGAAGTGCCTTGCGACAGGATCCGGATATTATTCTTGTTGGGGAGATGCGGGATCTGGAGACGATTCACACGGCCATCACCGCAGCTGAAACGGGACACCTGGTACTTGCCACCCTCCACACCTCGAGTGCACCTGCCACCATCGAGAGGATCGTGGACGTCTTCCCACCGGAACAGCAATCGCAAATCCGCGTCCAGTTGGCATCGGTGCTAGTCGGGATCCTTTCTCAACGATTATTTGCAACGGTGGACAAAAAAGGGAGACGGGCAGCGACAGAACTCCTGATGAATAATGCGGCTATCGCCAATCTGATCCGTTCTGAGAAGGTACATCAAATCCAGAATGTCATGCAGACGTCCAAAACGTCAGGCATGCATATCATGAGCGACAGTGTAATGAAGCTGTATGAAAGTGGCCTCATTTCAAAGGAAATGGCGTTTCCTTACAGCAGAGAGGAGATTCCTCAATAGATGGGACGTTTTAAGTATACAGGTCGAGATACAAAAGGGAAGAAATCGGGAGTCATAACGGCATCTACCAAGAAGGATGCCCTCCTTCAATTGAAGAAACAGGAAATCAGGGTCATTGACATCCTTGAGATGCCGGAAACGCTCATGACGAAAGATATCACAATCGGAAACCCGGTGAAACTCCAGCATCTTGTTATCTTTCTAAGGCAGTTTGCCACACTCCTCCAAGCCGGGGTAACGGTGGTGGATGCCACTCATATTCTAGGTGAACAGACCGAGAGTAAGGCACTTGGTAAAGCATTGAAGGAAATCGAGGATGAGCTCAGGGACGGAAATCCGTTGTCTGAAGCATTCTCCAAACATAAGAAAATGTTCGAGCCCCTCCTGATCAATATGCTGAAGGCCGGTGAAGCGTCTGGAAGTCTGGATGAGACGTTGGAGGGTCTTGCGACTCATTATGAAAAACAGCACATCACAAAACAGAAAATCATATCGGCCCTTGCTTACCCAATGGTCGTCGGCGTCATCGCAATCGGGGTCGTGATCTTCCTTCTCGCTGCCGTCGTTCCGACATTTGTTAATATGCTCAACGATTTCGGCGGCGAACTTCCCGCCATCACACAGTTTGTCATTGCATCAAGTGAATTCATGCAAAAGTTCTGGTACGTCGTTATTTTGTTCTTTGTCTTCATTGCCATCATACTTGCTGTTTTAAGGAAGGATAAGAAAACGAAGTATTATTTGGATTATGCCGTCCTCCGGATACCGATTTTCGGGAAGATGCTGCAGAAAGCGGTTCTGGCCAGAATGACGAGGACGTTAAGCTCTTTATTCTCAAGCTCGGTCCCGATATTGCAGGCACTGGCCATCGTAGAGAAAGTCGTGGAGAATGAAGTGGTTGCCCGTGTGATTGGCGAATCCAGAAGGTCATTGGAAAAAGGGACTTCCCTTACAGAGCCGATGAAACGGCATTGGGCTTTCCCTCCGCTCGTGACACAGATGATTGCCATCGGGGAAGAGACGGGGTCCCTGGACTCGATGCTTGCCAAGGTAGCGGACTTCTATGAAAAGGAAGTGGAAAGTGCAACAGATCGTCTGAAATCATTGATCGAGCCACTAATGATCGTCATGCTGGCCGGTCTCGTCGGTACGATCGTCACGTCGATTCTCGTTCCCATGTTCGAAATCTTCAATAGTGTTCAGAACTATTAGAAAACAATTACTATTTTACAAAAAATTTGATTTTATTGTCGGACGATTGTTGTATACTAGTACTAGATTACTATATTTTAGTAATAGATAAATAAACAGGAGGAATTACCATGTTAAAGAAAATGGGTCAAAGATTGAAAAATGAACGTGGATTGACGCTTATTGAGTTACTGGCTGTAGTTGTAATTTTAGGGATTATTGCTGCAATTGCGATTCCTAGTATTGGAGGATTGATTAATAACTCGAAGAAGGATGCTCATATCGCGAATGCTCAGCAGATGGTGAGTGCGGCAAGAATGGCTGTTACAGCAAACGAAGTGAATTTTGATACAACTGTTACTGATGGAAAATCAGGTACTATTAGCATGTCAACTCTCATCTCTAATGGGTATCTTGAGGACTTTGAAAATCCATCAGATAATTCTGGCTATAATAGCACTTCAAGTATCGTTACAATTACAAAAAACGCAACTACCGGTAATCTAACCTATAAAGTTACTCTGATTGGTCCTGGAACAGCGACTACAAAAACTTATTTAGACAATAAGAATCCTGATACTGCGACAAGAGCAAACGTAACACTATAATTAAGGAATGAATATTTTTTTTATATTACTCTACGGTCTCCTCCTAGGCTCCTTCTACAACGTAGTCGGCCTCAGGATACCGCTCAAAAAATCAATCGTCAAACCAAGATCAGCCTGCCCTTACTGCCAGCATACGCTGACGGCCAGGGAACTGATCCCGGTAGTGTCTTATATCTTTCAAGGAGGAAAATGCGCTCAGTGTAAAGGGCGCATTTCTCCTCTTTATCCGTTAATGGAATTATCAACGGGACTACTATTCTTACTATCTTATACCGTGTTCGGCTTACAGCCTGAGCTGATTGTCGCTCTCACCCTTGTTTCCATGTTCATGATCATTACGGTCAGTGACTTGAAATACATGGTCATCCCCGATAAAGTGCTGTTGTTTTTTTCAGTACTGTTTATCATCGAACGCATATTCATTCCGCTAAACCCCTGGTGGGACAGCATAGCGGGTGCACTCACAGGCTTTTGTCTGCTTCTCCTGATTGCCATTATCAGCAAAGGAGGAATGGGCGGCGGTGATATTAAACTATTCGCTGTCATCGGCTTCGTTGTGGGGGTCAAGGTGATGATGCTTTCCTTTTTCCTCGCCACACTCTTTGGAGCTGTGGCCGGCATAACAGGACTGCTTCTTGGAATCTTCAAAAAAGGACAACCCATTGCATTTGGACCTTATATTGTACTCGGCACGCTCGCAGCATATTTCTTCCATCAGCCAATCCTGTATTGGTATTTTTCTTTATACAGCTAAAAGGGGTCATTCACGATGTTATCACGTCTTTTCAATAAGAATAAAAATAAAATCAATATCGTCATCAGTGATCAATGGATTCGTTTTGTCGAATTGAAATCGGTGTCTCCTTTACATATCCACCAATTTGGAGAGAAACGGATAGCAGACGGGATGATCTCCGATGGTAAAATCATCGAAAAAGAAGCGTTTCAGGCCTTGCTGGAGGAGTGCGTCCTTGATTGGGGATTAAAAAAGAGGGAAGTCCAGTTCGTCGTTCCGAACACTCAGATGATCATCCGGAAGATGAGTATTTCCTCTGATATAGAAGACGATGAGGTGAAGAGTTACTTGTTCCTTGAAATTGGGACGAGTATCCATCTCCCTTTTGAGAATCCCGTGTTTGATGTTGTGGTCGTCGGAAATAAGGGAGAGAAGAAAGAAATCATCCTTGTGGCGGCACCTGAAGATATTGTCATGGAATATCGGCAGATGCTGATCAGTGCCCATTTAAAGCCTGTCGTGGCTGATATTAGCCCACTTGCCTTTTACCGCTACATCCATTCATTGGATATGACTCAACGAGGAAGCCATGAAATGCTTCTCTACTTCAATCAATCTAATGTCACGGTTTCCATTTTCCATGATCACCAGCCTGTGTTTTTCAGGCCGATCAGTTTAGGTGAGGGTCGCGAGGTACTCGAAGAGAAAGCTGACCACAATGATTTCCAACCGATTCCTTTCGATGACGTTATGAAAGAAATAGACAAAGTCATCAGTTTTTACCGTTATACTCTTACCAATGATGAATCGACAGTCAATAAGGTGTACGTTGCCGGTGACCATCCCCTGGTAGGAGACATCCATACCTTATTGTCAAACCGGTTTGACATGGACATCATCCAAGTACCCTCAGTAGCGCGTGACGCCCACTCCAATGAAGAATTATCGAGTGAATTCCTCCTCGCCATTGGTTTGGGATTAAAAGAGGTGATATAGTGCTCGTCGATATCAATTTATTACCTCAAAGCGAAAAAAGGAGCCGACAGTGGCTGTATGTGGTTACCGGAGTGATACTCCTTGGAATTCTTGGGCTAATCGTTTTATTTATCCTCACCGGCAATATCGGTAAAGATGTAGATGCCCTTACGACGGAGTTACAGGGAACCAAGCAGGTAAGAGCTGAAAAAGAACAAAGCATCTCGGATTTTGAGTCTTCGGATGCCTGGGTGCAGCTGGAAAGTGCCGTGGGCTGGGCAGAAAACTATCCCATCGATACCGTCCCAGTCTTGGATCATCTTGTGGAGCTGCTTCCTGAGCGGGGATTCATGAAAGAATTCACGTACGCAGAGGACGGAAGTATACAAGTTTCCATTCAATTTGATACAAGCAGTGAAGCCGCCTATTATTTAACACATCTGAAGGAATCGAAGTACATCGGGGATGCCAAACTATCATCCATTGCCACTGAAGCCGTTACTGAAGATGAAAATCTGGCAGTCAATACCGAATCTGTATTACCAAGATACATAGGCCAATATGAAGTCATCCTGAATAGAGAAGCCATTAAAAAGATCGAAACAGAAGAAAGTTCCGATGAGCAAGGGGGAGATTCGGAGTGAACATTCAATTCGATAAGAAAGAATGGCTGATGATTAGCATATCCATTGTATTCATGCTATGCCTGATCTTTGGGTGCGTCTGGTTTTTCTATTTGCCGGTCAAAAGTCAAAAAGAAAATCTGCAAACTGAAATCCAAGCAGAATCCAAGCTGATAGAAGTACTGGATTCCAAAATTGCTTCCATCAAACAGGACTCTTTTGAAAACTCGAGTTCCCTGCAACAAAAGGTTCCGGTAAAACCTTTGACACAGCAGCTCCTTATCGACCTTGAAAAGGCCGAAATCGTCTCCGACACTCTGATAACAAGCATTGAATTTTCAGAAGGAGCGGTGGTGGCGCTGCCTGTAACAGGGGGAGCCGAAGCGACTGACAGTGAGACTGCTTCAGAAGTGGACGCAACCCCATCGACAGACGACCCTGAGGTCGTACCTCCACCTGCACAGGTGCTACCTCCCGGTCTGCAAAAATTGACTGCCACCATGTCTGTCGAAGCGAAGAGCTATTTTGAAATAGAAGAGTTCATCAAGAAACTGGAAGAGTTGCATCGTATTGTAGAAGTGGAGCAGATTGCCTTCAGCGGGCCTGCCGAATTACAGCAATACGAAGAAGCTGTCGAAAATATTCAATTAAAAATCGTCGTTTCCGCTTTTTATTTGCCCGGTTTAGTAGAGCTTGAAAAGGAACTGCCAAAGCTTGATGCACCGGTCCCATCAAAGAAGAAGAACCCTTTTCAGCAGTTTCCTGAACAAAAGTCTGATGAACAAGATACCAATTAAAGGTCTGATGAATGATGACTGAAAGTGAAAGAGGATACACACTTGTTGAACTGTTGGCGGTGATCGTCATACTCGGAATCATCGCCGTCATCGCCATGTTGGCGATCAATAATATCATTGAAAAATCCAGACAGCAGGCATTTGTGGCAAACGCACTAACAATGAAAAGCTCTGCTGAATATTATGCAAAAGATGCCATGCTTCATGAACGTCCAATCAACAAGATAACCTATAAAGAATTGGTCGAAGCCAAGCTCATGGAACCGATACTCGATCCCCATTCCAAAGCCGTCATGATACCGAATGATGACTCCTATGTTCTGGCAGATGGTGAGAGTGTGCAATCGATATGCCTCCTTGGTGACCAATATAATCTATGTACAAGTGAGGATGGGGAAAAGGAAGAAATCCCTTTTTCTACTCTATCAATCGGGTCCCTGAAGAAAAACTGAAAAATTTGACGAAAACCTCTTAGGACAAGACGACAAAAGTCTTGTTCTTTTTTTTATGGGATGTGATAGCATGGAAAAAAATAGATGAAGGAGGGTGGCGATGATGGGAAATCGTGAAAAAAATGACAAAAAGATTTCTATTAAAATCAATGGAGAAAAAACGAAGTTCGATGAAGATCTTCTTGTGTACGATTGGAAAATGGGGGAGTCGGAAACGGCTGCGGGTGAAGAGGCGAAGGATGACGGATTTGATTGGATCCTTCCAGATGAAGAAGCCGAGCCTCCACAGGAATATAAAAAAATCAATTACGTGACGGGAAGTAAAAAAAAGAAAAAATCGTTCACTAACCCTTTTAAGGACTCTGTAAACCTGATCATGTCCTTGATTGGGGCGATCGTTGTGGGAGCGGTCCTTGGTTTCGGGACGCTCAAAGTGATCACGACGACAGATGGGCCTGCTGCACCAGCTTCTACGTTTCAGGAAGACACCACGGCAGGGAAAACGGACGGTCAACAGTCTGTTGCAGCTGTCGAATTAAAGGATTTTTCCACTTCCATTTTGCAGGGCGGGGTGTTTTCGACAGAGGAATCCATGAATGCTATGAAAGATAGTTTGACGTCAAAAGGACTTCCTAGTGCAAGTGTGGATAAAGATGGGCAATTCTTTTTATTGCTGGGGGTGTCGGGAGATCTGGAAACGGCCAAAACACTTGGTACTAAATTGAAGGATGACGGAGTGGATGTGTACGCCAAGGATTTTGTTCTGGGATCGAAGGGAATAAACGCCTCTAAAGAAGAGAAAACATTTCTTGAGAAAGGGAATGCCCTCTTTAGCACAATCGCGCAGGCAAGCAGCAGTGGGATGGTCGGAGGAACTCCTGATGATAAAACGCTAAAAACGATTCAAACAGACATTAAGGAATTGGAAGGCATCAAGGTAGGTCAGAAATCCATTGTCTCAATGAAGAAATCCTTAGTGGATGCCGGGAATCTGGCAGCTGCTATGAAGTCACCTGAAGACGCACAAAAAATTCAAGAGGAATTATTATCTTATCTTCAACTTTATGGCGGATTATAATTTCGACCGATTTAGACTATTTTCTAGGAAATAATATAGTGAGAGTGTATTATGGACCTGAACTGTTCAGGTTCATAATACGCTCTCTTTTTACTTGTTTACCGTGGCGGGTTTTGGTAGTATATTCTTGTATCTCCCAATTTTCACTCTGAAAGGATTGGTATGGTTTGTCCAACCTCATACTCGCTTCACAATCTCCCCGTCGAAAAGAACTTCTCGAACAAATTCAACTCTCTTTTTCAGTTATTAGCTCTCATGTGAATGAAAGTTTCTCAGCAGATTTATCCCCCCATGAAGTCGTGATGTATCTTGCACAGAAAAAAGCCAAGGAAGTATCAAAGCAATATCCCACTCATTATGTCATCGGTTCAGACACTGTCGTCACAAAGGATGGGAAGATCCTCGGGAAGCCTGAGTCAAAAGAAGAAGCGAAAGAGATGCTTCGCATGCTTTCCGGAACGGACCATGAGGTTTACACAGGTGTCGCAATCGTACACGGTGAGGTGAAGAAACTCTTTTATGAAAAAACGGATGTTACGTTTTGGGAGTTGACCTCTAAAGAGATCGAAGACTATATTGCATCTGAAGAACCATTCGATAAAGCGGGTTCGTACGGGATCCAGGGAATCGGGGCAAAATTCGTCAAACATATCAAAGGCGATTATTTCTCCGTTGTCGGCCTGCCGATCTCTCGTGTGAACCGTGCACTGCTTGACATGGGCTATCTTCAATCAGACTGACTCCTTTCTCGTAAGAAAAGGAGGAACCAATGGTAAAAACCGTACCCCAACAGGAAGAAAACCGGCTGATGATCCGGGATTTCCCGCAGGATGAGAGGCCCAGGGAAAGAATGATCCAAAGTGGAGCCGCGAGTTTGTCCAATCAGGAGCTGCTCGCTATTTTACTCCGGACGGGAACAAAGTCCGAGTCTGTTCTTCAACTATCCAACCGGCTACTAAATCAATTTGATGGATTGAATCTATTAAAGGATGCCTCACTGGAAGAGATTACGAAAACGAAAGGCATCGGTCTTGCCAAGGCGGTCCAGATCATGGCTGCCGTTGAATTTGGCAGACGCATCAGCAATCTCGCCTTTGATGACAGATATTCGATCCGTTCCCCTGAAGATGGTGCCAATTATGTCATGAATGACATGAGATTTTTGGCCCAGGAGCATTTTGTCTGTTTATACCTCAATACGAAGAATCAAGTTCTCCACAAGCAAACCATCTTTATCGGAAGCCTCAATGCCTCCATCGTACACCCGAGGGAAGTCTTTAAAGAAGCCTTCCGCCGATCCGCTGCCTCCATCATTTGCATTCATAATCATCCATCAGGGGATCCCACCCCGAGCAGGGAAGACATAGAAGTGACAAAAAGATTAGTGGAATGTGGTCGAATCATTGGTATTGACATACTCGATCACCTTATAATAGGGGAGAAGAAGTTTATCAGCTTAAAGGAAAAAGGGTATTTATGACACTATGATTTTTTTCCTGGTTACGATATAATAAAGCTTATGATTTTTACAAACAATATGGTGATTCAATATAACGTGAGCTTACTGAAATAAGAGAGTCATTCTACAAGGGAATGAGTCTTTTCGTTATGCGTGAACGAACAATTATTGTGACGAAAATTACGAAGATAGAGAGAGTGATTGGACAACTCTCCTATGAAAACACATAAAACGATGTAAAAACCAGCCAATTTGTATTAGAAAGGGAGATACCATCCATGTTTGGAACGAAAGATTTAGGGATTGATTTAGGAACTGCTAACACATTGGTATACGTGAAAGGCAAGGGGATTGTTGTTCGCGAACCTTCTGTTGTTGCACTTCAGACAGATAATAAGCAGATTGTTGCCGTGGGAAATGATGCGAAAAATATGATCGGCCGTACGCCGGGGAATGTAGTGGCGCTTCGCCCGATGAAAGATGGAGTCATTGCAGATTACGAAACGACTGCCACGATGATGAAGTACTACATAAAGCAGGCGACCAGGAATAAAGGAGCGTTTTCCCGAAAGCCATATGTCATGATCTGTGTACCTTCAGGCATTACAGGCGTGGAAGAAAGGGCTGTCATCGATGCCACAAGACAAGCCGGGGCGCGAGATGCCTATACGATCGAGGAGCCTTTCGCAGCGGCGATCGGAGCAAACCTTCCAGTTTGGGAACCGACGGGAAGCATGGTTGTGGACATTGGTGGCGGAACGACGGAAGTAGCAATCATCTCTTTAGGCGGAATCGTGACAAGTCAGTCGATCCGGGTTGCCGGGGATGAGATGGATGACGCCATCATCAACTATATCCGCAAGACGTATAACCTGATGATCGGGGACCGTACGGCGGAAACCATTAAGATGGAAGTCGGGTCTGCCGGGGATTCTGAAGGTATTGAAGCGATGGAGATCCGTGGTCGTGACCTTCTGACAGGGTTGCCGAAAACCATTGAAGTAACGGCTGTGGAAATTGCCTCTGCCCTTCATGACACCGTCTACACCATTGTGGATGCTGTGAAGAGCACGCTTGAGAAGACCCCGCCGGAACTTGCAGCGGACATCATGGATAGAGGGATCGTACTGACAGGGGGCGGAGCGCTTCTTCGCAACCTGGACAAGGTGATCAGTGATGAAACGAAGATGCCGGTGCTTATTGCCGAAGAACCACTGGATTGTGTAGCCATCGGGACAGGGAAAGCCCTTGACCACATCCATTTATTCAAAACTCGAGGAAAATAATGATTGATAGCAAGGGGGGACGTCTCCTTAAGGTTGCAGGTGCAGCCTTAAGGCCGGCCCCATCTTTTTTCGAAGAACCATGAATATTTTGACGAATGATATCAAAAATAAACGAATTTTGATATAGTATTTACTAGAATGAGAAAAGGTTGAGGTGTACATCATGCCACAATTCTTCCTGAATAAACGTTTGATCATTCTGCTCGTCAGTGTCATTGTCCTAGTGGGATTAATCGGATTTTCTTTGCGTGACCGGGATAGTATCAGCTGGCCAGAGCAGTTTGTGAAAGATATGGTAGGATTCGGACAGTCGTTGGTTTCAAAACCTGTCAATTATGTAGCCGGAGTTGTTGATAATGTTCAAGATCTTCAAAATACATACACAGAAAATGAAAAATTGAAAACGCGTTTAGATGAGTTAATTAAACTTGAAACAAAGGTGAAGGACCTTAAACAGGATAACGATGAATTACGTGCAGTGCTGGATAAGAAGGAAAACCTTCGCGCTTATAATACGATTCAGGCTACAGTCATTGCAAGGAACCCTGATCAATGGCAGGAGCTCATTACCATTGATAAAGGGGAAGTCAACGGGATTCAATCTGATATGGCCGTGATTTCTTCTGCTGGTCTGATCGGAAAGATTAAAAGTGTTAATGAATTTTCATCTACGGTTGAATTAATCTCGACCAACAACACAAAAAATCGGATTTCTTCAGTGATTCAAAGCAAAGAGCAGGATATAAACGGGTGGATTGAAGGATACGACAGCAAGAAGGAGGAAATCCTGGTAAAGCGGATTTCCAATGATATGAAGGTTGAAAAAGGCTCCAAAGTCATGACCTCCGGCCTCGGGGGCGTGTTCCCTAAAGGATTGGTCATCGGTGAGGTGAAGGAAATCAAACCGGATCAATATGGATTGACGCAAACGGCTTACGTGAAGCCCGCTGCTGATTTCTACCATTTAGAGCACGTCATGGTCATCGATCGTAAAATCCAGGGTGTGACAGAAGATGATGCGGTTGAGGAGGAAGAGCAATGATCAGCAGGCTCCTCCTTCCTTTAATGACCCTGCTTTTCTTCTATAGTGAGAGTTTATTTGTTCATCTTTTTCCCAGTGAAGAGTGGTTTGATCAGAAAATGATCGTCCCCCATTTCCTGATTATCGTGCTGTTCTTTATTTGTGCGTTTTATCAGTACAGGACTGCGCTCCTTTATGGGCTTATCTTTGGCTTCCTATTTGATATTTATTACACTGAAATCAATGGGATTTATCTGGTGTTATTTCCTTTCGTCATCTTTTTATCCCATCAGATGATGAAAGTGTTACATAATAACCTCTTTGTATTAGGGATCATTTCCGTAGTGAATATCTCTGTTTTAGAATTTTTGGTCTATCAGATCAATCGGATTATCAACAGGACAGATCTGACGTTCATGCAATTTGTAGATTGGCGTTTATGGCCTACATTGATATTGAATGTCCTATTTTATATCATTCTTGCCTTCCCGTTCAGAAACTATCTTCTGAAGAAACGGAAAGAGTGGTTGGATGAATAGATTCCATTAGTAATTTTTTCATAAAAAGAGGAAATGACACTGCTTATGTCGAATTTAAAGACGACTGAGGTGAAAATTGCGACATGAATAAGAAGCCCAATGTGATGATAAAAGGAACAAAAGAAGGCCTGACTCTTCATCTCAACGATCAATGCTCATTTCACGAGTTAAAGAAGGAATTGGACGATAAACTGTCTGCCCATTACCGGGAAACAGAAGGAACCCCCCTCTTGACGGTTAATATTCAAACCGGCAATCGTTACTTAGCGGAAGATCAAGTGGAAGAGTTAAAGGAAATCGTAAGACAAAAACGCAATTTAGTAGTAAATGAAGTATGGAGCAATGTCATAACGAAGACTGACGCAGAAAAACTTATAGATGAACGAAATATCGAAACCCTTACAGGGGTCATCCGTTCGGGACAGGTCGTGGAAGTGGCAGGCGACATCCTCATTGTAGGAGATGTCAATCCCGGGGGGAGAGTCCTTGCAGGAGGGAATATTTACATATTAGGTTCATTGAAAGGGATTGCCCATGCCGGCTGCAATGGAAATCAACAGGCGGTCATCGTGGCATCGAAGATGGTTCCATCCCAGCTCCGGATCGCGGATTCCTTGAACCGTTCACCTGACCGGGTGGAGGAAGAGGATGACCGCGAAATGGAATGTGCGTACGTGGATGATAGCGGGCAGATCGTTGTCGATCGATTACAAGTTTTGAAGCATCTTAGACCAAATATTACGAGTTTTAAAGGAGGAAGCTAATGTGGGTGAAGCCATAGTTGTTACTTCAGGTAAAGGTGGAGTAGGAAAGACGACTACTTCTGCCAATGTTGGTACAGCATTAGCTCTACAAGGCAAAAAGGTTTGTTTGATTGATACGGATATCGGCCTCAGAAACCTGGACGTGGTGATGGGACTTGAAAATCGGATCATTTATGACCTGGTGGACGTGGTGGAGGGCAGATGTAAAATCCATCAAGCCCTGGTGAAAGACAAGCGTTTCGAGGACAAACTCTTTCTGCTGCCGGCTGCACAGACGAGCGATAAGTCTGCCGTGAATCCTGAACAGATGAAAAAACTGGTATTGGATTTAAAGCAAGACTATGATTATATCATTATTGATTGCCCTGCAGGCATTGAACAGGGATATAAGAACGCCGTGGCTGGCGCAGATCGTGCAATTGTCGTCACTACCCCGGAAATATCGGCTGTACGCGATGCGGACCGCATCATCGGTTTACTCGAAAAGGAGAATATCGAGCCGCCGAAGCTTGTGATCAACCGTATCCGAAACCATATGATGAAAAATGGTGAAATGCTTGATGTGGACGAGATTACGACTCATCTCTCCATCGATCTTCTTGGGATTGTCGCTGATGACGAAAATGTTATCAGATCTTCCAATAAAGGTGAACCGATCGCCCTTGATCCAACCAGTAAAGCCTCCATTTCTTACCGGAACATTGCGAGACGGATCCTCGGTGAATCCGTTCCTCTTCAATCCCTGGAAGATGAAAGAACCGGTGTCTTTATGAAAATCAAAAAATTATTCGGTGTAAAAGCCTAGAGCTTATCCCGGTTCCGGTAGGACGCATGCTGCGTTTTACCGGGGCTTTTTTTATTTTCCCCATGTATATTATCCTGAGACAAGTCATACATTGTAGCAAAACATGTGAATTGAATCATGGTGTGGATCTTTGCACCCCTAAGCCCATCATCAGGAATAGACCCAGCCGCTCTTGATCAGAGTGAAGAGATCAATGGTTATAAAATAATACCTTATAAAAAGGAATGGTGTACATGGGGAATCGAGCGGATGAAATACGTAAACAAATAGCCAAACGGAAAAAAATGGGGAATGCAGGTTCTTCTGAACATTCATCTTATTTTCTTCCTACGGATGAAGAACGTTATGGTATGGAGCGTCAGACAAGCTTTGAAGGAGGACCATCTCCGGAAGGCATGCACCCCCTTTTTAAGAAAGAAACTTTTATGCTGAAAATTCTTGGGGCGGGGATCATGGTCCTTATCACAGCCATCATGTTTAAAAGCCCTTCACCGGTCTTCTATGAAGCGAAGTCTTACGTCACGAAAACGATGGATACAGAATTCCAATTCGCCGCCATTTCCACCTGGTATGAAGATCAGTTCGGCAAACCCCTTGCTTTATTGCCTGTGAGTAACACGGACAAGGAGTCTGCCTCTACGAAAAGCGCTGAGTACGCCCGTCCTGCGTCAGGGAAAGTCGTAGAGAATTTTAAGACAAATGGGCAGGGCATCATGCTTCAAACCGTCCTCGGTGAAGATGTGACGGCCATGAAGGGAGGTTTGATCATTTTTGCAGGAAAGAAGGATGAACTTGGAAATACGGTGGTCATTCAGCATGCAGATCGATCAGAATCCTGGTATGGAAATCTGGAATCGGTCGACGTGAAGCAGTATGAAAAAATTGAAAAGGGCTCGCTTGTAGGGAAAGTTTCCTCAAGCAGTCAGAATGATGCAACGGGAGAGTTTTATTTTGCCATTAAAATGGGTGATGAGTTCATCGACCCGATACAGGTGATGTCATTTGACTAAGATCATTTCACTATTGAAAAAGTTTTACGTGCACCCATTGCTGTGGCTTGTGATCGGGATTGCCATCTTAACGGCCCACTTTTTTGAACTGATCCTCCTGCTCGTCATTATCACCGTCCATGAATTGGGACACGGATTGATGGCGCAATCCTTTTCCTGGAGAGTAAAAAAGATCGCCCTGTTGCCTTTTGGCGGAGTGGCGGAGATGGATGAGCATGGAAACCGTTCATTAAAGGAAGAGTTCTGGGTGGTGGCGGCAGGGCCCCTTCAGCACATTTGGCTCATTGCCCTGGGATATGGTCTCCTTTCGATTGGGGTCATCAGCCAGGATTCATTTACTCTATTCTTTCAATTGAATATGATGGTGTTATTGTTTAATCTCCTTCCCATTTGGCCTTTGGATGGCGGGAAGATGGTCTCCCTGCTGCTTGCCAAGAAGTTTAATTATTTGAGGGCGTATGAATACACGCTCCTCTTTTCGTTTGGTTTATTGCTTCTTTTCCACTTGATTGTTCTGGTAACCGCTCCCCTACATCTGAATTTGTGGATTGTCCTTTCATTCCTGTACTTTTCCCTTTGGGTGGACTGGAAACAGAGGCGGTATGCGTTCATGAAGTTTTTGCTGGAGCGTTATTACGGCAAAAGCCATCAATTTGTTCAATTACGGCCACTGCCGATTGAAGGTGACGATTCCATCATTACGGTGGTGGAACGGTTTCAACGCGGGGTCAAGCATCCTCTGGTTGTATTTGAAAAAGGAATCGAAGTGGGGAAGCTTGATGAAAATGAACTTCTCCACGCTTTCTTCGCTGAAAAGATGACTTCTGCGAAAACGAAGGATCTCCTTTACCTTTATTGACGAACACTATATAGTATGGGCATACTGGAAAAAAGGGTTGGATCCAACCCTTTTTTCTGTTGTTCAGGCATCCATTATAGAAATGAGGGTACCGATGTGGAAGAAATGATTGTACATAGTAAAAGCAGGGAAAAACGGTGGGTACATCGACTACATAATGAAATAATCGGTTTATATACATATCCGCCAGGGGAAGAAAGTGTAACGGGCAATATTTATCTGGCGAAAGTCGACAAGGTCCAGAAGGGGCTTGGAGCGGCGTTTGTCGATTTTGGACAGGGCAGGAATGGGTATCTTCATGAAAAGGATCTCCCGCAAAATGTGGAAGCGTACCAAGGGGGGACTGACCCGATTCCTATCAGTAAATGTGTCCATGAAGGGCAAAGAATCATCGTTCAGGTCACAAAGGATGAGATGGGGACAAAAGGTGCCAGGTTGACGGCGGTCATCGAGATGAAAGGCGAACATATGGTATATATGCCAAAGGGCCACTATGTCGCCGTATCAAAGAAAGTCGATGATGAGAATCGGAGGGTTTTAAGACGATTAGGAAATGCATGGAAATCTCCGGAAGAAGGCATCGTGATGCGTACCAACGCGGTTGGTGTAAAGGAAACGGTATTACAGGAAGAACTGTTTCACTTGCGATCCCACTATGAACGACTGGAGAAAGTTTCACTGAGGGAAAAGTGTCCGTCCCTCTTATCCAGGCAGGATACCTTCTACGAAGATCTCCATGAACATTTGAAAAAGGGAGAGGGAGGCAAGATCGTCTTTGATGATTATGACACCATGCTTCAAGTAGAGGAAATGAGCGGGAAAGAGATCCGGGAAAAGTGGGGTTTCGAACTTTATCAAGGTCAAGAAAATATTTTTAAGTATTACAATGTCCATTCTGCATGGGACACCGCATTGAAGAAAATCGCGTGGCTAGAAAACGGAGGATTTCTTGTCATAGAATCGACGGAAGCGATGACGGTAGTGGATGTCAATTCAGGGAAATTCACGGGAAAAGACAATTTAGAAGACACGATCCTGTATACGAATAAACTAGCTGCAAAGGAAATGGCAAAACAGCTGACGATCCGTAATTTGAGTGGAATGATTCTGATTGATTTCATTGATATGAAGAAGGAGAGCCATCGCATGGAGGTGATGGACTCACTTTCAGAAGCACTGGTCTCAGATCGACAGCGCACGACCATCGTCGGGTTCACTAAACTTGGGATCCTCGAATTGACCAGGAAGAGAACACGTCTGCCCCTCTCTGCTTCCCTGACCCGCCCCTGCACGGTATGCCATGGTACTGGGAGGGTAATGGGCCCTGAGTCCTTGGCCTTCCAGCTTGAACGGGAGTTGTGGGAATCGGATAAGGACGCTGCGCAAATTGAAGTGGAAGCGACCCGGGAAGTGGCAGATGTGTTTTCAGGGAAACAGGACATCCATCTGCATCGATTACAAAAAGCACTGAATAAAAAAATCGTCATTAAGAAGATTACTCACAATCATCCTTATTATCATATTACGAAAATCATATGAAATTCATGAATGTTATTGACAGTGTGTCGATTTATATGATAGGATTCTAATGTTATTGATTGTAGCACCCGTGCTACAACCGCTCATTACAGGTACTAAAAGTGTGGAGCAATCCAACACCTGTCATTGGCGAGTCTGAGTTTATAAGGAGGTGCGATTATGTACGCAATTATCGAAACAGGTGGTAAGCAAATCCGTGTGGAAGCTGGTCAAGCAATCTACATCGAAAAGCTAAACGCTGAACAAGGCGATACGGTAACTTTTGACAAAGTTCTATTCGTTGGTGGTGACGATGTGAAAGTAGGAAGTCCTTTAGTGGATGGAGCTACTGTAACAGCGAAAGTTGAAAAACAAGGCCGCGCGAAAAAGCTTGTAGTATTCAAATACAAAGCGAAAAAGAACTACCGTCGTAAGCAAGGTCACCGTCAACCTTACACTAAAGTTGTCATTGACGAAATCAACGCGTAAGGCGTGAGATCATGATTAACGTTTACGTAGAGCGTTCACCCGGGAAAAGGATTCGTTCTTTCTCCATGGATGGACATGCTGATTTTGCCGAAAATGGGCAAGACATTGTTTGTGCAGGTGCTTCTGCTGTTTCATTCGGCAGTATTAATGCCATCATGGCGTTAACGGGTGTGGAACCGGCCATCGAGCAATCCGCTGATGGTGGATATCTTCGCTGCGTCATCCCTGATGACCTTCCGGAAGAAACGGGGAACAAGATTCAGCTGCTGCTTGACGGCATGCTTATCAGCCTCCAAACGATTGAAAGAGACTATAGTGATTTTATTAAAATAACCTTCAAAAAGTAGGAGGTGGAACAGATGTTAAGATTAGACCTTCAGTTTTTTGCATCCAAAAAAGGAGTAGGTTCGACTAAGAATGGTCGTGACTCTATCTCAAAGCGTCTTGGTGCTAAGCGTGCAGACGGTCAAATGGTTACTGGTGGATCAATTCTTTACCGTCAACGCGGTACGAAAATTTATCCAGGCCTAAACGTCGGCCGTGGCGGCGACGATACACTTTTCGCTAAAACCGACGGTGTTGTTCGTTTCGAACGCATGGGTCGTGACAAGAAAAAAGTGAGCGTATACCCAGTTGCGAATGAAGCTTAATCGCATATCTTTAACGAAAACTCTAACCGACTTTCGGTTAGAGTTTTATTTTTATCATATGTATCGGTGATTAAGGGTAAACATGTACGGGAAAGATCGGTTCCGATTAAAAATAGAAACGATGATGAATGGGCTTGATTGGATATTATCGACTAACCAATCCACTTCACCTTCACCAATTTCACAGAAACAATATACGCACCACTCCCATCTTTGATATACTTACTGGTAGCACTTAAAGTATAGGAGTTAGATTATGAGCGAAAAATGGGGCGTAGTCGAGGCGTTAAGGCATGCCCGCCACGACTGGATGAATGACTTGCAATTAATTAAAGGAAATCTGGATCTTGATCGTGTGGAGCGGGCGAAACAGGTGATCGAGGAAATGGTCCTTGTTGCACAAAATGAGTCGAAGCTATCGAATTTAAAGCTTCCACGGTTGGCAGAATGGATATTAACCTATAATTGGTCAAGACATTTGATTAAGCTGGATTTTGAAGTCCTTCAAATCGAGTCGGCACATGGACTTGACGACAGAAGACTTTACAACTGGTGCAAGGAGTTCCTGGCATTCCTTGAATCAAATGTAATGAACAATGTAGAAAATCAATTATCCATCTTACTGGACATTACAAAAGAACATTCCCGTTTTATATTTGATTTCACAGGTATACTAAAGAGTACAAGCGTGGTAAATGACTGGATTAAGAATCAACAATCAAACGGAGAAAATATAGAAATAGAACAGCTTCAAGAAGAGGTTCTTGTTATTCATGTAGTCCCGCGATGAGGAGACTGCACGGATAAGTTAGGAGTGAAAGTATGTTTATAGATCAGGTCAAGGTTTATACAAAGGGCGGTGACGGCGGAAACGGTATGGTTGCCTTCCGTCGTGAGAAATATGTACCTAAAGGTGGTCCCGCAGGAGGGGATGGCGGTCATGGTGCAGACGTCATTTTCGAAGTGGATGAAGGCTTAAGGACGTTAATGGATTTCCGTTATCAACGTCATTTCAAAGCCCCGCGTGGTGAGCATGGGATGAGTAAGAATCAGCATGGGCGCAATGCCGAGGATATGGTTGTCAAGGTTCCACCGGGTACAGTCGTGAAGGATGACGATACAGGTGAAACGATTGCTGACCTTGTACAGCATGGTCAACGTGCCGTCATAACGAAAGGTGGCCGAGGTGGAAGAGGGAATTCCCGTTTCGCGACTCCGGCCAATCCAGCTCCTGAGCTTTCAGAGAAGGGTGA
This sequence comes from Bacillus sp. NTK074B, assembly GCF_017303375.1. GTDB lineage: Bacteria > Bacillota > Bacilli > Bacillales > Bacillaceae_B > Rossellomorea. The sequence goes on along the minus strand of NZ_JAFKOH010000001.1, from coordinate 566,737 downwards.
GCCGGGTCAAGAGCGCTATATCGTGATGGAATTAAAACTTCTTGCTGATGTTGGATTGGTCGGATTCCCAAGCGTCGGGAAATCCACACTGCTTTCTGTTGTTTCAGCAGCGAAGCCTAAGATTGCTTCGTACCATTTCACAACGATCGTACCGAATTTAGGGATGGTTGAAACGGGAGATGGAAGAAGCTTTGTTATGGCCGATCTGCCCGGATTGATACAAGGTGCCCATGAAGGCGTCGGGCTCGGTCATCAGTTCCTTCGTCATATTGAACGTACGCGCGTCATCGTACATGTCATTGATATGAGCGGAATGGAAGGAAGAGATCCATACGAGGATTATCTGACGATCAATGAAGAGCTTAAGCAGTACAATCTTCGGTTAACGGAGAGACCGCAGATCATCGTTGCGAATAAGATGGACATGCCGGATGCAGAAGAGAATCTTGAAATCTTCAAAGAGAAGATGCAGGAAGATTACCCTGTATTCCCTATCTCAGCGGTCACAAGACAGGGTCTTTCTGAGCTGTTGTATGCCGTTGCGGATAAAGTGGAAACCACTTCTGAATTCCCGATCCATGAAGAAGAAGAGACAGGGATCCACCGGGTTCTTTACAAGCATGAAGAGGAAGAAAAAGAATTCGAGATCACCCGTGATCCTGATGGTACATTCGTGGTCGGAGGTGCGAAAATTGAACGCTTATTCAAAATGACGGACTTCTCCCGTGAAGACTCGGCAAGACGTTTCGCCAGACAGCTTCGTTCTTATGGTGTAGATGATGCCCTTCGTGAACGTGGTGCCAAAAATGGCGATACGATCCGATTAATAAAATATGAGTTCGAATTTGTAGATTAAGTTCATCCTTCACCTATTTCAGACAGAGAGCAGGTGGCGGCTGCCGCTACCTGCTCAACAATAGAAAGCGCAAGCGGTTTTTAAAGGGGCATGCTGCCTCTGACCTCTACAGCTAGATAATTGGAGGAATAGTCATTGGGGAAAAAATTTCAAGAAGGCAAGTTTTACTTGGTACGTGAAGACGTGCTTCCGGAAGCGATGAAGAAAACCCTGGATGCAAAAGAATTGATCGAAAGGGGCAAGGCGGATTCAGTATGGGAAGCGGTCCACCGGGTCGATTTGAGCCGAAGCGCCTTTTACAAGTACCGGGATACCGTATTTCCTTTTCACACGGTCGTAAAGGAACGGATCATCACACTGTTCTTTCATTTGGAGGACCGGTCAGGGACACTTTCTCATTTATTAAGTGAAACAGCCAAGCATGGTTGTAATATACTAACGATCCATCAGACGATCCCGTTGCAGGGGAGAGCCAATGTGACTCTCTCATTGAACGTGACAGACCTTACGATCGGATTGGAAGACTTACTCTCAAAGCTAAGAAGATTAGAATTTGTGGAGAAGGTGGAAGTGTTGGGTTCCGGAGCCTGACGCTTCTTTTTTTATAGGCTGTTTTCTAAAGACTGCTGCTATTTATATACAGACGAAGATGTGCGAACGCTCTGTCATGTAGGGTGTGGTGCAGGAGGGTGAAGGGAACAGTCCCGCTTACCACGGACGTTCGGCAGAGCCTCCTCAGCAAAACAGCCGAGGAGCTCACCTCCACTCGCTACATCCAAAAGCAACAATGTTTACAAAAACAGCCTGTTTGTAAGAAATCCTTCCCCTTTCCACCTATCCGTGTTAGAATGTTCAATAAATTTCAAATGAGCGAGAGGAAGATCAGAATGAAAATTGCATACTTGGGACCACAAGCTTCCTTTACAGACTTAGCGGTCAAGAAAGCCTTTCCGGAAGAAGAAACCGTTTCTTATGTGACGATACCCGATTGCATTGAAGCGGTGATCGAGGGTGAAGTGGAATATGCCGTCGTACCTTTAGAGAATGCTTTGGAAGGATCGGTACATATAACCGTGGATTATTTGTTCCACGAGGCGGATCTGGCGATTGTAGCAGAACTGACGTCCGCGATTCAGCAACATTTGATGATACACCCGGCATGGAGTAACAGTGAAGATTCAATCGATAAAGTCCTCTCCCATTCCCATGCGCTTGCACAGTGCCATAAATTTTTACATAAACATTTCCGCGGGGTTCCCCTGGAACAGACGACAAGTACGGCTGCGGCGGCCAAATTTGTGAGCGAGAATCCAAACTCTTTCCTCGGTGCCATCGGAAATGAGCTGGCAGCAGAGAAATATGGATTAAACATCCTGCACGAAAGCATCCATGATCTTGCCTATAACCATACCAGGTTCATCGTATTACATAAAATGGCTGAACCTTTGTCTATTCCCCACGAGAAGAGCATAGAGAAGACGACTTTGATGGTGACACTTCCCAAAGACCGGTCAGGGGCGCTCCATCAGGTATTATCCACCTTTGCCTGGAGGCAGTTGAACTTGAGTAAAATTGAATCAAGACCGCTGAAAACAGGATTGGGGGACTATTTCTTCTTAATTGATGTGGCTCATGAAATGGATGATGTCCTACTTCCCGGAGCGATCAGTGAAATGGAGGCTCTCGGCTGCAAGGTGAAAATGATCGGTACATATTCTTCTTATTTGCTGGATAATTGAAAGAAAAGGCAGAATCCTAATGGACCCTGCCTTTTCTTGTTATCCCCTCAACGATGTCAATGTTCACTCTGAATCAAAAACCCAGCTTCCTCAAGTGCTTGTTCTGCTTTATCAAGGGTCTGTTCCGTTTGGGCCATTAATGTGTGTAAATGAACCCCATCGGTCAGTTCGGATAGAAAGGATGCACCTGTGTCTTCAATCTTCTTCATGAATTGTTCGACTTCCATACGGTTGGATACCATAATGGAAGCGGTCAGGTCTCCGTATACCCCGTGTTCGATTCTGACATCTTTGACGGTGACCCCGTGATCGACAAGTAAGAAGAGTTCCTCTTCCGATCGGTCTGGTGAATGCTTGCAGGCAACGGTCCTTTCTATCAAGGAATTCTTATTTGAAGCAGGCATATACAAATAGCCCTGACTGGTGGCTATAATGGGTTCACCTTTAGCCTTCAGCAGTGTAATGTCACTTACGATCACCTGTCGGCTGACATTGGTTTCCTTGGCGAGATCACCACCCGTGATCGGTGCCTGCTCCGTGATAAGCTTATCGAGGATCACCTGTCTTCTTTCTTCCCCGAGAATTTTTTTTCCTGCCAACATTATCTCCTCCGTCCAATTGATATAGGAAATCATACCACAACCGGCTCTTCAAGTTAAGGCTGACCTATGGGCGGCGTGGATATCAGATAATAGGTGCGCGAGTGCCACTGCCTGTTCTGTCCTTGTATCCCTTCCAAATGAAATCCGGATAAATTCTTTCCCTGCTCTTTGACTGACACCCATGCTCTGAAGTGTTTTAGACATATCCTGTGATTCTGCAGCACAAGCACTGCCGGTGGATATACACATGCCTCGCCTGTTGCATTCAAGCATGAGCCACTGACCCTCGATACCGTGAATACTTAGGCCGATGACATGGGGCAGTTGAGCATGCAGGGGACCTTCATAAAGGGTATAGAGACCATCCAATCGATCATTTAGTTGTGTTAAAAAAGCCGTTCTCAATTCTTGGTAATGAGGTGTTGCAAAGGACTCAAGGCAACGGCCGGCAGCCGTCACAAATCCCGCTATTCCCGGAAGGTTTACCGTACCGCCCCTGAACCCATCCTCATGGGTCTGTCCCGGTATCATGGGAGAGACGTCGAGGGCCGGGTTGATATACAGTGCACCGACTCCTTTGGGACCGTAGATTTTATGAGATGAAATGGTAAAACTGTCGACTATGGAAGTGAAATCCGTAAGGTCTATTTTCCCGAACGATTGAACCATATCGCTGTGAAGGAGGATGTGCCGGCGGTTCAGTAGCTCCTTTATGGCATGGAGCGGCTGAATCGTGCCAATTTCTCCGTTGATGTGGCCGATGCTCACGACGGTCGTTTCGTCGGAAAGGGATGCTTCTAATCGCTCCAGATCGATCAACCCTTGAGAACCCAAAGGAATCTTCGTCACTGTAAAGCCGAGATTCTTAAGGAAACCTGCAGAAGAATGCAGGGATGAATGCTCCGCTCCCCCGATGATGATGTGTTTTCCTTTCGTCCGTCTACTTAGAGCCAGGGTGACGAGAGCCAGATGATTTCCTTCCGTCCCTCCGGAAGTGAAGTAGATTCCTTTTGCCGGAATACTGAGCATGGTTGCTAAATTCCCCCTGCACTTTGAAAGGAGATTCTGTGCTTTTCCCCCGATATCGTGAAGGCTGCTCGGATTACCCCAAAACTCTTCACTTACTGTTTGATATATACGTAAACTCTCAGCATCAACAGGAGTTGAAGCAGCATAATCAAAATAATTCATCATGTAACCCGCCTTTAATGAAATTGTCTGAATATATGAGTCTTGTAAAAAACTCTTGTCATTAGTTTAAATATGTGTAAATATATGTGTCAAGACACCTGTAAACAATCAGGAGGGTTTTTTATGGGAAAAGCCGATATTATCATCATTGGAAGTGGCATTGCCGCACTGCAATTGGCACGCCGGCTTCAAGAACAGTTTTATGTGATGATTATCACAAAGGATAAGATCAAAAGTGGCAACTCGTACCTCGCTCAAGGCGGCATTGCGGCACCTTTAGGGTTGAAGGATTCTGTCCATGCTCATTTTAAAGATACATTGGAAGCAGGACGCTATCATCAGGATGAAGATGGCGTAAAGCGACTCATAGAAGATGGTAAAAGAATGGTGGAATCACTTGTGAAAGATGGTGCCCCCTTTGATCGAAAAGAGAATGGAAGCCTTTCTCTTGGAATGGAGGGTGCTCACAGTGAACACCGCATTCTTCACAGCGGTGGAGATCAGACAGGGAAATACTTACTGGAATATCTCTTGAGATCCCTTTCAAGTGAAAAGGTCGAATTCGTTGAAGGAGAAATGGTTTACGAGCTTGTCAAAGATGACAGGGGCCATTGCTGTGGGGTGAAAACGAAGGATCAGGATGATAGTATCCGTTATTACGATGCTCCCCATGTGGTTCTCGCCACTGGAGGGATCGGCGGTATCTATCTCTCTACCTCCAATCATCCTGCCGTTACTGGGGATGGGATGGCGCTTGCCTTTCTTTCAGGTGCTAAGCTATCAGATATGGAATTTATTCAATTTCACCCGACCCTCCTTTGGCTGAACGGGAAAACATGCGGTCTCATCTCAGAAGCGGTAAGAGGAGAAGGAGCCCTTCTCGTGAACAATGAGGGGAAAAGGATCATGGAGGGAGTCGATCCCCTTTTGGAACTTGCTCCCCGGCACGTTGTTGCTGAGTGCATTCACAAAGAACGTCAGATGGGAAGAAATGTGTACTTGGATATTAGAAGAATAAAAGATTTCCGCTTGAAATTCCCTTCCATTTCTGACCTATGCTTAAAACACCATATTTCAATCGAGGCCGGGATGATCCCCGTTTCTCCCGGATGTCATTTTATCATGGGAGGCATTGTGACGGATGATACAGGACGGACAAATGTCCCCGGGCTCTATGCCATTGGAGAGGTTGCGTGCACCGGTCTTCACGGGGCTAATCGACTGGCAAGTAATTCATTACTGGAAGGATTGGTGTACGGTGATCGCCTTGGGGAATTCTTACTTGAAAAGGGAGTGGGAAGATTCACTCATCCCCCTTCCCCTGTTGATGAAATGAAAGAGGGAACATCTCTGAACGTTCCTTTTCACACGGGTGATATTAGAAAAGGAATGATGAATGGTGTGGGAATCATTCGAAATGAGGATGGTTTGTTCACCCATTTGAAATGGTTAAAAGAACAGCCCCTTACATTTCAAGAGCACCTGGATTTTAATTCACGAGAAGAAATTCAGACGTACTTCATGTGGATCGTCAGCATATTGATCACAGAGTCAGCATTATTACGGACGGAAAGCAGGGGAGGACACATCCGGGCGGATTTCCCTAAGGAGGATAACGATGAATGGTTCAAACGAAAAATCATTCTCCAAAACAATGAAGGTCGATTGAGGGTGGAATATCATGAACAAAATGAAACTAAAATCTATGCTTGAAAGGTTTTACCAAGAAGATCTTGGAGATGGCGATCTGTCTTCTGAGATACTGTTTAGTAGTAGTCATGAAGGTTCCTTCTCCCTTTTTATGAAAGGGAAGGGGGTATTTTGCGGCAGGGATGTTGTGGAAATCGGGTTTTCTTTGTTTGATCCTTCGATTCAGGTTCAGTTGTATGTGGAAGATGGGGATTATGTGGAAGAAGGACAGAGGATTGCTGATATTACTGGCCCCATGGGGGATTTACTGCAAGGGGAAAGAGTGATTCTGAATTTGATTCAGCGCATGAGCGGAATCGCCACAGAAACGCATCGTGCCGTCGAACTGGTTAAGGGCACAGGGGTACGGCTTTGTGATACGAGGAAAACAACCCCGGGACTGCGGATGCTTGAGAAGTATTCCGTCAGAACCGGTGGTGGCTTCAATCACCGGTATGGTCTCTATGATGCCGTGATGCTCAAGGATAATCATATTTCCTTCGCAGGCTCCATCAAAGAGGCCGTAAAGCAGGTGAAAAATCAAATCGGTCATATGGTGAAAGTAGAAGTGGAAATCGAAACGAAAGAGCAGTTGATGGAAGCAATTGAAAGCGGAGCTGATGTCATCATGTTTGATAATTGCAGCCCGGACACAATCAGGGATTGGGTTCCCTTTGTACCATCTCATATTGTGACGGAAGCCTCCGGGGGGATTACAAGGGATAATTTAAGGGCTTATGCGGAAACAGGGGTTCAATATATCTCCCTCGGTTATTTGACGCATTCCGTGAGGTCACTTGATATCAGTGCAAAAGCAGAAATAGGGAAAGGGGTTTGAACATGGGGTTGCTGGATGAATTAACGAAAGAAACTGGCGTTTTACCTGAGTCGATTACTCGCCTTTCTACAAAAGAGATGGAAAGCCGAGTCAGGGAAATCAAACTGCAAATGGGAAAGAAGCTTTTCATACCCGGACATCATTATCAAAAAGACGAAGTGATTCAATTTGCCGATGCTGTGGGAGATTCCCTTCAGCTTGCCCAAATATCCGCCGAAAATAAGGAAGCGGAGTATATCGTGTTTTGTGGTGTGCATTTTATGGCTGAAACGGCCGATATTTTAACGGATGATCATCAGGCTGTCATCTTGCCTGACATGAGGGCGGGATGTTCCATGGCGGATATGGCGGATATTTACCAGACTGAAAGAGCATGGCAGAAGCTGTTGGAAGTATTCGGAGACAGTATCCTTCCCCTTACCTATGTGAATTCTACGGCAGCGATCAAGAGCTTTGTAGGGAAGAATGGAGGAGCCACTGTAACGTCATCCAATGCCCATAAAATGGTGAAATGGGCACTGTCGGAGAAGCAGCGCATCCTTTTCTTGCCTGATCAGCATTTAGGCCGTAATACGGCTGCCGACCTTGGAGTCCACTTACATGAGATGGCCGTCTGGGACCCGATTCAAAACGCGCTTATGTATGATGGGGACGTTGAAAGGGTAAAAGTGATCCTCTGGAAGGGTCACTGCTCGGTGCATGAGAATTTCACCGAAAAGAATATTGAAGATATTCGGGCTCATCACCCGGACATGAAAATCATCGTCCATCCGGAATGCCGACGTGAAGTAGTCGAACAATCCGATCTGAATGGGAGCACGAAGTATATCATAGAAACGATTGAACAGGCTTCACCTGGATCGGCCTTTGCTGTCGGGACGGAAATGAATCTTGTCAAAAGATTGATCAATCAGCACCCCGATAAAAAAATTGTTTCACTGAACCCATTTATGTGCCCTTGCTTAACGATGAACCGAATCGATTTACCCCATCTCCTTTGGTCATTGGAAAAAATGATGGAAGGAAAACCTGAAAATATCATCAAAGTGGATGAACATGTATCAAAAAATGCGATATATGCTTTGGAACGCATGCTGGCCCGTGCTTAAAGCATTAAAAAAACTATATGGAACAAGCTGAAATATACCGTACCCTACCCAGGGACGGTATATTTTTTTTTGATATCTCATAAGTTTTTATGTAGATGATTAGCAATTTGCCTATCTTTTCATAGGATATATAGACTTATGCCTGAGGAGGGAAACAGAGTGAAAATCCATATTGTTCAAAAAGGGGATACTCTTTGGAAAATCGCCAAGAAGTATGGCGTGAATTTCGAAGAATTAAAACAAATGAATGCCCAGCTTTCAAACCCTGATATGATCATGCCCGGCATGAAAATTAAAGTGCCGACTGGGGGAGGAACCGTAAAAAAAGAGACACAGATCAAATACGGTTCCAAGGAAATGCCGATGAAGGAGATGCCAAAAACTGAGCATCCTTTCAAAGAACAGAAGCCCATGGCCATGCCGGTTCAAGAAGCAAAGAAAGAAATGCCTAAAGAGGTACAAAAGCCATTTACACCAAAAATGCCTCAACCCGTTGTCCCGGAGATTGATATTAACAACTATTACATGATGAACATGGCAAATATGCAAGTGCAGCAACCAAAGCAGCAGGCAAAACCAATGCCAAAACCCAAAACGCCGCCTAAACCTACCAATGTACTCCCTAAAGCGAAAGAACAGCCAAAGCCAAAGCAAGAGGCCGTAAAAGGTGTTCAAGAGGAAGAAAGCTTACAAATGCCATCACAACCACAAGGAGTGAATACCCAGCCTATGTATAATAACCCGAATAATTGTGTACCTGTATCACCTGTCATGCCAGGGTCAGGATTCTGTCCACCGCATGGTATGCACCCAGGAGCAGGATATGGAATGCCGATGGGTCAAGGAATGCCAATGGGACCAGGCGGTCAGGTACAAGGTGCACAAATGATGCCTGGAATGCAGAACATGCCGATGATGCCACAAATGGGATATGAAGAAGAATCTTCTTCAGTCATGCCTTATATGCCACATGCCCAGATGCCGATGCAAATGCCGATGCAGCAACCAATGCAGCAACCAATGCAGCAACCAATGCAAATGCCCATGCAGCAGCCGATGGGTCAGCCAACTGGCGTAATGGGTGCATCTGATGAGAACTACCCTTCTGTTCAAATGCCGCAGCAGCAGGCGCCATATATGCCATATCCAGGTAACTGTTATCCTGTATCCCCTGTGATGCCTGGACCTGGATTCCATGGCGGTGGAATGCCAGGCGGTTATCCGATGGGACCAGGAGGCCAGGTACAGGGAGCTATGTATGAAGAATCTCCAAGCGGTTATCAAATGCCGATGGGTATGCCTAGTGGAGTGATGGGCGCCCAGATGCCGATGGGTCAGCCATCCAATGTAATGGGAGCAAGCGACCAGGGTGATTGTGGTTGTGGCGGTCCTCAATATGGTCCAATGATGCATCAACCAATGATGCCACAACAGATGCACCAGGGAATGCAACCATATCAAGGATTCGGTCCAGGAATGATGAACCAGGGAATGCCGGGTCAAGGAATGCCAGGAATGCAAGGGATGCCGGGTCAGGGAATGCCTATGTGGCCACAGGGTCAGGGAATGCCAATGGGACCTCAAGGTCAGGGAATGCAGATGGGATCACCGGGAATGTTCGGTCCAAGAGCATTTAGCATGCCGAATTACAATGACGATGATTTTGAGGGATAATATGCTCGCACGGGGGGACGATTATTCACATCGTCTCCTTTCTTTTTTGCAATATAAATTAAAGGATCCCGGTGCATCTTTGAAAAGTATAAAAGAAGGAAAGTGGATGCTGAAAAGCCATGGTATAAAATGGTTTGTGAAACGTTTTCCCAACCAATTGAAATTCTTGCTGCAGGAACGGTTGATATCGACCCTGATACGGGAACAGTTCTTTCATGTCCTCCCGTTTCATCCTATTCACGATAAAGAAATTTTATTATTTGAAGGAATGCCAATCGGAATCACGCCATGGTTGGAAACGTCTGGTCCAATCAGTTATGATCAGCCAAAAGACCGGGAAGACACTTTGATGGTACTGAAGAAATTCCATGCTATTTCCAAAACAATCAGGGATTCTTGGATAGAAGAGATCCCACAGTACCGATGGCTGAAAAAATGGAAAAAGCGGATGTTACAGTTTCAACATAATCTTCCCTACTTACAGGCATTCATTCAGCCTTATTATTTGTATACTTATTTAGAATGGGGCAGATGGGCATTAAAAGAACTGAAATCCATCGGTGTACATGAATATAGTGACTGCATCACTCATGGAGATGTGGCGCATCATAATTTCTTGAGAGGGAAAAACGGAATGGTGTACTTGATTGATTTTGATCTTATGTCCCGTTCTACGGCCATAACAGATGATCTTCAATTTTGCAACAGGATTTCTCCTTATTTAAATTGGTCGCTGAGTGAAATCAGGAAGATGACGCCATTTGAATCCTATCGTGATACTCTGATTTTCTATATCGGATTGATGTATCCATCTGACGTGTTCAGGGAATGGAATCGATTTATCAGGGAAGATCAATATTATAAACAGAATGTCTGGGGATATTTAACAGATTTGACTTTACAACAATTCCATATGAGGATGCAATTCAATCAGGAGCTCCATGGAGAGGTGAAGAGAATCAATAGCCAATTGTAGGGGATGTCTCCAAACATTGTCCGAATGATTTGATACCTCCTTCCACAACCTAATGGTGAGCAGATAGTATGCTCAAAGTATCGGGTTGAAGGAGGAATCACCATTGAATAAACGATTATTCATGGTACCGTTAACAGCCGTCATGACTCTGGGTCTTGCTGCATGTAATAGTGGGGAAGAAAAAGCTCAAGACCGCTATTCAGACTCCTACGAGCCACTCGGCTTCTACTCCAACGATGGACACGGGGGAGACAACCGGGACGAGAGGGACGGACCTCTCACTGAAATGTATGATCATTCTGTTGGTAAAGAGGGACAGGATATCCGTCAGAAGAAGCGCCAGTTCCTCCAAGTGAGGGATGAGAACGGAAATCCAAAGAATCCTTCACGGCCCCTTGCCAATTATGATGAGAATTTCTTAGCAAGGGATGGCCGAGCAAGTCACGGGGATGCCAATTATCACGGTCATCTTGATGATAATACGCGTGATGCAAGAAGATCGTATTATACAGCATATGAAGGCGATCTGGCTGAGAAGATAGGGGACGTAACAGGCAATGTCAAGAATGTCAGTGATGTTCGTGCCGTCGCCTATGGTTCGGATGTCCTCATAGCCATAGAAGTGGAAGACCATAGTAAAGCGGAGGAAACAAAAGCCCGCGTGAAAGAAGCAGTACAGCCTTATCTCCATGGAAGAACGGTTTCTGTGGTGACAGATGAGGGAACATTCAGTCGGGTAAGAAACATTGATAATGATTTACGTGACGGTGGTCCAAGGGAAGCGATCAACTTTGACATTCATGATATGTTCCGATCAATAAAGGACCGCATGAGCCGATAATGAAAGTGGACTGCTTAAAGAAACTTCTCTTTAAGCAGTCCTTTTTTGTGTGAAAATCAGGCAGGTCGATCCCTAAAAAGTTTAAAAGAGTCTGGATATTCTTAACAGGCTTTGGCAAGACTAGTGGATAGAGATTTACATAAATCAAGTTCGAGGTGATCACGATGACGATGAAGGTTCGAATCGTGTTTATGGTGGTGTTGTTATTTGGTGCATTTTATTTCACGTTTTTTTATACGGAGGAAAAGCAGGCTGCTGATGGCAGTTCCCTGGAGACACTGAACGAAACGCCTGCTGAGGTCGCATCTGCCCATACGGTCACGGTTATACTGGAGAGAGTATACCTGGATGGTGAAGTGAGTGAAGAAATCCTCCAGGAAACGATTTGGAGCATGGAAGACTTTTGGGCTGCGTATGATGACTGGCAGCTGATGGATATGACGGAAGAACAAATCGTTTTCCAGAAAAAAGTGGATGATATTTCGCCGCTTTTAAAAACCAATGGATACTTCGGCATATCGGATAATGGCGTACTGTCAATATTCAACGGCAAACCTGGACAGGCGGAGATTATTCAGTCGTTCTTTCAGATAGATGTAGAGAAGCTGGAGAGTAAACGCCATGATGATCTTGTTAAAGGCATACCCATCAAGTCGAAGCATGAGTATGAAGAGGTGCTCGAACAATTTAAGGCCTATTCCGTTCCTAAATAAGTATGAAAACCAGTGCGTTTACCACTGGTTTTTTTATTGCTGAATTTCCCCTGCCGAAGAATAACGGTATTTGTTAAAATTAGAACAAGTGTTTCTCTTTGATCTCTCTTTCCCATCCCTTTAAATAGTGATATGATACAATAGATTTTATATGTCCATTGGATGATGGATGAGAGAAGAAACAGTGAGATGTAAACGGGGAGAGTATGGAATGTATGAGTTTATAAAAGGGACGGTCAGTCAAGTCGGTCCCGAATACGTAGTGGTGGAGAATAATGGGATCGGGTATCAATTGTATACAGCGAATCCTTTTGTTTATTCAAAATATCAAAATCAAGAGATTCAGATTTTTACATATCAGCATGTGAGGGAAGATCTTATTGCCCTTTACGGGTTTCTTGCCATTGAAGAGAAGCTGCTCTTTATGAAACTATTAAATGTTTCAGGGATTGGTCCGAAGGGTGCTTTGGCGATTTTGGCTTCAGGCGCCCCTCAGCAGGTGATCACAGCCATAGAGGAAGAGAATGAAAGCTTCCTGACGAAGTTCCCGGGTGTCGGGAAGAAGACTGCCCGTCAGATGATCTTGGATTTAAAAGGAAAGCTTCAGGATGTTGTGCCTGATTATTTCCCTAGTCTATTTTCGAATCATGAGGAAACAGCAGTATCAATTGGGAAGGACGAAGCCTTTGATGAAGCGGTCCTTGCCCTTAAAGCCCTCGGCTACTCTGAACGTGAGATAAAGAAAATCACTCCAAAACTGAAAGGGGAAGGGCATTCGTCAGACGAAATCATCAGGAAAGCCCTTCAACTGTTATTGAAATAATGCCAAAGAAAGGAGGAAGCCTAAATGGAAGACAGAATCGTATCAGGCGAATCAGAAGTAAATGAAGATTCCTTTGAATATTCCTTGCGTCCTCAGACAATAAAACAATATATAGGGCAAGATAAGGTGAAGCATAACCTGGAGGTTTTCATCGAAGCGGCAAAGATGCGGGAGGAAACCCTCGATCATGTCCTGCTTTACGGTCCACCCGGGTTGGGTAAGACCACCCTTGCCGCTGTCATAGCCAATGAGATGGGAGTAAATCTGCGTACCACTTCAGGACCTGCCATCGAGAGACCGGGAGACCTGGCAGCGGTACTTACGGCACTTGAGCCGGGTGATGTATTGTTCATCGATGAGATTCACCGGCTGCCAAGGGCCATTGAAGAGGTTCTTTATCCGGCCATGGAAGACTTTTGTCTGGATATCGTCATCGGGAATGGTCCCAGTGCACGGTCTGTCCGTTTGGATCTTCCTCCTTTCACACTGGTGGGGGCGACGACCCGTGCCGGCGCCTTGTCTGCTCCCCTTCGAGATCGATTTGGTGTTTTATGCCGATTGGAATATTATAATGAAGAGCAGCTGAACGAAATCGTACAGAGGACCGCTGCCATTCTGAACACGAAGATCGAAGCGGCGGCTTCAGAAGAATTGGCCAGGAGATCAAGAGGGACACCCCGTATCGCGAATCGATTGCTCAGAAGGGTAAGGGATTTTGCTCAGGTGAAAGGGAATGGTGATATTACCACCTCCCTTTCAAGAGAAGCCCTGGAACTTCTTCAGGTCGATAAGCTGGGCCTTGATCACATCGACCATAAGCTTCTTAAAGGCATCATTGAACGCTTCAGGGGAGGACCTGTGGGGCTTGATACCATAGCTGCAAGCATCGGGGAGGAGTCCCACACGATTGAAGATGTGTATGAGCCGTACCTATTACAGATTGGGTTCATCCAAAGGACGCCGAGGGGAAGGATCGTCACACATCTCGTATATGACCATTTTAAAATGGAGGTGCCGGACAATTGACTGGATTGCCCAAATTAGTCATGATTATCGGTGGGGTCATACTGGTGATTGGTTTCCTCATGCAATTCATTAAATTAGGGAAGCTCCCTGGTGATATTATCATCAAAAAAGAAAACACAACATTTTATTTTCCACTTATGACTTCTATTCTGGTAAGTGTTATACTTTCCGTTGTCTTTTATTTAATCGGGAAATTCAAATAGGACTCATAAGTGAGATTTACATAAGCTAGGTGAAAAATGGTGAAAGTAGAAGATTTTGATTTTTATTTACCTGAAGAACTGATTGCCCAGACCCCTCTTGAGAACCGTTCCGAGAGTAGATTGATGGTGTTGGATAAAGAAGCCGGTTCCATGGATCATATCCGTTTTAAACAGATTACCGATTACCTGGAAGAAGGGGACTGCCTCGTCCTCAATGATACACGGGTACTGCCGGCGCGTCTTTTTGGGCAAAAAGAAGATACAGGTGCGAATATAGAAGTACTCCTCTTAAAACAGGAAGATGGGGATCAGTGGGAAACACTGGTGAAGCCGGCTAAACGGATCCGTGTCGGAACGGAGATCGTGTTCGGTGACGGGAAGTTAAAAGCAACCTGTGTCGATCTGAAAGAACATGGCGGTAGAATTCTTGAATTTAAATATGACGGGATTTTTTATGAGGTGCTGGATGAATTGGGGGAAATGCCTTTGCCTCCATATATCAGGGAACGCCTGGAAGAACAGGACCGCTACCAAACCGTGTTTGCCAAAGAGAGAGGTTCAGCTGCTGCTCCGACTGCGGGTCTTCACTTCACGGAGGAACTGTTGGATGAGCTGAGGGATAAAGGTGTTCACATCGCATTCATCACCTTGCATGTTGGACTTGGAACGTTCAGACCGGTATCTGTGGACACCATCGAGGAACATGACATGCATTCAGAGTTTTATCAGGTTTCCGAGGGGACAGCCCGCCTTTTAAATGAAGTAAGAGCAAATGGAGGGCGCATCGTTACAGTCGGTACGACATCCACCAGGACACTTGAGACCATTGCTTCTAAGCACGGCACGTTCGTGGAAGAGAGTGGATGGACGAATATATTCATCTATCCCGGATACGAGTTTAAAGGGATCGATGGTCTGATCACAAATTTCCATCTGCCGAAATCGACCCTGATCATGCTGGTCAGTGCGTTTGCCGGACAGGAAAACGTGATGCACGCCTATGAAACGGCCGTTAGAGAGAAGTATCGCTTCTTCAGCTTCGGCGATGCTATGCTGATTAAATAATGAGTGAAGTATTAAGAAAACCCCAATGGAAATTGGAAGGAGAATTCCCAAGTTGACTGCAATAAAATACGAATTGATTAAAACATGTAAACAAACCGGTGCAAGACTGGGCCGGGTCCATACACCCCACGGTTCTTTTGAAACCCCTGCCTTCATGCCTGTAGGGACAATGGCCACGGTGAAAACGATGTCCCCTGAGGATCTGAAGTCCATGGAGTCCGGCATCATCCTTAGTAATACCTATCACCTGTGGTTGCGTCCTGGCCATGAAATTATTAGAGAAGCAGGCGGCCTTCATAAATTCATGAACTGGGACCGTGCCATCCTGACCGATTCAGGCGGATTCCAAGTGTTCAGCTTAAGCAAGCTTCGCCAGATTGAAGAGGAAGGAGTCCATTTCCGTCATCATCTGAATGGGGACAAACTTTTCCTCAGTCCTGAGAAAGCGATGGAGATTCAGAATGCATTGGGCTCGGATATCATGATGGCATTCGATGAATGTCCACCATACCCTGCTGAATATGACTATATGAAGAGTTCGGTAGAGCGTACCTCACGCTGGGCAGAGCGCTGTCTGGAAGCTCATCAGCGACCGCAGGATCAAGGGTTGTTCGGAATCGTACAGGGAGGGGAATATGAAGAACTACGTAAGCAAAGTGCCCGTGATCTTGTATCCATGGACTTCCCGGGCTATGCCGTCGGCGGACTGTCTGTCGGAGAGCCTAAGGACGTCATGAACCGTGTACTTGATTTCACGACTCCCCATCTTCCGGCGGACAAACCCCGTTACCTGATGGGGGTTGGATCTCCGGATTCACTGATCGATGGTTCCATGCGAGGAATCGATATGTTCGATTGCGTCCTTCCAACCCGTATTGCCCGTAATGGGACCCTCATGACAAGTGAAGGGCGTCTGGTTGTGAAAAATGCTAAATTTGCAAGGGATTTCAGACCGATTGACGAGAATTGCGACTGCTATACGTGTAAAAATTATAGCCGAGCGTATATCCGCCATTTGATCAAATGTGACGAAACGTTCGGAATTCGCCTTACGACTTATCATAATCTTCATTTTCTGTTAAAATTGATGGAGCAAGTCAGACAAGCGATTCGTGAAGATCGTCTAGGAGACTTTAGGGAAGAATTTTTCGAGCAGTACGGCTTCAACCGTCCTGATGCGAAAAACTTCTAAAAGCATGCTATAAATGAATTTTTGAAAGGAGGGGAATAAGAATGGGAAGTTTAGGAACAATTCTACCTTTGATTTTAATGTTCGTACTGTTTTACTTTTTACTGATCCGTCCTCAGCAAAAGCGTCAAAAAGCGATCTCGAAAATGCAAAATGAGCTTGCGAAGGGTGATAGAATTATCACGATTGGCGGTTTACACGGATCCATCGATGCCATCGAAGAAGGTAAAATAGTCATCCTTTGTGGTGACGGCAGCCGTCTTACATATGATCGTAATGCGATCAGGGAAGTCGTTAGAGCTGAACAGGTTTAATAAAAAAAGGTTCCTCTTCATTGTGCCACGGCACTTTGAGAGGGACCTTTTTTTTGTGTTAATCTTCTCTTGTGCCACCACTCATATTCACACCAAGTATTCCTCCCATCATGGCTGTGAGGATGTAGCAGCCGTGATAGATGAGCTGTTCCATTGAAAACAGGCTGTCATAACCGAGGTATTGAAATAAGAAGACGACAAACGTGTAAATGAGACCTGTTGACCCTCCCAGTACCCATCCCTTTGTTTTTCCCTTGCCACCTGACATAAATCCACCAACAAAGAGTGATAGGAACGATAGGATGGTGACAAATAGCGTGATGGAGGTTTCAGTAAGATTAGTGAACCTGAGGAGCAATGAGAATAATAAGCTTGCAACAATCGCTATGACAAATATGGCAGTCGTTCCATAAAGGACGGCACCACCCATTTTTTTTGCTTCGATGACGGTCCTCTCCCTTCTATCTGGATAATTTTATTCCGTATTAGTACAAGCATATTCTGGTCCGTGGTAAAAAAGACTAGAAATTTTCAGTGGTCAAGCCTCATAGACTAGTATGAAACTTCCTTTTAGGATAAGGGGTGAGTGACCATGTCTCCGATGATTGTATTGAGTGTATTCGTTATTGTTTATATTCTTTTAATGACTGAAAAATGGAATCGCGTCCTCGCTGCCATGGCCGGTGGGGTCGCCATGCTTCTGATAGGCGCTTTCCCGATTGAAAAGGCGCTATTCACCTACATTGATTGGAAAACCATTACTCTTTTGTTTTCCATGATGCTGATTGTGACCATCACCAGCAAAACGGGAGTATTCGAGTTTATTGCCATTAAGGTCGCCAAATGGGTAAACGGAAATGGGCTCTCGCTCCTTATCGTGTTTTCTTCTCTCGCCGCAGTGGGTTCGGCTTTTTTGGCCAACGTTACGATTGCCATGCTGCTGGTACCGATCCTCTTTAAACTGACCAGGCTTCTTGAACTACCGCCAATCCCTTTTCTGATCATGACGATCCTCTCCTGTAACATTGGCGGGACGGCAACGCTGATTGGTGATCCCCCTAATATGATGATCGGCCAGGCAGTGAAGCACTTTACGTTCAATGCCTTTCTTGAAAATCTGTTGCCTGTCGTTTTAATGGTCTATGGTGTGACACTCTTGATCATGTGCATCCTATACAGGGAAGTACTTCATGTGAAAGAGGACAGGAAGCTGTTGCTTAAGGGCATTGATCCTGCCGATTATTTAAAAAAGAATAGTGGATTGATCCAATCGATTTTTGTTCTGGCATTGGTTCTGATCGGTTTTTCGGTGTATCCGGTTTTTCATCTTGATGTAACCACAGTATCCATGGCGGGGGCTGTCCTGCTTATGCTGCTTCTGGAGAAAATTCACCCGCCTGAATCGATCCTCAGAGAGGTGGAATGGGGCACGCTCTTTTTCTTTATGGGCCTGTTCCTGCTTGTAGGGGGGATTGAAGAGGCTGGATTCATTGATGAAATCGCACGTGAAATACTGCGGGCAACGGATGGGGATATGAAGAAAACAGCGTTTGTGATCCTGTGGGGAACCGGCTTACTTTCTGCAGTGGTCGATAATATCCCATTTGTGGCGGCCATGATTCCGGTCATCCAGGAATTCGGTGAGTTCGGCATGGTCAATATGGATCCGCTATGGTGGTCATTGGCACTCGGAGCTTGTCTCGGTGGAAATGGGACGCTTCTTGGATCATCTTCTAACCTGGTTATCGCAGGGCTTGCATCGAAGGAAAATGTACATATCAAATTTTATCAATATTTGCTTATCGGTGTTCCCATCACCATCATTTCCCTTGCGGTTTCCTCCCTCTACGTATATTTTAAATACATTCGACCATTTCTTGGTGGATAAATATTCCTTCGATTTATTTTGTCCTTCTGTCGATACTACATAATGACATGTACAGGGGAGGGAAAAGCAGTGGAGGAATACTTGATCATCATTGCACGCACTCTTTTTCTTTATTTTTTAATCATATTCATATTCCGGATTATGGGGAAGAGGGAAATTGGTGAATTAAGCATACTGGATCTGGTCGTTTTCATGATGATAGCGGAAATGGCGGTCATGGCCATCGAACAGCCCGATGATCCGATCATTCATACGGTCCTTCCAATGGGAGTCATCGTCCTCGTACAAATCATGTTTGCGTGGTTTTCCCTGCGCTCTAAATCCTTTCGGGAGTTATTGGACGGAAAGCCTTCCGTCATTATTCATAATGGGAAAATCGATGACAAAGCCATGAAGAAACAGCGTTATAATTACGATGATTTACTACTACAATTAAGGGAAAAGGATATCTTTAACATGGCCGATGTTGAATTCGCCATATTAGAACCTTCGGGGAAATTGTCGGTGTTAAAGAAGGATAAAAAGACTCCTCACTCCCTGACCCTGCCCTTGATCCTGGATGGACAGGTTCAAACCACCCATCTGGATATGATCGGCAAAACATCCTTTTGGCTGAGGAAGGAATTGAGGGAACGGGGATTTAAAAACATTCAGGAAATTTCTTTTTGCAGCTTTCAAAACGGACAATTTTATATCGATGAAAAAAACCAGTAATAAAAAATACTCCTAAACATTGGTTAAGGAGTATTTTTTATGGGAGAGACTAAGGAGTGATGAATCTTTTAATAAACGGGATCCTGGCAAGGTCGTTTTTCTCGATGAGTTTCAGGCCGATGGAGAGCACGGTGTACAAAATAGTGGAAGTCATAACCCCAAATAGCAGTCGGAATACTGCAGACTCGTCATCAAACAGGTGAAGATAAGAGTAGTGTCCCCAAATTCCGGTTACCACAAGGACAATGACCGTCTTCACATAATCTCTTGCGTAAATCGTCATCGGGATATATTTTAAGATCGTCATGAAATGAAGCAGGGTCACGAGCATGAATCCCGTCACGATTCCTAGAGCTGCCCCGTTGATCCCGAAAGCGGGCTGTGATGCCAGGAGAAAAATGACGCCGGTCTTGACCACCGCGCCAATGAGGCTGTTGATCATCGCGGCCCTGGCCAGGTTCAATGCCTGCAAAACGGCCTGTAAGGGCCCCTGATAATAATAGAATAAAAAGAAGGGTGCCATAATCATAAGAAAGCCTGCCCCGTTTTCATTTCCGTACATGACCTGCATGAGGGGCTTCGCATAAATGTAGAGGATGACGACGGATATTCCGCCCGTAATCAAACAGAATCTAAGGGCCTGCTGAAGTCTGTGCTCGATTAAATTGAAGTTATTTTGAGAATTGGCTTCGCTAATGGCCGGCACAAGAGATTGAGATAATGACAAGGTTACGAAAGATGGGAGAAACAAAAGGGGGAGGGCGTATCCTGTCAGTGAACCATACTGCTTTGTGGCCATTCCCGCTGCCACTCCAGCAAGGGCAAGACTGTTGGCTACCACAATCGGTTCAAAAAACCAGGCAATCGACCCGATCATCCTGCTCCCCGTGGCAGGGAGGGCAACACTCATGAGTTCATTGAACGTTTCCCGCCCATTCCGGATCGAAGTGAAGAAGTTGCGCCTGATCTTGAACTTCTTTTTCACCTTGAAGCTTGCAAACAGGTAGAGGAGGGAAGCGAGTTCTCCCATTACAGATGCCGCCATGGCAGCGGCTGCTGCATATTCAATCCCGTAAGGCAGGAAAGTCTTGGTCAAAATGGCAATCAACGTAATCCGGACGACTTGCTCAATGACCTGGGAATAAGCAGACGGTTTCATATTCTGACGGCCCTGGAAATACCCCCTTATAACGGATGAGACCGCTACGATGGGAATGATTGGAGCGATGGCGACCAAAGGATAATAAATCCTGTCATCAGTGAACAATACGTCTGTTAAGTATGGAGCAAGGAGAATGAGAGCCGGAGTGAAGATAAGGGATAATCCCAGGGTAAGGGATAAAGAGACCACCAATATTTTTTTTACCTTCCGGATGTCACCCTTTGATTCCGCTTCCGCTACATTTTTCGAGATCGCGACAGGAAGTCCCAGCTGGGTGATGGTGATGACGAGTATGAGGGTTGGGAATGCCATCATAAAAAGGCCGACGCCTTCTTCCCCGATGAATCTGGCAACGACGATCCGATTGACGAACCCTAATATTCTAGTAATAAAGGCGGCCATCATTAAGATCATGGTGCCTTTCAGAAATTTTGACATAAAATTCCCTGCCTTCTCAAAATTGGTATAATCGTATACAATGATGTATATGCACAAGGGTGGACAAAGCATGACAAGTAGTGAACAATTCCGGCTAAATATAGCCCAGATGGGGTGAACGGGGAATGAAGAACAATCAGCATCCTTATGACCGTTATTATGAATCATTAGTACCAGCGCTTGTTAGCAAAGTAGAAGAATTCGAAGTATTTGGCTACGGAAAGGCTGACACTGACCGCCTATGGGCATACTTAACGAAGAAAAAATGGAAGAAGCCCGAGGTGGATGTGAAATTCTTTCAATTGGTGAGTGATGTGTTAACGGTCAAGCCTGGAGAGTATATGAGCTTTGAAACCATCGAAGCATACCGGTCTCCCAATTGGTTTGCGGAAGTGAATGAAGATGAATTGAATGAGCTGCTTCGCCCGAATAAGAATGGAAAATAGTCCGAAAAGAAATTGACACTCTTTTCTTTCTCATAGATAATGAGAATGTTGACGACTTCAGGAATTATATTACTTTTTAAGCACATCGTTTGTATGGTTTTTAAAACGGCAAGGAGGATCTATACATAATGGTAAAGCGTGGCCGAATAATTTCTTTCTTTATACTTGTGGTATTGCTTGCAGGTACTATGGGAGGAACAACGAAGAGTATAGTTGATAACATCAAACTGGGATTGGACCTGCAGGGCGGGTTTGAAGTTCTTTACGAAGTCCTGCCGATCAAAAAAGGTGAGGAAATCACGAAGGAAACCGTCGCCAATACAGCCGATGCATTGGATAAGCGTATCAACGTATTGGGTGTAAGTGAACCCAACATCCAAATCGAAGACGGGAACCGTATCCGTGTTCAACTCGCCGGGGTGGAGGATCAGAACGAAGCAAGGGAGATCCTCTCCACTCAAGCCAATCTGACGTTCCGTGACGTAAACGATAAAGTCCGCCTGGACGGTTCGGATCTTGCGTCTGGATCTGCAAAACAAACGTTTGATGACAAGAATAATCCAATCGTTTCATTAAAATTGAAAGACCGCTCGAAATTCTATGAGTTGACGAAGGAAATTTCAGCTATGTATCCTCAGAATCAGCTGGTCATCTGGCTTGATTTCGAGGAAGGAAAAGATTCTTACAAAGCTGAAGCAGGAAAAAAGGATCCGAAATTCATCTCTGACCCGGCGGTGAGTAAGCCGATCAACTCGGATGAAGTCATCATCGAAGGGAACTTCACCGTTGAGCGTGCCCAGAATCTTGCGTCCCTTTTAAATGCAGGGGCACTGCCGGTTAAGTTGGATGAGAAATATTCAACATCCGTGGGAGCACAATTCGGTCAGCAGGCACTGGATAAGACAGTGACCGCAGGGATCATCGGGATTGCGATCATCTTCTTATTTATGATTGCGTACTACCGTTTCCCGGGACTGATCGCAACAATCACCCTTTCAATTTATATTTACTTGATACTGTTAATTTTCGATATGATGAACGGGGTCCTGACCCTCCCGGGAATCGCAGCCCTTATCCTAGGTGTGGGGATGGCCGTCGATGCGAATATCATCACCTATGAACGGATCAAAGAGGAGATGCGGGTCGGGAAGCCGATACGTTCTGCGTTCCAGGCTGGTAATAAATCGTCCTTCTTAACGATTCTGGATGCCAACGTAACGACCATCCTGGCAGCGGCCGTTCTCTTCTTCTATGGGACAAGTTCCGTCAAAGGGTTCGCAACGATGCTGATTGTCAGTATCCTGACAAGCTTCATTACGGCGGTATGGGGATCACGTCTGTTACTCGGCCTTTGGGTGAACAGCCGTATCTTTAATAAAAAGCCGGGCTGGTTCGGTGTCAAAAAATCTGAAATCAAGGATCTCTCTGAGAACTTCGATACACTGGATCTCCCTACCCGTTTTGATCGCTTTGATTTTGCAGCACAGCGAAAGAAATTCTTTACCCTGTCAGCGGTCCTCATTACGGCAGGTATCATCATCCTGGCTATTTTCAGATTGAATCTCGGAATTGACTTTGTCAGTGGATCACGGATGGAAATCCTGGCTGATCAAAGCCTGAAGACCGAACAGGTTCAGGACGAACTCAAGGAGATTAAACTTCCTTCTGATGATGTCGTCATCTCCGGAGATAAAGATAATATAGCAGTCGTCCGCTATACGGATGACCTGAATAAGGATGATATCGCGACACTAAAGAACCACTTCAACAAGCTTTACGGAGCTGAACCCAGTATCAGCACCGTTTCTCCCGTAATTGGGAAAGAGCTTGCACGAAACGCCATGATTGCTTTGGCAATCGCTTCTGTCGGAATCATCATTTATGTCACGATCCGTTTTGAATGGAGAATGGCAGTGGGTGCAATCCTTGCCCTCCTGCATGATGCATTCTTTATCATCGCGTTCTTCAGTCTCACAAGGCTTGAAGTGGATATCACATTCATCGCAGCCGTCCTGACGATTGTCGGGTATTCGATCAATGATACGATCGTCACCTTCGACAGGCTCAGGGAAAACCTGCACAAGAAGCGTAGACTGAAGACGGATCAAGACATTGAAGAAGTGGTGAACCAGAGTATCAGGCAAACCATGGGACGTTCAGTTAACACCGTCCTTACGGTTGTATTTACGGTCCTTGCACTCATGATCTTCGGAAGTGAGTCCATCCGTAACTTCTCCATTGCTTTATTGGTCGGGTTGATATCCGGTACCTATTCTTCCGTTTTCATCGCCTCCCAGGTATGGCTCGTGATGAAGAAAAAAGAATTGAAGAAAAAAGGAACCATCAAAACCGTTAGAGAAAAGAAAACGTGGTCGGATGAACCACAGGTATAAAATGAAGAGCAGGTCCGGGGGGTGTAACTTCCCGGACCTATTCTTTTTTTGTATTTTCAAGGCATTGGGTTACAATAATAGGAGTTATAAGGGAGGCGTCATATATGAACCATGAGGATCGTTTTAAGAAAGCGGAATTTGCCGCCATGATTGGTGTGGTGGGCAATATTTTGTTGGCGGTTATAAAGTGGGCTGCCGGAATAATGGGGAATAGTAGAGCCCTCATTGCAGATGCGGTCCATTCTGCATCGGATGTTGCCGGGTCCCTTGCCGTATTTATCGGTTTACGTGCCGCCAAGCAGCCTCCTGATCAGGATCATCCTTATGGTCATGGTAAAGCAGAGTCCATCGCTGCGATCATCGTGGCTGTCCTATTGTTCCTGGTAGGGATTGAAATCGGGAAGTCATCGATTGAATCCTTTTTTCATCCCCTTAGTCCTCCAACAGCCATTGCGATTTATGCTGTCATTGTCTCCATTGTCGTGAAGGAAGCGATGTTTCAATATAAATATCGGTTGGGTAAAAGAATAAAGAGTGATGCTTTAATCGTTAATGCATATGAGCATCGTTCGGATGTGTTTTCATCCATTGCCGCCCTCGTAGGGATTTCAGCTTCCATCCTTGGGGGGAAGTTCGATGTCGGCTGGCTGGTCTATGCAGATCCCGTCGCGGGAATATTCGTTTCCCTCCTCGTCCTTAGGATGGCTTGGCATTTAGGGGCGGAATCGATACATACAACACTCGATCACGTCATGCACGAGGAAGACATCGTGCCGTTTAGAAAGATTGTGGAAGCCGTCCCTGAAGTGAAAGAAATCAACGAGCTTCATGCAAGGGAGCACGGGCACTACGTCATCATTGATTTGAAGATCAGCGTTGATCCTTTCATGACGGTAGAAGAGGGGCACCGTGTAGGGAAGAGAGTGAAAGAGAAGCTATTGGAAGAATCGAATGTAAATGATGTATTCATTCATATCAATCCATTCAATCCTGCTTCTGAAGAAAGTGATGATCAAATAGACTTAAGTTAAAGGGAGGGATTCTCATGAAATTTCAATGGACTTTATTATTGGGTATTTTCTTTGCGCTGGTGGTTTCGGTTTTCGCTGTCATCAACGTCGACCCCGTCACCGTCAATTATTTATTCGGTGAGTCAGACTGGCCTCTTATATTAGTTATACTTGGATCTGTCTTCATGGGCGGGATCATTATAGGTTCCGTTGGACTGTTTCGGCTTTTCGTCATCCAGCGGAAGGTCAAATCCCTTGAAAAGGAAAATATGTTATTGAGAGAACAGGCAGAAGGAATGCATAAAGAAAAGACCGAAGATATCCCATTAAAAAAACGCGCTCCGGACTCAGTAGGGGACGTGGGGGAATGAATGAGCTTGGTGGCTGTTGTCACCGGGCTTTTTTTGTTTTGGTAAGGCGTTTGGTGCTGGTTCTGTCTGGGATGAATATCTCGTTTAACTGAATTTAAGTGATATTTCACGCAGGCTTTTCTGCATAAAGTGCTGGTTTATTGTGGAAAAAGAATGAATTCTTTCCCATGGATATTCCAAATCCATGTTCCCACATCCTCCATCCCTTCTTTTTACCAGCATGTCATTAACATTGAAACAACTCCTTCACTTTTGTATAATGAGTAAGGTTGAGGGGTGAACGTATGTTACATTCAAAAACTCGTTGGATATTGACAGAATCAGACGAACAAAAAATAGAAGAACTTGCAAATGAACTTAAAATACCCTTGCTTGTGGCAAAATTATTGTTGAACCGGGACTTGGAAGATGTTGAAGAAGCCCGGAATTTTTTATTTGATACAGACGACTCATTTCACGATCCATTTTTATTTGAGGATATGAAGAAAGCAACGGAACGCATTCACAAAGCCATCCAAAACGGAGAAAGGATTCTTGTTTACGGTGACTATGATGCTGACGGGGTCAGCTCGACGTCGGTTATGATGACGGTTCTTAGAGATCTTGGGGCTGAGGTGGAGTTTTATATCCCAAACAGGTTCAGTGAGGGGTATGGTCCGAACGAAAGGGCATTCCGCTGGGCAAAGGATGAGGACTTCTCGCTTATCATTACAGTCGATACGGGAATTTCTGCTGTAAATGAAGCGAGATTGGCTAAAGAACTCGGAATAGACCTGATCATCACGGATCACCATGAGCCTGGACCGGAATTACCTGAAACATATGCTCTTCTTCATCCGAAAGTCGAAGGAACTTCCTATCCGTTTGGGGAACTTGCAGGAGTGGGAGTCGCTTTCAAGCTGGCCCATGCCTTATACGGTGAATTACCGACCCATCTATTGGATCTTGCAGCAATTGGAACCATTGCCGATCTCGTCCCTCTGAGAGGAGAGAACCGTATTCTCGCTAAAAGAGGACTTGCCCAGCTGAGAATCTCAAACCGTTTGGGCATTAAAGCGTTATGCAAAATTGCCAATGCCCATCAACATGAGATAACAGAAGAGACAGTCGGATTCATGATTGCTCCCAGAATCAATGCCGTCGGTCGTTTAGGGGATGCGGATCCCGCTGTCGATCTTATGCTTACAGAGGATACGGAGGAAGCAAAGGCTCTTGCTGAGGAAATCGACGGCTTGAATAAGGAGAGGCAGGCCATTGTCGCGCAAATGACTGAGGAAGCTGTAGAGATGGTTGAGAACGACTTTCCTCTGAGGGATAACTCTGTTCTCATCATCGGGAAAGAGGGCTGGAATCCAGGAGTCGTAGGGATCGTTGCATCGCGCCTGGTGGATAAGTTTTATCGACCGACCATTGTGCTCAGCTACGATTCTGAAAAGGGTACGGCAAAGGGATCGGCGAGAAGCATCGTCGGATTTGATTTATTCAAGAATCTTTCCACCTGTCGGGATATTCTTCCCCACTTTGGAGGCCATCCCATGGCTGCGGGGATGACCCTGCAATTAAACGATGTGGATCAACTGAGGAACCGGTTGAATGAACTGGCAGAGACAGACCTTTCCCCAGAGGACTTCATCCCGGTCACCCAGCTTGATGCTACGGTCACCATGGATGAAATTTCAGTGGAGTCCATTGAAAAGCTTCAGCTTTTGGCACCTTTCGGAATGAAAAATCCGAAACCAAAGTGGATCCTTGATAACGTAAGTATCGGACATTATAAAAAAATCGGTTCACAACAGAATCATTTGAAACTGGTCCTTGAAGACAATAGTATTCAATTGGATGGTGTAGGCTTTGGACTCGGGGAACTGGCAGACCATATGACACCGTTTTCGAACGCATCTGTGATTGGTGAATTATCCATAAATGAATGGAATAACCGAAAGAAACCACAGGTATTCCTGCATGATGTGAAAATTGAACATTGGCAGTTATTCGATGTGCGGGGCATTAAACAAGTCCATAAGTGGAACGCCCTCATCCCTGAAAAAGATAAGATGATGGTTTGTTTTCATCAATCCACGTTGGACAAACTGAATCTCTCGAAAGATGAAGTGTTGGTATTGGAGGATCATTCGAGCCTGGAAGGTGTCTCCATGAACAAAGCAAGTCTTGTGCTTTTGGATCTGCCGACTTCCAAGCCATTACTTGAAGACCTTTTGAAAAAGGGGCAGCCACATCGTATTTATGCTCATTTCTTCCAAGAGGAAGATCATTTCTTCAGTACGATGCCGACCCGTGACCATTTCAAATGGTATTATGGATTTTTGTCCAAACGGGGATCATTTGACCTGAATAAACATGGGGATGATCTTGCCAAGTACAAAGGGTGGTCAAAAGAAACAATCGATTTCATGTCACAGGTGTTTTTTGATTTGAAGTTTGTTACAATAGTGAATGGATTTATTTCTCTCAATCCTGAGAAAACCAAGAAAGATCTTTCAGAATCTCGAACATATCAGAAGAAACAACAACAATACGAGCTTGAAAACGAATTGTTATATTCTTCCTATCAAGAGTTGAAGACTTGGTTTAATGAAAGGATGGAAGAGTCTGTTACAATTGAGGAGGAAGTAAAAGCATGGACTTAAAACAATATGTTACAATCGTTGAGGACTGGCCTAAAGAAGGAATTAAATTTAAAGACATCACGACCTTAATGGATAACGGTGATGCATATAGATATGCGACAGATCAAATCGTCGAATATGCAAAAGAAAAGGAAATCGACCTGGTCGTTGGACCGGAAGCCCGTGGCTTCATCATCGGCTGCCCAGTTGCATACGCGTTGGGTGTAGGCTTTGCTCCAGTTCGTAAACCTGGTAAATTACCTCGTGAAACGATTCAGAAGGAATATGGCCTTGAGTATGGTAAAGATGCTTTAACCATCCATAAAGATGCCATCAAGCCCGGCCAGCGTGTACTCATCACGGATGACTTACTTGCTACAGGTGGAACCATTGAAGCAACGATCAAGCTTGTAGAAGAACTGGGTGGAATCGTAGCGGGTACAGCATTCTTAATCGAATTAACATACCTAGACGGCCGCGACAAGCTGGACAATTATGACATCATGACCTTAATGCAATACTAATTTGATTTCTCAAATCTAATAAACATATACAATTTGTGATATACTGAAATAAGGGACTGACATCGGGTTTACATGTCAGCCCTTATTTTTTTAATTTGAATCATATGGAAAAGAATGTAGATATTCTGATACTGATTAAACATAAGTGATAGCTTTAATTGAACACGTCAGACATTAAAATGCTTTGTTAGATTGAATATGAAAATTTATTTGTTTATAGATTTAACATTATGCTAGAAGGTTGGTTGGTGCGGAAAACAGCCGCCACCCGCTCCATCAAAAAGCAACAATATTCATTTAAACAGCCTTTGAATGATAAATCATCTATATAATCGACAATTCTCGACGAAATTAGATGGTTTCTGAGAAATTTTCTTTAAACACTTTACAGAACCTCTTTTTTTTTTGATAATAGTAACAATCATTAAAATCGAACAATAATGAACTAAATTTAAATACAAAGGTGATTTTGATCATGGCGAAAGATCAAGTACTAACCCCTGAACAGGTTATTGATAAGACAAGAGCATACTTAAACGATGAGCATGTAGAAATGGTCCAGATGGCATATGAGTACGCAAGGGACGCTCATAGTGAGCAATATCGCAAGTCTGGTGAACCTTACATCATCCATCCCATCCAGGTAGCGGGGATACTTGCGGATCTCGAAATGGATCCAGCCACCGTCGCTGCCGGGTTTCTTCATGATGTAGTGGAGGATACGGGTATTTCTCTTGGTGAAATTGAGGAAGCGTTCAATGCGGAAGTGGCCATGCTCGTAGATGGGGTGACAAAGCTCGGAAAGATTAAATACAAGTCTCATGAAGAGCAGCAGGCTGAAAATCACCGGAAAATGTTTGTGGCAATGGCTCAGGATATCCGGGTCATCCTCATTAAATTGGCAGACCGCCTTCATAATATGAGGACATTGAAGCATTTACCACAAGAGAAGCAGCGTAGAATTGCCAATGAAACCCTTGAAATCTTTGCTCCATTGGCTCACCGTCTGGGGATTTCAAAGATTAAGTGGGAACTAGAAGATACGTCGCTGAGGTATTTGAATCCGCAACAGTATTATCGGATTGTCAATCTGATGAAGAAAAAACGTGCAGAGCGAGAAGAGTACCTGGAAGAAGTCGTCAATGAGGTAAAGGATAAGTTAGGCGACGTGAAAATCGTGGCCGAAATATCAGGACGCCCAAAGCATATTTACAGCATCTATCGGAAAATGGCCCTTCAAAACAAACAATTCAATGAAATATATGATTTGCTCGCCGTTCGTGTCGTTGTAGACAGCATCAAGGATTGTTACGCCGTACTCGGTATTGTCCATACGTGCTGGAAGCCCATGCCCGGCAGATTTAAGGATTATATCGCCATGCCGAAACCGAATATGTATCAATCTCTTCATACGACGGTCATCGGTCCCAAGGGAGACCCCCTTGAAGTGCAGATCAGGACTCTTGAGATGCACCAGATCGCTGAATACGGGGTAGCGGCACATTGGGCCTATAAAGAAGGAAAAGAAGCCAACGAACCTGTTTCCTTCGAGAAGAAGCTTTCATGGTTCAGGGAGATATTGGAATTCCAGAATGAATCAGCCAATGCGGAAGAATTCATGGAGTCTCTTAAAATCGATCTTTTTTCCGATATGGTCTTTGTGTTCACGCCTAAAGGTGACGTTTTAGAGCTGCCCTCGGGATCCGTTCCTATCGACTTTTCCTACCGGATCCACTCGGAAATCGGAAATAAAACGATCGGTGCCAAGGTCAACGGGAAAATGGTCACCCTTGATTATAAGTTGAAGACGGGGGATATCATCGAGATTCTCACGTCCAAACACTCTTACGGCCCGAGCCAGGATTGGCTGAAACTTGCCCAGACCTCCCAGGCAAAGAACAAAATCAAGCAGTTCTTCAAGAAGCAGCGCAGGGAAGAAAATATTGAAAAAGGCCGTGAGCTGGTCGAAAAAGAAATCAAGAATCAGGATTTTGATGTGAAGGAAATCCTGAATCCCGAAAATATCAAACGGGTATCCGAGAAATTCAATTTCTCCAACGAGGATGATATGTATGCAGCGGTTGGTTATAACGGTATCACAGCCGCACAAATCGCCAACCGTTTAACAGAGAAACACCGGAAGCAGCGTGAACAGGAAGACAGCCTGGAAGAAACGATGAAGGAATTGAATGCTCAGCCTGTCAAGCGCAAAAAAGATGCAGGGGTACAGGTGGAGGGCATCGATAATCTCCTCATCCGTTTATCCCGCTGCTGCAGTCCGGTTCCGGGGGATGAAATCGTCGGCTTTATTACAAAAGGCCGGGGTGTGTCTGTGCACCGGGCTGATTGTACAAACGTCATGGCAGATGAAGTAGAGCAGCGTCTTATTCCTGTATCGTGGGAAAGCGATGGGAATGATCGCAAAGAATACAATGTTGATATTGAAATTTCCGGTTATGATCGCAGGGGCCTTCTGAATGAAGTCCTTCAGGCGGTGAATGAAACGAAGACAAATATATCAGCAGTAAGTGGGAAATCGGATCGGAACAAAGTGGCCACCATCAATATGTCGATTTCGATTCAAAACATTTCCCATTTGCACAAAGTGGTAGAGAGAATCAAACAGATTTCAGATATTTATGCCGTAAGACGAATCATGAACTAAAGGAGATTTCTTTATGAGAGCTGTATTGCAAAGAAGTAAAGAAGCCTCTGTCACTGTTGATGGAGAAGTAAAGGGAGAAATCCGTTCAGGAGCTGTCCTCCTGGTAGGGATCACCCATGAGGATACGGAAGAGGATGCCCGTTACATTGCGGATAAGGTTGTGAACCTTCGCATCTTTGAAGATGAAGAGGGTAAGATGAACCATTCACTGTTGGATGTGGGGGGAGAGATTCTCTCTATTTCCCAATTCACCTTGTATGGCGACGTCCGTAAAGGCAGACGACCGAATTTCATGAATGCAGCCAGGCCTGACCATGCAGAAGTGATCTATGACTATTTCAATACGTTACTTGAAAATAAAGG
This sequence comes from Bacillus sp. NTK074B, assembly GCF_017303375.1. GTDB lineage: Bacteria > Bacillota > Bacilli > Bacillales > Bacillaceae_B > Rossellomorea. The sequence continues at coordinate 535,288 of NZ_JAFKOH010000001.1, read as the reverse complement.
TATGAAGGTTGAAACAGGCGTCTTTGGAGCGATGATGGATGTAAATCTTACCAATGATGGTCCTGTTACTCTATTGATCGAAAGTAAATCATAAAAAAAGGCTGATCCCGAACGCATACGGGACCAGCTTTTTTTATTGGTACTTTTCAAGATCATTATTCTGAAAAATAATCACCCAATCCATGGTAGATGGCCGTAGCTGCCAGATCCTGAAAATAGTGAGTATTCACATTGGCTTCTTCAGTAGGATTACTGAGGAAACCTAATTCCAACAGGACAGCTGGTCGGTTGTTTTCACGGATGACATGATAGTCCCCTATGCGGACACCGCGGTCGAGGGTAGGTAAACGGTCTGAAAGGCTTCCGTGAATATCCTCTGCCAGTTCCTTCTGCTGATCCTGATAGTAATAGGTGGTATGACCGGCGATGGATGAGTCCAATATGCTGTCAAAGTGAATACTGATAAAGGCATCTGCCTGATAATAATGAGATAATGATACCCTTGAAGGTAAAGATAAATATTCATCTGTTTTTCTTGTCATAATGACTTTTGCTCCAGCGCTTTTCAATCTTTCAGCAAGGAGTTCACCGGTTTTCATCGTCAAGAGCTTCTCCAGTGTTCCGCTGGCCCCAGTGGTTCCACTGTCTCTTCCGCCGTGGCCAGGATCAATTACGATCACTTTATCTTGAAGACCGCCACTTTTATTTCGGGAGGGAGTGGTATTTTCACCTGCGGCAGAGCGGATTGATACGACCCAGCCGGCTACAAATCCGGTACTGCCGTCTGCTAACTCTACTTCATACCAGTCCCCATTCTTACTTGTGACGGGAAACGACTCTCCAGTTGAGGCCCGCTTGATGACGCTTGACCCGGTATTGGCATCGCTCCGGATGTTCGTTCCATTGTATAAAACTGTAATGTTTTCATTCGAGCTGTTATTCTCGTGGGCAGCGGCCGTCACCGTTTTTTGAACATACCAGCCGGCGATCCAACCCTTTTCCCCATTGGAGAGCTTGATTTGATACCAATTGTTCTTTTCTTTCAGTAATTTGTATTTCTCCCCCTTGGCCACTTTACCGACGACCTTTCCGTTCAAGGAAGTTTCATCCCGGACGTTCAAACCATGAACCGTGATGATGCCGACTAAGTCTTCAGGGGTTGATGTGACTTCTTCATCGGCACCTGATTCACCTCCGTCAGCAGAAAATTCTACATACGACTCACTGATCCAGGCTTTTTCGTTACCGAATACAATCTCATACCAGCCGGAAACACTGCCGGATACCTCGACCATATCACCCTTGTTCAGTACACCGAGTACGGAACTTTGAAGAGAAGGGGAATTTCGGACATTCAAGGCGTTATCTGTGATGATTCCTTGTTTGTCTTCGCTTTTTTTGGACGGGGTGGAAGTCGTATCCGATACGTACTGACGATGGACCCATCCCTCGGTGCTTCCTGATTCAACGAGAAGCCAATCCCCGTCGTGATCTGTTACGGTAACCGCATCGCCACTTTGTAATACCGTCACAACCCCATCTGAAGTGCTGGGGCCACTTCGGACCCGAAGTCCATCGGTGTTGACACGGCCTTCATGTGGCGAAAAGCCTTCTGAAACGGCAGATTCAACTGAGACCAGCCAGTCGGCCACCCAGCCTTCCCCGCTATTCGTCTTTACTTTATACCAATCCTTCTGTGTGTCTACTATCTTGTACTCTTCTCCTCTATGTACCTTTGTCAGAACAGAGAAGCTCAGTCCAGGCCCGGTCCGGACATTCAAGGTCGACACACTGATCGTGACCTTACCGCTTTCGGCATGTACATTGTCCCCACCAGGCTGAAAAGGGAACATCAAGAGTATAATCAACATTGATGCCCATACTTTCTTAATCTTCTTCACCTCCAGTATGATTCAAGCACCCCCTATAGTAATATCGGATTTGCCCCCTCAGTTGTTGAACGCCACTTGCATTACTCTTGAGAAAAATGGAATTTATTTCTTACTTTCAAAAATCCTTATGGTTCTATTACGATAAAAAAAATTAAATTCCTCTAAAACGAAAAAAAAATAGGTAATTGGAAATGATAACAGTAGGAATGTTTTTTTGAAAGGAAGAGTTAGACATGAGGTCAAGTGAAAAAGGATTCATGAACGCAAATGGTGACAACCAGTTGTTTGGAGTTGATTTTCATCAGTTTTTAGAACGAGAGAAAGATGCCCTGAACGTGGAGCTTGCTTCCGAATTCGGATTGTCTTTACGGGAAGTCAAGCTGTTAAAAAAGAAAATGGAGAGATCCTGATGAAATTTTCTTTAACCTCTTGACATGGACTTAAGGCAACCGTATCATTATAGAAATAAAATAACATTAAAAACCGTTGATCGAGCATAGTAGCTAACACCCCACGTGTAAAGAGAGGAAATGCCTTGGCTGAGAGCATTTCTACAATGTGACTTAGTGAATGAACACTCAGGAGGTTTCTCTCTGAAAACGTATGGTTAGTAGGAGAAGAACGTACCAGGCGTTAACTGGCTAAGTGGAAGTCTTATTAGACTTCAATTAGGGTGGCACCACGGGAATAACAGCTCTCGTCCCTTGTATATGATACAAGGGACGAGGGCTTTTTTTATTTACATATATTCGTTCACGATAGAAGGAGGAAATCACCTTGTCCATTCAGATTCCAAGAGGTACACAGGACATTCTGCCCGGTGAAGTGGAAAAATGGCAGTATGTAGAGGAAGTGGCAAAGACCCTTTGCTACAACTATCAGTATAAAGAAATCCGCACCCCTATTTTCGAGGCAAGTGAATTATTTACACGTGGAGTGGGGGATACAACGGACATCGTCCAAAAAGAAATGTATATGTTCGAGGACCGCGGAGGAAGAAGCCTGGCGCTCCGCCCTGAAGGCACCGCATCTGTCGTCCGTTCCTTTGTAGGGAATAAAATGTTCGGGCACCCGAATCAGCCGACGAAGCTCTTCTATTCGGGACCTATGTTCCGTTATGAGCGGCCACAAGCCGGCAGGTACCGTCAATTTGTTCAGTTTGGTGTCGAGGCTCTCGGAAGTGAAGATCCCGCAATCGATGCTGAAGTGATATCACTCGCAATGGGGATATATAAGAAATTGGGTCTGTCGAAGTTAAAGCTAGTCATCAACAGTCTTGGGGATGCCGGAAGCAGACATGCACACAGAGAGGCACTGATCAATCATTTCAAACCGAGAATCGATGAATTCTGCGGGGATTGTCAGAATCGATTAGAGAAGAATCCATTGCGAATCCTTGATTGTAAGAAGGACCGTGACCACGAACTGATGTCTACGGCACCATCGATCCTTGCTTACTTGAATGACGAATCAAAGCATTATTTTGAAAAAGTACAAACTCACCTTTCAGATATGGACGTTCAGTTTGTCGTCGATCCGACCCTTGTTCGGGGACTGGACTACTATAACCACACGGCATTCGAAATCATGAGTGATGCAGAAGGGTTTGGAGCGATTACGACGCTATGCGGAGGTGGACGCTACAACGGCCTCGTCGAAATGATCGGCGGTCCTGAAACACCCGGAATCGGATTTGCCTTTAGTATCGAAAGGCTCCTTTCCGCATTGGAAGCAGAAGGGCTGGAGCTCCCAATTGAGCATGGGGTCGAATGCTTTATCGTATCTCTCGGGGATGAAGCTAAGAATCATTCCGTAAAGCTCCTTCACGATTTAAGATCGGCCGGAATTTCTTCAGAGAAAGATTATCTGGATCGCAAGGTAAAAGGGCAATTCAAGGCAGCTGACCGGTATGAAGCAAAATATGTAGCTGTGATCGGTGACAACGAGCTACAGGAGAATAAAATCAATGTGAAAGATATGTCTACAGGTGAGCAGGAAGAAGTCAGCCTTGATCACTTTGTTGACAAAATGAAAAGCAAGCTCGGTAAATAGAAACGGTTGATTCGACAAGGAGGAGAATATGATGACAAAAAGAACGGCGTATTGTGGAGACATAACAGAATCGTACATCGGTGAAAAAATCACGATCAAAGGATGGGTACAAAAAAGAAGGGACTTGGGAGGACTTATCTTCATCGACCTTCGTGACAGGGAGGGAATCGTCCAGGTCGTGTTCAATCCCGATTTATCAGGGGAGGCACTCGCTCTTGCGGAAAAAATCCGTAATGAATATGTCCTCAGTGTGACTGGTACGGTTGTGGCAAGGGGAGAAGGAACGGTGAATCCTAACCTGAAGACAGGTAAGGTGGAAATCCATGCAGATGAGGTCGAAATCATCAATGAAGCCAAAACGCCACCATTCATGATCGATGATCAAATGGAAGTGTCAGAAGACGTCCGATTGAAATATCGTTATGTGGATCTTCGACGTCCGGCGATGATGGAAACGTTCAAGATGCGTCACAATGTCACGACTTCTTTCCGGAATTTCTTGAACAATAACGGGTTTTTGGATGTGGAAACACCGATCTTAACCAAAAGTACGCCTGAAGGGGCGCGTGATTATCTGGTTCCGAGCCGCGTTCATAAAGGTGAATTTTATGCGCTGCCTCAGTCACCGCAAATCTTCAAGCAGCTCTTGATGGTGTCCGGCTTCGACCGTTATTATCAAATCGCCCGCTGCTTCCGTGATGAAGACCTTCGTGCGGATCGTCAACCTGAATTCACTCAGATCGATATGGAAATGAGCTTTATGGATAAAGAAGAAATCATCTCACTTGTGGAAGACATGATGAAAAAGCTGATGAGCGATGTAAAAGAAGTCAACGTTTCATTACCAATCCCAAGAATGACGTATGACGATGCCATGAGCCGTTATGGATCAGACAAACCGGACACCCGTTTCGGGATGGAACTGATCAATGTATCAGAAATCGTGAAGGAATCAGGTTTCAAAGTTTTCGCAGGGGCAGTCGCGAACGGTGGTCAGGTGAAACTGATCAATGTCAAAGGCGGGGCATCCCAGTATTCCCGTAAAGATATTGATGGATTGACAGAATTTGTTTCCCGTTATGGGGCAAAGGGATTAGCCTGGTTGAAAGTAGAAGAAGAAGGCTTGAAAGGACCGATCTCGAAATTTGTGACGGAAGAAGATGCGTCGGCAATTTCAACGTCAGCAGATGCAGAAGCAGGAGACTTACTACTATTCGTTGCTGATAAGAAATCTGTCGTGGCCGATGCCCTTGGTGCCCTTCGCTTGAAATTAGGAAAAGAATTGAAGCTGATCGATGAAACGAAATTCAACTTCCTGTGGGTGACAGACTGGCCGCTTCTTGAGTTTGATGAAGGTGAGAACCGTTACTACGCTGCCCATCATCCGTTCACGATGCCTGTGAAGGAAGACATACAACTCTTCGAAACAGACCCGGCAGCGGTTCGTGCAGAAGCATATGACCTGGTACTGAATGGATACGAACTTGGGGGAGGATCACTCCGGATTTATGAGCGTGACATTCAGGAGAAAATGTTCAAAGTACTTGGATTCTCCAAGGAAGAGGCGGAAGAGCAATTCGGTTTCTTATTAGAGGCTTTTGAATACGGAACGCCTCCACACGGTGGAATTGCCTTGGGACTTGACCGGTTGGTGATGCTTTTGTCCGGACGCACGAATCTTCGCGATACGATTGCCTTCCCGAAAACGGCGAGCGCAAGCTGTGTACTCACTGACGCTCCAGGGGGAGTAAGTGAAGCACAATTAAAAGAATTATCTTTGTCGCTCGATGTAGAATAATGTAAGTAAATACCGGTGGCCCTTCGTTGAAATACTCATGGTGATATGATATTATTTAGACAATCACAAACGAGTCCTGATGTGTGCGACGTTTTTACCTAACAGTTTTGACCGAACACTTCAAACTTTGGGAGCTTGATGTTTCTGCTAGGCGTTCATGCCCCGTGCCGGGGACTAACAAATAGTGGGATAAAGCACCCACCTGCCGAGAGCGGGTTCAAAACGAAGGAAATGATGGCGACGGCACGATTGGGACTCGTCCAATCATGATATGTTAATGAAGATCTCATAGAATGAAAAGTCAGGCTCATAGGCGCCTGGCTTTTTTGTTGGGACTAAATCTACTTTAAATGGGGTAAATGAAAGAGAAGGACATCATTTCATATTGATTTTCTGCCCCCTTTCCTTTATTCTAATTCAGTATAAACCTAGTTGAATACTTATAATGGAGTTGATTATTTTGCTACACCAGTTTTCACGAAACGAACTAGCGATCGGTAAGGAAGGTCTTCAAACCCTTAAAAATAGTACGGTGGCAGTACTTGGTATCGGGGGAGTAGGTTCCTTTGCAGCTGAAGCTTTAGCCCGGTCAGGTGTAGGCCGTCTTGTACTAGTGGATAAAGATGATGTGGATATTACAAACGTAAATCGTCAAGTCCATGCACTTCTCTCGACAGTGGGTCAGCCAAAGGTCGATCTGATGAGAGACCGCATAATGGATATCAATCCGGAATGTGAAGTCATTGCCCTAAAGATGTTCTATACAGAAGAAACGTATGAGGAGTTCTTCAATCAAGGGTTGGATTATGTGATAGATGCTTCTGATACGATTTCCTATAAAATTCATTTGATGAAGGAGTGTCTGAAACGGGACATTCCTTTAATTGCGAGCATGGGAGCGGCAAATAAAACCGATCCGACCCGATTCAAAATTGCTGATATCAGCAAGACCCATACAGATCCAATTGCAAAAGTGATCCGTACACGCCTGAAAAAAGAAGGGATCAAAAAAGGTGTGACGGTTGTATTCTCTGATGAGAGTCCCATCGTCATCCGTGAAGAGATAAGGAAGGAAGTAGGGAAGGATGACGCAAAGATCCGTAAAGCCCAGCTTCCACCCTCTTCCAATGCATTCGTTCCTTCAGTAGCTGGTCTGATTGCAGCAAGTCATGTGATGAACCAGCTGTTGAAAGACATCGAAATCAAAAGGGTTAAAGATAAATAATCGTAAGGACCGAATCCCGGTGAGGGTTCGGTCCTTTTGTTATTTACGCCCCCAATGACTGGCGGTGAAGTTGTACCTGAACCAGACTTGGCCTGGTCAACTTTTTTACATAGTATAAATAATCCTATTAATGGGTAAAAAAGGATTGACCTCCAGATGCGTCATAGTGTACTATCTAACTAGAACACTAAATCACGTTACGGAGGAGTGTAACCATGAATGCATTTAAAGGTCTTCTCTGGAAAGACTTTAAAACCTCGAGTATTTGGTTTTATGGTTGGATTGCCATCATTTTATTGATCTTTATCATTGGTTTGGTGATTGGAAACTATATCCACGAACCGGGTGTAACTCAATTATTTCTAATCATGATGGGAGTGTTTCACTTTGCCTTTCTTCCAGGGATGGTATATTCCATGCTTCGCTTGGAAGGAAAGACACAGCTATGGCTCCACAGTCCCCACAGCGGGTTTATGCTTTTATTTCCGAAGGTGATCATCGCTTTTCTTTATTCCACATTGTCACTATTATTGGTGGATGCATTGGGCGTTTTGATGATGTTCCTTTATCCCGATGACTCCCTATTTTCCTATTGGCCGATAAAAGAGGGGATCCTGTTTAATCTGGGAGTGACAATAGGTGGCCTTTACTTTTCAGGCTGGGGGATATTCCTGTGGACATTCTATCATTCCCTCTCAAAGTATCCTTCCATTAAGCATATACGGTGGCTCTTCATTGCAGGGTTCATTATTTTGTATCAAAGTCTCGTGGCCTTCCTGATGAGCATCGATTGGGTGGAGAAGCTTTTCTTTGAAAAATTCACCGTAAAGGTAAGTTCGGGCTTCTTTTTTTCGGTGAATGCGAATGAGACGAATGCCGGTTTTAATCTGGATATGATTCCATTGCCGATCCTGCCCTTCTTGTTTGAAGGAATGATCGTGGTCATTGTATTTATCATTTCCTGCAGATTGCTGGATCGCAAGGTTGAGGTGTAGCTATGACAGAAGAATATACAGCCTCCAAGCCGATATACATTCAAATAGCCGATCGCATCATTCGTGAAATCGTCAGGAAGGAATTATCTCCGGGTGATAAACTGCCTTCTGTCCGGGAAATGGCCGTTCAATCCGGAGTGAATCCGAATACGGTTCAAAGGACATACAGTGAGTTGGAAAGGATGGACATTGTGGAGACAAGGAGAGGACAGGGTACATTTGTGACGGAAAGGGAAGAAGTACTGGCCGTACTGAATGAAAAGGTCCAGAGGGAAGTGATCGAGTCTTTCATTCGAAATATGAAAGAACTGGGTCTGACAAAAGAGCAGATGATCCAAGGTGTTGAGAAGTACCTTGGTCAAAGAGGGGAGGAATAGAGATGGTTGTGAAATTTGAAGGTGTCACCAAAAAATACGGAAATGAAACGGCATTGAATGATACTTCCTTTCAATTTGAAAAAGGGAAGATCTATGGTCTTCTTGGTCCGAACGGAAGCGGGAAATCCACCACATTAAAGATGGTTGCGGGGCTTGTACTGCCAAACGCAGGATCAGTCACCTTGAACGGGAAACCCGTCACCCGGAAAGTTGCCAGTGAAGTCGCCTATTTGACAGAATTGGATATGTTTTATGAAGCTTTCACCGTTGAGGGGATGCTCCGATTTTACGCCTCTCAATTTCCTGATTTCGATCCAGGGAGAGCGAAGGAACTGGTTGCATTCATGGAACTGGACAGTGGGAAGAAGATCAAGCATTTATCCAAAGGGAAGAGGGGCAGACTGAAGCTCGTGTTAGCATTGTCCCGGAACACGGAAGTGCTCCTTCTTGATGAACCGTTCTCGGGTCTTGATCCAATGGTGAGGGATACGATCGTAAAAGGTCTCTTATCCTATATTGATTTCGGAAATCAAACCGTCATCATTGCCACTCATGAAATTGACGAAATCGAAGCAATCCTGGATGAAGCGATTATCATTTTGGATGGAGACATAAAAGGCCATTGCCAAGTAGAAGAGCTGAGAGAATCAGAAGGCTTATCGGTCCTGCGGTGGTTGAAGAAGATGACAAAATCAGAAGGGAAGATGAAATGATGAAGACGGTTGTGGAATTAAAGGATGTAACCAAAGTCATCAAAGGCAAGACGATCATTGATCATTTAACATTTGACGTTTATGAAGGGGAGGTATTCGGCTTCCTTGGACCAAATGGAGCGGGGAAAACGACGACCATCCGTATGATTGTAGGATTGATGAATAGTTCAAAAGGAGATGTCCTGATTTCCGGGAAGAGCATCAAGAAAGACTTTGAAGGTGCGATCAAGGACGTAGGGGCAATTGTCGAAAATCCTGAGCTTTATAAGTTCATGTCAGGGTATCAGAACTTAAAGCACTTCGCCCGCATGCAAAAAGGAATTACCGATGAACGAATGAAAAAAGTCATCGAACTGGTCGGCCTGACGGACAGAATCAATGATAAGGTGAAAACGTACTCTCTAGGAATGAGACAGCGTCTCGGTCTTGCCCAATGTCTCCTTCATAAACCGAAGCTGCTTATTCTTGATGAACCGACAAACGGTCTGGATCCAGCGGGAATCCGTGAAATTCGAGCGTATATCAGAAAGCTCGCCGAGGAAGAGGGCATGGCAGTGATCGTATCGAGTCATCTTTTATCCGAAATGGAAATGATGTGTGACCGGATCGGGATCATTCAATCTGGAAAGCTTGTTGATGTGCAGCAAGTAAGGGACTTTGTAGAAGGATCTGAACAGGTATATCACTTTGAAATCAATGATGTGGATAAATTTAAAACAGTTCTAAACACGTATGATCCAGGCATCAAGTACGAAGCCCAAGGGTCTCAGGTGCAGGTTGCCCTTACCAAAGAACAAGTGCCGGAAGTGGTCAAGGAACTTGTAGGAGCCGATGTACCTATATACAGCGTGATGCCGGTAGCCAAGACATTGGAAGACAGATTCCTCGAAATTACAGGAGAGGTCGTGCATGCTTAGTCTTATTAGAAATGAGTGGACCAAAATCTTCAAGCGGGTCGGAACGTATGTGATGCTTGGACTGTTGATTCTTATTATTGGAGTGACAGGCGCATTCACCAAGTATAGTGATACAAAAGCGAAGGAAATGGACAACTGGAAACAGGAGCTTACCGCGCAGGTGGAGTCTGATAAGCAGATGTTAGCGGAGAGTCCAAACCTGAATAAATTCATCAAGAAAGACACTGAACGAAGAATTGCCATCAATGAATACCGTATTGAAAAAAATATCGAGCCGAAAGTAAAAGAAACAGCATGGACATTCGTTGAAACGAATGCTTTCAACGTACTGGTTGTTGGATTATTTGCCATCATCGTGGCAGCGGGAATCGTTGCGAGTGAATTCAGCTGGGGTACCATCAAACTATTGCTCATTCGTCCGATTTCCAGGACCAAAATACTTCTATCCAAATACCTTACCGTCATTTTATACGGTATCAGCCTACTTCTGGTATTATTTGTTGTTTCACTTCTGCTTGGGATCATATTGTTCGGCGGAACAGATCAAGCCACACACCTGGCGTTTGTAGATGGAAAGGTTGTCGAGCAGAGTATCGTCGGTTATTTGATTAAAACTTATTTATTAAAAACCATCGACGTGGTGATGATGGCTACAATGGCCTTCATGATTTCGGCTGTGTTCAGAAGCAGCTCACTGGCCATCGGGATTTCATTATTCCTTTTATTCGTCGGAGGAAATGCCACAAACCTGCTCGCCCTGAAATTCGACTGGGCGAAATACAGCCTGTTCGCCAACACAGACCTGACTCAATACACAGGTTTCACTCCTCCACTTGTGGATAGTATGACCATGGGCTTTTCCATTACCATGCTCATCATCTATTTCCTTATTTTCCAACTGCTCGCTTTCATCGTCTTTAATAAGAGAGATGTAGCAGCATAGAAAAACAGAGTTGGACAAACAGAAAGAATTATACAAAGAGGGACGGACTTATCATAGTCCGTCCCTCTTTATGTGTACCGGTACAAATCAGAAAACTTCAGGCGGGTGACCTGTTCAAGGAGGTAGGCGGATTTCGTTGCCCCCTTTTTCCGAAGCGTATTCAGTGCCTCAATCATTTCGTCGTGGGTCATGAGACCGACACCGTGACCGAAGTACTGGTCGTCTTTGATAAAAACAGAGTTTTCACCCATCCAGATCGGATCTTCAAAATCAGGGTTAAAGAAGTAATAGACATCCCCGGGGATATAATCAAGCCCTTCGTATGTGACCATCGGCAGATCGTCGTCATAGTTGTGTCCCCACACAAGGAGTGATGAATATAGCCTGTTGAAAAAGGGAGTGTTGATCGTATCCAGAATCGATTTGTAATAAATCAAAACGATGCTTGTGACACATTCGAAACTGTAAGCAGAGCTGTTTGTAAAAACATCTTCAATGGCATCTGACGGAAGCTTCGATTCTCTCAGCTTGTAGCCATAAGGAGTCTTGATCCAGTAAATGGGGTTGAATTTCGAATGTTCGAAAGCAGAAAAAGTGGCATCACCATCATTCATGTTTATGGCATTGGCAATAATACGCTCTCTCACTTTCAATTCATATTTAAGCTCTCCCAGATTGAGATATCGATACTCAGTTGGGCTTTCTTTTAAGGAAGTGAAAATGCGTTTCTGAACAGATGTCAGGTTTGGTATCTCCTTGGGTGTTGATTCATTCTCTATGATGATCAATCCATACACCTCCGGGCTTTTTTATTAATGTATGTTTGGTTGAATGGATATGGTATTCATACTGGGGAAAAAGTGATTTCTGCAGACAATTGCTAAAAGTTTATATCAAGTGTGGACTATCAGAATTGACAGTGAGCCGACCAAAACGACAGGTCAGCACGATTATTTGAAATCTCGCATGATAACTTAATATCTCGCATGAAAAATCTATATCCCGCACGATTCCCAGCACAAAGTTAGCCAAACATGAGTATGACCTCTATGATTGGAGTAACATTTCTTCCTAAATAAAAAAACGAGCCACCAAAAAGGCAAAAACGCCTTCCGGTGGCTCATCTTATGCTTGTCGCCTCTGACCCAGCCGCCTCCGCTTTAGGTTCATCCAGCTCCGGCGGCTAGAGGCTCGAGGTCATAAGTCAAACCTGCCAAAAAGGCAAAGATCGCCTTTCCGGCAGGTTCATCTTATGCTTGTCGCCTCTGACCCAGCCGCCTCCGCTTTAGGTTTTCATCTGCTTTTTAATTTTCTCATACACCTGAGCGATTGCCTGTTCGAATTTCCCTGTTGATTTAGGGGAGTAGTATTGAGCATTTTTTAGTTTGTCAGGCAGATACGTTTGAGGGACCCATCCTGATTCGTAGCTGTGTGGATACTTGTACTCAATCCCTCGGCCAAGTTCTTTGGCACCTTGATAATGGGCATCTTTCAAGTGGTCCGGTACCTCGCCACTCTTACCTTTCCGAATATCTGAAAGGGCAAGGTCGATTGCGGTGATCGCTGAGTTTGACTTGGGTGAAAGACAAAGTTCGATGATTGCGTTTGCCAACGGAATCCTTGCTTCCGGGAATCCGATTTTCTCAGCGGTTTCCACTGCCGCCAGTGTCCTTGGTCCTGCTTGGGGGTTGGCAAGTCCGATATCTTCATAGGCAATCACGAGAAGTCTCCGTGCGATGCTCGGCAGATCCCCGGCTTCAACAAGTCTTCCGAGGTAGTGAAGTGCCGCATTCACATCACTCCCGCGGATTGATTTCTGAAACGCACTCACGACATCATAATGGGCGTCGCCGTCCTTATCGTGTGAAAAGCTTTTCTTCTGAAGGCATTCTTCTGCAATGGAGACATCAATATGAATCACCCCGTCTTCATCCGGTGAGGTTGAAAGCACAGCCAGTTCCAAAGCGTTCAGCGAGCTTCTTACATCACCGAAGCTGCTGCTGGCAAAATGATCGATGGCTTCGTCCGTTACATCGAGTGAATACTCTCCCAACCCCCTTTCTTTATCTTCGATTGCACGGATCAGGGCAACTCTCATTTCTTCGATTGAAAGAGGCTTTAATTCGAAAATCTGGCATCTGCTTCTGATTGCGGGATTGATGGCGTGATAGGGGTTGCTCGTTGTGGCACCGATCAACGTAATCATCCCGTTCTCTAAATAAGGAAGGAGAAAATCCTGCTTCCCTTTATCCAAGCGATGGACCTCATCTAATAAAAGGATGACCTTGCCGGACATTTTTGCTTCTTCTGCCACGATCTGAATATCTTTTTTATTATTCGTGACGGCGTTCAGTGTTTTGAAGCGGTATTTTGTACTCCCAGCGATGGCGCTCGCAATGGAAGTCTTACCGATGCCTGGCGGTCCGTACAGGATCATGGAGGAAAGCTGTTTTGCCTTTACCATCCGGTCGATGATTTTCCCTTCTCCGACTAAATGCTGCTGCCCGATGATTTCCTCGATGGTCCTTGGTCTCATCTTGAAGGCAAGTGGTTTTATGGACATGAATCATCTCTCCAAACTGACGTTCTAGTTACATTCACTTTATCACAGGTGATTCCATTAAGGAAATAATGTGGATGGAAGGTGGAGCCGCCCCTTTCACAGTGTGAGGGCGGATATGCTATAATAACAAAAGTCAATGCAGAAGAAATAGACGTCTGAAATGGACGTTATTAAATATAGTAGAGGTGCTGTATATGAAGATATCAACTAAAGGCCGATACGGACTAACGATTATGATTGAACTCGCAAAACGCCATGGTGAAGGGCCAACTTCACTGAAAACAATCGCACAGCAACATGAACTGTCGGAACATTATCTTGAACAGCTGGTCGCTCCTCTCCGGAACGGCGGTCTTGTCAGGAGTATCAGGGGGGCTTATGGTGGTTATGTCTTAGGCCATGAACCTTCAGAAATTACGGCAGGTGATATTATCCGGATCCTTGAAGGACCCATCAGTCCGGTGGAAGGAATCGAGGATGAAGAACCGGCAAAACGTGAGTTATGGATCCGTATCCGTGATGCGGTCAAAGAAGTGCTTGATAATACAACGATAGAAGATCTGGCGAGTCACTCGGATGACGGGGAATCCGATGCATACATGTTCTATATCTAGGAGGTAACGATAAATGGAAAGAGTGTATCTGGATCATGCTGCAACGTCGCCCATGCATCCTGACGTGATTGAGGAAATGACAACAGTGATGAAGGAGACCTTTGGTAATCCATCGAGCATTCATTCATTTGGCCGTGCATCACGTCACCTTGTGGATCATGCACGAACCATCATAGCAGAGAGCATCCATGCAGAATACAATGAAATCATTTTCACAAGTGGTGGTACCGAAGCGGATAATTTAGCGATCATCGGTACCGCGGAAGCAAATATGGAAAAAGGGAAGCACATCATTACTGCACAAACCGAGCATCATGCAGTTTTGCATGCGTGTGAATTTCTCGAATCGAAGGGGTTTGAAGTCACTTATCTGCCGGTGGACCATTCAGGAAGGATAAGGCTTAAGGACCTTCAAAAGGAGCTTCGTGACGATACGATCCTGGTAACCATCATGTTCGGGAATAATGAAGTGGGAACACTTCAGCCTATTATGGAAATAGGTGAGATAGTAAAGGATCATCAGGCCTACTTTCATACGGATGCTGTACAAGCTTTCGGTTTGACTAAAATCGATGTAAAAAAACTTGGAGTCGACCTGCTATCCGTTTCAGGGCATAAGATCAACGGGCCTAAAGGGATCGGTTTCCTTTATGCCCATAAACGTGTGGATCTAAAGCCGGGGTTATACGGCGGTGAACAGGAAAGAAAGCGCCGTGCAGGAACTGAAAACGTCCCTGCCATCGTCGGACTGGGTAAAGCAGTGGAATTGGCCCGGAATTCAATTGAGAAGAAGCATGCCCTGCTATTTGGACTAAAAGGTCTATTAAAAGGTACATTGGCTGATGAAGGGGTTGAATTCAAAGAGAACGGATCCCTTGAGCATGGATTACCCCATGTGCTAAACTTAAGCTTTCCCGGTACGGATGTTGAATCCATGCTGATGAATTTAGATATGTCAGGTATCGCTGTTTCAAGCGGTTCCGCTTGTACGGCTGGATCTATAGAACCTTCCCATGTCCTTGTGGCGATGTATGGGAAACAGTCTGAGAAATCAAGGAACTCCATCCGCTTCAGCTTTGGTCTTGGGAATACGGAGGAACAGATTGAGTGGGCGGCCCATGAAGTGGCAAGCATCGTGAAGAGATTGACAACATAAGATGGTCGTCTAATTCAGGCGATTGAATGGAAACAAGGAGGTGGCGTTAGTGAAAAAAGAACCTAAGGATACAAGAGTGGTCGTTGGGATGTCCGGCGGGGTGGATTCTTCTGTAGCGGCATTATTACTAAAAGAGCAGGGCTATGAAGTCATCGGGATTTTCATGAAAAACTGGGATGATACGGATGAAAACGGAGTATGCACCGCAACGGAAGACTACAACGATGTCATACGTGTTTGTAACCAAATCGGGATTCCTTACTACGCTGTGAATTTTGAGAAACAATACTGGGATAAAGTGTTCACCTATTTCCTGGATGAATATAAAGCCGGAAGAACACCGAATCCGGATGTGATGTGTAACAAAGAAATCAAGTTCAAGGCATTCCTTGAGCATGCACTGAAATTAGGTGCGGACTATCTGGCAACCGGTCACTATGCCCAGGTTGAGTACCGCGACGGTGAGTACAAGATGCTGCGCGGGGTCGATAACAATAAGGACCAAACGTACTTCCTCAATCAGCTGGGGCAGGATCAGCTTGAGAAAGTGATGTTTCCGCTTGGGGGCATTGACAAGAAAAAGGTGCGTGAAATCGCGAAGGAAGCCGGTCTTGCTACTGCCACAAAGAAGGACAGTACGGGCATTTGCTTCATTGGCGAACGTAATTTCAAAGATTTCTTGAGTAATTATCTTCCGGCACAACCCGGTAAGATGGAAACGTTAGATGGAAAAATAATTGGCAAGCACGACGGCCTCATGTACTATACCATCGGTCAACGGCATGGTCTTGGCATAGGGGGAGCAGGTGACCCGTGGTTTGCCATCGGGAAGGACCTCGAAAGAAACGTCCTTTACGTTGGACAAAGCTTTGAGCATCCTGCCCTGTATTCAGATTCCATCCTTGCGACGGATGTTCACTGGACAACGAACGGGGATAAACCTTCTGAATTTACTTGTACGGCAAAATTCCGTTATCGTCAGGATGACAATAAAGTCACGGTGGTGCCGCTTGAAGACGGTAAGGTGAAAGTTATTTTTGATGAACCGATCCGAGCGGTCACACCAGGTCAGGCAGTTGTTTTCTACAACGGTGATGAGTGCCTGGGTGGAGGAACGATCGATACGATCTTCAAAGATGAGAAGAAACTGACATACGTAGGTTAATGCTAAAAAAGGACTGAGAAGAAGAGATGCCCTATCTCTTATCTCCCAGTCCTTTTTTTCATCATGGATGTATTCCATTGTGGAGTGTCCCTTATGTTATACTAGTAACGATAAGTGGGAGTATATACATAACTAATAGACTATATAGAGGTGTTTACATTGGACAAGAATTTAAAAGGAATCGAGTTATTGCAAGAAGGTAAAGTAGAAGAGGCGGTAAAACTATTTACAGAAGCCATTGAAGAAAGCCCAAAGGATCCGGTCGGATATATCAATTTTGGCAATGTACTAATGTCGGTTGGCGACAACGAAAAAGCGAAAAAGTTTTTTGAACGTGCGATTTCCATCGATGAGAATGCAGGAGCTGCTTATTACTCCCTTGGTAATCTGTATTTCAATGAGAATCATTTTGACGAAGCAAAGGATCAATTCGAAAAGGCGATTAATAAAGGGATGGAGAATGCCGACGTCTACTTTATGCTGGGAATCAGCCTGTTTCAATTAGAACAGCCGAGACTGGCTCTGCCGTACTTACAGCGAAGTGTGGAACTGAATGAAGAAGACGTAGAGGCGCGTTTCCAATTGGGACTTTGTCTTGCCAAAGTGGAAGCATATGAAGAGGCGATCAATCAATTGACCACAGTAGTGGATGCTGATCCCGAGCACGCAGATGCTTACTACAACTTAGGGGTTGCCTATGCAGGTCACAAGGATGATGCAGACACGGCACTGAAGTATTTCAATAAAGCAATCGAAGTGCAACCGGATCATATGCTAGCAGGCTATGGCATTAAGATGATCGAAAAGCTTCAAAATGAACAAAGTGAATAGTTAGGGGGTTCACTGCCTTGAGCCAGCAAGATTCTTTAAAGCTGTTTGGTGAGGAAGAAATCTATATTAAAGGAAGGCATCTTGTCACCATTTTTCATAATGAAGAAAATCTCTACACGGTTGTCAGAATCCGGGTAGATGAGACAAATGATTCTTATGAGGATAAAGAAGCGGTTGTAACAGGGAACTTTCCTAAAATCCATGAAGATGAAACGTATGTGTTTTATGGGCGGTTCCAGGAGCATCCAAGGTTTGGCATGCAATTCCATGCGAAGCATTTCAAGAAGGAAATCCCCCAAACCACACAGGGTGTCGTCCATTATTTATCCAGTGATTTATTCAAAGGCATTGGGAAAAAGACAGCTGAGAAGATTGTGGAACATATCGGGGAAAATGCCATAGGCAAAATCCTCGAAAACCCCAGCCTCCTTGATGAAATCCCAAAGCTGCCAAAGGAAAAGGCGAAGAGTATCTATGATACACTTTCCGAGCATCAAGGCCTCGAGAGGGTCATGATCATGTTGAACGACATGGGCTTTGGTCCCCAAATCTCCATGAAGGTCTACCAGGCTTATAAGGAACAGGCACTTGAAATCATCCAGAATAATCCCTATAAGCTTGTGGAAGATATCGAGGGAATCGGCTTTACCCGGGCAGATGAACTGGGGGCGAAGATTGGACTGACAGGCAGCCACCCGGACCGGATCAAAGCGGGATGTTTGTATACATTGGAACAAACGTGCGTCAAGCAGGGCCATGTATACATGGAAGCAGAAGAGCTGATTGTCATTGTGAAGGAACTGCTAGAGAAGAGTCAGCCCGAAAAAATCGACTACACTGATATCTCCAGTCAACTCGTCTCCCTTGAGGAAGAAAGCAAGGTTGTAGGGGAAGGAACGAAGGTGTATGTGCCATCCCTCTATTTTTCCGAAAAGGGGATTGTGACAAATATCGAAAAGATTCTTGCGCAGACCCAGTATAAAGATCAATTCCCCCAATCGGAATTCCTATTATCACTGGGGGCGCTTGAAGACAGGTTGGGAGTACAATATGCCCCCTCCCAAAAAGAGGCCATCGAAACGGCGTTAATGTCCCCTATGTTACTGTTGACGGGAGGACCAGGTACCGGTAAGACGACCGTCATCCAGGGAATCGTTGAACTGTTCGCCGATCTGCACGGCTGCTCCCTTGATCCGAAGGACTATAAAGACGAACCATTCCCGGTGCTGCTGACGGCTCCAACAGGACGTGCGGCTAAGCGTATGACTGAATCCACCGGTCTTCCCGCCATGACCATCCACCGGCTCCTCGGGTGGAACGGCCAGGAAGGGTTCCAAAGCGATGAAGAACGGGCGATCGAAGGGAAGCTTTTGATTGTGGATGAGGTGTCAATGGTCGATACCTGGCTCGCCCATCAGTTGCTGAAGGCCCTGCCTGAAGGCATTCAGGTGATTTTTGTCGGTGATGAGGACCAGCTGCCATCTGTCGGACCGGGGCAGGTATTGAAGGACCTATTGAATTCAGAAGTGGTCCCGACTGTCAGGTTGACGGATATTTACAGACAGGAAGAGGGTTCATCAATTATTGAACTCGCTCACGATATGAAGAAGGGACAGGTTCCTGCTGATTTGACGAAACAGCAAAAGGATCGTTCATTTTTCCCGTGCAGAACACATCAGATTTCCGACGTCGTTCAAAAAGTGGTGGAAAACGCAAAGAAGAAAGGCTACACGCCAAAGGATATACAAGTACTTGCCCCTATGTACCGGGGCCCTGCAGGGATCGACCGCTTGAATGAACTTCTTCAGGAAATTTTCAATTCCAATGATGGTACCAGGAAGGAACTTGCCTTCGGGGATGTGAAATACCGTATCGGGGATAAGGTTCTTCAGCTTGTCAATCAGCCTGAAAACAATGTATTCAATGGGGATATCGGTGAAATCGTTTCGATTTTTTATGCAAAAGAAAACACTGAAAAACAGGACATGATCATCGTTTCATATGAAGGGAATGAGGTCACGTATACCCGGCAGGACCTTATGCAAATTACCCATGCGTATTGCTGCTCCATTCATAAATCCCAGGGGAGCGAGTTTCCCATTGTGATTTTACCGGTTGTAAAGAGCTATTACCGCATGCTGAGAAGAAACCTGTTGTATACGGCCATCACACGCAGTAAACAGTTTCTCATTCTTTGCGGTGAGTTGGATGCATTTAAACTGGGCGTTGAAAGGGAAGATGATTTTCTTAGAAAGACGACCTTGAGTGAGAGGCTAAGGGGCTTACTGGATTATGAAGGCGGTTTGAAAAAGGAGTCACCTGCCGAGGACATGCCGATTGAGGAACGTCTGCTCAATGAAGATCCGATGATTGGTATGGAAGGCATCACTCCATACGATTTTATGGAAGCATAAGGTTGACGAATGAAGATTTTCCTATTTGGAAATGGTTCATTCGTCAACTTTTTTTATGTAATCATTTATTTGTGTTAACTTAAAAATATTTGAGTTGACATATAATCGTTGGAAGCGATATCCTTATCTTGTACAAGAAACGACAGATGGGGGAAGACGAATGAACAGAAAATTAAGAACGATTGATCTTACACTGGCAGGGATGTTTGTTGCACTTATGGCGATAGGTGCCAACATCACGACATTTGCTCCGTTTATGGTAGTGGGCGGCGTTCCCATTACATTACAAACGTTTTTCGCAATTTTAGCAGGAGCCATTCTTGGAAGCAGAGTCGGGGCGATTTCCATGACAGTATACGCACTGGTTGGGTTAGTGGGTGTTCCTGTATTTGCACGATTCGGGGCAGGTTTATCTTCCATTGTGAGCCCCACATTCGGATTTATCGTTTCATTTATTTTTACAGCATACATTACGGGGAAAATCGTAGAAAAACACAAAGGGATCAAGACCTACATCTTCGCTGCAATTGTCGGCATGGCAGTCAATTATGTGTTTGGCACGAACTGGATGTATGCAGCATATAAGGTTTGGGCACAAGCACCGGAAGGATTCACCTATAAATTAGCATGGGCATGGATGGTCGTTCCACTGCCTAAAGACATCATTTTAGCCGTCTGTGCAGGTATGATGGCTCATCGATTGGAGAAATCGGTACTGTCAAAGAGCACCTTCAGAAACTTGAATCGAGCAGCATAAATGGGAGGAAAAGTATGAAAACGTGGAAGGAGCTTGCCGGAGAGGTCATTGGGGGAGCGGTTTTAACAAATGAAGAAGCCTTATCGATTTTGGAGAGTCCGGATGATGAACTTTTAGAATTATTGAATGGGGCATACCGGATTCGAAAACATTATTACGGTAATAAGGTCAAATTAAATATGATCATCAACACCAAATCGGGTCTGTGTCCTGAAAATTGCGGGTACTGTTCACAGTCAAGCGTGTCTGATGCACCGATAGAGAAGTACCGCATGGTGGATAAAGACACGATCATGAAGGGAGCCGAAAATGCTCATAAACTGAATGTCGGTACCTATTGCATCGTGGCAAGCGGGCGAGGCCCGAGCAATCGGGAAGTGGACCATGTCGTTTCAGCGGTGAAGGAAATCAAGGAACAATATAACCTGAAGGTGTGTGCGTGCCTCGGTTTATTAAAGGGTGATCAAGCAAAACGGTTGAAGGAAGCCGGGGTGGATCGTTATAACCATAACATCAACACATCCAGCAACCACCATGAAAACATCACCACTTCCCATACATACGAAGACAGGATCAATACAGTAGAACAGGCAAAGGCGCAGGGGATATCACCATGCTCCGGCATCATCGTCGGCATGAAAGAAACGCTCCAGGATGTTGTGGATATGGCAAACAGCTTAAAGGTCCTCGATGCCGATTCAATACCGGTTAATTTCCTTCATGCCATTGATGGTACGCCACTTGAAGGGACCAATGAGCTTGACCCGCGTTACTGCTTAAAAGTACTTTGTTTAATGCGCTTCATCAACCCGACAAAGGAAATCAGGATTTCAGGGGGACGTGAAGTAAACCTCCGCAGCTTGCAGCCGTTGGGTCTTTATCCGGCTAATTCAATCTTTGTGGGGGACTACTTAACGACAGCAGGTCAGGAAGGAACCGCCGATCATCAGATGCTTGAAGATTTAGGATTTGAAATTGATTATGTAAATGAACCAGGCGGACAAACGGTTACATTATCATAAGGAAAAAATTCAATGGGTGCTATGGAAAAGGTTACGTCTTATGTTTTCGGGAAAATGACCTACACTATACAAGAACGGTGATTCACCGTTTGTGCGTCTCTTCTCATTAAACAAGTATAAAACAGGCAAGAATCGGACATGATGGTAGGGAATAATCACCATATCTGGTGTAGCCCTGAGGTGAACGTACCCATGAAGTGTCCAAATTGTCAGAGCAAAGATATCGGAAAGATCGGCATCAACCAATATTATTGTTGGGGATGTTATATTGAACTTTCCTTATCCAAGGGAGTCATTCATACCCACCAAGTGGAGGAAGATGGATCACTCAGCTCCTTAGATGACTTGTTTGATGAGGAAGAGCGCCGATTAAGCTAGGAAGAGGTGTCTTTCTTGAATAAAACATTTGCATCCATTGTCGGTTTCGGAGCAGGAGTTGCGGCTTCCATCTATTCATCAAGATCCAATATGGTGAGCCAGAAGCAAATGAAACGAATCCGTAAACAAGTAAAGAAACTTTTTTAAGCTGAAAGAGGCTGGCCGTTGTGGTCAGCCTCTTTATTTTATTCTTTCATTGAGGTCAGGGGATATAATTAGTTAAAAATGGAAAAAGACACAATTACAATTGATTTTGGCACAAATAATAATAAAATGACGCAATAGAATAAATTCCCGAATGAAGTAAATCCCATCCTCTGCACATTTAGAAAGAAGGGGTCAAGCCCTCTCAGGTTCTATGTAGTCCAAATAAAGGGATTTAACATATCAAAAACATCTTTTCCTTCGATGAAGCACACCATGAATAAAATTACCTCTTATTTTCAAACACTAAAGAAGAAAAGAAGGAGGTACCCTAATGGAGAAGAGACCCTATGCCAAGTGGATATACAGGCTTTCAATGGCCCTTATTCTTGCACTATTCCTTTATGTTCTGTATTTATTGAAGCCTGTGTGGCATCCCGTACTAGAGGTCTTATTCTTTTCCCTGCTCCCTTTCGTCATAGGTGGCTTCATTGCCTACCTGCTTCACCCGGTAGTGGAAAAGCTGCATGAGGCCGGCATTCATAGGGGAATCGCAATCCTTTTCATCTATCTCCTCTTCTTTGGGGGATTGGGCTATGCCATTTACAAAGGGACCCCTGCCATCATTCATCAGCTAAGGGATCTATCGGAGAATGCCCCCGTTTTCACGAAGCAGTATCAGGGCTGGCTTAAGATTGTTCAGAGTGAAACGGCAACTTGGCCGGACGGGATCCAGTCACAGCTCGATAAACGAATCGATGGCCTTGAGGCCTGGGTGACGGGTCTAGTGACTGTTGTCCTCGCCACCGTCATGAAATTCATGAACAGCCTGCTTATTGTTGCCATCATTCCCTTCGTCTCGTTTTACCTTTTGAAAGATATTACTAAAGTAAAGGCATTTTTGTGGCAGCTCACTCCAAAAAAATGGAGGCAGAGTGCAATTTCTTTCTCAAGAGACGTGGATGAGTCACTTGGTGGCTATATCAGGGGGCAGCTTCTGGTTTGCCTGATCATCGGCGGGATTTCAGCTGTCACCTTATGGCTGATCGGAATGAAGTATCCCTTGATTCTCGGCTTGATCATAGGTGTCACAAACGTGATCCCGTACTTCGGCCCAATTATAGGTGCTGTCCCGGCCGCCATCATCGCGAGTACCATTTCCACGAATATGGTGATCTATGTTGTTATTATGGTGGTGGTTCTTCAGTTTTTGGAGGGGAACATCCTATCACCTCTCATCGTCGGGAAAAGCCTGCATATGCATCCCCTCTTCATCATGGGTAGTTTGATCCTTGGAGGTGAGGTTGGGGGTGTGATCGGAATGATTGTAGCAGTGCCCTTTCTGGCCGTCATAAAAGTCGCCATTTTACACGGACGGACCCATTTTCTTCATTCAAAGATCGATGAATAGCTGAAAAGTGGGAAAGGTCATTGACAAATACAATGAATATTTCTATAATCCAACATATACAAGTATTCTAATAAATAAAATCAGTGAAGGACCCGAGTACGTTATAGTCCATCTATCAGAGAGAAATCCCCTTTAGGCTGCAAGGGATTTTTAGGTGAAGGATAACGGAATGCTAATCCTGAGTGCAGGTAAACCCTGCCGTCCAGCCGCGTTAAGGTGTTTTGAGGGATGGATAAACGAACGTTTATTCATAACCAGGGTGGTACCGCGAGAAACAGCTCTCGTCCCTGTTTTAGGGATGAGGGCTTTTTTGTATTCTTTTTTAACCAATCTTACATATATAAAGGAGGAAGTTTCACATGAACAAATTAACAGGCGCAGAAATTCGTCAGAAGTTTTTAGATTTCTTTCAGGAAAAGGGACACGGTGTAGAACCGAGTGCATCATTGGTTCCTCATGAAGACCCGTCCCTATTATGGATCAATAGCGGGGTAGCCACATTAAAGAAATATTTTGATGGTCGTGTGATTCCTCAAAACCCCAGGATCGTGAATGCCCAGAAATCCATCCGTACAAATGACATCGAGAATGTTGGGAAAACAGCCCGTCATCATACGTTCTTCGAGATGCTCGGCAACTTCTCAATCGGAGATTACTTCAAAGTAGAAGCGATTGAATGGGCTTGGGAATTCCTGACGGATGAAAAGTGGGTAGGCTTCGACCCCGAAAACCTTTCTGTCACCATCCATCCGGAAGATCATGAAGCATTTGATATTTGGAACAAAATAGTGGGCGTACCCGATGAGCGCATCATCCGCATCGAAGGGAACTTCTGGGATATCGGGGAAGGTCCGAGTGGCCCGAATACTGAAATCTTCTATGACCGAGGACCTGAATATGGAGACAATCCTGAAGATCCGGAATTATATCCTGGCGGGGAAAATGACCGGTATCTTGAAGTATGGAATCTTGTATTTTCACAATTCAATCATAATCCTGATGGAACCTACACACCACTTCCTAAGAAAAACATCGATACAGGAATGGGACTTGAGCGCATGGCATGTGTGGTTCAGGAAGTGCCGACGAACTTTGATACTGACTTATTTATGCCGATCATGGCGGCAACGGAAGAAATATCAGGTAAATCATATGGTAATGACAGTGAAACCGATGTGGCTTTCAAGGTGATTGCCGATCATATCAGAACGGTTTCCTTCGCGATTGGAGATGGAGCCCTTCCATCAAATGAAGGACGAGGCTATGTATTACGCAGACTGCTTCGCCGTGCGGTCCGTTTTGCCAAGAAAATTGAAATCAACCGCCCATTCATGTACGAATTGGTTCCCGTCGTTTCTGAAATCATGGTGGATTTCTATCCGGAAGTAAAGCAAAAAGCCGAATTTATTCAAAAAGTAGTGAAAAATGAAGAAGATCGTTTCCATGAAACTCTGAATGAAGGTCTATCCATCCTTTCATCCATCATCAAAGCTCAGAAATCTGCAGGAAGCAATGTCATTCCTGGTGAAGATGTTTTCCGACTTTATGACACATACGGCTTCCCGGTTGAGTTGACGGAAGAATATGCAGAAGAAGAAGGTTTAACGGTTGATCATGAAGGCTTTGAAAGAGAAATGGAAGGTCAGCGGGAGAGAGCGCGCTCTGCACGCCAGGATGTAGGAAGCATGCAGGTGCAAGGTGGAATCCTGAGTGACATTACGGTGGAAAGCCGCTTTGTAGGATATGACACATTAGAAAGCACGGCAACGATTCTTGAATTATTGGTGGATAACGAACGCCAGCCGAAAGTCGATAAAGGGCAGGAATGCCAATTCATCCTTGACCAGACTCCTTTCTATGCAGAGAGCGGTGGGCAAATCGGGGATAAAGGTTACATTGAAGCAGATGGGGTAAAAGTGTTGGTGACGAATGTGAAAAAAGCGCCGAATGGACAAAACCTTCATTCAGCCGTCGTTGAAGAGGGCACGCTTACACAAGGCGCGAAGGTTCTTGCAAGAGTGTCTCGAGAGTCAAGAACAAAAGTCGAGAAAAACCATACAGCGACGCATATCCTCCATCAAGCCTTGAAAGATGTCCTTGGAGACCATGTCAACCAGGCGGGCTCTCTTGTAGAACCGGATCGCCTGCGCTTTGACTTCTCTCACTTCGGTTCTGTTTCACCGGAAGAAATGGAACAGATCGAATCGATCGTCAATGAGAAAGTTTGGAAAGCGATGTCTGTCAACACGGCCCTTAAATCGTTATCCGAGGCAAAAGCGATGGGTGCCATGGCTCTATTCGGAGAGAAATACGGTTCAGAAGTACGTGTTGTATCAATTGGAGATTACAGCTTAGAGCTATGCGGAGGCTGCCATGTGTCTAATACGTCTGAGATCGGGCTCTTCAAGATCCTTTCTGAAAGCGGGATCGGTGCAGGTACAAGAAGGATTGAAGCGGTTACGGCAGAGAATGCGTACAAAGTGTTGAATGATCAGGTTTCCCAGCTGAAAGAAGTGGCTGGTAAACTCAAATCAAATCCTAAAGAAGTTGTCAGCCGGGTGGATTCATTGTTAGTTGAGATGAAAGAGCTTCAGCGTGAAAATGAATCATTAGCTGCAAAGTTGTCTAACATAGAAGCAGGAAGCTTAAAGGATCAAGTGAAGGTCATTGATGGTGTGAACGTACTTTCTGCGAAGGTTGCAGCGGGTGACAGCAACGGACTGCGTACGATGATGGATGATCTTAAACAGAAACTTGGATCCGGGGTTATCGTACTGGCAACAACTGGAGAAGATAAAGTGACGATCATTGCAGGAGTTACTAGTGATTTAGTCGAAAAAGGATATCATGCAGGAAAATTGGTCAAAGAAGTCGCTTCGCGTTGCGGTGGAGGCGGTGGTGGCCGTCCGGACATGGCGCAGGCTGGAGGGAAAAACCCAGAAAAAGTGGAAGAAGCCCTTCAATTTGTAGAAGAATGGGTCAAATCCGTTTAACTCCCGATGAAAGTGGTGTACAATGTAGGTAACGATTAACAATTCGGTTGTCAAAAAGACAAGCCTAAAGAGAGGTGCTAAAAATGAGTTCTTTTGACAAAACGATGCGGTTTGATTTTTCAGAGGAGCCGTTCGAACATGATGTGAAGGAAGTGCTCTTACAGGTTCACGATGCTTTGCAGGAAAAAGGGTACAATCCGATCAATCAAATCGTAGGATACTTATTATCTGGAGATCCGGCTTACATTCCCAGACATCAAGATGCCAGAAATATCATCCGCCGTTTGGAACGTGATGAGATCATCGAAGAATTAGTAAAATCGTATTTGAAACAGCACAAAGAGGGATAATAGATGCGTGTAATGGGTTTAGACGTTGGTTCTAAAACAGTCGGTGTCGCCATCAGCGATGAGCTTGGCTGGACAGCTCAAGGAATTGAAACCATAAAAATCAACGAAGATCAAGGTGTGTTCCGTATGGATCGAATAAAGGAACTTGCCGAAGAGTACCAGGTGGATACCGTTGTGGTTGGATTGCCTAAAAACATGAATAACACAATTGGTCCACGTGGGGAAGCGTCTAAAGCTTATGGAGAATTGATTCAACAAGAGTTATCCCTTCCCATTAAATATTGGGATGAAAGACTAAGCACTATGGCTGCTGAGAGAGTCCTTTTAGAAGCCGATGTTAGCAGGAAGAAGCGTAAGAAAGTAATTGATAAAATGGCTGCAATGATGATTCTTCAAGGATACCTTGACAGCCAAAAATAATGAGGTGAATGTTCATGGAACACGGAGAAAAGCAAATTACAGTAGTTGACGAACAAGGAAATGAGCAATTATGCGAGGTCCTTTTCACATTTGAATCAGATAAATTCAATAAATCTTATGTTCTTTATTATCCACTTGGAGCAGATGAGAACGACGAAGAAGAAATTGAAATTCATGCATCTGCATTCATGGCAGGAGACGAAGGCCAGGAAGGCGAATTAAAGCCAATTGAAACAGAAGAAGAGTGGGACATGATCGAAGAAATGTTAAACACTTTCCTTGACGAAGAAGAAGACGCTGAATAAGCAGAAGGTATAGCATGATATGAAGACAGGGACCGCAAAAAGGGACAAAAAATTCACCCTTTTTGCAGGTCCCTGTTTCACTTTGTGCAAAATATTGTATAATAGTGGAGATGATGTCGAATTACGCTTGACGGATAGCCCGCTTTTTTGCTCGAAAGGGGGAAATGAAAGCTTTGGAAGAAAAGAAAAAGATAAAAGAGACACTTATGAAGAAATTGCTTGAAAGACAAGAGGAGGCAAAGGTCATTAGAAAAATAGTAGGTCTTGTCATTCTTTGTCTTGTCATTGTCATAGGGGGCACGGCAATTGGTGGATACCTATATGTGAATTCCGCCTTGAAACCGGTTGACCCGGATAATACAAACCCCGTAAAAGTGGATATACCCATTGGCTCCGGGGTGACGAGTATTGGTAGTATCCTTGAGGATAAAGGAATCGTAAAGAATTCAACGGTCTTTAAATATTATGTGAAATTCAATAATGAAGCAGGATTCCAGGCAGGCTCATATGATTTGACGCCTTCGATGACCTTAAATGAAATTGTCAACAGCTTAAAGACAGGTAAGGTCATGAGGAAAGCTGAGTTTAAGATTACCATTCCAGAGGGGTTGCAATTAGATCAGATCTCAGAGATCATTGCAGAAAAGTCCCCGTATACAAAAGAAGAGATTGAAAAGAAACTAAATGATAAGAAATGGCTCGAGCAATTAAAAGAGGAATATCCGGAATTGATCACAGATGAAATCCTGAACAAAGACATTAAGCGTCCGTTGGAAGGATATCTCTATCCTGCAACGTATCCTTTTTATGAGAAAAAGCCTTCTTTGGACACTATTCTAAAGAAGATGATCGCCCAAACGAATGAAGTATTGGCTCAATATCAGGAAGCCATGGCTGCAAACGATTATACTCCCCATGAGCTACTCACCCTTTCTTCCCTAATCGAGGAAGAAGCGACAGAAAAAGCAGACAGAGGGAAAATTTCAAGTGTGTTCTATAATCGTATAGAAGAAGGGATGCCCCTCCAGACAGACCCAACGGTCCTATATGCACTAGGTAAGCATAAAGATAAGACTGTATACAAAGATCTTGAAGTGAAGTCACCTTATAACACGTATCAAGTGAAGGGATTACCGCCGGGTCCGATTGCAAATGCGGGTGTGTCTTCCATAGAGGCAGCCCTGCAGCCCGAGGATACAGAGTATTATTATTTCCTTGCAGCGTCAAATGGTTCAGTCTATTACTCCGAGACTCTGGACGAGCATAACGAGAAAAAAGCAAAATATATTACTAAAAAACAAGAATAGCTCTTGGAGAAGAGGAAAGAAAGATTCGCTTTCCTCTTCTCTATGTGGTAAAATAGTACAAGTTATTTTTATATACGGGCGTTTTCTTGATAGTCGTGTGAAGTAGAAAGCTCATTGCAGCTTTCTTCTTTTCATGTTGTCTAAGAAAGAAGCGTTACCCGGACCTATTTATGATCATGATCGTGAGGCTTATATATGAATGAACAAGTGATCGGCTATATAGAATCAATAGTGAAAGAACGGCCAAGCCTGGTTTCAGAGATGGAACGATATGCAGTAGTTCATAGCGTTCCCATCATGGAACTGGTTGGAATTGAAGCCCTCATCGGGATGTTACGGATCCAGCAGCCAAAACGGATCCTGGAAATCGGAACAGCCATAGGATATTCCGCTCTCCGTATGGCTGGAGCGCTCCCTGAGGCTAAAGTCATCACCATTGAGCGAGATGAAGAAAGGTTTGAAGCAGCACAAGGCTTCCTCTCCCGTTCGGAAGATGGAAATCGCGTGGTCGCAATTTTAGGTGATGCATTGGAACTGTCTCGTGAGGTGGAAAAGCATGGACCGTATGATGCGATATTTATAGATGCTGCAAAAGGTCAGTATCTTAAATTCTTTGAGCTATACTCCACTATGCTCTCTGATAATGGGGTCGTTTATTCGGATAATGTTTTATTCAAAGGTCTTGTTGCTGAGGGACAGGTGGAGCAGAAACGAATTCGGAACATGGTAAAGAAGCTGCAGAATTATAACGCCTGGCTGATGAATCATGCACAATTCGATACATCGATTTTACCCGTCGGTGACGGGATCGCCATCAGTAAAAAAAGAGGTGAACTCTGATGAAAAAACCCGAATTACTGGTGACCCCTGTCTCAGTATCCGATATTGAACCAATGGCAGCAGCGGGGGCAGACGCCTTTATGATCGGTGAGCAGAGATACGGATTAAGGCTTGCGGGAGAGTTCTCAAGGGAGGACATTCGTGAAGTCATTACATTGGCACATAAGCACAACAAAAAAGTGTACGTGGCCATGAATGCCCTATTTCATAATGATAAAATTCCAGAGCTTGATGAATATATTGCATTTCTTGATGAAGCCGGGGCAGATGCCATCGTATTCGGTGATCCAGCTGTATTGATGGCCGCACGTGAAGCAGCTCCTGAGATGAAGCTCCACTGGAATACGGAAACAACTGCGACGAATTGGTATACGTGCAATTACTGGGGCCGTAAAGGCGCAAAGCGTGCTGTATTGGCCCGTGAATTGAGCATGGATACAATTGTGGAGATGAAAGAAAATGCTGAGGTCGAAATCCAGGTCCAGGTTCACGGGATGACCTGTATGTTCCAATCCAAACGGTCACTGCTTGGAAATTACTTTGAGTATAGGGGAAAAGTGATGGAAGTCGAAAATCGTAAAGAACAGCGCAATATGTTTTTACACGATGAGGAGCGTCACAATAAATACCCAATCTTTGAAGACGATAACGGAACGCATATCATGAGTCCGAATGATATGTGCATCATCGATGAACTTGGAGAAATGATGGAGGCAGGTGTGGACTCCTTCAAAATTGATGGAGTGATGAAATCATCTCAATATATCCTTGAAGTGACGAAGCTGTATCGAATGGCCATTGATTTATGTGCGGATGACGAAAATCAATATGATGAAGTAAAAGACGACATCTTAGAGAGAGCGAAGAGCCTGCAGCCGGACAATCGTCCTTTGGATACAGGATTCTTCTTTAAAGAAACGGTGTATTAAGATCATGTTGGAGATGGATCGGAACGGAGGAGTAAGGATGACAACGGTTGTGAAGAGGCCGATATCGAAGCTTGTGGACGGAAAGCGCGTCATAGTGAAGAAACCTGAATTACTGGCTCCTGCCGGTAATCTGGAAAAATTGAAGATTGCTGTCCATTATGGGGCAGATGCTGTCTATATCGGCGGGCAGGAATATGGCCTGCGTTCAAATGCAGGCAATTTCACCCTTGATGATATGAAAGAGGGTGTGGAGTTTGCCAGGAAATACGGCGCCAAGATCTATGTCACCACTAATATATATGCTCATAATGAAAACATGGATGGACTTGAGGAATATCTGAAGGGACTCGGGGAAGCGGGAGTGGCTGGGATCATTGTGGCCGACCCCCTCATTATTGAGACTTGCAGAAAGGTCTCTCCGAATGTTGAGGTTCACTTGAGCACACAACAATCCCTTTCCAATTGGAAAGCTGTTCAATTTTGGAAAGAAGAAGGACTTGATCGCGTCGTATTGGCACGTGAAGCAAGCGGTGACGAAATCCGTGAAATGAAGGAAAAGGTAGATATTGAGATTGAGACCTTCATTCATGGGGCTATGTGCATCGCTTATTCCGGCCGCTGTACATTAAGTAACCATATGACAGCAAGGGATTCCAATCGCGGCGGCTGCTGTCAGTCATGCCGCTGGGACTATGATCTTTATGAGGGGAATGGAGAAGAGGAGAAACCTCTCTTTGAGAAAGGCGATGCTCCTTTTGCCATGAGTCCAAAGGATTTGAAACTTGTTCAATCGATTCCAAGAATGATTGAAATGGGAATTGACAGCTTGAAAATCGAAGGGCGAATGAAGTCCATTCACTATGTCGCTACAGTTGTGAGTGTGTACCGTAAAGTGATCGATGAATACTGCAAAGATCCAGACAACTTCGTGATCCAACAGGAGTGGCTGGAAGAGCTTGAGAAATGCGCAAATCGTGACACTGCCACGGCGTTTTTTGAAGGAGTACCCGGCTTCAAGGAGCAGATGTTCGGAGTCCATAATAAGAAAAATACCAACTTCGAATTTGTAGGTCTGGTACTGGACTACGATGAAGAAACTCAAATCGTCACCTTACAGCAACGGAACCATTTTAAGGCCGGACAGGAAGTAGAGTTTTTCGGTCCTGAAATCTCCAATTTTACGCAGGTAATCGAAAAGATGTGGGATGAGCGTGGGAATGAGCTTGATGTTGCCCGTCACCCGTTACAAATTGTGAAATTCAAAGTTCATCAGCGAGTATATCCTGATAACATGATGCGAAAGGAGAACACCTAATACTTATGAAGCATAAACCCGTTGTGATCGGTGTAGCAGGAGGATCCGGCTCTGGGAAGACGAGTGTCACCAAAGCCATATATGAGCAGTTTCAGGGTCATTCGATTTTAATGCTGCAGCAGGATTATTATTATAAAGATCAATCGAATCTACCTTTTGAGGAACGTCTGAAAACGAATTATGATCATCCATTAGCCTTTGATAATGATCTGTTGATTCAGCATCTGCACGGTCTTTTAGATCATCAGCCGGTCAATAAGCCGGTGTATGATTATAAAATGCACACCCGTTCCGAGGACACGATTCTAGTTGAACCGAAAGATGTTATTATTTTAGAAGGAATTTTAGTATTAGAAGATGAAAGATTGCGTAACTTAATGGATATTAAGTTATATGTAGATACAGATGCAGATCTCAGGATCATCAGAAGAATGCTCCGCGACATTAAAGAGCGCGGCCGCTCCATTGATTCCGTGATCGATCAATACATCACAGTCGTCCGCCCGATGCATAATCAATTCATTGAACCGACGAAACGATATGCCGATGTCATCATCCCTGAAGGCGGTCATAATCATGTGGCAATCGATTTAATGGTAACAAAAATTCAAACAATTCTTGAACAAAAGTCATTTTTGTAATACGATAGCATAGATAAAGACATATAGGCGAGATTACATTTTCCCACATTGTAAAGAAGCAGGGAATGGAGTGAGAAGCGATTCTTCCTCCATTCCCTCCCTTTACATACGTAGCACATTTACATAGAGAGCATGGGGAAGCTCTTAGATAGAAAAGGAGTGAAGAGGGTCATGAGTACAGACAAAGTATTTCCTATGACAGCAGAAGGTAAAGAGAAATTAGAAAAAGAACTGGAGAATCTGAAAACGGTTAAACGTAAAGAAGTCGTTGAGCGCATTAAGATTGCCCGCAGCTTCGGGGATTTATCCGAGAACTCTGAGTACGACGCAGCAAAAGATGAACAAGCATTCGTCGAAGGTCGTATTTCCACATTAGAAAACATGATTCGCAATGCGAAAATCATTCAAGAAGATGATATGAATTCAGATACAGTTCAATTGGGTAAAAAAGTGACATTCGTGGAACTGCCTGACGGAGATAAAGAAACCTATACAATCGTCGGTAGTGCAGAAGCGGATCCATTTGAAGGAAAGATTTCCAATGATTCACCAATCGCTAAAAGCCTTCTTGGTCATAAAGTAGGAGCAGAAGTGAATGTTCAGACTCCAGGCGGGGAAATGAGCGTTAAGATTGTAGAAGTAAGCTGATTTTGTTAGAAGGGACTCACAATGTGAGTCTCTCCTTTTTTTATGGAGGCAAAAAGATTATTTCATAGGATTCTCGTCAACAATGGGGACGAGGTGACAAAATGAAACGGAAGCGGATCAGAATTCTCAGTATCGTATTATTACTTGCTCTCCTTGCCCTATCAGGTAGATTGATGCAATTGCAATTATTCCTGACTGAATCATATTCCAGTCATAAAATCAATCTGCTTGAGGAGAGTGTCGCTCAACGGACGCAAGCATTGGTGATCGATGAAGGAAGGGGAGAATTCCTTGATCGGAATGGAGAACCACTGACCTTTACAGAAAAAAATGTCCTTGTTCTTTTCCCTTTTCTTAAACAAATGGAATGGCCGGTGGAAAAGGTGGCAGCCGTTCTCCACGTACCTCCGGGAACCATTCAAACAAAGGTGGAGCAAGCAAAAGGACCGATGATTTTTGGTGGGAAAGAGCCTTTTAGCCTTTCGGAAGAGCAGATGAAGGAAATTAATACTCTTAAAATCCAGGGAGTGTTCGCTCTTACGAAAAAGTTTAAGAGCGACGTTGTGCCTGCTTCACAGATGATCGGTGTCACAGGAGAAAACACGGATGAATTCCATAAGCGATACCCGGACAAAGTGAAGGGAGCCACCCAGAAGATCGGCGTCTCAGGACTTCAAAGAAGCTTTGATGAGTGGCTGGTTGCAGAAGAAGAGGCAAAACTGATCTATCATGTAGATGCCAGGGGTGGACCGTTATTTGGTGTGGATGTTAAGTACCTGGCCCCAGCCAACCCTTTTTATCCTTTGAACGTGAAAACGACCATCGATGAGAAGATGCAGCTTGCCCTGGAGGAAGTGGCAGATACGTATCATATTCAACAGGGAGGGATGCTCCTTTTGGATATTGAAAAAAGTGAAATACTCGCCAGTGTCTCAAGACCTGCCATGAAGAACCGGGATCCCTTCAGTGGGGGAGCGACAAATTACATGTTGAAAGCACTGATCCCGGGTTCCGTGTTTAAGACCGTAGTGGCGGCTGCTGCCCTGGATGAGGGGATCGTGGATGAACGGAGGCTTTTTCCTTGTGATGAAGACATCCGTGGAGGCCCCGCTGAAAAACCGCACGGAAACATCAATATTAAAACCAGCATCGCAGTCAGCTGTAACAGGACGTTTGCGGACCTGGCAAAAGAGCTTACTGAGAAAGATGATCATATCCTGGATGAATATGCTGTGAAGATGGGGTTGATCGGTGATGTCGCATGGAAAGGGAACGTCTTTCATTACGAAAGCTTTCCTCAGCTTCAGGTGAGTGAAGGCAGGATTTTCTCGTCAGATGGGGACCGGGGTGAATCTAAACTGGTCTCTCAGACAGGTATTGGACAACAGGAGGTCCGCGTTACCCCGCTTGGTATTGCCAATATGATGGCCACCATTGCCAGGGGTGGAGAGAAGTTTCAGGTGAGCGCCGTATCGGAAGTACAGTATCAAAATGGGACCACGATGTTTTCCTTCCCTAAGCAGAAGATCGAAGGAGAAACGATCACCCCGTTTACTGCTATGAAGCTCCAGCAATATTTAAGGGGTGTGGTCAATTCTCCAGAAGGAACGGCGCCTTACCTGCAAACCGCCGCCTATACGATCGCCGGAAAAACCGGGACCGCCCAGACCGGAAAATACAGGGGAGAAGAGGTGAAGGCGAACGAATTATACAATAAATGGTTTGCCGGTTACTTTCCTTTCGAAAACCCAAAATACGCCCTTGTTGCCGTCAACATGGATGTGACCATAGGCGAAGGGGGAATCTACCCCATCTTCAAAGACAGCGTCGATGCCGTCTATCGTCTTGATCATCAGTAAAAAGGTATTTCTGTGACCTTTTTCCTTTGTCGCACGGCTGGATAATGTTTCGCTTTATTCTTTTCCACTTATCATGTTAAAATGTGTAGGATAATAGGGAGGGAACAAAATGGCGAAATACCAATCTCGATTAGACAAACGATCCAAAAAGAATACAAATAAAATATTAAACATAATGATAGCCGTCGTACTTCTATTAATTGTCGTTGTCGGAGGCACCATCGTATTTGGCGGAGGTGGCGACGAAAAAGCCACGACCGACGCTCCGAAGAATTCAGAGACCAAGGATGCCAAGAGCGCTACAAGCTCGAAAGAAAAACAAGACAGCGATAAATCCGTTTCTATGGAAGAAAATAGCGATGCTGAAGATAAAGCAAACGAAGAACAAAAAGACGATGATAAAAAGAAAGAGGATGAACAAAAGCAGGACGGATCATCTGATGAGAATAAAGAGAGTGTAGCTCTGGACGACAGTAAGATGAAAGTCGAGAAAGGCGATGGACCCAATGTGGAGAAAACCATGGTGCATCCTGACTGGAAGCCCGTAGGCACAAAGCAGTCCGGTGAACACGCCTCTTCTTATGAACCAGGCAGTGCCGACTGGCAGGAAAAAATTAAGGCCGTTTCTTATGCAACGGGGATTCCTGAATCCAACATGACCGTTTGGTATATTGAAGGGAATGGTGGCCCTCAGAAATCCATGGCTACCGTGACGACTAAAGATACAAAGACGCCTTATAGAGTGTACTTGCAATGGGTCGATGGCAAAGGATGGCAGCCGACGAAAGTGCAGGAACTTAAGGAAAATGATAAAGACTGATGATTAGGGGGTCCTGAGGGGCTCTCTTTTATTATATGGTTGAGTTAAGTGAGGGCCGGGGGTGGGAATTAAATTGTAAAGCGGCCGGATTAATGACATTTTGGCTTAATCCATCCAAGCCCCGAATATTGCTTCTAATTAATGCTATTCTATAATATTTCACAACAAATAACTATGATGCATCATTTTAAAGGCCCTTCAAACGTAAAAGGGCCTTTTCCCATAAATCACTTCTTCACTTTGAAATGCACCATCGCGCTGTATAATCTTCTACCGTTCTCATCGATGGAAACCGCGTGATCCACATGATGGACTGAGAGCATGATGGCTTTATTATGTTGAATCTGTTCATCTACCTTTTTCTCCAACGTCCGTAAATTGTCCGCTTCAAAGAACTCCACTTTATCTTCTATTAAATCAAATGAAATATTCATGGAATACCTCCTTCTTTATGCATGGTTTATATAAGGTCGACCCCTTTATTTTAGAGGGCTTTCCCCTGTTTGACAAATAAAATTTCTTGAATAAGTCAGGAGAATATGATAATTTAATAACAGTTTTAAATTTAATTCATAGTATGTTTATAGGAATTGTAAACTTAATAACGCAGAGGTGCTTAACCATGGGTAGAGAATTTTTGGATCTGTTTCAGGATTGGGCAGATTCCTATGATGATACAGTGACTGGGAAAGACGTGGAATATCAAGCAGTGTTTGAACATTATGACAGCATTCTTGATGAGGTCGTTTCAAGATCCAAAGGGAGAGTCGTTGAATTTGGTCCCGGTACGGGAAATCTTACGAAGAGATTCCTCGATTCAGGATTTGAGGTCATCCCCTTTGAACCTTCTCCTGAAATGAGAGCGGTAGGTATGCAGAAACTTGGTAATGATGTCACCTTCAGAGATGGCGATTTCCTTGACTTTTCTATAGAAGGTCATGCCGATTCCATTGTAAGCTCATATGCCTTTCATCATTTAACCGATGAAGAAAAGGGAAAAGCTTTCAGCATCTATGGAAAGCTTCTAGTACAAGGTGGTAAAATAGTATTTGCTGATACAATGTTTGAGACAGATCAGCACTATCAAGCCGCCATATCCCAAGCAATAAAGAAAGAGTATTTCAATCTGGCTGAAGATTTAAAACGGGAATACTATACAACCTTGAATGTTTTAAGGGAGTTATTGGACGAAAATGGGTTTTCAGTCACGTTTGAACAAGTGAATACGTTTGTGTGGATCATGGAGGCGACTAAAAAGTAGAAAGAGGTTTTAACGAATGAAAATCGCCATCATCGGAGCAATGGAAGAAGAAGTAGCCTTATTAAGAGAGAACATTTCAAACCCTGTAACAGAAACGATCGCAGGGTGTGAATATACAAGCGGTACTATGAAAGACAAAGAAGTGATTTTACTTCGTTCCGGAATCGGAAAAGTGAATGCAGCGATGTCGACAGCTGTTCTATTGCAGCACTTCAAACCGGATTGCATCATCAACACTGGGTCAGCAGGAGGATTCGATCCTTCTCTAAATGTAGGTGATGTCGTCATTTCAACTGAAGTAAGACATCATGATGTAGATGTAACAGCTTTTGGGTATGACTATGGTCAGGTTCCTCAGCTTCCGGCAGCCTTTACGGCAGATGAGAAGTTGAAGCAAACGGCCATCGACAGCGTGAGGGAGTTAGGGGACGTACAGGTTGTTTCTGGATTGATTGCGACAGGAGACTCATTTATGAATGACCCTGAGCGAGTGGAAGCGATACGTGATAAATTCACCGGCCTGCAGGCAGTGGAAATGGAAGCAGCAGCCATTGCACAAGTGGCGCATCAATTTGGGGTTCCATTTGTCATCATTCGATCTCTATCGGATATTGCCGGCAAGGAATCGGATGTTTCCTTTGACCAATATTTAGAAAAGGCAGCACTTCACTCTGCGAAAATGGTCATGAGCATTGTAAAGTCTGCTTAATACACGGGACATACAGCTGACCCAGGCACCTTTTCCCTCATCGATGGAGATCGGACGTGTTTAAGAGCCGTTTATTCAACCTTTATGAGAACGAATTGGTACATGGGTCTGTTTTTGTTTAAAGGGGGATTAAATTCATGGACGTTTATAAGAGTGTACACGATCTGATAGGGAATACACCGATCGTTGAACTGACACATTTCCCGCTAAAGAACGGTGTCCGCCTTTTTGCCAAGCTGGAGTTCTTTAACCCCGGGGGCAGCGTAAAGGATCGATTGGGGCTGGAGTTATTAAAGACGGCCGTTGAGAACGGTAACATTAGGCCCGGGGGGACCTTCATTGAACCAACGGCAGGAAATACAGGAATTGGTTTGGCATTGGCGGCAGTGAACTCAGGCTACAACGTCATATTCTGCATTCCGGAAAAATTCAGTATGGAAAAACAGGAGCTTATGAAGGCACTGGGTGCGACGATTGTTCATACCCCTACTGAAGAAGGAATGAAGGGAGCCATCGCGAAAGCCGCCGAATTGGTGAAGGAAATCCCTAACTCGTATTCCCCGCAACAATTCGGGAATAAAGCCAATCCGAATACGTATTACAAAACGTTGGGACCGGAGCTATGGCAACAGATGGATGGGAACATTCATACCTTTGTCGCCGGTGCAGGGACAGGCGGAACCTTTATGGGGACTGCCCGCTACCTTAAAGAAATGAATGAGACGGTTAAGACCGTGATCGTTGAACCTGAAGGATCCATCCTGAATGGGGGAGAATCAGGACCCCATAAAACTGAAGGGATCGGGATGGAATTTCTTCCTGACTATATGGATGCAAGCTACTTTAACTGTATCCACACAGTCACGGATGATGATGCCTTTAGAAGGGTAAAGGAACTGGCATCATTGGAAGGTTTGCTTGTTGGCAGTTCTTCCGGTGCTGCCCTCCATGCAGCGCTGTTGGAGGCAGAAGAGGCAGAACCGGGAAGTCATATCATCACGATTTTTCCGGATTCAAGTGAGAGATATTTAAGTAAGAGAATATATCAAGGAGGAATCTAATCATGAAAAAGAAAACACAATTAATTCACGGTGGTATTCCGACAGATCCTCAAACAGGTGCTGTATCCACTCCCATTTATCAGGTGAGTACGTATAAGCAGGATAAAGTAGGAAAGCATAAAGGCTTTGAATATTCCCGTTCTGGAAATCCGACCCGCCACGCTTTGGAAGAGCTTATTAAAGATCTCGAAGGCGGAGAAAAAGGATTTGCATTCGGGTCGGGAATGGCGGCCATCACGGCAGTCATGATGATGTTCAATAGCGGAGATCATATTGTGATGACAGACGATGTATATGGTGGCACGTACCGTGTCATGACCAAAGTGTTAAACCGCATTGGAATTGAATCCACATTTGTTGATTCAAGTGATATCAACAATATCGAAAAAGCGATCCAATCGAATACTAAGGCTGTATACATTGAAACACCTACCAATCCACTACTGAAAATCACGGATATAGAGGCAGCAGCTTCATTAGCCAAGAAACACAATCTGTTGACCATCGTAGATAATACGTTCAGTACACCGTATTGGCAAAACCCAATCAGCCTGGGGGCAGACATTGTGCTTCACAGTGCTACTAAATATATCGGTGGACACAGTGACGTTGTGGCAGGTCTCGTTGTGGTGAATTCACAAGAGCTTGCGGATGAATTATTCTTTGTACAGAATTCCACAGGAGGGGTTCTCGGGCCCCAGGATTCGTGGTTATTGATTCGTGGTATTAAAACATTGGGACTTCGAATGGAAGAACATGAAGAAAATACAAAGAAGATCGTTGAGTTCCTTTCTTCTCATCCGAAAGTATCAAAGGTATACTACCCAGGTTTAGAAACCCATCCGAATCATGCCATTGCTAAAAAGCAGGCATCAGGATTTGGCGGTATGGTTTCCTTTGATGTAGGCAGCGAAGAAAATGCCGACAGACTTTTAACCAATACAAAATTCTTCACATTGGCTGAAAGTCTTGGTGCCGTAGAAAGTCTTATCTCCGTTCCTGCACGCATGACCCATGCTTCCATTCCGGCAGAACGTCGTAATGAACTTGGCATCACAGATGGACTTGTTCGTATCTCTGTCGGTCTTGAAGATGTGGAAGACTTGATTGAAGATATCGACAACGCCCTTTCCAAGTAAAGAAACCTGTGGGAGAACTGGTATCAATTACATGGCAGACTTCATGCATTCATATGTTACCATAGAATGAGAGTTTACTAGTTCTAAAGTAGGTGAAAGCAAATGGATAACAAAAAGACCATTCAACATAAGATCATTGACTTCAAACGATTTGGTTTTACGTTACTTGCACTTAGTGTCTTTATGTATTTAGGCGTCATCATTCCAACAGTAACGGTCACACCAGGTAAAATGGTTCCACTAATGACAGGGACGGTTGTTTTACTCGGGCTGTCATTATTGTTTTTCACAAAAGTCATCAAATATAAAAAAGATCTGCAGTCAGCGGATGAATAGATAAGAAAAGCGGATTCTCCATGAGGGTCCGCTTTTCTTCTTTGATATCGGATGTTATCAAATGTGGAAATTTGTAGAAAAAATAGTGAAGAAAAGAGTTTACATTACATCAATAATTGGATATACTAACCAGTGTAAGAAAAAATCACAAGAGGGAGGTCGAAGAAAATGTTCGTGCTTATTGGAAAAAAAGACACAACTTCATATTGTTTTCATCATTCGACCGCTTGTGGGATGTCTTTATCTTAATTTGAATTCCATTAAATGATAGCCACAGGGAGAATGTAGATCCCTGTGGCTTTTTTGTGCCACAAGGATCGGTCTCTTTGTGGCTTTTTACTATGCCCTGCATACAGCAGGCACTTTGAAAGGGGTGATACGTATGACACTGAATCTTTTATTTATTACTGTAACCTTCAATAAGAAGCAAGAATCGTTTGAAGAAGCTTCTCACAATGAAACAGTTTCTAAAAGCTATGAAGAAACAAAAACAAAGCAGCACTACATGTCGCAATTGTTCTAAGACACAAGATCAACTACTGGAGAGGAGAATGAATGATGATTTATGTACAGGAGAAAATGCTGAATGCGCTATGGGTAGAGAAGGATACTGCCTAACGATTCTGGAGGTGGTGGAAAGATGTTTTTGAATATTGCACTTTGGTCGGCTATCTTCCATAAAAGGAAGAAGCGGGTAACGAAAAAATGAGGAAAAGGATACCCTTACTCGGAGGGTATCCTCTTTTTTGTATAAGGAAGGATCAGTCACACCTCTGTCAATCTTTAGTAATAAGTTGTTCACGAATGGGAAGGGAATTTGCGCGTTTTCGTGATATATTAATAGTAAGAAGTGCAGTTTAATGAGGGAGAGGGATGACGATGTTCTCAATGATAATGGGTCTTATCCTGACATCTGTGATTGGTTTGATCATTTCCGCTGAAGTAAGCGTAGAGTAGTGAATATGAAAAAGAAAAGCGGCCAATGGACCGCTTTTCTTTATTAGGATTTATTTCGCTTTTCTTTTTCCTCGCGATAAAATTCATGAAACATCTTCATGAGGGCCCGTTTCTCGATCCGTGAAACATAGCTTCTTGAAATACCCAACTCCTTTGCTATTTCCCTTTGGGTTTTCTCTTCTTTTAAATCCAGTCCGAACCGCCCTACGATCACTTCCTTTTCCCTCTCGTCCAGTACACAAATGTACTTTCTGACCTTTTCGAGCTCCATGCTTAGTTGGATAGTATCAATAACATCATCGCTTTCCGATTTTAAAATATCGATCAAGCTGATCTCATTGCCTTCTTTATCCTGTCCGATGGGATCATGGAGGGAAACATCTTTCTTGGTCTTCTTAAGTGCGCGCAGGTGCATTAGGATTTCATTCTCGATACATCGTGCCGCATAGGTAGCAAGCTTCGTTCCTTTACCTTCTGAATAACTTTCAATCGCTTTGATCAACCCGATGGTCCCGATGGAGATCAAATCTTCTGGATCTTCGCCTGTGTTTTCGAATTTCTTGACGATGTGGGCAACTAACCTGAGATTATGTTCGATGAGCATATTTCGGGCATGTTCATCGCCTTCTGCCATCAACCTTAAATATTTCCGTTCATCAGCAGCAGATAATGGTTGGGGAAAGGCATTATTCTTAACGTAAGAAACGAGAAAAATTAACTCCTTAAAGAAATAACCGAGTGCTGTAAGGACTCCAGACATATTTCCACCTCCATAAGGACTTAAGACTATATTCATTCATATGATAAGGAGAGGATGTCCTTGCATGTCCAGGCAAAGTAATCGGGAAATGAGCATATTTTCCAACGCTAATTCCGTAATGAAAGTGAGAATGGCCTATACGCTCTTTCACTATATACATATACTGATAGTAAAAGTGAGTGAGGAGGTATGGTCATGCCTTACGGATATCCTTGTTACGGCCCAGTCTATCCAGGTTGCTACGGCTACGGCGGAGGAGGATTCTACTTCGCCCTCGTCGTCGTATTACTCATCCTGCTTTTCCTATTCGGTGGCTGGTGGTACTACACCAATTGCTAAACGAAAAGCGGAGGCGGCTCGTTCTGGCCCGACAAGCATAAGATGAATCGACCGGAAAGGCGTTCTTTGCCTTTTTGGTCGATTTAGCTTATGACCTCGAGGGCCAAGCCGCCGGAGCTGGACAAGAGAAAAGCGGAGGGGCTTTGCCCAGAGGCGACAAGCATAAGACGAACCTGACAAAAAGGGGCCCTTTGCCTTTATGTCAGGTTTGACTTATGACCTCGAGCCTCTAAGCCCCGGAGCTGGACAAGAAGAAAAGCGGAGGGGCTTTGCCCAGAGGCGACAAGCAAAAATAAAAAGAACCCAAGCCGGGTTCTTTTGTTTATTACATCTTCTTCAAAGTAAATGGACTGATCATTAATATGGACAGGGCGACGACTATACATACGAGGAGTACGCTCGGCACAAACGGAATGGCGAAATAGGACATGGTCAATAAACAGCCTGCTGCAGTAATGGGCAATCCTGTAAAGTAGCCGTCATTCTCTGAAATGTTGAAGCGTGCCAATCGATAAGCTCCACAAGCTAAATAGAAAATCATAAAAAACATGCCCGGCACATCAAACTCGTTGAGAACGGCCGCATACAGGAGTATGGCCGGGGCAGCCCCAAAAGAAATGATGTCACTCATTGAATCCAGCTGCTTTCCTAGTTCGGACTCGATGTTTAATTTCCTCGCTACCATCCCATCAAATCTGTCTGTTAAAGCGGCGATGAAAATGAGAATCAAGCTTAAATGTAATTGGTTATGAAGAATGGAAATAATGGCAAAGCCACCTAATGATAAATTGGTCAGGGTAA
Source organism: Bacillus sp. NTK074B (assembly GCF_017303375.1). Lineage (GTDB taxonomy): Bacteria > Bacillota > Bacilli > Bacillales > Bacillaceae_B > Rossellomorea. The sequence continues at coordinate 492,131 of NZ_JAFKOH010000001.1, read as the reverse complement.
TCAGGTTGGCTGTTTGTGCTTTAATCTTCTTGAACGTTTGATCGAGGACGCCAGAGAGAAACAATCAGCACTCACTCCTTTTAATAAAGTTTGTTCACTGTTGAACATGAATTATGGCTGAAGATGCTTGAACTAATGATTGTAACCGCACACAGTGAAAAAAGATTCTTATTAATATAGTATATAATAAAATTTTATTATATACTTATGAAACTGCTAAAGTTAATCGTTTTTTGAAATTATGCAGGATTGTTCAGGAACTTTCCGTCAGTAGGTTCCTTAAAAGATGACAGCAGATGAAATATCGGGGAATACATTGAATAAAAAAAGAGGACGGATTCTAATCAAATCCGTCCCATTTAATGTTACTATTCTACGAAGTAGCTTTTATTTTATTCGTAAGGGATCGACGGTGAATTTCCATTTCGATGAGGCGAATGAATTCTGTATTGAGCTTCAGCTCGATTGCTTTGAAATAAGAATCAATCAACAGTTCGTCCGATAACTTCCTCATTAATGCCACCTCCAATAATCATCATCTTTTTGTATTTCAAAAATGAATGTAAGTACGTTTTCAAGTAGTAATTAAACTTTACCAAATTTATTTTTTTAGAACAAGCGTTCCGTTATCCACAGCTCACGGTGGATAAGTTGTGACTATCTTGTATATAACTGGTAAATAACCGATGTTTGTGTTCTGTATAATGTGAATAAGGTTATCCACAATCCTAAACGGAACTGGAAATTTGTCGAAAAATATTTATTTGTTTTACGAATATGTTTGGATTTCCAGGAATATATATGATTTATTTTGAATCTGTATGTAAAATTGGTTATCATTAATCTGTTATAGGTTAAAGGTATAAGGAAGAAATCAATTTTTTTATAAAGAGTATGTTCGATTAAAGAAAATAGTGAGAGCAGTTATTTATATAATTGTAAACGAAATTTGAGGTGTAGCGAGTGATCAAACAGTTTTTACCAAATGAGCAGGTTCAGGATATCTTCAGTATCAGCCCGGACCATTTAAAAGAAAAGGGAATCAAGGCAATTATCACCGACTTGGATAATACATTAGTGGAATGGGACAGGCCCAACGCCACCCCGAAATTAATTCAGTGGTTCAAAGTGATGCAGGAGCAGGGGATTCTTGTGACAATTGTATCTAACAATAACAAGAGCCGTGTCGGAGCATTTGCCGAGCCTTTAGGAGTTCCATTTATATTTCAGGCACGTAAGCCCATGGGACGTGCATTCAAGAAGGCAATCAAGGAAATGGGTGTAAAGAAGGAAGAGACGGTCGTCATCGGGGACCAGCTTTTAACGGACGTACTGGGTGGGAACCGGAGCGGCTTTCATACGATATTGGTTGTCCCTGTAGCACAATCGGATGGTTTCTTTACGAAATTCAATCGTCAAGTAGAACGCAGGATCATGAAGTTTTTCAAGCGTAAAGGCATGCTTGAGTGGGAGGATAAAAAGTGAGTGAAGTTGTATGTATAGGTTGTGGCGTTGAAATCCAGACGGAAAATAAAGATGAGATGGGATATGCCCCTCCTTCGGCTCTTCAAAAGGAAGAGATCATCTGTCAACGCTGTTTTAGATTAAAGCATTATAATGAAGTCCAGGATGTTCCATTGACCGATGATGACTTCCTGAAAATATTAAACCAAATTGGTGACTCTGAAGGCTTGATTGTCAAGGTTGTAGATATATTTGACTTTAATGGAAGCTGGCTTCCGGGACTGCACCGGTTCGTGGGCTCCAACCCGATTCTTCTGATTGGAAACAAGGTAGACCTTCTGCCGAAGTCCGTCAAGCACTCCAAGCTTATTCACTGGATGAAGCATGAAGCGAGCCAACTTGGATTAAAACCAATTGATGTTCAACTGGTGAGCGCTGCCAAAGGTCAGGGGATAGCCGAAGCAATCGAAGCGATAGAAGAATATCGAGAAGGAAAAGACGTTTATGTAGTAGGATGTACGAATGTAGGGAAATCCACGTTCATTAACCGAATCATAAAGCATGTTTCGGGAGAGCAGGATGTCATCACGACTTCTCACTTCCCGGGAACGACTCTTGATATGATTCAGATACCATTGGATGATGAGGAATCACTGATTGATACCCCCGGGATCATCAATCATCATCAGATGGCACACTTTGTAGATAAACAGGATTTAAAAATCATCACGCCGAAAAAAGAAATTAAGCCGAGGACGTTTCAATTGAATCCTGAGCAAACGTTATTCTTCGGCGGGTTGGCACGATTTGATTTCATGGCGGGGGAACGTCAGCCCTTTACCTGCTACTTCTCTAATGAGTTGACAATCCATCGTACGAAGGTTGAAAAAGCAGAGGAGCTTTATAAAAATCATGCGGGTGAGTTATTGCAGCCGCCAAGAAAAGATGACATGGATTCGTTCCCGGAGCTTGTGAGGCATGAATTCAAGATCAAAGAAGCGAAAACGGATATCGTTTTCTCAGGGCTCGGGTGGATCACCGTGAATGATGCAGGTGCGACCATTGCGGCTCATGTTCCGAAAGGCGTCAGCGTCTTTTTGAGAAAATCATTGATCTAGGAGGGGTTCTGTGGCTCTATATGGTGTAATGGGGGACCCGATTGCTCATTCCATGTCTCCCTTGATGCATAACAGCGCATTTAAAGAAAATGGTATTGATGCAGAATATGTGAAGTTTCACGTGAAGAAGGAACAGCTCCCCGAAGCGATCCTCGGGATTAAAGCATTAGGCATCAAAGGTGTGAATGTAACGGTTCCCCATAAGGAAAAGGTCATGCCCCTATTGGATGAAATTGATCCTCTGGCGGAGGCTATTGGTGCTGTGAATACGATCGTCAATGAAGATGGAAAGCTGATCGGCTATAATACGGACGGTCTTGGTTTTGTTGAGGGGTTGAAGCAGTTAGCCGGGGATCAACTTGAAAACAAATCGATCCTTATCATTGGAGCAGGCGGTGCTGCCAAGGCCATCTACTACACCCTTGCCTCATCGGGAGCGGGTAGAATAGATGTAACTAACCGGACGCCCGATAGAGCGGAGAAGATGATGGAAACGTGTCCTTTCGCACTGAAATCCGTATTTCTTCCTTTGGACGAAGCTGAGAACGTACTGGAGGAATATGATGTCATCATCCAGACGACGTCTATCGGTATGCTTCCTCATATCGATCAGATTCCTTTGAAAATCGTCAAGTTAAAGCAGGGAAGCATCGTCAGCGATATTATTTATAATCCATTAGAAACAGCACTTTTAAAGCAGGCTAAACAAAAAGGAGCCATCACCCAAAACGGACTAGATATGTTTGTGTTTCAGGGGGCGCTCTCATTTGAGAAGTGGACAGGGATCTTCCCTGCCTATTCCATAATGAAAAACATCGTTTTACAACAACTAGGAGGTCAACATGTTAACAGGTAAACAAAAAAGGTTTTTACGTTCAGAAGCACATCACTTAAATCCGGTTTTTCAAGTAGGAAAAGGCGGAGTCAATGATAATATGATCAAGACAATAAGCGAAGCAATCGAAGTAAGGGAACTGATGAAAATCAGCATCCTTCAAAATTGTGATATGGATAAGACTGAGGTGGCAGAACAACTATCAAAGGGTGTACGGGCTGAAATTGTCCAGGTCATCGGGAACACCATCATTCTTTATAAAGAATCAAAAGAAAACAAGCAATTAATCCTGCCAAGATAAGGATTGATACAATCATGAAGAAGGTTGGACTACTGGGAGGCACATTCAACCCTCCGCATATGGGTCACCTGGTCATTGCGGAACAGGTTCTTGAGAAGGCGGATTTGGATGAAATACGCTTTCTTCCGAACCATGTGCCCCCACATAAACAGGTGGATGATTCTGTATCGGCAAATCAGCGGCTAATGATGCTGGAGGCAGCGATAAAGGATCATCCGCGTTTTTCCATTGAAATGATCGAACTCGAACGACAGGGTGCATCCTACACATATGACACCATCAAGCTCTTAATGGAAAGAGAAGAGAACACCGAATTTTCATTTATCATTGGGGGGGATATGATTGAGTATCTCCCAAAATGGTATAAAATCGATGAACTTCAGAATATGGTGAATTTTATTGGGGTGAATCGTCCTATGTATACCCATGAGACTTCCTTTAATGTGCAATTGATTGAAGTCCCGGCCATCGATCTTTCTTCTTCTTACATTCGTGACACTGTAAATAAGGGTCATTCGGTTCGGTATTTAGTTCCAGATGACGTGTATCGATTTATAAAGGAGGAGAGGTTATATGAATAAAGAAAAAGCCTTGGAAATCGTAAAAGGACATTTGACCGAGCACCGCTATATTCACACATGCGGTGTCATGGAAACTAGCATCGAACTTGCACAAAGGTATGGAGCGGACGAAAAGAAAGCTGAAACAGCTGCCATATTTCATGACTATGCTAAGTTTCGGGATAAAGAGGAAATGAAAGCGATTATTGAAGAAGAGAATCTTTCAGGGGAGCTGCTGCTTTATAATAGCGAGCTGTGGCATGCACCTGTCGGGGCACTCCTGGTAGAACGTGAGGTAGGGATAGAAGACCTGGAAATCTTGGATGCCATCCGTTTCCATACTTCAGGTAAAGAGGGGATGACCATCCTTGACAAGGTGATTTATTTAGCCGATTATATCGAGCCGAATCGCGGGTTCCCAGGTGTGGAAGAAGTGAGGGAACTAGCTAAAGAATCATTGGATGCTGCCATCATAAAGGCTCTTCAGAATACGATGACGTTTCTAATGAAAAAAAATCAAGCGATTTATCCTGATACATTTCGCTTTTACAATGAATTAACTTTAAATCAGAGGAGATGAAGGAATGGAACAGAATTTAGTAGAATTAGCGTATAAAGCCGCTGATGACAAACGTGCTGAGGATATTGTTGTATTGGATATGAAAGGTGTTTCGTTGATTGCGGACTATTTCCTGATCTGCCACGGAAACTCGGACAAGCAGGTACAGGCAATTGCCCGTGAACTGAAAGACGCAGCAGAAGAAAAAGGCTATACGGTCAAACGATTAGAAGGCTTTGATCAGGCACGTTGGATTTTAGTTGATTTGGGTGACGTTGTCGCTCACGTGTTCCATAAAGAAGAAAGAGGTTACTATAACCTGGAACGCCTATGGGGAGACGCGTCATTAGTGGAAGTCGGGCAAGGTGAGAACCTCTAAATGAGTTATGAACGTTTTGCTTATGTGTACGATTATCTCATGCAGGACGTCCCATACGACGGCTGGTTGGAATATGTCAATCAACAGACAAAAGAATGTTCAGTTCAAGGAAAAAGAATTCTTGATATCGCCTGCGGAACAGGGGAATTGTCTCTGAGACTAGCTCGTGAAGGGTACGATGTGACGGGGGTCGACTTATCCAGTGATATGTTGATGGTCGCCCAGGAAAAGGCAGCGGACCAAAAGCTTCCAATTCAACTGTTCCAACAGGATATGTCAAAGCTCGATTCCCTTGGTGAATATGATATTATTACGATTTTTTGTGATTCATTGAATTACTTGGAAGACGAGAGTGACGTAGAACATACGTTTAAAAGCGTCTACGCTCACTTGAAACAGGGCGGATTATTCCTTTTTGATGTACATTCCATTTTTAAGATGTCGCAAATATTCACGAATCAAACCTTCACCTTAACGGATGAACACGTCTCCTATATCTGGGATTGCTTTCCGGGAGTTGTCCCCAATAGCGTGGAACACGAACTCACCTTTTTTGTGAAGGATGATGATACCGGACAGTATGAGAGAGTGGAAGAGCTCCACAAACAGCGAACCTATCCCATTCTGATGTTAAATGAATGGCTGGTGGGAAGCGGATTTGAAGTAGCCAGCATCACAGCAGACTTTTCCAGCGAATCTCCAACCGAACAGAGTGAGAGAATCTTCTTTGCATGCAAAAAGAAATAATAAAAGCCGGATTGCCACAAGGCGGTCCGGCTTTTATTCGTGTAATAAAAAAAAGAAGGAAAAAAACAATTCGTGTCGAAATAGTAACGTAAGGATTCTTCCTAGAGCCCGAATTGTGATTTTGTCCCTTCAATATCATCCACGAATTTCTCTTGTGTAGCTTCGAATAACTTCTCAAAAACATCTCCTAATTCTCTTTCCATCACAGAAATCCCTATGCCCGTCACTCCTCCTTTTACACAAACTTTCTCTTGAAGCGTCGGTAACGTATAAATATTTTTCTTTAATAAGTCTCCAAGGCCGACCAGCATTTCGGATGCCAGGACCGTCGCGGTTTCCTGATCTATTTCCGTTACTTCAACGGCTGCATTGATGAATTGTTGAGTAACATAACTGAAAAAAGCAGGACCGCAGCTGACGATGTCAGAAGCCACCCGTGTCACATTTTCATTAATTTCTACAGGTGTGGATATATTTCTGGCAAGGCTAGTTAAAACCCGTCTCCAATTATCCGAACATTGATCACCAAATGTTAAAAGGGACACACCGCTCAAGGCGCGATTGGTGATGCTTGGAATGAATCGGGCGCAAGAACAGCTTAATAATGACTCTAATTGACCCACATTTACCGGGCTGGTGATGGATACAACGCATTTTTCCTTCGTGAATCTTTTCTTATTCTCCTGAATCACATCATACACATCATGTGGTTTTACACAGATGAAGATTAGATCAGATGTAGAAATCACATCTCCATTGGAAAAGCCTACATTGATTTTCGTGAACTTCTTCTTTATATCCTCAGCTTTTTTTATTGAACGATTCGTAATATGAAGATGCGAAGGAGAAATCGCATTGGATTCAATGAGAGCCTCAATCATTATTTTCCCCATGTTTCCTGTCCCGATGATACCTACCTTCATGTTCAGCCCTCCTTAATCACAGTCTCTCCTAAAACTTATGAATTCCTTGCAATGATTATTCCATCCGAGGTGATTTCCGTGCGATCCATAATTGAAAAGTATAGAACGATTCTGTTCGTTGTTTTGGTTTGTAGTGTTTTACTGATTGCCTATATATTGAAAAGTGCATTCCAGCCACCCATTGAGGATTCTTCCATTCAAGCAGCACCGGTGAAAAAAGAGGAGGGTTCTGAACCTGTGAAAACTCCAGAAAACGTATATGTAGATGTGAAAGGACAAGTCGTTAGCCCCGGGCTATATGAGGTGAGGCAGGGGGACAGGTTGAAATTTGTCATTGACAGGGCAGGCGGTTTCACGGAAGATGCCGATAGGAAAATGATCAATCTGGCCGTCAAGGTAACGGACGAAATGATGATATACGTGCCCAAAGTCGGTGAAATGGAACCTCAGGATCTTCCAGTCCCTTCTTCAGGTGCTGAATCAGGGCAGGATAAACTCAATATCAATACTGCTTCCCAACAGGACTTTGAGTCACTTCCTGGAATCGGGCCATCCAAAGCGGCCTCTTTTGTGCAGTATCGCGAAGAGAATGGACCGTTCACTGCCATTGAAGAGATTACAAACATATCCGGCATCGGAGATAAGACATTCGAAAAATTAAAAGAGCATATTTTTGTTCAATGAATTGACGAAACAGAGGAAATCTTTATACACTTAAACAAGCATGATTAATACACCGCATAACAGAAGGAGGAATGGGGATGGAAAGAATAGCTTGGCATCAGTATTTCATGGCTCAGAGCCAACTGCTTGCCCTCCGCAGTACGTGCACAAGACTCGCAGTGGGTGCAACCATCGTAAGGGACAAGCGGATCATCGCAGGCGGCTATAATGGATCCATTGCCGGTGGGGATCATTGTATAGATGAAGGATGTTATGTCATCGACAATCACTGTGTAAGGACCATTCATGCAGAAATGAATGCTCTTCTGCAATGTTCAAAATTCGGTGTCGGGACGGAAAATGCGGACATATACGTCACTCACTTTCCTTGTCTTCAATGCTGTAAGGCGCTGATTCAAGCGGGGATCAAGACGGTTTATTATGCAAAAGATTACAAAAATCATCGGTACGCAATAGAACTGTTTGAAAAGGCCGATGTCCATGTTGAGAAAGTCCCTTTTCAGGAAAGCAGTATCGATGTCAAACATAAGGAAAAAGCAGCATTAATGATCCAATTGATCCAGGATCTCAGACAAGAGGGAGTGTCAGAGGAGAAACTTCACCATTATGAACAGGAATACATAAAGCTTTTCAATGAGTAGAGGGTTATATCTCTACTTGGCTTTGGCGGTTCTGTCAGGGACATTACTGGCACTTCAGGTTCACTGGGGTGCTAGCATCCTTGTCCTTCTCCTCTTTTCTCTATACTTCAGAAAAACCTCCCTTACCCCCATCCTGCTTGCTGTTTTCTTTACCATTTTTTCTTTCACCAATGCCCATTTCCACCAAACCCATCAGAAAACAAAACTTTCCCAACAAACCACAGCCCATACCTTTCAGCTGACTATAAAAGATATCCCGTCCATCGACGGCAATTCATTCAACTCCCTGGTAAGAATACGTGGTGAAAAAGTCCTGTCCCGCTATTATTTCACATCAGAAGAGGAAAAAAGAGCGTTTCAACAATTGAAACCAGGATTTATGTGCGAAGTGGAGGGAGAGCTTACTGAACCCAGTCCAAATAAAAATCCTAATTTATTCAACTATAAAGAATTTCTTTATTATCAAGGGGTATATTGGTTCCTGGACATAAAGAAATTCAAGGGATGCAGAGGTAGGGGTTCTTGGAAGGATGCGTTGATTACGCTGAGATTCAAAGGGTTAAAAAGAATAGAACAGAGTTTCCCGCCATCCACTGTCGGAGTGACACAGGCATTATTATTCGGGGAGACAGGGATGATTAAAGAGGACACGATGAAGTCATTCAGGGAGCTCGGTGTTGTGCATCTCCTTGCCATTTCAGGTCTTCATGTGGGTCTGTTATTTGCATTCCTTCATCATTTTTTATTAAGGGCGGGTGTAACCCGGGAAGCTGCATCATGGGTGGGCATTTTTTTTCTTCTTTGCTACATCATATTGACAGGCGGCTCACCTTCTGTTGTCAGGGCATCTTCTATGCTAATTGTACTCCTGTTGGGTAAAAAAACATCTCTGAATATCAGCGTGTTCGATAGTTTAGCGGCAGTATTTCTAATTCTTGTCTTGTACGAGCCATTCTCCGTATTTAACGCAGGATTTCAATTATCTTTTGTGGTCAGTTTCTCCCTTGTGATTTCATCCCGGACAATATTAAAGGATGCATCCTCATCCTCCTTCAGGCAAATGTTCATGGTAACAATCGTAGCCCAGTTATCTTCACTTCCCATCGTGATCCATCATTTCTACGAATTTTCCTTAATCGGTTTTCTGACCAATCTCTTTTATATACCGCTTTTTTCCGCTATCGTCCTCCCGATGGCCATCATCGTTTATTTTCTATCGTCAATCGTAACTGCCGGATGGGTCATGGTTCCTTACAAAACCCTCTTGGAAGGAATTCAATGGCTATCTTCTGAGGTTTCTTCTTTTCCTCTAAGCACTCTGGTGATGGGGAGACCCCATTTTCTTCTTTTACTCTGTTATCTTATTCTGATCTATTACGTATTTGCCGGTTTTGAAAGGAAAAAATACCTCTCGGGTGTACTGTTTATTGTGTTTGGAAGTCTTCATCTACTATGGAATAATTTTCATCCTTATGGGGAAGTCGTTTTCATTGATGTCGGACAAGGAGATGCAACCTTGATCGACCTACCTTATAACCGGGGTACCTTCTTAATCGATGCAGGAGGGGAAATTCACTTCCCGGAAGAGAAATGGGAGGAAAAAGGCAGCACTTTCTCTGTAGGAGAGGATATTGTCGTTCCGTTTTTAAAAAGTAAAGGAATCACGCGTATCGATACGTTGATTTTAACTCATGGGGATCTCGATCATGTAGGCGGTGCAGAAGCAGTGATAGATGAAGTGAAGGTAAGGGAAATCTTGATCAGTCCCGGAAGCATGGGGAAATTGGAAGTGGGTAACATTGTTAAAAAGGCACAAAGCAAAAGGATTTCCGTTAAAGAGGCAATGTATCCTACCAGTTGGCGTGGGGATGAGGAAGGATTGCATATCGTTTCTCCCCTGGATACAGCATATGAAGGGAATAACGACTCCATTGTCATCTATGGAGATATCGGATTCATGAAATGGTTGTTTACAGGAGACTTGGAGGAGGAAGGGGAAAGAGAGTTATTGAAGACATTCGATATGCAGGTCGATGTGTTAAAAGTCGGTCACCATGGCAGTAATACAAGTAGTACAGAGCCTTTTCTAGAGGAAGCGAGTCCAGACTTCGCAGTTATCTCTGCAGGAGAAACCAATCGATTCGGCCATCCGCATCCTGACGTGGTCAAGCGATTGACAACTAGAGGAGTGGCCATTTATAACACGGCAGGGAACGGGGCAATCACCTATCGATTTTGGGATAAAGAAGGAACGTTTTCTGCCCAACTGCCATAGGATGTAGAACAAAACAAATTAAGCGCTAATGAAAAAAGGGGCAGACCTATTACAAAGAATCAGGGCATTCAAACCATCTTTATGATACGGAAAGTACCATATATGGAAGTTGAAGTAACCGTTTTCTTAAAGGCCTGCTTCCTATTTTTCATTAAGATCCAATTAATTTGATCGCTGTTGCAATAATGAACATTAATGCAAAGAATCCAAAAGAAACACCGAAGGCTACACCTGAATCTACTGCATCATTTCTTTTTGATTGTACATTCTTTTCAAATTGGTTCACAATTACCCCTCCTATTTCTATTCTAGTATAGAACAACGCTAATGAAAAATCTATACTTCCCTTTACTTTTTCCTTTACTGACAAGAGTTGTCACCCATAAGTTTATGGATGTGTGGTGACACTAATCAATACAAAGGAAATACCGTTGGCGGATCAGGTTCCTAGGTCTTATCCGTTAACGTTAATATAGATATAGGGGGTGTCCTAATGAGGGATGTCCCCTTTACCCCTTGCCAAAACCAGAAAGCTTTTTTACCATAGAGTAGAGAATAGACTTAATGGAGAGTGCTGACTTGGTTATCGATACATGGAAAAAAATAGAGAAGTCTCAATTTGCCGATATATATTTAGTTTACGGAAATGAATCATTTATTATTAATGAAACGAAACAAAGGATTGTTTCAAGAGCCATTTCAGAAGAAGAAATGGATTTTAACTTTTCCAGCTATGACCTGGAGGAGACGCCGATAGAAGTAGCGATTGAAGACGCTGAAACCTTTCCTTTTATGGGAGAAAAAAGAGTAGTCATTCTTCAGAATCCCGTTTTCCTGACGGCTGAAAAAACGAAAGAAAAGGTAGAGCATAATATCAAGCGCTTTGAACAATACATACAATCACCTGCACCATACACGATACTTGTGATCACCGCGAATTACGAGAAATTGGACGAGCGTAAAAAAGTCACCAAGTCCTTAAAGAAGCTTGCAGAAGTAGTGGAAGCCAAAAAATTGAATGAACATGAACTGAAATCCTGGGTAAGGGAAAGGGCAGCCGGGAATAACGTTCAGATTGATGAAGATGCCATCGAATTATTGCTCACGCTTGCAGGAACGAACTTGATGATGCTCACTCAGGAATTGGATAAGCTCTCTTTATATGCAAGTGACACCAACAGAATCGATATAGAAGTAGTCGAACGGTTAACCGCCAGATCACTGGAACAAAATATTTTCACTCTGGTGGATAAAGTCGTTCAAAGAAGAACAGATGAGGCGTTAAGAATCTATTACGATCTCCTCAAGCAAAACGAAGAACCGATAAAAATCCTGGCGATCCTTGCCGGGCAATTCCGCCTGATCTACGGTGTCAAGGAGCTCTCACGAAGAGGGTATGGACAGCAGAAAATCGCTTCCACCTTGAAGGTACACCCGTTCAGGGTAAAACTCGCAGCTGGACAGGCAAAGCATTTTAATGATAAACAGCTGGCTCATATTATTGAGCTGCTTTCCCAGGGGGACTATGAAATCAAAACGGGCAAGATCAAAAAAGAACTGATGATCGAAATGTTTCTATTTAAACTTCATGATCAACGTTTTACGTAAAAAAAACCACCCTGCCAAAAATGGCCGGGTGGTTTTCTTCAATTAGTTCGCTTTTTTCATTAGACGAGACTTTTGACGATCTGCAGCGTTTTTGTGGATAAGACCTTTTTGAGCTGCTTTGTCTAATTGACGTACCGCTTCAGTTACTAGATCTTTCGCGTTATCAGCGCTGTTAGTCGCAGCTGCTTCTGCTTTCTTGATAGCAGTACGCATTGTAGATTTTACTGCAGCGTTTTGAGCATTACGCTCGTTGCTAGTTTTTACGCGTTTGATAGCTGATTTGATATTTGGCATTCCTGTCACCTCCTATAAAAGGATCGAGATTCTATGTGACTCGATTTAAATTCCTAAACAATAAGAACAAATGATATTTTATCAAACGGACAGTGATATTGCAATACTATGAGGTGAAATTAAACAAGTGAATGAACACTTGCCAAAAAGGTAACCATAAAAAAATACTGGAAAATATCCCAAGCCTGGAGGTAGAGTGCGAAATGAAAAAAGAAGAAATCGATCTGAGTAAATATTCCATCCGTACCGATCTTGCAGTAGAAGCAAAAGAAATGGTGGATGCAGATAAAGCGGAAAATACGTCATCCATTCAGGGTGTGATGATTAAAGAAAGGGAAGAAGACGGAGTGAAGGTTTCCCTGGTCACGGTGACACCTGAAGGGGAAGAGAAAATCGGCAAGAAACCGGGAAACTATTTAACCATTGAGGCTCATGGTATACGTGAAGAAAATACAGAGCTGCAACAGCGTGTTGAAAAGGTATTCGCCAATGAACTTAGCCAATTCTTGATTAATAACAAGATCAGCAAAAATGCTAGCTGTTTAATTGTCGGGCTCGGAAACTGGAATGTGACCCCTGATTCTCTCGGACCAAGGGTATGTGAAGATGTCATTGTGACAAGGCATTTATTTGAACTTCAGCCTGAATCAGTGGAAGAAGGGTATCGCCCGGTCAGTGCCCTCGTACCTGGCGTGATGGGACTGACGGGAATTGAAACAAGTGATATCATCTTCGGTGTGGTGGAGAAATCAAAGCCTGATTTCATCATCGCCATTGATGCATTAGCCTCCCGTTCCATAGAACGCGTCAATGCAACCATCCAGATTTCAGATACAGGCATCCATCCGGGGTCGGGAGTGGGGAATAAGCGAAAAGGGTTGGATCAGGAAACGTTAGGTGTTCCGGTCATTGCCATCGGGGTTCCAACTGTTTTGGATGCGGTCACGATCGTCAGTGATACGGTGGATTTTCTATTAAAACATTTTGGCAAAGAAATGAGAGAAGGAGATCGTCCATCAAGATCGCTTGCCCCTGCAGGATTAAGCTTCGGCGAGAGAAGGAAATTAACTGAGGAAGACCTGCCTGAGGAAGAGCACCGGCAAACCTTTATGGGCATTGTCGGGACACTTCCGGATCAAGAGAAACGGAAGCTGATCCATGAGGTACTGGCTCCGATCGGTCATAACCTGATGGTGACCCCAAAAGAAGTGGATGTATTCATGGAGGACATGGCGAATCTTATCGCAAGCGGCCTCAATGCCGCGCTTCATGATGCCGTAGATCAGGCGAATACGGGGTATCAGACAAGATAAAAGAAAGGTTGTAATGACGCCTTGAGGGAAGAGTGTGGACCTTGAGGTGTCTTTATTTTTTTAAACAGATGGATAAGGCGTTTCACTGAGGAATTTGGAATATCGCTGATGCCTCCATTAATATTCCCCAAAACCCCAGGAAGAGGCTGTAATAGGCTTTCAGCTGCCATTTTCATGAAAATCAATCCCCCTATATGTTCAAAAAGATAATACTCTCATTCCTGCCCCACCATAGTCAGTAATACCCCGTGTTTTAACCGGGAACATCCTCTAGCGAAAAATTAATAGACTCCCCCCGTTTAACTTTCCGTCAATCATCTCATAATGACTACTAAATATAGTTCTATTATCTCTAGCAAATTCATAGGTTGTACTAGAGTAAAGAAAAAGAAAGGGTGGGAGAATGAGATCATATAAAGCCTCTAACTATGTTATTGCGATTAATATGTCAACGATACTGAAAGGAATGCTGATCTTCGTGGTGGGATTGCTTTCAATTTTTTCGATCACCGGTATCCTCACATCCTTGAACCCTGAGTACAGAATTACGTCGAACTCTCTGAATCATGCTGCTTCCAATGTGAAGGGTGAGGTCTTATATAAAATATTGGCAATGGAAAACCGGTCTTTCTATCAAGTTATTCCCGAAGAGGAGAGGGCTTTACCCGGCCTGTCTTCTATCTTGTTTCAAGTGGCAACCAATGTAAGCTTTGAAGATCCCCGAAGCTTCCTCGGTCGTGAGCTTCCGGGATTCTCGATTTTCGATGGGGATATCATGGTAGCTGGAGAGGGGACTGATTTTACGAATATGCCGATTGAATCCATCCCGCCCCCTGAGGCTCTGGAATCAGGAAATGAAGCACCGCTCAAGAATGTAGGCAACCTGAAAGAAACAAATCAAAAAAGCGGCGACGTGTCACCGCCATTATCCACTGGAAATAAAAAGACGGTCCTTCTCTATTTCACCCATACCCGGGAATCTTATCTGCCTTACCTGGAGGGAGTCACAAATCCCGATTCAGCCATGCACTCTAAAATCAATGTAACCAGGGTAGGGGACATGCTGAAACAGGATTTAGAGGATCTCGGGATCGGTACTAGCATTGATAAAACCGATGTGATACAGAATTTGAATAATAAGGGTCTCGATTATTGGGCGGCGTATCAGGAGTCCAGACCACTCGTGCAGGCAGCGATGACCGGTAATAAAGATTTGTTGTATATGGTCGATATTCATCGGGATTCCCAGAGAAGAGAAGTAACGACCGGAGCGATTAATGGCAAATCATATGCGAAGCTTGCCTTTGTTGTAGGAGAAGAGCACCCTAACTATGAGAAAAACCTGCATGTGGCTACAGAACTTCATAAACGACTGGAATCAAAGTATAAGGGGATTTCAAGAGGTGTCATTGCTAAAAAAGGAAGCGGTACAAACGGGAAATTCAACCAGGACCTTTCCGGGAACGCCATGCTCATAGAGTTTGGCGGGGTGGATAATACATTTGAAGAGCTTGAGAGAACCGCGGGGGCGTTCGCTGAAGTATTCGCTGATTACTACTGGCAGGCAGAAAAGGTGAATCATATACCGATGACGCCTGCTGTTAGTCAGTAATAAAAGGATGGATGGAATCATGACAAAATTCTTTTTAAAATGTTCACTTCTCATAGCTGCATTATTCATCGGGGTGTTGATCGGCATGCAATATGCCAATGAAGGAATTGTTGAAATGAAGGGGCATGACCAACAAAATTTCACTTCGCCTGTCGGGGTCAGTCAAAACGGTGAAGGGAATGTAGAAGCCTCCTTCCTTGGTAATGAGGTAGATTCCAAAACCCTGAGTGAGAAGAAAGAGAAACTGGAAGAGATGAAAGCCTTCAATGTTTTCTCGTCCATCGGAAAAGTAATAGCCAATACAATCGAAAGCATCACCAATAAAATAGTGGACGTTATAGCTTCGTTCATTTAATGGGACTAAGAAGGCACTTCGTGAGGCCTTCTCTTTTTTTGGGGAATATCAGTGAAATTTCAATAAAAACAAGGAATTCCTTCTGCCCTTTTAGTTTACATTGAATAATAGATAGTCTACTGCTATAATTCAAAATAGTGTACATGTGTGGAAATAACAGGAGTTGAACGAATAATGAACCGTGAAGAAAAATTAGAGAGACAGTCGAGAATCAGAAACTTTTCCATTATTGCTCATATCGATCATGGAAAGTCTACCCTCGCTGATCGCATACTTGAAAAGACGAAAGCACTGACTGCCCGTGAAATGAAAGCGCAATTGCTGGATTCAATGGATCTTGAGAGAGAACGTGGGATCACCATCAAATTAAACTCAGTACAATTAAAGTATCAGGCGAAGGATGGGGAAGAATATATATTCCATCTCATTGATACACCGGGCCACGTAGACTTTACATACGAAGTATCCCGTAGTTTAGCTGCTTGCGAAGGAGCTGTCCTGGTAGTGGATGCCGCTCAGGGAATCGAAGCCCAGACGCTTGCAAACGTTTATCTTGCTTTGGATAATAACTTGGAAATCCTTCCAGTCATCAATAAAATCGACCTTCCTGCAGCTGATCCTGAAAGGGTTCGTCAGGAAGTAGAAGATGTCATCGGTCTGGATGCATCGGAAGCGGTACTTGCATCTGCCAAAGCCGGAATCGGGATCGAGGAAATCCTAGAGCAGGTAGTTGAAAAGGTGCCTGCTCCTACAGGAGATCCGGATGCACCATTGAAAGCCCTGATCTTTGACTCATTGTATGACGCCTACAGAGGAGTCGTTGCCTACATCCGTGTGATGGAAGGAAGCGTCAAAATAGGGGATAAAGTCCGTATGATGGCAACAGGCAAAGAGTTTGAAGTAACCGAGATCGGTGTCTTCACACCGAAAGCGACAGGTCAGAAAGAATTGACCGTAGGGGATGTTGGTTACTTGACGGCGGCAATCAAGAATGTAGGGGATACCCGTGTAGGTGATACAATCACCCTTGCGAACAATCCTGCTCAGGAAGCACTGCCTGGGTACCGTCGAATGAATCCTATGGTCTACTGCGGTTTATACCCGATTGATTCAAATCGTTATAACGACTTGAGGGAAGCACTCGAGAAGCTTGAGTTGAATGATTCTGCGCTTCAATATGAGCCCGAAACGTCACAGGCACTAGGATTTGGATTCCGTTGCGGGTTCCTCGGCCTTCTTCATATGGAGATCATTCAGGAACGTATTGAACGGGAATTCAAAATTGACCTGATTACGACTGCGCCAAGCGTTATCTATCATGTGAATTTGACGGATGGTGGAGAAGTTAAGGTCGACAACCCGTCCATGATGCCGGATCCGCAAAAAGTGGATCATGTAGAAGAGCCGTATGTGAAAGCAACGATCATGGTTCCAAATGACTACGTTGGTGCCGTCATGGAACTTTGCCAAGGAAAACGCGGGAATTTCATCGACATGCAATATATGGATGACACCCGAGTGAATATCATTTATGAAATCCCCCTTGCTGAAATCGTTTATGACTTCTTTGACCAATTGAAGTCGAATACGAAAGGGTACGCTTCCTTCGATTATGAGCTGATTGGATACAAGGAATCCAAGCTTGTGAAGATGGATATCCTTTTAAACGGTGAAAATGTCGATGCACTGAGCTTTATCGTTCACCGTGATTTCGCTTTTGAACGCGGTAAGCTGATCGTTGAGAAGTTAAAGGAGTTAATCCCGAGACAGCAGTTCGAAGTACCTGTACAGGCAGCGATCGGACAGAAGATTGTGGCAAGGTCCACCATCAAAGCCATTCGTAAGAACGTACTGGCAAAATGTTACGGTGGAGATATTTCACGTAAACGTAAACTTCTTGATAAACAAAAAGAAGGTAAAAAGCGTATGAAGTCCGTTGGTAATGTTGAAGTTCCACAAGAAGCCTTCATGGCCGTCTTGAAAATGGATGAAACGGATAAAAAATAATTGTCAAGATGATAAAGGGGGGAAGTGGCTTGTTTCTGCAGGCACTACTTACCCCCTTTTCTCTATGATTGCTAAAAAGGAGTGAAATTCTTGGTAAAATCAGCTTATATTCACATTCCTTTTTGTGAACATATATGTCACTACTGTGATTTCAATAAAGTCTTCCTGGAAGGACAGCCTGTGAATGAATACTTAATCAGCTTAGGGAATGAAATGAAGCAAAGGGTCGTTTCCCAGGAGAAGCTTGACACCATTTTTGTAGGAGGGGGAACACCGACTTCCCTTGATGCAAAACAGCTGGATATCTTATGCGAATCAATCACGAACCATCTTCCTTTTGATAAAGGAGAATTCACCTTTGAAGCGAATCCTGGAGATTTAACGGAAGATAAGCTCCGTGTACTAAAAGATCACGGGGTCAATCGCTTAAGCTTCGGTGTTCAATCATTCAATAACGAGCTTCTTAAAGGAATTGGCAGGACCCATAAAAGTGAAGATGTCTATACGTCGGTGGATACAGCTCAAAAGGTGGGATTCTCGAATATCAGTATTGATCTGATTTACAGCCTGCCCCGGCAGACAGAAGAAGATTTCAGGGATACTTTAATAAAAGCACTGGATCTTGATCTTCCCCATTACTCAGCGTATTCTCTCATCGTAGAGCCGAAAACGGTCTTCTATAATCTAATGAGAAAAGGGAAGCTCCCGCTGCCATCCCAGGACCAGGAAGCGTCCATGTACGAGATACTGATTGAAACGATGGAGAGGTATGGAGTCAATCAATATGAGATCAGTAACTTTGCCAAACCGGGATTTGAAAGCAAACATAATCTCGTTTATTGGGACAATAATGAATATTATGGTTTAGGAGCAGGCGCACACGGATATATAAACGGAGTGCGTTACTCAAACTACGGCCCGCTCAAGAAATACATGGACCCAATATCACAAGGATCCCTGCCGACCATACAAGGGCATGATGTCACCAAAGCAGAAAGTATGGAAGAGGAAATGTTCCTGGGTTTACGTAAAGTAGAGGGCGTCAGTAAAGCCATTTTCCAACAAAAATTCAGCACAAGCATCGAATCTGTATTCGGAGCTTCCATTGAAGAAATGGAAAAGCGGGGACTACTCTCGGTAACTGATGATCGGGTGGCATTGACGAAACAGGGACGCTTTTTAGGCAACGAGGTATTTCAATCATTCCTTGGAGTGATCTAATTGGTCTAATCTTTAGAGTACGGGTGTTTATTTAGTCTGGTAATAATCAACTCATACTCATAGAGTTGATTGGAGTGGAAGGTGCTCAACTCACGCCCCGCAGAAAGTGAGCACCTGTAGCGGAAAACAACTAGCACTTGCTAATTTTCAACTCCGGCCAAAAGGCTCAATGAAAAGACCCAATCTAATATATTGACATCCCTTTTCTGATTTGATAATTTATTAATTAGATTTAGCACTCATCTTAGTAGAGTGCTAACAGGGGTGATGAATGTTGTTAACAGATCGACAACTTCTAATTCTTCAAGTGATCATTGATGATTTTATACTTTCTGCTCAGCCTGTAGGCTCCAGAAGTTTGTCAAAAAAGGATGAGATTTCGTTCAGCTCGGCAACCATTCGTAATGAAATGGCAGATCTTGAGGACTTGGGTTTTATTGAAAAAACACATACATCCTCAGGTCGCGTTCCATCAGAAAAGGGTTACCGGTATTATGTGGATCACTTGCTTTCTCCACAAAAATTAGCGAAAAATGATGTTCATGCACTTCGTTCCATCTTCACAGAGCGCATGTATGAATTGGAGAAAGTGGTCCAAAAGTCTGCGAAGATTCTTTCTGAGCTGACAAATTATACAACGATTGTATTGGGACCGGAATTAAAGGAAAACAAGCTGAAGAAGATTCAACTGATTCCTCTGAATAAAGATACGGCCATTGCCATCATTGTCACAGATAACGGGCATGTAGAAAATAAACTTTTCCATATCCCCCCGACAATGGATGCGTCAGAGCTTGAGAAGCTTGTTCATATTTTAAATGATCGTTTGACGGGTGTACCAATTAGTGAACTGAACGATAAAATCTTTAAAGAGGTCGCTCTTTTGCTTAAAGAGCATATTCAAAATTACGATTTTATCCTCCATTCCCTTACGGATTCTTTCAACCCTGCGGTCACGGATAAGCTGTTCTTCGGAGGGAAGACCAATATTCTGAATCAACCCGAGTTCAATGATGTACAAAAGGTGCGGATGCTCCTTGAAATGATTGAACAGGAAGAGAGCATCTATAACCTGATCCGTCCATCCGCGACAGGAGTGAACATTAAGATCGGGAAAGAAAACGATCATCTTGCTATGGAGAATTGCAGTCTCATAACCGCTACTTATTCGATTGGTAAAGAACAATTAGGTTCCATAGCGATCATCGGGCCAACCCGGATGGAGTATTCCCGTGTCGTCAGTTTACTTAATTTCTTTTCGAACGATATGTCCAAGGTCCTGACGAAGCTGTATCAAAGTGGTGATTAGTGGACATATTGTATAAAGGAAAATAAGGCCCGTATTAGTTTTTTCGGTCTTTTAAGGTGATCGTGAGATAATCAAGGCAAGAAGTGATTTTAAGGAGGTGAATGTTATGTCTGAAGAAACAAAACAAGAGCAGCAGGATGCGAAAGAGGAAACCGGCGAAGTTGTGGAAGAAGTGTTCGCTGAAGAACCTCAGGCAGAGGAAACAGCAGAAGAGCAGCAATCAGATGAGCTTTCACAATTAGAGGAAAAGCTGAATGAATCTGAAAATCGTTATCTTCGTCTAAGAGCTGATTTCGATAATTTCCGTCGTCGCGTCAACGTTGAAAATGAGGCGAAGGAAAAATATCGTGCTCAAGGATTGATTACGGAACTATTGCCGGCACTCGATAATTTCGAGCGTGCTTTAAATATAGAAGCTGATAATGAACAAACGAAACAATTGCTTCAAGGAATGGGAATGGTTCACAGGAGTCTTGTTGAAGCCCTTAGGAAAGAGGGAGTGGAACCAATTGAAGCAGTAGGTCAGGAGTTTGATCCTCATTTGCATCAAGCAGTCATGCAAGTGGAAGATGAAAACTTCGACAGCAATGTCGTGGTCGAGGAATTCCAAAAGGGATACAAGCTGAAAGACAGAGTAATTCGTCCTTCAATGGTGAAGGTCAGTCAATAATATAGACATTACATATACAAAATAAGGAGGTTTCTTACTATGAGTAAAATTATCGGTATTGACTTAGGTACAACAAACTCATGCGTATCAGTACTTGAAGGAGGAGAACCTAAGGTAATTGCAAATGCAGAAGGAAACCGCACAACTCCTTCGGTTGTCGCGTTCAAAAATGGTGAAAAGCAAGTTGGGGAAGTCGCGAAGCGTCAGGCTATCACAAACCCTAACACAATCATTTCAGTGAAACGTCACATGGGAACAGACCACAAAGTAGAAGCAGAAGGAAAAGAATATACGCCACAAGAAATTTCAGCTATGATTCTTCAACACTTGAAATCATATGCAGAAGACTATCTTGGTGAAAAAGTGGAGAAGGCGGTCATCACAGTTCCTGCTTACTTTAACGATGCAGAACGTCAAGCCACAAAAGACGCAGGTAAAATCGCAGGCCTTGAAGTTGAGCGTATTATAAATGAGCCAACTGCAGCTGCATTAGCTTATGGCCTTGATAAAATGGACCAAGATCAAACAATCCTTGTGTATGACCTTGGTGGCGGTACATTCGACGTTTCGATCCTTGAACTTGGTGACGGAGTATTCGAAGTACGCTCTACTGCCGGTGACAACCGTCTTGGTGGAGACGACTTTGACCAAGTGATCATTGACTATCTTGTAGCCGAATTCAAAAAAGAGAACGGAATCGACCTCTCTAAAGATAAAATGGCTCTTCAACGTTTGAAGGATGCTGCTGAGAAAGCGAAGAAAGATCTTTCAGGAGTGACTTCAACTCAAATTTCACTTCCTTTCATCACGGCTGGGGAAGCAGGACCGCTTCACTTGGAAGTGACTCTTTCAAGAGCGAAATTCGATGAAATCTCTTCTGATCTTGTCGAGCGTACAATGGGACCTACTCGTCAAGCAATGAAAGATGCAGGTCTTTCTGCAAGCGAAATCGATAAGATCATTCTTGTTGGTGGATCAACTCGTATCCCGGCCGTACAAGACGCAATCAGAAAAGAAACTGGTAAAGAACCATCTAAAGGCGTTAACCCTGACGAAGTTGTAGCAATGGGTGCAGCGATTCAAGGTGGAGTTCTGACTGGAGACGTAAAAGATGTCGTTCTTCTTGACGTTACACCACTTTCACTTGGTATCGAAACAATGGGTGGCGTATCAACGAAGCTTATCGAGCGTAACACAACGATCCCAACGTCTAAATCCCAAACATTCTCAACTGCTGCCGATAACCAAACAGCTGTTGATATTCACGTATTGCAGGGCGAGCGCCCGATGGCAGCTGATAATAAAACCCTTGGACGTTTCCAATTAGCGGACATTCCGCCGGCACCACGTGGTGTACCACAAATCGAAGTGAAATTCGATATTGATAAAAACGGTATCGTGAATGTAAGCGCGAAAGACCTTGGAACAGGTAAAGAGCAAAACATCACAATCAAGTCTTCTACGGGTCTTTCAGATGACGAAGTAGAACGTATGGTGAAAGAAGCCGAAGAAAACGCCGAAGCAGATAAACAACGTAAAGAGGAAGTCGAACTTCGTAACGAGGCAGACCAACTTGTATTCCAAACGGAAAAGACGTTAAAAGATCTCGAAGGCAAAGTAGAAGAAGAAGAAGTGAAAAAAGCAGAAGATGCGAAGGCTGAATTAAAAGAAGCCATCGAGAAAGATGATCTGGATCTTATCCGCGAAAAGAAAGATGCATTGCAGGAAATCGTTCAAAGCTTAACGATGAAGCTATATGAACAGGCTCAAGCGGAAGCTCAAGCAGCTCAAGGTGCAGAAGGCGAAGCTTCAAAAGACGACGACGTAGTCGATGCTGAATATGAAGAAGTAAATGACGACAAGAAATAATGTAACTTGAACGAAAAAGTCAAAGTCAGGGCGGTTCTTGGCTTTGACTTTTTCTATGATTGCCGGGAGAAGCGATGCTTCATTCAATTATCAGACACAATCAATTATAAGGAATGTTGAGTTTTTATTGATAATAGTCAAAGCTCAATGTTAAAATAACCTTTATGCAAAGGATTCGGGAGTGGTGTTTTAATGAGTAAACGGGACTATTATGAGGTTCTTGGTATCAGTAAAGATGCCTCAAAAGACGAAATGAAAAAAGCTTACCGCAAGCTCTCCAAAAAATATCATCCGGATATTAATAAAGAAGCGGATGCGGATGAAAAGTTCAAAGAAATATCGGAAGCGTATGAAGTCTTAAGTGATGATCAGAAGCGTGCCCAATATGACCGTTTCGGACATACGGACCCTAACCAGGGCTTTGGCGGCGGTGCTGACTTTGGCGGCGGCGGATTCGGTGGTTTTGAAGACATCTTCAATACATTCTTCGGAGGCGGCGGCGGAGGCCGCAGAAGAGATCCGAATGCCCCTAGACAAGGTGCAGATCTTCAATATACGATGTCTCTGACATTTGAAGAAGCGGTATTCGGAAAAGAAACAGAAATTGAGATTCCGAGAGAAGAAGAATGTGACACGTGCAAAGGGTCCGGTGCGAAGCCTGGTACGAAGGTGAGTACATGCTCTCACTGTAATGGATCCGGTCAATTGAATGTCGAGCAGAATACGCCATTCGGCCGCATCGTGAACAGAAGGGTTTGTCACTACTGTAACGGTACAGGTAAACAAATCAAGGAAAAATGTTCAACATGTGGTGGAGCAGGGAAAGTTCAGAAGCGCCGTACAATTTCCGTCAAAATCCCTGCAGGTATCGATGATGGACAGCAACTGCGTGTGACAGGGCAAGGGGAACCTGGTATAAACGGCGGCCCTGCCGGTGATCTGTATGTTGTCTTCCACGTACGCGCTCATGATTTCTTCGAACGTAACGGAGATGATATTTATTGCGAAATGCCTGTGACGTTTGCTCAAGCGGCACTGGGAGATGAGATTGAGGTGCCGACACTCCACGGTAAAGTAAAGCTTAAGGTACCTGCGGGAACTCAGACAAGTACAAGGTTCCGTCTGAAAGGCAAAGGTGTACCGAATGTGCGTGGATATGGTACTGGTGACCAGCATGTTCAAGTGAAGGTGGTCACTCCATCCAAGCTGACGGATAAGCAAAAGCAATTATTAAGGGAATTTGCGGATATCAGTGGACAAATCCCAGATGAACAGCATGAAAGTTTTTTCGATAAAGTGAAAAAAGCCTTTAAGGGCGAATAACGAAAGATCGGAGTTGGTAGATCAATGAAATGGTCAGAAATCAGTATTCTTACGACGAATGAAGCGATTGAGCCGATTTCAAACATTCTTCATGAATCAGGAGCTAGCGGTGTGGTCATAGAGGATCCTGCCGAGTTAATTAAGGAAAGAGAAGATATGTTTGGTGAGATCTACCAACTCAATCCTGATGATTATCCTACAGAAGGGGTATTGGTAAAGGCATACTTACCGGTGAATAGTTTCCTTGGAGAAACGGTTGATGAAATCAAGCAGGGAATTACAAATCTTGTCACGTATGATATCGACATCGGTGAAAATAAGGTGGAAATTTCAGAGGTGAATGAAGAAGAGTGGGCCACAGCCTGGAAGAAATACTACCATCCTGTAAAAATCTCTGATATGTTCACGATTGTCCCTACTTGGGAAGACTATACTCCGGTTCATAGTGACGAACTCATAATAGAATTGGATCCTGGCATGGCATTTGGAACAGGGACTCATCCCACAACTGTCATGTGTATTCAAGCTCTGGAGAGAATCGTAAAGGAAAATGATTCTGTTATAGATGTCGGCACTGGTTCAGGTGTATTATCCATTGCATCGGCTCTTTTAGCAGCAGACAAGGTAAGGGCCTATGATCTGGATGAAGTGGCTGTCCGTTCAGCGAGATTGAATGTGAAGCTTAACAAAGTTCAGAATACCGTGTCGGTGGATGCCAATAATCTGTTGAATGGTGTGACTGGACAAGCGGATGTGATTGTGGCGAACATCCTGGCTGAGATCATCCTTCGTTTTACGGAAGACGCATACGAGCTAGTGAAACCTGGTGGATATTTTATCACTTCCGGGATTATCCAGCCCAAAAAGCAAGAGGTGCGTGACTCATTGGAGGCCGCAGGTTTCGAGATTGAAGAAATCATGGTCATGGAAGACTGGGTAGCCATCATCGCGTGTAAGCCCCGGTAAAACAAAGTAAAAACGGTGGAGTTGAACCTGAATGCAACGATATTTTATTAACAGCGTATATCGAGATAATGATCCGATTTTCATAACGGGAGACGACTATCATCACATGGTGCGTGTGATGAGAATGAAGGAAGAGGATGAAGTATTCGTCGTCTTCAAGGATCAGGCATCAGCCATCACCCGTATTGCAACGATTTCCAGTGACGCAGTCGAACTATCAGTAGTACAATGGGAAACATCGACGAGAGAATTACCAATTAAAGTAACCATTGCGAGCGGACTGCCGAAAGGGGATAAATTGGAGTTGATTTTCCAAAAGGGAACGGAGCTTGGAGCCACTCGATTTATCCCTTTTAATGCGGATCGCTCCATTGTGAAATGGGACGATAAAAAAGCAAAGAAAAAGACGGAGCGGTGGGAGAAGATAGTGAAGGAAGCGGCTGAACAATCGCATAGACTGCTTGTCCCTGAGGTATCTGCGCCCGTCTCACTCAATAGATTGATTCAGGAACCGTTCGATTATAAACTTGTCGCTTATGAAGAAGATGCACGAGCTGGTGAGAAGGGGAACCTTTCTAAAGTGCTTTCCTCTATTGGACCCCGTCAGAGTATACTGGTCATATTCGGCCCTGAAGGCGGATTATCTGAAAAGGAAATAGAACTGTTGAGGAGCGAAGGCTTCCTTACATGCGGGCTCGGCCCGAGAATTCTTAGGACGGAAACGGCCCCGCTATATGTACTCTCAGCCATCAGCTATCAATTAGAACTTATGAGGTGATTGTAATGCCATCAGTAGCGTTTCACACTTTAGGGTGTAAAGTGAACCACTACGAAACAGAAGCCATTTGGCAACTATTTAAAGAAGAAGGATATGAACGTGTAGAGTATGACTCCATCGCAGATGTATATGTCATCAACACATGTACGGTAACCAATACAGGGGATAAGAAGAGCAGGCAGGTCATTCGCCGCGCCATTCGGAAGAACCCTGACGGAGTCATCTGTGTAACAGGCTGCTATGCCCAGACGTCACCTGCCGAAATCATGGCTATCCCCGGCGTCGATGTCGTAGTAGGTACACAGGATCGTCGGAAAATGCTTACGTATATCGAAGAATATAAAAAAGAACGCCAGCCTATCAATGGAGTTACGAATATTATGAAGAACCGTGTGTACGAGGAATTGGATGTCCCGGCGTTCACGGATCGCACCCGCGCCTCTCTTAAAATTCAGGAAGGCTGCAATAACTTTTGTACGTTTTGTATCATCCCCTGGGCCCGTGGCCTGATGAGATCCCGTGATCCTGAAGAAGTCATCAATCAGGCTCAACAGCTTGTCGATGCAGGCTACAAAGAAATCGTCCTGACCGGTATCCATACCGGTGGATACGGTGAAGATATGAAGGACTACAATCTTGCCATGCTTCTTAAAGACCTGGAGCAAAAGGTGAAAGGTCTGAAGAGAATCCGTATTTCATCCATTGAAGCCAGTCAATTGACCGACGAAGTCATTGAAGTGATCGATCAATCCGATATCGTGGTAAGGCATCTGCATATTCCACTTCAATCAGGCTCCAATACGGTCCTGAAGAGAATGCGCAGAAAGTACACGATGGAATTCTTTGCAGAGCGATTGGAAAAACTTAAGAAGGCTTTACCGGGTCTTGCTGTTACTTCCGATGTTATTGTTGGTTTTCCAGGGGAAACGGAAGAAGAATTCATGGAAACGTATAACTTCATCAAAGAACATAAATTCTCTGAGCTTCACGTGTTTCCATACTCTAAGCGTACAGGTACACCTGCTGCCCGAATGGACGACCAGATTGATGAAGACATCAAGAATGAACGAGTTCACCGCTTGATCGAACTTTCAAACCAATTAGCGAAACAATATGCCTCGGAGTTCGAAAACGACGTACTCGAAGTCATTCCTGAAGAAATCTATAAAGATGATCTCTATGTAGGATACACGGATAACTACTTGAAAGTGGTATTCCCTGCTACAGAGGATATGGTAGGGAAACTTGTGAAAGTGAAACTGACCAAAGCAGGTTATCCTATTAACCAAGGACAATTTGTACGTGTTCTTAAAGAGGAAGAAGACAAAGCTGTTATATAAATAGATGAAGGCATCTAGCAATCGTTAGATGCCTTTATATTTTGATTTAGTACAATCATACTTTGTAACCACTTTCTTTTTTTCGACAGAATCAAATTATCTATTGATTAGTGCAGTAGAAGGTTGTAAACTATTATTGTTAATCAAATACAGTGAATGGATCTTTTTTTTAAACTTGTAGTGCAAACGATTGCATTAAATGTAAGCGTTTGTATCTTACTATACTTTGATGAGGTGTTACGATGAAAAAGGCATGGCGTAAAGAGGCAGTGGGATATCAAATCTACCCAAGAAGTTTCCAGGATTCAAACGGTGACGGCATCGGGGATCTGCAGGGAGTCATACAGCGGTTGGATTATATTAAAGAACTGGGAGTCGACGTGATCTGGATTTGCCCGATGTACAAATCGCCAAATGATGATAATGGATACGATATTTCAGATTATCAGGATATCATGGAAGACTTCGGAACGATGGCTGATTTTGATCAATTACTAGAGGAAGTACACAAAAGAGGGATGAAACTGATCATTGACCTGGTACTCAATCATACCAGTGATGAGCATCCGTGGTTCATCGAATCTAAAAGCTCTAAAGAAAACCCTAAGCGTGATTGGTACATTTGGAGAAATGCCAGGAAAGGCAAGGAGCCAAATAACTGGGAAAGTATCTTTGGAGGGTCTGCATGGGAATATAATGAGGAAACAGATCAATATTTTCTCCACGTCTTCTCAACCAAGCAGCCTGATTTGAACTGGGAAAACGAAGAAGTTCGTGAGGCACTCTATGATACGGTCAATTGGTGGCTTGATAAAGGGATTGACGGTTTCAGAATCGATGCCATCAGCCATATCAAGAAACGTCCTGGACTACCTGACATGCCGAATCCGAAGAAAGAAAAGTATGTTTCTTCCTTCGACATGCATATGAACCAAAAGGGGATCCATACATTCCTGCAAGAGTTTAAAGATCGGACGTATGCCAACTATGATGTCATGTCTGTAGGCGAAGCGAACGGTGTGAAAGCGGACGAGGCTGAACTGTGGGTAGGAAAAGAAAATGGAAAAATGGATATGATTTTCCAATTTGAACATCTGGGTTTATGGGATGCTGAAACGAATCCTGATTTAGACATCGTGGAATTAAAGAAAGTACTCACCCGCTGGCAAAAAGGTCTTGAAGGGAACGGCTGGAACGCATTATTCATTGAGAATCATGATAAACCACGTGTTGTATCCACATGGGGGAACGACCGGGAATTCTGGAAAGAAAGTGCCACTGCAATGGCAGCCATGTATTTCCTCATGCAGGGGACTCCATTCATTTATCAGGGCCAGGAAATCGGCATGACCAATGTTCAATTTCCTTCTATTGATGATTATGATGATGTGGCGGTTAAAAATCTCTATCGTCTGAAGCGTGAAGAGGGAGTCCCTCATCAGGATATCATGGAAATCATCTGGGCGTCCTCACGTGATAACAGCAGAACCCCGATGCAATGGTCAGGTGAACAAAACGCTGGATTTACGACGGGGACACCGTGGATGAAAGTGAATCCAAACTTTAAGACAATCAACGTAGAGACGCAGAAAAAGGATGAAAGCTCCATTCTCAATTTCTACAAGAAAATGATACAACTGAAGAAACAGGAAGATGTCTTCACTTACGGGAATTATGATTTACTGCTTGAAAAGGACAAGCAAATCTATGCGTATACCCGTACAGGAGAAAATACATCAATGATTGTCATCACAAATCTTTCAACCAAGGAAGCTGTATGTGACCTTAATGATCTAAAGATATCTTCATCTAATCTTATGTTGAACAACTACGCAGTTGAAAACCATGGAGAGTTGGGCAAGCTGACTCTCAAACCATATGAGGCAAGGGTATATCGATTAAACTAAACCCTCACATACCCCCGGTCTAGTAGACCGGGGGTATGTTTCATTTCTCCATCAAAATGAAAAGGTTTTCTTAATTTTGGGAGATACTACAAAGTACTCGTCTTTTTCTCTTTGTTTTGGTATGATAAGAGAGGTACGGACAACTGTTAAAGGAGAGATAATGAATGACTACGAACATTGCAAGTATGATCGATCATACTTTACTTAAACCTGAATCAACCAAAGACCAAGTAGAGGTACTTTGCCAGGAAGCAAAAGAATTTACATTTGCTTCTGTGTGCGTAAACCCGACTTGGGTACAATATTCAAGTGAATTATTAAGCGGTACAGAAGTGAAAGTATGTACAGTAATCGGGTTCCCGCTTGGAGCTTCTACACCTGAAACGAAAGCATTCGAAACGAAAGATGCCATCGAAAAGGGTGCAACGGAAGTCGATATGGTCATCAATATAGGTGCGTTGAAAAGCGGAGATCACGAGTTGGTGAAACGTGACATCGAAGCTGTTGTTGCAGCTTCTAAAGGAAAAGCACTTTCTAAAGTCATCATTGAAACATGTCTTCTTACTGAAGAAGAAAAAGTGAAAGCGTGTCAACTTGCCGTTGAAGCAGGAGCAGATTATGTAAAAACATCAACCGGTTTCTCTACTGGCGGTGCGACTGTAGAAGATATCGCTTTAATGAGAAAAACGGTGGGACCTGATATCGGCGTAAAGGCTTCGGGTGGCGTACGCTCCCTGGAAGACGCGCAAGCCATGATCGAGGCAGGAGCTACTCGATTAGGAGCAAGCTCAGGTGTGAAAATTGTACAAGGTTTAACAAGCGAATCAGATTATTAATAAGAAAAAGGCTGAACAGGACTATTTCCCGTTCAGCTTTTTTTTGAGAGATGGATGTTTTCAATCAACCTGGCGAATCGATTGGCGAACGGTAGGACAAAGAGGGAGCATATCATATTAAAGATGACACTGGCGTGGGCCAGCTGCAAATCCGCGGAGTCTGCAAGTGCTCTTACAGCCATACCGAGTAATGGAATGAACGGGATGAACATAGCAACACCAATCACATTCAGCCAGATATGAGCGTATGCTGTCAGCTTTGCCTGTGTTCCACCACCGATACTCGCAATAAAGGCAGTGATGCAGGTGCCGACGTTTGCCCCCAGCATGATGACAATCCCTGCATGAAGATCAATGGAACCTGCAGCCAGAAACCCCATCGCCACCCCCGTCACAACCGTGCTGGATTGAATGATGGCGGTTAGCACGCATCCAATCAGTAAGGCAAGGACGATATGTTCATTTACCTGTGTCATGTAAGTACGGACGGAATCGTGCGTTGTTAAAGGGGTTGCAAGCCATTGGATGGCCCGGATGGATGTAAAGATCAAACCGAATCCGACAAAGATCATCCCGGTACTCCTGATCTGAGGTGACCTGAAAAAATACAGTACGCACCCGGTGATCATCGAGGGTATAATGAGGTAGTTCATATCCAGCGTGAACATCTCAAGGGTGAAGGTCGTCCCAATGTTTGATCCAAGCATTATGCCGATGGTCTGCCTGAAAGGGATCAGCCCGGACGAAGCAAGTCCTACGGTAAGGACCATGACAGCAGAACTGCTATGGATAAAAGCAGTGACAACTGTTCCAGTCATGACCCCCTTAACAGGGGTGTTCGTGAGATAATGAAGCCACTTCTTGATCTTCTCATTTGCAATATTAAATAAACCGGATCTAAGCCATGTCATTCCAAATAAGAAACATAAAATGAAAAAAATAAAGGCGACCCCATGTAAAAGCATTGAATTCCCCCTGTACACCAGTACGAATACTATAAATGTATGGAGGAATTCAGGGAGACATGCCTATTTATGTGAGTGTTTTATGATAAATTGTTGACCTGACACATATCATATATTATAATGGCAAAGTACATGAGTTTCTTTATAATGTTAAAGAAGTTCATCCAAGAAAGACATACACTTTCTGTCCCCTTGTGACAATAAGGCAAGGGCAAAGCCATAACCTATTGGTGAAGTAAAGGGACGTCAGGTAATCCTGCGTCTTGAGAAATTGGTACAAACCATTTCTTGACTTGAACATGTAAGTGTAGTGTGTTCGGAGGGAGGGAAAGAGAGATGTCAAAAACAGTTGTTCGTAAAAACGAATCGCTTGAAGATGCTCTTCGTCGCTTCAAACGCTCAGTTTCTAAAACAGGAACTTTACAAGAGTTTAGAAAGCGCGAATTTTATGAAAAGCCAAGCGTAAAACGCAAAAAGAAATCAGAAGCTGCAAGAAAGCGTAAGTTCTAAGAGAGGGTGTAAGAATGAGTCTTCTCAATCGTTTAAATGATGATATGAAACAAGCGATGAAAAATAAAGAAAAAGAGAAGCTTTCCGTTATCCGCATGCTAAAGGCTTCACTTCAAAATGAAGCAATCAAACATGGGAAACAGGAACTCTCTGAAGACGAAGAGTTGACTGTCCTTTCTCGAGAAGTGAAGCAACGGAAAGACTCCCTCCAGGAATTTCAAAACGCTGGTCGCGAAGACCTCGTTGAAAAAATTCAAACAGAACTGACTTACGTCGAAATATATATGCCCAAACAGCTTTCAGAAGAAGAAGTCTCTGCTATCGTCCAAGAGACGGTAACAGAGGTAGGTGCTACTTCTAAAGCGGACATGGGCAAAGTGATGGGAGCAATCATGCCTAAATTAAAAGGGAAAGCCGATGGAGCTCTCGTCAACAAACTTGTTCTTCAACATCTATCATAAGATTAAAGAAACCGGAAAGCCTTGATGCTTTCCGGTTTTTTTAAAAATCGATTTCAGTAAAGATAAAAATGTTGAAACTTTTCTAATAGGTCATTCGTACATAGAGTATCAAGGAATATTACCTGAAACGAGGGGGTTAAGTTGAAAAGAGGTATACTTGCATTATTCATAGTGATCCTTGGGTGCAGCTTTCTGCAGCCGCTAGTCGGTTCTGCAAGTGATGAGGATCGGGTATACGTGATTCCCATTCAAAAAGAGGTTGAAAGAGGGCTTCATGCATTTTTGGAAAGAGCGATCAAAGATGCGGAAGACCACAATGCTGAACTGATTATATTTGATATTGATACTCCCGGGGGATTGGTGGATGCCGCCGGTGATATCGGTCAACTCATGGATGGCATCGATACGAAAACGATTGCATTTGTGAACAATCATGCGCTTTCAGCTGGAGCCTTCATCTCCCTTCATGCAGATGAAATTTATATGGTGCCCAATGGACAAATGGGTGCTGCAGCAGTCATAGATCAAGCGGGAAATGCTGCTGATAAGAAGGCTCAAAGCTATTGGCTGTCTGCCATGAAAAGTGCTGCCGAATCAAATGGGAGAGATCCTCGATATGCATTGGCCATGGCGGATGAATCAATGGTCATTGAAGAACTCGGGATTGAAAAAGGCGAACTCTTAACCTTAGGTTCAAAGGAAGCAAAACAAATCGGTTATTCTGAAGGGACTGTGAGAGACCTCGATGAATTGTATGAAACGATCGGAGTGGAAAAATCCTCTGTAAAGCAGGTGGAAGAAACGTTCGCGGAAAAACTCGCCCGCTTCATCACCAATCCTGTCGTTGTTCCGATCCTTCTGTCCCTAGCTAGCATCGGATTGATAGTAGAACTGTATTCACCGGGATTTGGAATTGCCGGTTCTATCGGCCTGATATCCCTTGTATTATTCTTTTATGGACACTTGGTTGCAGGGCTTGCGGGATACGAAACCATTATTCTTTTTGTCATTGGTATCATTCTGATAGTGGCGGAGTTCTTCCTGCCTGGCGGAATAGCCGGAGGACTCGGGATAGGTGCGATCCTTGGAAGTATTATGTTGGCTGGGGGCGATATGATGCAAATGGGGATATCTCTTTTGATCGCTTTATTGATTGCCGTTGCGACAGTGATTATCTTTGTAAAGGTGTTTGGTAAAAAAATGAAATTTTTCAACAAAATCATTTTAAAAGATTCAACAAGCACAGAAAGCGGATATGTATCAAACGCCAACCGATTGGACTTGATTGGAAAAGAGGGTGTAACCAAAACGCCTCTAAGACCATCCGGCACTGTGATCGTAGAAGACGAAAGAATTGATGCTGTAACAGAAGGCGGGTTTATTAAAGCAGGGGAAAAGGTTAAAATTGTAAAGGTTGAAGGTTCAAGGATTGTAGTCAGAGACATTTCATAATAATTTAGGAGGTAAGAAATTATGGTTATAGGACCAAGTACGATTTTACTACTCGTTGCAATTGTGGTGGGGATTATCGTTTTAGCTGTATTATTTACATTTGTGCCAGTTATGCTGTGGATTTCAGCTATAGCGGCAGGGGTTAGAATCAGTATTTTTACACTAGTGGGGATGAGATTGAGACGTGTTATCCCGAGTCGTGTGATCAATCCGTTGATTAAAGCCCATAAAGCAGGAATCACGGTAACGATCAATCAGCTGGAGAGTCATTATTTAGCTGGTGGTAACGTAGACAGAGTGGTGAATGCATTGATTGCAGCTCATCGTGCAAATATTGAATTGACCTTTGAGCGTGCCGCGGCGATTGACCTAGCAGGTCGTGACGTACTTGAAGCAGTTCAAATGAGTGTTAACCCTAAAGTGATCGAAACACCATTCATTGCCGGTGTGGCAATGGATGGAATTGAAGTGAAAGCGAAAGCCCGTATTACGGTTCGTGCTAATATTGACCGCCTAGTCGGTGGGGCCGGGGAAGAGACGATCGTTGCCCGTGTAGGGGAAGGGATTGTATCTACAATAGGTTCATCCGACAACCACAAGAAGGTTTTGGAAAATCCCGATCTGATTTCTCAAACGGTCCTTTCGAAAGGCCTGGATGCAGGTACAGCATTTGAAATTCTCTCGATTGATATTGCGGACGTTGATATCGGCAAGAATATCGGAGCTGAACTGCAAACAGAGCAAGCGGAGGCAGATAAAAACATCGCTCAGGCAAAAGCGGAAGAAAGAAGAGCCATGGCCGTTGCCAATGAGCAGGAGATGAAAGCAAGGGTAGAAGAAATGAGAGCGAAAGTTGTGGAAGCGGAAGCAGAAGTACCACTCGCCATGGCTGAAGCCCTAAGATCAGGCAACATCGGTGTGATGGACTATATGAACCTGAAGAACATCGATGCTGATACAGACATGAGAGACTCGATCGGAAAACTGACAGGGGATAAAAAAGATCCAAAAAATGATAAGTAATCTCCCTTTGTTTAGAAAGGAGTTTTCTCCATGGAACCATTGATCATTGCTATATTGATCGGGGTCATCACATCCATATTCAATAAAGTGAAACAGCCACCTGCCGATAAGCCAAGGCAGAAACCGATTCAAACAGCTTCTCCGGCTTCCACGTCCACGCATGATAGAAGGGACAGGGGAGAAGAAAGAGAACGGGAAAGAACGAGGCAGAGTAAGCCGAGATCATCGAGAGAGCCCATGAAAGAGGCTGTATCCTCTATTCAATCCCGTTTTGAAGATAAGAAGAGAGCGGCGGAATCAACCAGCCTCAAGGAACAAGAAGAGCGTTATTCAAGGAAGGTTGAAGCCCATCATGCCCGGGCCAGTAGGATTCGCGAGGGTAGCCGACCCCTCAAACTTGATTTCAAAAATGAAGATGATATCGTAAAAGGATTTATTTTTTCGGAGGTATTTGGTCCTCCAAGATCAAAAAAACGTCATCATCAAAAATAACAGTGATGAAACCCCTTTTCATTTCATACATATGAGATGAAAGGGGGTTCTTTTTTTATGGCGAAAAGCTTTATACACCATATGCGTAAATGGATGACACAGAAGATGGATTTACCCGAAGATGTCATGATGGACCTTCCTCGCGTCACAATGATTGGACAAATTCATATCTATATAGAAAACCACCGTGGACTTTTGACCTTCACAGATCGAGAGGTGCGGCTCTTATTGAAGCAGGGTCAGGTACTGATAAAAGGGGAACAATTTGTCATCAAGATGATTCTTCCGGAAGAAATTCTCCTACAGGGAAAAATTGTAGAAGTGATCTATTTAGATCAATAGGAGGGACGGATTTGAAGAATAATTGGTTCACCTTTCTGAGGGGAAAGGTATTTGTGAAAATGGAAGGCAGACTAGTCGAGCGGGTCATCAATCAACTGCTTCGTGCCGATATCACGGTTTGGAATGTAAGGAGAGCGGGGACGGAGACCGTTACCTTTTACCTATCCTTAGATGATGTACATAACTTCAGAAGAGCGGTTCGGGCATCAGGGTGTAAAGCGACATTCCTAAGAGGACAAGGCCTCCCTTTTTTATTCAAGCGAGCATTAAAGAATTCGGGCTTCATGATCGGTGGATTGGCATTCTTCGTCATCGTATTCCTTCTCTCCAATATGGTGTGGGACATACAGATAAAGGGTGCGTCCCCCCAAACCGAACACAGTATACGGAAAGAACTGAATGAAATGGGTGTTTCCAAAGGGAAGATGCAATTCTCGATCCCTGATGTGGAGAACATTCAGCGGGAATTATCTTTCAGGATGAATAACATTACGTGGGTAGGGGTGGAATTACAGGGGACAACCTTCCACTTTCAAGTAGTGGAGAAGAACGCACCTGAGCCTCCGGAGTCCACTGGCCTGCAGCATATCGTGGCAACAAAGAAAGCCATCATTACGAACATGTTTGTAGAAGAAGGAGATCCGAAAGTGAATGTGAATGACTACGTCAATAAAGGGCAGCTCCTTGTTTCAGGTTTAATCGGGAATGAAAAGGATCCAAAAGGTGTGTCGGCCAAAGCGAAGATTCTCGGGGAAACATGGTATAAGACGTCAGTGGAACTACCGTTAAAGTCACAGTTTATCGTGTTCAGCGGCAATGAAAAACGAAAGCATTATCTGGGGATAGGTTCACTTGATATTCCCATATGGGGATTTGGGAAAATCGAATTCAAGGACGTAGTAGTGGAAGAAAATAAAAAGCCCCTTCGATTTCTTAAGTGGGAGCTACCTGTTCTTTATATGGATAGAAGCATAAAAGAAAAAGAAGATGTGGAAAGAACCTATACGAAGTCAGAAGCCATTAAAGCGGCCAAGAAGCTTGCCAAGAGTAATCTTGAATCCAACCTACCGGAAGATGCAGAAATCAGAGGTGAAAAAATTTTGCAAGAAAAGGTTGAGAATGGTAAAGTTAGGTTAACCATTCACTTCAAAGTAATCGAAAATATTGCAGTAGGACAACCAATTATTCAAGGAGACTAACGAATGTCAGATGAAATCTTAATGAAATTACAACTTGAAAACCCAAATGAAGCCATTGCTTTGTTCGGCGTTTCAGATTCTCACCTTAAATTAATAGAACAGGAATTACATGTTTCGATCGTAACAAGAGGCGAAGAATTGCTGGTTTCGGGTAAAGAAGAAGATGTAAGTCTAGCTCTTGATATTTCTGATCGACTGGTGGCCGTGATCCGCAAAGGGATCAACATCGGCCAGCGTGACGTCCACTATGCCATTGAAATGGGCAGACAAGGGACGCTTGAATACTTTACAGAGTTGTACAATGAAGAAATCACTAAGAATGCAAAAGGTAAATCCATACGTGTCAAAACCCTAGGGCAGCGACAATACATTCAATCCATCAAAAAACATGATATGGTGTTCGGGATCGGTCCTGCAGGGACAGGTAAGACGTATTTAGCTGTCGTCATGGCCGTTCATGCCCTTAAAAATGGGCAGGTAAAGAAAATTATCCTGACCAGGCCAGCAGTAGAAGCAGGTGAAAGCCTCGGATTCCTCCCGGGTGACTTGAAAGAGAAGGTAGATCCATACCTGCGTCCCCTTTATGATGCTTTGCATGATGTCTTGGGAGCAGAGCATACCGTACGCTTGATCGAAAGAGGGACCATTGAGATCGCCCCCCTTGCATATATGAGGGGCCGTACATTGGATGATGCGTTCGTGATCCTGGATGAGGCACAGAATACAACAAAGGCACAAATGAAAATGTTCTTGACCAGACTAGGCTTTGATTCTAAGATGATCATCACGGGAGACCGTTCCCAGGTTGACCTGCCGAGGGGAAGCGAGTCGGGATTAATTTCTTCTGAAAGAATATTAAAAGATGTCAAGGGAGTATCGTTCATTTATCTCGATCAAGCCGATGTGGTTCGACATCCGTTAGTCGCGAAAATTATCGATGCCTATGAAACAAATGAAAAATAAACAAAGCAGAGATTGATCCGATAGGTCCATGCCCTCCCGAAAAGACGGGGCATGTTCCTGGATCAATCTTTTTTAATGGGTTAAACATAGATAAATCAGTCAAAAACTGTTATCATTTTACATAATTGCTACATGTTTTCGAATGAGTAAATTCAAATTGTCCATACATAACAGGGGGTTCTTTATGCAAACTCACCCATTTCTACTTAAGATAAGGAGCTTTCTAAGCTACCGGCTGTTTACCAATCTTCTATTTGTGTTATTGGGTCTCATTGTGTTCGGTGTACTATATGGAAATGTAAAACCCAAAACGCTGGATATCAATTTGTATGAAGATGCCCCTACTACGATTAGGGCTCCTAAGAAATTTGTCGATGAAGAAGCTACTGCAAGGAAGAAGGAAGAAGCGAAGGCGGAAGTGGCGGATGTATACACCCCGAAGGAAGGGGCGATAGACAACTCCATATCGTTACTTCACTCTCTGATAGAAAGTGTAAACGAAGTGAAAAAAGAATCTGAACCACAGGCAGGACAAGAAAATCTGAAACCCCCGGCGAGACCGGATATAAATGATCAGCTTAAACTGTTGAAAACGAAACTGCCCAAGAATAAAAATAATAATGTAACCAGCAGCTTAAGTGATGACGTGTTAAAGATTCTTCTTGAGGCGTCAGTAGACGATCTGTCGAGGGTGGAGACGATCGTTTCCACACAGATGAAGATTATCATGGAAAACGGCGTGAAAGAGGAAGAGTTAAATGAAGCGAAATTGAATTTGGAACAGCGCATTACCAACTATTCGTTCAAGGGTGATTTATCTACAGCTGCCGTTAAATTAGGTAAAGTGGCCATTGAGCCAACCCTTTTATATGATGCCGAAAAAACGGACGAGTTAAAAAAGCTCGCTGAGGCAAATGTAGAAAAGGTTGAAATCATAGAAGGCGGGGTCATCGTGGAAGACGGTGAACTCATCACCCCAAAAAAATACAGCATATTGAAATCATTGGGGATGGTTGAGAATACGTTTTCCTTCAGGCCGTATATTGGACTGGCTCTATTTGTGTTAGTTCTCATCAGCTCTCTGTACTATTTCTTCTACACGCTTGAAGTAACAGAGGAGCGAAAACAAAATTATCTGATTCTGACAAGTATTGTATTTGTCATATCACTCTTAATCATGAAGATTGTGGGACTGATTGATCAACTGGAGATTAATGATATCGCCTTCATATTTCCTGCAGCGTTCACGGGGATGATATTGAGAATTTTACTAAACGAAAGAATCGCCATGATGATGGTATTCATGCTTTCCGCTTGTTCAAGTATCGTCTTTCATCAGCAGTTCTCGGGATCCATCGATATTGAAATCGCAATATACACGTTATTCAGCGGTGTATCCGGAATACTTTTCCTGGTGAACCGTAATCAGCGTTCAAATATTTTGAGGGCAGGGATTTATGTTGCCCTTGTCAATATCCTGATCCTTGGATTCTTGATTCTATTAAGCGGTACTTCTTATTCAAACAGTGAATATGTGTACTATCTTGTGTTTGCCTTGGTGTCAGGAATCAGCTCCTCTATCCTGACCATCGGGTTTCTTCCGTTTTTTGAAGCCGGGTTCGGCATTCTCTCCTCGATGAGACTGGTCGAGCTCTCAGGCCCAACACAGCCATTGCTGAAGAAGCTTTTGACGGATGCACCAGGTACCTATCATCACAGTGTGATGGTGGCGAATCTTGCAGAAGCTGCTTGTGAATCCATTGGTGCTAACGGTTTACTCGCAAGGGTCGGCTGCTATTATCATGATATTGGGAAATCTAAACGTCCACACTTCTTCATCGAAAATCAGCTTAATATGGGAAATCCCCATGACCGGGTCTCGCCTGAAACAAGCAGGGATGTTATTATTAGTCATGCTTCGGATGGGGCAGAAATGCTCAGGAAACATAAACTGCCGAAGGAAATTGTTGATATTGCAGAGCAGCATCATGGAACGACCTTGCTGAAATTTTTCTATTATAAGGCGAAAGAACAAGGGAAAGATGTTAAGGAAGAAGACTATCGCTATCCCGGACCTAAACCACAGACAAGGGAGGCAGCTGTCATCAGCATTGCAGATAGTGTAGAAGCAGCTGTCAGGTCGAAGAAATCCCCCACTCAGGCTGAAATTCAGCAGCTCGTGCATTCGATTGTACAAGACCGCCTGCAGGACGGGCAGTTTAACGAATGTGATATATCATTGAAGCAATTAGAGACAGTGAAGAGGTCTCTTTGTGAGACGTTAAATGGAATATTTCATCCAAGAATAGAATATCCGGAACTTCAAGCAAAAGGAGAAAAAGCATGACACTATTGATAGACTTTATTGATGAAACAGAAACAATTTCCGAGGAACAAACAAGTTTGGTTCGAAATATCCTGAACTTTGCAGCTGGTAAAGAAGAAGTTGAGGATGAGAGTGAGGTGTCTGTAACCTTTGTGACCAACGAACGAATACAGGAAATCAACAGGGAGTACCGGGGGAAGGACCAACCGACAGATGTGATTTCATTTGCCCTTGAAGAATTGGGGGAAGACGAGGTGGAAATCATTGGATCAGAAATTCCCCGGGTCCTTGGAGATATCATCATTTCCATAGACCGTACGAAAGAACAGGCGGAAGAATACAATCATTCTGTCTCCCGTGAGCTTGGATTTCTTGCCCTTCATGGATTCCTTCACTTATTGGGGTATGATCATATGGAGGAAGAAGAGGAAAAAGAAATGTTTCAGAAACAAAAGGACATTTTAGATGAATATGGACTCAAGAGAGACTAAGTTCGGCTTATTCCGGTTCCTGAAATCCTTTGGATATGCAGCGGAAGGGATGAAGTCTGTATGGGCTACGGAACAGAATTTCAGAATCCACTCGTTCATGGGGGTGGCTGTTTTCTTATTTGCGTATCTGCTTTCAGTATCTACAATGGAATGGATTATTTTGATTATCCTTGTTTTTTCTGTGCTTGCATTGGAAACGATGAATACAGCGATTGAAAAGGCAGTAGACCTTTCCGTTGATGAGTATCATCCACTTGCCAAAGCTGCGAAGGATCTTGCATCAGCTGCGGTACTTCTTTTTGCCATTTGTACTGCAATAGTAGGAGCCATTATCTTTCTTCCCAAGCTCTTGGAACTTATAAATTGATCAAAAAGACGGTATGATGCCGAAAAATAGGGGCTGCAGGGAAGAAATTGTACGATTTCTTCCCTGCAGCCCTTAATTCATTTGAAAACGTTCTTATACTTGTATAGAATAAGTGGAGCAAAGCACAAAATCGATAAATAGTTTGAATTATCTAACTATTTTATTACAAAATGATAACAGCCCATTTTCTTTTATGAAAATTGTAGTAAAATAAATGTGTAAGGGTTAAAAGGAGAGTTCAATTAATGAATGCAGAACAATTGATACAAGAAGCCAAACTAGCGAGAGAAAAAGCATACGTGCCTTATAGTAAATTCAAGGTGGGAGCTGCTCTTCTGTCAAAAAGCGGTAAGGTATATCACGGTTGTAATATTGAAAATGCAGCCTATAGTATGTGTAACTGTGCTGAAAGGACCGCTTTATTCAAGGCTTATTCAGAAGGCGACACAGACTATTCTATGATTGCGGTTGTGGCAGACACGGCAAGACCTGTTCCTCCTTGTGGAGCATGTCGACAAGTCATTTCAGAGCTATGCCCGAAAGAAATG
Source organism: Bacillus sp. NTK074B (assembly GCF_017303375.1). Classification (GTDB taxonomy): domain Bacteria; phylum Bacillota; class Bacilli; order Bacillales; family Bacillaceae_B; genus Rossellomorea. The sequence goes on along the minus strand of NZ_JAFKOH010000001.1, from coordinate 451,098 downwards.
AAGGTCGTCCTGACGAATCTCAAAGGCGATGTAGAAGAATTAACCGTAGCAGAACTATTACCAGGAGCATTTTCACCGGAGGATTTAAATGAGTAATATAGGTAGTAATACAGAATACAAATCAGGCTTTATTTCCATTATCGGACGACCTAATGTCGGGAAATCCACTTTCCTGAACCGGGTCATCGGTCAGAAGATCGCCATCATGAGTGATAAGCCTCAAACAACTCGAAACAAAGTTCAAGGAGTTTATACGACAGATGATGCCCAGATGATATTCATCGATACTCCTGGAATTCACAAACCGAAACACAAACTGGGAGATTTCATGATGAAGATTGCTCAGAACACTTTAAAAGAAGTGGACGTCATCTTATTCATGGTGAATGTCGAAGAAGGATTGGGAAAGGGAGATCACTTCATCATTGAGAAGCTGAAAGGTGTGAAAACACCAGTCTTCCTCATTCTTAATAAGATAGACCAGATCCATCCTGATGCATTACTTCCTATGATACAACAATATAATGACCTGTTTCCGTTCGCGGCGACTGTACCGATTTCAGCATTAGAGGGAAATAACGTAGATCATCTTCTGCTGTTATTGAGGGAACTGCTACCTGAAGGACCTCAATTCTATCCTGCCGATCAGATTACCGATCACCCTGAACGTTTTATTGTATCAGAACTTATCCGTGAGAAGGTCTTGCATTTGACCAGAGAAGAGATCCCACACAGTATCGCAGTGGTCATCGATAAGATGGAGAGAAAGCAGGATAAGGATCTTATTGACGTCATCGCCACGATCATTGTGGAAAGAGACTCACAAAAAGGAATTGTCATCGGCAAACAGGGATCCATGCTTAAGGAAGTTGGAAAGCGTTCCCGTGTAGACATTGAGAACCTGTTGGGATCAAAGGTTTACCTGGAACTTTGGGTTAAGGTGCAAAAAGATTGGCGAAACCGATCCTCGAACCTTCGGGACTTTGGCTTCAGCGATGACGAATATTGATAATTAACAATATTTAGGCCACATGTTTTAGAGAGATAATGCTCATTCTAATCACAAGAAAGCTTATGAAGTCTTGCTAGTTTAAATCCAGAAAGGTGGGTTTTTTATGTTAGACTTAACATGGAAATTTTTTTCGCAAACGGGTAGTATAGACACCTATCTCCTATTTAAGGAGCTTGAAAAGGAGACGTTTGAAGATCCTTACAGCTTTGAAGAAGAATCAGCGGAAGTAGATTTCCCTTTAACGTGATAAGTTTGTCATCACCCGGGTGGACTGATGTCGGGAGGTGGCTGTATGCTGCAGAAATGTGAAGGGATTGTCATTCGAACGAATCATTACGGTGAGTCGAATAAAATTGTTACCTTATACACGCGGGAATTCGGAAAGATTGGATTGATGGCTAGAGGGGCAAAGAAGCCCAATAGCCGTCTATCCGCCATTTCTCAATTGTTTACATATGGTTATTTCCTTTTTATCAAGGGAAGTGGACTGGGTACCCTGCAACAGGGAGAGATGGCCGAATCGCTGAGACATGTGAAGGAAGATTTGTTTAAGACGGCATATGCTACATATATTGTCGAACTCCTTGATAAAGCGACTGAGGACAAGAAGCCTAATCCTTTTCTCTTTGAATTGCTTTTTAAGACTCTTCATTACCTAAATGAAGACTACGACCCGGAAATCCTTATGCATATATTTGAAATGAAGATGCTTCCTGTATTAGGGTTATATCCTCATTTGAACGGGTGTTCCGTTTGCGGGGAGACCGATGGGGAATTCGCGTTTTCGTTTAGGGAGAATGGATTCATTTGTCATCGTTGTCTAAGTGAAGATCCTCATCATTTACCTTTATCACAAGGTACTGTGAAACTTCTCAGAATATTTTATTATTTTGATATCAATCGGTTGGGAAATATATCGGTGAAAGATGAAACAAAACATCAATTAAAACGGGTAATCAGGACTTATTACGATGAAAATTCAGGTTTAACATTAAAATCCAGGAGGTTTTTAGACCAAATGGATAACCTTAAGGACTTATTCTAGATTTTATATATGCTGCTTGTGATGATATAGTAGAGGCCCATTCACGGTTTGTGGATGGGCCTGTTTTTTATGAAGAATCCTTCAGGGATTTTTTAGATATGCTTGTCGGGGCTGAACGAGCCGCCTCCGCTTTAGGTGTCTGCTAGCTCCGGCGGCTAGAGGCTCGAGGTCATAAGTCAACCCTGCCAAAAAGGCAAAGAGCGCCTTTCCGGCAGGGCCGTCTTATGCTTGTCGCCTCTGAACGAGCCGCCTCCGCTTTAGGTTTTTAAAACTTAATTTTCTCTTGTAAGAATGCTTTTACTTCACTGATTGGCATTCTGACTTGATCCATTGTGTCACGGTCGCGGACGGTTACTTGGCCGTCTTCTACTGAGTCGAAATCGAATGTGATGCAGAATGGTGTTCCAATTTCGTCTTGACGACGGTAACGTTTACCGATGGATGCCGTTTCGTCGAAATCAATCATCAGATCCTGGGAAAGCTCTTCGTACACTTTGAACGCATCATCCGAAAGCTTTTTCGAGAGTGGCAGAACAGCCGCTTTGAATGGTGCCAGTGCCGGATGGAAACGAAGCACTGTACGTGAATCATTTTCAAGTTCCTCTTCTTCAAAAGCGTCACAAAGGAATGCAAGAGTTACGCGGTCTGCCCCAAGGGAAGGCTCGATGCAGTATGGAACATATTTTTCGTTCGTTTGAGGATCCATGTAGTGGAAGTCCTCATTGGAATGTTCCATATGGCGCTTCAGGTCGAAGTCCGTTCGATCGGCCACACCCCAAAGCTCTCCCCATCCAAATGGGAATTTGTATTCGATATCCGTTGTCGCATTGCTGTAGTGTGACAATTCATCTTGATCATGATCGCGAAGTCTCATGTTATCTTCACTCATCCCTAGGTTCAATAACCAGTTCTTACAGAATTCACGCCAGTACGAGAACCACTCCAAATCTTCTCCTGGCTTACAGAAGAATTCCAGTTCCATTTGTTCAAATTCACGCGTTCTAAATGTGAAATTACCCGGTGTGATCTCATTTCGGAAGCTTTTTCCTACTTGTGCAATACCAAATGGCATTTTTTTGCGCATGGAGCGCTGTACATTTTTAAAGTTTACGAAAATTCCTTGTGCTGTTTCAGGGCGTAGGTAGATTTCATTAGTAGAAGATTCCGTTACACCTTGATGGGTTTTGAACATCAGATCGAACTGGCGGATGTCGGTGAAGTCGTGGCTTCCGCAATCAGGACACGCAATATCATGTTCTTTGATAATCTCTTCCATTTTCTCGAAAGAAAGACCGTCGACGATCATTTCGATCCCTTTTTCTTCAAGGGCGTTTTCAATGATTTTATCTGCACGATGACGTGTCTTACATTGCTTACAATCAATCATCGGGTCGTTGAAATTCCCAACGTGACCGGATGCTACCCATGTTTGAGGATTCATCAGGATGCTTGCATCAAGTCCCACATTATAAGGGGATTCCTGAACGAATTTCTTCCACCAAGCTTTTTTAATATTATTCTTCAACTCGACTCCAAGCGGACCGTAATCCCATGTGTTGGCAAGACCCCCGTAGATTTCAGAACCAGGAAAAACAAATCCCCGGTGCTTTGCTAAGTTGACTACTTGTTCCATTGACATTTAAGTCACTCCTCTTCTTTTTATGTAAATAAAAAAGCTCGTCTCTAGGCGCTTAAGGCCTAGGGACGAGCTTGATACTCGCGGTTCCACCCTAGTTGATATGCAGTATGCATATCCACTTTTCATTGGTAAGTTGCTCAGGATTTCCGTTTCCCTGCTTTCTGGGCTTTCACTGTCCCCAGTCGCTTATCGGTTAGCAAGTACTTATTGATCCGTCATAGCATTATTGGTTGTAAGATGAAGACATTTTATCATGATAAAGAAATAAAAACAACTCCTGTTTCATTCAAGAGAAATGATTTGAAGTTTCGTTTGAAAAAAGATACTCTTTGTAAAGTGAAATTTTAACTATAGGTTGTCACAATTGGATGATAATATGCTCTTTTCATTTTGGTTAAATAGTATATAATATTTCATATAAAGTATAACATAAATCGTTTGACCGTTAGGTGGTGAGTAACAATCGAACTTAATAAGCGTCAAGAACATATTTTACAGATAGTGAAAGACAATGGACCTATCACTGGTGAACAGATTGCAGATCGATTAAACTTAACAAGAGCTACCCTACGACCTGACCTGGCGATCCTCACCATGGCGGGATACCTGGATGCACGACCAAGAGTGGGCTATTTCTATACCGGTAAAACAGGGACCCAGCTCCTGACTGAGAACCTGAACAAGATTTATGTGAAGGATTATCAATCCATTCCTGTCGTGGTAAACGAAAATGTCTCCGTGTATGATGCAATCGTGACCATGTTCTTGGAAGATGTGGGAACATTGTTTGTTGTGGACGCCAATACATATTTAGTGGGAGTCCTGTCACGTAAGGATCTTTTAAGAGCAAGTATTGGGAAGCAGGAACTCAGTACGTTGCCGGTGAATATTATTATGACTAGAATGCCGAATATCACGGTCTGTGAAAAAGATGACCAGTTGATCGGTGTGGCGAAGGATTTGATTCATAAACAAATTGACTCCGTCCCCGTCGTAAAGAAATCCGAGAATGGTGATCTCGAAGTCATCGGAAGAATTACGAAGACCAATATTACCAAAGCATTTGTAGCATTGGCAGATGAATATTAGAAGGTGGTGAACGATCGTGAAAGAACCGATCATCTATGTTGTATCCGACTCGGTGGGGGAAACTGCCGAATTAGTGACAAAAGCGGCGATAAGCCAATTCAATGGTTCCAATACGGTCATTAAACGCTTTCCGTATGTAGAGGATCTGGAACACATTGACGAAGTGATTTCCCTAGCGAAATTGAACCAGGGATTGATCGTATACACTCTGGTCAAGCCGGATATGCGTGCGTACATTAAAGAACAATCTGAAAAGGAAGAGCTTTATGCTTTCGACATCATCGGTCCATTAATGGATAAATACCAGTCTTCCTACCAAAAAGAACCTTTGTTCGAGCCAGGAACTGTCAGAAAGCTTGATGATGATTACTTTAAGAAGGTGGAAGCCATTGAGTTCGCCGTCAAGTACGACGATGGACGTGATCCCCGTGGCATACTGAGAGCGGATATCGTGCTTGTTGGGGTGTCAAGAACCTCGAAAACGCCTCTGTCCCAATACCTTGCATTAAAAAGGATCAAAGTGGCGAATGTTCCGCTCGTACCGGAAGTCGATCCCCCTGAGGAATTATTTATGGTTTCACCTAAGAAATGCTTTGGTCTTAAAATCAGCCCGGAAAAATTGAATACCATCCGTCGGGAAAGATTGAAGTCCCTGGGCTTGAATGATCAGGCAAGCTATGCAAATATTAAACGGATTGAAGATGAGCTGGAGTATTTCGAGAAAATTACAGACCGCATCGGATGTCATGTCATCGATGTAACGAACAAGGCAGTTGAAGAAACAGCTAATGTCATCACTAACATCTATCAAAACTCCAACGACTGAACATAAAAAAATAAAGATGATTCCCCTGAATTAATTGGGGAATCATCTTTTCATTTGAATGAAATGACTGACACCAACAAAAACCTCAAACAAATCAAGTTTTTATAGTGGTCAAACTTGTCCGATTATACTATAATAAAAAATTGTGATAAAAATATTTAAAATAGGTTTAGACTAAACTCTTAAGGAATAAACTAATTATTGTGATATGTCAAGTCTCGTCTGAATTACAATTCGACAATTTTAATCAAATCTCTAGGAAAGTTCCTAAAGAGAGAAGGAAAATACGGAGTGATGTAGAATAGTTAGTAATAGCGAACATAACCCCGCCGTATATGTAGATGCAGATGCTTGCCCGGTAAAACAGGAAATCATAAAAATCACAAGAGGTTATGGCTTTAAAGTGATTTTTGTCGCTTCCCATGCCCATCGAAAGAATACACCTGACGAGGGTGAATGGGTATATGTGGATAGTTCGAAGGAAGCGGCCGACTTGTACATCATGAATCACGTCAAAGAAAAGGATGTCCTGGTAACGCAGGACATAGGACTTGCAAGTCTGGTGTTACCGAAAAAAGTTTATGCCATCTCTCCCAGGGGAAAAGCCTACAGGGAAGAGAGTATTGTGACAGCGCTCGATTATCGGTATCTTGCAGCAAAAGAACGCAAGAGAGGCAACTACGGTAAAGGTCCTAAGCCTTTTACTAATGAAGACAGGGTAACATTCTGTGCATCCTTTGAGAAAATCTTGTCGGGAATTGCAGGAGATTCGTAATCAATACAGAATGGATTAAGAGGGTTAATAAAAACAGGTGATAGAACATGTCTGAAAGAATCCCTGAAGATAAGTTAAATAAAATTTTGTCGTCAACAGATATTGTTGACGTTGTCAGTGACTATGTGCAATTGAAAAAGCAGGGCCGAAATTATTTCGGTTTGTGTCCGTTTCATGGAGAAAATACTCCATCTTTTTCTGTTTCACCTGACAAACAAATATTTCACTGCTTTGGTTGTGGAGCAGGTGGAAATGCGTTTACTTTTCTTATGGATGTGGATGGTCTCAGCTTCCTTGAAGCTGCCCAGAAACTCGGATCCAAAGTAGGCGAAGATATTTCCATTCAAACCCAAACTGCTGACCAACCGCGTCCTTCTCAAGAGAATGAGAAACAAATGATGGAAGCCCACGGCTTATTAAGTAAATTTTACCATCATCTTCTTCTAAATACAAAGGAAGGTCAGGATGCTCTGGAATATTTATTAGCAAGAGGCTTTACAACGGAAAGCATCTCCAAATTCCAGATCGGTTGGTCTCTCCCGAGTTGGGATTTCACGGTTAAGTTCCTTGAAAAGCGTGGCTACTCTTTGGAACTGATGGAAGAAGCAGGCTTGCTCGTCAGAAGGGAAAGGGACAATTCATTCCTTGATCGCTTCAGGGGAAGAATCATGTTCCCTATTTTGGACGCCAAAGGCAATACCGTCGCTTTCTCGGGCAGGACCATCGATAAGGGTGACGAGCCTAAATACTTAAACAGTCCTGAAACAAAGATTTTTAATAAAAGCAGCATCCTTTATAACTATCACGGTGCAAGGGCGATGATCAGAAGAAAACAGCAGGCGATATTATTCGAAGGATTCGCCGATGTGATTTCAGCAAGCGAAGCCGGGGTTGAAAATGGTGTAGCCACCATGGGAACATCATTGACTGAGCAGCAAATCGGCCTTATGAAACGTTTAACCGATTCCATCACGATATGCTACGATGGTGATTCTGCCGGAGTGGAAGCTGCATTCAGGGCAGGAAAGCTTCTTCATAAACATCAGTTGGACATACGTGTGGCCACGATACCAGAACAGTTAGACCCTGATGACTACATCACTAAATATGGCTCTGCCAAATTTCAACAGGATGTAATAGGGGCAAGTTTGACGTTCATGGCATTTAAACTTCGGTATTACAAGCTGAATAAAAACTTAAATGATGAAGGAGATCGCCTCAAGTATATAGAAGACATACTTAAGGAAATTACTCAATTGAGTAAAGCGGTGGAAAAGGATTATTATTTAAGATATTTGGCCGATGAGTTCGAATTATCCTTAGAGGCTCTTCAACAACAACTATCCGAATTACAAGGTCCGGAAAAACGAGCCTCCAATACGCCTAAACAGGTCGGTATGGAGGGTGATTTCAAACGGCACACGCAGACTAAATTGCTGCCTGCTTACCAAACCGCTGAACGAAGGTTGATCGCATACATGCTGAAGGATCCGAATACTGCTTACAAGGTCCAGGAGTGGCTTGCAGGTACAAACCTTAATATTGATGAACACCAGGCTATTATTACTTATTTATTGGGATATTATGAAGAAGGACTGCCTCCAGGTGCGAGTGCTTTCATCGGGTACCTTCCCGATGAAAGGCTTAGAAGGATCGTCACGGACATAGAAATGATGTCCATCAGCGAAGAAAGTTCGGATCAGGAATTAGCGGATTATGTGAATCAGGTGTTAAAACATCAAAAGATGTTGAGAATAAAGGAAAAAGAACTAGAAAGAAAAGAAGCGGAAAGATTAAAGGATTACAGGCAAGAAGCACAGATAGCAATGGAAATCTTACAGCTACGTAAGTCTCTATAAAGTTTTGTCAGGAAGTTGGAAGGAGGGGAACAAATGGCTGAAAAGTCAGCGCGTTCCAAGCAAATAGCATCAGAATTAACTGTTGATCAGGTGAAAGAATTCTTAGTTAACCAAGGTAAGAAAAGAGGAGTCCTCACATACGAAGATATTGCCGATAAATTATCGGGCTTTGAACTGGATTCCGATCAAATGGATGAATTTTACGAACACTTGGGTGAGCAGGGTGTAGAAATCGTCAATGAAAGCGACGAAGATGATGATCCAGGTGCCACGGAGTTAGAGAAGGAAGAAGAAGAAGAGTTTAATCTGAATGATTTAAGCGTTCCTCCAGGGGTTAAAATAAACGATCCGGTTCGTATGTACCTGAAAGAAATCGGTAGAGTCGACCTTTTATCTGCAGAGGAAGAGATCAATCTTGCCAAGCGAATTGAAGATGGTGATGAAGAGGCGAAACGACGTCTTGCCGAGGCAAACCTGAGACTTGTTGTCAGTATTGCCAAACGCTATGTAGGTCGCGGTATGCTGTTCTTAGACCTTATTCAGGAAGGAAATATGGGTCTGATCAAAGCGGTTGAAAAATTTGATTACCGTAAAGGATACAAATTCAGTACGTATGCTACATGGTGGATTCGCCAAGCCATTACCCGTGCGATTGCTGACCAGGCAAGGACGATCCGTATACCGGTTCATATGGTTGAAACCATCAATAAATTGATCCGGGTTCAAAGACAATTACTACAGGATTTAGGTCGTGAACCTGCTCCTGAGGAAATTGCAGAAGAAATGGATCTGACACCTGAAAAGGTCAGGGAAATACTCAAAATTGCGCAAGAGCCTGTTTCACTGGAAACACCTATTGGGGAAGAAGATGATTCTCACCTTGGTGACTTCATTGAGGATGCAGAAGCTCAGTCCCCTTCAGAACATGCTGCTTACGAACTATTGAAAGAACAGCTTGAAGATGTTCTGGATACTCTTACTGACAGAGAAGAAAATGTTCTAAGACTGCGCTTTGGTCTGGATGACGGCAGGACACGTACACTTGAAGAAGTAGGTAAGGTTTTCGGTGTTACCCGTGAACGTATCCGTCAAATAGAAGCGAAAGCTCTGAGGAAACTGCGCCATCCTAGCAGAAGCAAACGATTAAAAGACTTTTTGGAATAGAAATATCCTATTACTGCCTCTATTGTGAATAGGGGTGGTTTTTTTTGTCCAGTTTAAAGGGTTTTTCCAGTTCTTTGCCGAATAAAGCTACAGGATTCAACTATAGAAGGTGTGACACTTGTGACAAGAACAAAGGATTTGAAAACCGAAACGATCATCAGGGAAATTCAATTTTGGAAACAGACGAAATTGCTTCCGGAACAATATTGTGATTATCTGCTTGCATTCTATACAGGTGGGGAAGAAATCAATGTTGGAAACCAGACCCTAATCCGAAGGTCCTTCACATATATAGACGTTTTGATTTCAGTATGCATTTTAGCGATTTCATTATTTGTCATTTATTTTACTGAATTGTCAATCGTTTTGCAAACAACGATTTTGGCAGGTTTTGTCGGATTATTACTTGGTATGGGGATTTATTATACTAAGAAACAAATATCTCCTATGCTTCTCTATGCGTCTGCAGCAAGCATCCTTCTTCTTTCATCGATTGATGTCGCTGAGGTGGTTTTTAAGGGAAGCCCTTTGGAATTATACATAACCTTGTTCCTCAACTGCTTCCTGTGGATTGTAGCAGGAGTGAAGTGGAAGCTGAACTATTTTTCTGTCGCGGGCATTATAGGAGTAGTATTTGTGAGTATTTATATATTACTATAACTTCTGAAAATTAAAAAGTTTTTTAAAGTTGAGAAAATTTGCTTTTCCCTCTTATAATAGGAATGAGAGCGTATTCATAGAGTGGTATGTGTATGCTTGAAAGCGCTATTATCATTTGAAGAAGTCTAGGGCTTTCAGTCATCAAAGTTAGACAAGGGGGATAAGAATGAATTTCGACTTAACACAAGAACAGGCAATGATTAAAAAGACAATCAGGGAATTCGCTGAAGAAGAGGTGGCACCTGGCGCATTGGACCGGGACCGTACAAAGGAGTTTCCTAAAGAAATTTTCAAGAAGCTTTCGGACCTCGGTATGATGGGTCTTCCCTTTCCGGAAGAGTATGGAGGAGCTGGAGCGGATACCGTCAGCTTCGCCATTGTAACAGAAGAACTTAGCCGTGCATGTGCTTCTACGGGGATCACCTACTCTGCCCATATTTCACTTGGGGGGGCTCCGATTAATCTATTTGGTACACATGAGCAGAAACAGGAATATCTGACGCCGATTTGTACAGGAGAATCATTTGGAGCTTTCGGTCTGACCGAACCTAATGCTGGTTCAGATGCAGGCGGAACCCAGACCACTGCGGAAGATAAAGGGGATAAGTGGGTCATTAATGGTAATAAGTGTTATATCACCAACGCCAGTTATGCAAATCATCTTGCCTTAACGGCGATTACAGGAAGAAACAATGGCAGTAAAGAGATTAGTGCCATCATCGTACCTACCAAAGCAGATGGATTTACGGTCATTGACAATTATGAAAAAATGGGTCTTCATTCCTCCAATACAACAGAGCTTGTGCTTGAAGATGTGGAAGTCCCGAAAGAAAATCTGTTAGGGAAACAAGGGGAAGGTTTCAAGCAGTTCCTTGTAACCCTGGATGGGGGCAGAATTGGGATAGGGGCGATGGCAGTAGGAGTTGCCCAGGCTGCTTTTGACAAGGCGCTACAATATTCAAAAGAACGAAAACAATTTGGTAAGACGCTATCACAATTCCAAGTCACACAATTTAAACTGGCTGATATGGCGATGAAGATTGAACTTGCCCGGAACATGGTGCATAAAGCAGCCTGGTTAAAAGACCAGGGCAGACCATTTTCAAAGGAAGCTTCTATGTGTAAGCTATACGCTTCCGAAATCAGTATGGAAGTGGCGGACGAAGCGATTCAGATTCATGGTGGATACGGTTATATGAAAGAATACCATGTAGAACGCTACTTACGTGATGCGAAACTTCTTGAGATTGGAGAAGGGACTTCAGAGGTGCAGAGAATGGTCATTTCAAGGTTGGTCGGCTGCCAATAGGGTAGATAGCCTATACGTGAAAGGAAGGAGCTCAGCTGGTCCCCTGTGGCTGACAGAGCTCCTGTCTTTATTCTGTTTCAAGGACTATATGAAATCGTTTCTGGTTGGATATTAGGAAAAAAGAAGGAAATGTGTCTAATTTGTGAGAAAGATGGAAAAGTTAATTGATAGTACTTTTACTTTGTCAGTTTTTACAGTAAAATATAAAGTGTTGAAAAAAGCACTATTTTGGATGTTTTACATAAGGGAGGTTAAATCATGAATCGTAATCCAATCATTCCATTCGTACTAATCATGGCTCTTGGAATTGGCCTGGTTTTCTTCTTGTCGATTGAAGGCCTTAACAATGCTGATGAGAAAGCGAAAGAAGAAAAGCATGGTGAGATGGCCGGTAAAGAAGGCGAAGAGGCTTCAAGCGGCGAATTCGATCCGGAAGCCAAATACAAGGAGTCTTGTGTATCTTGTCATGGTGGAAACTATGAAGGTGGCGCTGGTCCTGCACTTAAGGGTACGAAACTATCTAAAGACGAGATCAAGGATAGAATTAAAAATGGTGGAGGCATCATGCCGGCTGGTCTTGTAAAAGATGAAAATCTTGATGCAATGGCAGACTGGATCAAATCACTTAAATAATCCATGAATGAAAAAGGTTCTTTGTCTTTAGGCAAAGGGCTTTTTTTATATGGAAAAGTTGGTTAGAATGAGTACCATATTAAGAATCCAATAAAATGAGTAAAGGTGAAGAGATGAATATTCAACAATTATCTAAGCGACTGGAAACAGTTGTCTCATACATACCCAAACAATCGAAAATTGCAGATATAGGGTCAGATCACGCTTACCTTCCATGTTATGCAGTAAACAAGGGCATTGCATCGTCTGCCATCGCAGGCGAAGTAGTGAAGGGCCCCTATCTTTCCGCCAAGAAACAAGTAGTGGATGCACAATTGACCCAGGAAGTAGAAGTGAGATTAGGAAACGGTCTGGAGGTGATCGCACCGGGAGAGGTAGAGTGCATTACGATTGCCGGAATGGGGGGCACTTTGATTGCTTCGATTCTCGAGGCAGGCAAGGACAAGCTTACAAATGGCCCAAGATTGATTCTGCAGCCGAATGTAAGTGCGAAATCCATTCGGACTTGGCTGATGGATAATGAATGGGATCTGATTGGAGAAGAAATCCTTGAAGAAGATGACAAACTTTATGAAATATTAATTGCTGAAAAAGGAAACCCAAAGAGCCATTATTCCAAGGACGTTGAAAGAGAGCTATTGCTCGGTCCATTCTTGATGAAAGAAAAGAACGCTGCGTTCATCAAAAAATGGAATCTGGAACTTCATCAATGGAAGAATATATTGAATAACATGGAAAAAGCAGAAAAGACAGAAGCGTTAGAAGAACGTAAGATTGAGCTTAATGAGAAGATCAAAATAGTAGAGGAGGTCCTTAATCCGTGAAAACAGTAAATGGTCATCAGATCATTCAGCTATTTGAAGAATTCTCCCCTAAACACCTGGCAGAACAAGGCGACCCGATCGGACTTCAAATTGGAAAGCTGAATGAAAAGGTCGAGAATGTCATGATCACATTGGATGTTCTTGAAAACGTAGTGGATGAAGCAATCAAGAATAACGTCAAATTGATCATTGCTCATCATCCACCATTATTTCGTCCTCTAAAGGCATTGCATACTAATTCGTATCAAGGACGAATGATTGAGAAGTTAATCAAGCATGACATTGCCGTTTATGCGGCCCATACCAATCTGGATGCCGCGGAAGGCGGAGTTAATGATATGCTGGCTGAAATGCTACAGTTACAGCAACCGTCCGTACTCGTTCCAACCTACCAAGAGGAAATTCGTAAACTGGCAGTATATGTGCCTGAAGAAAATGCAGAAGAACTCCGAATCGCCCTCGGGAAAGCAGGAGCAGGCCATATCGGCAATTATTCTCATTGCAGCTTCTCAAACGTAGGGAAGGGCAGGTTCCTGCCTGAAGAAGGGACAAATCCTCATATAGGGAAGCAGGGTGAGCTTGAGGAAGTAGCAGAAGAAAAGGTCGAGACCGTATATCCAGCTTCTCTGGAGAAAAAAGTACTGAAGGCCATGTTCACCCATCATCCATATGAAGAGGTTGCCTATGATATCTATTCTCTTAATAATGAATCGCCTGCCCTGGGACTTGGCAGAATAGGGTATTTACCAGAGGAAATGAGTCTTAAGGACTTTGCATTGTTGGTAAAGAAAACCTTTGGCATGGACGGTATCAGGATGATTGGAGATGGGAAATCGACGGTGAAAAAAGTGGCGATACTTGGCGGAGATGGGAACAAGTTCATTGGAAAAGCCAAAAGACTAGGTGCTGATGTTTTTGTCTCAGGTGATATCTATTATCATACTGCTCACGACGCTATGATGATGGGGCTGAATGTAGTGGATGCAGGTCACCATATTGAGAAAGTGATGAAAGATGGAGTGGCCGGTCATTTAGCCAGAAAATGCTCTGAAAAGGGATATATCGTCAATATCTTTGCATCAAAAGCAGAAACAAACCCTTTTACGTATATGTAATCAAAGAAAGTCCCCTTGCCATTCTGGCAAGGGGACTTTGGTTTACTTGGTTCCCATTTTTGCTTTACGCACCTTAGGGAGAATTTTATTTAATGGGACATTGCGCTCTCTTGTCCAGGTAGATTCGTCAGTGGGGTCAAAGGCTTCAAGGAATTTAATGACTTCTTTGACGATTGGGGTGGGGGTTGACGCGCCCGCAGTAACCGCGACGATTTTTGAATCCTTGATCCATTCGATGTCCAACTCGCTAATATCTGAAATGCGATGTGCGGGAGTACCTGCAATATCCTTCGAGACTTGAGCAAGGCGATTGGAGTTATTACTCTTGGGATCACCAACAACGATAAGAACATCGGCGTCTCCGGCCTGCTCCGCCACAGCTTCCTGTCGGACTTGTGTGGCAAGGCAAATCTCTTTGTGCAGCTCCACGTGAGGGTACATCTCCTTCACTTTATCCATCGTATCCAGTACATCCCACTGACTCATGGTGGTTTGGTTCGTCACAATAATCTTCTCATTGTCGATGGATAGCTTTTCAACGTCTGCCGCTGTTTCTACAAGGTGGACGACATCGGGTGCGACCCCGACAGCCCCCTCAGGTTCAGGGTGTCCCATTTTACCGATGTAAATGACATCGTAGCCCTCAGCTTCCTTTGCGCGAATCAGGTCATGAGTCTTCGTTACATCAGGACATGTTGCATCGAGGGTGACGAGTCCTTTCTGCTTGGCGATTTCCTTCACTTCAGGAGATACCCCGTGAGCCGTGAAGATCACAGTTCCTTCATTTACCTGTTCAATGATTTCTTTTCTGTTGCTTCCGTCAAGGGTGATGATTCCATCTTCTTCGAAAGCATCGGTCACATGCTTGTTATGGACAATCATGCCCAGAATATAAATTGGACGAGGAAGCGATTTGTCTAATGCGGCGTTTCTTGCAATGACCATTGCGTCTACTACACCATAACAATAGCCTCTCGGAGTTATCTTAATAATTTCCATCTATGAATATCCTCCTACATGAGAAAAGGTTTTGTCTACATTATAAAGGAGATTGTTCCATCTGACAAAGAGTTCGACATCCGGGTAGGTTTTCTGTATCCCCCCACACATGCTGAAAACCAAAAAATAATCCCTGTCGGGTGATACTTAACCCTTAGGGATTCGGCTTTTTAAATATATAGTTTTGGCTTTGAGCTGGATTGGTCAGGTGCCTTCGTTTTTACTTCTTCATCATCCGATAATTCAGCCGGGGGCTTTTTCTTCTTTTTCTTCTTCTTAACAGCTGCTTTTTCTTCGGGGATTTCAGTGTCATCTGTGCTTTCTATATCCTCTGTGCTTGCTTCAGATGCGCCATCAGCTGGCATATCCTTCAACCCCCGGTACAACTTCCATAAAGAAGGGATGTTCTTGACCATTGGACCGTATTGTTGAAACATAGGCCCTAATTGTTGAGCCGTCTGGAGCATCTGTTGTGTGTTGGATAAAAAAGAATTTACATTTCCCGGATTGAGGAGGGTCTGAATAATTCCACCTGCTGCCTGTGGAGAACGCTCAAACCCGGTTGAATTGGATGAGGCATCACCCCTGGAAAACTGTTGTAGGAGTCCGCCCCCTCCGTCAGCACCACGGTTTTCACCTTTTTTCAAAAGCTTAGACAACAACCCTTTGCCTTGTCCCCGACCCCGCCCCTTTCCTCTCTGATTCATTCCCATATTGAACCCAGTGTTGGAATTCTGCCTTCCTAGTTGAAATGGGGGGGGTTGTGTCTGTCCCAGTCCAAAATTATTTCTGCCAGGTTGCTGCATTCCAAAGCCGGATTCCCGCCGCTGCCTCATTCCGAAAGGGTTTCGCATATCCTGACCTTGATTTCTCATTCTTCTAGGCGGCATGATGACAGCCTCCTTTCATTGAATAAATTCATTCTCACTATAGAGTATGCAATAGGTTAAAAAAGGGTATTGTGACAATATCATCTGAAATAATATCAGGTTGACCTAGATGTTTTGCTGAAAATTGATTATAATGGTTAGATGTTCTTTAAATATGACGCTTGCTAACGTTAAAATAAAATTTTCAATTACTATTAGGCTATCTTGGCAAAGGCTATTGTTATTCTATTATTGACTATAACTTTCAAATCTCTGTCTTCTGCTGCAGGGCTTTAGCCGGGGAGGCTCACCGTGATCCCAGCAGAAAGTGAGCCCCTGGGGCGGAAATCAACGACTACACGCTGCTTTTAGCAACAGGCATTAAGAAAATAGCCTAAAAATATAAGTGATCCGTACATTTTATATAAATCTGTGGTGATGATGTGAACGGCTTACGGCATCCATCCCCGTGACAGCGTAAATAAAAGGATAGTAAAAAAAAGGAGATGTATTGAATGAAAAAGAATTTATTTCTACAATTTGGTTTCAAGTCATTCATTAATGAATCAGTAGAAGAATTAGGATTCTACGAACCAACGGAAATTCAAAAGAAAATGATCCCTCTGATTTTGAAAGGGCAAAGTGCAATTGGCCAATCTCAAACGGGAACAGGAAAGACCCATTCGTATCTGTTACCGATCATCGAAAAGGTGGATGCAGAAGCTGAACAGGTACAAGCTGTCATAACTGCACCGACACGTGAATTGGCACAACAGATATATCAGGAAGTATTAAAGATCACGAAGGACAGCGACATCGTATCCCGTTGCTATATCGGTGGGACGGATAAGCAGAGAACCATCGAGAAATTAAAGCACCAGCCACATATCGTTGTGGGGACGCCTGGACGCATCAATGACCTTGTGAAAGATCAGGCATTATTTGTCCATACAGCTTCACTCCTAGTCATAGATGAAGCGGATCTTATGCTGGATATGGGGTTCATTGAAGATGTGGATCAGATTGCAGCAAAGATGCCGGAGAAACTTCAAATGTTAGTATTTTCTGCTACCATTCCGGAGAAGCTGAAGCCCTTCTTGAAAAAGTATATGGAAAATCCTCAATATGCACATGTAGAGCCGGAACAGCTTTCGGCGAAAAATATTCAACACGTGATCGTTCCCTTGAAGAGTAGGGATAAAGTCAATCTTCTGTACAATATTTTAGTGGAGATCAATCCATATTTAGGTATTGTGTTCACGAATACGAAACAAAAAGCGGATGAAGTGGCCGATGCCCTGATTGCCAAAGGATTGAAGGTCGGGCGCATTCATGGTGATCTATCTCCCCGTGAGCGTAAGAAAATGATGAAACAAACAAGGAATCTGGACTATCAATATATTGTAGCCACAGATCTTGCAGCCAGAGGGATCGATATCGAAGGGGTCAGTCACATTATTAATTTTGAACTGCCTCAAGACCTTGATTTCTATGTTCATCGTTCCGGCCGAACAGCACGTGCCGGGAACAGCGGTATTGCTTATACCATTTATACGCCTTCAGATGAAGATGCATTGAATCGATTGGAGAAGCTTGGAATCAGCTTTTCACATCGGGATATTAAAAAAGGCGAATGGTCCGAGCTACCTCCTCTGAACAAACGTAAGAACCGTCAAAAATCGAACGTCGATGAGATTGATGAAAAGGCGAAGTCCCTGGTCCGAAAACCAAAATCGGTGAAACCGGGATATAAAAAGAAGATGAAATACAAAATGGATCAAATCAAGAAGCGGGAAAGAAGAATCAAAAATAGAAATAAGTAAGTGTTTGAACGTGATTCATTTGTACACATTCGATACAATAAAGAGAGATATTCTTAGGAGTTGAGAAGAATGGTTAAGATTGGATCCCATGTTTCCATGAGTGGAAAGAACATGTTACTCGCATCGAGTGAAGAAGCGGTTTCGTATGGTGCGAATACCTTCATGATTTATACAGGTGCCCCGCAGAATACGAGAAGAAAGAAGATCGAAGACTTAAATATTGAAGCAGGACTCGCTCATATGAAAGATAATGGAATAGAGGACATCGTCGTGCATGCCCCTTATATCATTAACATTGGCAATACGACAAACCCGTCTACATTCGAGCTGGGTGTCAATTTCCTCCGATCTGAAATGGAACGCACTGAAGCGCTCGGTGCAGGGCAAATCGTGCTTCATCCCGGTGCTCATGTAGGGGCAGGGGCAGATAAAGGAATCGAGAAGATCATTGAAGGTCTGAATGAAGTATTAACCAAGGATCATAAAGTTCAGATTGCACTTGAAACAATGGCCGGAAAAGGCTCTGAATGCGGCAGGACATTTGAGGAATTAGCCCAGATCATCAATGGAGTAGAGTTGAATGATCGTCTATCTGTGTGCTTTGACACATGTCATACCCATGATGCAGGATATAATATTGTAGAAGATTTCGATGGTGTATTGGAGGAATTCGATAAAATTATTGGAATCGATCGCTTAAAAGTGCTTCATATAAATGATAGCAAGAATGAACGGGGAGCCGCTAAGGACCGTCATGAAAACCTGGGCTTCGGTCATATTGGATTCAAGGCACTGAATTATATCGTGCATCATCCACAGCTGGAGGCCGTTCCTAAGATTCTGGAAACTCCATATGTAGGGGAAGGTAAGAAAAATAAAAAACCTCCTTACAAGTTCGAAATTGACATGTTGCGTAATCAATCCTTTGATGAAGATGTTTTAACGAAAATAGTAAATCAGTAAAGAGTGGAGGAGGTCATCTCTCAAGATTTGAGGAAACCTCCTCTTTCTATCTATCTGATAAGCTGTAAAAAGAGCTGGTTGATTTCCTTTGCTTTTGCTGGTCCGATGACCCTGGCAAGATCTTTCACTAGCCTGCTTCTTTTCGCATCATCAAAAATGTTGATGTTTTTTCCGTTCACCTTGGCAACAATGCTTGTAGCCTGATCGGGCGTCAGTGAAATATTATATTGTTTGGCATACTTTAGCAGTTCATCATTTGTAATATGGTTGATTTTGTGATTAATCACATTTTGTAATAGCTTCATGTTTATCACTCCTCATCAGATACATATGTAGTATCGATCAAGAAAGTGACAATTTTATTAGAAAATAAACTGAAAGGAATTGGCGATGACTCAAAGAGTGCATAAGAAAGAAAGTCCCCTTCATTTCATTTACCGTCTATTTTTTATAACTATCGGAGCCGGGCTGGCAGCCGTTTCCATTGAACTGTTCCTAGTACCGAATAATATTATTGATGGGGGGATCATTGGTATCTCACTGATCCTGAATTATTTGATTTCCGATTCTATCCCTTTCCTTAATTTTTCAACCCTGTTGGTCTTACTCAACCTTCCTTTTATGTATTCGGGGTACAAGCAAATAGGAAAGACGTTTGTCGTATCTTCTTTGTTTGCCATTGTCGCGTTGGCGGTCATTGAAAGCCTCCTTCATCATATGGATCCATTCGTGACAGAAGAGATCCTTGCGACCGTCTTCGGCGGATTGATTCTTGGGGTGGGTGTAGGACTTGTCATCCGTCATGGGGGTTCGTTGGATGGAACTGAAATCTTAGGGATCCTTCTGACTAAGAAATTGCCATTCTCCGTCGGTGAGTTTGTGATGTTTATGAATATTTTCATCTTCGGTTGGGCGGCATTTGTCTTTGGGATCGAAGAAGCCATGTATTCTGTCATGACCTATTATATCGCCTTCAAGACCATTGATACGGTCATTCAGGGAATGGATGAAACGAAAGCGGTCATCATCGTTTCGGATTATTATCTCGAGGTATCGGATGCCATTTTACAAAGGCTTGGAAGAGGTACAACTATGTTGAAGGGGCGTGGCGGCTATACGGATAACGATAAAGAAGTCATTTACGTCGTGGTCACGAGACTTGAAGTCACGAAATTGAAATTCATTGTTTCGGATGTTGATCCGAATGCTTTCATCACAATCATGAACACCCAGGAAACAAAAGGGGCGCGCTTCAAATCTGCTATACATTGATGCATGACGAAGATTTCAGGACTGCCTCGGGGCAGTCCTTTTAAATGTGATACGGAATCATTTACAATTTACCACGCATCCTGTATACTACCCTATGTACTTTTAAATCGTAATGATTCTTATAAAGAGAGTTGATGGACATGGATACAACTTATCCAGTGATAAAAATAGAAGATGTGAATTTCCGTTATGAGCGTGAAAGAGTGCTAGAAGATATTCATTTAAGCATTCCCAAAGGCGCATTTCTTGGAATCGTGGGTCCGAACGGGTCGGGTAAATCCACATTATTAAAGCTTGTCCTCGGCCTCTTGCGGGTGAAGCAGGGGAATATTGAATTGTTTGGAATCCCTCAGCAAAAATTTAAAGAATGGGACCGCATCGGCTTTGTATCCCAGAAGGCCAACACCTTCAATACCGGATTTCCAGCAACGGTATATGAAGTGGTGGCGAGTGGACTGGCTAAAAAGGTTGGATTATTCAAACGGGTTTCCTCGGCATACAGGCAGGATGTATACGAAGCAATTGAATCTGTCGGGATGAGCCGGTTCTCCAACCGGAATATCGGCGAGCTATCAGGAGGTCAGCAGCAGAGGGTATTCATCGCCAGAGCCCTCGTGAGCCGTCCGGAAATATTGATACTCGACGAACCTACAGTGGGGGTAGACAGCAAAAACGTTCAAAACTTCTACGATATGCTTGAAAAATTGAACAAGAATTTAGGCATTACCCTCGTACTTGTCACACATGATATAGGTTCGATTTCGAATAAGGTGACGCACGTTGCCTGCTTAAATAAACATTTACATTTCCATGGCAAAACAGAAGAGTTCGAAAAGCTTAAGGAAAATCAGCTTTCCTCTTTTTATGGTCATGATGTACATTTTTTGAATCATGAGCATGAACACCATCATTCATGATCGATTGGAGGGAAGAAAATGATTCAAGCTATTTTTCAATATGAATTTTTACAAAATGCCTTTTTAACAGGAATACTGATCGGGATCATTGCCCCATTATTGGGAGCGTTCATCGTGGTAAGGAGGCTTTCTCTCATTGCGGATGCCCTCAGTCATGTCACTCTGTCAGGAATTGCAGCGAGCCTATATCTAAGTAAAACCGTACCCGCCCTATCAGGTTTGAATCCCCTATACTTCGGAATGGCGTTCTCTGTCATGGGCTCATTATTTATTGAACGTTTACGTATGGTATACAAGCATTATCAGGAACTTGCCATTCCGATCATCCTGTCAGGAGGAATCGGGATCGGTGTCATTTTCATATCATTGGCAGACGGCTTCAATACCGATTTATTTAGTTATTTATTTGGTAGTGTCAGCGCAGTCAGCAGAGGGGACTTATACCTGATTGGTGGAATCAGCATCCTTGTGATCGGTGTCATTCTCTTATTATATAAAGAACTGTTTCTCCTTTCATTTGATGAAGATCATGCTAAGGCGTCAGGAATCCCTGCTAAGGCGATACACTTTATCTTTATGATCATGGTGGCCCTTGTGATTGCCGCTTCCATGCGTATCGTCGGAATCCTTCTGGTATCTTCTTTGATGACATTACCCGTTGCAGCAAGCATCAGGATTGCCAATGGCTTTAAGCAGACGATCGGATTTTCCCTTTTATTTGGTGAGATCTCTGTCATCGTTGGATTGGTAAGCGCATTTTATCTGAATCTTGCTCCCGGTGGAACAATCGTGGTAACGGCGATTTTGATTTTGCTTATGACAATCGTATTTAAGAAGCTGAGAACAGTGAATCTTTCTTCTAAAGTAGAGGTGTAATAAATTGAATGTAACCGAAGCAATGGATCTGTTAAAAGCAAAGGGTTATAAACATACTGGAAAACGTGAGCAGTTACTTGAACTGTTTTCAAGTTCGAATAAATATTTAACCGCCCGGGATGTGTTGGAATGCATGAAAGCGGATTACCCTGGTCTCAGTTTCGATACGATCTATCGAAACTTAAGCTTGTTCGTTGAGCTTGGCATACTCGAAGAGACGGAACTATCCAGTGAAAGACATTTCCGATTTACGTGTGAAAGCCATCACCACCATCATCACTTCATATGTTTGGATTGTGGGAAGACGAAAGAAATTCACACATGTCCCATGGAAGCCCTAAAAGAGAACTTAACTGAAACCGGGTATGATATTTCAGGTCATAAATTTGAAATTTATGGTAAGTGCCCTCAGTGTCAATAGAGATCCTTTCTGGGTCTCTTTTTTCTCTGGTTACATCTAAGTGTTTAACTATTCATAAAGAAGGGGAAAAATATTGTATAGAATGAAGAGGAGATGTAGCCATGGAAACCGTACCATTTACACACTGTCCTACGAATAAGAAAAACTGCGTGAGCACCATCGATCTCACATCCTATCATCGAATCGCACCTCTTCCCATAAAGGGAAGTGTTGAAGATACGAAAGAACGCATTCATAAGACCTTGAATCAATTTGATCATGTGGATATCCAGGAAGAACAGTCACATTATGTGCATGCGGTCTTTACCTCTAAATGGTTGAAGTTTAAGGATGACCTGGAAATCCACATTGATGAAAGCACTAACCTCTTGCACATGAAATCGGGCTCTCGTCTTGGATATTATGATTTTAAAGTGAACAGGAACCGTGTGGAACGATTTAAATCAATTTTTAATGAGCAATAGAAAAAGCCTCAGATGCTGAGGCTTTTTTTCTATGATTGATTTTGAAGCCAGTTATGAACCCAGGTGTCCGCTTCATGCCAATCATTCACCCGGATGACGCCATCGGGAACCGGCTTTTGATTGTAGGGTGTATTGAATAATAAAACGGGTATGGAGAGTTCTTCTGATATGGCTACGGCATTATCGTGCTTATCTTCAAAGAAGATGTCGACTTCATGTTTTTTAGCAGTTGAAATTTTATCATGTGATCCGATTAATTCAATATGGTGATACATGATGTCCTTAGCATTGAACCAATCCCTTGTAACCTGGATGAGATCCGATCTTCTGGCACTGATAAAGTAAAGCTCATGTCTTTCTTTCCATTCATCCAGGATCTTCTTGGCACCGGAGGCAAGGGGAGATTCTTTATAAATGGACGGCTCTGCTTCTTTAAACCATTTCCCAAAGGTTTGAGGTGAAATATTCAGAACTTCGGTCAGTTCGTATTGTGTGATGTCCTGTAAAGTCAAATTTAATTTAAAATGATCATTTATGTGAGGCAGTAAAGATTCTGGAGACGTGACTGTCCCATCGATATCAATTCCGAAACGTTTCATTCTTTATCATGCTCCTCTTTATGAAAACTCCTTCAATTTTATCATATTCCCCGCGTAGAAATAACCTTAAAGGAAATAAATCTTCTTCTGGTTGATAAAAATGGATGACCGAGCTAACAAAAATGACAAAGATTAGCATAGTAAAAAAGCTGAACTGACACACAATAAGAAGGCTCCCAAACACAGAAAGTGAGGGATTGCTGTATGAGTGATGAACGACGCGAATTAAACAGCGTTGATCGAAATCTTCAAGATATCGACGTGTATTACGACAATCCGGAAACAGATGTGGATAGAGATGATTACCGCGAAGAAACAGCAGCAGAAATTGCTGCTCCAATGAATGTCAGCCGCGACTTTGAACATGATGCCGTGGAAGATACGACAACATCAGGTCGTGTGTTAGGATACTCTGCACTTGCCTTGTCCATTCTTTCCTTATTTATTCTCCCGGTTATTATGGGGGCAGCAGGAATTGTACTTGGATTTGTGGCAAGACGCCGTGGAGCAGAAATGCTTGGTGCCTGGGCGATTGGAATTGGGGCCGTATCGATAATCGTAGGATTATTTGTACTGCCGTTCTTTTAAAATAATTCGATTTCTTGAAATTAGGAGCGTTTCAGGAAACCAGAAAAGAGGGCTGATCTATGATCAGCCCTCTTTAAACATGGAATTATACTTGCTCCTGTTCTTTCTTTTCAGCTTCCTGCTTAGCGAAGTATTCTTCTGCAATCTTGTCGATTTCTTTCTTTAATTCTTCAACCATGGTTTCCTCAGGTACTTTACGGACCGTTTTTCCTTTGCGGAAGAGGAGTCCTTCCCCACGGGCGCCGGCAATACCGATGTCGGCCTCTCTGGCTTCACCAGGACCGTTCACTGCACATCCAAGGACGGCCACTTTGATCGGTGCTTTAATAGTTGAAATGTATTCTTCCACTTCATTGGCAATTGAAATAAGATCGATTTCGATACGGCCGCATGTAGGGCAAGAGATAAGTGTAGCTGCATTGGATGCTAATCCAAATGATTTTAACAATTCTCTTGCGACCTTCACTTCTTCGACAGGGTCAGCGCTCAATGATATACGAACTGTATTACCGATCCCGAGGCTAAGAATGGCCCCAAGACCTGCTGCACTCTTTACAGTCCCTGCAAACAGGGTGCCTGATTCGGTGATCCCGAGGTGAAGAGGGTAGTCAAACGCCTTCGCTGCTTTCGTGTAGGCCTCAATCGCTAAATTTACATCTGAAGCCTTCATGGAAACGATGATGTCATGGAAATCAAGGTCCTCCAGGATCTTAATATGATGAAGGGCACTTTCGACCATCCCATCAGCTGTTGGGTATCCGTACTTCTCCAGGATCTTTCTTTCCAGGCTTCCTGCATTTACACCGATTCGAATTGGAATACCTTTTTCTTTCGCTGCTTTGACGACAGCCTCCACTTTTTCACGGCGCCCGATGTTTCCAGGATTGATCCGGATTTTATCAGCACCGCCTTCAATGGCTTTTAAGGCTAGTTTATAATCAAAATGTATATCGACAACAAGTGGGATATTGATTTGCTTTTTGATGTCAGCAATGGCGTTTGCAGCCCGTTCATCTGGACAAGCGACGCGCACAACCTGACATCCTGCTTCTTCAAGACGGTGAATTTCCTTAACCGTTGCTTCAACGTCATGCGTTTTGGTAGTTGTCATGCTTTGGATGACAACTTCGTTATTACCGCCAATAGTTAAATCTCCGACTTTGACCGGACGTGTTTTTGAACGATGTATAATTTCACTCAAGTGTAATTCGCTCCTTTAGAAAGGTTCTCAAAGTTTCATTATAAGTAATATGAAGCTATTGTAACAGTGTTTTATGTGAAATGACAAGAAATAGGTGTTATTTTCGCCTTGCAGGATTATTGATAATTCGGTATTTTATACGTCTTTCCTATCTGTATTTTCGCCGGAGGGAGATCATTCAATTTTTCAAAGTCAGTGATGACCCTATCAATGGAAACAGGAATGGACCCATCTATAAGGTCCTCTACCAGGCTCAGCACTGTATCACCTGGCTTTACTTCCATTTCTACATAAGGAAGAGAAGAAGTATCCCGTTCTCGTACTCCTTCAACAGGGGTAGAAGGCTTTGTTTGATTTACATTCACGCGTGGAGCTGAGTTTGCCACGGTCGCTTCTTTATACAGGAGCTTTAACGTCCCATTATTTAAATCATAATAAACGCTGTATAGAAGAATGATAATACCAATGAATATAGCCATTCTTTTCATCCATTTTTCCTCCCGATTAGTTTGATGTATGAATGGTCGTTGAAGGAGTTGTGAATTTATGCGGGATAAGCTTCTTCCATTTGTGATTGGTTTACTACCTATATTGATGGTGCTTGGTAACTCAATGCTCATTCCAATCATTCCCGACATTGAAGCAGATTTGCATTTGAAGTCCGGCTGGTCAGGGTTCATATTAAGTTCATTTACGATACCGGCGGCACTGGTCATTCCATTTACAGGTGTACTGTCGGATCGTTATGGGAGAAAGCGATTGATAAGCATTTCCTTGTGGATCATGATTCTGGGAAGTGTAGTATGCATATTCAGCAGAGAGGATATCAGTCTCTTTATGATCGGCAGAGGATTACAAGGTGTTGGGGCGGCAGGGACGACACCTCTTGCCATGGCGTTGATTGGCGATCTTTATCAGGGACAGGAACGATCACGGATGCTTGGCTCTTTGGAGGTTTTCAATGGTATGGGTAAGGTAGCAGCTCCCCTTGCTGGTGCAGCTATCGCTCAGCTTATTCTTTGGCACCAGTCCTTTTGGGTGTTCCCGTTTATATCTATCGTGATTTTAGGCGGTTTACGATATACGGTTGAATCTAGAGAACCTAAGCAGAAAAAGGATAAACAATCATTCTCCGCTATCTTTCGGTCAAAGGGACGTTTATTGATTCCTCTATATACGATTGGGGGAACGGGCTTATTTTTATTATTCGGCATGCTCTTCTATCTTTCCTACCATATTGAAAATACTTTTCAAATCGATGGATTTTTCAAAGGGTTTACTTTCATCTTCCCCCTGGGTGCGATGACGATTTGTTCCTATTGGTGTGGGAAAAGGATGAAGACTGGTGAGGAATTGGGGTGGAGGTATTTAAAATTCGGTTTGATGATGATGGCCATTCCTTTAGGCTTATTAAGCGTGTTTCCTGGACTGGGCTTCCTGATGTTTTTAATCACGATAAGCTTTGGGGGATTGGGTTTGATTCTACCAGTCATCAATACATTTATTACCGGGAGCGTTCGGGAACAAGATAGAGGGCTTGTTGTCAGTCTTTATGGAGCGGTACGGTTTAGTGGTGTGGCGTTGGGGCCGATTGCCTTTGACTTATGGAGGGAAGACCTTGAACAGATGTACGTGATTGCATTTTTCTTTTCATTATTCAACATCTTTCTATATAAATTTCTTTCTTTAAGGTCAAAAGAGGTTCAGCCTGAGATTCAATAGTCGCTATTAAAACAACATCCCCGTTAGAGTGACGGGGATGTTGTTTAATGACGTATTTTCCTTTGAGGAATTTCTTTCACTACTAAATAAAGGATAATGGTAATCACAAACCAATCCAATATGGGAGCAGCGGGAATCTTGGTTTGCAATAATTCCATAAGGGTAAAAAATAACGTAGAAACAGTAGCTGAATAGGCTGTGATCCTAAAGCTCTGACGGTATGGCAAATTTCTCTTAAGAACATTTGCGAACGTAATGCCTATAAGAGCAAAAATGGTTATTTTCAAGAAGGTCATTCCCGAGGTGAACAGAAATAGGATAAACAGGGCAACGGGAATAAGTATCCATTTCAAAGCAATGAGGGAATCCATCAAATCAAGTAAGCCTTCTTTCGATAAGGCCGTATCCCCAAACAAAGAGTAGGAGGAAGATTGAACGTTACCCTGATTGATCACAACGAAATCCTGTTTCAGGAAAGCAATGGTATTATCCTGTTTGTCCAGGTCCTCTTCTTTGATCTCGCCCGTATCATCAAAGATGATCGTCATGTTGTCTTTCTCAATCGTCATCGATTTTGACTGTTCAGAAGATAAGGAACCGTCTTTAATTGAAAAGGGTGGAAGTTCCTTATCGACTGATTCCTTCAAGGTATCGAGGGCATTGCCTGTAAATGCTACAAATTGTATGACTGTTGGGATGATAGAAAAAAGTGCCAACAGAAAAATGAAACGAATCGTCTTACCAATCCCCTGGAACCGGAATTTTGCAATATCTTTTGGGGAATAGATACTTTTATACAATTGCTGAAATACATTCATTAGAAACTTTCTCCTTTCTTGCACACTCTATCTATTTTATGCTTGTCTTTATGCATCATCAAGTATAGACCCTGAAAAAATTAGAATTATTATCATTTGTAATATTATTGTAATAAAAGGCGAGTTTTATTAACCTATTGTAAATTTGGGGTAAAAAGTATTTACGTAAGCTCCATTATATATTAAAAATGATATGGGGTTTTTGTTGTTTAATGTCGAAAATATATGTAGGGGTTGAAAAGATGGAATTAAATTGGCAAGAAATGTTGTTTCAGTTCTTTGGAGGATTGGGTATTTTCCTCTTTGGGATAAAGTATATGGGGGACGGACTTCAGAAGTCTGCCGGTGAACGCCTGAAGGAAATTCTGGATAAGTTCACGACTAATCCATTCATGGGTGTTCTGGCGGGTGTTTTCGTAACGGTCCTGATTCAGTCGAGTAGTGGGACGACGGTTATCGTTGTCGGGCTGGTAAGTGCCGGGTTTATGACCCTCAGACAATCAATCGGTGTCATTATGGGTGCCAATATCGGTACAACAGTAACAGCATTTATCATTGGTGTTGACATAGGGGAATATGCACTCCCGATCATTGCCGTTGGTACCATTCTGTTATTTTTCTTCAAGAATAAGAAAATCCATAACTTTGGTCAAATGATCTTTGGTTTTGGTGCATTGTTTTACGGGCTGGAGCTAATGGGGGGAGGAATGAAACCTCTGCGCTCACTGGAAGCATTCCATGATTTGACCGTTAGTATGAGTGATAATCCGATTCTTGGTGTTGTGGTTGGTACATTGTTCACTGTCGTTGTACAAAGTTCATCTGCAACGATTGGTATCCTTCAGGAACTGTACAGTTCTAACCTGGTTGATTTACAAGCAGGATTACCTATTTTATTCGGGGATAACATCGGTACAACCATTACTGCAGTTCTGGCAGCACTTGGTGCATCGGTTGCGGCAAGACGTGCAGCGGCGGTCCATGTACTGTTTAACTTAATCGGAACAACAATATTCTTGATTATATTGCCGTTTTTCTCTAAATTTGTAGTCCTTCTACAAACCACATTCAATCTCAATGAGCCTATGACCATTGCATTCGCTCATGGTACATTCAATATAACAAATACAATCATTCAATTTCCGTTTATCGCCGTATTAGCGGTGATTGTAACGAAGTTAATACCTGGTCAGGACTCCATTGTCGATTATAATTCTAAACATTTAGATCCTGTGTTTATTGAACAATCTCCATCCATTGCACTCGGACAGGCAAAAGAAGAAGTTCTTCGGATGGGGGCATTTTCGGTAAAGGGATTACAGGAAACGAATGAATTCCTGAAGACAAAGAGTTCAAAAAATGCTGAGGCAGCTTATCAAATTGAAGGTGCCATCAACAATCTCGATAAGAAAATTACGAACTATCTCGTGGATCTATCTTCTGCTTCCCTTTCGGAATCTGAATCTGAGCGCCATTCAATCCTGATGGATACGGTTCGGGATATTGAACGGGTGGGTGACCATTTTGAAAACATTGTTGAATTAGTAGAATACCAACAAGCGAACAAGGTGAAAATCACCGATGATGCCATGTCCGATCTTGAAGTCATGTTCAATTTGACTATTGAGACAGTGGAAAAGGCTATTCAGTCATTAGACCTGAATGATACGGCAATTGCCAGGGAAGTAGCTGAGAAAGAAGATCAAATAGATAAAATGGAACGTAAACTTCGCAAACAGCATATTCTTCGTTTAAACGAAGGTAAGTGTTCGGGACAAGCAGGTATCGTCTACGTAGATATCATCAGTAACCTGGAGCGTATAGGGGATCACGCAGTCAACATTGCAGAAGCGGTGTTGGGAGTAGAATAAATAAATTCCTTTTTCTGACCTCTTTGATCATTGTCAAAGGGGTCAGATTTTTTTATACTCGAAATGAGGTGTTGAAACGTGGAGATCATTTACTGGAGCATCATTATGATACTCATGATTTTATCTTTTGTCGGCCTGGTGTATCCAATCTTGCCAAGTGTCGTATTTTTAGTAGGCAGCTTTCTGTTGTATGGAGTGTTTTTCAGCTTTGAGCCCTTCAGCTGGCTGTTCTGGACTGTACAGATCCTCTTTGTGTCCTTATTGTTCGGAGCAGATTATATGGCGAACCTGATCGGAGTGAAAAAATTCGGGGGAACGAAGGCAGGGGTATGGGGAAGTACCATTGGACTGCTGTTAGGTCCATTCGTCATACCTGTCGCAGGAATATTGATTGGTCCCTTCCTTGGAGCTGTGATTGGGGAGTGGTTCGTCCATCGGTCTAACCTGAAGACTGCAGTCAAAGTTGGAATAGGATCGGTGATAGGCTTCATCTCAAGCGTATTCACAAAAGGATTCATTCAAGTTGTAATGGCGATCTATTTCTTCTGGGTTATTTAATTCCTATGTGCAGACTACGTGGGAAGCATGTAAGACATTAACCTTTTGGTGATCCGATCTGTGTGCTCGATTGCTGAGGGAGTAGCAATAGATCGCAGGTAAAGCGAGGAGCTGGAGCCGAATGAACCACTCCTCTTAATAAAAAAATGACAAAATAATATTCAAATGACTAGTCAGCAGAAAATAGGGTATTTTATTCTTGTACGAAAAAAGTAAGAGATTGAAGGCAAAATATTTGAACAGCTATAGTTGTTTTGGTAATCTTATACTGAAACGACCTGAATATAACTATTCAGGAAACTATACATAGGGAGGAATTTATTATGGCTTACGAATTACCGCAATTACCTTACGCATATGATGCATTAGAACCTCATATCGACAAGGAAACAATGAACATCCATCACACAAAACACCATAACGCATACGTGACCAAAGTAAATGATGCACTTCAAGGACACGACGATTTATTAAGCAAATCAATTGAAGATCTTGTTTCTAACTTAGACGCAGTTCCTGAAGGTGCTCGTACGGCAGTCCGCAATAATGGTGGCGGTCACGCTAATCACTCTCTATTCTGGACGGTACTATCACCGAATGGTGGAGGCGCTCCATCTGGAGAATTAGCAGATGCCATCTCTTCAAAATTCGGAAGCTTCGATTCATTTAAAGAAGAATTCGCAAATGCGGCTGCAACACGCTTTGGCTCAGGCTGGGCTTGGCTTGTAGTAAACAACGGTGAATTAGAAGTAACAAGCACGCCAAATCAGGACAGTCCTCTAATGGAAGGTAAAACTCCTGTTTTAGGCCTTGACGTTTGGGAGCATGCTTACTACCTTAACTATCAAAATCGTCGTCCCGATTACATCAGTTCATTCTGGAACGTTGTAAACTGGGATGAAGTAGCTAAGCGTTATTCAGCTGCTAAATAATGTAAGCTTTCCGGAAGAGGGGTTCTTTTAAGAACCTCTCTTTTTTTTGTATAAGTTTCTTCCCTTTTTCAAAAGATAGGGGTACGTTAAAGGGGAGTTTTTCACATGAGTAGCTATAAAAAGGTATTAGGCGATATTGATTTAACGAAAGATCTCACTTTGCTCCTGTTAATCGGAGGATTGTACTCATTGAGTATTGCTCTCTCCAACACCTTTGTGAACATTTACCTGTGGAAGCAGACAGGTGAATTCATTGATTTAGGGGTTTATAATTTAACCGTGGTCATCTTTCAGCCTTTGACATTTATCTTAGCTGGAAGACTGGCTAAGAAAGTGGACCGGGTGATCGTATTACGCTTCGGTGTTATTTTTTTGGCTCTCTTTTACATATCCGTCCTTGCATTTGGAGAATCGGCAGAAAATTTTCTTGTCGTATTGGGTGCGCTCCTTGGAATTGGATATGGCTTCTACTGGTTGGCCTTCAATGTTCTGACATTTGAAATCACTGAACCTGAGACGAGGGATTTTTTCAATGGGTTCCTTGGTACATTGACTTCAGCGGGAGGCATGATCGGACCGATTCTTGCCGGATTCATCATTTCAAGGTTTGCTTCCTTTAAAGGGTATACCATTGTATTTGGAATCTCTCTTTTATTATTTTCCCTCGCAGTGGTCATGAGCTTCTTCCTCAAAAGGCGACCGGCTTCAGGGAGGTACTTATTCCTTAGGATTCTGGAAGAAAGAAAACACAATCACAATTGGCGGCTCATCACCAATGCCCACTTTTTCCAGGGTCTCAGGGAAGGGACGTTCATCTTTATCATTTCTGTCTTTGTCTTCATCAGTACTGGAAGTGAATTTGCCATCGGTACTTTCGGGCTGATCAACTCGGGTATAGCTTTTATCGGGTACTATGTCGCTTCCAGAGTCATAAAGAAACCCTTGAGGAAACGGGCTATTTTATTGGGGGGAATCCTCTTGTATCTGGCAATATTCCTCATCGTATTTGATGTAACTTATACGAAATTATTGCTTTATGCTGGAGTCATTGCCATTGCCTATCCCATTTTGCTGGTGCCTTATATTTCTATGACCTATGATGTCATTGGGACAGGATGGAATGCAGCTGAAATGAGAATCGAGTATATCGTGGTTAGAGAGATTTTCTTGAACCTCGGCAGGATCGTATCGGTCCTTTCTTTCATCGTAGCGGTGACCCTCTTCAACCAGGAAGAAAGCATCCCCATCTTACTGTTAATTCTTGGGGCGGGACATACGCTGATCTATATATTTATACGAAAGGTCGTTTTGCCTTTATAAGGAACATAAAGCAAAGAGAGGGAAAGATTTCCTCTCTTTACTTATGGCTAGATTATCCTTGAAGAATTCTATAAAATGATAAGAGAGGAAACAGGATGAATCTACCTCATTCTTATATTTAATAAAAAGGTATCAGAGAAGAGTTAGAAAGAATTTTTACATATAGGAAGGGCTGGAAGAATTGAAAAAGAATAAGAGAAAAAGAAAGACGCATGTTCCCGTTCGGATGAATTTGCTGTTTTTTGCCGTGTTCTTATTATTTTCTCTTCTTGTTCTTAGACTTGGACTTGTTCAGATTGTGAATGGGGAGAGCTATAAGAAAGAAGTGGAAAGAACAGAGGATATAGTGGTCAATACGGGTGTGCCACGTGGGAAGATGTATGACCGTTATGGCAATGTGATCGTCGATAACGTTCCACTCAATGCCATTACCTACACTCGTGCAAACAGCACAAAGATCGAGGAGATGATCGAGGTTGCCTCCAGACTTTCTGAGTATATCGAAAAGGATACAGATGATGTCACGGAAAGGGACAAGAAGGATTATTGGTTGATCAATCATAAAGAAGAAGCTGATGCCAAAGTCACTGCATCGGAAATCAAAAAACTTCAAAATAATGAGGACCTTTCTGAAGACGATGTAAATAAAAAAGTGTATCAAATGAGATTGGACCGAATCACCGACAAAGAACTTGCATCACTTACGGATAAAGATTTGGAAATCATCGCTATCTACCGTGAATTTTCAAGTGGGTACGCCCTGAATCCACAAATCGTGAAAAATGAAGATGTCACACCACAAGAATTCGCAGCCGTCAGTGAGCATTTGAGTGAACTTCCAGGTGTGAACACCACTACGGATTGGAAGCGTTCATACGTATTTGATGATACGTTACGGACCATTTTAGGAAATGTATCCTCTGCCAGGGAAGGACTGCCGAAGAATCTGGTAGATTCATATTTAGCACAGGACTACAATCGGAACGATCGGGTGGGGAAAAGCTACGTAGAATTAGAATATGAAGATGTACTTCAAGGACAAAAAGAACAAATAAAAAACGTGACAAAAGGCGGCAGTGTACTGGAATCTGTCCTGGTCCAACAAGGTCAGAGAGGGAAAGACATTGTCCTTACCATTGACATGGAACTTCAGCGTGAAATTGAAAAAATCATCGAAGAAGAATTAAGTAAGCAGATTGTCAATCGTAATGCATCCCCTAATTTGGATCGTGCATATGTCGTCATGATCGACCCAAATACAGGTGAAATCCTGGCTATGGCCGGAAAACAATATGTGAAAAATCCCGAGACGGGAAAATATGAAATGCGGGATGCTGCACTAGGAACCTTTACCTCTTCTTATGAAGTGGGATCAGTTGTAAAGGGCGCGACCGTCCTTACAGGCTATATGACAGGGAAATTGACACCGGGAGAAGTATTGATTGATGAACCATTGAGGATTAAAGGGACGAAACCGAAAACTTCCTGGTTTAATAAATATCAGCAAATTCCTATGACCGATCTATATGCACTGGAGAAATCCTCCAACGCCTACATGTGGAAGGTTGCCTTGAAAATTGCAGGCGGCAGATATGTACCGAATGAACCAATCGTAAATAATCCAGAAGCATTTGATACCTTTAGAAATCACTATGCTCAATTTGGTTTAGGTGTGCCGACAGGAATCGACTTGCCCGGAGAATCTTCCGGTCTAACAGGAACCAAGACGGACCCCGGTTTCCTGCTGGATTTGGCGATTGGCCAATTTGATACGTACACAACCATGCAGCT
This sequence comes from Bacillus sp. NTK074B, assembly GCF_017303375.1. GTDB lineage: Bacteria > Bacillota > Bacilli > Bacillales > Bacillaceae_B > Rossellomorea. The sequence continues at coordinate 417,144 of NZ_JAFKOH010000001.1, read as the reverse complement.
GGCACAATATGTTTCCACCATCGCCAATGATGGTTACCGTGTGCAGCCTCATATCATGAAGGAAATAAGAGAGCCTACCAATGAGAAGGAAAGTCTCGGACCTATCCTGTTTGAGAAAGAAACAAATGTCCTGAACCGTATTGATGCCACACCGGCACAGATCGAACATGTTCAAGATGGTTTCTATCGGGTTTACCACAACCCTGAAGGAACGGGTTACTTATTTCATGACGCACCGTATAATGCGGCGGGTAAATCCGGTACAGCCGAAACGTATGTAGATGGGGAATTGAACTATAACACCACTTTGATTGGATATGCACCTTTTGACAACCCTGAAGTAGCTTATGCTACGTTGGTTCCAGCATCACATATCCAAGCAAGCGGTGTGTCTGATCCTTATGTAAATAAATACATCTCCAGACGGGTGATGGATAAGTACTTTGAGTTAAAGAAAGAACGTGCAGAAAAAGTGAAAGACCCAACATCGGTTAACAAGAAAGTGGAAAATGCGGAAGAAGCAGAAGAACAGATGAAAGAAGAAAGAGAAGAAAATAATTAACAATAGAAACTGACTTATGGGAAATTTGTTCCATAAGTCAGTTTTTTTATGGAATAAACTATGGTGTATACCCTTAAAAAGATTAAGTCAATCAGATTTTTTTTATAATGATACATAATCCAATAAGTATAAAACAATACTAGTCCTATAAGGGTTTTAAGCATTTATGAACCGCGGAATCATGAAGAAAAATGTCGAATTTACAAAACCTTTACAATCGATTAAAACACAATTAACACTCATCTATTAATCTATAACTCGTAGGACAAAACAACCAATATTTTAGGGGGAATTAAAGAATGAAGAACTTCAAGAAATACGGTCTGCTTTTAATCATTGCAACGTTAGTAGCATTTGCAGCTGCATGTGGGAATGGAAGCAGCAAAGATGAAAATGCTGGAGACAACAATGATGAAGGTAAAACAGAACAAACAGCTTCAGGTTCAATCGTAGTTTCAGGTTCTTCTGCAATGCAACCACTTGTTGCGGCAGCAGCTGAAGAATTCATGGCAGAAAATCCAGATGCAGACATCCAAGTTAATGCTGGTGGATCTGGTACAGGATTATCCCAAGTTTCTGAAGGATCAGTTCAAATCGGTAACTCAGACGTATTCGCTGAAGAAAAAGAAGGTATCCCGGCGGATGAGTTGGTTGACCATAAAGTAGCGGTTGTAGGTATGACAGCTGCAGTTAATCCTAATGTTGGTGTCGAAGACATTTCTAAAGAAGATCTTAAAAAAGTATTCACTGGTGAAATCAAGAACTGGAAAGAGCTTGGTGGTAAAGATCAAAAGATCACTCTTGTAAACCGTCCTGATTCTTCTGGTACTCGTGCAACATTCGTGAAATTCGGTCTTGATGGAGAAACTCCTGCTGAAGGAATCACAGAAGATTCTTCAAACACTGTAAAGAAAATCATCAGCGAAACGGATGGAGCAATCGGTTACCTTGCTTTCTCTTACTTCACAGATGAAAGTGTGACACCACTTGCCGTTGACGGTGTAGAACCAACGGATGAAAACGTACAAAAAGGCGAATTCCCAATCTGGGCTTATCAACATTCTTACACTAAAGGTGAAGCTGATGGTTTAGCTAAAACATTCCTTGATTACATGATGAGTGAAGATGTTCAGACTGGTTTATTAAAAGACCAAGGTTACATCGCTTCTACAAAAATGGAAGTTGAACGTGACGCTGAAGGGAAACAAACAAAGAAGTAATTCAAGATGCAATTAAATAAATTGATAGGGTAGATGCTTGAGGGCATTTACCCTATTATCTCGTATTTAGGGGTGTTTACGGTTATGGAAAACAAGCTACCTGCCTCAAAGAGGCTGATTAAAAGCAATAGATCTTGGATGAGCGGTGAATTTAAGGGAAAATTCCTGGTGACACTAAGTGCAGTCATCATGATTGCGGCAACAATATCAATTACCATTTTCTTAACTTCAAAAGGGTTGCAATCATTTATTAAAAATGGTGTAAGTCCAATTGAGTTCTTAACCAGTCCAGATTGGAGTCCTACAGGGGAGAACCCGATGTATGGCGCTTTGCCTTTCATATTTGGATCATTTGCTGTAACGATTCTTTCTGCTTTCATTGCAGCACCGCTCGGCATTGGAGCGGCGATCTTTATGACAGACATCGCTCCATCTTGGGGAAGGAAAATCATGCAGCCGATTGTAGAGCTTCTTGTAGGGATTCCTTCCGTTGTTTATGGATTTATAGGGCTTACAGTTTTAGTTCCATTCATTCGCAACCATACATCCGGTATCGGATTTTCATTACTGGCCGGAATGATTGTATTATCTGTGATGATCTTGCCTACCATCACAACCATTGCCACTGATGCCATGAGCTCTTTGCCAAAAAGCCTGCGCGATGGATCATATGCATTAGGGGCAACAAGATGGCAAACCATTAGAAAAGTTTTAATCCCGGCAGCATTGCCAACTTTATTGACAGCTGTAGTATTAGGTATGGCGAGAGCCTTTGGTGAAGCACTGGCTGTTCAAATGGTTATAGGAAACACGAGAGATCTTCCTCAAAGTATAGTAGATGCGTCGGCAACATTGACAACGATCATAACGTTAAATATGGGACATACCACTTATGGAAGTGTTGAGAATAACACGCTATGGTCCATGGGTCTTATTCTGTTGATTATGTCTTTCGTATTTATCTTATTAATCCGCTACTTATCATCTAGGAGGAAAGTCTAATGAATAGTAAAAGAGCAGACAAGATCGCCACAGGTTTTTTCATTGGGATAGCGACAATTATCATTGCGCTATTAGTTGCTCTATTTTCTTATATATTAATTAAAGGACTTCCATATGTGACATGGGACTTCCTGACAACCCCATCAAGTGCCGTTCGTGCCGGTGGAGGAATACGAGATCAATTATTCAACTCATTCTATATTCTGGTCATCACGATGATCATAACGGTTCCGCTTGGTGTTGGCGGAGGAATCTATATGGCTGAATACGCTAAACCGGGTAAAATAACGAATACGATCCGTTCATGTATTGAAGTATTGGCCTCACTACCATCAATCGTCATTGGAATGTTTGGATTATTAGTGTTTGTTAATACAACAGGCTGGGGATATACCATTATAGGAGGAGCGTTGGCTCTTACAGTCTTTAACCTTCCGGTATTGGTGCGTGTAAGTGAAGATGCCATCAGAGGAGTCCCACGGGAATTGAAAGAGGCGAGTCTTGCTCTTGGGATCACGAATTGGCATACGGTGAAAACGGTTCTTATTCCAGGCGCATTCCCCTCAATTCTGACAGGGGCGATCCTTGCGTCAGGACGCGTGTTCGGGGAGGCAGCTGCATTATTATTCACAGCGGGACTTTCCACTCCAAGATTGAACTATATGGATTGGAACCCATTCTCTCCTACATCACCATTGAACCTTTTTAGACCTGCTGAAACCCTGGCGGTTCACATCTGGTCTGTCAATACACAAGGTTTAATCCCTGATGTAGACGAAAAAGCTGCAGGTGCATCAGCCGTCTTGATTCTTTCTGTCTTGATCTTTAATCTGGGTGCACGGTTCATTGGAAGCTACATTCATAATAAAATGACAGCGACTAAATAATAGAAGGTGTGATAGTACATGTCGGTTCAATTAGAAATGAAACAGGAACGCTCTTCAAGAGTAGCGAATAGATTTAAAAAAGAGACCATCATCGATGTTCAGAATTTAAACTTCTATTATGGTGATAATCACGCAGTGAAAAATATTAATATGGAAATTGAAAAAAATGCTGTAACCGCTCTGATCGGTCCTTCAGGTTGTGGGAAATCAACCTTCTTAAGAACGGTTAACCGCATGAATGATTTAGTGCCGATCGCTCGTGCAGAAGGGAAGATCATGTATGAAGATGTCAATCTTCTTGGTAAGAACATTGACGTTGTAGCCCTTCGAAAAGAAATCGGAATGGTTTTCCAGAAGCCAAATCCATTTAGCAAATCTATATACGAAAACATTGTTCATGCATTGAAATTTTCAGGAGTCAAAAAGAAAAGTGTGTTGAATGAACTGGTAGAAGAGAGTTTGACAAAAGCGGCACTTTGGGATGAAGTAAAAGACCGCCTTCATACTTCAGCACTGTCACTATCAGGCGGACAGCAGCAGCGTTTATGTATCGCAAGAACGATTGCGATGAAACCGACTGTCATGTTATTGGATGAGCCTTGCTCGGCTCTTGATCCAATCTCAAATGCAAAAATTGAAGAATTAATCACCGATTTAAAAAAAGAGTACACGATTATCATCGTCACCCACAATATGGGGCAGGCATCACGTGTCTCTGACAAAACGGCATTCTTCTATAATGGAGACTTAGTGGAATTCGACCAAACCGAAAAGATTTTCACCAATCCATCAGAAAAGAGAACAGAAGACTACATTTCAGGGCGTTTCAGTTGATCATTTAGTTGGAGGGGTTTCGTGTGTCAATAGCAACAGCACAAAAAACGGCATTTAACGTTAATGACCTAAATCTATGGTATGGCAATAACTATGCGTTAAAAAATATTACATTTCCTATATATGATAAAGAGGTAACAGCGATCATTGGTCCATCAGGATGTGGGAAATCGACATTCGTCAAGACATTAAACTTGATGAATCGATCGGTTCCTGGGATTAAAATGTCCGGTGAAATCAATTATGATGGGACGAACATCCTTTCAGACAAAGTTGATTTAGTCGAATTAAGAAAAAAAGTCGGGATGGTATTCCAAAAGGGGAATCCTTTTCCTCAAAGCATTTATAACAATATTACATTCGGACCGAAAGTGCATGGGGTCAAAAAGAAGAAAGAACTTGATGAAATCGTGGAATCCACTTTAAAGAGTGTTGCATTATGGGATGAAGTAAAAGATCGATTGGATGCCCCTGCCATGGGCCTCTCAGGTGGACAACAACAGCGTCTGTGTATTGCCAGGGCACTTGCGACTAAACCTGAAATCCTTCTGATGGACGAACCGACGTCTGCTCTCGATCCCATCTCTACTGTTAAAATCGAAGAGTTGATCAGTGATCTTAAGAAACAATATACGATTGTCATTGTCACTCATAATATGCAGCAGGCAGCAAGGGTATCTGATAAAACGGCTTTCTTCTTGTTAGGGGACTTGATTGAATTAGACGAAACGGATAAAATATTTTCTAATCCTACTGACAAGAGAACAGAAGATTATGTGTCGGGTCGATTTGGATAATACCCACAGATTAAAAAACGGTTCTTCATCATTACTTAGCAAAGGGGAATGAGTATGGCGATTAGAAGAAATTTTGATAACAATTTAAAAGAGTTAAAAGACAAGCTTTTTGATATGGCTGATCTTGCTAAAACGTCTTTAAAAGAGTCTGTGGTAGCCTTAAAGACACAAGACATTGAACTGGCAGAGGAAATCATCAAAAAGGATCATGTAATCAATCAATATGATAATGAAATTAACAACCTTGCCATTATCTTAATTGCAAAGGAATCACCTGTTGCAACAGACCTGCGGAAAATTATTTCGGCATTAAGAATCTGTTCTGAAATTGAACGGATCGGGGATATGGCGACGAACATCGCTAAGTCTACCCTGCATATTGGGAATCAGAAATTAATAAAACCAATCGAAGAAATTCCTAGAATGCTTTCAATTGCTGAAGAAATGCTTGAAGAAGCGTTGACTGCTTTCTACACAGAGGATGCTTCCATGGCGAAGAAAGTAGCGGATCGGGATGATGAGGTTGATGAGTTATACGGTCAATTAGTCAAAGAACTTATGACGTATATCCCGAACTATCCTAATGAAATCAGTCAGATTACACAACTGGCCTTTACGTGCAGATATATTGAACGTGTAGCAGATCATGTTACGAATATTTGTGAAAATGTTATTTTCTTAGTGACTGGTGAACGTTTTGATTTGAATAACTAAGTTTTTGCGTCTCTTCTTAAAATGAAGGGACGCTTTTTTAAATTAATAGTCATTAGCCCCCCTTTGTAAAGATTATATTAAGATAATGGTGAAACTATAGAAAAAATGGGTATTTTGGTACATATTCTTAATAGACACAAAGTTTTACATACAGGAGGATTCAATTTTGAAACTATCTATTCCTTTTAGGAAATATGTATCGAGAATCAAAGAAAATCGAATTTCATCCCGGCTTTCATATCATCATTCCATAAAAAATAAACTTGCCTACACGTTTCTATTGAATGCCGTGCTGTTTATTTCATGCGTGGGCTTAGCTCTCTTCAGTCTGAATCATGTCATGCAGGATATGCGTTTTATGAAAGATACCGGAGAGCACTCTGTAGAAATCACGGAGTTAAGCAGGCTTATTAATGCCAAGGATATTCGGATTGCCGATTACATAACGTTTTTAAATGAAGAAGATGTGAAAGAATATCGCAAATTAAGGGTAGAGCTCAACGAGAAGACAAATGACATCCTGAAAGATCTGAACAAGGAAGATCAAGAATTTATCCGGACTTTTTCTCAAAATAATAACACGATCGATGAACTGTTCATCAAGGAAATTGCTCCAGCTGTCGTTCGCTTAGATGAAGATATTTATACAAATGCCCGGAAACAAATAAGTGTTCTTAGGGACGAAAATAATCAAATCTTATTAAAAATAAGAGAGCGCACCCTCGAGCAACAAAATTCTGTTATGAAAACAACTGAAAATAATATGCACTTATTTTTTTCTGGTTGATTGGTTTTGTCCTTCTTTCCTTGATTGCAAGTGGATTCATCGTCACGCTTGTTTCAAACAAGATAAATAGGAGCATAGGAAAAATCCTGACCGTTACCAAATCTGTTGCACAGGGGGATTTAACCCAATCGATTCCTCCTACCAGGAGCAAGGATGAGATAGGCCAGTTAAACTACTCTATCAGCCATATGGTAGAGCGTTTAAGGGAGTTGGTGTTTGCGATCAAAGACGGTTCTTCTACGGTTCAAAGCAATAGTCAGAACATAAAATCTCTTGCAGATTCCATCAATGCCTCCAGTCACCAGGTATCTGATTCCATGTATCGGTTATCGATCAGTTCCGATGATCAAGTGGCGGCTGCCCGTCAATTGAATAATCAGTATCAAACTTTCAATGATCAGGTCACTCAAGTAGAGATGAATGGGCACTCCCTGTCATCTCTCTCAACGTACATGCAAGGGATCACTGTAAAAGGATTCGCTTCTATGAATTCTACGACCGAACAAATTGAAATGGTGTATAAGAAAATAAAGAAAACGTATGACCTTTTGGATAGATTAGAGGGAAGCGCAACTGATATCAGCAATCTGACAAAGAGCATCAAGAAAATTGCCGATCAGACCAACTTACTTTCACTAAATGCTTCCATTGAAGCGGCAAGAGCGGGAGAAGCAGGTAAAGGATTTTCTGTTGTTGCAAATGAAGTTCGAAAGTTGGCACAAGACGTAGATTCCTCATTGGTTGAAATAAACCATAGCGTTCTGAATGTTCAACATATATCCAATGAAGTTTCCAGTTCTTTAAAAGACGGGTATCAAGAGCTGGGTATCGGGAAGGAATACATTCAAAAGACAGGAGATCATTTCAAGGAGATGAAGGAACAAGTCTCAGGAATGGATCGGAATATTACGGATATCTCTGGTAGCCTTGAGTTACTAAAAGAATACATGAACCATATTCAAGGAGCATTTCAAAGCGTTGCTGCTGTCGGCAAAGAGTTTAACAATGGAACGGTTACCATCAATTCTTCTGTCCAGGAACAAAATAGTCTGATTGAAACGTTGTATGGGCAGTCGGATGATCTAATTGAAAAAGCAGATCAGCTTTCTGATTTGGTTAAGACATTTAAGATGTGAAAAAACGGCTGACTCCGAAGTAAAAGGAGTTGGCCGCTCTTCATTTTATCCGCCTTAAGAATTTTTAATGACTGACAGGACTTCTTGTTTGGACAATGCAGATTGCTTTGTGATCTGATCCACATTTACACCCTGCTTATAAAGTGAAATAACTTGATTTTTAATGATTTCGTTAACGGGATTCTTCTGAAATGGTCTCTCTCCATCCATCATCAGTTCTTCTTCCAAAACGCTTATCCGTTTCTTTAGTTTATATTGTTCCTGCAGTACATTCATCGATAACTCTCCCATGTCTTTTTCAATATCGCGGTACCGGTCCCGTTGAAAAAACGAAATGACTAGTAACAGGATAGAGAAGCTTACTAATCCAATGAAAAGTAAAGTCATTATATCACCCCATATTCTATTCTTTATCTTCTTTAGTTATAGCACATATAGGGTTTTAACTCTATATGACTGCAGGTCGAATTTGTGGGATTTGCGGATATTTTGTCGAAAACAATGAAAGAATGATGTCACTATTAAAATGTAATCGCTTAAATATCATTTCAGCATAATAATTCACAAAAAAAATGCAGCTTAAATCCTATTATCACTGCGTGTAACAAGATACGACAAAATGCGTTTATTGTAGGTTTTTCAATACGGTGTTACGATAAATTTAAGAATAATTGTCAAAATATTTAGATTGAAATAATATAATATATGTTTACTCTTTAGGAGGAATTGTTTTGATTACAGAAATCATTAAGTTAAAGGAACAAGGAGTGTCTTTCAGAAAGATCGCTAAAGAACTGAATACGTCGGTCGGGAAGGTTCAGTATCAATGGGTGAAGTATCAGAAAGCATTGGAGAACAAACAGGAACCTGAAATGGATATAGTGACGACGGAGCAGGAAATACCTAAAAAACGTGTCGGAAGAGCTTCCTTTGGCAGAAGGATGCCAAAGCACAGGGCAAAGAATCCCCGGGCTACGGAGTTAATGATCATGTTTTCAACTTCTTCAAGAATCTATTGTCATTGGAACATATCACAAGAGTGGATCCGGCTGGTAAAAGAGCATTTTAAGATGACATCCGACCCTCAGCCATTTGTTCTTCGATTATATGATATTACCTCCATTTCCTTTAATGGGCATAATCAACATTACCATTCAGACTCCTATGTACCATTTACAGAAAGTGATTGGTTCGTAAACGGTTTGAAAGGAAATAGAAGTTACTGTATGGAAATCGGGTTACGGCTCTCTTCAGGTGACTTCGTTGCTTTCACTCGTTCCAATGTTCTCCATACACCCAGGACATCTCATCACCAGGAGGCCCATAGTATGAAAGAACTTATGGAATATGAACAGGGATTGATTAATGAACCAAAGTGGGTCGAACATGTAAGCACGTATTCCTATTATGTAACAAATGGGAGGGAAAAGGCATGAAGTCTTTATCAAAAATCATTGTTAAGCCTCATTTCAATGAACTGAAATTCTCTCACTTTTTTGAAAAGGAGGGAATACTCCTTTCATTTCTTATGGAGAATAGTGTATTGATCGAATTCCTTGAAAGGAATGAGGGGCGTTCCATTCCTGTGGTATTAAATCCTCTCCTTCTTCCCCTTTTTATGAGCGAGGAGTTCAAAGAGCGTGCCACTGTCATCATCCAAGCAAATCTACTTCAATCAAACACCGAGGATAAACATAAGTGGCAGCGCATCTATTCACAATGGTCTACCTATGAAATGAATCTCGTACAAGCCTATAAGAATCTTGAAGTCCAAGGTAAAGTGAGGATTATTCCTACGACGGTTAGTCCTTTTCCATTAACCCATTTCCGGACTCCGAGAGCGATTGAATCCCAGGTGAGGATGAGTACGTTATTATACAAGCAATATTTCCAGGAGATACCCGAAGCATTTTGGTTACCTCGAGCGGCTTATGTTCCCGGGATAGACCTCTATCTTATTCAGCAGGGAATACAATATAGCTTTATATCTTCCTGCTCTTACGAACATAGTGAGAAAGAACAGGACAGTGGGGTCATCAGGACACCAAGAGGCTTGAAGCTTCTTCCTATCTCAGAAAGTAGAATAAAGGATGGGAGAGAAAGCGATCAACCGCTTTCAGTGGTAGAGATAGAAGAGCTTTCGGACTATGATGAATTAATGAAGCTTGATGATGGAAACTTGCATCATGAACTGAATGCACAGATGAAAAAGCCTACCTCTCTTTCAAGAGTAGGATTCGGATATCTTGGAATGGAAAAACAAACCCCGGTCATGCCTGATGCATCCATCAGGAATATTCGAAAGATTCATCGCATGGAAGAGCAGTTGGAAAACATGGTGACCATGGTGGATGAGTCAGAGTGGACTCATCAGCTTATAAGAGAGTGGGTCGCATGTCTTGAAGGGTTCAATGATGAGAATGGAGTATTAACCATTCATTTTGACACCTTGCTTGAACAAGTCAAGGTCGGACCAAAGGATGAATATCTACTTCTTCATCGTAAAGGATTGGTCCCCTTTCCATCTGACGAAATATTGACGAAGCTTTTTACAGAAACGCGCGTCGGGGTGGTAGAGAAGCATGATTCTGTCTTAATTCTTTCATGGGAGTACCCTCCTAATATCGTTGGAGGATTATCGAGGCATGTGTATGATTTAGCCAATAACCTTGTGAAAAAGGGAAAGCATGTGCATGTCCTTACAACCAAAGCAAATGATACACTCTCCCTCGAGAAAAGCGAAGGAGTCACGATTCATCGTGTGCATCCACTGCATCCCTATGAAGAGGATTTCTTTAAATGGGTATTCGATTTGAATCAGGCATTCATTCATTACGCCCATGACTTAGTGAAAGACGAAAGGATCACACATATTCATGCACACGACTGGATTGTGTCAACATCGGCAATGAAGTTGAAAGAATACTATTCCCTACCGCTTATCACCACCATCCATGCCACTGAGCATGGTAGAAACCAAGGGATATATACCGATTTACAACACAAGATTCACAGGGAAGAGCAGCTACTCATTTCTGCATCTGATCATTTAATCGTATGCAGTGAGCATATGAAAGAAGAAATCAAGAGCTTATTTACAATTGAAGCACCAATTGCTGTGATACCAAATGGTGTGGAGCTGGAGAAATTGGATCAGTTTTCTCAGTTTAATTCTCAGCAGCCTCCGATAACCTATTTCTTCTCGATCGGAAGAATGGTTCATGAGAAGGGCTTCGATACCATCATCAGAGTAGCTTTAAGGCTCAAGAAAGAAGGCCATGGGATCTTATTCGTCATAGCCGGGAAGGGTCCGATGCTTGAGCATTACCGTCAGACGGTCATCCAGGATGACCTTTCTGATACCGTATCATTTGTGGGGTACATCTCCGATCGCGAACGGAACGACTATTTGAAAAACTGTCTGGCTGTCATTTTCCCGAGTTTGTATGAACCTTTTGGGATCGTTGCTTTGGAGGCAATGGCGTTTCGTAAAGGAGTTGTGGCCTCCAACACAGGTGGATTAAAGTCAATCGTAAAGCATGGACAGACCGGTTTATTATTTGAACCGAATGATGAACAGAGTCTCTACACACAATTGGTTTCTTTGATTGAAGATACCAAAAGGTCTGAACGATTGGGGGAACTGGGATTTAAAATGGCAAAATCCATGTTTAGTTGGGATCGGATCGCAGACCAGACCATCCATGTATATGAAGATGTCCTGCTTCAATCGAAAGTGGAAGGCATAAAAAGATGAAGGCGGTCATATTGGCAGGTGGAGAAGGGAAGCGATTAAGGCCCTACACGATGTCCATTGCAAAGCCCATGGTACCGATCCTGAATAAGCCGATTCTTGAATATAGCATAGATCTTCTTAGGTCCTGTGGAATAAAAGATATTCTGATTACAACATGTTATAAAAGTGAAACCATAAAAGAATACTTTGGAAATGGAGACCGGTTCAATGTGAATATCACTTACCTGGAAGAAAGGTCTCCTCTGGGTACTTCCGGTGGCCTGTTCCTCGCCAGACACAGGTTGCGTGAACCGTTCCTTGTCTTAAGCGGAGATGCCTTTACCAATATTCCCATCGATAAGGTCATAGAATTCCATTATGAGAAAAGAGCGGTCATGACTGTAGTATCTAAGGAAGTGGCAAATCCGAAAGAATACGGAATATGTCATGCAGACGAAACACGCAAATTAGTCCATTTCATCGAAAAACCTGAAGAGTGGGTTGGGAACGAGGTCAATACTGGTGTATATATGATGGACCCAATGCTACTTGATCGATATGCCCATACCGGTGCCAGGGACTTTGGACAAGATTTCATTCCACTGATGCTTCAGAACAATGAAGAAGTATACGTGTTCAAGACCAGTGCATATTGGAGAGATATCGGCAATCCGGAAGAATATAAGGGTGCAAGGGACGATCTGATGCGGGGGTATTTCTCTCCCCCTTCTCTGAAAAGAGGATATCACCATTCAAGGGACTTTATGGAGCCTTTCATCACCCGGCTTCAAGTGGCGTGCCCAAATGGGAAAAAACCGTTGGTGTTAGCAAAACTGCTTGAGACGGTTCCTACTTCCTCCAACCAGAAAGAAATCGTGTTCGAACATAGGGATGGGGGAAGGACGAAGATCATCAGTGATCCAAAAAGAGGGTTCATCATATACTCCAAGGCAGATAGACGGAATCATGCAAGGGAGCTTGCGAGGTATTATGGAAAGAAAATAAAAATCTGGCAAAAGGTGTAGAGGCTAATGAAGGAGAATCCTAGACGTACCTTCCATATTCAAGGGATAACCTGGAGTAAGAAAAATGAGTATGTCCCCATATCCGGGCATGCCCCCGTCCTTAATGACATTAAAGCAAGTGTGAGGGAAGAAGTTGAGGGGTGGGGGGAGTCCTGCTTATTCGAAATGGAGAATACTTCAAAAGAACACCGTCAATTAAAGGTATTCTTTCTGATTGAGTGGCTGGCTTGCACAGAAGATGGAGTGGGGGTCCTGTCCCTGACAAAGGACACATTCTGGAATTATAGTGGCAAACATGTTGCGATCACCAATATTGTTTCTTGTGCCCACTCTGTAAAAAAAACCATTTATCCGCTTAATCTGAAAGGACTTAAGTTATGGAAGAAATCCTTGAGCAAGGGGAGCTTATATTACTATCCCATCACCAATGGCCGTAATATGATGGTGTACATGCTTGACTTCTCTTTCAAACCCTTCGAAGTGAAACGTGGGAAAGTATATGCTATTGTTGGAGGTATGGAAGAAGAGGTTTCAAATTTAAGTGACAGAATAAAAAACGGACTAGCATTTCCAAGAGAAAAGTGATATTATAGAAAAGTCGTATGAATAGTAGATGATGTATATGTTTGGAGGGAAATTATAATGCGTGTAAACATTACTTTGGCTTGCACAGAAACTGGTGAGCGTAACTATATTACAACTAAGAACAAGCGTAATAACCCAGATCGTTTAGAGCTAAAAAAATATTGCCCGAAATTAAAGCGTGTGACTCTTCACCGCGAAACGAAATAAGCAGCCGGATTTTATCCGCTGCTTTTTTTTATGCTTTATTCGATGAATGCCTGCGTGAAAACCACGGGCACATCGCAATTACATAGGAAATAGATTAAAATAAAGTATGATTACAAGGTATGGAGGGATCGTATGTCTAAAAAGGAGCGGCGGAAATCTCAGCTGCAAACATTGAAATCCATTGATCACATCACATTCCAACAAAAATGTTTTCAAATCGAACAGCGCCTCTTCCTATCTCCTCAATGGAAGAATAGCCAAACGGTTGCGCTCACCATATCAAAAACTCCCGAAGTGAATACTTGGAATATCATCAAAAGAGGCTGGGAGGAGGGGAAAACAGTCGTGGTACCGAAGTGTCTCCCAGAGAATCGGCAGTTGATCTTTTATCATTTGCATCATTTTCATCAATTGGAACAGTCCTACTTTAATTTATACGAACCGGTCCCTGAAAAGGCCACAACGGTTCAAAACGAATCGATTGAATTAATGATCGTCCCGGGCTTAAGTTATACAATCACGGGTTACCGGCTTGGTTTTGGCGGAGGTTATTATGATCGATTGCTTTCCACCTATTCAGGAACAACAATGTCTCTCGCATTTGAAGAGCAAATAGTTGATACACTGCCGGTTGAACCCTTCGATATGCAGGTTTCTACCATTCTCACGGAGAAGAGACGGATACGTTGTGACGGTTGAATCTTTTTTTCTTTTACTCTTTATTCTCGCCATTTCCATAGGTGGATGGAAGACAAAAAATTTAAGTTCATCTGGGGCTGTGATGGCAGTGGTGATTGGCCTTTTCATTGGGAACGCTTATGGTTTCAGGGGGTTAATTGTTTTGGGCGTCTTCTTCTTGTCCTCAAGCATATGGTCCCATCTATTTAAGAAAGCCAAGGTTGGGATAGAGGACCGGCTCGCTAAGACGTCCATAAGAGATTGGCAGCAGGTGTTGGCAAACGGCGGACCTGCTGCACTGTTTGCCTTGATGTTCAGCCTGACGGGGGATGGGGTCTTTACATTTGCTTTTGCTGCTTCCATTGCAGGGGCCAATTCAGATACGTGGGCTTCCGAAATAGGTCCCCTCAGTCATAAACCGCCATTTTCAGTAAGGTCATTTAAGAGAGTTCCCAAAGGCACATCGGGAGCCATTTCTCTAATTGGTACTGCAGCAGCTGCCTTGGGGTCAGCCGTTATTACTCTGGCGGCACTCCTAATGTTTGATCGTATGGATGACGAAAGCTTTATCCTGATCACGGTTTCTGGGTTTCTAGGCAACATTATGGATACACTGCTTGGTGCTTTCGTTCAACTGGATTACAGATGTCGAGTGTGCGGAGTTCATACAGAATCCACCTTGCACTGCGGTAAGCAGACCGAGAGAACGAAGGGCTTCTGGATGAATAATGAGCTGGTCAATGCCCTTTCAAGCCTTATGGCAGGTGTGATCCTTCTTCTTTTTTATTGGAGATAGAATAAAACGGCAAATGTAAATTAATTTGTTGGATAAGCTGATCGGTTATGATCCAAACTACTAGTAGGAGGGATCATGATGAACGGATGGACAAAATGGTTAGTACTGGGCGGTCTGGTTCTCTTTCTTGTTCCAAATCGCTATCGATTGTTAAACCTGTTATTAGGGAATTTCATCATTCGTAAATTTGCCGTGAAAGCAGCAATGGGGGTGCCGGGTATCCGCTCGAAATTTATTCAAGGTGCATTTCGGTCTTGAAGCATAAAGAAGACTGCAGGGAGGGAATGTCCTCACCCTGCAGTCTTTTTTGTTTACACCTTAAAAACAGGTTCGGTATAGTAGGAGTATATACATAATCTTTCAATTCGGAAGAGCAAGACTCCGGGAATGGTAAATGAATTTAAAAGAAAGTAGTGGATGTAGTGGATTTACGTTATCATTATTTATTTTGGAAGGTGGCCCACCATCTGGTGGAATATAAAGAGTATCGGATACTCAAACTTTCTGAGAATCAGGATGAAATATGGTTGGAAAATGCAAGGGTTAAAGAGGCAAATATCATCCGGATCGTCAGAAGGGACCTGGATTGGGGTAACTGGGTCAAGCGGGATTTAGAAATGACTTCCATTAATGGAGAGAAGATAAGAAAATCCCTGGGGAAAAGGCAACTGACAATTAAGAACCTATATATATCAACGTATCCTCCCGTCGATGGTGATCCTGCTTTACTTAGGGATCCTGTGGAGCATCGAAAAACGAACGTTCAGCCTATGCTTCTTCATGGTGAAGAAAGTATTGAAGTGCTGAAAGGTGATCTTTTATTTAATGAAGGAGAATGGGAACTCCCCCCTGAAATACTGGAAGCGAACGTCGATTGGATCAAGAACATGACCATGACGTCATCTAAACAGCAGGTTCAAAAGGATAGACAGCTATTCGAGAGGGGCAAGCCGTTCTTTACTTATTTCTTCATTGCCGTTCAAGTGTTCATGTTCTTTATCCTTGAATTGAATGGAGGAAGCAAAGATCCGGAAACGCTCATAGAATTCGGTGCAAAGTATAACCCCCTTATGATCGAAGGAGAATGGTGGCGCCTCGTAACCCCTATCTTCCTGCATATAGGATTATTGCATCTCTTAATGAACACATTGGCGCTTTATTACTTGGGATTGGCAGTGGAAAAAATGTTCGGCCGTATCCGGTTCGTTGTCATCTATATTTTGTCGGGCATCACAGGAACGCTTGCCAGCTTCCTGTTTACATCCAATCTCTCAGCCGGTGCCAGTGGAGCAATCTTTGGTTGTTTTGGCGCTCTACTATACTTCGGTGTATTGCACCCAAACATTTTCTTCCGTACGATGGGAACCAATATCATTGGGGTAATCCTTTTGAATCTTGCCTTGGGATTCTCGCTTCCAGGGATTGATAATGCAGGTCATATCGGAGGATTGATAGGGGGCTTCCTTGTTGCGGGGATCGTCAGCCTTCCACACTATAACCGTCCCGTAAGGCAGATACTATTCCTAATAGGAAGCATTTTGATTACAGGTATATTAGTATGGCAAGGACCTGGAACGGATTCGACAAACTGGGACACCGATACAGTAAATGGGGTCGCCCAGGAAAAGATTTCAAATCAGGAGTGGGAGGAAGCCGAGAAGCTTCTTACTCCGGTGGTTGAAGAAGGATCCCCTGATGCCCAAACTTTTTTCTATCTTTCGTATGCTGAAATTAAACAGAATAAATTGCCAGCAGCGAAAAAGCATCTGATCGCTGCCATAGAAGAGGATGAAAGCTTTCACGAAGCTCATTACAATCTGGCATTGATTTTGATTGACTCAGGAAATAGGGAAGAAGCCCTTCTCCATGCAAAGAAAGCCTATGATCTGAATAGGCAGGATAAAAATTATGAGAAGCTTTATAATGACCTGAACCGCTAAGGAGATAGAAGCTGCCTGAGCAAGGACGCTTCACCGTTTTGATCAATGAGAAGGACAATCACTTCTTTCTTATCTTTACTTACTAATAGCAGAGGGATGGCACTGTCTAAGGATTCCACGACAGAGCCGTCCTCTTTTTTTATCCCCAGATAATAGTTTTTATATAGGCCCTCCCAAAGATTTCCGATAAGGCGCTCCCATTCCTGCTCTGTGAAACCTTCCAACGGACGGCCATCGTACATTGAGAGTTCGGTTAATGGAATGGAAGTATAGTCTTTGATTTGGATCTCCAGGGAGGAAATCGCTTTTTCCCATAAGTAGTCGAGTTGTTGGGACGTCACTTTGTCCAGTATGTTTTTCCATTCTGTTTCTGCATCGGTCGCTGGTTGTCTGAAGGCATTTAACGGGCTGAAATTCGAATCGATGACGTACAAGGTATCTTCCGACATTTTCTGAGCACTGGTGAAATCTGTGTCGGATTCATGTATTTCTGAATAATGGAAAGATACGGCTTGGAGAAGACTGCTTTCTTTCCCCTTTATGGTTGTTTGCTCCACAATTTGATCTGTATCTTGTTCCCATTCGTTCATGAGTCCTTTCAATCTTCCGTTCATATATAAAAAGCCGACATCCTGGCGTAAATAAGCTGGTGTATCAAGCTTTGAAGATACCTTCCAGTCCACCTCGTAATGATCATTCTTCTTCTTCGGTTCAAGCATGAGGATTGTAGCCGCCGATTCGTACGATACATTTTCATTGATCGGAAAAAAAATAATACTTTCTTCTGTCTGTGGTTTGTAGACGTATTGAATTCCGAGAGCGACTAGACACATGATGATTAAAAAGGGCATTGCTTCTTTCAATCTATGGTTCATTTTGTTCACTCCAGTGGTTTGTCCATTTAGTACATAGTATGAAGATGCGTATGTGAATATGATAGGAGGTATGATTTCCGACTACCTTGTCTAGGATGGTAAAGATGGAAATACATGTAAAGGTATTGGGGGGGTGAAGGCTAATGTCAAATGAAAAGAAAAAGCCTGTCTCTACTCAGATTGAAGAAAACACCAATTATTTAAGGGACACCTTAGCAGTGGATAAGAGCTTTGATGTCATTCAATTGGATCTGGAGTATGCTGAGCGCAAGATGGCCATGTTTTTAGTGGATGGCTTTGTAAAAGACGATATCATGCATTATCTAATGAAGCTTTTATCGGGGCTCAGTCCTGAACAATTGGAAGAAGATACGTTAGAGAAGCTATTAAAGACGTACATTCCTTATATAGAGATTGAACAAGTAGATGACTTGAATCAGGTAATTGATTTAGTACTAGCAGGTCCGACAGCCCTTGTAGTGGACGGAATTGACAAGGTCATCATGATTGATGCAAGAACCTATCCTGTCAGGGGACCTCAGGAGCCGGATATCGAACGGGTTGTCAGGGGTTCAAGGGACGGATACGTGGAGACGATTGTCTTTAATACTGCATTGACGAGAAGGAGGGTTCGCGATCCCTCTCTTCGCATGGAATATATGCAAATAGGGAGAAGATCCAAGACCGATATCGTAGTCAGTTATATAGAAGATATCGCCGATCCGAACTTGGTGCATAAAATCAAGGATGCGCTTTCCAAGATTGATACAGACGGACTTGCGATGGGTGAGAAAACGCTCGAGGAGTTCATTGCCGGGCGTCATTGGAATCCCTATCCTATGGTGAGGTACACAGAACGGCCTGATACAGCGGCAGCACATCTCTACGAGGGGCATGTCCTTATTATGGTAGATGGTTCCCCGAGTGTCATGATCACCCCTACGACTTTTTGGCATCATCTGCAGCATGCCGAGGAGTACAGGAATAAGCCTTCTGTAGGAGCTTATCTCCGGTTTGTAAGGTTCATTGCTGTATGGTCATCAATCTTTTTGCTGCCTCTTTATTATTTGTTTGCCATTCATCCGGAACTTCTGCCCGAAGCTTTTGCCTATGTGGGTCCTAATGATGTTGGGGAAGTCCCCTTATTCCTTCAATTTCTAATCATTGAAATCGGAATAGATATATTAAGAATGGCTGCCATTCATACCCCATCGTCTCTCGCAACTGCCCTTGGGCTCGTGGCCGCATTGATGATTGGTCAGGTTGCGGTAGAGGTTGGCCTTTTTATAAACGAAGTCATTCTTTATTTGGCAATAGCGGCAATCGGTACGTTCTCTACACCGAGTTATGAGATGAGTCTGGCCAATCGTCTTGTAAGGATCTTCTTATTGGTATGCACGGCGTTATTTGGAGTGTATGGTTTTGTAGCAGGTGTATTCGTGTGGATCATCATGCTGTCGAGAATGAATTCCTTTGATATTCCATATATGTGGCCATTCATACCATTCAATTTCAGGGCATTCAGGGACGTATTTCTGCGTTCTCCTATGCCGCTTAAAAACAGAAGGCCACGATTTCTGCATCCGAAAGACCCTGATCGTTAAAATCGATAGAACAGAGATTTTCTTACTGGATCTTCCTTTAAGGAAATCTCTTTTTGCATTACTAGTGCCCCTCATCCTCTAGTACACACTAGTTAGAAGAGTATTTGAGAATCACAATTTCTATGAAACGGAACTTTTGCTCTCAATGAACATTTTGCGGGATTCTGTTTTTGATTGAGAAGAAAGCGGTTTTCACTTATACTTTATAATGAAGATTTGAAAGCAGGTGTATGGCATGAAAACGATTTATGATATCCAACAGTTATTAAAAAATTACGGAACAATTATATATGTTGGGCATCGTCTTTCCGACCTGCAACTAATGGAAGGCGAACTAAAGGAACTCTATCAATCCCAGCTGATTGAAATCGGGGATTTTCAGACTGCTTTATTGTTGTTGCGACATGAAATAGAAATTGAAAAAGAAAAACAGGACAGGTGATACAAATGACAGAAAAATGGTTGGTTGGAGTGGACTTAGGGGGAACGACAACAAAAATTGCGTTCTTAAGTAAATACGGAGAGCTTCTACATAAATGGGAAATCCCCACTGATAAATCAGAAAACGGAAAAAATATCATCGTGAATATTGACAAAGCGATTGATAAAAAGCTTGAGGAACTGGATCAGAGTAAAGATAAACTGGTCGGGATCGGAATGGGGGCGCCTGGACCCGTCGATACGGCTAAAGGGATCATTTACGAAGCGGTCAATTTAGGGTGGGAGAATAATACACCCCTAAAAGATCTGCTTGAAGTTGAAACAGGGTTGCATGCAGTTATTGACAACGACGCAAACTGTGCTGCATTGGGTGAAATGTGGAAAGGTGCAGGAGATGGTGCCAAGGATCTTGTATGTGTCACACTAGGAACAGGTGTGGGAGGCGGTGTGATCACAAACGGCGATATCGTCCACGGCGTGAAGGGGGCAGGTGGTGAAATTGGCCATATTACAGTGGTTCCGGAAGGTGGCTTTCAGTGTAATTGCGGAAAGACGGGATGTCTTGAAACCGTTGCTTCTGCCACCGGTGTCGTTCGCTTAGCCAATGAAAAACTCAATGCTGGTGCGGATGAATCCTCACTGCGGGAGCTAAGAGACTCCCATGGCTCAATCAATGCAAAGGACATCTTTGATGCAGCAAGAGAGAACGATGAACTTGCCCTTGCTGTCGTCGATCAATTAGCATTCTACCTAGGGTTATCCCTTGCGAATCTTGGAAATGGGTTAAACCCTGAAAAGATTGTGATCGGTGGCGGGGTCTCGAAAGCGGGGGACATCTTATTAAAGCCGGTCAAGAAACACTTTGAACAATTTTCATTTCCTACAGTCAGGACCTCAACGAACTTAAGTATTGCCACTCTTGGAAATGATGCCGGAGTAATCGGTGCAGCATGGTTAGTCAAAAACAAGATTTGATCTTGAGGATTTCTAAAGTAATGCTCAATGGAGAGCTTTCCGGAAAGGAAGGTTCTCTTTTTTATAGGTACCCTCTTCAGGGTAGTACAAAAAACCCAAGGACCATTGAACCGTTTTTTTTATTCAACATGTTTTTTTGAAACTTTTAATGGTTTCAATCGTCTAATAGTATGGGTAAGAGAATAAGACTTTAACAATTATACTCCCTCAATGTGAACCCACGTTTGACGTTTTGTAAAAAAAGAGTAATCCGGGTCTTTATTGTTTAATAATTCTCTTATTTTACCATTATACTAATGAAAGTGTTACATACGAAGGAACCGTTTGTAGCAAGGAGGCTGAATACATGAATATAAGAAAGACACCTAAGGTACCGCTGATCATCATTGCGGCACTGCTCCTCTGGATCAAAACGTATATTGTCTATAAAACTAGTTTTGATATTAAGATTGAAAACGGACTCCAGGAACTGATCCTATTTATTAACCCGCTAAGTTTCTTACTATTCATCTTCGGAATAGGATTACTCCTTAAGAAGGATAAAGCGCGTACCCGTTATATTATTACGATAAGTTTCATCCTCTCGTTTATCCTTTACGGGAACGTAGTATTCTATCGGTTTTTTGATGATTTTTTAACATTACCTGTCCTCTTTCAAACGAGCAACTTCTCTGATTTAGGAACCAGTGCCAGCGCAATCATGAACTGGAAGGATATATTCTACTTCTCCGATGTGATTGTGTTAATTCTCATCATTAAGGTAAAACCAGCATGGTTTTCTCTTAAGAATTATTCTAGGGTCAACCGACGGGCATATTTCCTGGTGGCGACAGCCCTGGTTTTCTTTAATCTTGGTCTCGCAGAATCGGAAAGACCTCAATTACTTACAAGGACATTCGATCGTGAAATGCTGGTCAAGAATATAGGCACATATAATTACCATGTATACGATATCTTTCTTCAATCCAAATCTTCTGCACAAAGAGCATTGGCAGATGGAAGTGAACTGGCAGATATCGATAACTATGTCAGGGCGGGGTATATTGCGCCCAATAAAGATATGTTCGGGGCAGCCAAAGATAAAAACCTGATCATTGTATCCCTTGAGTCACTGCAAAACTTTGTCATCAACAGTGAAGTGAACGGTGAGGAGATCACTCCTTTCCTGAATGACTTCATCGGGGAAAGCTACTACTTTGATCAATTCTACCATCAAACCCAACAGGGGAAGACGTCAGATTCAGAATTCATCCTGGACAACTCCCTTTACCCATTGAACCGGGGAGCCGTTTTCTTTACCCATTCAGGGAATGAGTTTGAGTCGATGACAGAAAAGCTCGGGGAAAACGGATATTATACAACAGCCATGCATGCAAATAATAAAAGTTTCTGGAATCGTGACATTATGTATGATTCTTTAGGGTACGAACGTTTTTATTCCTTACCGGATTATGATGTAACAGAAGACAACTCCGTAAACTGGGGCATGAAAGATATCCCGTTCTTTAAGCAGTCTGTAGAGCATATGAAACAAATGCCTAAGCCTTTCAGTACCAAGATGATCACATTGACAAATCATTACCCATTCACTTTGGACGAAGAAGATAAGTTGATCGATCCTTATACGTCCAATGATGGTACAGTGAATCGCTATTTTCAAACGGTCCGTTATATGGATGAAGCAGTGAAGAACTTCATCACGGATCTAAAGGAAGCCGGACTGTATGAAAACTCGGTCATCGTGATGTATGGAGATCATTATGGGATATCAGAGAACCATAATAAGGCAATGAGCCAATATCTTGGTAAAGATATCACGCCATTTGTGAGCACTCAGCTTCAACAAGTACCGATGATCATCCATGTCCCCGGTCAGAAAGGAAAGACCATTTCCAAAGTGTCAGGGCAGATTGATCTGAAGCCGACTATCATGCACCTTCTCGGAATTGACACCAAGAAAGACATACAGTTTGGGTCGGATATCTTCTCCGATGAGCATGAAGATCTTGCCATACTTCGAGACGGTCGGTTCATAACGAAAGACTATGTGTATGCAGGTGAAAAATGCTGGAACAAGGAGACAGAGGAAAAAACGGATATGAACTATTGTGAACCATTCAAAGAGCGAGTGAATAATGAGCTGGAATACTCTGATAAGATCATATACGGAGACCTGCTTCGCTTTTATGGAGATAATGATAATAGGGACAATGACGAATCATAGACAAAAGGCTTGCGATCAATTTCGCAAGCTTTTTTTTGTCATGAAACTTCGAACTGTTCATACATGTAAGTAAGGACATATATATGGGGAGGTTCTATCATGAAAGTGAAAGTGCGAAGTGGGGACACCCTTTGGTATTACAGCCAGCTGTTTTACATCCCGGTCGGGCTCATTATCGATTCAAACCCTTCCGTTGACCCGAAGAAATTGAAAATCGGCACTGAAATAGACCTTCCCGGTTTCAGGGAAGTAAACTATACGATTAGAAAAGGTGATACCTTTTGGTCACTCGCCAGCGAGTGGAACATTGGCGTCGATGCCTTACTTTTATTAAATGAAGATGTAAATGCGAATGGGCTGCAAATAGGTTCATCGATCTTCCTGCCATCAAGGGTTGTTGCTCCCATCGTCAAAGGAAAACAGGTATATCATTCTAAAATACTCAATGAAGACATTAAAAATTTGAAAGAGATTTACCCTTTCATAAAGTTAAGGTCTGTAGGGGAGAGTATCCTGGGGGACGACCTCGTGGAAATTCGGGTGGGTACCGGAAAGAAGAAGGTTCAAATGAATGCTGCCTTTCATGCGAATGAATGGATCACGACCGCCATCTTAATGACATTTCTGAATGATTATTTACTGTCCCTGACCAACAGTAACCCAATAAGAGGTATACAGACCTTACCAATCTATGGGGATGTGACGGTGTCATTCGTGCCGATGGTGAACCCCGATGGAGTTGATCTTGTTCTGAAGGGACCACCGGAGGATAGAAGGAAGGAACTCCTTGCCATCAATAGGGGCAGCACGGATTTTATCGGATGGAAAGCCAATATCAGGGGAGTAGATCTGAATAATCAGTTTCCTGCCAAATGGGAAATAGAAAAGGAAAGAAAAGAGGAAAAAGCACCTGCCCCGAGAGATTTCCCAGGATACAAGCCCCTTTCAGAGCCTGAAGCCATCGCAATGGCTAACCTTGCCCGGCAAGAAAAATTTGATCGCCTCCTCGCCATTCATACCCAGGGGAAAGAATTTTATTGGGGATATGAAGGGTTGGAACCTCCGGAAGCAGCCAAACTTGCAGCTGATTTCACCAGAGTAAGCGGATATGAATCTGTCAGATATATCGATAGCTACGCAGGCTATAAAGACTGGTTCATTAAGGACTTCAAAAAAGCAGGATACACCCTGGAGTTAGGAAAAGGGATCAATCCACTACCTCTTTCTCAATTCAATGAAATCTACCAGGACGTCCTCGGCATATTCCTTGTATCCATCTATCGCTGGTACTAACAAAAGCGGAGGCGGCTCGCCCTGCCCCGACAAGCATAACTGATAAATCCCAAAAGGCGTCCTTTGCCTTATGGGATTTATCAGTTATGACCTCGAGGGGCAAGCCGCCGGAGCTGGAGTGAAAAAAGCGGAGGCGGCTCGCCCTGCCCCGACAAGCATAACTGGGAAATCCCCAAAGGCGTCCTTTGCCTTATGGGATTTCCCAGTTATGACCGTGAGGGGCAAGCCGCCGGAGCTGAAGTGAAAAAAGCGGAGAAGGTTTAATCGCAAGGAATAGAAGGTTAAGAAAAATCTCGAAAAATCTTTAAATTTGTTGCACAAATAACTATTGTAGAAAACAGAAATGAGGAGTAAAATAAAGCATCATCCTAATGATTAGTAACCAATATCGTGGTGACCCAAAAGGTGTATAAATGAGCATCTGGTCATCACTTTTTTGAATTTTTGTAATGTTTTTTTAATATTTTTGAAACATTTTCGCTTTTAAAACGTACTAATTAATATGAAATAAAAGAGGAGGGGGGAAGAGAATGAAAAAGAAAAAAATGAGCTTGATTATGCTAATGATGCTGTGCATATTGTGGTTGGCGGCATGTCAGTCAGAAGAAACACAGAACTCCCCCTCAGAAAAAGTGAAGGCTGAGAAAAAAGAATTGATGGCCAACCATCTTCCTGTCGAAGGATTTATTGAAAATGTGGGCTGGCTGTCTAACTGGGAAATCCTCACTGTAAGAGATGAGGGGGGGGGGCACCTCCTTCTATATTTACAACTTATATGATGGCAGCAGTAAAAAAATCTATGAAGTGAACTCCTCTTATGTCAGTGCAAGCATTTCTCCGGATATGAAAAAAATATTCATCCATTCGTCCCCTGTCTCTTATTCAGCGCAGGTGACCATCATAGATAAAACAGGAGAGGTCGAGTATCAAAAAGATGTGCCTTCCTATGATTTGACTCATTCTTGGAATCGATTCAATGAAGATGTTTTGTTAATGACTAGTTTCAATGAGGATTGGAGTTTTCAGGTTTTTGAAATAAATTTGAAGAAAAAGATCATGGAACCCATTGAAGTGGAAGAGCCATTTGTCCAGTGGCAATCAAAATCCTCCATTCTTTTTCAAGATTGGGATTCGAATGAACTGAGTGTATCAGCTCCACTGATTTCTCAAAATATCCTCAATCATGAGAAGGAAATGATTGTGGAAGATAGTGTTCACTTCAATCAATTCGTTGATTCTCTGTTATCAGTTCATTCCCTAGAAGATAAGGGACCGTTCACATACCAGTTCATTCATTCCAATGGAGAAATTCAGTCGGAATTCACAGTAGTACTATTGAGCCGTTACTCAGATTGGTTAATTCCCTATTATGATATGATAGAAAAGGATGGTCGGTTGATTACGTTCGTGGCAAACGAACCAGGTTCTTTTGATACGTACACGGGGACGTTCTCTTTAAAGAGCTGGGATACGGTTTCAGGTAAGGAGAAAGTGTTGTTTGAAGATCTCCCTTTAGAACCCATTCGATGCTCCCCTGATGGAGAATTTTGTTTATATGGAAACCAGTTAGAAAAAGTAATCAATCTCAAGAAACCGGACATCATCCACCTACTAAAAGAAGAAGGAGCAGATATATAATGGCAATTGTTGATGTATCAGTGATTCCAATCGGAACGGAATCTTCCAGTGTAAGTTCGTATGTTGCAGACTTGCAGAAGATCCTGAAGGAATATGAGAAGGATGGCAAAATCCGTTTTCAGCTTACTCCTATGAATACCATTATAGAAGGGGAACTTTCAATCCTTTTCCAAGTAATAGAAGATATTCATGAATCCCCATTTAATCATGGGATCCAACGTGTGGCCACGAATATCAGAATAGATGACCGCAGGGATAAGAAAACGACTATGGAAGGGAAACTGTCTTCCGTTCAGCGTCAATTAGAACAATAAAAATGGCAAACAGAGAGGGCCTTCGTTAACGAAGGCCCTCTCTGTTTAATTTGATCTCTATGCTTCTTCACTTTCCAAGAGTACTTCACTTTTATCAGGATATGTTTTTTCAATATGCTGCTCTCCCCATGCACATAACATATCCAAAGGCTCTTTTAGTGACCACCCATACTCTGTCAATTCATATTCCACCTTTGGAGGGACTTGATTATAAATGATTCGATTGATGACACCATCGGCTTCTAGCTCCCTTAATTGCTGAGTAAGCATTTTCTGTGTTATGCCAGGCATCAACCGTTTTAATTCGCTGGTTCTCCGTTTGTTTTTGATCAAATGACAAAGGATGACTACCTTCCATTTTCCCCCAATCACTTCCAGGGAAGCTTCTACCGGTATATTGTATTTTTTCATTTACTAAACCTCCTGGCCTGAGTTCTAATACTATATAGAATTGGCTGTAAGGATGTGGAATATCCCATACGCCTTAAGGTAATTGTCAATAGTAGTATAACGTACATATCCAAAAGGTCCATAGGGTACTTTTTGGTGCCTGTAACACCGTTAAATTAAAAAACCTTCCATAATGATATGGAAGGCTTTTTAATGTGAAACAGTTTCAATTAATGACCACCTGGGTATCCAGAGTGAAGGACAGTCATAATTGTAAACCATCCAAAAACACCTAAAGTGGCAAGTGAGAAAAGAATTCCCATTGCATTCTTGTTTTTGAAAGTGCTTACTACTGCGAATAAAGCTAATAATGTAACCAGTGAAGTAATAATTACAAGACCCATTTATATGACCCCTTTCATTAAAATGCGTTTTACTGATCTCTTGATAAACAATATGTACATAAATGCACTCATTAACATTTTATAGTTTTTTTCCCATTTTGTCGAGGTCGAATATTTGACACTTCTATGGCGACCTTCCGACTTCCATGTTTTTAAGAAGCTTCGCGTTCTGATACAATGAATGTATCACAAATGGAGGTGGAAACGTTGCAGTGGAAACAAATCCCATTAGGCCCTTTGCAAACAAACTGTTATATCTTATGGAACTCAAACCGTGATTGTCTTGTCATCGATCCAGGCGGAGAAGGGGAGAAGCTGATCGGCTGGTTGGAAAGTCAATCGTTGACCCCATTAGCCATTCTCCTCACACATGCTCATTTTGATCATATCGGAGCTGTCGACCATATAAGGGACCGTTTTGACATCCCTGTTTATGTTCATGAAAAAGAGGCTCAGTGGTTAATAGACTCTTCTTTAAATGGCTCACAGCTATTTATGATGGGTGAGTTGATCAGGCTTAAGCCGGCTGATTACATACTGACAAATGAAAAGAATTTAACAATTGGAGACTTTCAGCTCCAGTTGTTCGAAACACCAGGGCACTCACCTGGTAGTATCTCTTATTATGTACAAGAAAGCGGAATCGTATTAGCAGGAGATACATTATTTATGGGGAGTATCGGAAGATCTGATCTGCCTGGTGGAAATCATAAAGAGTTGATAGTAAGTATCCATGATCAATTATTAAGCCTGCCTGAACATACAAAGGTACTTCCCGGTCATGGTCCGGAAACTACAATAGTAGTAGAGATGGACTCAAACCCATTTTTAAACGGTTTCTAAAAAAAATCCCTTCAGCAATCAGCTGAAGGGATTTCTTTTAGTGTCCTCCTGCACCAGGAGTCATCATAAAGGTCGTCCAATAAGTAAATCCTGCAAAGAACACTGTTAAGTATGCACCGAAAACATAAATATACATGCGTTCGGACAGTTTTAAATAGCTAAGCATAATGAAGAATCCGGTTTGGCCTAAAAAGATTAATGATGTCGTGGTCATATCACCAAGATAGAACATGACGGCGAAAATACCAGTCCAAAACCCAAGAACTCTAAACATACGATCCATATGTAACCCTCCTTTGCACCCTAAGTCCATCACTCAATATTATAAATGAATACTACCATAAAAGTAAATAAGTGTTTGACGTTAGTTTGTGACGAATACGTGTTATCTAACCGTATAATAATGATTTATCCGCTTTTCACCCTTGTTATATACTTCCACACTGCCAATAAGCCAAACCCCTCGTTTAATAAAGGCCACTCCGCTGCTTAATGCCGAGATGTAATCAGCTTTAAAACGAAACATCTAAGATGAATTTACTCTATTTATTCCCCGTAATAAAATGTTCACAAATTTACAAGGGAAATTACTGTACAAAAGTTATACAAGTGATATACAATATGTTTAACAAATCTTAGAAATCTGAAAGTTAAATTTGAAGGAGGTCAAGAAAGTGAATAACCTTACATTTTTTACTTATCCAAGCTGTACCTCTTGTCGAAAAGCCAAAAAGTGGTTAACCGCACATTCTGTTGATTTCGATGAGAGGCACCTTTTTAGAGAGACACCGACTCATGAAGAATTAATGGAACTGTTAACCCTTACGACAGAGGGACTTGATGAGATCCTTGCCACACGGAGCCAAACCTTTAAAGAACTTGGGAAAGACGTGAATGATCTGCCACTTTCCGAAGTGATCAAATTGATCATTGATGAACCGAAGCTTCTTCGCAGGCCGCTTCTTACAGACGGCAAAAAACTGGTGGTCGGCTACAACCCGGATGGACTACAGAGTCTTGCGAATAAAAACAAAACGTTGAAGAAAAGCAGCTGAATCTAAAAGGCAGTCACTTGAATTTTTCAAATGACTGCCTTTTACAATGGGAAGTGTCTCTTTTTTTTAGGCAAAGCCCTTCCGCTTTTCGTGATGTCCAGCTTCGGCGGCTAGCCCCTCGAGGTCACAACTGAAAAATCCCATAAGGCAAAAAGCGCCTTTTGGGATTTTTCAGTTGTGCTTGTCGGGGCTGACCAAGCCGCCTCCGCTTTTCTACTATCCAGCTCCAGGGCTTAGAGGCTCGAGGTCATAAGATGAGGCACCCCAAAAGGCAAAGAGCGCCTTTCAGGGTGCCTCATCTTATGCTTGTCGCCTCTGGGCAAAGCCCTTCCGCTTTTAAAACTGGGCTAGCTGGATTCGAACCAACGCATGTCGCAGTCAAAGTGCGATGCCTTACCGCTTGGCTATAGCCCATTGAATCTTCTTTACAAAATATAGTATGGTTCAATATTAATGATCTATTCACCTGTTTTTAAAAATTTTTCGGGATGCATTGCCTAAAGTCATAGGGGGCTGGTATGGGTAATAGTATGGAGAATAATGGAACTATGTTGAGCGTGCAGGTTGATACCTATCAGGTTCTAAGCAACTCGGACCGATATAAGTTCCGGGCTTCACCTTTTTTGTCGTTTTGATCCTCGCGTTTTTACTCATGCAATAGGCTATTGCCATGACACTTGAAGCAGTGAGTTTCATTTATATCCGAATCTAATATCACTTCTGCGTAGGTTGCCTTGAAGATTGCCAATAGGTGAGTACGATCTTTTGTCGCTTCCTCGTGATGCCACCATCCTTGAGGGACATTTGCGACTTGTCCAGAGGATATCCGATAATTAAGAAGGTTCTTGGTAAATGGATATAGGAATATATTTCAATACAATTTTTAAAAAAGTTTGTGGAAAAAGAAGGGATTTGTAAAAAAATGTCGTATATCTTAAGGTATGAAATAAGAAAGGTGGTGCACATCCATATTTCACTCAGTTGAATCCTTATCGGAAGTGATGATTGGAGAAGCATTCAGCAATGATGCAACAGATATTCATTTGATTCCTAGAACGAAAGAATACCTGATTCAATTCAGGAAACCCGGGGGCTTGGTGCCATTCCAGACCATCGACAAAGATCAGGGTGAACGCCTGATTGCCCATCTGAAGTTCATGGCTTCCATGGATATCGGAGAAAAACGTAAACCTCAAAGTGGCTCTTTCAGTCTTACCGTCAGAAATACTCCTCTTTCTCTCAGAATATCTACCCTGCCCACGACACATCTTAAAGAAAGTCTTGTCATTCGGATACTCCCTCAAAAATACCAGATTCCCATTGAGAAAATGTCTCTTTACCCATCTTCTGCCAAGAAACTTCTTGCCCTGCTTATGCATTCCCACGGCCTCATCCTTTTCACTGGACCGACTGGCAGTGGAAAAACCACTACGCTGTATTCACTCGTTCACCACTGTTCCGTCGTACTAAACCGTAATGTGATCACCCTTGAGGATCCCGTTGAGAAGCAGCATGATGAAATGGTTCAGATCCAGGTAAATGAGAAAGCGGGGATTACGTATGCCACCGGATTAAAAGCAATCCTGCGGCACGACCCTGACATCATCATGGTGGGGGAAATCCGCGATCGGGAGACGGCAGAAATCGCTGTCAGGGCAAGCTTGACGGGCCATTTAGTAATTTCAACCATGCATACAAGAGATACGAAAGGGGCGATTTACCGCTTAATGGAATTAGGAATCGAGTGGCATGATATCGAGCAGACCCTGCTTGCTGTATCCGCTCAAAGATTACTGAAACTTTTATGTCCGATCTGCAAAGCAGAGTGTGGAGGACAATGTTTAAGAGTTGGTAAGGGGAACAGGGCATCGGTATATGAAATCATTACGGGAAGTGCCTTGAAGAAAGTATTGAAAGAGGCAAGGGGTGAAATTGTCCAACACCAGTACAGCACACTGCAAACATTAATCTGTAAGGGGGTGGCACTAGGTTTTGTCTCGGAGAATGAATATAGGAAATGGGTTCATGAGGAAAAGCGATGATCAAGGAAAGTTTCTAAAGAGACTTGGTGATTTACTTCAAAAAGGATATACCTATACGGAAGCCATCGACTTTCTACTAATACATCAGGAGAAGAAAACCATCAAATTAAAAAGGAGATTGGTTGCATCACTCCAGAAAGGTGAGTCTATTTCATCTGTAATGAGTAAACAATTAAACCTTCCCAATCATGTCAGCGCACAAATTTTTTTCGCCGAGCATCATGGTCAAATGGGCCACACTTTGTCTGAAGCCGGAATCTATCTTATTAATAGAAGGAAAAATCAACAGAAGCTCCAAAAAGTCCTTCAATACCCACTAATGCTGATCTTCATTTCCATTATAATGATGGTGTTGCTTCGAAAAGTGCTTTTTCCAAGATTTCAGTCCCTATATTCCTCTATGGGTTATGAACCTTCAGTAAAACTTACGTATCTTTTACACTTCATTGAAAATTTCCCAATGGTAGTAGGTGCAGTATTTTTAACTCTCCTTGTTTCAACCATTCTTTTCTTTGTTTTTAAAAGGCGAATTTCCCCTGCTAAACTCTCAGCAGCCTTTTGTAGACTTCCCATTTTTTCGTTTTATATAAAGCTGTTTCATTCCTACTTTTTTTCAAGGGAATTAAGCTTTCTTCTCTCAAGCGGAGTAACCATTACTGAATCCCTCCTCATCATCGAGAGTCAGTCATTCCGCCCGACATTACAATACATTTCCAGTCAGTTCATACGAAAACTTAAGGCAGGTATACCTTTTCATGAATGTTTTACTTCTCTGCCTTTTTTTCAGGAAGAATTGTCGTTCATCGTTCATCACGGGCAAACGAACGGAAGATTGGCGGAAGAGCTTCGTGTATACAGTGATATCTGCCTTCAGGATTTAGAAGAAAGAACCCATACATGGCTCAAGTATATCCAACCTGCCATTTTTACAATTGTCGGCCTTTTCATCATGGCGATCTACTTCTCCATCATGATGCCTCTCTTTCAAATGATGCAGGGAATATGAAAAAATTAGTTCAAGGAGGACAAAAATGCTCAAAAGTGAAAAAGGTTTCACATTGATTGAGATGATGATCGTTTTGCTTGTCATTTCGGTTTTGCTTTTCATTACAATCCCGAATGTGACCAATCAGAGTAATTCCATTAATTCAAAGGGCTGCGAAGCATTTATTCATATGGTTGAGGGGCAAATTGAAGCATATAAGATGGACGGAAATACTGATCCGGTGACCATTGACTCTCTTGTTACCGATGGTTATCTGAACGAGAAGTATAAAACATGCCCTGATGGGAGATCCATCACGGTGAATGGGGAAGGAAAGGTGGTGACCTCCGATTAATGATAGCGGTACAGCGGAAGCAGGTTATACCCTCATAGAAATACTCATCGTCTTGTTGATTTTCACCATTCTCCTTTCATGGGTCGGCTTTTCAGTCCTGCCTTTAAAAAGCCACACTGAAAAAGAACTCTTCATATCTCAGCTCGAATCGGATCTTTATCAGATTCAAAGCTACAGTATCAACCATCAAACACTGATTTCCCTAACTTTTTATCCACTAACAAGTAAATATGTTGCTAAAACGGGAGCGAGACAAACGATTGTATCAAGAGAGCTTCCCGAAGGAATTGAAATGGTTTCTAGAAACAGCCTTGAAGAAATCACTTTTTTTCCTGATGGAAATACGAACAGGTTTGGCAGGGTGAATTTTAAAATGAAAGATGAGAGGTTACACCTTATGTTCCAAATTGGGCAAGGGAGATTTTATGTACAAGAATCCTAAAGGTTTTTCACTTCCGGAAACGCTTGTCGCATTTAGTTGTACCCTTATGATATGTAGTTTGTTTATTCCTTTTCTCATTCATTACATGCACCGTCTTCAACTGCTCCAACACGAAGTGGAAGCGCTGAAATTTCTCAGGGAAAGTGTAGAGAAAGCGATTGTTACGAATGAATTTTCTACTCACGCAAGAATTTATAAGGGGGTCAGGTATGAGGTCGTTTGGGAGGAGGGCGAAGGTGATGAAGCATGTGTGCACTACGATAGCCGGGAGATATGTATATCAAGAAAAAGATGAACGGGGGTTTACAATGGTTGAAGCCCTGTTAAGCTTTAGTGTATTTTGCATGATATCCTTCAGTCTTCCTCTTATGATGAAGGCCGTTACGATGATTAAAAATGACTTGGTCCCACCCCACTATTATGAGTGGAATTTATTCAATGAGAGCGTGAGGAACGAATTAAAGAATGCAAAAAGTATAGAAATTGCGCCTCAGCACATTTCATTTGTGATTGATGGAGAAACGATTCTTTATGAAACCTACAATCAATCCATTCGAAGGAGGGTGAATAATAGAGGGCATGAAATCGTACTTCAGGCAGTGGATCAGGCTACCTTTACCTCCATTCGGGGAGGGATGCATTTGGATTTGGAATTTGAAGGAGGGGAAAAAGTGGAAGGAGACTTCTTCTGTTTTTCAGGTGTGGAGGGGCCGTTTTCTCCTTAACGATAGAGGCTTCATCTTGCCGTATACGCTGCTCCTTCTGATGATTGTCTTGTTTTTAGCTTTTACTTCGAAAGACATTTATATAAGCAAGTATCAATACCTCTCGAATATGAAGACTATTCATGAGAGAAACATAAGCCTCTCCCACGCCATCTTACTTGAGATGGAGAATGAATCCTTATACTCTGGAGTAATAAGCCTTACTTTCGGCGAGGTCAGTACCTCAAGTACGATGCTTAATTCCAATGAAGTTCAAATGGAATTGACGTATAAACGTGAGAAGAAGGTTTTTCTTCCTGAAACGGTTGTGTATAATAGGGAAACAAAACAAATCATACGTTGGGAGTAGAATATGAAACCGATTTTCTTTGTAGGCTTTATGGGTGTGGGAAAGACAACGGTTGGAAAACGTTTAGGAGAAGTACTGAATCTTCCTGTCATTGATCTGGATCAATATATTGAAAATAAAGAAAAGAAACCGATTAAAGATATTTTTCTTAAGCATGGTGAAACGTATTTCAGAGAACTTGAAACAAAGGTTCTTCTGGAACTGAAAAGTGAAAAGGCCATCATAACGACTGGTGGGGGAATAGTGGATAGGAAGGAGAACCGTGCTTTTCTACAGAATTGTGGTTCAGTCTTCCACCTTACCTGCCCTTTTGAAGCTTTATGGGAAAGGCTTGAAGGGGATCTGGATAGACCACTCGTTCAAAATAATTCGAAAACCAGTCTAATGGAGCTGTATGAGCGACGGCTGCCCCTTTACGAAAGTGGAAGCACAGTGACCATTTTTACAGAGGGAAAATCCGTGGATGAAGTGGTAAAGCTGCTATTACCCTATCTTCAACAGAACATTGTATAATTCCGCTCCATTCCGGGAATACTGATGAAAGCGGAAGGTGGTGCTTTTATGTCAGTGAATGATTATGTTAAATTCATAACACAAACATTTGTCCAACATTATGAAAAATCACCTCATGAACGTAAAACATTAAAAAAGCAGAAAAAGAATGAACGGGAACCTTTTCTTTTCAGGTGGTTCGGCATCATTCCATATGCTTTTATGATACTGTTCAAGAAAAATAAATAGTGGAAAAGGGCTGCCGTAAAAGGCAGTCCTTTTTTGATCCTGGAGGAAGGGAGCCCCCGGAATCCTCACTGAGATTGCTGTAGATAAAATATTCCTCCGTTTATGACCTCAATAGTTATTTTCGGTTCATACTGCTCCTTTAACCCCTGCTGCTCAAGAAAATAGGATTCGGGTTTTTCTTCCTGGTCCCCATAAAAATGATTCAATAGTTGAAGGTCCTCCTCCCAGGTCTTCCTTGCTTGATCCGCCCACTCGACGGGCTCCCTTTTTATTTCTTCAGATAAATACGCCTGGACCCTGTTCACTCCACTTTTCGGTTTGATGATCGGTGTCAAAGTGAAAGAGAAATCTGGAATCTTCGGTGTCATGTTTTTGGCCATTAATGTCTCATGGAAGCTTTCTTCAATGATTCCATTGATCAAGTTAATGCCGATACTTCGGATGCTGTCTTTCTTTCGGTTGGACTGATAAGATATTTTAATATTCAACCCCAGCCAAGGATGAAGGGGCGTCTGTTGGCCGCTCGGAGTATACCGGTTTTCATAAAGCCGTATATACCCGGCAAGATTCCGTGTTGAGTGGAAGATCTGATGCAGCCTCGGTGAACCAAAGTGGATCGGTTCTCCTTTCAGATCCTCAGGTGCATGATCTGGATTGGTGATGAGGGATAACGTCATCGGATTCGGTGTTCCCCCTGTCTTTTCAAGATAATGCCAGTAGAATGGGCGGTTCATTAGTTCTTTATCCAAGTCGATGGTGAGCTGTACGGTCATATACCCATTTCCATTCCTAACCAAATCACACCCATTGGCGACGAAATACCTCTCAAGAAATCGATGAATTTCGTGCTGCTGCATTTGATTTCTCCTCCTTTAGTTGTTCTGCAAATTGTATCATACTTGTTAAATTCTCCATTTTGATCTTCATTTCTCCCTCTGTTCGGGATGAAGATAGGATATCTGTCACATGCTCTTCGAAATCCCTGAAATCCAGGCGGGTGAGTATTTCATCCAGTTGACCGATCACCCGCTCAAACAGATTTATTTTCTCATACAGAAGTTTCAGGATATGTTCTTCAACTGTATTTTTTGTAGCGAAGTTATAAATATGAACATCTTCTGTCTGCCCAAGACGGTGAACGCGGCCAATTCTCTGTTCCAATCTCATCGGGTTCCATGGCAGATCAAAATTGATCACGTGATGACAGAATTGGAGGTTGATTCCTTCTCCCCCTGCTTCAGTCGCAATCAACACCTGTGCATGTTTCTGGAATAATTCTCTCATCCAGTCTTTTTTTCCTCGTTTAAATCCGCCCCTGAAAGGGACCGAGCTGATTCCGTGCTGTTTCAGAAACCATTGAAGGTAGAGCTGGGTTGCCCGATATTCTGTGAAAATGATCACTTTATCATTAATCGATTGGACAATTTCCAGTGCCTTTTGTGCCTTTGAGTTCATGGTCACATTTTCTACTTTTTTCATCAGTGTGCCAATCATTTGTTCAAAAGCAGGTGTAGGGGATTCCTTCTTTTCAAGCATATTCTTGAGCGTGTAAAATACAGCTTCACGGGAGCTGCACGCTTCTCTTTGAAGGGTGAGGAGAGAGAAAGAGCTGGAATTTGCCCAGTCATCATATCTTCCCCTGAGCAGGTCGATACTGTTATATAAATCTCTCTCAGCCTCGTTGAAATCGATCAATACTGTCTTTACATGCCGTTTCGTCCATTCAATCCCTGTATCGCCGCGCCTATTGCGTATCATCACTTTGTTGATGAGGCTTTTTAGATGTTCATCCTCCTGTAGTGTGCGATCCCCTTTTTTATATCTGTCCGTAAACCCGGATTCATTCCCAAGATGCCCGGGCTTTAAAAGGGAAACAAGATGAAAGATTTCTTCTACACGATTTTGGATGGGTGTCGCTGTCAATAGCAAGCAGAATTTCTTCTTGAGATTTTGGACAAATTCATAGTTTTTTGTTTTATGATTTTTCAGTTTGTGAGCTTCGTCGATGATCACCAGGTCATAATCCTGCTCATACACCTTTTCCCTATGGGGGCTTCTTTTCGCCGTATCCATGGACGAGACCACAATGTCACATTGATCCCAAACGTAGCTCTTACGCTGTGGTACAGCGGGAATGAAGAACTTACTGTTTAATTCATATGCCCATTGAGAAACGAGGGAAGCCGGGACAAGAATCAACACCTTTTTGACCAATCCCCTAATCATATACTCTTTCAATATTAATCCTGCTTCAATCGTCTTTCCGAGTCCTACCTCGTCCGCAAGAATGGCTTTTCCGTTCATCGTTTCCACTACCTGCTTCGCTGCTTCCAGCTGGTGAGGGAGAGGAGTGACATTTGCCAAATGTTTTGGAGCCTGCAGGCCTTCAAAGTTCGGAATTGCAAGATGGTGCTCAAATTCGATGGCGAGTTTATAAAGCTCCCAGTTCCCCCATGGTCCATCGTTTTCGATTAAACTTTCAAGACCTTCTCCCCACTCTTCATCAAATATAACATCAACATTCATCTGAAAAACATCTCCTTATTTCTAATAAAAATGATTGCTCAAAACTCGTATTTAATGGTAGGATGAAAATAGATTTTCAATTGTTAGAAAAACTTGAAAATCCGAACATTCACATTTACAACATTTCTTCTGTATATTTCTAGTATGACCAATTGTTTCAAGGAATATTGGCGAATGATAGCAAGGGGAGAGACTGTGCAGACAGCGCCGAAGGAGCAAGCACGTTAATGTGTGAATCTCTCAGGCAAAAAGACTCTTGTTGGACGCAACTCTGGAGAGCGTTTCCGACTCAGGAAACCACCAAAGGGGAAAGCCGTTCTTCGGTAAACTTTCAGGTGCAAGGACAGAGAAAACTTCTTTATGAAAAGGGGTTTTTCTGTCCTTTTTTCATGGGATAAAATGTGGTTAAGGATTATGCAAGCAAGGAATTTAAAGGGGGAAAAGTCATGTCAGAGTTAAAACAAACACCTTTATACGATGTGTACAAGGAGTATGGAGGAAAGACCATCGACTTCGGTGGCTGGGCTTTACCAGTGCAATTCTCAAGCATTAAAGAAGAACATGAAGCGGTAAGAACCCGGGCAGGACTATTCGATGTTTCTCATATGGGAGAAATTGAAGTGAAGGGTGAAGGGGCTCTTGACTACTTACAGAAAATGATGACAAACGATGTCTCCAAAGTAAAAGACGGAGGCGCACAGTATACGGCTATGTGCTACGAAAACGGTGGGACGGTCGACGACTTACTGGTTTATAAACTAAAAGACAATGATTATTTGCTCGTTGTAAATGCAGCAAATATAGATAAAGATTTTCAGTGGTTGAAAGAACATGAAACAGATGCCGTTGAAATCAACAATATCTCTGAACATATGGCGCAATTGGCACTTCAAGGTCCACTTGCTGAAGAAGTACTGCAAAAAATCACCAATGAACAGACGTTAAGCGATATCGGATTTTTTAAATTCCAGACTGAAGTGAATATAGACGGCAAACATGCACTCGTTTCCCGTACCGGCTATACAGGTGAAGATGGGTTTGAAATCTATTGTGCCTCAGGGGATGCAGCGGCGATCTGGAAGAAGATCCTTGCAGAAGGTAAAGAGCAGGGAGTCCTCCCGTGCGGACTGGGTGCTCGCGATACTTTGCGTTTCGAAGCGAATCTTGCACTTTACGGGCAAGAATTGTCTCAATCCATTACGCCGATTGAAGCAGGAATCGGATTCGCTGTAAAAGTAAATAAAGAAGTTCCATTTATCGGTCAGGAAATGCTGAAACACCAAAAAGAAGAAGGTGCCACGCGAAAAATCGTCGGGATTGAAATGATCGATCGCGGCATCCCGCGTCATGGCTATAAAGTATTTTCCGGAGAAGAAGAAATAGGTGAAGTCACCACGGGTACACAATCTCCAACGTTAAAGAAAAATGTAGGACTCGCCCTCTTGAATAAAGAGTTTACTGCTTTGGATACAGAAGTACGGGTGGAAATCAGAGGGAAAAAGTTGAAGGCAAAAGTGGTAGCAACACCTTTTTATAAAAGACCAAAGAAATAGGGGAGGAATGACGGTCATGAAGCATCGTTATTTACCGATGACAGAGCAAGATCAAAGGGAAATGTTAGGACAAATAGGAGTAGACAGCGTTAATGATCTATTTGAAGATATTCCCGAACAGGTTCGTTTCAAAGGGGATTACAAGATCAAAGAAGCGAAGTCAGAAACGGAATTGGTAAAAGAACTCACAAAAATGGCAGCGAAGAATGCTGATTTAAAAAGTCATACATCCTTTTTAGGGGCTGGAGTATATGACCACTATATGCCGATTATCGTGGACCATGTATTATCACGTTCAGAGTTCTATACAGCTTATACGCCGTATCAACCTGAGATTTCTCAAGGGGAGCTTCAAGCCATTTTTGAATTTCAAACGATGATCTGTGAGCTGACAGGCATGGATGTAGCCAACTCCTCCATGTACGATGGAGGAACGGCTCTTGCAGAGGCGGCTATGCTGAGTGCAGGTCAGACCCGTCGTAAAAAGG
Source organism: Bacillus sp. NTK074B (assembly GCF_017303375.1). Classification (GTDB taxonomy): domain Bacteria; phylum Bacillota; class Bacilli; order Bacillales; family Bacillaceae_B; genus Rossellomorea. The sequence continues at coordinate 377,976 of NZ_JAFKOH010000001.1, read as the reverse complement.
TCCTGGTTTCAAGCACAGTGCATCCTGAATCACGTGATGTCCTGAGGTCATATGCTAAAGGTCAATACATTGAAGTGGTAGAAATCCCGCACAATGATGGTGTAACGGACGTGGAAGAACTTAAGAAGTTGATGAGCTCTGAGATTGCAGCGGTCATCGTTCAATATCCTAATTTCTTCGGCCGGGTGGAAGAGCTGAAAGGGATCGAAGAAGTGGCACATGCCGAAAAAGCCATGTTTGTCGTTTCGTCCAATCCTCTTGCCCTTGGAGCACTTACACCTCCAGGAAAATTAGGTGCTGACATTGTTATCGGTGATGCACAGCCATTCGGGATCCCAAGTGCCTTCGGTGGACCTCACTGTGGATACTTTGCCGTGAACAAGAAGCTTATGCGCAAGGTACCTGGCCGCCTTGTAGGTCAAACCGTCGATGAAGACGGAATCCGCGGATTCGTGTTGACCCTGCAAGCACGTGAACAGCATATCCGTCGTGATAAAGCGACTTCGAATATTTGTTCCAACCAGGCATTGAATGCTCTTGCCGCATCTGTCGCTATGACAGCCCTAGGAAAACAGGGTGTCAAAGAAATGGCGATGCAAAATATCCAAAAAGCTTATTATGCCAAAGAAGCCTTTAAAGCAAAAGGATTCTCCATCGCATTTGAAGGGCCTTCATTCAATGAGTTTGTCGTAAAGGTGAAAAGGCCGGTTAAAGAAATCAATCAAATGCTTCTCGAAAAAGAGATGATCGGCGGGTACGATCTTGGATTAATGGATGACAGCCTGGCTCAACATATGCTGGTAGCTGTTACTGAACTTAGAAGCAAAGAAGAAATCGACGCATTCGCAGCAGAATTGGGGGATTGTCATGAATAAGAAAGATCAGCCTCTTATTTTTGAATTATCTAAAGAAGGCCGCATAGGGTACAGCCTGCCTGAAATGGATGTACCACAGGTGGAATTGTCCGATCTCATTCCATCCGATTATATCCGTACGGAAGCACCGGAGCTACCGGAAGTATCGGAGCTTGATATCATGCGTCACTATACGGCTTTATCCAAGCGTAATCATGGAGTGGATTCAGGTTTCTATCCCCTTGGATCCTGCACGATGAAGTACAATCCAAAAGTGAATGAGAACGTAGCACGTTTGAATGGATTTGCCCATATCAATCCGCTTCAGGAAGCAGAAAGCGTTCAAGGGGCACTTGAATTGATGTATGACCTTCAGGAGCATTTGAAAGAAATCACCGGTATGGATGAAGTCACCCTTCAACCAGCTGCCGGAGCCCATGGAGAATGGACCGGCCTGATGATGATCCGTGCTTACCATGAAGCGAATGGAGATACAGATCGAACGAAGGTTATCGTACCTGATTCCGCTCATGGAACGAATCCTGCCAGTGCAACGGTTGCCGGTTTTGAAACCGTAACGGTCAAGTCGAACGAAAATGGTCTGGTCGACTTAGAAGATCTTAAGCGTGTAGTCGGAGAAGATACGGCTGCTCTCATGTTGACAAACCCGAACACATTGGGTTTATTCGAAGAGAATATCATGGAAATGGCTTCCATCATTCATGAAGCTGGCGGAAAGCTGTACTATGACGGTGCCAATCTAAATGCGGTTCTGTCAAAAGCAAGACCGGGAGATATGGGGTTTGACGTCGTTCATTTAAATCTCCATAAAACATTTACCGGTCCTCACGGAGGCGGCGGCCCGGGAAGCGGTCCTGTCGGAGTGAAGGAAGACCTGATTAAATACCTTCCAAAGCCAATCCTGGTGAAAAACGGAGATGGATACGAATTTGATTACAATCGTCCTGACTCCATCGGTCGTGTAAAACCTTACTACGGAAACTTTGGAATTAACGTTCGTGCCTATACGTACATCAGAACGATGGGGCCGGATGGATTAAGAGCGGTGACGGAAAATGCCGTCCTGAATGCCAATTACATGATGCGCAGGCTGGCGCCTCACTTCGACCTTCCATTCGACCGTCATTGTAAACATGAATTCGTCATCAGTGGAAAGCGTCAGAAGAAGCTAGGTGTCCGTACGTTGGATATCGCGAAACGACTATTGGACTTCGGATATCACCCGCCAACCATTTACTTCCCATTGAATGTGGAAGAATGCATGATGATCGAGCCAACGGAAACAGAATCAAAAGAGACCCTGGATTCATTCATTGATGCCATGATCCAGATTGCCAAAGAAGCGGAAGAAACACCCGAAATTGTCCAAGAAGCCCCTCACACAACCATCGTGAAACGAATGGATGAAACACTGGCAGCTAGAAAGCCGGTTCTGCGCTATACGAAAGAAAGCTAAAAACAATACCTAAACAACCCCTTGGCGATATGCTGAGGGGTTTTAACCTGAGGGACGGACCTTCATTTTAAGCACAAAACCACATCCCGCCTTACTTCACTAAAAAAGGATCACCCAGGGTGATCCTTCCACATCATTTTTTATGTTTCACTTTACCTGTCCACTTTTTAAATCCACCTTGTAAGTGGTGAAGGTCGCGGTATCCTTTGCGGTGCAGCATTTGAGCTGCTCTTCCGCTGCGAAGTCCGCTTTGGCAGTAAAGGTATACGGGTTGATCCGAACGGATTTCCTTTTGTCTCATTTTAATCTGTGACAATGGAATATTTCGTGCACCCAGGACGTGACCATTTTCAAATTCATTCGCTTCACGAACATCTATCAATTGAGCTTTGCGATATCCTGCTCGAAATTCCTCTTCAGTCAGTGTATTCACGATTCTCTTTTGATAGAAGAACGTAAAAAGTGAATAGATGATGATTCCACCCAGTACGACTAAAAGAATATATAATCCTTCCATCATTCATGCTCCTTTCTACAAATGCGCTACCTTCTATTATATTCATCATTCAAGTGATAATCAAAACATATTTTTTAAATTTAAAGCAAAGACTTTCCAATCTGTTTTTCTTTGTTTTTTGGTGGGGATTTGATAGACTAGTAACGGACTTGAATCAATACACAATTGTACATAACAAAATCTTAACGCAAAGACGTAAATGAGGTATGTTACATGAAAAAAGAAACATGGAGATTCATCGATTCGGGAAATTGTTCCCCTTCTTATAATATGGCCCTTGATGAGGCATTGCTTGAATGGCATAGTGAAGGGAAGATACCTCCGACGATCCGGTTTTACGGATGGGATCCAGCTACACTATCGGTCGGCTACTTTCAGAAGGTAGAAAAAGAAATCAATCTTGATGCCGTCAAGGAACATGGACTCGGATTCGTTAGAAGGCCGACGGGGGGGCGTGGAGTTCTGCATGAACATGAATTGACTTACAGCGTCATCGTTTCAGAAGAACATCCTGAGATGCCTAAAACCGTCACAGAAGCATATCGGGTCATCTCTGAAGGAATTCTTAAGGGGTTCCAGGGTCTCGGGCTGGAAGCTTACTTTGCAGTTCCGAAAACAGCAGAAGAACGGGAAGGATTGAAAAACCCGCGATCTTCCGTATGCTTCGACGCACCAAGCTGGTATGAGTTGGTGGTAGAAGGAAGGAAAGTGGCAGGGAGTGCTCAGACCCGTCAAAAAGGTGTCATCCTTCAGCACGGTTCAATTCTGCTGGATCTTGATGAAGATAAATTGTTCAGTCTGTTTAACTATCCATCTGACAGAGTAAAAGAACGGATGCAGCGTGCCTTCAAAAACAAGGCGGTTGCCATGAACGAAATCAGTTCTGAAACGATCACGATGGACATGGCCAAGGAAGCATTCAAAAAAGGCTTTGAAGAGGGATTGAACATCGAACTTGAGCCCTATGAACTTTCTGAAGAAGAAACACAATATGTTGTAGACATTGCGAAATCCAGATACGAATCAGATGAATGGAACTTTAAGCGTTAAAATTTTTTTGTAGAAAGAAAGCGATCCTTGTCGCTTTTTTCCTATTTTAGCAACTATTGCACGGCTTCGATTTATATCAAGTCTTGAATTAATAGAATTGACTCATGGATTATATTGTTTTCTATTATTTTCTCCCGTTTTCTATTTTTATTGGCTTATTATCCGTTTGACAAACAAATGACCTGTTGACCTGAAACACAATATATGGTGTGTCGAATAATTTTTCGTACACAATATGTTGTGTTTATTTATTGCTTTTCCAGAATGGCTGTGATATCTTAATATTTGATATTAGTCATCAGCGAAATAACATAAATTGAAACATTTGAGATAGAAGGAGTTGTCTTTATGACTGTTGCGTCGAAAAATACGATGAATTTAAACACCGAAAGATTAAACAAGGATATTGGATTGTTCCCTCTAGTACATCCCATCACCCCTGATATGAAAACAACACACAAAGGTGTATCCCGTCTGGTCATGATCGATCGTTATTCTTTCAAAGACACGGAAAAAATCACCCTTTCTGAAGGTGACTTTGTGGTCCTTACCATTAAGGAAGATCCTAAATTTCCAGCTAGAGGGCTAGGTTACATCACTGGAATCGATTGGGAAACGAAAAAAGCATCTGTCTGGATCGAAGAAGAATACAGAAGCGCCATCGACAAACCGGAGGAAATGGAAACGGGGGTCGTCTCAAGAACACTTGATGTTATTGAGAAACCACTGGAGGTCTATTATGAACAAATCGCGAAGCGTAACGCAACAGGCTTGGCAGAAGTGGAAGAAACTCCTGAAAAGAGACAAGTATGGTTTGAAAAATTCTATCATGAATTAGTGAACCTGCATTTTGTTCCAGCAGGGCGTGTACTTTATGGAGCGGGAGCAGGAACGGATGTAACGTACTTCAACTGTTACGTGATGCCTTTCGTACAGGATTCCCGTGAAGGCATTTCAGAACACCGCAAGCAGGTCATGGAAATCATGAGCCGCGGTGGCGGAGTCGGAACGAACGGGTCGACCCTTCGTCCACGCAATACCCTGGCAAAAGGTGTGAACGGCAAATCATCCGGTTCCGTTTCATGGCTGGACGATATTGCGAAATTGACTCATCTGGTTGAGCAGGGCGGTTCAAGACGTGGGGCTCAAATGATCATGCTTTCAGATTGGCATCCCGATATTATCGAATTTATTATTTCTAAAATGCAAAACCCGCGTATCCTGCGCTACCTTCTGGAGAACACAGAAGATGAAACGATTAAAAAAGCCGCTCAGGATAAGTTGAAATTCACTCCGTTGACTGAACAAGAGGAAGCGATGTATCAAGGAATCCTGAACTACAGACATATCCCGGGTTACGGTGGATTTGATGCAAAGATCCTTAAGAATGCAGAAGAAAAGCTCCGCACTGGGGGAACATACAGCGTCCATAATTCAGAATTCCTGACAGGTGCGAATATCTCTGTGTGCCTGACAAGCGACTTTATGGAAGCGGTGGAGAACGACCGGGAATATGAGCTGCGCTTTCCTGATGTGGAGAGCTACAATGAAGAGCAAATGAAATACTATAATGAAGAATGGCACAACATAGGCGATGTCCGCGAGTGGGAAAAGCTTGGTTACAAAGTTCGTACTTACCGCAAGATCGAGGCAAAAGAGCTTTGGAACCTGATCAATGTGTGTGCAACATACTCTGCTGAGCCTGGAATTTTCTTTATCGATAACGCCAATGATATGACGAATGCAAAAGCATACGGTCAAAAGGTAGTGGCCACGAACCCATGCGGAGAGCAGCCTCTTGCTCCATATTCCGTGTGTAACCTGGCTGCTGTCAACCTTGCTCAGTTCGCTGATAAAGAGACGAAAACCGTTGATTTCGAGAAATTGAAGCGCACGGTAAAAGTCGGTGTCCGCATGCAGGACAATGTCATCGATGCGACACCATACTTCCTGGATGAAAATAAGAAGCAGGCACTCGGTGAGAGACGAGTCGGTCTTGGCGTAATGGGTCTTGCCGATCTCCTGATCTATTGTGAAAAAGAATATGGTTCAGAAGAAGGCAATAAGCTCGTGGATGAAGTGTTTGAAGTTATTGCTACAACGGCTTATCGTGCATCCGTTGAATTATCGAAGGAAAAAGGGAGCTTCCCATTCCTCACTGGAAGCACGGATGAAGAAACGAAAGCCTTACGAAAAGCCTTTGTCAATACAGGTTTCATGAAGAAAATGCCTGAAGATGTGCGTAAAGACATTGAACAATACGGTATTCGAAACTCCCACTTGTTAACCGTCGCTCCAACGGGCTCGACCGGTACGATGGTCGGTGTTTCAACGGGTCTAGAACCTTACTTCTCCTTTACGTATTACCGTAGCGGTCGCCTCGGTAAATTCATTGAAGTGAAAGCGGATATTGTAGAGGATTACTTGAAGAGAAATCCCGATGCCGATGCTGACAATCTCCCGGGATGGTTCGTTTCTTCCATGAGCCTGGCACCTCAAGCGCACGCTGATGTGCAGTGTGTCATCCAGAACTGGATCGACAGCTCCATTTCTAAAACCGTCAATGCCCCGCGTGGTTATACGGTTGAACAAGTGGAAAAAGTATATGAGCGTCTTTATAAAGGTGGCGCCAAGGGAGGGACGGTGTACGTCGACGGAAGCCGTGATTCACAGGTCCTTACCCTTAAAGCGGAAGAAAACAGCTTTGACGATGAAGAGGAACAAGTTCAACATGACATTCCTACATCCAAAAAGCCGATTGTATTACTGGATACGATCCAGGATGTACGTTCAACGGACGTGACCATCGGTTCTGAAGTGGGGAATACATGCCCTGTCTGCCGTAAAGGGACGGTAAAAGATATGGGTGGGTGCAATACTTGTACAAACTGCGGCGCACAGCTGAAGTGTGGACTATAATTAAGGAAATGGGTAAGAGGGGACTGGTTCCCTTCTTATTTTTTTAGTCTAAATTCCTTCAAGGTGAATTAAAGATGTAGTAATACACCTAAGAGGAGTGGAGCCTTTGGACATTGACGGGGTATTTTCAGGTGGAGGCATAAAGGGTCTCGCCCTGATTGGAGCATATCAGGCTATAGAGGAAAAAGGGTATACGTTCAAGAGACTGGCGGGCACAAGTGCAGGAGCCGTGATTGCCGCTTTTATTGCGGCAGGATACTCAAGCCGGGAACTGCTCGATATAATGGACGATGTGGATTTCCATAAGCTGTTGGACTCAAACGCAATCATTCCTCTTCCCATTCTCAAGTGGTTTCGTATCTACTATCGTTTAGGGTTATATAAAGGGGTGGCACTTGAAAACTGGCTGGAAGAAAAGCTGAAGGCGAGGGGGATTTATACGTTTGCGGATTTACCTCCTCATTCCCTTCGTGTCATAGCATCCGATTTATCTAATGGCCGGTTGTTGGTCCTTCCGGATGACCTCGATAAGTATGGGGTCGCGAAAGAAACCTTCCCTGTTGCAAGGGCGATCCGGATGAGCGCGAGCCTTCCTTATTTTTTTGAACCGGTGAAATTGCGTTCTTTGGAAGGGGTCAGTTACATGGTAGATGGAGGGGTGCTCAGTAATTTCCCGATGTGGCTGTTTGACAGGGAGAATGTGAAAAAGATAAGACCTGTTATCGGAGTCAAGCTGAGTCATGACTTCATAGGTAAACCGAAAAAACAAATCAAGAATGCCATTGATTTATACGGTGCCCTCTTTACGACAATGAAAGATGCCCATGATTCAAGATATATTTCAAGGAAGCTTGAAAAGAATATCATTTTTATCCCCACTGAAGGAGTGCTGACCACGGAGTTCGAACTGACTCCGGAAAGGAAACTGGAACTCATTCAATATGGAAAATCCAAGGCTGAAAGCTTCCTGCAAAAATGGCCCTATTAAAAAAACAATCGAGCTCCTAAAAAGAGGCTCGATTGTTTTTTTTATTCTTTTTCCCTTCAATTACAGTCAGTTTAGCATTGGATTTTTTTCGTATCGGTCGTTTTTTTGAAACATTGGATACTTGAGGCTTACTTGCAGATTTCCTCTTATGCCGCTTCTTTGATTGTTTGGCTGCTTTAACAAACGCTCTCTGTTCGTTGCTATTACCAGCGCTTCTTCCACTGAACCATCTTCGGTAAATTAAGTAGATGATTCCGATGACGGCTGCTGTCACGAGCAGTTTTCTTGCAAGTCCTAAAGGATTTCCGAACAGGGAAGTTCCGAGCCCGATCGTAGCCAATAATATAAGAGTGAAAACAAGGATATTACGAGCGTTCAACAAAGCCACCTCCTTACATGACTATCCATCATAAATGATATCTATACTATTATTCTAGACCATTTGTGTGTTCTTTAACCGTATAAATTGATTTTTTATAGTGTTATAAACGCATCTTTATTCTGAAGTTTCGAAAGATAATATCTATTTTACTAAAAAATGAAGAAAAGCACTAGAGAGAGGTCTCCTCACTATGTCAATCGGTGAAATACTGCCTCCATTTTCAATGAAATATCCTCAATTATATGCAAATGTTTCATTCTATGGGACATACTACGAATGGAGGTGTTTCAGATGGCAGAACAAAAAGGTCAACATGAAAAAGTCCAAAACGGCACGGAAGAAAGCAAAGAAAATCCTAACTTAGAACAGAATCAGAGTGAAAAACCTCTTTCCTTTACGGCCATGGTCGTAGTCACTGGTTTTATCGGGGGGATGTTCTGGAGTTCCATTGCATACATTTGCTATTTCTTTTCTTTTACGAAGATTGAACCTAATATTATATTCGAACCTTGGGCAGTAGGGAACTGGGTGGATAAATGGATTGGGGTCGTGTTATCCATCATTGCCTACGGTCTCATCTCGATCGGTGTAGCCCTTATCTATTATGGGGTTCTAAGGAAATTCAAGTCAATGTGGGTAGGCGCAGGTTACGGGATTGTCCTTTACCTGGCTTTTTTCCTGGTTTTGAATCCACTTTTCCCAAGCATCAAATCCTTTACAACGATTGATTATCATACATTAATCACTACTCTTTGTATTTATGTTCTTTATGGGGTATTTATAGGTTACTCGATTTCGTATGAAGAAAATGAATTAAGACACCAGGAGAATAAGGAAAAGTCCGGGGAAGTATCTCATTAGGAAATCCTATTTATCAGACAATTATGTAGGTATAGGTAAAAGGTTTATGTTAGAATGTTCATGATGAACATTCTTTTTTCTTAGGAGTTTACATATGGTGAAAATCTTACTGCTAAATGGTCCGAATTTAAACAGGTTAGGGAAGCGTGAACCTGAAATTTACGGCCAAGTCACACTGTCTCAATTAGAGGAAAACGTAAGAACGCAGGCAGAAGGAGAAGGGTTCCAGTTGGTTTCAGCCCAGTCCAATCACGAAGGGGAAATGATTGATATCATCCACAATGCGGAGGATGAAGGTTACGGTGGGATCATCATGAACCCCGGTGCATTCACCCATTACAGTTATGCCATTAGAGACGCTGTGGCATCCATATCCGTTCCTGTGGTGGAAGTGCATATATCCAATATTCATGCCCGGGAAGACTTTAGGCATCAGTCAGTGATTGCCGCTGAAACCATTGGGCAGATAGTCGGATTCGGACTATTTGGCTATAACTTAGCCTTAGAAGCCATTATAAAAAATATTAAGGGAGTGGATGACAATGAAAATTAGTCGATTACGTGAAACCTTTTCAGAAAATGAACTTGATGGAATTTTATTGACGAGTCCTTATAATCGCCGCTACATGACAAATTTTACGGGTTCATCCGGTGTCGTGCTGATTTCAAATGAGAAAGCCCTGTTCATTACAGATTTCAGATACATAGAGCAAGCGGCAGAACAAGCGGCTGATTATGAAATCGTTAAGCACACGGGACCGATTCATGAAGAAGTAGCGAAACAGGCTAAAAACCTGGGCATACAAAAACTGGGTTTTGAAAAGAACGACATGACTTACAGCGCATACGAAAGCTACCGGGATGCAGTGGAAGCGGAAATGGTTCCTGTATCAGGCTTAGTGGAAAAGTTACGCTTGATTAAGACACCTGAAGAGCTTAATATAATTAAGGATGCGGCTGATATTGCCGATGCAGCATTTAAGCATATATTAGACTTTATCAAACCGGGTGTGACAGAGTTAGAAGTTTCCAACGAATTAGAATTCTTCATGAGAAAAGCAGGAGCGACGTCATCATCGTTTGATACCATCGTAGCTTCAGGTAATCGTTCTGCCCTTCCTCATGGGGTTGCCAGTGATAAAGTCATTGAAAAAGGTGATTTTGTAACATTGGATTATGGTGCTTACTATAAAGGATATTGCTCTGATATGACACGCACTTTATCTGTAGGAGAACCAAGCGGGAAATTGAAAGAGATTTACGATGTGGTCCTTCAATCACAGCTTCTTGCGATGGAACAAATCAAGCCGGGCATGACTGGTAGAGAAGCGGATGCCATCGCACGCGATTACATAACAGCAAAAGGTTATGGTGAGTACTTCGGCCATACATTAGGACATGGGATTGGTCTCGAAGTACACGAGGGACCAGGACTATCCACACGCTCTGATGTGGTTCTTGAGCCTGGAATGATTGTTACAGTTGAACCAGGTGTCTATGTACCGGGTGTTGGCGGCGTGCGTATCGAGGATGATACACTCATTACGGAAGATTCCAATGAAACACTGACACACTCAACAAAAGATCTAATCATTCTACCATTTTAGTCCTGAACAAGGCCTACTAGACAATAGGAGGAATAAACATGATTTCAGTAAATGATTTTCGTACAGGCTTAACGATTGAAGTCGACAATGGCATTTGGCGAGTAATCGATTTCCAGCACGTTAAACCCGGTAAAGGGGCAGCTTTCGTCCGCTCTAAACTCCGTAACCTTCGCACAGGAGCCATACAGGAGAAAACATTCCGTGCAGGTGAAAAAGTAGGAAAAGCACAAATCGATAACCGCAAAATGCAATACCTGTATGCAAATGGGGACATGCATGTATTTATGGATAATGAAAGCTACGATCAAATCGAGCTTCCTGCTTCTTCCATCGAATATGAATTGAAATATTTGAAAGAAAACATGGAAGTATCCATCATGATGTACAGAGGAGAAACCCTTGGGGTAGAGCTTCCGAACTCAGTTGAACTGAAAGTGACGGAAACTGAACCGGGAATCAAAGGCGACACGGCTTCCGGTGGTTCAAAACCTGCAACGGTAGAAACGGGACTGGTGGTTAACGTACCATTCTTCGTAAATGAAGGGGATACATTAATCATCAATACAACGGATGGATCTTACGTATCACGTGGTTAAATGATTGTAAAGCCTGAACGGGAATACTCCTGTTCAGGCTTTTTTTTATGTCTCTTGGCATGCCCGCTCTCAACTCTTCATCCGTTTCACTCCATTCCAATCCACGTCCACAAGAAATCTTGCACCTCCACTGTCATAATCTTATTTCACTAGAATACATTGTATTATCGGGAAGCATGTACGAGGAAGGATTCCCTTTTTCATTCAGCCTGAAGTGGAACAAGATTAGGAGGTATTCCAAATGCAAGAAGTTCTAGCCTTACTACCCAGCACTATTTCTGAAAAAGTCCTGACTCTTCCACAAGATTTGATTGACCGGATTGAGGAAATAAGGATCCGAACCAACCGTGTATTGGAAGTCACGGCACGAGGGAAACCGTATTTTCTTTCCTATATCGTGACTGAGGATGATAGTGAACAGCTCATTAACAAATTATCGCACCATTCATTTTATACATTGGAAGAAGAATTGAAGAGGGGTTATATCACCATTGAAGGTGGTCATCGTGTAGGTCTTGCCGGGAAAGTGATACTCGAAGGAGGCCTCGTAAAAGGGATTCGCTGTCTCTCTTCCTTTAATATCCGTATTGCCAGAGAAAAGATCGGTATTTCACAGTCAGTTTTTCCTTATGTTTACGACGAAGGCTGGAAGCATACGATGTTGATCGGCTCACCTCAGACCGGAAAAACGACGCTCCTCAGGGATCTTGCCAGGATGATTTCCACAGGTATACCAGAAAAAAAGATTCCCCCTTATAAAGTGGGAATCGTCGATGAACGTTCTGAGATTGCCGGCTGTGTGAATGGAATCCCTCAGCTGTTGTTTGGGCCGAGGGTGGACGTGCTGGATGCGTGTCCAAAGGCGGAAGGCATGATGATGCTGATTCGTTCCATGAGCCCGGATGTCCTGATCGTCGATGAAATCGGGCGGAAAGAAGATGGTCAATCCATCCAGGAAGCAGTGAATGCCGGAATCACCCTGATCATGACGACTCATGGAGCAACACTGCAAGAAGTGAGAAAAAGACCGGTGATTAAGGACATAGTGGGTCTCCAAACGATCGAGCGTTTTGTTGAACTAAGGAGAGGGGATGAACCCGGTCAGGTTCATGAAGTGTGGGACCAATACGGTCAATCTCTTCTCAAAAAAGTGAGTGTGACATAAATGATCAAATTGATTGGTGCTGTATTTATTCTCTTATCCACTTCCTGGGCAGGATTCGAAGCTTCGAAATATTTGACGGAACGTCCCCGGCAGCTTCGATTGCTGAAAGTGGCGCTTCAGTCTTTGGAAGCTGAGATCACTTACAGTCATACCCCTTTGCATGAAGCAACCAGAAAAATTTCCAAACAGCTGCAAAAGCCTGTTTCCTGGTTTTTTGAAACGTTTTCTAAGAAATTGACTGAGCAGGAAATTTCCGTTAAGAAAGCATGGGAAGAGAGCCTTAATGATATTTGGAAATTAACGGCTTTCAAGTCAGGTGAATATGAAATCCTCAAGCAATTCGGGGAAAACCTGGGCAGACACGATATGATGACTCAACAAAAACATATCCAGCTTGCTCTAAAGCATCTGGAAAGGGAAGAAACGGAAGCTGTAGAGAAACAGAGGAAATATGAAAAGATGACGAAGAGTTTAGGCTTTCTATCGGGATTGCTGCTGATCATCCTATTGCTTTGACTTGCCTCTCCCGGACGGGGGATGAGCATACAGAAACCAGGAGGGAAATTACGATGGGAATTGATGTAGATATTATATTCAAGATTGCAGGGGTAGGGATAGTGGTCGCCTTTTTACACACGATTCTAGACCAGGTCGGAAAAAAAGAATATGCCCAGTGGGTCACGTTGTTCGGATTCATTTATATATTGTTCATGGTGGCATCGATTGTTGATGATTTGTTCCAGAAGATTAAGTCGGTCTTCTTATATCAGGGATAGAGGGGGCGTCGACGATTGAAATCATTCAAATTGTAGGCATTGCATTGGTTGCGACCTTTCTCGCGTTAATTGTTAAAGAACAGAAACCGAATTTTGCTTTTCTGCTCATTGTATTTACTGGCTGTACGATTTTTCTATTTCTAATTGATCAGATCTACTCTATCATCCATATGATTGAAAAACTTGCTGCCAACGCAAACGTGAACATGGTGTATGTGGAAACCATCTTAAAAATCATCGGCATCGCCTACATAGCGGAATTCGCTTCTCACATTACGAAAGATGCCGGGCAGGGGGCCCTTGCAGCAAAAGTAGAACTGGCCGGAAAAATATTAATATTGGCAATGGCTGTTCCCATCCTTACAGTGATGATCGAAACAATTATCAATATGATTCCAACTGGATAAGCGAAACGTTATGAGGTGGAAAAAATGTTGCAGCTATATCGGATTATCGTCACGGCACTCGTCTTATTTATGATAAGCACCTCAAGTGGACAAGCAGAAGAGGGAGAACGGAATGCATCTCCCGATCCCGATCCTGCCATTCAGCAGGAAATGATCAATACCCAGCTGGACCGATTAGGAATTGAAGAATTAACAGGATATTGGAATGACATCGTGGATCAGTACGGCGGGTTTCTTCCTGAAAGTCAAAAAGGCAGTCTGATCGATTTCATGAAAGGGGAAAAAGAATTTTCATTCAAGGTGTGGTTCAGCGGCATTTTCAAGTTCGCCTTTCAAGAGCTTGTGATGAATGGGAAATTGTTAGGGACCCTGATTCTTCTCACAATTTTCAGCATGTTTCTCCAATCCCTTCAGAATTCTTTCGAGGGGGGGAGTGTCAGTAAGGTGGCGTACAGCATCATCTTCATGGTGCTGATCATCATTGCCCTGAACAGCTTTCATGTGGCGATCGACTACACCAGGGAGGCCATCTCAACCATGGTTCATTTCATCATCGCCCTCATTCCCCTGCTGCTCGCCTTGATTGCTGCTTCAGGGGGTGTGGTTTCGGCAGCATTCTTTCACCCTGTGATTATATTTCTCATGAATACAAGTGGCTTACTTATTCAGAATATCGTGCTGCCTCTCTTATTCCTTTCCGCCCTCCTGAGCATCGTGAGCACCCTTTCCGTTCACTACAAAGTGACACAGCTGGCTCAGCTTCTAAGGACCTGGAGTATCGGACTCCTGGGGGCATTCATGACGGTCTTTCTCGGTGTGATTTCCGTGCAGGGGGCAACCGCAGCCGTGACGGATGGGATTACGATCCGAACGGCGAAATTTGTGACAGGGAACTTTGTCCCCGTCATCGGAAGAATGTTCACGGATGCCACTGATACAGTGATCAGCGCATCGGTCCTTCTTAAGAATACAGTGGGGATAGCGGGGGTCGCCATCGTACTGATCATTGCCGCCTTTCCTGCCATCAAGATCCTCATGATCGCTTTCATATATAAATTGGCCGCGGCCCTTCTTCAACCACTGGGTGGGGGACCGGTCATTGATTGTCTCGATACGATCGCGAAGAGTGTAATCTATGTATTTGCCGCACTGGCCATTGTGTCATTCATGTTTTTCTTGAGTCTTACGGTCATTATTGCAGCAGGCAATATCACGATGATGATGCGATAGGGAGGAAGAAGTCGTCATGTCATTTCTAACCGATTGGATTACGAATATCATTATCTTTGTCCTATTAGCCACCGTCATCGACATGCTTCTTCCAAGCTCCAACATGCAAAAATATGCCAAGATCGTGACGGGCTTACTACTGATCACCATCATCCTCACTCCGCTGTTCAAATTAATGTCCACCGATTTTGACGAAGTGATGAATTCAATTGATTTTAATGGAACTTCTGAGAATAATTCTGTGGAAAATGTAATAGAAATGAAGAAAAAAGAAATACAAGCCTCGCAACATGCATATATTTTAGAACAGATGGCTGTCCAAATGAAACAACAAGCAGAAAAGGAGCTGATGGATGAACACGGTAAGGTCATTGAGAAGATAACCGTACAAGCAGATGATCTGAAAAATGTTCCTGATAGTATTTCAAAGGTAGCAGTCTTAATGAAAGACAAAGAAAGTGAAACAGACAGCACGATTGAGACGGTCCAGAACGTTGAAATCGATACGGGGTCTGAAGCGAGAATGAAAACATCAGAAGAAGATACGTCCCGATTGGCCTCCTTACTTGCCAAACAATGGAATCTTACACCAGACAAAATAATCATTACCGTTGAAGGGGGGACTGGGGTAGGAAATGAACTTTAATAAAGGTCCGCTGAATCTATTGAAGCAATGGTTGTCAAAGGAAGATGCGAATTCTCCTCCCAGTGTAAAAAAAGGCAAAAGGCTGCATTATTTTCTCATCGTACTGCTAGTTGGTGTCGCTTTTATGCTGATTAGTGATCTGTGGAGCAGTGATAAGGGCATCGAGGTCGCGAAGCCCGTGGATGGAGGAACCCATGATGTCGAGGCGTTTGGAGCTGGCCAAAAGGACTCTGACGGTTCGATGAGGGGGTATGAGGATCAATACGAAAATCAGTTGAAAGAAGCACTTGATCAAATCGTCGGGGTAAGCGATGTGTATGTGGTAGTCAATGTGGAAGCGACTGAATCGAAAGTGTATGAGAAGAATGAATCGACCAAGCTGCAATCCACCGATGAAGAAGATAAAGAAGGCGGAAAGCGGTCGATAGAAGATAAATCACAGGAAGAAGAAATCGTCATTGTCAATAACGGAGATAAGGAAGTTCCCATAGTGAAAGAAACGAAAAAGCCTAAAGTCAGCGGTGTCCTTGTAGTAGCAAAAGGTGCCGATAACATACAAATCAAAAAATGGATTATAGAGGCCGTCACCCGTTCGCTTAATGTTCCAAGCCACAGGGTATCGGTCCTGCCCAAACAATAAGGGGGAAATGATAGATGTTACTTAAAAAACAAACAGTTTGGTTATTAACGATGTTGAGCCTTGTGATTGTACTCTCGGTTTATTACATTACCTCACCAACGCAGCAAGCGACAGATATGGCTTACCAGGAAAAGGACGGAAAAGAACAGGCGAAAGATGGAGATAAAGAAACGATGTCAGGCACTGACATGCAAGTAGTGACCGACGCGGCAGGAAATGAAATGTTTGAAGCACTCAGATTAGAAGTGACGGATCAGCGTGAACAGCTTCGTGAAGAACTTGAAGCAAAAGTAGCAAACGCAGATGTGTCGGCAGAAGAAAAGAGTGCCGCGTATGAGCAGATGGAAAACCTTCGAGAACTCGCAATGACAGAATCGGTCCTTGAAACCATGATTAAAACAATGGGTTATGAGGATGCACTGGTAAGAGCGAACGGAGAAAACATCCGTATCACAGTGAAATCAGACAAGGAGCATTCTAAAGCAGATGCCAACGAAATCATCCGCCTGGTAATGAGTGAAGTGGGACAAATGAAGCCGGTTGCTGTGGAATTCCAACCCGCAAATGAATAAATGAAAACCCTTGCCGCCTACAGGAGACCTTTAGGCGGCTTATTTCTATTTGTACTCATCGCAAATTCTCTTTCACGTACTTTTTTACAGGATTCATCAAAAATCCCTTTCTATTATTTTATTTTTTTGCGAAAAAGGTCTAGAATAGAAGAAGAGTTGTATGCGCTTTACAGGATAGTAGGAATCGCATATTGAATTTATACATGGTATTATCGTATGATATTAGTAGCTAGTCATAATTCTTTAAACTATAAGAGGGGTGTCAACAGTGTTGAAAATTCAAGAAATTCGCGAAATAATCAAACTCGTAGATCAGTCTAGTGTTGAAGAGTTTACATACGAGCATGAAGGATCAAAGATCAAT
This sequence comes from Bacillus sp. NTK074B, assembly GCF_017303375.1. Taxonomy (GTDB): domain Bacteria; phylum Bacillota; class Bacilli; order Bacillales; family Bacillaceae_B; genus Rossellomorea. The sequence goes on along the minus strand of NZ_JAFKOH010000001.1, from coordinate 360,925 downwards.
TTAAAGAAAAATAATGGAGTAACAGTATCTGCCCAGCCACAAGTCGTACAAGCGGTAGAAGAAGTGAAGCCCGCTGCACAGGCAGTTCAACAAGCGCCTGTACAGGAAGCTCCAGCTGTTGTAAATTCACAAGAAAAAGAAGCTCCTAAAGCAAATGCAGAGGATCCGACATTACATAGGATCACGTCACCGATGGTAGGCACGTTCTATCAATCTTCTTCACCTGAAACAGGCCCATATGTGAAAGTCGGAGATAAGGTAGATGAAAGTTCTGTCGTATGTATCGTAGAAGCCATGAAACTGTTTAATGAGATTGAAGCCGAAGCGAACGGTGAAATCGTAGAAATCTTAGTAAAAGACGGTCAATTAGTTGAATATGGACAGCCGTTATTCTTGGTTAAACCTGAATAAGGAGCGAAAACAGATATGATAAAAAAGGTATTAATCGCCAATCGAGGAGAAATTGCTGTACGAATCATTCGTGCATGCCGAGATTTAGGCATCGAAAGTGTAGCCGTTTATTCTGAAGCGGACAAAGAGGCGCTTCATGTTCAATTAGCGGACGAAGCGTATTGTATAGGACCCACTGCATCGAAAGACAGTTACCTTAATTTCACCAATATCATTAGCGTGGCAAAATTGACGGATTGTGATGCGATCCACCCGGGTTATGGATTTTTAGCCGAGAACTCTGATTTTGCCGATCTGTGCCGCGATTGCAATATCATCTTTATTGGGCCATCACCCGAAGCAATCTCGAAGATGGGGACAAAAGATGTTGCCCGTGAAACGATGAGGGAAGCAGGCGTTCCGATCGTACCTGGTTCAAAAGGAATCGTAAAGGACGCAGAAGATGCCGTGAAGCTTGCAGAATCTATGGGGTATCCTGTTATCATCAAAGCCACTGCCGGTGGTGGAGGGAAAGGGATACGGGTTGCAAAAAGTCAGGAAGAGCTTGTTAAAGGGGTGACGATCACCCAGCAGGAAGCCATGACTGCATTCGGAAACCCTGGTGTCTATATCGAGAAATACATTGAGGACTTCAGACATGTTGAAATTCAGGTCCTTGCCGATAATTTCGGAAACGTGATCCATCTAGGGGAGCGTGACTGTACGATTCAGCGCCGCCTCCAAAAATTGATCGAAGAAACACCGTCACCTGCTTTAACGGAGGAAATTCGTGTTAAAATGGGGGAAGCAGCCGTAAAAGCAGCCAAAGCGGTTGATTATACAGGTGCGGGCACGGTAGAATTTATATATGATTACGTGAACCAAAACTTCTACTTTATGGAAATGAATACACGTATCCAGGTGGAGCATCCGGTAACCGAACAGGTTACCGGGGTCGATTTGATTAAAGAACAGATTTTGGTTGCGTCTGGAGAAAAACTTTCTCTTACACAAGAGGAAGTAACATTCACTGGATGGGCCATTGAATGTCGTATTAATGCAGAGAATCCGGAGAAGAATTTCATGCCTTCCGCGGGACGGATTGAAATGTATCTTCCACCAGGGGGAATCGGCGTAAGAGTCGATTCAGCAGCATATCCTGGTTATATGATCCCTCCTTATTACGATAGCATGATTGCCAAAGTCATTACATTTGGAGCGACTCGTGAAGAAGCCCTTTCCAGGATGAAACGTGCCCTGAGTGAATTTGTGGTTGAAGGAATACACACAACCATTCCGTTCCACCTTAAACTATTAGAACATGAAACCTTTGTTGGCGGTGAATTTAATACGAAGTTTTTAGAAAAATATGAAGTAATGAAATCCTAGTGTGAATTCAGGAGGTGCCTTACATGGCGGAAAATCAAAACCTTTTACAAATGTCTCATGGAAAAGACGGTCTTGGGAAGATTGAAATCGCACCTGAAGTGATTGAAGTGATCGCAGGTATCGCAGCGTCAGAGGTCGAAGGAGTATCCCAGATGCGCGGGAATTTCGCGACAGGTGTCGTAGAGCGTCTTGGTAAGAAAAACCACGGTAAAGGTGTCAAGGTGGAGCTTTCCGAAGAAGGAATCGTCGTGGATGTCTATTGCATCATGAAATTTGGTGTAGCCATCCCGACAGTCGCTCAAAAAATCCAGGACAACATCCGTCAAGCATTGCTTAACATGACTGCTCTCGAAGCAGACGAAGTAAATGTTCATATCGTTGGCGTTCAATTTGAAAACCAGAAGTTTGAAGCTGAAATTGAAGACGAAATGTAATAGATGGAACGGTCCTTTTAGGGGGCCGTTCTTTTTTTTGAAAGGCTGTTTTCGCAAAAATTGTGGCTAATCGCATACAAACTAAGATATTCGATGCTCTGTCATTGAGGTTGTGGTGCTGGAGGGTGAAGGGAACAGTCCCGCTTTCCACGGACGTTCATTTCTAAAAAATCCCCAAAGGCAAAGAACGCCTTCAGGGATTTCCCAGAAATGCTTGTCGGGCCTGACCAACCCGACTCCGCTTTTCATTGTCCAGCTCCACCTCCTTGTCCCTCGAGGTCATAAGCTAAATGGGCCATGAAGGCAAAAAACGCCTTCAAGGCCCATTCATCTTATGCTTGTCGGGCCAACCCAGTCGGCTCCGCTTTTCATTGTCCAGCTCCGGGGCTTAGAGCCTCGAGGTCATATGCCAAACCAGCCAAAAAGGCAAAGAACGCCTTTCCGGCTGGTTCGTCATATGCTTGTCGCCTCTGACCAAAGCCCCTCCGCTTTTCTTTCAGAATATTGATTTTTTTACATAGACGTGCGTATTGCCCTTAGTTTGTGCTATTATCAAAGGTATGAAAATTGATGGAGTAAAAGGAGTAAATATAAGATGAAGAGAAGAGTTGCCCGTGAAAAGGCTTTACAGGCGTTATTTCAAATAGATATGAGTGGGATTGAGCCCGAGGTTGCGTTAACGAATGTGTTGGAGGAAGAAGAGAAGATGGATGCATATCTTCAACATATTGTATTGGGGTTCATTGAAAATCAGGAACGGATTGATGGGCATATTCGTGAAAACCTGGAGAAATGGTCTTTTGACCGGCTGGCGAAAGTCGATCGTAATATATTGCGTTTGGGTGTGTACGAGCTTTTGTTCGTAGAAGATGTACCGAATAAAGTCGTCATTAATGAAGCGGTTGAAATCGCGAAGATCTTTGGGGATGATCAGTCCAGTAAATTTATCAATGGTGTTCTTTCCAAGGTAAGTCAATCTTAACAATGTTAGGAGACGAGTGGAATGTCAGCTTCCATAATTGATGGTAAACGCATTGCAGATCATTATCGGGAACAATTAAGGTATCAGATCGAACAGCTGGAACTGCAGAATGTTACTCCAGGTTTGGCTGTCGTCCTAGTTGGGAATAATCATGCTTCTCATTCATATGTGAAAATGAAGAGAAAGGCATGCAGTGAGCTTGGGATTCATTCAGAGCTTTATCAGTACGAATCCAGCCTTACAGAGGAAGAGCTTTTAACTAAAATCAGGGAGTTAAATGAACAAGAGCATATCCATGGGATCCTCGTTCAACTGCCCCTCCCTGAGCATATTAATCCGATTACGGTGATTGAAACCATTTCACCAGCGAAGGATGTAGATGGATTTCATCCTGTTTCGATCGGGAAAATGGTGACGAATCAAGATACATTTTATTCCTGTACGCCCCTGGGGATCATGAAAATGCTTGAATATGAAAACATTTCGGTAGAGGGGAAACATGTCGTCATATTAGGGCGGAGTAATATTGTCGGGAAACCGGCTGGACACTTATTCCTGAACCGTAATGCAACAGTGACGTATTGCCATTCACGGACTCAAGATATGTCATTTTACACAAAGCAGGCTGATATCATCGTATCGGCTGTGGGGAAGGCGAACCTGATCGGTGCAGAGGATATTAAACCCGGCGCCGTTGTCATCGATGTGGGAATGAATCGTGATGAAGAAGGCAAGCTATGTGGGGACGTGAATTTTACAGAGGTGAAGGATAAAGCAGGTAAAATTACACCGGTTCCAGGCGGTGTCGGCCCGATGACGATTACGATGCTTCTATATAACACTGTGAAATCTGCAGAATGGGCCATTCAGAATCGCCAAAATGGGTAAAAAATAGTACACTGGTAGTAACAAAATGGAAAGGGACAGGCTAATTGCTGGTCCCTTTCCGTTTTCCTGCATATAAAAATCCACCAGATCATGAACGAAAATAAAGGAGTCATAGAGCATGGAACTTGATCAGTCTCGATATTTAACGGTACAAGCTCTGACAAAATACATAAAAAGAAAATTCGATAAGGATCCCCACCTCTCCAACCTGTTTGTGCGGGGGGAAATTTCCAACTTCAAAAGACATTCGAGCGGCCACATGTATTTCACCTTGAAGGATGAAAAAGCCCGTATATTGTCTGTGATGTTTTCAAGCAACAATCAATCCCTGAAATTCAGGCCTGAAAATGGGATGAATGTGTTGATACGCGGGGATATCTCTGTCTATGAATCAGGTGGTCAATATCAGATCTATGTAAAAGAAATGCAGCCTGATGGGATAGGTGAACTTTATTTAGCGTATGAACAACTGAAGGAGAAGCTCGAGAAGGCCGGCTACTTTGATGGAAGCCGAAAACGGGTGATTCCCAAATTCCCTAAACGGATTGCTGTGGTTACCTCCCCGACAGGTGCTGCAATCCGGGATATCATTACAACGATCAAACGGCGTTTTCCGATTGGTGAAATTCTCGTATTTCCCGCATTGGTCCAAGGAGATCATGCGGCTGCCTCGATTGCCGGAGCAATGGGTAAGGTGAATGACATAGGGGATATTGACGTGATGATCATCGGCCGTGGTGGCGGGTCAATAGAAGAATTATGGGCGTTTAACGAAGAAATTGTGGCCAAAGCCATCGTGGAGTCCGGCGTTCCCGTCATTTCAGCTGTCGGACATGAAACGGATTTCACCATCGCAGACTTTGTCGCGGATCTTCGGGCCCCTACCCCTACAGCTGCCGGTGAACTTGCGGTTCCCCATATAGATGACTTAATGGAGAGAATCATGAACCGTAAGTTACGTTTAATTAAATCCTTTAAAACCAAGCTCCAAAGTGAAAGAAGCCGATTGAATGGATTGATGAAGTCTTACGCTTTAAGAAATCCCCGCAACCTCTATCAGCAGAAGATTGAGACGGTCGACAGGTTAACAGATCAGCTTCAAAGAAATATCAGTCTACATGTGAAGCAGAACAGGGATCAAATAGGCTCACTTCATTCCAGGCTGCAGCGGGTTCATCCATCGCAACTCATCAAGAGGCAGAATGAACGGGTGTTGTTTATGCAAACCCGGTTGGAGAAGCAATTTAAACAGGTGCTGAAGGAAAAGGATCATCGGTTCAGTTCAGCTCTTTCTACCCTACATGCCTTAAGTCCATTGAAGATTATGGACAGGGGGTATAGTTTGGTTTACCAGAATGAAGGTACATTGATTAAATCATCTCGACAAGTCAAAACAGGCGACCGTTTGGAGATCAATGTCAGAGATGGGAAAATACATTGTGAAGTGGAATCTGTTGAGGAGCGTGAGGAAAATGGCAAAGTCTAAAGAAGAGCTATCATTTGAAACAGCAATGGATCAGTTGGAGGAGATTGTGGAGAAATTGGAAGAAGGGGAAGTTCCTCTGGAAAAGGCGCTGGAATTTTATCAAAAAGGAATGGACCTTTCGAAATACTGCCATGATACCCTGCAAAATGCAGAAAATCAATTAACAAAAATGATGACAGATGAAGGGGAAAAATCCTTTGATCTTGATGAGGGGGAATAAAAGTGAATCCTCCCATTACATTGAAAGAGTTTCAACAGGAGCATGGAGAATTGATTACCAATCATATGGTTAAAAACGTTGAGAGGCTCTCCATGCCTCATTTATTAAAGGAGGCCATGGTTTACTCCCTGCAGGCAGGTGGGAAAAGAATTCGTCCCATCCTCCTGTTAGCTGCAATCAAGACTTTCAATGAGGACCCGATGCTGGGTTTGAATACTGCGGCTGCTCTTGAAATGATTCATACATATTCCCTCATCCATGACGACCTTCCTTCCATGGATGATGACGATTTAAGGAGAGGAAAGCCGACCAATCATAAAATGTTTGGGGAAGCAGCCGCTATATTAGCCGGCGATGGTCTGCTCACATATAGCTTTCAGCTCATAGCAGAAGATGCTGCCTTAACAAGTGATAAGAAGGTAAAGCTAATTGCCTTACTCGCACGGTGTGCAGGTCCTGAAGGCATGGTGGGAGGACAAGCTGCAGACATTGAAGGTGAAATGAAGCAGCTTTCAGCTAACGAGCTTGAGAACATTCACGTTCACAAGACGGGAAGGTTACTCACGTTCAGTGTTAAGGCCGGTGGGATCATCTCCGGGGTGTCAAGATTTGAACTCGAGCTTCTTGAGCGGTTTGCTTTTCATATCGGCCTTGCTTTTCAAATTCAGGATGACATCCTTGATATTGAAGGATCAGAAGAAATGATTGGTAAACCGGTCGGGAGCGACGAATCGAAACATAAGAGTACTTATCCAAGTATATTGACGATGAAAGGCGCGAAGGAGAAGCTGCAATTCCATTTGGATGAAGCGTTAACGTCCATTGATGAATTGCCGGTGGACTCAAGTCTGCTTACAGAAATTGCCCAATTGATCGTTTCAAGGAATCATTAAAACCATTCTTTGTTTGAGCAAAAGATTTAACATATGTTATAATATGATTAGAATTAATTTTGGGGTGGTGCAGTATTCTAGTCAGTCCACCAATCTTGAAGGTGGGCCTAAAAATCCACTAAAGGGCACATCGATGAAGTTCCTGGAATTGGCTTGAGGCGCCCAGCTTTGGGTCATATCTGGGAGTAAGGCTTGAGGGCGATCCACAATGGCATGTGGGCGTTGACCCGCGAGCCGCGGAGGCTTTGTTTCTTATGCTGGCATTAAGCATATGCAATAAGAACAAAGTATGAACCTGTGATGTGATGATTCACTAGCAGCGTAGCCTGCCTTGAGTGAAGAGTGAGGGGATTATGGTTACAGGGTACACATCAGTTGGCCATTGATATGTGCTTTTTCGTCCATATGAAATCCTCTTTGCAAAAGAGGCTAAGGATTGCGTTAAGGACTGTTGAGGAAAACTCCTAGACTGTTCATATACGGACATATAAAGAGGATTATAGTGCGGACTAAGTGGTAATCCAGTCTAGCTTGTGGTGACGCGGCTAAGTCGGGTTTAATGGGAAACCGCCGGTATGGCAACATCCGGTACCTGATTGGGAAAACCTACTGGACCTAAGCTGCAATTTTTACTCTTTATATGACCCCCCAATTACATATAAACAAACTATTTACACAAGAAACGGTGTGTTTAAACGATAATGAATGAAACGATGAAAAACTCAATAAAATGGAGTGTCAGCATTGCCGTTATCACATTTGTGTTAGCGGCTATTTTTTCAGTCACATCCAATATGGTTTTAAATGGTGTCGCATGGTTTACAGGGCTCATCGTCGTGTTGATCATCGTCTTCATCGGGATCTTTTTTGATATGTTGGGAATCGCAGCTACAGCGGCTGATGAAACCCCCTTTCATGCCATGGCAGCCAAAAAGGTGTACGGTGCCAAATATTCAATTAAAATAGTACGTAACGCGGATCGGTTTGCGAGTTTCTGTAATGATGTAATCGGTGATATATCAGGGATCATAAGCGGGACGGCCTCGGCTATTGTCCTGATTCAGCTGGCTGTTTCCTTCCACCTTGAAGGGGGATCCTTGAGGGAGTATATCGTAAGCGTGACCCTTACAAGCATCATCGCTTCTTTGACCGTCGGAGGCAAAGCGCTTGGAAAAACGTTTGCTATCACCTATTCTAAGGATATAATATTTAGAGTTGGTAAAGTTCTACAATTCCTTGAAGATCGATTCCATATCGTATTGATCAAAGATAAAAAAGACAAAAAAGATAAAAACAAGAAAAAAACTTATAAGCGTGAGAAACAAAATATTTAGTAATGAAAGTGAGTGGACCCCATGGATTTATTATCAATAAAGGAGCCTTCTTTTCTAAAAACCATGTCAAATGAACAATTGGAAGAGCTCAGCCAGGAGATTCGCCAATTCTTAATCAAGAATCTATCCAAGACTGGCGGTCATATTGGTCCAAACTTAGGGGTGGTCGAATTAACTGTTGCCCTCCATAAGCATTTTAACAGTCCAAAAGATAAAATCCTTTGGGATGTTGGTCACCAATCGTACGTTCATAAGATTTTAACAGGTAGAGCTTGTCAGTTTGACACTCTCCGTCAGTACAAAGGGTTATGCGGTTTTCCAAAGCGTAATGAAAGCGAGCACGATGTATGGGAAACAGGTCACAGTTCTACGTCACTTTCTGCAGCCATGGGTATGGCGATCGCCAGGGACGTTAAAAAGGAAGATTCCTATATCATCCCGGTGATCGGGGACGGTGCCTTGACAGGGGGAATGGCACTCGAGGCTCTGAATCATATCGGTCATGAGAAGAAGGATATGATTGTGGTTCTGAATGACAATGAAATGTCCATCGCCCCGAATGTAGGGGCCCTTCACAATGTACTGGGACGCCTTCGCACAGCAGGCAAATACAACTGGGTGAAGGATGAAATGGAGTATATCCTCAAGCGCATCCCTGCTGTAGGAGGGAAACTTGCGAGTACTGCCGAGCGGGTAAAAGACAGCTTAAAGTATTTATTCGTATCGGGCATGTTCTTTGAGGAGCTGGGATTCACCTACTTGGGACCAATCGATGGGCATGATTATCAAAATCTTTCTGAAAACATCCAATATGCAAAGAAGACCAAAGGGCCCGTCCTTCTACACGTGATTACGAAAAAAGGGAAAGGGTTTCATCCAGCAGAGTCAGACAAAAAGGGGACTTGGCACGGCACAGGACCGTACAAGATTGATACAGGGGATCTGATCAAGCCGGTTAATGCACCTCCATCATGGAGTGGCCTTGTCAGTGAAACAGTTCGTAAGGTTGCCCGTGAGGATGAACGGATTGTTGCCATCACCCCCGCTATGCCGGTAGGCTCAAAACTTCTTGGTTTCGCCGAGGAATTTCCTGACCGGATGTTTGATGTAGGAATTGCCGAGCAACATGCTACAACGGTGGCGGCAGGACTTGCCACTCAGGAAATGAAGCCGTTTTTAGCTATATATTCTACCTTTTTGCAAAGAGCCTATGATCAGGTGGTCCACGATATATGTCGCCAGAATTTAAATGTTTTCATTGGAATTGACCGTGCCGGCTTAGTAGGTGCTGATGGTGAAACCCATCAAGGTGTATTTGATATCGCATTTTTAAGACATTTACCGAACATGGTCATCATGATGCCAAAGGATGAGAATGAGGGACAGCATCTTGTCAATACGGCACTTCAATATGATGAAGGACCTATCGCTTTACGCTACCCTCGTGGAAACGGCTATGGGGCACCGATGGATCCTGAATTGAAGACGATCCCTATTGGAACGTGGGAAGTATTGAAGCACGGAACGGATGCGGCCATCCTAACCTTTGGGACAACGATCCCCATGGCCATGGAAGCGGCTGCCGACCTTGAAAAACAGGGGTTATCTGTCCGGGTGGTAAACGCGCGTTTCATCAAACCCATGGACGAAGCCATGTTGAAGAGTATCCTGGAAGAAGAAATGCCAGTGCTGACGATAGAAGAGGCGGTGCTTCAAGGCGGATTCGGAAGCGGAGTCCTCGAGTTTGCACAGGAACAGGGATTCCATGACGCTGTGATCGACCGTATCGGAATCCCGGATTACTTCATAGAGCACGGAAGCGTAAAGGAATTATTGAACGAAATTGGTATGACGAAAGAAAATGTAGTGGATCGGATTTTGACGATTACACCAAAAAAACAAAAAAGGGCTTAATGATGAAAGTAAAAAAACAACGTGTAGACGTACTTCTAGTTGAAAGAGGATTAATTGAAACAAGAGAAAAAGCGAAACGGGCCGTCATGGCGGGACTAGTCTACTCCAATGAAATGAGACTGGACAAGCCGGGTGAAAAAGTCAGTGAAGATATCCCCCTGACAATGAAGGGGAAAGTCATCCCTTATGTGAGCCGCGGAGGATTGAAGCTTGAGAAAGCCCTGCAGGTCTTCGACGTGGAAGTAGACGGGAAAGTGATGATTGATATCGGTGCTTCCACAGGGGGATTCACGGATTGTGCCCTTCAAAACGGTGCCAAGATGTCCTATGCCCTTGATGTAGGATACAATCAATTAGCCTGGAAGCTGCGACAGGATGAACGGGTAGTCGTGATGGAAAGGACCAACTTCCGTTACGTCACCCCCGCTGATCTGGAAGGGGAAATGCCAAGCTTTGCATCCATCGATGTATCCTTCATTTCCCTTTCCTTGATACTCCCTGTCCTGAAAACATTGCTCGTACCTGGCGGGGACTGTGTCGCATTAATCAAGCCGCAATTTGAAGCAGGGAAAAACCAGGTTGGAAAAAAAGGAATCGTAAGGGACCCGGCCGTGCACAAGATGGTCATCGAGAAGATTATGACCCTGGCAATCAAAGAAGGCTATCATATCGCCGGTTTGTCTTACTCTCCTATTACAGGTGGAGACGGAAATATTGAATTCCTCATTCATCTGAAATGGTCAGGTAAAGATGGTGAAGGAGAGTCCCTCCTCACCACCACACCGGTTGAGGTGATCGAGGAAGCGCATCAACAATTTAAGGCGAAAACGCAGCAGTAAAATAGGGCCACTCTTCTTCGGAGGGTGGCTTTTTGATGTCTTTAGCAGGCCTTTTAAAAATAAAACAGTTCCTTAAGTGAATGAATTTATCCAAAAGGCTATCCTAAACAGGGGTTATGACTATTCCTTTCAATTTTTCAAGAAATGTCACGTGGCGTTACTGAAAAGGGCTAAATTTCATGAAAATCTGAAGTGAACCTTATTTTTCGGACCAACACCTTATGCTTGTCGCCCCAACCCAAGCCGCCTCTGCTTTTCATTGTCCAGCTCCAGGGGCTTGGGGCTCGAGGTCATAAGTCAAGCAACCCAAAAAGGCAAAGAGCGCCTTTCCGGGTTACTCGCCTTATGCTTGTCGCCCCAGAACGAGCCCCTTCCGCTTTTCATTATCCAGCTCCGGCGGCCAGAGGCTCGAGGTCATAAGCCAAACATCCCAAAAAGGTAAAGATCGCCTTTGTGGGATGTTCGTCTTATGCTTGTCGCCTCAACCCAAGCCGCCTCTGCTTTTCTTTTTTATTGTACTTCCATTCGAAATAGGCTAACATAAGCGTAGAGGTATATTTATACAGGATTTAATCCAATGTAAGAGGTGTATGTTCTATGATGAACAAGGGGCAAAGACATATTAAAATCAGGGAAATCATTACGAATAGAGATGTTGAAACACAGGATGAGCTTGTGGAAAGCCTGAAAAATGCAGGTTTTAATGTAACCCAGGCAACCGTGTCAAGGGATATCAAGGAGCTCCATCTCGTTAAAGTTCCGCTGATGGATGGCAGATATAAATACAGTTTGCCGGCGGATCAACGATTCAATCCCCTTCAAAAGTTAAAGCGGACATTGACGGATGCTTTCGTGAAAGTGGATCAGGCAGGGCACATGCTGGTGATGAAAACGTTACCCGGCAATGCAAACGCCATCGGTGCATTGATCGATAACCTGGACTGGGAAGAGATATTAGGGACCATTTGTGGCGATGACACTTGTTTGATCATTTGCCGGACAGAGGAAGAAACCAGAGTCGTTTCGGAACGATTTTTAGATATGTTGTAAAGGAATTATGAGTACAATGGGTCTTTTATGACCCCAATACAAAATCCAATAGGATGCTTTTCTTTTGAGTATGTAAGGGGAAAGCTCCTTTTTATTTGAGGTGAATGTTTTGCTACAAGAACTATCAATCAAAAATTTCGCCATAATCGATTCCCTCTCCCTTTCCTTTGAAGAAGGATTGACCGTATTATCGGGTGAAACGGGTGCTGGTAAATCGATTATCATCGATGCCATTCATTTATTGGTTGGCGGTAGAGGATCTTCTGAATTTGTACGGCATGGAGAGAAAAAGGCTGAAATTGAAGGGTTATTTATTCTTGATAATGAAACTCATCCTTGCTTTCGTAAAGCGGCGGACTTCGGGATTGAGATAGAGGAAGGCATGATCATCCTCAGAAGGGATATCTCAAGCACTGGAAAGAGTGTTTGCAGAATCAATGGCAAGCTGGTGACCATCGCCATCATGAGGGAGGTCGGGGCATCTCTCATCGATATCCATGGACAGCACGAACATCAGGAGCTTATGAATGAAAGCCTGCATCTCTCCTTATTGGATCAATTCGGGGGTAGTGAAATTGCCTCTGGTTTATCCAGCTACGGACAAGTATATAAAGAATATCTTTCCATCTATAAGCAATTAAACAGATTAAATGAGAACGAGCAGGAGATGGCGCACCGCCTGGATCTCATTCAATTTCAGCTGAAGGAAATCCATGATGCGAATTTACAGCTGAATGAAGATGAAGAGCTGTTGGAAGAAAAACGGAAGCTGATGAATTTCGAACGCCTTTTTGAAGCGCTTCAAACGTCCTATGATAGCATTCAGGGTGAGAGAAAAGGGATGGACTGGGCAGGACTTGCCATGAGCCATCTTGAAACGGCTGCAGAGGTGGATTCCCAGTATGAAAAGACATTTGAATCCGTATCGAATGCCTATTATATACTAGAAGATGCCGCCCATCAGGTGCGCGGAGCGTTGGATATGCTTGAGTTCGAGCCGAATCGTTTGGATTTGATCGAAGCAAGATTGAATGAAATCAATGGTCTCAAGAGAAAATATGGAGCATCAGTGGAAGAAATTCTTGCGTACAGTTCAAAGATTGAAGAAGAAATCGAAACGATCATGAATAAGGATTCCCATGTTGAACATTTGCAAGGCAAGTTACATTCGTTGGAGAAAGATTTATCACTGGAAGCGAAAAACCTCTCCCAAACGCGAAAGCATTGGGCAAAAAAATTGACCGCGAGCATTCATGAACAGTTAAAGCAGCTGTATATGGATAAGACGAAATTTGAAGTCCGTTTTGTGAAAAGTGGAGAGGGTGAATCCTTTTCCTTTCAACATTTCAAAAAAGATGGGTGGGACACGGTTGAGTTTTATATCTCCACCAATCCTGGAGAGCCTTTGAAGCCTTTATCTAAAGTGGCTTCAGGTGGAGAACTTTCAAGGATCATGCTCGCTCTTAAGACCATCTTTTCAAAACATCAAGGAATTACTTCGATTATTTTCGATGAAGTGGATACGGGTGTGAGCGGAAGAGTCGCACAGGCGATCGCCGAAAAAATTTATCATGTTGCCGTCCATTCCCAGGTTATGTGCATTTCCCATTTGCCACAGGTGGCTGCTATGGCAGATTGTCACTTATTCATCTTCAAAAAACTGTCCGGTGGCAGGACAAGTACTATGGTGAAACGGCTTCAGGAGAAAGATAAGATTAAAGAAATCTCTCGCATGATATCGGGTGTGGAAATAACCGATTTAACTCTCGAACATGCAAAGGAACTGCTGCAGTTGGCGGGATCCATAAAAGAAACATGAAAAGCTATCCAATTCGGGTAGCTTTTTTTCGTGATTACCAGTTATAAATGTGACTCTTAAAGGCAAAATTATAACTGTAGCCAATAGTTAGTGTGTGTGGATTAGAAGCGAGGAGAGTGAATATATTGAGTTTAGATTGGTTAAGGAAATGTATAGGTGGAATTCTCCTTGTTTCGCTTTGTCTTATTGGTTTTTACAAGCCGGTTCAACAATTTATCAATACACCGAACACTGTAAGAATGATGGAAGGGGATCAAGTTGCTCTCCCCAAGGCTGCATCTGTCACGACTATGGGTTCGTCGCATAATGGACATGTTCAAGTAGAAGAAGGAAAGGGGCAGCTCTCCATCCAGGGAAGTTCTGTAGGGAAGGACGAAGTGGTCTTTGAGCTCGCCGGTTTACCTATTAAAAAGGTCGATGTGGAAGTACTGAAGGATTTCAAAGTGATTCCTGGTGGGCAATCCATTGGGGTCAAGTTAAATACTGTTGGGGTGTTGGTGGTTGGTCATCATCTGGTTGATACAGATGATGGGAAATTGTCCCCCGGCGAAAAAGCCGGGATTCAGGTAGGGGACATGATTACAGAAATAAATGGATCAAAAATTGAAGAGCTTGCTGATGTTGCTCCTTTTGTTCAGAAGGCGGGAGAGGAATCCAAATCTCTTGACGTGGTGATCAAGAGAGAGCAAAAAACGGTAAAGACACACTTGCTCCCCTTGAAGGAAAAAGGGGATACAAATTACAAATTGGGTCTGTATATCCGTGATTCGGCAGCAGGTATTGGTACCATGACATTTTATGACCCTAAGTCCAAGAAATATGGTGCACTTGGCCATGTGATTTCAGATATGGATACAAAGAAGCCGATCGTAGTTGAGAATGGTGAAATCGTGAATTCGGAAGTAACGTCCATTCAAAAAGGCACGGATGGGAAGCCGGGGGAAAAGTTAGCCCGCTTTTCATCTGACCGGAACGTCATCGGTAATATCACACGTAATAGTCCTTTTGGAATTTTTGGTGAACTGAATCAGGCCATCGAGAATGATCTGATGGATAAACCGATGCCAATCGCTCTCTCTCATCAAGTGAAAGAAGGACCAGCTCAAATCTTGACTGTAGTGGATGGGAAAGAAGTAGAAATGTACGACATTGAAATAGTGAGCACCATCCCGCAGAAGTATCCGGCAACAAAAGGGATGGTTCTGAAGGTGACTGATCCAGAGCTCCTAAAGAAAACAGGCGGGATCGTCCAGGGAATGAGCGGAAGCCCGATCATTCAAAACGGGAAGGTCATCGGGGCTGTCACCCATGTATTTGTGAATGACCCGACCAGTGGATATGGTGTCCATATCGAATGGATGCTGAGTGAAGCTGGAATCGATATTTATAAAAAAGATCATAACCGAGCAAGCTGAAGTGAGAAAACCCTTACCAAAGTACCGAACCCGGGTGCTTTTAAGGGTTCTTTTTTTATAAATTAAACGGATACAACCGTCTTTTTACATCATATTGGTTTGCTAAAGAGAGCTTCTCCTTGTTAAAATAAAGAATATTCGACAAACGGAAGAGTTAATATCGAATAGGGTCGAAATATAAAGAAATCTTTAGAAAATCGAAGAAAATATAATATTTTTCAAGTTTTTTTCAAAAATAAAAGGAATTTGGGTTGCATTGTCGAAAAAGTAATTTAGAATAAAATTACAGAGATGAATTAATTAGGATTGAGGAGGAAACCTGTAGTGAAATCGATTAAAGTATGTGTTGTGGACGATAACCGTGAACTAACGTCATTATTGGAGGACTACATCGCTTCACAAAATGATATGGAAGTAGTAGGGATTGCTCATAATGGTCAAGATTGTTTGGACTTATTAGAAGAAGTCGATCCAGATGTCCTGGTCTTAGATATTATCATGCCCCATCTGGACGGGCTGGCAGTATTGGAACGACTTCGTGAAAAGAAGAGCATTCCGAACGTAATCATGCTTACTGCCTTCGGTCAGGAAGATGTTACGAAGAAAGCTGTAGACCTTGGAGCTTCTTATTTTATCCTAAAACCATTCGATATGGAAAACTTAGTGAGTCATATCAGACAAGTTAGCGGCAAGTCAAACCCAATCATCAAAAAACCTTCCTCGTCCAGAATGAATACAGAGCAAAAACCAAGAAACTTGGATGCAAGTATTACAAGCATCATCCACGAAATCGGCGTGCCGGCACATATTAAAGGTTATTTATATTTAAGAGAAGCGATTTCAATGGTCTATAACGATATCGAGCTACTCGGTTCCATCACCAAGGTCCTTTACCCGGATATCGCAAAAAAATACAATACGACTGCATCACGTGTAGAACGGGCGATTCGTCACGCCATCGAAGTGGCTTGGAGCAGAGGGAACATCGATTCCATTTCCTCTTTATTCGGATATACCGTCAGCATGTCGAAGGCAAAGCCGACCAATTCTGAATTTATCGCTATGGTGGCCGACAAACTTCGCCTGGAGCATATGGCTTCCTGAAAAAGGAAGGAATAGCCCGCGTCTGACAAAGAATAAAATCATACGAACGTGAAAAACCCTCTGAGCCCCTTAAGTTCATTGGGTTTTATTTTTGTCGGTATTTTTTTGTGAAGTATATCCTTCTCTCCATTCCTCTCATATTTAACTCCTTACACTGAGAGCATAGACACAGGAACAATCGCCTCTTTTTTCATTTATTGGTGTTTCGCCCTTACAGCATGTCCCCTGAGACATAAGATAAAGTGTAGTGCAATAAGAAAACAGGGGAGGTGAGACGATGGGATACTACCGCAATAATGACTATGTAGCAGGAGCAAATGACCGTTGCAGAAACAATGATGTAGGCGGAGCTTCTGACAATAACTTCAGAGTACCTGTTAAAGCTTATATCAGAGGGGAAGATTTCTGTAAAGCCGTGCGTCGTTGCAGAGAAAACGATGTAGCAGGTGAAATGGACAACCGCTGCAAATGCAGATGCCGCTGGTTCTAATTGAACCTCGAAAAATCCTGAGTTAGTTTCTCAGGATTTTTTTATTTTGATGATCGTATTTAAAAGGTTCATGCTTTGTGGTCGGATGAAATAAGTTTATAATGGAGTCAGTCATACGACTACACAGGGGAAAAAAGATACTTAAAGACCAAACGAAGGAAGTGAACACATGACGCTAATCTTTGCTCATCGTGGATCTGCCGGTACTCATCCCGAAAATACTATGGAAGCTTTTTATGAAGCCGAAAGAGTGAAAGCTGATGGAATTGAATTGGATGTTCAGCTGACCAAAGACGGAGAAGTGGTCGTGATCCATGATGAAACTGTCGATCGGACAACGAATGGAAAAGGATTCGTCAAAGATTATACATTAAAGGAAATTCAAAAACTTCAAGCGAATTTTAAATTTAAAAGCAAGCTATTCAAGAAAAATCGTGTTCCTTCACTGAGAGAGGTTTTTCTGTGGATGCAGAGAAATGATCTTCTTTGTAATATAGAGTTGAAAAACAGTATCATTGACTATCTGGGACTGGAACAGAAGGTGATCGGATTAATCCGCGAATTCGGATTTGAAAAGAGAATCATCATCTCATCATTTAATCACTATTCGATTGTGGCTTGTTACCAATTGGAGCCTGCCGTGGAAACTGCACCACTGTACTCATCAGGATTATTCATGCCCTGGATTTATGCCCAGTCTTTAAGGGCGAAAGCGATACACCCCAACCTGAAAGCTGTCAGGGATGAAATCATCATCGAGGCGATGAATAACGGGATTGCTGTCAGACCTTACACGGTGAACAAGGTGGAACAAATGGAGAGATTACTGAATATAGGATGTTCGGCATTTGTAACGGACTATCCTGAAAAAGCATGGAAGCTGAGGGAAAGTAAAAAAGGCTAGCGCTGTCAAAGCGCTAGCCTTTCTTGTTGTTGAATCGGGATTGAACTTTATTGCGTTTTCGATCACGATGCAGGACGAATCCTGCAATGAATCCGAGACCGCAAATGAAAAATAGTAACCCGATAATAAACTGCACCCATAAAAAGGGGATGGGAGGCTGCAGGATCCCAAATAACATATCTCTCATCAGCTTAATCCCTAGAGCAGCAAATGCACCGGGAATCAACATAATAATAAGGGCAATTAGACGGGCCATGAGATGTTTAACTCCTTTACGTTTCCATACTAAAATTCTAACTCCAAGTAGAAAATTGTCAAGTTTCAAAAAGTAGTGTAACATTATGATTGTGAAAAAAATTGCAGGTGTCGGGGTGAAGAAAGTTGCAAGAGGTTCTAATTGTCGGGGGCGGTAAGGGTGGGACAGCAATATTGCAGATTCTACACGAAGTCTCCGTTATGAAAGTGATTGCCGTGGTAGACCTAAATAAAAATGCTCCAGGTATCCAGCTTTCTAAAGAGCTTGACATTCCTGTAGGTACTGATTGGCGGCCATTCCTCAGTGATTCCGTTGACATCGTCATCGAAGTGACCGGTGAACAGGAAGTGTTTGAACAGATAAGAGATAAGCGTGGGAAAAACACCGTTATCATACCTGGTAGTGTGGCTTTCCTTATTTCCAAGCTTCTTGAAGAAAAAGAAGACCTTATCCATCAATTGACGAGTGAGTCCTTTAAAAGGGATCTTATTTTTAACTCTACTGATGATGGCATGGTTGGGATTGACGATCGTGGCATCGTGATGCTCTTTAATAAAAGTGCAGAGCGAATGATCGGAAAGAAGCAGGAAGATGTGATGGGTATTCATATTTCCGAAGTGATTCCTGAAAGTAAATTGACCAGAACGATCGAGACAAGGCGAACGGAAATCAATCAGGAGGTCATACTGGGGAATGGATTGAAAATCATCTCCAATCGGATTCCGATGATCACAGAACAAGATGAAATCATCGGTGCCTTTTCTGTATTCAAAGATATCACGGAAGTGGTGAATCTGGCAGAAGAAATAACCAACCTCAGAGAAATCCAGACGATGCTTGAAGCCATCATCCATTCCAGTGATGACGCGATCTCCGTCGTCGATGAAGAAGGTAAGGGGATTATGATAAACCCTGCGTATACCAGGATCACGGGTCTTTCTCAGGAGGAAGTGATCGGAAAGCCTGCGACGGCAGATATTTCCGAAGGGGAAAGCATCCATTTGAAAGTGCTGCAAACCCGGAGAGCGATCCGCGGGACGAGGATGCGCGTTGGCCCCAAACGCAAGGAAGTCATTGTCAATGTAGCACCGATCATCGTGAACAACAAGCTCAAGGGAAGCGTCGGGGTCATCCATGACATGTCTGAAATTCAATCTCTTACCCAGGAATTGGACCGTGCGAGGAGAATCATCCGCACTCTAGAGGCGAAGTATATGTTTGAAGATATTATAGGTGATTCCGAGGAAATGATGATTGCCATCGAACAGGCAAAACTGGGGGCGAAAACTCCTGCAACCGTCCTCCTGCGCGGAGAATCTGGGACCGGGAAGGAATTGTTTGCCCACGCCATACATAATGCGAGTAATCGCAAGTTTAATAAATTCCTCAGGGTCAATTGCGCTGCGTTATCTGAGAACTTATTGGAAAGCGAATTATTCGGGTATGAGGAGGGGGCTTTTACCGGAGCGAAGCGCGGTGGTAAGCGAGGGTTGTTCGAAGAAGCGAATAACGGGAGTATCTTCCTCGATGAAATAGGCGAATTAAGTGCGAATACCCAGGCGAAATTATTGAGGGTTCTTCAGGAAAATGAAATTGTAAGGGTCGGAGGTACGAAATCAATCCAAATCAATGTCCGCGTCATCGCTGCTACGAATGTAAACCTCGAAAAGGGGATAGCCGATGGATCATTCAGGGAAGACCTGTATTATCGCCTCAACCGAATGCCGATTCAAATACCTCCACTAAGACAGCGCAAATCCGACATTCCACTCATTTCAGAAGCTTTGATCACGAAGATCAACCAGGACTACGGAAGGAATGTAGAGGGAGTGACGGAGACAGCCATGAGCAAGCTTATGAATTATCATTGGCCCGGGAATGTGCGGGAGCTTGAGAATGTGCTGGGAAGAGCCATCATCTTTATGAACTATAATGAAGTCAAAATAGATGGTAAGCATCTACCTCAATTAGAGAATACAGGGAAAACCTACTTCAACGCAGGGGAAGTTGCTTCTCGAGAAACAGGGGGGGATCTTGCAGCCCAAGTTGAAAAGTATGAAAAAAATATAATTCAAAAGGTTTTAGAGCAGAATAAAGGTAATAAAACGGCTACTGCTAAAGCGTTGAACGTTTCAGTGAGAAACTTATATTACAAAATTGAAAAATATAACATTGAAATAAATAGCATGAAATAATTTGCATGGTACGAAGAAAGTTGCAGGGTGGATAACGCGGTTATAAAGCGTTTTCAGTAATTTAAAGTTGGCACGCTTCTTGCAAGAAGTTTAATGGATACAAAAAAACAGAAAAAAGGGGTTGAAACGACATACATGAATCTACAATCTATAGTGGAAAACGCAACCCGAATCGAAAACTCAACTGTAGCCGTGGCAGCTGCAGAAGATAAAGAAGTTCTTGGTGCTGTCGCCATGGCGGTTGAAAAAAAGATGGCTGACTTTTTATTGTTCGGTGATAAAGAGGAGATCCTCTCCATTTTAGAAGAGGTTGCTCCAAACCTCATATCTCATAGCAGTATCAAAATCAAGCATGCATTTTCTCCCCAGAAGGCAGCCGAACTTGCAGTGAAGGCGGTAAAGGAAAATGAAGCAGGTACATTGATGAAAGGGAACGTCCCGACTGCTGTCATCTTAAAAGCAGTATTAAACAAGGAGTGGGGCCTTCGTACAGGTAATGTCCTTTCACATGTTGCGGCATTTGAAGTGGAAGGATATGAGAGGCTGACCTTCATTACCGATGCAGCCATGAATATCAGTCCCGATGTCCAGCAGAAAGCCCAAATCATTGAAAATGCCGTGGGAATCGCCCGTTCAATCGGTGTGGACCTGCCGAAAGTAGCAGCGATTGCCGCTGTGGAAGTTGTGAATCCTGCAATGCAGGCAACAGTTGATGCCGCTTCTCTTACGATGATGAATCAAAGGGGGCAAATTCGCGACTGTAAAGTGGACGGACCCTTAGCCCTTGACAATGCCGTTTCCCGCCATGCCGCCGAGCATAAAGGAATCGAAAGTGAAGTGGCCGGGCAAGCAGATATCCTTCTTGTGGCAAATATTGAAACTGGAAATGCTCTATATAAGTCCTTAATCTATTTTGCCAAGGCTAAAGTTGGGGCTGTCATCGCTGGAGCAAAAGCACCAATTGTATTAACATCCAGGGCGGACAGTGCAGAAAGTAAGTTATATTCATTGGCACTGGCCATATGCTCTGCTTCTAATAAATAATTACAAACAACCTAAAATCAAAAGACTACAGGGGGAAATAAAAATGAAAATTTTCAGCTATATGGAACAATATGATTATGAGCAATTGGTATTCTGTCAAGATGAAGCATCAGGTTTAAAAGCGATTATTGCCATTCATGATACAACTCTTGGACCAGCTCTCGGAGGAACCCGTATGTGGACATACGAATCGGAAGAAGCGGCAATTGAAGATGCACTGCGACTTGCAAAAGGTATGACTTATAAAAATGCAGCTGCAGGACTTAACCTGGGTGGAGGAAAGACGGTCATCATCGGTGACCCCCGCAAAGATAAAAACGAAGAAATGTTCCGTGCATTCGGACGTTATATCCAAGGACTGAACGGTCGCTACATTACTGCTGAAGATGTGGGGACAACGGTTGCGGATATGGATCTGATCCACGAAGAAACGGACTATGTAACAGGCATTTCACCAGCTTTCGGTTCTTCCGGTAACCCATCCCCTGTAACAGCTTATGGAGTATACCGTGGAATTAAAGCAGCAGCGAAAGAAGCATTCGGTACAGACTCCTTGGAAGGGAAGACAATTGCCGTTCAAGGTATCGGAAATGTTGCATACAATATGTGCCGTCACCTTCATGAAGAAGGGGCAAACCTCATCGTAACGGATATCAATAAAGAAGCCGTTCAACGTGCAGTGGATGAATTCGGTGCCAAAGCTGTTGACATCAACGATATTTATGGTGTTGATTGTGATATCTTCGCACCATGTGCTCTAGGGGCGATTATCAATGATGAAACCATTCCTCAGCTAAAGGCGAAAGTCATTGCAGGGGCTGCGAATAACCAGTTGAAAGAAACTCGTCATGGTGATGCTATCCATGAGATGGGTATCGTTTACGCACCGGATTATGTGATCAATGCAGGAGGCGTCATTAACGTAGCAGACGAATTATACGGCTACAACAGCGAAAGAGCGATGAAGAAAGTAGAGCAGGTATACAACAACGTTGAACGTGTAATTGAAATTGCCAAACGTGATAACGTCCCAACATATGTGGCTGCGGACCGTATGGCAGAAGAACGCATTGAAAAAATGCGCCGGTCAAGAAGCCAATTCCTTCAAAACGGTCATCATATCCTTAGCAGACGCGGATAATAAGAAGAGTGAACGCTTTACTTTGAAATGAAGTGAAGCGTTTCTTCCCTGTTATAACGAACATCGAACAAAGTAAGGGGTTATCTATCATAGGGGGAAAATTCTTTCATGCAAACAATACAATCTAGCTGCCCAAATGGAGGTAACAACAGTGCAAGAAACCAAACATCGAATTCTCGTCATTAACCCTGGATCAACATCAACCAAGATTGGTGTTTTTGATGATGATCGCTCAATCTTTGAGAAAACGATCCGTCATGATACAGAAAAAATCAATGAATTTCCAACCATTATAGATCAATACGAATTCAGGAAAACCACCATTCTTCAAACGTTGGATGAAGAAGGAATCAATGTTTCAAAGCTAAGCGCAGTCTGCGGCCGTGGAGGACTACTGAGACCAATCGAAGGTGGTACCTATTTAGTGAATGCTGACATGCTTAAGGATTTGAAAGAAGGATTTTCAGGCCAGCATGCATCGAATCTGGGTGGTATATTAGCATTTGAAATCGCTTCTGGATTGAATATTCCTTCTTATATCGTGGACCCCGTAGTAGTGGACGAGCTTCAACCCCTTGCCCGCGTATCGGGATTCTCACTGATTGAAAGGAAAAGTATTTTCCATGCATTAAACCAGAAAGCGGTAGCAAGAAGGGTCGCGAAGCAGTTGGGGAAGAAATATGAAGATCTTAACCTGATCATCACTCATATGGGTGGTGGAATCACGGTAGGGGCCCACCGAAATGGGAAGGTGGTCGACGTGAATAATGGATTGCACGGCGATGGTCCATTCAGTCCTGAACGAGCGGGGACCGTACCTGCCGGTGATCTGGTCGATCTATGTTTTTCCGGGGACTATTACCGTGATGAAATCATGAAGAAACTTGTCGGACAAGGTGGCCTGGTCGGTTATCTTGGCACAAATGATGCAGTTAAAGTCGAAAAAATGATTGAAAATGGCGATGATAATGCCAAAGCCGTATATGATGCGATGGCGTACCAGATTGCGAAAGAGATCGGCTCGGCAAGTGCAGTCCTGAATGGTAAAGTCGATGCCATAGTGCTGACGGGTGGACTTGCATATGGGAAGGAATTTGTAAAGGCGATAAGCGATCGAATCAATTGGATAGCGGATGTCGTCATCCAGCCTGGAGAAAATGAACTTCAGGCTCTTGCTGAAGGAGCACTCAGGGTCTTACGAAATGAGGAAGACTACAAGATGTACCCGGGAAATGTAAAAAAAGAAGCGAGAGTATAAAAGCGGAGGAGGACTCAAGATTGGCAGAAGAATATGATTTAGTCATTCTAGGGGGAGGTACGGGTGGATATGTAGCAGCCATACGTGCTTCTCAACTTGGATTAAAAACAGCAATCGTTGAAAAAGGGAAACTGGGAGGAACATGCCTTCATAAAGGTTGTATTCCAAGTAAAGCTCTTCTTCGCAGTGCTGAAGTATATGCAACGGCGAAACACAGTGAAGACTTTGGTGTGAAAATCAATGGGGTAGAGCTCGATTTCACCAAGGTTCAATCAAGAAAAGACGGAATCGTCGAGCAGCTTCACAAAGGGGTTCAACACCTGATGAAACAGGGGGAAATCGATGTTTTCGAAGGACTTGGACGCATTCTCGGACCTTCTATCTTTTCACCTATGCCTGGAACGATTTCCGTGGAAATGAACAACGGGGAAGATAATCCGATGCTGATTCCGAAGAATGTCATAGTGGCAACAGGCTCAAGACCCCGTTCACTGCCTGGACTTGATATCGATGGAGATTTTGTTCTATCTTCAGATGAAGCGCTTTCACTTGAGGCGCTTCCGAAATCGATTATCATCGTCGGTGGCGGTGTCATCGGAATCGAATGGGCTTCAATGCTTTCTGACTTTGATGTTGAAGTAACCGTTGTTGAATACGCTGATAAGATCGTACCAACGGAAGATCATGAGATTTCGAAGGAAATGCAGCGCTTAATGAAGAAAAAAGGCGTCAAAATCGTGACAGGTGCCAAGGTGCTTCCTGAATCCTTAGAAAAAGGGGACGGAGAGGTTACGATTAAAGCGGAGCACAAAGGGGAAGAGAAATCCTTTACAGCTGAAAAAATCCTTGTTTCTGTCGGCCGTCAAGCAAATGTAGAAGGCATCGGTCTGGAAAACACAGATATTAAAGTGGAAAAGGGTTTCATTGAGGTCAATGAATTCTTCCAAACCAAGGAATCCCACATCTATGCAATCGGTGATGTAATCGGTGGACTTCAATTGGCCCATGTCGCTTCTCATGAAGGAATCACGGCAGTTGAACATATGGCAAATGAAAATCCGGATCCGATTGACTATTCACTTATTTCTAAATGTATCTACAGCAATCCTGAAATCGCAAGTGTCGGTATCACAGAACAGGAAGCGAAAGAAAAAGGATACAACTTAAAAGTCGGTAAATTCAGCTTTAGAGCCATCGGTAAAGCCCTTGTTTATGGGGAATCGGATGGTTTTGTGAAGATCATTGCCGACAAGGACAGTGATGATATCCTAGGTGTTCATATGATCGGACCTCACGTAACGGATATGATTTCCGAAGCTGGTCTGGCGAAAGTATTAGACGCAACTCCATGGGAGATTGCCCATACCATCCATCCTCATCCATCCTTATCAGAAGCGATTGGAGAAGCAGCACTCGCTGTGGATGGAAAGGCGATTCACTCTTAAGAGAACGGAGAAGGCTTATTAGCCCTCTTAATGAAAGAAAATCAGTAAAAGGTAGAGGTCTTCTCTACCTTCCAACCATTAGATTGTGTAGGAGGTAAACAAAATGGCAGAGAATCGTCATGAAGAATTAGGTCTTTCCAATGAGAAAGTATTAGAAATGTATGAAACCATGCTGCTTGCCAGGAAAATCGATGAGCGCATGTGGTTATTGAACCGTTCGGGTAAAATTCCGTTTGTTATTTCCTGTCAGGGTCAGGAAGCGGCTCAAGTAGGTGCTGCATTCGCCTTAGATCGCGAGAAGGATTTCGTTCTTCCTTACTACCGCGATATGGGTGTCGTTCTGACATTCGGTATGACTGCTCAGGAATTAATGCTATCAGGTTTTGCCAAGGCAGAAGATCCAAACTCTGGCGGACGTCAAATGCCGGGTCACTTCGGTCAAAAGAAAAATAATATCGTAACGGGTTCATCTCCTGTAACGACTCAAGTCCCCCATGCAGTGGGAATCGCTCTTGCAGGAAAGATGGAGAAGAAAGACGTTGTGACGTTTGTCACATTCGGTGAAGGATCTTCCAACCAGGGTGATTTCCATGAAGGGGCAAACTTTGCAGGTGTACATAAACTTCCTGTTATTTTCATGTGTGAAAACAATAAATATGCGATCTCAGTTCCGATTGAAAAACAATTGGCCTGTGAGAAAGTATCAGACCGCGCCATTGGATACGGCATGCCTGGTATCACTGTAGATGGAAATGATCCCATCGAAGTATATAAAGCTGTTAAGGAAGCCGCTGACCGCGGTCGACGTGGTGAAGGTCCAACGCTTGTTGAAACAGTTTCTTACCGTTTAACTCCTCACTCCTCTGATGATGATGATCGCAGCTACCGTTCTCCTGACGAAGTGGCCAAAGCGAAAACAAATGATCCAATCATCACCTTTGGTGCTTACTTAAAAGAAACAGGCGTCATGAATGATGAGATTGAAAAAGACATCAATGACCGCATTATGAAACTTGTGAACGAAGCAACGGATTATGCAGAAAATGCTCCATATGCTGAAGCTGAATCAGCGATGAAGTATGTATACGCAGAAGAGAAGTAAGGGGGAATTCAATCATGCCAGTAATTTCATACATTGATGCCGTAACGATGGCCATAAGAGAAGAAATGGAACGAGACGAAAAAGTATTCGTTCTAGGTGAGGACGTTGGAAGAAAAGGTGGGGTCTTCAAAGCCACTCATGGATTGTACGATCAGTTCGGAGAAGACCGGGTTATCGATACACCTCTTGCGGAGTCTGCGATTGCAGGTGTCGGAATCGGGGCTGCTATGTACGGTATGAGACCGATTGCTGAAATGCAGTTTGCTGATTTCATCATGCCGGCTGTGAACCAAATCATATCTGAAGCAGCACGTATCCGTTACCGCTCGAATAATGATTGGAGCTGCCCGATGGTCATCCGTGCACCTTATGGTGGTGGAGTACATGGAGCGCTCTATCATTCGCAATCCGTAGAGGCCGTGTTTGCCAATCAGCCTGGATTAAAGATTGTTATGCCTTCTACTCCTTATGATGTAAAGGGCTTACTGAAAGCGGCGATCCGCGATGAAGATCCGGTATTATTCTTTGAACATAAGCGGGCTTACCGTCTAATCAAAGGAGAAGTACCTGATGATGATTACACTCTTCCAATCGGTAAAGCAGATGTGAAGCGTGAAGGGGAAGACATCACGGTCATCACATACGGTCTGTGTGTTCACTTTGCTCTTCAAGCTGCAGAAAAACTTGCCCAGGACGGAATTGAAGCGCATATCCTGGACCTGCGCACCATCTATCCGTTAGATAAAGAAGCAATTATTGAAGCAGCTTCTAAAACAGGTAAAGTCCTTCTTGTAACTGAAGACAATAAAGAAGGAAGCATCATGGGTGAAGTTTCAGCCATCATTGCTGAAAATTGTTTATTTGAGCTGGATGCTCCGGTTAAACGTCTTGCCGGTCCAGATGTGCCGGCTATGCCATATGCACCGACAATGGAAAAATACTTTATGATTAACCCGGACAAAGTAGAAAAAGCAATGCGTGAACTTGCAGAATTTTAATCCCCGTTAACACCAATTAAACGTAAAAGTAAGGAGGGTTCCTCATTGGGTATTGAAAATATGAAAATGCCTCAGCTAGGGGAAAGTGTTACAGAAGGTACGATTAGTAAATGGTTGGTGTCACCTGGTGATACCGTTAATAAATATGACCCGATTGCAGAAGTGCAAACGGATAAAGTAAATGCAGAAGTACCATCTTCCTTCACAGGTACGATTAAAGAACTGATTGCCGAAGAAGGGGATACTCTTGAAGTCGGGGAAATCATTTGTTCGATTGAAATTGAAGGTGGAGGTTCAGCTCCTGTTGAAGAAGCTCCGAAAGAAGCGCCTAAACAGGCAGAAAACGAATCAACTGCACCGAAAACAAAAGCTCCGAGCAAAGATAGCGGAAATAAAGCAAGGTATTCTCCTGCCGTATTAAAGCTATCTCAAGAGCATGATATTGATCTAAATCAAGTGGAGGGTACCGGTAACGGCGGCCGAATCACTCGTAAGGATCTAAAGAAAATCATAGAATCTGGATCAATTCCAAAGGCTGGAGACGCTCCGGTACCTAAGGCTGAAACACCGGCTCCACAGCAAGCGCCTGTGGAGGACGCGGCGCCGGCACAACCGGCCAAACCTTCTGCACCTGCCGCGAATGTTCCTGTCGTACCTGGGGACATTGAAATTCCGGTTTCAGGAATCCGCAAAGCGATTGCATCCAACATGGTACGCAGTAAGCATGAAGCGCCGCATGCATGGACGATGATGGAAGTGGATGTAACCAATCTGGTTGACTACAGAAATTCCCTTAAGACAGAATTTAAGCAACGTGAAGGGTATAATCTGACATTCTTTGCATTCTTTGTGAAAGCAGTAGCCCAAGCCCTTAAAGAATACCCACAAATCAATTCAATGTGGGCGGGAGATAAGATTGTCCAGAAGAAGGACATCAACCTTTCCATTGCAGTAGCTACGGATGATGCACTTTATGTTCCAGTGATTAAAAATGCAGACGAAAAAACAATCAAAGGAATTGCTAGAGAGATCACAGAGCTTGCCGGAAAAGTCAGAAGCGGTAAATTGACTTCCCAAGATATGCAGGGAGGAACGTTTACGGTTAATAATACCGGGTCATTTGGTTCGGTACAATCGATGGGAATCATCAATTACCCTCAAGCAGCAATCCTTCAGGTTGAATCGATCGTGAAACGCCCAGTTGTCATGAACAACGGAATGATTGCCGTTCGTGATATGGTGAATCTATGTATGTCACTTGATCACCGTGTTCTCGACGGATTAGTATGCGGAAGATTTTTACAACGTGTAAAAGAAATTCTAGAAAACACATCAAAAGAAAATACATCTTTATATTAAATAAAACAAAGGACTGACCCTGGGAGGTTGGTCCTTGTTTTATTTTGCAGCTAGATAAAATGTCCCGGGACATGTGGATTCCCGGATGCTTCGATTCGGGAAAAGCTTATCATTTATAACTAGAAGAATATTCTAAATTTAGTTGGCTTTTTACCAGTAGTTCGTTTTACTGTTTCCTCAACAACTGAATATACCCTCTGCAACTTCCCGCTCATTTCTAACTTTATTCAAATAAGAAAAGTGGAATACCGGCACCTATTACTCTGTTGCAAATCCGGTGAAACCCAATATATTCCTGGAGTTATAATGCTTGTGTGGCTATATGCTCATTTAAAATGAGTGGGTTCGTGACTTTTCTATTAAATACTGAATATTCAGATTTATTTCGACATTAATTTACAACATCCCTTATCTATTATTGGTTATCTTTGGTTTAACACCTACAATTTACCATATTGGGTGTCTAAGGGAGGTGCGGGGTTTACAGAAAGAGCCAAAAATGATTGGGAGGGAATTAGATGTCAGGAAGTAGACGTAAGTCTAGATGGTTATCCATTGTACTCACTTTAGTCATGTTTGTCCCCTTGATGTTTCCATATAATGCAGGGGCGGCGAATACCTCACAAACATCTTTAGGGAAAGAAAGACCATCCACTTCAGCAAAAGAATCATCAAAAGTAAACCCACAATCAAAGATCACGTCTCAACTACAGGAACAATTCAAGAAAGAGAAGCATGTCACATACTTAGTGAAATTCAAGGATCAGGTGGACACTGGGTCTGTAGCGAAAAAGGCGACTGAAAAAGCGAAAAAGCAGAAACTGTCTGCTAATAGTAAAAAACTATTAAAACGAAATATGGTCGTCTCCGAGCTTCGGGCAACCGCCCTTGAATCTCAAGCACAAGTGAAAGAATACTTACAGAAAGAAAAGAAATCAGGTGCAGTGAAGGAAATCAAAGACTTTTATGTTGTGAATGGGATGGCCGTCACAAGTACAAAGAAAGTCATGGAAAAAATCTCAACCTTTGCTGAAGTAGAGAAAATCCTGCCGAATGAAACGAGACAGATTATCCAACCTGCGAAAGCTAAGGCTTCTTCTTCAGCAGTATTGGATAAAGAAGCCCCAAATACTCCAGCATCGATTGAGTGGAATATCGATCGGGTCGGTGCACCTGCGGTATGGGACATGGGTATCGATGGAGCGGGAACGGTCATTGCCTCCATTGACTCTGGAGTACAATGGAATCATCCGGCATTAAAAGAAAAATATAGAGGGTATGATCCTCAAAATCCTGAATCTCCAGACCATGAATTCAACTGGTTTGATGCAACTGCCGGGCAGAGTGCACCATATGATGATGATGGACATGGAACGCACACTGTTGGAACAATGGTCGGCTCTGAGCCTGATGGCAGCAATCAAATCGGTGTAGCACCAGGTGCAAAGTGGATTGCAGTTAAAGCGTTCACAGCTAATGGTGGAACGGATGTAGATTTACTGGAAGCAGGGGAATGGATTCTGGCTCCAAAGGATGCCGAGGGTAATCCCCATCCTGAAATGGCTCCGGATGTTGTCAATAACTCTTGGGGTGGTGGAGCTGGACTTGATGAGTGGTACCGGGATATGGTAAGCGCGTGGAGAGCGGCTGAAATCTTCCCTGAGTTCTCTGCAGGAAATACCACGCTATTCAATCCGGGTGGACCTGGATCGATCGCGAATCCTGCCAACTACCCTGAGTCATTCGCAACGGGTGCAACGGATATCAATGATCAATTGGGAAGCTTCTCCTTACAGGGACCTTCACCTTATGATGAAATTAAGCCTGAAATTGCAGCACCGGGTGTGAATATTCGTTCTTCCGTACCAGGTGGCAATTATGAAGGCGGATGGAATGGAACATCGATGGCTGGACCGCATGTGACGGCAGTAGCTGCCCTCTTGCGTCAAGTGGATGCAAGCCTGACAGTGGATGAGATCGAAGAAATCCTTATGACAACCGCTGTGCCACTTACAGACGGCACATTTCCCGAGTCGCCGAATAACGGGTATGGACACGGCTTGGTCAATGCGTTTGACGCCGTTTCATCGGTTATGAGCGGGATCGGAAAAGTAAAAGGGCAGGTTTCAAAAGAAGGAGAAGATTCGGAAGCGCCAGTCATCTCACATGAAGCACCGCAAGAAGCATTTAAAGAAATGAATCTGCCCCTAGAGGCAGAAGCAAGTGATAATGTAAGTGTAACCAGTGTAGCCCTGCATTATCAGAATCAAGATGGTACGTGGATGCAGGTTGATGCAGTAAGAACGTCAGGAAACTACACATCAGGAACGTTTGAAGCAGTCATACCCGGGGACGCCCTCACAGGAGACACAATCACGTATAAATGGGCGGCCATGGATTTCGGTGGAAACGAAGTCGAGTCCGACACGTATACGGTAAATCTTCTTCCGGGTATCACAGTAGGCTATGAGAAGGACTTTGAATCTTCTGCTACCGGGTGGACTTCTTATGGCCCAGGAAACAGTTGGGAGCGTGGAGTTCCGGAGAGTGGTCCCGGAGTGGCTACTTCGGGGGAAAATGTTTATGCCACAAATCTTGGCGGTACGTATGACAACAGGGCGAACATGTCCCTTCAAATGCCTCCAATCGATTTACCTGAAGGAGAGAGCTTCTTACAATTCAAACAGTGGCATGAGCTTGAAAGGAACTATGATTATGGTCACGTGTTTGTATCTACTGATGGAGAAGAGTGGACACAGGCACTAAGGGTCAATGGTGATACCGGAGGATGGATTGACGGAGAGGTCGATCTGAGTGATTATGCAGGTCAGCGCGTATATATTGCCTTCAACGTTACCTCCGATGGAAGTGTGACCAAGCAAGGCTGGTACCTGGATGACGTTAAGCTTAGTGCAGAATCCAACCTTCCTGCCAAGAAAATGAGTCTTCGTTTGAAATCCAAAGATGAGAATTCCTCATCTGTTTCGAAAAAGCCAAGTGTAGATCCAGATAAAATTACTTTAAAAAATTCAGTGAAGGAAGATAGAAAGGCGGGTGAAGCTGGTCCCGCACCTTTACTGCTTCCATTACAAGCAGAAGTAAGTGTACTGGAAACGGGCCGATCGGTTTATACCGACCCTTCCAATGGATCATACGAAATGACCCATGCAGCAGGTGAATTTACGCTGCAGGCATCCACATATGGTTATAGATCCGATACACAAAATGTTACGATTGAAGCCGACCGAGCATCAACGGCTAACTTTACCCTTGAGGAAATCCCTAAAGGAAATATGACCGGAACCATAACCAACGAAGTGACGGGTGAACCCGTCGAAGGAGCAACGGTCTTTGTTCTAGAAGATGCCGTAGTAGAGCCGGTACAAACAAATGCAGATGGAACATATGAACTGGAGGTTTACGAAGGGGATTACACCCTTAAAGTAGTAGCTCCTTACTATTACAGTAAGGAAATGAGCGTCACAGTTGAAGGTGGGGAAGCAACAACCGCTGATGTAAGCTTAGAACCATTCATCGGTTTTCCTGGTGAAATTGGTTACGATGATGGTACAGCTGAAAATGCACGTGCTTTCTATGATGCAGGAAACGGCTGGGCCGTAAAAATGTCTCTTGAAGAAGGAAATGACACCGCACTTGTGACGGGTGGACTATTCCGCTTCTGGGATACTGAATGGCCGATACCGGGTGGAACTGAATTCGAGGTCGCCGTATATGATGCGAATGGACCGGACGGGGCACCAGGGAAGAAAATTGCTGGTCCGTTCGATGGAACCGCGTTGCGTAACGGCAAATGGACGCATGTGGACCTTAGTGAGCACGGTATCATGGTCGAAGGAGATTTCTACATGGTGTATATCCAATCTGCTCCAAACCCGAATGCACCTGGTCTTGGAACAGATGAAGATGGTGAGTATGCAGCCAGAAGCTGGCAGTTCGTCGGTGGAGCATGGTCCCAAGCACCGGAAGACGAAGGGAACTACATGATTCGTGCAACGGTGAATTATGAAGTGACCGCACCGGTCATCACATCGCCGAAAGATGGTTCATTTACGAATAAAGATTCCATTACAGTTGAAGGGACTTCTGCCCCGACGACGACTGTTCATCTCTATAATGGAGAGGAAGAAGTAGGGACAGCCGACACAGGAGACGATGGAACATTCTCTGCCGATGTCTCCCTCCACGAAGGTGAGAATGTGTTAACCGCAAAGGCAGCGACGGAACAGGGAATGACGGGTCCATCGGATTCAGTGACCGTCATACTTGATCAGAATAAACCTGAACTCGCCATCACTTCACCGGAAGATGGCATGAAAACAAATCGCGAAGCCATAACGGTGAAAGGAACGATTACAGAAGAAAATCTTGCATGGGTGAAAGTGAATGGAGAGAAAGCATCCGTCAAAGAAGGCGAGTTCAGTCACCGAATTCTCCTCAATGAAGGAGAAAATGTCATCCAGGTTGTAGCGAAAGATCAAGCAGGAAACAGAAAGAAACAAAGTGTAACGGTCTTCGCTAAGTTTGGAGACATTGAGATTGAAAATCTTCTTCCTGCAGAAGATAAGGAACTGAAGAAAGGTGAATCCGTCAAAATCGAATTCGACAGTGAGCCGGGGCTGGATGCGACATTTGTCCTTCACATGCCTCTAACCAATGCGGGTCAAGTAACGAATGCGAATGAACTTCCGATGATGGAAACGTCACAAGGTCATTACGTCGGTTACTATACGGCAACCTCAAACGTTAAGGCACCGGGAGCCGTGATTGAAGTGAAGATCTCCGATGATTATGGGAATGGCACGACGGACCGTGCAGAAGGTAAATTGTATATCAATACAAAGAAATAAGATCATGGAAGAAGAGTTGGAACGTTCAGCTCTTCTTCTTTTTTACACTCATTTTCCTGAGAGATTGAAGAAAGGCGTTTTTTTTTATATACTAAAATAGTATTAGTATAAACATTTAGAAAATTTGGGGGACTTTTTCCAGGAATAATGTAAACGATTACAAAATTGCAGTATGGAAGAGGGGTATATATGAAGCTTAGTGATATGAAAGATCAATCATTCAGTCACCGTACGCTTACAGAGTGGCAGGAAGCAGCTGAAAAGGCGTTAAAGGGGAAGGGAATAAGTACGTTACATACAAGCACATATGAGAATATTGATCTTAAGCCGTTATTTACAGAAGTAGACGTCCCTCATCGGGATAGAGTGAAGGATTATATTCCAAATATAGAAGGGAAGTATGAGCGTGCTTCTAAATGGTATATCGCTCAGTCCATCAAAAGGGATTCGTGGAAAGAACTGACAACAGCTGTGCAGGATGCGTTATCACGTGGACAGAACTGTCTTTCCTTTTCCATTGGGGATCTGCAGCATGAAGAGCATCTTTTTCCATTCTTGAAAGAAATGATAGGATTCGATACTCCGATCTTCTCAATTGATAAAAAGACATCGTTATCCATCCTTGCAATGGAGGAGGTACCTGAATGGAAGGGAATGAATGGAATCGTTGGATTCGATCCTCTCTCAGAAGAGGAATGGTCGGATGAAGATAGATTAGAAGAATGGATGAAGAGTGTGGAAGGGGCTGATAAGCTCTTTCCTGAAGTAAAGACCATAATCGTCAACTCTGCACCTTATCATAACAAAGGAGCAAGTGCCACCCAGGAGTTGGCCTATTCACTGAGTGAGGGTGTTGCTTATATCGAGGCACTTTCCGAAAAAGGCTGGACCCTTGAGAAAGCAGCCGAAAAGATGCATTTTCACTTTGCAGTAGGCAGTCATTTCTTTATGGAAATAGCGAAAATCAGGGCTTTCAAGAAATTGTGGCAAGAGGTCTTGTCTTCTTATGGGATGGAGAAAGACGTGATTTCCCGTACTATCAGCATCAGTGCAGAAACGTCCCGATTTAATAAATCTACTTTAGATTCATATGTGAATATGCTTCGCGGTGGTGGAGAAGCTTTTTCTGCCATTCTTGCAGGCGTTGATTATTTGGTTGTTGCTCCATTCAATGAAGTGAGTGGAAATGTAAATCCATTTTCTGAAAGGATCGCAAGAAATACTCAACTCATCCTCGGAGAAGAAGCCCATCTGGATAAAGTCATCGATCCGGGAGGCGGTTCTTACTATGTGGAATGGCTCTCAGAAGAGGTAGGCAAGGTAGCGTGGAAGGAATTTCAACGCATTGATGAAAAAGGGGGAATGCTTGTCTCCCTGAAAGATGGTTTTATTGAAAGTCAAATTACTAGAGTGAGAGAAACCCGGATTATTGACTTGGCCACTCGAAAGAATTCTATGATCGGGACGAATATCTATGCAAACCTGGAAGAAAACCTGCCTGATACACAGTCGACTTCTGAAGAACGGTTGTCCCTTCCTTTTGAAGATTTAAGGAGTCGGGCACAGAAGCTCACAAGGAAACCGGTGGCTGGTCTAATTGGTTTGGGAGAGTTGAAGACCCATAAGCCCCGTGCAGACTTTGTAAAAGGCTTTTTAGCCACGGGGGGCATTCATGCACATCAAAGTCAAGCAAGCATGTCAAAGGAAGATCTCCTTCATTTTATAGAAGATACCCGGTATCCGTACTATGTAGTGTGTGGGAAAGATGAGGAATATCTTGATCAATTATCAATGATCGTTGAATCGATCCATCAAATAGATGGAGACATCGTGATTGACATTGCAGGGAAAATACCTGATGAAAAGAGAAGCAAGTGGGAACGTATGGGATTGAACGGGTCCATCTATAATAAACAGAACATACTTAAAAAAATGGATGAGCTTTTAACGATCTGGGAGGAGGGAAATGACAGTGAAAAAGCCTGATTGGCAGCAAATCAACCCATATGCAAATGAGGGAACAACGAGTAGGGTCCCCTCTTCGGACCAAAACTATGAAACGAACGAAAAAATCTCTATAAAACCACTTTATTCAGGGGAAGACACAAAGGATATCTCTCATGGAGGCGACCTTCCAGGCCTTGCTCCATACACAAGGGGGCCGTACCCTACGATGTATGTTAACCGTCCTTGGACGGTCAGGCAATATGCAGGATTTTCAACGGCTGAAGAGAGCAATGCTTTTTATCGCAGAAACTTAAGCATGGGGCAGAAAGGGTTGTCGGTGGCGTTCGACCTGGCCACTCATCGCGGCTATGATTCGGATCATCCAAGGGTTGTAGGAGATGTAGGGAAAGCGGGGGTAGCTATTGATTCGATACTGGATATGAAGATTCTGTTTGACGGAATTCCCCTTGACCAAATGTCTGTTTCCATGACGATGAACGGTGCAGTGCTGCCGATCCTCGCGTTTTATATCGTGACGGCGGAAGAGCAGGGTGTTTCCCAGGATAAACTGTCCGGTACGATCCAAAATGATATTTTGAAAGAATACATGGTACGGAACACATATATTTATCCACCTGAAACGTCTATGAAGATCATTGCTGATATCTTTGAGTACACATCCAAGCATATGCCAAAGTTCAATAGCATCAGTATTTCAGGGTATCACATGCAGGAGGCGGGTGCACCAGCCGACATTGAACTTGCGTACACACTGGCGGATGGACTTGAATACGTCCGGACCGGATTGAAGGCGGGAATTGATATCGATTCCTTCGCTCCCAGACTCTCATTTTTCTGGGCAATCGGGATGAATTATTTCATGGAAGTGGCCAAAATGAGAGCGGCACGGAGAATTTGGGCGAAGATGATGAAGACGTTCAATCCTCAGAATCCTAAATCGATGGCGCTAAGGACCCACTCCCAAACATCCGGGTGGAGTTTAACGGAACAGGATCCTTATAATAACGTCGTTCGTACGTTACTTGAGGCACACGCAGCGGCCATGGGGCATACGCAATCCCTTCACACCAATGCACTCGACGAAGCGATTGCGCTGCCAACAGATTTTTCGGCCAGGATCGCCCGTAATACACAACTGTTTCTACAAGAAGAGACCGGTATTACGAAAGTGATCGATCCTTGGGCAGGTTCACATTACGTAGAGACCTTAACTCATCAGCTGATGGAAAAAGCGTGGGAGCATATTGAAGAAATCGAAGAGCTCGGTGGCATGACCAAGGCGATCGAGACCGGATTACCTAAGATGCGAATCGAAGAAGCGGCTGCAAGAAGACAGGCGATGATCGATTCAGGAGATGAGTCCATCATCGGGGTGAATAAATATCGCCTCGAGAAGGAAGATCCGATTGAAACGCTTGACATTGATAATACGGTTGTCAGACAAAAACAAATTGACCGGATTCAAAGACTGAAAGAAGAGCGAAATGAAGAGAGAGTCATTGAAACCCTTCACGCATTAACTCATGCCGCAGAAACAGGAGAAGGGAATCTTCTTGAAAAAGCCGTTGAAGCAGCAAGAGCGCGGGCAACATTAGGAGAAATTTCGGATTCAATCGAAAAAGTCTCTGGAAGGCACAAAGCAACGATCCGGAGCATAAGCGGGGTGTACAGTTCCAATTTCTCAAATGAACAGGAAATCAACACTGTGAAAGAGATGACAGAAGAATTTTTGGAGAATGAAGGAAGGAGACCCCGCATTCTCATTGCGAAGATGGGCCAGGACGGGCATGACAGAGGGGCGAAAGTAATCAGCACAGCCTTCGCCGATCTCGGATTTGATGTAGATATCGGTCCGTTGTTCCAAACTCCTGAGGAAACGGCCCTTCAGGCAGTTGAAAATGATGTACATGTCATCGGTGTCAGCTCACTTGCTGCCGGACATAAAACACTTCTTCCTCAATTAGTGGCAGAATTGAAGAAGCTTGGCAGGGAAGACATCCTTGTCGTCATCGGCGGGGTAATACCTGCGAAGGATTATGAGTTCCTTTTAAGTAATGGGGCATCGGCCGTCTTTGGTCCTGGCACGATCATTCCCGTTGCTGCACAGAAGGTGATCAAAGAAATTTATGAAGTGCTGGGATATGAGGAAGTGGCTGAATAATGACAGAGCAACAGTCTGGTCGAAAGAAGCGGTTTGTGAAAAGGAAGAAAGACCCCGTTTCAGTAACAGAATTGAAAACCGGTATCCTGAATGGGGACCGGAGCCATTTAGCGAAGGCCATCACGTTGATCGAGAGCAATGCAGAGCAGCATTATGCATTGGGACAGGAACTTCTGCAGGAATTACTGCCCCATACAGGTAAAAGTTTCCGGATCGGCATAACGGGTGTACCGGGAGCAGGGAAAAGTACATTCATCGAACAATTCGGTGAGATGTTATGTAACGAAGGTTTACGTGTTGCCGTTCTTGCCATCGACCCAAGCTCCTCCATTTCAGGAGGGAGCATATTGGGAGATAAAACCAGAATGGAGCGGCTATCGAAAAATCCCCTTGCCTATGTCAGGCCATCCCCTACTGCAGGTACATTGGGGGGTGTTCATCGAAAGACCAATGAAACCCTCTTATTATGTGAAGCAGCCGGGTACGATCTCATCATCATTGAAACCGTGGGAGTAGGGCAAAGTGAAGTGATGGTGAGGCAGATGGTGGATTTCTTCTTACTACTCGTCATAACCGGTGCCGGTGATGAGCTTCAAGGAATGAAAAAAGGAATCATGGAGCTTGCCGATGCTTTACTTGTGAATAAAGCCGACGGGGAAAATAAACCTCTCGCCGAGAAAACGAAGAGGGAACTCAATCAGATCCTTCACTTCCTGATTCCTGCAACGAAAGGCTGGAGTTCAAAGGCCTATACCTGTTCAGCCTTGAAGAATGAAGGGTTGACCGAGCTTTGGGATCTCATCCGTCAGTTTGAAAAGCAGACAAAAGAACAGGGTGTATTTGAAGAAAGAAGGCTTGAACAAAGACAGGAATGGTTCCATACCATGCTGAAAGAAAGAATCCTCTCAGACTTTTTCTTTCAGAATAGCATCAAGTCATCACTTCCCGCCATGGAAGATAGGGTGAAAAAGGGGGATTTTACAACTTCACAAGCGGTAGAAAGACTGTTAAAACAATACAAAGCTGCCATACAGGATGGGAATAGTTAATTTTATTTGAAAGATATGGTTTGAAATTGTTATGATAAGGGTATATCAAATCCCTTCGTTTTTAGTGGAATGATGATCAAGTCAGTGATTAAAGGAGAGTTTAGCATGGATATAGATTTCAATTTGTTAATGAACGACGTAGTCCGTCAGGCCCGTCAGGAAATCGAGACGGCAGGTTATACGCAACTGACTACAGAAGAAGAAGTGGATCAAGCATTCTCTAAGGAAGGTACAACCCTCGTGATGATTAACTCCGTCTGTGGTTGTGCAGGTGGAATCGCCCGTCCGGCAGCTGCCCATTCCATTCACTTCGATAAGAGACCGGATCAATTAGTAACGGTCTTTGCAGGTCAGGATAAAGAAGCGACTGCGAAAGCACGCAGCTACTTTACAGGTTACCCGCCTTCCTCACCGTCTTTCGCCCTGCTTAAAGACGGAAAGCTGTTAACGATGGTCGAAAGACACGAGATTGAAGGGCATGACCCAATGTCCGTTGTGAATAAACTTCAATCCTATTTCGATCAGTATTGTGAAGAAGTATAAGGAAGTTGAAATAGCCCGTCAGGTTTCTCGAAGGTCCAGTGAGAAGCTTGACGGGTTTCTTATTTTGAGAAGGGGGATTGAGTGTAATTTCTTTTTTTTACTAAATGACGCAATTCCTTATGAAAATGACGCAATAACTTTATAAATGACGCATTCATTAAATAAAATGAAGCAATCCCCCCTGAAATGACGCAATCACCATCAGATAGGAAGTCAGGATTTGGCCACTTGAAATATCAATTAGGTGTTTCCTGAACAACAAGTCCCTTAATAATGCCTCCTCTATCCAATCCATATACTTTCCCTCTCAATAAATGGTAAGACGCAATTGAAGCTACACCAAGAGTGAAACTCAAACTCAATCCGCCTGACAATGCATAGAATTTGAATATTATCCATCCCTCTATAAACAATTCCCTATGTAAAATGCTATTAATGTGCGCTTTAATTTTTCAGAAAATATAAATATTTATCTATGATTATAAATACTATTGCATAAAAATTAAACTCTGTTACAATACGAATATAGTAATTAATATACATTATATATTATATTTATACACAGAACCTGAGGAGGAAACACAATGAAAAAGCTATTATCTCTCGCATTACTACTAATCCTTTCTACTACTCTAGCAGCATGCGGTACAGGGGAAGAGAAGGCTGCGTCAGGAGAATCGAAGAAACTGATCATGGGGACGTCGGCTGACTATAAACCGTTTGAATATGTAGATACCGCCAACAGCGACAAAATCATCGGATACGATATCGATCTTGCGAACATGCTGGCAGATGAAATGGGCTATGAAATAGAAATCAAGGACATGGAATTCAGCGGATTGATTTCAGCCTTGAAAACAGGTCAGGTGGATTTCGTACTATCTGCCATGACGCCAACGCCCGAGCGACAAAAGAACGTTGACTTCAGTGACATTTACTATACTGCCAAGGATATGATCATCTCCACCAAAGATAGCGGAATACAGAGTGAGAAAGATCTCGACGGGAAAATAGTGGGCGTTCAGCTTGGCTCCATCCAGCAGGATGCAGCAGAGGAGCTTTCTAAAACAATCAGGTTGAAAGTAGATACACGTGATCGAATTCCCGAATTGATTCAAGATCTTCAAAATGGGCGCTTTGACGCCATTATCATTGAAAATACGGTCGCGAACGGCTATCTGGATAAGAACGATGAACTTCAAGGGAATACGATGAATGCAAATGAAGAGGAGACTGGTTCTGCTGTTGCCCTTCCTAAGGACAGCAAGCTTACAAGTGAATTCAATGATGTCTTGAAGAAGCTTCAAGACGCAGGAGAATTGGATAAACTAGCTGAAAAATGGTTTAACGGAGAGCAGTAGATTGATTTAGGGCTAACCTCTAATCCGGTTAGCCCTTCCTTATTAAAGGCACAACACATATTTGGAGGAGATTTTCATGCCGCTGGATTTTGAACAATTGCTTCCTTCAATTCCTTTTATTCTGGAAGGATTGAAGGTCACGCTTAAGATTGTCGCACTATCAGGGGTGCTTGGGTTTGCATTCGGTATCCTTCTGGCCCTATGCAAAATAAGTTCCGTTAAACCACTGACTCTGCTTGCCGACCTTTATACGTCCATCTTCAGGGGAACACCTCTCGTTCTTCAGCTGATGATCATATTTTACGGTTCGCCACAGCTGTTCGGTACACAAATTGAACCATACTCAGCCGCCATTCTAGCGTTTTCACTGAATTCGGCTGCTTATATATCAGAAATAATCCGGGCCGGGATCAATGCAGTAGATAAAGGGCAAAAGGAAGCTGCAATGGCTCTTGGAGTTCCCTATCGTTTGATGATGAAAGATGTGATCTTGCCTCAGGCGATTAAAAATATCCTTCCTGCGTTAATGAACGAATTCATCACCCTTACAAAGGAATCCGC
The DNA here is from genome assembly GCF_017303375.1 of Bacillus sp. NTK074B. Taxonomy (GTDB): domain Bacteria; phylum Bacillota; class Bacilli; order Bacillales; family Bacillaceae_B; genus Rossellomorea. The sequence continues at coordinate 320,065 of NZ_JAFKOH010000001.1, read as the reverse complement.
CATCGTCACCGTCATTGGTGCAGCTGATGTGATGAGAAGATCTTATATGGTCGGAAGTGATTTATATTCCTTCTTTGAACCTCTTCTTTTCGCCGGGCTGATCTATTATGTGCTTGTCATGATTCTGACTCTACTAGGGAAAGTACTGGAAGGGAGATTGCGTGGAAATGATTAGAGGAGAAATGATCACTAAATCGTTTGGGAAGCTGAATGTATTAAAGGGAATTGATTTTTCTGTGGAAAAAGGGGAAGTGGTCGCCTTGATCGGTCCATCCGGTTCAGGGAAGTCCACCTTATTGCGGTGCCTGAATCATTTAGAAGATCCGACATCAGGATCAATATACTTTGAAAATGCCCACGTAAAGGGGAAAAACATCAACAAAGTAAGGCAGGACGTTGGAATGGTATTTCAACACTTTCACCTCTTCCCTCATATGACCGCATTGGAGAATGTCATATACGCTCCGGTGAAAGTGAAAGGACTGAATAAAGCGGAAGCGAAGAAACTGGGAACGGATCTTCTGACAAAAGTCGGATTGAAAGAAAAGAGTGACGAATACCCGAACCGTTTATCCGGCGGGCAGAAGCAGCGTGTGGCGATTGCCAGGGCACTCGCCATGGAGCCGAAAGTCATGTTATTTGACGAACCGACGTCCGCCCTTGATCCTGAAATGGTGAAAGAGGTTCTCGACGTCATGAAGTCACTGGCTCATACAGGGATGACCATGCTCATCGTGACCCATGAAATGGGCTTTGCCAGGGAAGTAGCGGACAGAATCCTCTTCATGGATGATGGGAGGATTGTAGAAGAAGGCGAGCCCAAAGATTTTTTCTCCAATCCCCAAAGTGACAGGGGAAAAGAATTTCTCGAGAAAATATTATAGGATGCAGGATTAACGGCACCAGTCGTTAATCCTCTTTTTATGTTCATCGCGGTTTATGGTATTCTAAAGAAGCCAAAAAATGAAGTAGTAAGGAGAAAGATGAATGTTTCGAATCGGATATCGGACACTAAAGACCGGAATCGGCACCGCGGCTGCCATCAGCCTTGCACAGTGGTTCCATCTGGATAACTTCGTATCAGCGGGGATATTGACGATCCTGTGCATTCAAAATACAAAGAAGAAATCGGTCAACGCATCATGGAGCCGCTTCCTGGCATGCGTCATTGCGATGATCTTTTCTGCCGGATTTTTTGAATTTATCGCCTACCATCCGGCGGTCATCGGCTTGCTGCTTCTTGTGTTCATTCCAATCACCGTCCAACTGAACATAAAAGAAGGGATTGTCACGAGTTCCGTCATCATCCTTCATGTTTACTCAGCGGGACACGTCACCCTGGGCCTTTTTGAAAATGAATTGGGGATCATCGTAATCGGGATCGGGATTGCCCTCCTGATGAACCTGTATATGCCAAGCGTCGACAAACAGATGATCAATTATCAGGAGAAAATTGAAGCAAACTTTTTTAAGATCTTCTGCGAAATGATCAATTACTTAAAGACAAACGATAGCGCCTGGGACGGTAAGGAAATCACGGAAACGGAGGAATTACTTAAAGAGGCGAAGACGATTGCCTTCAAAGATGTAGAAAACCACTTTCTAAGAGATGAGAACTTATACTATTTATATTTTAAAATGAGGGAGAAGCAATTTGAAATCCTCCAGCGTATCCTGCCGATTGCGACATCTATATCGCTAACGGTAGAGCAGGGACATCGCATTGCAGAATTCCTGGAAGAACTGAGCGATCATATTCATCCTGGTAACACGGCGCTCTTTTACTTGAAAAAATTGTACGATATGAAAGTGGAGTTCGAACAGATGGAGTTACCCAAAACGAGGGAAGAGTTCGAAACCCGTGCCGCCCTTTATCAGTTTGTCCAGGAGATGGAGCAGTACCTTCTCCTGAAAAGCTCGTTTAAAGGAATAAAAAAGTATGAAAGTGATGCAAACTACACCTAAAACACGAAATAGGTGATAGGATGCGATTACTACTTGCTATTATACTGTTTGCCTCCCCCATCTGGCCCTTGGGGAGAAACCCGATACCCGGTGATCCGTTTGTCATCGTGAACAAGGAAAACAACCAATTGGCATTCATTTCAGATGCCAGAATACAGGGCACCTTCCCAGTCGCGACGGGGAAGACCGCTGAGCTTACTCCTGAAGGCTTATTCAATGTCACGGTTAAAGCGAAAAATCCGTATTATCGGAAAAAGAACATCCCCGGTGGTGACCCAAGAAACCCTCTCGGATCGAGATGGATCGGGTTTGATGCCAAGGGGACGGACGGCAGGATATATGGGATACACGGGACGAACCAGCCAACGAGTATTGGAAAGTACATTTCCAACGGATGCATCCGGATGCATACTCACAATGTTGAATACCTGTTCAATAAAGTCCCCATCGGCACCAAGGTACTAGTCGTCAAAACAAAGAAAAGCTTTGAACAGCTTGGAAAAGAATATGGGGCACTAAAATAAAGAAGGATCTGCTTTTCGACTAGTCGAAAAGCAGATCCTTTTATTTTTTATAATAAGAACGTCAGTCCTGCCATGATCGTGGTTGCAATCATCGCAAACAGCATGACTAGTACAACGATCTTTTGAACCTTTTTATTACCCATTGTATCGCTCCATTCTCCCACGTAAGCATGAGATAATTTTCAACTCTATTTTATCGTGAATGTCGGTAGAAGACAACCACCGGGTTAAAGAAAACGCTTTAATTATTCGGCGGAATAGGAGGAAATCCGACATCGGGTATGGAATACTATAGGGGTGGAGCATGCAAACAACAGGGGGATGATAGGGATGAAAAAGGTAGATCATATCGGAATAGCAGTATCATCAATAGACAATGTTCTCGCATTTTACGAAGGTACTCTGGGTCTTACACTACTCAAGATTGAAGAAGTGGGGAATCAAGGCGTGAAGGTAGCATTCCTGGATAGCGGGAATCTTAAGCTTGAGTTACTGGAGCCACTACATAAAGAAAGCCCGATTGCGTCTTTCATTGAAAAAAAGGGAGAAGGAATCCATCATATAGCCTTTGGGGTCGAAGGAATCGAGGAACGCATTGAGGAACTTCGAACCAAAGGGGTACGAATGATCAATGATACTCCGAAGCCGGGTGCGGGCGGGGCTTCCGTGGCATTTTTGCATCCGAAATCGGCACACGGTGTATTATATGAACTTTGTGATAAAACTAACATCAAAGGAGAGTAACCATAATGGATATCTATGAAAAAATAAACGAATTATACGATCGCAGAAGAGAAGTGGAGCTTGGCGGTGGGGATCAAAAAATAGATAAACAGCACGAGAAAGGAAAGTTGACGGCAAGGGAACGAATTGATCTGTTAGTCGATCCGGGAAGCTTTGTGGAATTGAACCCATTCATTGAACACAGATGCTCAGACTTTGGGCTGGACGGAATGCAGGGCCCCGGGGACGGGGTCGTGACAGGATACGGAAAAGTAAATGGTAAGCCCATATACTTGTTCTCACAGGATTTCACTGTGTTCGGAGGGGCATTGGGAGAGATGCATGCAAAGAAGATTTCTCATGTGATGGATCTCGCTGTCAAAAATGGTGCACCCTTCATCGGGTTGAATGACTCAGGAGGAGCGAGGATTCAGGAAGGGGTCGTCTCCCTGGATGGTTATGGCCATATCTTCTACCGGAACGCCGTCTATTCTGGGGTGATCCCTCAAATATCCGTCATCATGGGGCCATGTGCCGGTGGTGCGGTCTATTCTCCTGCCATCACGGATTTCGTTTTCATGGTGGATGATACAAGTCAAATGTTCATCACTGGTCCTAAAGTCATCGAAACGGTGACAGGTGAGAAAATCAGCTCAGAAGATCTGGGTGGAGCAAAGGTTCATAACTCCATAAGCGGCAATGCCCATTTCAGGGGAAAGACCGAGGAAGAAGTATTACAAGAGGTTCGAAGACTTTTGACTTATTTACCTCAAAATAATGAAGAAAAACCATCTCGAGTAGAAGTGAGCGAAGAAGATGATTACCGTGCCAACTTAACAGACCTTATCCCTTTCGATGCCATCCGTCCTTACGACGTCCGGACGGTTATCAATGAAATCGTCGATGAAGGAAGCTTTATGGAAGTCCAAAAAGAATTTGCGAAGAACATCGTAGTGGGATTAGCACGCATTAAAGGAGAGGTCGTCGGCCTCGTGTGCAACCAGCCAAAATTCATGGCAGGTGGGCTTGACATCGATTCTTCTGACAAAGCGGCCCGTTTCATCAGGTTTTGTGATTCCTTTAATATTCCGTTGATCACATTCGAAGATGTCACAGGATTCTTCCCTGGTATCAAGCAGGAACATGGGGGGATCATCCGTCATGGTGCGAAAATCCTTTATGCTTATTCTGAAGCGACGGTTCCAAAGATGACGGTCATTTTACGAAAGGCCTATGGGGGAGCTTATGTAGCGCTGAACAGTAAATCGATCGGGGCCGATTTAGTATTTGCATGGCCGAATGCCGAAATTGCCGTCATGGGACCTCAAGGGGCGGCCAATATCATCTTCGCCAGGGAAATAGCCGGCAGCGAGAATCCGGAAGAGCTCCGTGAACAAAAAATTGAGGAATACCGAGAAAAATTTGCAAATCCTTATGTGGCAGCCTCACGTGGGATGGTTGATGACGTCATCGATCCACGGGAAACCCGTATCAAATTGATCCAGGGGCTTGAGATGATGAGAAACAAGCGGGAAGAACGTCCAAAGAAAAAGCACGGCAATATCCCGTTGTAAGTGGTACCATTTGTTGTCCTTGACTATTCACGCTATACTATAGAAGTGAATACATATTTGTGGAGGTCTACTAAATGATTAATCAAGAGCGTTTATTAAATGAATTCCTGGAATTGGTTCAGATTGATTCCGAAACGAAAGAAGAAGCGGAAATCGCGAAAGTGTTAACCAAGAAGTTCTCGGATCTTGGAGTAGAAGTATTCGAAGATGACACGATGGGGGAAACGGGACACGGTGCCGGTAACCTGATCTGTACATTGAAAGGAAATAAAGAAGGTGTTGATACCATTTACTTTACTTCCCATATGGATACTGTAGTTCCTGCAAAAGGGGTTAAGCCTACCCTTAAAGATGATGGCTATATTTATTCTGACGGAACAACCATACTCGGTGCCGATGATAAAGCAGGTCTTGCGACGATGCTCGAGTCAGTGCGTGTTCTTAAGGAAAATAATATTTCACACGGCGACATTCAGTTCATCATCACCGCAGGGGAAGAATCAGGTCTGGTTGGAGCGAAAGCCCTTGACTCATCGCTGGTTAAAGCGAAATACGGCTTCGCCCTTGACAGCGATGGAAAAGTTGGGAACATCATCGTAGCAGCGCCTACACAGGCAAAAGTGAAAGCGACGATTTATGGGAAGACAGCTCATGCAGGCGTTGCGCCTGAAAAAGGTGTCTCTGCCATCACAATCGCAGCGAAAGCAATCTCCAAAATGCCCCTTGGCCGCATTGATGAAGAAACGACTGCAAACATCGGCCGTTTTGAAGGCGGAAAAGCAACGAATATCGTATGTGAGCAAGCGGATATCTTAGCAGAAGCCCGTTCACTCGTTCCTGAGAAAATGGAAGCACAAGTAGAAAAAATGAAAGCGGCCTTCACGACCGTTGCCGAAGAAATGGGTGGAAAAGCGGAAGTGGAAGTACAAGTAATGTACCCTGGCTTCAAATTCAAAGACGGTGACGAAGTAGTGGAAGTGGCGAAGCGTGCTGCCAAGAAAATCGGTCGCCCCAGTGAACTTCTAACAAGCGGAGGCGGAAGTGATGCCAACGTCATTGCAGGATTCGGAGTACCAACTGTTAACCTCGCAGTAGGATACGAAGAGATCCATACCAAAAGTGAAAGAATGCCTGTCGAAGAACTAAACAAACTTTCTGAAATGGTAGTAGCCATCATCCAGGAAGTCGCTGGGGAATAGAAAAGCCGAAGGGCTCGCCTTGGGGCGACAAGCATAAGATGAATCCAGCGGAGTGAATTTAAAAATCCACGCACTAAGGTATCCCCTTATGCGTGGATTTTCTTCTTTCAAACCAGACCCCATCCTTTCTGAAATATGGTACATTAGTAATAGACATATCAGAAGTTTGAGAGGGGACGTTTTACAATGCCGAAAGTAGTTGTATTTCATGCTGGAAAAGAAGAGTATGCTCTGCCTGTTGAAAACGTAGTATCGATCGAGAAGGTAGAAGAAATAAGGGCCATCCCTCATTTACCCCAGTTTGTCATGGGGATTATTAAGGTAAGGGGAGAGATGATCCCGGTGTTGGATTTAGGGAACATCCTTTATGGCACCACTGCCGGGACGGAAACAGGGATGTTCCTATTGGTTGTTCAAACCAAAACGATGCAGATCGGTATGGTTGTAAAGGAAGCGAAGGAAATTCTTGAAGTGTCTGAAGAATCCATAACCAACGTTGGGTTACTGGCCTATTCGAAGACCAACTATTTTTCTGGTATCATTAATCTAGAAGATAAGATGATTACCCAGATTGATGCAGACGTTTTAGTAGAGAGCTTAGAAAGCATTAAGGAAATTAAGGATTATGTGAACGAGCAAAAAGCTCATCAAAATTAGACAAAGAAAGCCGCGATTGAAATGAATCCACACTATCCAAAAAATGGACGAGTGATCCTTCATGTTGATATGAATAGTTTCTATGCATCCGTGGAGATGGCATACGACCCCACCTTGAGGGGCAAGCCATTGGCCATAGCCGGCAACCCCGAAGAAAGGCGCGGTATCATCGTGACATGTAGTTATGAAGCGAGAAGCTTTGGGGTTAAAACAACGATGCCTCTTTGGGAAGCCAAAAAATTGTGCCCTGGTCTGATTATCATGACCCCTAACTTCGACCGGTACCGTGCAGCCTCCAAAGGAATATTTGACATTTTGAGACAGTACTCTGAATTAGTGGAGCCGGTCTCCATTGATGAAGGGTATGTGGATATTACGGACTCATTTGAAAAAGGGAGTCCTTTACAAATTGCCTCAGACATTCAGGCCCAGATTAAAGGACAGTTGGATTTGCCCTGCAGCATAGGGGTGTCCCCCAATAAATTTCTAGCTAAAACGGCGTCAGATATGAAAAAACCGATGGGAATCACCGTTTTACGTAAACGTGATATCCCTGAGAAGCTTTGGCCGCTTCAGGTCATCGAAATGCACGGGATAGGCCAGAAGACCGCCGAGAAGCTGAATACAATTGGTATTCATACATGCGGCGATCTGGCTCATGCCAACGATATCCAGTTGAAGTCCCTCCTTGGAATCAATGGTATGCGGCTTAAGGAACGTGCCAGCGGGATCGACAGAAGAAGTGTCGACCCAGAATCCATTTATGATTATAAGAGCGTGGGAAATTCTACTACGCTGCCAAAGGATACGACAAATCAGCATGAGCTTCTCACAGTGGTAGAGAAATTATGTGGGAAGGTATCCTCTCGTTTGCAACAAAAAGACGTGTTGGGAACGACCGTTCAGTTGATGATCCGTGATAAATTCAGGAAAACCATCACAAGAAGCAAAAAGGTGGAAAATCCGATTTATAAAACAGAAGACCTGTATCGCCATGCGAAAGATCTGTTTTTAAAGCATTGGGACGGGGATCCTGTAAGGCTTTTAGGTGTGACTGCCCAGGATGTGGTGGAGAAGAGTGAAGCCACGGAGCAGCTGGACCTGTTTTCTTATAAAAAGGTGGCCGAAAAGGAGCCTCTTTACAATGTCTTATCACAGTTGCAGGATAAGTTCGGAAAAGACTCCATCTCTCAAGGGGTTAAAGGGAAAAATAAGAAGAAGCCTTTTGATCCGAAACAGGACACTAGCTTTAACAAAGACTTTTTAAGGGAATGACGGGGTATCTTGTTATAGAAGACGCCTCCTCAAACGGATTATTTGCATCGCTTCTCCATTCTTGATAGATTGAAATAGACTTTAGTCATTCTTTTGATGAAATAATGAAAGTGTTTAATCATGATTCTATAGATGAAAGGACGTTGACTATGCCTCAGGAAATTGGTGTTATCGGCTTAGCCGTAATGGGGAAAAATTTAGCCTGGAACATTGAAAGCAGAGGATATTCTGTTTCTGTCTACAATCGTTCCCGTGAAAAAACGGACGAAATGATGGATGATTCGAAAGGGAAGAATGTCGTTCCTGCATATACGATTGAGGAATTTGTCAATTCGCTGGAAAAACCTCGTAAGATTCTATTGATGGTGAAAGCGGGGAATCCGACCGATGCGACAATCGAACAGTTGAAACCTTTTCTTGAAGAAGGGGACATCCTGATCGATGGGGGAAATACGTTCTTCGAAGATACGCGTCGACGCAATCAGGAGTTAAGCGGACTAGGCATTCATTTCATCGGGACAGGTGTATCCGGTGGGGAAGAAGGCGCTCTTACGGGTCCGTCCATCATGCCTGGTGGACAGAAGGAAGCATATGATCTTGTCGCTCCCATTCTGAAGGATATCGCAGCGAAGGTAGATGGAGATCCTTGTACAACATACATCGGCCCAGATGGAGCCGGACACTATGTGAAAATGGTGCACAACGGCATCGAGTATGGAGATATGCAACTGATTGCAGAATCTTATTTCCTGATGAAGAATGTCCTCGGCTTGAGTGCCGAAGAACTGCATGAAGTATTTGCCGACTGGAACAAGGGTGAGCTTGATAGCTACCTCATCGAGATCACAGCCGATATCTTCACGAAGAAGGACGAAGAAACTGGAAAGCCTATGGTGGACGTCATCCTTGATAAAGCCGGCCAAAAAGGGACAGGTAAATGGACAAGCCAAAGTGCTTTGGATCTTGGCGTTTCGTTACCGATCATCACGGAGTCCGTCTTCGCCCGTTTCATCTCTGCCATTAAAGATGAGCGTGTGAAAGCGAGCAAAATGCTGAAAGGTCCCGATGCGAAACCGTTTGAAGGCGATAAGCAAGCATTGGTTGAATCCATCCGCAAAGCCCTCTACATGAGCAAGATTTGTTCGTATGCTCAAGGATTTGCCCAAATGCGTTCTGCTTCTGAGGAATACAATTGGGATCTTCAGTACGGTGATATTGCGATGATTTTCCGCGGAGGCTGCATTATCCGTGCACAGTTCCTTCAGAAAATCAAAGAAGCGTATGACCGTGAAGCGAATCTGACAAACCTCCTACTAGATTCTTACTTTAAAGAAATCGTTGAAAGCTATCAATATGCACTTCGTGAAGTCATCAGTGTGGCCGTCCAGAACGGCGTACCCGTACCTGGCTTCTCAGCGGCATTGTCATATTACGACAGCTACCGCACTGAAACGCTCCCTGCGAACCTGATCCAGGCTCAAAGGGATTACTTCGGTGCACACACATATGAGCGTGTAGATAAAGAAGGTATTTTCCATACCGAGTGGATGAAATAATAGAGTATGATGGCCCTTTTCCTGTTTGATAGGAAAGGGGTTTTTGTGTGGAATCTACTTAATTTTCAAAAAGTACCAAGAGAAGAAGGATCCATTACGCCCCCTGAAGTAAAGTTGAACGAAATCCGTCAATTGATGAGAGACTGGGAGGCTCATTTAAACATCTTAAATAGAAAAAAGAACCACGAAACCATTCAAGAATGGTTCAGGCGGATAAAAGGTCCGACAGAAGTCATACCGCTTTATGAAAAAGTGCGCTACGGTGGGAAATCATTTACCAATAAAGAATTGCACCTACTAAAGAAATTTTTAAGATAGCGTCTAAAAATCCGTTGGTGAGATGACACCAACGGATTTCTTACGATAAAATGAATGAAGCATTACTGGGTTTTGCTTGGAAAGGAGGTTATGATGGAAGGGAAAAAAGTCATTTACGACCGTCGATGAATCTATTTCACAATACCCGGAAAGTGTCCATGAGCGTTTACAATTCTTAAGAAAAGGGATTAGAGAGACCGTCCCTGATGCATAGGAGAAGATCAGCTAATCAAATGCCCACCTTTGCCCTTCATGGAAATCTGGTGCATTTTACGGCTTATCAAAATCATATAGGATTCTAGCCAGCTCCCAGTGGAATCAATGCGTTTGAAGATAAAATGACAGAGTATAACGCCTCAGAAGCGACTGTGCAATTTCCTTTAAATAAGCCCATGCCCAATGAATTGGTATAGGAATCGTAAAATTCAGGGTGGCTGAGAATAAAGAAAATGGAAAATAAAACGAAAAAGAAAAAATAGATTGATTTTCACATTATGAATTTTTACAGGAGGGAAGCTTATGAGACAAATTACTTTATCAAACGGAAAAGTGGTAGTGGTCGACTGTCTTAGCTGCGCATTAACAAGCGGTTTAATCGACCCTGATGGTGGTGTGGTATATGAAACGGAATATTTCCATGCACATCAGGATGTAGCATATCCCATTAGGGGATTGATCATATTAGCTTCCAAACGTCATATTAAATCGTTTGACGAACTCAGTGAAGATGAAAAAAAAGATTACATAACCATTTTATCTAGAATCAGACAGGCTCAGAGAGATGTGTTGGGCATTGAATATGTTTACTACTTTTACAATGAGGACACCACCCATCATTTCCATACGTGGATGGTTCCCCGTTACGAATGGATGTATGAATTCGGGCGATCTGTTGAATCGGTCAGGCCAGTACTCCTCCATGCAAGGAACGAAATGAACGATGAAGAAAATGTTAGGGCAGTAATGTCAGCCATTCAAGCACTTTCACGAGAATTACAAAGGAACGTGCAGGCTTGAAACAGATTTCTTTGATTTTCCTTACGTGTTTGAAATAATGAAAGAGTGCACCAAGAAAAGAGGAGGCATTTTAATGAGTCAAACGAATACATCGACAGAACCATTATTCAAACCTTTTAATAGTGAGAAATTACAGTTATCCAACCGCACGGTGATGGCACCAATGACGCGGGGCTTTTCGCCAGATGGAGTACCCGGCGATGACGTGGCTGCCTATTATCGCCGCAGGGCAGAAAATGGGGTCGGACTGATTGTTACGGAGGGAACAGGGATCAACCATCCCTCATCTGTTTCAGGAGCAAGCATTCCGCTTTTCCATGGTAAGGAATCTCTGAATGGATGGGCAAACGTCGTGAAGGAAGTCCATCAAGCAGGAGGAAAGATCGTTCCACAGCTTTGGCATGTGGGGATGACCCGCAAAAAAGGTGAGCTTCCCAATGAAGAAGCGTTGCCTGTTGGACCATCGGGACTAAGCCTATCAGGGAAAAAAATCAATGAGCCTCTGTCGGAGGAGGAAGTTATGCAAATGGTGGATGCTTATGCCCAGGCTGCTTCTGATGCCAAACGCATTGGATTTGATGGAATTGAACTTCACGGGGCACATGGTTATTTGATCGACCAGTTTTTTTGGGAGAATACAAATAAAAGAACGGACCGCTATGGTGGAGATCATGTAGGAAGAACCCGATTTGCCGTCGAGGTGATCGAGGCCTGCCGACGCGAAGTGGGACCCGATTTTCCGATCATTTTCCGTTTTTCGCAATGGAAAATGAATGATTACGGGGCAAAGCTTGCAAAAACACCCGATGAACTGGAGCATTTTCTCGAGCCTCTAGTGAAGGCAGGTGTAGATATCTTCCATTGCTCCACACGCCGCTTCTGGGAGCCGGAATTTGAAGGATCTGATTTGAACCTTGCTGGCTGGACAAAGAAACTGACAGGTAAACCGGTGATATCTGTGGGATCGGTTGGCCTCGATGGGGAATTCACCAGCTTCTCAGCTGCGGGTACCACTAGTCTGGATGGTCTGATTGAAAGACTGGATCGCGAAGAATTCGATTTGGTCGCAATCGGACGCTCACTCCTTCAGGACCCTGAATGGGTAAGGAAAGTGGAAGAGGGCAGAGCGGATGACCTGCTTCCGTTTGATAAGGAAGCTTTGAAAAAATTGTATTAATGGTAGGGAGGGTGCCTCATTGATTGAGGCACCTGTTTTTACGTTATTAACGATAGCAATTCTAATAGTTCACAATTTGGCACAAGTTTCCTGAAAAGTGGCACAAGTTATCCTCTAACTGGCACGAGTTCGGCTGAGGTGTCCACTACAAAACAAAAAAAGTGTCATTTCCTACCGTAAATCAGGCTTCCATTAACCAATCCATTAATCTGTGTTCAAAAAAAGGCTTAAACTTCATAAAAATACGCCATAATTACCTTCAGCAAGGTCAGTACTTGAAATCCCTCAAAAAAACTCTCCGGCAAAAAGCCGAAGAGTCTCCATATACCATTTACCCGATCATCTCATCAAACAGCAGCACGCGTGCCGGTGATGCATCGGTGTTTTGAATCTTAAGTGGTGCCGCCACCATGAAGTACTGGCCGTCTTTGATATCTTTCAACTGAAGGCCTTCCATGATGATAACGCCGCTTCCCATCAGACTGCGGTGAGTAGGGTGACCTTCCTGTGCCCTTTCGATTCCGAGGGCATCAATTCCGACCCCTGCAATTTTTTTCTCAGCAAGGTAAGCTGCAGCATCTTCAGCAACATAGATGAAGTCAAAGTTGAATTCCGTATCCCATGAATTCTTTGTTTTGAAGAGGATGAAGTCATTCTCTTCGATGTCTAATCCTTCAATATCCTTCAGGCTGATCTTTTCATCCACTTCCGTTACATCAAATACTTTAACAGGGCGGACAAGCTTTTCGATATCGATGGTTTCAATCGTATCGCCATCGTTGATCATGTGAAGCGGGGCGTCAACGTGGGTTCCTGTGTGAACATCCATCGAGAGCCTTGACTCAGTCACATGTCCATTCGTATTCGTTTCGATAGTCGGTTGTTTTTCAGGTTTGTTCTTATAAACGGGCATACCGTTAAAGATTGGGGCTGTTACGTCATAAATGTTCATTGGTTACACACCTTTCTTAGCATTGGTCTACATCAAGGTTGGCAATTGGCCACCAGGAGAAGCCGTCTTTTGCCAGCAGATTGTCAGCGGCTTTCGGTCCCATCGAACCTGCTTCGTAGTTCGGGAATTCTCCGTCACGGGTATGTTCCCATACATCAGAGATTTTGTCGACGAATGCCCATGATAGTTTTACTTCATCCCAGTGTGTGAAATTCGTGGCATCTCCACGCAGACAGTCGAATAAGAGTTTTTCATATGCTTCCGGAGTGTTCATGCCATCTACGCTGTTGTTGGCAAAGTTCAGCTTCACCGGAGTCGTTTCGATGTTCTGTCCGGATTTCTTTACGTTCAGGTGAAGAGTGATTCCTTCTTCAGGCTGGATGTGAATGACCAGAAGGTTTGGCGCCAGCGGCTTGTCCGGATTATAATACAGGTTCATCGGGATATCTTTGAACTGGATGACAATCTTCGTTGATTTGGTTTCCATTCTTTTTCCTGTGCGGATATAGAAAGGCACACCTGCCCAACGGAAGTTATCAATCATCAGCTTACCGGCAACATAAGTTTCCGTATTGGACTGTTCATCGACGTTCTCTGCTTCGCGGTAGCCAGGAAGTTCTTCATTTCCTGCTTTTCCAGGACCGTATTGCCCACGAACGAAGTAATCCTTGACTTCATCCTGTTCAAATGGACGAAGTGAACGTAATACACGTACTTTTTCACTGCGGATTTCATCCGTCGTTAATTTGATGGGTGGCTCCATGGCAAGTAAGGCAACCATCTGAAGGAGATGATTTTGCACCATATCGCGAAGGGCCCCGCTTTTTTCATAATAGCGACCTCGATCTTCCACACCAAGCTCTTCGGATGAAGTGACCTGGATATTGGAAATATAGCGGTTGTTCCAAAGTGGTTCGAACATGGCGTTTGAGAAACGGATGACTTCGATGTTCTGAACCATTTCTTTGCCTAGGTAGTGATCGATACGATAAATTTGGTCTTCAGAGAATGATTCACGGATCTGGCTGTTCAGTTTTTCAGCTGAAGGAAGATCGTGGCCGAAGGGCTTTTCAATCACTAGTCTTTGGAATCCGCTTGTATCGGTTAATCCTTGATTTTTCAACTGTTCAGTGATTGTTCCGAAGAATTCAGGCGCCATCGCCAAGTAGAAAACACGGTTGCCTTCCAATTCATATGTTTCATCCAGTTCATCGGATAAGTCTTTTAATGCTTTGTATGAATCGCTGTTTGAAACATCATTTGGCTGGTAATAAAAATGGGAAACGAATTCATCGATGTTTTCATTGCTGCCTAACGCCTTATGTACCGATGTTTTGACGTGTTCCTGAAATTCTTCATTTGACCATTCCCGTCGCGCCACACCTACAACGGCAAAACGCTTGGAGATTTTCCCTTTACGGAACAAATGATAAAGAGACGGATAGAGTTTCCTTTTGGCTAAATCACCAGTCGCTCCAAAGATGGTAATCAGAGATGTTGGTGTCGTTGAATTATTCAATGTCATGACCTCACTTTATCTTGTTGTAACCCTTATTTATGCGTTTCTTCTTATTTAATATCCTCTACAATTACTTAATTTTAAAGACTTATGATTCATTTAGCAAATGATATGCTGAGGACTTTTTCTGCGTATATGCATGAAAACGTTTTATCTTTTTTGCAAACATCTTCGTCATTATGTTGGCTTTAATTTTCATTCTTATGACTGATTTTCCGTGAAAGGGTAAAATAGTGGCGATTATGCTAAAATGGAGACAAAATAGTTCATCTGAGGAGTGAATACAGTGGAATTATTGTTTTTAGGTACGGGCGCCGGAGTTCCTGCCAAACTCCGCAACGTGACCAGTATTGCATTGAAATTATTGGAGGAGCGTGGTGCAGTCTGGCTCTTTGATTGCGGGGAAGCGACACAGCATCAAATTTTACATACAAGCTTGAAACCAAGAAGAATCGAAAAAATTTTTATAACCCATCTTCATGGTGATCATATTTACGGCTTGCCCGGGTTACTTGGGAGCCGTTCTTTTCAGGGGGGAGAATCACAGTTGACCGTATATGGTCCTAAGGGGATCAAGGAGTATATTGAGGTTTCCCTCTCTGTCAGCAGGACACATCTTCAGTATCCTCTTGAAGTGAAGGAGATCGGGGAAGGGATCATGTTTGAGGATGACGCTTTTCGTGTTGAAGCATTGGCATTGGATCATGCACTGCCTACCTTCGGATACCGGGTGGTTGAAAAGGATAAGGCCGGAGTATTGCAAGTAGACCGATTGCGGGAAAGCGGCGTTTCGCCGGGTCCCCTCTATAAGAGGTTGAAAGCGGGAGAAACGGTCAAGTTGGAAGGTGGCAGGGAGATTGACGGGATGGACTTTCTTGGACCCTCTATTCCAGGGCGTGTTGTCACGGTGCTTGGAGACACACGGGTCTGTTCCGCTGCGGTGGAGCTTGGGAAAGGTGCGGATGTGCTGGTCCATGAAGCAACCTTTAACCGGGATCAAGAGGATATGGCCAGGGAATATTTCCACTCCACGACGAAACAAGCAGGGGAGACGGCCCTTCTAGCCGGAGCGAAGAGGCTTTTCTTGACTCATATTTCTTCCAGATATGCCAAGGAATCATGGGGGGAGCTTGAGATGGAAGCGAGGGAAATCTTCCCTGAAACATACATGGCAAAAGATTTCTTGGAATACGTCATACCTTTAAAGAAATAGGGGGGAGAAAAATTGAAAACAATCTATGTCGTGCGTCATGCAAAGGCGGAAGGTCAGCGGTTTCAGGCTCCTTTATCGGAAGAAGGGGAACGTCAGGCACTTCAATTATCAACCCTTTTAGAAAATCGATCCATACAGGCGATTTATTCAAGTCCCTTTGTAAGGGCAAAGGGTACGATTGCTCCTTTTGCCATGCGGTCCGGTCTTACGGTGCAGGAGGATGACCGACTGGGGGAAAGGGTGTTGAGTGACCGGGATCTTCCCGACTGGAGGGAAAGGCTGAAGGACAGCTTCGACAATTTCTCCCTTTCATTGCCTGGCGGTGAGTCCAATCAAATGGCACTGGAACGTGCAAGATCATTTGTGGATGAGGTAATGAAAAAAGAAGAGGACCGGATCGTTTGTGTTAGCCATGGAAATTTAACAACGCTTTTATTAAGGTTGTTTGATGACACCTATGGATACAAGGAGCTTTTCGCTCTTTCAAATCCGGATGTATACGTCGTTGAAATAGTAAATCAGCGCGCCACTGTGCGTCGCATATGGGAATAGGAAAAAGTGTACATAGACACAAGGGGGAGTCAATATGAAAGCATACACATTTGACCATATTTATTATCCAGGACATGTTATCGGGGAAAACGCACTTTATAAACATGTTCATTATCCGGAAATGCTGACGAGGTATGATAGCAACTTTCTGGCATTCACGAGACAACTTACTGTCGAAGAGTTTAAAGATGCTTCCCTTTTTTTAAGGGAATTCCATCAATCGAAAGGTCAGAAACACGTGAAATTTCTGTTTCCTCAAGATCACAAACCTTCAGAAGAACTGATGGACTATTTTAAACAAGAGGGATATGACGTCGGATTCAATGAACTTTATTCCATTGAACCAGATCAATTCCCGACAGTGGAAGAGAATTCTGACATAGAAGTCAAAGAAGTGACTAAGAAGGAACTGAATGATTATCTTGCTTTTCAGTATGATCAGGATATGGACTATGGACGGGAATTTGCCGATCAAAAGGTGGATATGCATAAGCGGAATTTTGAAAATCCCTGTATTATGCAGGTACTTGCTTATTATAAGGAGACACCTGCAGGGTCCGTGGATGTGATCATTGAAGAAGATGCTGTGGAAATCGACGGATTGATGGTTCACGAAACCTTTCAAAAGAAAGGAATCGGCAGCAGGCTGCAACGATTTGTCATGGACCGGTTCTCTGACAGGGATGTCATATTGGTTGCGGATGGGGAAGATACGCCGAGACTGATGTATCAGAAGCAGGGTTACACGTGTTTAGGTTTTCGGTATGAGGTGCAGAAGGTGTATAAATAAAAGAGAGCGCGGAACCGGGGGTTCCGCGCTCTTTCTTTGGATTACCAGCCGCGCTCATACTGTTTAGGTGCTTCAATCTCTACACCCAACTCTTTCGCTGCCGTTCTTGGCCAGTATGGATCTCTCAGGAGTTCACGTGCGAGGAGGACAAGGTCTGCCCGTTCGTTTTGCAGGATTTCTTCTGCCTGAATGCCGGTTGTTATCAATCCAACAGCTCCTGTATCGATGCCTGCTCCGTTCTTGATATCCTCGGCAAGCTTCACCTGATAGCCCGGGAATACAGGGATGCGTGCAGGTACCAGGGCGCCTGAGCTGACGTCAATCAAGTCGACACCTTGTTCTTTCATCCATTTTGCAAAGACGACATAGTCTTCCACGTCCAGCCCTTCATCGTGATAATCCTTGGCAGAAACACGGACGAGGAGTGGTCCATCCCACACCTGTTGGATGCCGTCAATGATTTCACGTAGGAAACGGTAGCGGTTTTCTGCCGATCCGCCGTATTCATCCGTCCGTTTATTGGATAAAGGGGAGAGGAACTCATTGATGAGATATCCGTGGGCGCCGTGAATCTCGATTACATCAAAGCCCGCTCTCTTTGCTCTTTCGGCTCCCTTTATGAAGGCCGCGATTGTTTCTTCTATATCATTCGCTGACATTTCTACCGGGGTTTTCATCTCATCGTTAAAGGAAATGGCAGATGGTGCGAGGATATCGCCATCAAGGACAGCTTTTCTTCCTGCATGGGCAAGCTGGATGCCTGTCTTTGCCCCTTGCTCTTTCATCAGATCCACTAACTCTTTTAATCCTTCAATATGTGCATCATCCCAGATACCTAAATCTTGTGGAGAAATTCTTCCCTGTGGCGTAACCGCCGATGCTTCTAGGATGATGAGTCCGACTCCTCCGACCGCACGGCTTGTATAGTGGGTCCGATGCCAGTTTTCGACTTTTCCATCTTCATGGTGGGAAGAGTACATGCACATCGGGGCCATAACGATTCTGTTCTTCAGTTCTACATTTTTAAGTTTATATGGTTCGAATAATTTTGCTTTCATCTTCGATCACCTTCCACGACGAATTTATTTCGGGTTTCTAAACAGTTATACACAGTGATTATATCAACAACATTTTTGCCCGAAAAGAAATGTGCTTTATTTTCTTTTTTGTTTCAAGTCCTTCAACGGATAAATCGTTCCTCGCCATTCAATACCTCCCCTTTTGAAGGTTAGAAAGGTGGCTCTTGCGATGGAATAGATGAATAACATGGCGGTAGCAGGCAAAGAAAGAAAAAGGAGGGGAGACTCGTTCGTCATTTCTTTTATCACTTTTAAGTAGGTAATACCGATGAAGAAAATGATCAGCAGGCTGACGGTCGCAATGAGCGGATCTCTAGAGAATATCGTTAAGAAAGGCAGTACAGTGGAGCAGAATACCCCCGTCATCGCAAACAATACAAGGAGAATAGAATAATGGAGCCCGGCAAACGTATTTTTCTCAAGACCTTTAAACGCCTCTTTCAACGATTGGTACCATTCGACTTCTAGGGACTTTAAGGCAGTGAGGAAAGCCTGGTTTTTGCCCTGTTTTTTCATCGTGATGCCGAGCTGCAAATCATCATCGGGCATATGCTTGATCTTCTCATGAGTTCCAATCTCCTCATAAGCTGAACGGGTGACGAGATTGAATGCGCCAATCCCCATTCCTGTATTAGAGGAAGGATCATTTGCTTTCCATGGACGCTTATAAAATGAAAAACCGAATAAAAAGAATGCAACAAAGCTTCTTAACCAGAAAGTTTGTGATTTGATGCCGGGTGCCAAGGTCAGGTGGTCAAGTTTCCGTGATTGTAAGAAACCGACAGCTCTTGATAGCGTCGAAGGATCTTTATACAGTACGTCTGCATCGGTAAACAGGATCAGTGACCCTTTTGAGCGTTTATACCCTTTGTATAATGCCTGATTTTTGCCAAGCCAGCCTTTTTCCAGGGAATCGATATGAAGGACTTGGATCCTCTTGTCTTTTTCCGCCATTGCCTCCAGTTTCACTGGGGTGTCGTCTGTGGAACGGTCATTAACGAGAATCCATTCAATCCGGTCATAGTCCTGATCGAGTTGTGACAGAATACTGTCTGAAATGGTTTCCTCTTCGTTCCTTGCTGGCACAATGATGGATAGAAACGGTCTGTCTGCTGTTAACTGAAATTCTTCGATCGATGTAAGCTTTCCCAGGCCCCTCCACACGTCTATGGAGAGAACAATCCAGACCACAAGGATTGTAGAAAGGAAGATAATCAGGAGATTCATGTGTGTCGACCCTCTTCTTTTTCTCTGATTGTAACAATGTGATGGAATCTTTTCGAATCATGGTGGGCTTTCCGTTTATTTTTTCAAAGATTGCTTCTTTAATTCACTTCCAAGGACCAGGGATCGGTCCTTTGCAGAAGTGATACATTGGAGAAAGGCATCCCTTACCTGGTGATCTTCTAGCTTTCTAATACCCGCCTCGGTTGTGCCACCTGCACTGGTTACGTTTTTCCTCAATTCACCGGCTTCTAATCCGGATTCAGAAAGCATGGCACTCGCTCCTGCAATTGTCTGGGTCACCATACTTTCGGCGAGCTCTTCTTCGAGTCCCAATTCGACTGCCGCGTGCTTCATGATTTCGGCAATATAATAGATATAAGCAGGCCCGCTTCCGGAAAGTGCCGTAATGAGGTCCAGCTTCTCTTCTTCTACCTCTGTTGCCATTCCGACAGATTGAAAGAGTGTTTTAGTCCATTCCTTTTGAGAGTGTGAGAGGTTTCCGTTAAAGGATACAGCCGTTGCCGATTTCCCAAGGGTGGCACTAGTATTGGGCATGGCTCTTGCAATGGCCCCGTTAAAGGAAAGCCTGTCGCTTATATGTTCCAAGGTGATCCCTGCCAGTACAGAAATAACAAGCGTATCTTCTGAGAGGTGGGGGCTGATCGACTCTGCCGCTTCATGAAAGTCCTTTGGTTTCATGGCAAGAATGACGACATCATAGGGGATGTTCTGATTCACCCTCTGAACACAGAATTCGTGCATGATTTCTTCTAAACGCTGCTGGTTGGCACGATTGGTTACATACACTTCTTCACTTCTCAATACGCCTGCTTTCAAGGCGCCGCTCATTAATGCATGTGCCATCGATCCTGCCCCGATAAATAATGTCTTCATTCCCTCATTCCTCCCTTTATAGTAAAAAGACAGACCCTCTCATCCTTAAAGGACGAAAGGGTCTGTCTTCCGTGGTACCACCTTGTTTTGTCCATTTTCAATCGAAGAAAATGAACACACTCTTAAATTCCATTAACGCTGGAGAACGTTCTGCTTTAAGACGCTCAAAAGGCAGGTTCACGAATAGAGGGGACGACGGTGCCTTTCAGCCGGTGGGCTCCGTTCTCTGACATCATCTATTCATTACTAGTCTTTATCATCGCTTTTTCATGTATCAATAGGTAAAAAATGAAGATCAAGTAGATATTATAGGTGATTATCTTTGAAAGACAGCTTGTTTGTCAAGTGTTTATTTCAGTATATTCAATCATTTTAAAAATGACATTGTACACGAAAAATTGTACACTAGGTACTGAAGGGTCATTCATTTTTTGTGAGTGGCTGAGGGTATGGTGTTTGCTTTACCCTTTTTATTATGAAGAATGTGGTGAAAATATGACAACCTTAGTGAATGATATTGCAAAAATCACACTTTCCACTCCATTTGCCGTAGGAGATGTGAATGTTTATTTAGTGAAAGGGGATGCTTTGACGCTGGTTGATGCAGGTCCTCTTACCGATGCGGCCTGGATACAGCTGACGGAGCAATTATCCGCTTTAGGATATACACCGGGGGATATCGAACAAATCGTCCTGACCCATCACCATCCGGATCATGCTGGACTGCTTGACCGTTTTCAGTCCTCCGTTACTGTTTATGGTCACCAATATAATCGATTCTGGCTTCACCGCGATGACCACTTCCATGAAGTGTACGACCGTTTTTTTATGCAGTTGGCTATTGAATCGGGATTGCCCCATGAGTATCTCTCAGCTATCCCAAAATTTAAGAGTGCGTTGAAATTCATGGGAAACCGTAAGCTGGACGTGGTAATCGGCGAAGGGGATAAAGTGCCTGGAATGGAAGGATGGTCCATAATCGAAACCCTGGGCCACGCACAGAGTCACTTATCATTTTATCGTGAACGTGATGGTGTTCTGATCGCGGGAGATCACATTCTTGCAACGATTTCTCCCAATCCCCTCATTGAACCTCCATTCGAGGGGGAAATGGAGCGTTCAAAGCCATTGCTGCAATATAATGCTTCATTGAAAAAACTGCTGGACATACCGATTACCCTTGCTTACACGGGCCATGGGGACAATATTGAAGATGTTCATGGATTAATTCCGAGGAGATTAGGGAAACAAGATGAGAGGGCTCAAGGCGTGCTCGGGATGATAAGAGGAAATCGAGTGACCGTATTTGAGGTTTGCAAGAGGCTATTTCCTTCCGTTTACCGAAAGGAACTCGGCTTGACACTGTCCGAAACCATCGGGCAATTGGACTACTTGGAATCCCTTCACTACATAAAAAAAGAAAAACATGAAGGAATTTTTTATTATTTCGCTTAGAAAGATGTGACGTTCCATGAATAGTAGAATCAAAGGTAAAACGATTGTCATTACCGGTGCCTCTGGAGGCATTGGGGAACAGATGGCCATCAAGGTTGCCGAGAGTGGCGGGAACCTTGCGTTGATTGCGCGCCGCGTCCATCTCCTCCAGGCATTGAAGGAAAAGTTGACAACAGAATATAAGTGTAAGGTGGAAGTCTATCCATTAAACGTAACGGATTATGAGCAAATTCCCTCTGTCTTCCACACCATCCTTGAGGACTTTGGAACCATTCATGCCTTGATCAATAATGCGGGTTATGGAATATTTCAAGAAGCGCATGAAGTCACCTTTCAAGATGTGAAAGGAATGATGGATGTGAATGTGCTAGGCCTTATGGCGTGCACAGGTGAAGTCCTTCCCCATATGCGTGAACAAGGTTTCGGGCACATTATGAATATCGCTTCTCAGGCAGGGAAGTTTGCCACCCCGAAATCAAGTGCATATTCAGCCTCCAAGCATGCTGTCCTGGGCTATACAAACAGTGTAAGGATGGAAGCGAAAAGGTATGGTGTAAAGGTGACCGCTGTAAACCCCGGTCCGATCGCCACGGACTTCTTTTCCATTGCCGATGAATCTGGGAATTATGTTAAGAATGTAGAAAAATTCATGCTTGATCCTGCATATGTTGCAGACACGGTAGTGAACGGGCTCTTTACGAACAAGAGAGAAATCAACCTGCCACGGTGGATGAATATGGGCAGTAAGATCTATCAATTATTCCCATCATTTGTCGAAAAAGCAGGAAATAACCTATTTTTCAAAAAATAGTGAAACTTAATACTGTCCTCAATCGTCTAATCACATAAGGGGGGAGTCTATGAAAAAATGTTTGACTGTTCTGATACTTTGTTTCTGTTTATTGTGTACCGGCTGCGGGCCTTCAACATCTGTCAACTCTCAGGGCAGTACAGATTTCATAGGCTTCGTGACCCGGATGGAGAATAACGAGGTATTGATCAATGATATTTGGTTTTCTTTCGATCAACATACCGTCATAGTGACTGATCAAGACAAAAAGCTGCATAAAGAAGATATAGAACTGGGCAAAAAAGTGAATGTGACCTTCAATGGCGAGCTCCAGGAATCCTATCCCAGAAGAGCTTCTGCGGACCAACTGGTGTTCCTGACAGACGTGCAAAGTGAAACAGAAAAAAATGTCGTTCAATTAGTCATGAGAGATCCCCGGTTTTCAGAGGTGGTCATCCAATCCATCGAAAAAAATCCTACCGGCTTATATTCACTCCGTTTTAAAGACCTTTCCATCGATCGTGATGTCCATGTTATGGTGAATGTCGAGAATGAAAGAGTGATTGTCCCGATACATACGTCCACCCAATAGCAAAAAAGAAAGCGTTGATGACCAATCACCGCTTTCTTTTTTCTGTCCGCATTCCTCTTTTCGAGATTACACCGTAGAAAAGAAGGGTATGCATCAGAGAGTGGGAAATCTTTTAGGTTTTTCCAGTCGAAACGGCTAGAATGACGGTTTCGGAGGAAAACTATGATCATTGTTGGAAAAAGGATGTGGATGTATGATAGGGATTCTTTTAGCCCTGATCCCTGCGGTTGCGTGGGGAAGTCTTGTGTTTGTAAGTGTAAAACTCGGAGGGAATGCCTATAGTCAAACGGTTGGAATCACGGTTGGCTCACTGCTGTTTGCAATTGGCGTTTTCTTCATCAAATCCCCTGAATTAACGTTATTTGTCTGGGGAATCGGGTTTATTTCCGGCGTCTTCTGGGCGGTCGGACAAGTGAACCAGCTGGCCAGTGTAAAATTCATCGGCGTTTCAAAAACCGTCCCGATTTCAACGGGGATGCAGCTGATTGGAACGACCCTTTTTGGTGTTTTAGTATTCAAGGAATGGAAAACGACTGAAACGATCCTCCTCGGCAGCGGAGCGGTTTTAGCTCTTATCATCGGTGTCGTCCTGACCTCATTCACTCAAAAATCCGAGGGTGATGAAGACTCACAACTTAAAAAAGGCTTAATGACGCTCCTTCTTTCAAGTTGTGGTTACATAGCATATGTGGTCATCTTAAGATGGTTTGATATCGATGGCTGGGAAGCGATTTTGCCTCAGGCAATCGGCATGTTCATTGGAGCCGTTGTCATCACTTTCAGGCATAAACCATTTAATAAATATACGATCCGGAATATCTTAACCGGACTTATGTGGGCTTCGGGAAATCTGGGGCTGCTGCTTGCCCTTCCACGTATCGGGGTCGCAACAAGTTTCTCCCTTTCCCAAACGGGAATCGTCATTTCGACTCTCGGAGGTTTGTTTTTCTTAGGTGAAAAGAAATCGAAAAAGCAGATCCTTCTCGTCATCGCAGGCTGTGTGCTGATCATTATCGGCGGTGTGCTATTAGGATTTACGAAAGATTAAGGAGGAATGGATATGTATTCAGATCTAATAGATAAGGTCGTCATTATAACGGGAGCTGCAACGGGTATCGGAAAGGCGATTGCGAAACGGTTCGCGTCTGAAGGTTGTAAGGTTGTCATTAACTATTTCAAAGATGAAGAAAACCCAGAAGAAGTAGTAAAAGAAATTGAAGAAGCAGGGGGAACAGCCTCCATCATTCAGGGGGACGTTTCAAATGAAGAGGACGTTCAGGGCTTTGTCCAATTTGCCCATGATACATATGGCAGTTTGGATATCTACGTGAATAACGCTGGAATCGAAAATGAAGTCCCGTCTGAAAACCTGCCGATTGAAGATTGGCAAAGGGTCATCAATACGAATCTCACAGGTACATTCCTTGGGTGCCGTGAAGCGGCAAAATACATGCTCAATCATCATATTAAAGGATCCATCATCAATGTTTCTTCCGTACATGAAATCATTCCTTGGCCTCACTTTGCTCACTATGCTGCCAGTAAGGGAGGAGTGAAATTATTAATGGAGAGTCTTGCATTGGAATTCGCTCCCGATGGAATCCGGGTGAATAATATCGCTCCCGGGGCCATCGATACACCCATCAATGCGGAAAAATTCTCAGATCCGGAAAAGAAAAAAGGAGTGGAGAAACTCATCCCTCTTGGCTATATCGGAGAACCCGAGCAGGTTGCTTCCTGTGCGGTTTTCCTTGCATCTGATCAAGCGAGCTACGTCACGGGCACGACTCTCATTGCCGACGGTGGCATGACGAAATATCCTGGCTTCCAAGCCGGAAAAGGGTAATGAACTAAGGCCGGAATCATGGTAGATTCCGGCCTTTATTATAGCGTTTAATCTACGATCGTGATAATCGGCGGTTTTTCTAAGTATTTCATAAAGTTTGGCACGTCATCCCCGACGGCTTTCCACTGCTCCGACGCAAATGCTTCTTTCATGGCACCTTTGTTTTCAAACTCTATTTCTGTTATTAAGTATAGGGATAAATCAGTGTTTTGATTCGATAATACCCGTTGTACTCTAGCCTCTTTTACATTGGGCACCTTTTCTGCAATCGGCATATGGGTGTTGAAGTAATACTCTTCGAACTTGTCCTGATCTTTTGGCTTTTCATACATCACAATTACTTTCGGCATGTTACTCCTCCTTATATTCACAATGATCGTTCTTTTGAATTTTAACAAATATAGGAAAATACGACTATGTCATTCATAACAAAAATATCGACAGGATCTGACTTAGGCGTGTGTCTTTCATGCTTGTCGGGCCTGACCAAGCCGCCTCCGCTTTTCTTGTGTCCAGCTGCAGGGGCTTGGGGCTCGAGGTCATAAGCCAAGTAACCCAAAAAGGCAAAGGGCGCCTTTCCGGGTTACTCGTCTTATGCTTGTCGCCCCAGGGCGAGCCCCTTCCACTTTTCTTTGTCCAGCTCCGGCGGCTAGTCCCTCGAGGTCACAACTGAAAAATTCCATAAGGCAAAAAGCGCCTTTTGGAATTTCCCAGTTGTGCTTGTCGAGCCTGACCAAGCCGCCTCCGCTTTTCTTATTATTCTCTCCATTTCCAGTAATTTAAGTTGAAAGGGAACGTATATTCGTATAGAATCATAACTATACTATACAAGAACGTTTGTTCTTATTTAGGTAAAATGGAGGGCGAAGATATGACTGTCGATTACAGTGTGCTGCCACACCACAAGATTTTGTGCATCGATATGAAGAGCTTTTATGCTAGCTGTTCGGCTGTCATGGAGGGGCTGGATCCCCTTGGATGCCACTTGGCTGTAGTGGGGGATAAAAGCCGGCAGGGAAGCATCGTGCTGGCTGCCTCGCCCAGGATGAAGAAGGACTTTGGAATCAAAACGGGTTCGCGGATGTTTGAAATTCCGAACGATCCACGAATCCGCCTTGTAGAGCCGAAAATGGCGACGTATGTACGGATTTCAACGGAGCTCACCCGTCTGTTTCATCGCTATGTACCGAAGGATGCCATCCATACGTACAGCGTGGATGAAAGCTTCATCAAGATTGATGGGGCGACGAGTCTCTGGGGGGATGCGACCACCATCGCAGGGAAGATCAAAGACGATATGGAAAGGGAATTCCAACTTCCATGCGCCATCGGAATCGGCCCCAACATGCTTCTGTCCAAGCTGTGCCTGGATCTTGAAGCAAAGAAAGAAGGGATTGCCGAGTGGACATATGAAGACGTTTCGGAGAAACTGTGGCCCCTGGCACCGTTACGCGAGATGTGGGGGATAGGCGGACGCCTTGAAAAGACCCTCAATCGGATGGGCATCTTCTCTGTCGGACAGTTGGCGAAGTATGATCTCGGGAAGCTTGAGGCGAAGTTCGGCGTGATGGGGAACCAGCTTTATCACCATGCATGGGGAGTGGATCTGTCGGAAATAGGCGCCCCGATCATGGATGGCCAGGTCAGCTTCGGAAAGGGGCAGATCCTCCTCAGGGATTACAAAGAGAAAAAGGAAATCAAGCGCGTCATTTTGGAAATGTGCGAAGAAGTAGCAAGACGCGCCCGGACCCATTGCAAGGCGGGGAGGACCGTCAGCTTTGGGATCGGCTACAGCCACGAAGAATTCGGCGGCGGGTTTCACCGGTCAAGGACGATAGAGGAACCGACCAATATCACCATGGACTTGTACCGGGTGTGCCTGGACCTATTCGAAGAGAACTACAATGGAAAAACCGTCCGGAAAATCAACATCACCCTTTCAAATATAGTGGAGGATGGAGCGATGCAGGTGTCCCTTTTTGAACCTGACCGTTGGGAAAAACGGGAGCTTGGGTATGTGGTGGATCGCATCCGGAATAGATATGGATCAGGGGCACTTCTCCGCGCCGTTTCCTACACAGAAGCAGGAACAGCGAAGCATCGTGCCCGCTTGGTGGGCGGACATAAATCGTAACGAATGGAGGTGAGAGAGTTGATCCGCGATCGAGGAAGAATCAAATGGACATCGATGATGCTCCCGGAGCATGTGAAGCTCCTAAGAGATTGGGCTAAGGAAGATACACATGAAAAAAGGGCCGAACTTGATGAGCAGGAGCTGGACAGGATGAATGAAGTGGTGGCAGAGGCGATGGAGTTCGGGAAGCTGGTCTCGATTACTCATTATGCAAAGTATCGTCATCAGTTATTGATTGGAACCGTTCATCATTTCGACTCCATGGAAGAGAAGCTGCACGTGGTCGACAGGTTTGAAAGTGTACACTATATTCCACTGGCAAGCGTTGTGGACATTCGTTTTTTTGAATGAAAAGAGAGACTTCGTCCGAAGTCTCTCTTTTCATTCAAACTACTCTTCGTCCAATACTTTTTCTGCACGCACACAAGAATCGAATTTTCCCTTGTGTGAAGCGTCACAAAACGGCATGTTGGCAGATAAACCGCAGCGACAAAGGGTAAATACTTGTTTGGTTGGAAATACATTCCCATCAGCATCGATCAGTTCCACATCGCCGCTAACGCGAAAAGAACCGTTATCGTTCACTTTAATTTGAGCTTTTGTCATAAAAAACCACCCTTTCTAGAAAATACAAAAGAATCCCCACTATCGATAGTAAGGTGAAAAGAGCAAAAAAGCAATAATCTAAAAGGAACTAATAAAATGTGATAGGATAAAGGGCAGAGGAGGTCGTCAAATGAAAATCGAACTGACAAACGAAGCAATCCGAAAAATTCAAGATAAAATAGAAAACGAAAAAGGTCACCTCAAGCTAAAGTATGATACAGAAGGCTGTGGCTGTGTAGTGAGCGGCATTCCTACTTTATGGTTTGTCGAGCATCCCGTTGAAGGTGAAGATATAAAAATAGAGACGAACAGCTACCCGATACTCGTAGAAAAGTCAAAGGTGGTCTTTTTAGATGAAGAGCTGAAAATCGACTTTTCTTCCCAAAGTAATACATTCCAATTAAAAAGCCCAGGTCAAATCATTAATGGGAGAATGAACTTTTTGATGTATCCTGGGGAATAGAGAAGAAAAGCTCCGGTGCATACCGGAGCTTTTATGTTCTTAAAAACCAATATTCCCAACAAAATATAAGGGGAATCTCTGGGGCAGAGGGTCAGTGGAGCCTGTTACTCTGCCAACAGCTCTTCAAACATCCCCGCCAAAGAAACTCCGGTTTTCCATCCATCAAGTCCATCTTCTACAGACCAGGACGCAGACAGAATTGAATGACAAAATCCATACTGAAGCAACCGCTCATAAGAGAGGGAAAGCAGGGAAGCGATTGTCTCTGTCCTATATCGGAGCAACTCTAACGGCGCATCCCACTTTTCCCACTCATTCAACATGAACTGAATACAGTCATATTCTCTCTCTCCGATCAGCCCTTTAGGGTCGATGGCTGTCCAGCCGGAAGAATCGGAGTAGAGAATGTTACCATGATGAAGATCACCGTGAAGAAGATAGAAATCTGTGGAAGTATTCAGCAACTCCGGATAAAGGGCTTCAGCTTTTACGACGAACTCCGGAGGAATGGGGCCGGTTCCTCCGTTAAATCGATCCCGTAACCTCCCGATCCCCTTTGACCAGGATTGAACCGTAGGATAGGGATGATTGCTGACAGGTTTATGCCAAAGTCCCTTGGCAGTACGGGCGAAGACAGAGAGAACCTCTTCTTCATCCTCAATAGAGAGAAGGGGGGAACCCGGCATGAGGCGATCTAAAAGAATCCAGCCTTCTTCCTTATTGAAGTCGAGCACCTTCACCATTCCCTTTCCCTGAAAATCCTGCAGGGCATGAAACTCATTGTAGAAATCACTGTTCGGGTACCCGATCTTTAAAACGGCCTGCTCATGCATGATGTGGACAGGAACCACGAAGTTATAGCTTAGTGAAAACGGCTCACCGTAGGTTAACCGGAACCGGTCTTTTAGTGACTCCATGAGATTTTCCGTATCCGTAATCCAGTCATCCCCCGCATCTCCGTACATCGTTTGCATTTTTAACCTGAAATCAGTTGGAATCATGAGACGACATCCTTTCCCTCTATAACAAATTGCTCTAAGAACCGTTGGATCAATTCCTCGTATTCTTCCGGGTTATCATTATACGACTGGGCATGGGTACCGCTGAAATCAAGGAAAAGCTCCTTTGGACCCTGTTTCTTCTCAAAAAGATCCTTGGTCATTT
Source organism: Bacillus sp. NTK074B (assembly GCF_017303375.1). GTDB lineage: Bacteria > Bacillota > Bacilli > Bacillales > Bacillaceae_B > Rossellomorea. Next base: position 290,804 of record NZ_JAFKOH010000001.1, on the reverse strand, counting down.
GAGGTAGGATGAAATCATCGTTCTTGCTGTGAATGAATAATACGGGTTTTTGAATGTTTTGGACTACCGAAATAGGAGATAAATCCTTTAATGTGTAGCCTTGTCGCAGCTTCAGCGTACCATCCACGAGGGGGAGGAGGAATTTTGCAGGCATCTTCACTTCTGCACTCATCCGGTAGGCAAGCTGTTCACCAAAGTCGGAGAAGGGACAATCGGCAATATAAAAATCAGCCCGGTCCTCAACACTTCCGGCATAAAGAAGCAGAGTTGCAGCCCCCATGGATTCCCCGTGGATTCCGAAGAATACATCGTCCCCTTCCCGGCGGATCAGTTCATCCACGACCGCCTTCAGGTCATATTTCTCAAAGTATCCATAGCTCGTAGTCTTCCCCCCTGATTCCCCATGGCGCCTGTGGTCATAAATGACGGCGTTGAACCCCTGTTTGATGAAAAGGTTCATGTATTTAATGGAATTCCACTTGTTTTCCGTCACTCCATGGGAAAAGATCATGAATTTTTTATGAGGGTGGGGCTTCACGAATACCGCTTTAATATCATAACCGTACTGAGAAGGAATCAGGATTTCTTCTTTAGGAAGGGAGTCATACTCTTCTTCGATCAGCCGGGTCGATTCGGTTTCCCGAGCCCGGATGAAGTCATCCCCCTTTTTCGGTAAATACATAAATCGATTCGTAATATAAACCCCAAGCAGCCCGATAGAAGAAAGGGTGCCGCCAAGGATGGCCCATTTTTTTCTCATGTGTCATCACCTCAAAGGAATATCGTTTATTCTTATTGTAGCAAATAAAGGAAATAAGCGGAATTTTTGAGGACGAAAAAAAGTGCCTCAGGAAGAGACACTCTTTTTAATCGGTGTGTAATTCAGGACTTATGATTTAGCATTTTGTCCTTTAGTTGGATGAATGGCTTTATCAAGTTCTTCTTTCGCCATGGTGTTTGAAACCGTATCTGCATTCGGTTTCCCTTTTTGACTGAATCCTTTATCGCGTTTTTGGCTCATGTGATTCATCTCCTTAGAGGTTATCATCATTATAATGCTTCAAGGAGAAAGGGCCTATGCATTACTGATTCAATTCATGAAGACGGTAGTAACCGCTCTGAATTGGGCGGCTGACATGCGGTTTAACGACTTCGATGGCATGTGCAAGCTTCTCCAGATCAATCCCTGTTAAGATCCCCATTTCTTCGAGCATATACACAACATCCTCGGTTGCCACATTTCCGGTGGCACCGGGGGCGAAAGGGCACCCTCCAAGACCGCCGGCACTCGTGTCGAAGCGATCGATCCCCGCTTGAAGGGACGCAAGGATATTCGCCAGGGCCATTTTGCGGGTGTCATGGAAATGTGCTGTCAGTAATGTATGAGGTATTTCCTGCTTCAACCTTGCAAAAAGATGATATGCTTCAGACGGATTAGCACGGCCGATCGTATCGGCGACGCTCAGTTCATCCACTCCCAATGAAACGAATCCCTTACAAAGGGAAAGAGTGTCAAGAGGCTTGATCTTCCCTTCATATGGACAGTAGAAGGCGGTAGAGATGCAGGCTCTTACGAAATAGCCCTTTTCTTTTAACTCTGAAAGAAGCGGTGCCAGATCTGTAAGAGCTTCATCCGTTGTCTTATTGATGTTTTTTTGATTGAAGGTATTGCTTACGCCAACGAATACAGCGACAGACCGGCAGTCTGTTTCATAAACTCGTTCCATCCCCTTTTTATTAGGAGCAAGTATCATATCACGTGAATCCAGTGTCAGACAGGTGTCGACAATTTCACTCGCATCCTGCATCTGTGGAACCCATTTCGGAGACACAAACGAGGTCAGTTCCATTTCTTTTATTCCCGATTGTTTCAAACGAAGGATAAATTCTTTCTTAACGTCCGTCGGGACAAAATTCTTCTCATTTTGTAAGCCGTCTCTTGGACCTACTTCGATAATCGTAGCTTTTTTAGGTAATTTCATCATTTCACTCCTCCCTCTTCATTTTAAGAAAATTTCGACATATAAATCAATATAAAAATTTTTTGACGAATTTAGAGGAATTTAACCGCTTACATAGAATGAGTTAAAGTGGAACAGTTTTCAAAAGGTAACGAATAGGCAAGCACATCAGTCAGAAGAGAAAGGGAGGAAGAAAGATGTCGAATGAAGTTGTCATTGTGAGTGCAGTACGCACAGCCATCGGAAGCTTTAACGGATCTTTAAAAGGTATTTCCGCTCCGGAACTTGGAGCGATTGTGATTAAAGATGCCCTTGAAAAGGCTGGTTTAAGTGGTAGTGACGTGGATGAAGTGATCATGGGGAATGTGTTGCAGGCAGGGTTGGGTCAAAATCCCGCCCGTCAAGCATCCATCAAAGCAGGACTGCCTGAGCAAGTACCTGCCATGACGATCAATAAAGTATGTGGATCAGGATTAAAAACGGTTCATCTAGCAACGCAGGCAATCCTCGCGGGGGATGCAGATATCATTGTTGCAGGTGGAATGGAAAATATGAGTCAGGCTCCCTATTTACTTCAGGGAGCAAGAGAAGGGTATAAAATGGGGGACCAGAAAGTCGTCGACAGCATGATATCAGACGGCTTATGGTGTGCCTTTAATGATTATCATATGGGTGTGACGGCAGAAAATCTATGTGACCGTTACTCTCTGACAAGAGAAGAACAGGACGAATTCGCTGCATGGAGTCAGCAAAAAGCTGCTGCTGCCATCGAATCCGGCCGATTCGATGATGAAATCGTTCCGGTTTCCATCCCGCAACGAAAAGGGGATCCACTCGTGTTCAGTCAGGATGAGTTCCCGCGTAAAGGCTCAACTGCCGAGAAGTTATCGGGGCTTCGTGCTGCCTTCAAAAAAGATGGCTCTGTGACAGCCGGTAATGCGTCAGGCATAAATGATGGTGCAGCTGCTGTTGTCGTCATGTCCAGGAAGAAAGCAGACGAACTTGGCATCACGCCTCTCGTGACGATCAAGGGGAACGCCAATGCAGGTGTAGATCCAAGTGTCATGGGAATCGGACCTGTTGCCGCAGTGAAAAAAGTATTGGAAAAAACAAAGATGACGATTGAGGACATGGAATTAATTGAAGCAAATGAAGCATTCGCTGCTCAATCATTAGCCGTGGATAAGGAACTTCAATTCAAGAAGGATGCTTTGAATGTAAATGGGGGAGCCATTGCTCTAGGTCATCCGATTGGAGCTAGTGGAACACGAATTCTGGTGACGCTGATCCATGAGATGAAGAAAAGAGGCGTTCAAAACGGATTGGCTACTCTTTGTATCGGTGGTGGACAGGGAGTAGCAACGGTTGTTGAACTTCATAAATAAGGAGTTGGAAAATCCAGATTCGAGGAGGGAATACAATGAAAGAAGTGTACACTTCATATGACGAAGCAGTGGCTGACATCCATGATGGAGCCACGATAATGGTTGGAGGATTCGGTCTGTGCGGGATCCCTGAAAAGCTCATCCTTGCCCTTGTGAAAAAGGGTGTGAAGAACCTGACCGTCATTTCAAATAACTGCGGTGTAGACGACTGGGGACTGGGTTTATTACTGAAAAATAAGCAGATTGATAAAATGATAGGTTCCTATGTCGGGGAAAACAAAGAATTTGAAAGACAGGTTTTATCGGGAGAGCTCGAGGTGGAACTCGTTCCTCAAGGCACGCTTGCGGAGAAAATCCGTGCAGGTGGGGCAGGGATCCCAGCCTTCTTTACGCCTGCAGGAGTTGGGACACCGGTAGCGGAAGGAAAGGAAACCCGCACATTCAATGGGAAAGAATACTTGCTCGAAGAAGCCTATACGGCAGACTTCTCACTTGTTAGGGCCTGGAAGGCCGACAAGATGGGGAACTTGATTTATAACAAAACGGCTCAAAACTTTAACCCGATGATTGCGGCAGCGGGAAAAGTGACGATCGCTGAGGTGGAAGACCTCGTTGAAATCGGGGATATCAATCCTAATGAAGTCCACACACCAAGCATCTACGTTCAGCGTCTGATTCAGGCCGAGCAGGAGAAGCGCATTGAAAGAAGAACAGTGAGGCAAGCATAAGAAGGAGAGTGGACCGGGATGGATCGTGCCAAAATGCGTGAAAGAATAGCGAGAAGAGCAGAAAAGGAAATAGAAGATGGTTTCTATGTCAATTTAGGAATCGGGATGCCCACACTGGTGGCCAACTATATAACAGAAAACAAACAGGTTGTCCTTCAATCGGAAAATGGATTACTCGGTATCGGCCCTTATCCAGGGGAAGATGAAGTGGATGCCGACCTCATCAACGCCGGAAAAGAGACTGTCACAGCGATTCCGGGCTCCTCTTACTTTAACAGCTCGGAGTCATTCGGAATGATCCGCGGAGGGCATATCAATATCGCCATCCTCGGTGGAATGGAAGTAGCCGAAAACGGGGACCTTGCCAACTGGATGATTCCGGGGAAGATGATCAAAGGAATGGGCGGAGCGATGGATCTCGTCCACGGGGCTCAGCGCATCATCGTCATCATGGAACATGTCAATAAGGCAGGGGAGAGTAAGATCCTGAAGGAGTGCACATTACCTTTGACAGGTAAAGGCGTTGTGGACCGCATCATCACGGATCGTGCCGTGATGGATGTAACGGAGGAAGGATTATTCCTCCGTGAAGTAGCCAACGGTTTCTCGGTGGAAGATATCCAATCGTCCACCGATGCCAAGCTGATCATCGGGGAAGATGTGAAACTTGAAGCCTTTTGAAGCAAACAGTCGGTTAGGAGGGGGTGTATTACCCTTTTTAACCGGCTTTTTTTGAGCCTGGCTTTTGACTAAAATCATAAAAAGATTTATAACTATGACAGATAGGGGGAATTAAGGACATGTCTAAGAAGAATAAACAGGAAGCAGGATTGACGTTAAAGAACTCAATCAGTGGCGACCTCTTCGAACAATTGAAAGAAAAGAAAGCAGAGCTTGAAAAGGTAGAGTCTGTGAAGAAGGAAGAAGATCGTCTCCGGAAAATAGAAGAGAAAAGACAGCGTGAGAAGAATAAAAGCTTTGAAGAGTTGTTGAATGAAAGCAATATGAATTGGAAGAATTTCAAGGATTGATGAGGGATGTAAAAGTGGTGCCTCATCAAGCTGCCTGGAAAGAGAAATTTGAAAAAGAAAAACGCATTCTGAATAATTTTCTTCCTGATGCAGCCATTCATCATATAGGGTCGACCTCCATACAGGGATTGAACGCTAAACCGATTATCGATATCCTGATAGAAGTACCTGACCTGGATGGCATTGATGACCTGATAGACGAATTCAATCAACTGGATTTTGTGAGTAAAGGTGAAAATGGTATCCCGAACCGCCGCTTTTTTTATAAGGGAGAAGGAAATGAGAGAGCTGTGCATCTTCACATTTTTCCATATGGAATTCATCATGTCGTCAGGCACATAGCGTTCCGCGATTATTTAAGAGAACATGACGTTGAAGCCCAAAGATATGGTGAACTGAAGTCAATGCTTGCAAAGAAGTTCCCACATGATATGGAGGATTACATTCAAGGGAAAGATCAACTGGTGAAGGACCTGGAGAAAAAGGCATTAAGCTGGTATGAAAAAAATAAGCGGGCAGGGAAATAAGAAACCCTGACCCGCTTATTAATCATTCAATCCCTGTGTTGCTCATATCGTGATAATTTGGTTAATTGTCCTAGCATCTCTAGCTCATTGGAAGATAGTGCTCCCGAATTGACAGCATCGATGTTTTCCTGAAGCTGTTGAACAGAACTTGCTCCCGGGATGACAGCAGCCACCGACTCATGAGCGAGAATATATTGAAGGGCAAGCTGGTTCATTGAACGGTTGTCTCCCATTTTCCCATGGATGGACTTTAGTGTTTCTTCAAGCTCTTGATAAGAATAGTCCAGATAGCCGTCTTCTTTCATTTTGTTGGATGCTTTGGAAAGCATTTTTTCAGAAAGAAGCCCTTTAGCCAAAGGCCCACGTGCCACGATGCTCACCTTATTTTCATCCAGGAGGTCCATCCACTCTTCCGGTCGGCGGTCGAGTAGACTGTACTGCATCATCACGCTTTCAATGGAAGCAGAAGTCAAGAAACGTTTGATGACATTCGGCCTAATAGAAGAAATGCCATAATAGCGAATCAGCCCTTCTTTCTTCAATTCTTCAAATGCTTCGATCGTTTCTTCAACATGGTCTTCAATCGTCCCTCCGTGAAGTTGATAAAGATCAATATAGTCCACTTTCAGACGGGAAAGGCTGTCCTTCACGGCAGACTTGATATACGATTTGGAAGGGTCCCAGCGCCAGCCGTCTTCCACGTCATTCCAGCGGTTCCCGACTTTAGTTGCAAGAATGATATCGTCCCTCACCTCATGGATAGCTTTCCCGACCAATTCTTCATTTTGACCAAAGTCATATAAATCAGCGGTATCAAGGTAGTTGATTCCATTATCTAAAGCATGCTTCACAATGTCCTTGGCTGCACTTTCTCCGGTTCCAAGGGACATACAGCCGAGCCCCATTTTTGATACATGTAAAGCGGAGTTACCGATTTGTCTTTTTTCCATTGTATCCGTCCTTTCGACATTAGCATTCTCTATTATATTAACGAAAGTGGGGACGAATAAACAAAGAAAACGACTGCCTTCAACGATTGGCTTCGATCCATTCCTTTACCGTGGCGTAGTGTTGATTATATTGCTTCAGCTTTTCCTTGATTTCCCATGCTTTCCCTACCAGGATGATCCGGTCCTTTTCAACAATCACCTTCAAGGGTTTTCACCTCGATCCTCGAATAGGATATGGTAAAATGTATGAGGACAAGGTCAATGACAGAACAAGGAGAGTTGAATGATGAAAAAATTTGAAGAAAAAACACTCAACACGGAAACGATCTATCAAGGAAAAATCATTGATCTTCAAGTGGATGAAGTGGAGCTGCCAAACGGGAAGACATCTAAGAGGGAATTGATCAAGCATCCTGGGGCCGTGGCGGTCATTGCGTTAACACCGGAAGGGAAATTGGTAATGGTGGAGCAGTATCGTAAGGCACTGGAGAAATCCATTATTGAAATTCCTGCAGGTAAGCTTGAGCCGGGTGAAGAACCCGATAAAACCGCCCTCCGTGAGTTAGAAGAAGAAACGGGCTATGGATGTGGGAATCTTGAACATTTGATTTCGTTCTATACGTCACCGGGATTCGCCGATGAACTTGTTCACTTATATGTGGCTAGCGATCTATATTCCATTCAGGAGTCAAGAGAAACGGACGAGGATGAATTTGTCGAATTAATTGAAGTGACAGTGGAGGAAGCCCTCCAGCTCATAAAAGACAAGCGGATTTTTGATGCAAAAACGGCTTATGCGGTTCAGTATTTGCAGATGCAAAAGCTTATGGATAAGAGTGAGTGACAAAGGAAGCCGGACTCCGTTTGAGAAGGGGTCCAGCTTTTATTTGGTTGATAATGGTGAAATGCCAGGCCGGTCAATACTACCGGCCAGACTTCATGCAAGAATCAAATCGGAATCAGATCCCCAGGAACAAGAGAATACACGCACGTATCCCGTCCATCAAACCCATTCTCATCAAGGTGATCATTCCTTAAAATCCCCTCAAGCTCGAATCCCAGCCTCTCCGGCACCTTCCGGGAGGCAGTATTCCTTACATCACAACGAATTTCAACCCTCTTGCAGGAAAGGTCATTCAGGGCAAAGCGGGTCAACGCCCTTACAGCTTCCACGATATATCCCTTCTTTGTGTGTTTCGTGTGAAGCCAATATCCAATTTCCACTTTAGGTACGTCCCAATCGATGCGGTGAAGTCCTGTGGAACCGATGAATTCATTCGTTTCTTTCAGATAGATATGCAACCGGATATCGGTCTTCTTAATGAACTCTGCATAGGATTCCCGGACGCCGGCTTCAATCTCTTCAAAGGTCTGTTCTTTACGAGCGAAGGGGAGCCATGGTTTTAACTCGCTCCTTGATTCGGAAATAGCTTTCCATACGTCTGATCCGTCACCAGGCATGCACGGCCGAATAAAAAGGCGTGGGGTTTCGATCCTGGAGGGGAACTCTAGCAAACTTGGTTTGTACATTCTATCTTCCTCCTGTTCAAGTTCCTATGATTATACGTTTATCCCTATAGAAGTTCAATAGAATAGAATAAACATCTCCCCCCTTACATATAGATTAGTAATCGATATCTAGGAGGAGCACTGTGATGCGTAAAAAACTATCAAATTCAAATCCACTCGTTCAACATGTACAAGCACATTCCTCAATCTATTTATTTATCATTACGCTGTTTTTAATGGGGATCATTTTTGGTGCCATCGTGGTTAATTCCTTGTCTTTTGCCCAAAAGGAGGACCTGTATTTTTATTTGAGTAAGTTCTTCAGTGAAATGGAGGATGGGAGTATGACGTCTTCAGAAGAACTTTTCCGTCAGAGCTTCCTTCATAACGTGAAATATCTCGGGTTGATGTGGCTGCTTGGCATTTCGATTATCGGGCTTCCCCTTATATTCGTTCTATTATTCATGAAAGGTGTCGTGGTTGGTTTTTCCGTCGGCTTCCTTGTGAATCAAATGAGCTGGAATGGGTTTCTATTATCTTTTGTGAGCATATTGCCTCAAAACATTATCATTATTCCTGCGTTCATTTTCATCGGGGCGATCAGTGCAAACTTCTCCCTTACATTGATACGGAAGATCTTTATGAGGCATACCTCTTCCATGCAGTTCCAGATGATCCCTTTTCTATCCAGGTACGTCATCTTTATGGTGGTGGCCATCGGGATCGTCACCGTCGCCGCAAGTATTGAAGCCTATCTTTCTCCTAATTTAATGGAAGCGGTCATATCGAAATTGAAGTGAAATAGTTCTTATGTAAGAATCATTTCATTTGTTTGATTATAATTATTTTATTTTGCTTCTTCCTCCCTTTTTGATATAATAGTAAAGACATTGACGAGGGAGGAAGGGACTATGGAAAGCCGCATTGAACGAATCAAAAAACAGCTTCATTCTGCCAGCTACAAGCTTACGCCACAGCGTGAAGCAACGGTACGCGTGTTATTGGAACATGAAGAAGACCACCTCAGCGCCGAAGATGTATACCTCCTCGTTAAGGAAAAATCTCCGGAAATTGGACTGGCAACCGTATATCGTACATTGGAATTGTTATCTGAACTGAAAGTTGTGGATAAAATCAATTTTGGCGATGGTGTATCGCGCTATGATCTCAGGCAAGAAGGGGCAGCCCACTTCCATCACCATTTAGTATGTATAGAGTGTGGAGCGGTTGATGAAATCCAAGAAGATCTCTTAGAAGATGTGGAAGCGATTGTCGAACGAGACTGGAAGTTTAAAATAAAAGATCACCGGCTCACCTTTCATGGGATTTGTTCAAGATGCCATGATAAAGATGAAAACCCAGAAGAATAAGATGATGCCAAAAAGCCTTAAAGACCCCTGTGTTGTTTCTCACCCGGAAACATCCCATACATACTCTTTAAGGCTTTTTTTCATACACACATAGAATTTTTCACAGTTTCTGACTCCATAAGGTATAAAACCATTCAAAATCGTCATAGCTTGTATTAATAAGCCGGCGAATATGGAGGGTGACAGGATGATTAAAGGGGCCCAAATGGTATGGCAGACCATTAAGGTGTTTATTTTATTTACGGGATCAACGATTTTGTTTTACTATGGTATCATGTGGATCAGTGAAGAGTACGAAGGCTATCACAGATATGATGAGCCCGAGGGAGCAGCGATAAAGGTATATTCTTCCGTGACAGAGGAAGAAAGCCATTGGTATGACCGATTATTATTTTTTTATATGAACGGGGAGTAATGCAGTGTGGAAGACCATATTCAAGATTTCATGCACTTTTTAATAGTAGAAAAAGGGCTGGCCAAAAATACGATCGAGTCGTATCAGCGCGATTTAAAGAACTACGCCTTATATTTAACGAAGGTGGAAGAAGTGGGTGAACTGAACGCAGTATCAAGGGTGAATATCCTCCAATTTCTTGGCCATTTGAAAAGCCAGGGGAAGTCCTCTAAAACCGTCGCACGTCACGTAGCATCCATCCGATCCTTTCATCAATTCCTCTTGAGGGAAAAGACTACGGAACAGGATCCAACGGTGCATATTGAGACACCGAAAACTGAACGGACACTACCAAAGATTCTAAGCATCGCAGAAGTGGAAGCCTTACTTGAAGCTCCTGAAGAATCGACTCCTTTGGGGATGAGAGACAAGGCTATGCTTGAAATCCTATATGCAACCGGAATCAGGGTAAGCGAGCTCATCCAGCTTAAGTTGGATGATGTCCATTTGACGATGGGATTTGTCCGATGCATCGGAAAAGGGAATAAAGAGAGGATTATCCCGATCGGTCAGACGGCCATGAATGTCCTGGAGAAGTACTTGGGCGATGCAAGGCTGAAATTACGGAGCCAGAAGCACCGAGATGATCATCTCTTCCTGAATCATCATGGTAAAGGCCTAACAAGACAGGGATTCTGGAAGAACCTAAAGGCTCTTGCCAAGAAAGCCAATATCGAGAAAGACTTGACGCCTCACACACTTCGGCATTCATTTGCCACTCATTTATTGGAAAATGGGGCAGATCTCAGGGCCGTCCAGGAAATGCTAGGGCATGCCGATATTTCCACTACCCAAATTTATACACATGTAACGAAAACGAGACTAAAGGATGTCTACTCGCAATTCCATCCAAGAGCTTAATAGTAAGAGGGGAGATTCCATAAAGAAATTACGATTCTTTAAGGGATCTCTCTTGTTTTTTTTGAACGGGAAAAGTAAAATATAGATGTCAGACTTCTGACGTTACATCCTGTCGATTGCTACAAAGCAGATAAGGGTATGATACGATTGACGATCAAAAATGTAACCGCTTTTTTAAAAAAGGATCATATATAGGAGGTTTACTTGAATGAGTAACTATACATACAAACGGGTTCATTTGATTGTAATGGATTCTGTCGGGATCGGGGAAGCACCCGACGCAGAACTATTCAACGATAAGGGGTCGGATACCATTGGCCACATTGCTGAGCATATGAACGGGCTCAAGATGCCGAATATGGGGAAACTGGGTCTTTCTAATATTAAAGAAGTGAAGGGCATTAATAAGGCCGACAAGCCGCTTGCTTATTATACAAAAATGCAGGAAGCATCTGTCGGGAAAGATACGATGACAGGTCACTGGGAAATCATGGGCCTTAATATCGATAAACCGTTCAAGACGTACCCGGATGGTTTTCCTGAAAAGCTTATCCAAAGACTTGAAGCTGAAACGGGCAGGACGATCATTGGAAACAAACCTGCTAGTGGAACTGAAATTATTGAAGAGTTAGGCAAAGAACACATGGAAACCGGAGCTCTAATTGTCTATACTTCAGCTGACCCTGTCTTGCAGATCGCTGCTCATGAAGACATCATCCCGATTGAAGAACAGTATAAGATCTGTGAGATTGCCCGTGAAATTACGAAAGAAGAGGAATACCTAGTGGGACGTGTGATTGCCCGTCCGTTCATCGGGGAGCCGGGAGCGTTTAAGCGCACATCCAATCGCCATGACTATGCGTTAAAGCCATTTGACCGTACCGTCATGAATGAGTTGAAGGACTCCGGCTTTGACGTGATTGCCATTGGGAAAATATCAGATATTTATAATGGTGAAGGTGTGACTGATTCCATTCGAACGAAGCATAACATGCACGGAATGGATGGACTCATTGAATCATTCGATCAGGACTTCACAGGCTTAAGCTTCCTGAATCTTGTTGACTTCGACGCGTTGTATGGACATCGTCGCGATCCAGAGGGCTATGGGAAGGCGCTGGAAGAATTTGATGCACGACTGCCTGAAGTGTTCGAGAAAATGACCGAAGATGATCTTCTGATCATTACAGCTGATCACGGGAACGATCCTACTGCTCCTGGAACAGATCATACGAGGGAGTACGTTCCACTACTCGTATATTCTAAGCGTTTCGATGGAGGGAAAGAACTTCCTATCTCTGAAACATTCGCAGATATCGGGGCAACAGTTGCAGATAACTTCAATGTGACCATGCCGAAGTTCGGTCAAAGCTTCTTGACGAACTTAAAATAGAAAATAAAGAAAAATACGAGTAGGAGAGGGATGAAGCTGAAGGAAAGGCTCATTTCCTCCTCTTTACGTTGAAAAGGAGTAATGAAAATGAATTACGAAAATATCCAAAACGCAGCGAATCATTTGAAAAATCAATATACTGGACAGCCGAAAGTCGGATTGATCCTGGGATCTGGACTTGGGGTGCTTGCTGATGAAATCCAAAACTCGGTGAAAATCCCTTATAAAGAGATTCCGGACTTCCCCGTTTCAACGGTTGCCGGTCATGCGGGGCAATTAGTGTTTGGCCAATTAGCCGGGCAGGAAGTCGTAGCCATGCAAGGACGCTTTCATTATTATGAGGGATATGGTTTCGATAAAGTGACATTCCCTGTTCGTGTAATGAAAGAACTTGGCGTCGAGGTATTGATTGTGACCAATGCAGCCGGTGGTGTGAATGAAAGCTTCCAGGCAGGGGATTTGATGCTGATTTCAGATCATATCAATAATATGGGCGGCAATCCCCTTATCGGAGCGAATGACTCACGATTAGGGCCAAGATTCCCGGATATGTCAGAAGCGTATTGTAAAGAACTTCGCCAAAAAGCGAAAGAAATCGCAACGAAACTATCCATTGAAGTGCAAGAAGGCATTTATGTAGGAAATACAGGCCCTACGTATGAAACGCCTGCTGAAGTTCGCCTTGCCCGCACCCTTGGTGGTGACGCAGTCGGGATGTCAACGGTACCTGAAGTCATCGTGGCCCGTCATGCTGGCATTAAAGTACTGGGGATTTCTTGTATTTCTAACATGGCTGCAGGAATTTTGGATCAACCTCTCTCTCATGATGAAGTAATGGAAACGACGGAAATGGTCCGCGCCAATTTCCTTTCATATGTGAAAGAAATCGTAAAGTCAATATAAAATCTGATTCAGACAAATTGAAAAGAGTGGGTGACAACAATGAGAATGGTTGACTTAATAGAGAAAAAGCGTGAAGGAAAAGAATTATCTACGGACGAAATCAAATTCATCGTGGGAGGGTATACGGATGGAAGCATCCCTGATTATCAAGTGAGTGCCCTGACGATGGCCATTTTCTTCAAAGATATGAGTGATAGAGAAAGGGCCGACCTGACGATGGCCATGGTTGAATCAGGGGATCAGATTGATTTGTCCGCCATTGAAGGCATCAAAGTCGATAAGCACTCCACAGGCGGAGTCGGTGATACAACGACACTTGTACTTGGGCCGCTTGTGGCATCTGTGGGAGTCCCTGTAGCGAAGATGAGCGGAAGAGGTCTTGGACACACAGGAGGAACCATCGACAAGCTGGAATCCGTGGAAGGCTTTCATGTGGAAATCGAAAACGATGAGTTCATCCGTTTAGTCAACAAGAATAAACTTGCCGTCATCGGTCAAAGCGGTAACTTGACGCCTGCGGATAAAAAGTTGTACTCATTGCGTGACGTAACGGCAACAGTAAACAGCATTCCGTTGATTGCAAGCTCGATCATGAGCAAAAAAATTGCTGCCGGAGCCGATGCCATCGTACTGGATGTGAAAACCGGTGCGGGTGCCTTCATGAAGACGCTGGACGATTCGAAGGACCTAGCAAAAGCAATGGTGAACATCGGGAACAATGTGGGAAGAAAAACAATGGCGGTCATTTCCGATATGAGCCAGCCCCTAGGATATGCAATCGGGAACGCCCTTGAAGTGAAGGAAGCAATCGATACGTTAAAAGGGGAAGGTCCTGAAGACTTAACAGAACTTTGCCTGACTCTTGGAAGCCACATGGTATTCTTGGCAGAGAAAGCTTCAACGTTAGAAGAAGCAAGGACATTATTACAAAAAGCGATTGATGATGGATCGGCTCTTGAGAATTTCAAAGTATTCCTTGCATCACAAGGTGGAGATCCCTCTGTTGTGGATGAACCATCCAAGCTGCCTCAAGCTACCTACAAGATCGAGCTTGAAGCGAAACAGGATGGCTATGTTTCTGAAATCGTGGCCGATGCAGTCGGAACAGCTGCCATGTGGCTGGGGGCAGGACGTGCAACAAAGGATTCTGTCATCGACTTGGCAGTTGGTCTAGAACTTCGCAAAAAGATCGGAGATGCCGTCAAAGCAGGAGAATCCCTGGCAACCATTTACAGCAACGATGAAAACATCGACAACGTGAAAGATAAATTATATGAAAGCATTAAAGTGACATCTGAACATGTGGAAGCACCTACACTGATCCATACTGAAATCACGGGTTGATCTATATTTTTGACGAAGCCTTTGCCGAAGGGATATATCCTTTGGCAAAGGCTTTTTTCGATTGGATTTAGTAGAGTGAGGGGAGGGGGTAATTCGATTTATTGTAAGATAACGCAATTATTGGAGAAAGTGATGCGACTCATAAAAACAGTGGCTCTTCTAAGTATATAAACCTCAACTGAAGCAGGCCAAAAAAACCAAATCTTCAAGCAAAATAATCATTTCTCATTCCGGGTTTCCATTTTCTTCAATACGGATTCTCTATTCCTTACCAAACCATAAATTAACACCTATCTCCCCCTGCATCCATGGCTCCTCTTTGCCCCTCCTACTTTTTTACCAATGTTTGTATAAAAATACTGAGGATGGAAAAAATGGATCTATGAGTATTGAAATAATAACGAGATTTTGATTGGAGGACAGTTGGATGAAACGTTTAGCGTATATAATGGTGACATTTGTTTTGACAGCTTTTCTTTTTCCTTCGATGGGGTTTGCACAGGAAAAGAAATCCGAATTGGCAGCTGTGGCGAAATCAGCAATATTAATCGAGCGTGACACAGGAGCGGTTCTATACGAAAAGAACAGCCATGAAAAGCTCGCACCTGCGTCCATGACAAAAATTATGACCATGACTTTAATCATGGAAGCACTTGAAAAAGGTCAAATAAAGTGGGAAGACAAAGTTCGAGCGAGTGAATACGCTGCTTCTATGGGAGGATCCCAGATCTTCCTGGAGCCGGGTGAAAGCATGTCTGTCGAGGAAATGCTGAAGGGCATTGCCATTGGTTCCGCCAATGACGCCTCTGTAGCGATGGCTGAGCATATCGCAGGTAGTGAAGAAGCGTTTGTTGAGAAGATGAACAAAAAGGCGAAAGAGCTGGGACTAAAAGAAACTCATTTCAAAAACCCGACAGGCTTACCTTCCAAAGACCATTACAGTTCGGCACATGATATGTCCATGATGGCGAAGGAGCTTCTAAAATATGAAGGAATCACAAAATTTACGGGCAGCTATGAATCCTATTTACGTGAAGGTTCGGATAAAAAGTTCTGGCTAGTGAATACGAATAAATTGGTCCGGTTCTATGACGGTGTGGACGGTTTGAAAACAGGTTTCACAAATGAAGCGAAATATTGCCTGACTGCAACGGCAAAGAAAGACAATATGAGAGTGATTGCGGTGGTATTCGGTGCACCTACGCCGAAGGAACGGAACAATGAAGTCAGTAAAATGCTTGATTATGCCTTCAATCAGTATTCAACCAAGCCTCTGTTCAAAAAAGGTGATGCCCTGGCTAAGGTGGAGGTGTCCAAAGGGAAAGAAAACAAAGTCGAAGCGGTGACGGATGAGCCGATTTCCCTTCTTGCCCACAAAGGAGAAAAATTGGATGGAATCAAGCAAAAGGTCACTCTTTCAAAGGATCTGAAAGCTCCCATTCATAAAGGGGATAAAGTCGGGATACTCGTGGTGACGAATAAAGGGAAGAAAGTAGTGGAGAGCACACTCGTGGCCAAGAAAGATGTAAAGGAAGCCGGCTGGTGGGAACTTTATAAAAAATCCTTTGGGCTTTTCACGAAGGTCGGAAAATAAGCACGAAAATAACCTCTAATTATGACGAATTCCTACTAGTTTTGTCATGGAGAAGGAATTTACTAAAAGAATAGCGAAATGACTCACTATACGACAGAGAAGGAGGCTTTCTGATAGTGAGTCTTGCTATTAACTTAGAAGTCAAAAAAGATGTACTGTGTGTCCGTTTAAGTGGTGAGTTGGATCATCATACTGCCGATGAGCTCAGGGAAAAAGCTTCGAATCTGATTGAAAGTGAGAATGTGAAGCATATCATTCTGAATTTAGAGGAACTAAGCTTTATGGATAGCTCAGGTTTAGGCGTCATTTTGGGAAGATACAAGCAGATCAAGCAAAAGCATGGAGAAATGGTGGTATGTGCGATTTCCCCTTCTGTAAACCGATTATTTGAAATGTCAGGGTTGTTTAAGATCATTCGTCTTGAACCATCTGAAGAAAATGCATTACAAAGATTGGGGGTCGCATAACATGAGAAATGAAATGAACATCCAATTCAGTTCTTTAAGCCAAAATGAATCTTTTGCCCGGGTGACTGTTGCATCATTTATAGCCCAGCTGGATCCGACTATGGATGAATTGACCGAGATCAAAACCGTCGTTTCAGAAGCTGTGACCAATGCAATCATTCATGGATATGATAACAAGCCGAATGGGACAGTATATATTTCTGTTATCATGGAAGAAAATGGATTTATTGATATGACCATTCGCGATGAGGGAATCGGGATCGGAGACGTTGAGGAAGCCCGTCAACCTCTATTCACCTCCAAACCTGAGCTTGAACGTTCTGGAATGGGCTTTACCATTATGGAGAATTTCATGGATGAAATAGAAGTGTCATCACACCCAGGTACAGGCACCACGGTTAGATTGAAGAAGCACTTGACCAATAGTAAAGCGCTATGCAATTAAGGAGTCGTGCCCATGGATGTCGAAGTGAAAAATGAAAAGGAACAGCCTTTTTTGAAAGATCACGAGGTGAAAGAGCTGATTAAGAAAAGCCAGGATGGTGACCAGAGCGCAAGGGACATAATTGTCCAGAAGAACATGCGACTCGTATGGTCCGTGGTCCAACGTTTTCTAAATCGGGGATACGAGCCTGATGATCTCTTTCAAATAGGCAGTATCGGGCTGCTGAAATCAGTGGATAAGTTTGATTTAACCTACGATGTCAAGTTTTCGACTTACGCTGTCCCGATGATCATCGGGGAAATCCAGCGATTCATACGGGATGACGGGACGGTCAAAGTGAGTCGGTCCCTGAAGGAAATGGGAAACAAAATAAGGAAAGCGAAGGATGAGCTCTCGAAGAAATTCGGCAGGGTTCCGACCGTCAGTGAGCTTGCCGAGCATCTCGAATATTCCGTTGAAGAGGTCATCATGGCCCAGGAAGCGAGCCGGGCCCCTTCCTCAATCCATGAAACCGTCTATGAAAATGATGGAGATCCCATCACGCTTTTAGATCAAATCGCTGATAATACGGATAACAAATGGTTTGACAAGATTGCTTTGAAAGAAGCCATCCGTGAATTGGATGACCGGGAGCGTCTGATTGTCTATTTGAGGTACTACAAAGATCAGACCCAATCAGAAGTAGCAGATCGGCTGGGGATATCACAGGTACAGGTATCGAGGCTAGAGAAGAAGATATTACAAACGATGAAAGATCATATGCATACAGAGTCATAGGTGAAATACCTGTGTTGGTTCAATTCTAATTGAGCTAACATGGGTATTTTTTTTATTGACAATCATTTGAAATTTTCTCCAGTACTTATAGCGCCAGTCCTTCTCGTCAGGTTCCATTCATCCCACTTGAGCGTCTGATGCTTACCGTCCACCACCTGGTCATTACATAAATAAATTCCGTTAATCCATACTATTGGTACGAAGAGAAAATCATGTTTTCAGGAAGTGAACTGCATGGAAGGTATCTTGTATATACGCTTACGTCATCGAGTGCAGGTAAGGGAAGAGAGCATGGTCAGGCTTTCTCAGTTGGCACAGATCATAGCACCTGAGGAGATTGTGGACAATATAAAGGATATCCCGATTCATCAGGTGACCCCCTCAGATAAAAATATTATCGTAGTGGATGTCATGAGGGTCATTAGGGAAGTATGCAAAAAGCATTCTGACCTGGATATACAGACGATCGGGCCCACACAGAGCATCATAGAAGTGATTTATGAGAAAAAGAAAGTCTCTCTCCCGTTATTCATTGGCGTGTGGTTACTTTTATTCATCGGTGCGGCCCTGGCGATTATGAATTTTCATGAGGATGTAAGTATGAGAGAAGTTCATCAAAGGCTGTATCATTTTGTGACTGGAGGAGTGGATCCTCATCCATTATTGTTCCAGGTTCCCTATTCATTTGGTTTAGGTCTTGGAATGATCTTGTTTTTCAATCATGTGTTTCGAAAAAGACTCAATGAAGAGCCAAGCCCACTCGAGGTTGAAATGTTTAACTACCAGCAGGACTTAGATCAATATGTCATCATGCACGAAAATAAAGAAAGTCAGAAGAAACTAGATGACCATTAATGTGTTGATCACCGTATTTATCGGATTTGCGGGTGGACTGGCAGTGGGCTCAGGGTTTGTCGCTTTCTTAACGGTATTGGGAATCATTCCGCGATTAACCCAATTGACGAAAACAATGAAAATGATTCATTACTATGAAATGGCTGTCATAACCGGTGCCCTCGCTGGAGGGTTCATTAGCCTGAATAACTACACTCTCCATCTTTCCCCATTAGTCCTTATCCCAATCGGACTCTTGAGCGGAGTATTTATCGGACTTTTGGCTGCCGCACTGACGGAAGTATTAAATGTGTTTCCCATCCTGGCCAAACGAATCGGGATCGATGGTCAGATTGTGATTCTGATCATGGCAATCGTATTTGGTAAGATTTTCGGTTCACTATTTCATTGGCTCTATTTGGTACACCAATAATTAGCAAGGGGCAGGGGTTCATATGGACAACAAACGGAAAGTGATCCTGATAACAGATGGAGATGAATATGCAAAGCGCGCTATTGAGTGCGTTGCCAAAGAGTATGGTGGAAGGTGTATCTCAAGCTCTAAAGGGAATCCATCTGTACTGACAGGACCAGAAATCGTAAAACTGATCAAAAGAGCCAAGAACGACCCTGTCTTTGTTATGTTTGATGATAGTGGATTTATTGGGGAAGGTGCAGGGGAGCGTGCCTTAAAATATGTTGCAAATCACCCTGATCTTGAAGTCCTTGGAATCATTGCCGTGGCCAGTAAAACACGACAGGCAGAATGGACCCGGGTGGATGTATGCATTGATAAATTCGGAGAGTTGACGCCCTATGGTGTAGATAAATTCGGAGTACCTGAAATGGATGTAGGCAGATTGACGGGTGATACCGTCTATTGCCTGGATGAACTGGATGTCCCGGTGATTGTAGGAATTGGTGACATAGGCAAGATGGCCAAACGGGATCATTATTCACAAGGGGCCCCCATTACGAAAAAAGCAGTGGAAATCATCTTAGAAAGGAGCGGATTTTATGCCACAAAAGACGAAGGAAACACCGATTCCTAAAGATTTAACCGTCATTGAAGATTACATGAAAAATCACGTTGGACTGAACACCAGTTTCGATATTGGTGTACGCAAGCTTATGATATTGAAAAAAGGGGTTCATTTTTATTATATAAACGGACTGACAGATGCCTCCTATATTATTGAGATAGTAGAAGAACTTGTGGAAATCAATGACCATGAGCGGGCGACTAGCCGATTGTATGATATCGTACATAATCGCCTCGTTCATCAATCCGTAGAGCCGGTTAAAACAATCGAAGAAGCAGTGGATGAAGTGCTCTCCGGATTAATTGCGATCTTTGTTGAAGGCTATGAAGAAGCATTGATTGTGGATGTTCGCAGCTATCCTGGAAGACAGCCATCAGAACCTGATACAGAGAAGGTGGTCCGGGGCTCCCGTGACGGATACGTCGAGAACATTATTGTAAACACAGCATTGACAAGAAGGAGAATCAGGGACCCCAGACTGAGGTTTGAAATCTTCCGGATCGGGGAACGCTCCAAGACGGATATTTCCATTGCGTATATCGACGATGTGGCAAATCCAAGCATGATTGAAGTCATAAAGAAAGAATTAAAAAACATTAAAATTGATGGATTGACAATGGCAGACAAAACAGTGGAAGAGTTCCTTGTGAAACAGGGGTATAATCCTTACCCACTGGTCAGGTACACAGAAAGAGCGGACGTTGCTGCCACACACTTATTAGAAGGGCATGTCCTGATCTTTGTCGATACGTCGCCAAGTGTGATTATCACTCCGACCACTTTCTTTCACCATCTGCAGCATGCTGAAGAATACAGACAGTCGCCGGCTGTCGGTACGTTCGTAAGGTGGACACGTTTTATTGGGGTTCTTGCTTCATTATTCCTTCTACCCTTGTGGTATTTGTTTGTTCTGGATCCTTCGCTGCTTCCGGAAGTGATTAAGTATGTCGGTCCTCAAGAACAGACCAATATTCCTGTCATCGTGCAATTATTTATCGCTGACCTGGGGGTGGAGATGTTCAGGATCGCGGCCATTCATACTCCGACGCCGCTCTCAACCGCCATGGGTCTGATCGCCGCTGTATTAATCGGGCAGATTGCCATTGACGTCGGGCTATTCCAGCCTGAAGTAATCTTATATGTAGCGGTAGCTTCAATCGGTACGTTTGCAACTCCGAGTTATGAATTAAGTGTAGCAAATAAGATGGCAAGGCTTTTCCTCCTGGTGGCAGTTGCTTTCTTCCATATACCAGGGTTAATGGTAGGGAGTACCCTTTTTATTCTGTATGTAGCGAATATTAAGTCACTTAATACACCGTATCTTTGGCCGCTCTTGCCATTCAGCCCGAAGGCATTTATGCAAATTCTTATCCGTAAATCGGTTCCCGGATCAAAGATTCGTCCAAGTATCGTTCAACCGCGAAACAAATACAAGCAGCCCGCTAAATCTTAGAATATTGCAACAATGATCGTTCTGTGGTAAATTACGTTGTATTAGTAGAGCATGACAGAGGGGAATGAGGAGTCTCGTGTATCTTCATGGATCAGCAGAAATCAAAAATGGGAACTTAGAAATAGGAGGGGTAAGTACTATAGAGCTGGCAAAGCAATATGGTACCCCCCTTTACGTTTATGACACTAAACTCATAAGAGAGCGTGCAAGGGGCTTCAAAGAAACATTTGAATCCCTGGGAGTCAAAGCGGAAGTCGCTTACGCGAGTAAAGCATTCTCTTGTATTGCGATGTTTCAGGTCATGAAGGAAGAAGGATTATCCCTGGACGTTGTTTCAGGAGGAGAGCTGTTTACTGCACTGAAGGCAGGATTTCCTCCTGAGCGCATACATTTTAATGGAAATAATAAGTCGAAGGATGAGCTGATGCTCGCCATCGAGGAAGGAATCGGCTGCATAGTAGTCGATAATTTTCATGAGTTGAAGCTTGTTAGTGAGTTATCAAGTTCTCTGGAACGGTCAACCAGGGTATTGTTAAGAGTGACGCCGGGGGTTGAAGCCCATACGCATGATTATATCCTTACGGGACAGGAAGATTCGAAATTCGGGTTCGATTTAGCAAATGGTCAGGCAGAAAAGGCAATGAAATTGGCAGTGGGCTCTACAGCAATTGAATTATTGGGTCTGCATTGCCATATCGGTTCGCAAATTTTCGAAACGACCGGTTTCATTCTTGCCGCGAGGAAGATCATCGAAAAGGTTGCTCAGTGGACTTCACAATACAACTTTCACCCGAAGGTCCTTAATCTGGGTGGAGGATTTGGCATCCGCTATACGGGAGAAGATGACCCAATTCCGCCTGCCCAGTATGTGAAGGAAATGATTGCTGCTGTGAAAGAAGAAACTGTAAAATATAATTTGAAAATGCCGGAGATCTGGATTGAACCAGGACGTTCTCTTGTGGGGGATGCAGGAACCAGTCTATATACATTGGGGTCACAGAAAGATGTACCCGGCATCCGTAAGTATGTAGCGATTGATGGGGGGATGAGTGATAATATCAGGCCTGCCCTTTATAAGGCGAAGTATGAAGCGGTCATAGCAAATAAAGCTGACCTGGTTGCGGAAGAAACGGTTTCCGTTGCAGGGAAATGTTGTGAGTCCGGGGATATGTTGATATGGGATTTACCATTGCCATTGTCAGAACCTGGCGATGTTCTTGCGGTTTTCTGTACAGGTGCCTACGGATATTCCATGGCGAATAACTACAATCGGATTCCGCGTCCCGCGGTGATATTTGTCGAGAACGGTGAAGAAAGATTAGCCGTACGGAGGGAGACATATGATGATCTAATCAGCCTTGATGTTATGATTTGAATAGGGGGATCTAGTCTTTAAGTATATCGTACTTAAAGACTACTTTTTTGCTTTCTGAATTACATACTTTAACAATATTCTTTTTTACTATACAATAACTATGACATTAGTGAATAGGGTTAACAAAGGAGACAGTCATGAAGATCAGTAATAAAGGATTGTTTTTGCTATTAATCATTGCAGGTCTCGGGTGGGGCGTCATTTACTGGATGTTCATCGCAGGGAACTGATTGGTTTGATTTGCTTAATAAAAGTAAATTTAGTAAGATAAATAAACGTTCATATCAATTAAATTTCTAGTTTTTGTCTAAAATAGGGAATAAATAGATTAGGCATAAAACATAACGAGGGGTTAATATGTTAATTCGGTATAAAAAGGCGTTTGAAAAGATTGCAATGGGATTATTATCTTTTATGCCAAATGAAAAGGATTTGAAGAAGCTTCAACAAACGATGAAGCAATACGAAACTGAAGATAATTGGCAGCTCTTTTTATGGAAAGAAGAGGACATAGTAGGATTGATCGGAGTTTACAAAACAGATAATACATTAGAGATTCAACATATATCAGTCAATCCATCACACCGTCACGAAGGAATCGGGAAGTCGATGGTGAAACACCTGAGGGAGATGCATTCCGAGCTTGAAGTGAAACCAAATTCAGAAACAGTTTCATTTTTCGAGAAGTGTGATGAGATGGATCCTTTAGAAGTGAAACACGAGGATTGATCAAATTGGCAGACCGCCTATAAGGGTGGTCTGCCTCTTTTTTTTCTCAAGGCATTTTCCCGTTCCAGTATGACTTCAGAACGGTCTCTGTAGGAATGGCGGTGAACGAGTCCCGTATTGGACAGGTCACTCGGTGAGCACCAGGTGTATCCGTTATCCTTGCATCGGGTTTTAACTTCATCAACGAGTGAATCATCGGTTAAAGGGAAGTCGATGCTGTGATAAGGTTGATCCAGATTGATTTGGTGAATGGTAGCAACAATCATATCGTGAAGCTTAATGGAATGAACCCCGAGTTCATTCAGTTTTTTTTGATTCCGTTGTATAGTCTGGACTGCCTTCTTGAATGTTCGTTCCGCTCCCGTCAGATTCCCCCTTCTATAATGGTAGAACCCGACTGCGACTTGGATCAATCCCACCCAATGAGAAGTCCTGTTCCTGGGATCTACTTCCTTCCAATGTTCTTCCAATATTTCGTGACACTCAAAATAATCACGATTTCCGTGGAAATACATTAGGAAATCGATAAAGGCTTTTGGATAAACCATAAGATCACTCCATTAGGTGTAAGGTAGTTAGATTGTAGCATAAACCATAGTCGAAGCGACAGGGAGGCTCATAATTGCAAAACTTTCTATTGGAGAATGGGGGGCTTTCTACTATACTATTAAGTAGCTATCATGAAAGATTGTAATGAGAAATTTGGTGATAAAGTGGAATACAATGTGAAGATTGACGCTTTTGAAGGTCCTATGGATCTTCTTTTGCATCTTATTAATTCGTTGGAAATTGATATATATGATATTCCTATGGCTCAAATTACTGAGCAATATATGTTATATGTACATACGATGAAAAATCTGCAACTGGATGTTGCAAGTGAATACTTAGTAATGGCGGCTACATTACTCGCCATCAAGAGTAAAATGCTCCTACCGAAACATGATGAGGGCATGTTGAATGATGAGATTGAATTTCAAGAAGAAGATCCACGTGATGAACTGGTGGAACGATTGATCGAGTATCGTAAATTTAAGGAAGCAGCAAATGAACTTAAGCATCGTGAAGAAGAACGGGGCCAAGTGTATACGAAGCCTCCCAGTGAC
Organism: Bacillus sp. NTK074B; assembly: GCF_017303375.1. Lineage (GTDB taxonomy): Bacteria > Bacillota > Bacilli > Bacillales > Bacillaceae_B > Rossellomorea. The sequence goes on along the minus strand of NZ_JAFKOH010000001.1, from coordinate 266,565 downwards.
CTTTCTGAATTCAGTGACGCGGTGGATATAAAGAACACAGAGGTTCAGGTGTCATTATACGATATGCTTGGGGCTTTTCATAAATTATTAAGAAGGAAAAAACTCCAACGGCCCGTGCAAACAAGAATTACCAGGCAGGAAATATCCATTGAGAAGAGGATGAATGACATTCTGGAGAATTTGCGGAACCTTAAACAACGTACATCCTTTACGAGCCTCTTCCCCATTGATAACAAAGAGCATCTCGTCGTCACATTTCTTGCTGTGCTCGAATTAATGAAGCGGAAGCAGATTATCGTCAATCAGGAAAAAAACTTCACGGAAATATTTGTGGAAGCAGGAGAGGAGGCAGGACTTGTTGAACAGTATTAATTGGAAAGGGATACTGGAAAGCCTGCTCTTTGCAGCGGGGGATGAAGGTCTTTCAATGAAGCAGGTCTGTTCAGTACTGGAGATCGAAGAAGAAAGAGCGATGGGCATCCTTGAAGACTTAATGCAAGATTATGAGAACGATGCCGACAGAGGCATTTATATCGTAGAAATAGCAGGAACATTTCAACTCGTGACAAAGAAAAGCAATGCTGATTACTTGAAGAAGCTGGTGGAATCACCCCATGTAAGCTTTCTTTCCCAGGCAGCTCTTGAAACCCTTGCGATCATTGCGTATAAACAACCGATCACAAGGACAGAAATTGAACATATAAGAGGTGTGAAGACCGAGCGGCCCATCCAGACCCTTGCGTCCAAAGGACTTGTCAAGGAAGTGGGAAGGGCAGAAGGCACCGGCCGGGCATACCTGTTTGGGACAACCAAGGAATTCCTCGACTATTTCGGTCTGAAAAGCATCGAGGAGCTTCCCCCCCTCCCGGAAAATATTGAAGACGAATTCGCCCAGGATGAAGCCGATCTCTTCTTTGAGAAATTTCAGGAGACCCTGGAATCAAACGAATAATCATATCTGTATGAATGGGCAGGACCCTTTATCGAAATGATAAAGGGTCCTGCCTGTTATTTTGAGCGGTGAATTTAGAACTTTCTGAAAACATTTGATGTTAGGCGAGTGGGAATAGATGAACGAGTTTATGAAAGGCCAAAACACAGCGTGGCTGTGTTTTTTTGTTTCACGCAATTTTTTTGATGACCTTAAGTATCGGCTACATGTGAAGTGGCCCCACCGCTTTCAACATTTCACTCATATTACTCCTTGTCCTCTCATAAACTTGTACAAACACGTTAGATGTAAAGGAGTAGATGGCCGTGAATCGAAAGCGAGCGAAATTTTACATATATTATTTCCTTATATTTGCATTTATGTTCGTTACTGTTTCAGGTGAGGTTCAGGCAGCACCTTCTGTCAGTTCACAAAGGGCGATCTTAATGGATCAGGAAACAGGAAGGGTTCTGTATGAAAAGGATGCTCATACGGAGAGCCGGATTGCAAGTATCACGAAGATCATGACAGCCGTCCTTGCTGTCGAGTCCGGAAAGATGGATCAGGTAGTGACCGTCTCGGAGAATGCTGCAGGAACGGAAGGTTCTTCTCTTTACTTGAAAGCAGGGGAGAAGATCAAACTGGAAGACCTCGTGTATGGGCTGATGCTGAGATCGGGGAATGATGCCGCCGTTGCCATCGCTGAGTTTGTTGGAGGGAGTCTTGACGGGTTTACGTATTTGATGAATGAAAAGGCGAATGAAATCGGTATGGAGAATACTCATTTCTCCAACCCTCATGGCCTTGACGATCATGAGGATCACTATTCCACTGCGTATGATATGGCAGTACTGACAAGATATTCAATGAAAAACGATATGTATAAAGAAATTTCAGGAACGAAAGTCCATACAGCACCCAACCCCGATGAGAAGTGGGATCGGAAGTGGAAGAACAAAAATAGATTACTGACGGAATTATATAAATTCAGTACCGGCGGGAAAACGGGATATACGAAACTCGCAAAAAGAACCCTCGTGTCTACGGCCACCAAAGATGGAGAGAATCTGATTTCCGTGACATTGAATGGGCCTGATGACTGGAATGATCACATCGCAATGTTTGAATTCGGATTTAAACAATACGATTACAGAGTCGTTCTGGAAAAAGGGAAGATTGAAAAAATGGATGATGAAATATATAAAGGCCATGCTTACCTAAAACGGGAGTCTGTGCTTACATTGACGGATGAAGAAGTGGGAGAGGTAAAAGTGGAATACAAAATGTTGAAGCCCAAGCAGGAATGGCTTAAGAATCAACAGGTGCCTGATGTTGTCGGTAAAGCCGTGGTATACCTAGGGGAGAAGGAAGTGGATACTCTTCCTGTTTACTATCAATCATTCGTTAAAGAAAAGGAAAAAAAGAGCTGGTGGAAATTCTGGGCTTATTCATTTGAAGCTTTTACAGGGGTTCGCAACAATGGTTAACTTCATATGGGTGGGAATGACCATCATCGGATTGGTATTCGCAGTGGTTAATGGAAAGATGTCCGAAGTGAACGAAGCCATTTTCACTTCGGCGAATGAAGCAGTCACCCTTTGTATTGGATTGGTCAGTGTTTTAGTATTTTGGTTGGGCATTATGAGAATTGCTCAGGAAGCGGGTTTACTTGATAAACTGGCAAAGATGTTCAGACCGCTCGTGACGAGACTTTTCCCCGAAGTACCCGAAAACCATCCCGCCATGGGGTATATCCTATCGAATATGATGGCTAATATGTTTGGACTGGGAAATGCGGCGACTCCTCTCGGAATCAAAGCCATGGAGCAATTGAAAGAATTGAATGGAGGCAGGGACTTTGCGAGCAGGTCGATGATTACATTCCTCGCAATCAATACATCAAGCATTACCATCATTCCGACCACGGTTATTGCCATCCGGATGAAATATGATTCTGTGTCACCTACTGAAATTGTGGGTCCCACCTTGATTGCTACGATTTTATCCACTGTTGGTGCGATACTGATTGACCGTTATTTCCATTATAGGCGTACCCGTCGAGAGGTGAAATAGATGCAATGGATCACGACAATCTCATTATGGCTGATCCCTGTCATGATTGGCTTTATATTAATCTACGGTACAATCAAAAAGGTACCTACGTATGAAGTGTTTGTGGATGGTGGGAAAGAAGGAATAAAAATAGCGGTATCCATCATTCCCTTTCTAATCGGAATGCTTGTGGCCATTACGATCTTTCGTGAGTCGGGGGCCCTTGAATTTTTCGTTGGTCTCATGCGCCCGGCATTGCTTGCACTCGGAATTCCGCCGGAGATCGTTCCCCTGGCCATCATCAGACCCATTTCCGGAACGGCTGCTCTTGGGATGATGAGTGATATGATCGCAACGTACGGTCCGGATTCCTTCATCGGAAGACTGGCTTCAACCTTACAAGGCAGTACAGATACCACACTATACGTATTAACCGTGTATTTTGGAGCAGTCGGAATCCGGAAAATGGGCGACGCACTAAAAGTAGGTCTCCTCGCAGACCTCGTAGGAATCGCCGCAGCCATCTTCATCGTCACCATCATGTTCTAAAAGATGCATGATTACATGTTCATTAATTAACTTACAAATTAAGGAATTCGTAATGCTATAGTTGTATTGGAGTAATCATTTACTTTAATAGTGGTGAAAAACGTACCCTTCGAAAGTTGATTGAAGCGAGCACCTGCAGCGGAAATCAACCACCACTCGCATAGTAAGAGCAATTATTTTACAGTAACATTCAAGTAGAATAGTAAAATAGAAGTATTTAGGCATAAAGGCATCGACTGAAAAGGTCGATTTTCCTTTATGCCTTTCTATTTTCCCTGGATTGTGTAATAATTCATGAAGACAAATGTATTGAAATTGATAATGAGGTGAAAGACCGTGGAACGATTACAAAAGGTTATTGCTCATAGTGGGGTGGCATCCCGACGTAAAGCAGAGCAATTAATAATAGAAGGCAAAGTGAAGGTCAACGGAAAAGTAGTGAAAGAACTTGGAACAAAGGTTTCAAACTCTGACCGGGTGGAAGTAACCGGAATCCAGATTGAAAGAGAAAACAAAGTATATTATATGCTTTATAAGCCCAGAGGAGTCATCTCCGCTGTGACCGATGATAAAGATCGTCAGGTTGTAACAGACTTCTTCCCGGAAATCGAGGAAAGGATCTATCCGGTAGGCAGACTGGATTATGAAACCTCCGGAATCCTTCTGTTGACCAATGATGGGGACTTTGCCAATGCCCTTATGCACCCAAGCAATGAGATAGAAAAGACGTATGTGGCAAGATTAAAAGGAATCCCATCTAAATTTAAGATCCGTGAACTCGAAAAAGGGATCAAGCTGGAGGATGGAATGACTGCTCCTGCCAAAGTGAAGGTTCTGAGCATCGATAAAAAGCAAGGGAAATCGATTGTTGAAATCACAATCCATGAAGGCAGAAACCGTCAGGTACGACGGATGTTCGAAGCCCTGGGATACCCTGTCCAAAAATTAAAAAGGGAAAGGTACGCATTCCTGTCGCTTCATGGATTAAATGCAGGAGAAGGCAGGGAATTGACACCGCATGAAGTGAAACAATTAAGAACATTGGCGGAGACGGGAAGCATTCGATAAAAATTGACAAGGAAAGTGTCACATATCCTTCATATAATTTACACAACCGTTAAAGTGATAAATGATATAATGAGAAAGAAATTTTACCCATAAAGTCATGGGGAGATTTCTCTGCTTATTATGAGGATATGAAACAGTACATTTTGGCAGGGACTGATCTCATAAGTGAAATCTTATGACTTCAGGCCCTTTGCTACTGTAAAGAGAGATAAAATTTTCTCCTTTCTTGAGAACGATTTCACTATGGGAGGCACACGTAAATGAATAAGAAAAAGCGCAGATTACTCATTCGGACCATTATTCTCATTGTGCTGACTTCTGCAGTTGCATATACGTTGTATGCAAACTTTACGAAGGACGAAAGAGGAATGTTAAAAGCTGGCGACAAGGCTCCTGACTTTGTCCTTACGGATATGGAAGGGAATGCACACCGCCTTTCTGATTATAAGGGGCAGGGAGTCTTCTTGAATTTCTGGGGAACATGGTGCAAACCGTGTGAAAGGGAAATGCCTTATATGAATAATCAGTATAAGAAATATCAAAAGCAGGGTGTACAGATACTGGCTGTGAATGTGGGGGAATCCGATTTTCTTATAAACCGTTTCGTTTCAAAGCACGGACTGAAATTCCCTATTTTAGTAGACAAAGAAGAGGAAGTGCAGAATACATACGGAATCGATCCACTTCCAACGACGTTCCTGATTAACCCTCAAGGGGAAATTGAAAAGATCATCACCGGTACGATGACCGAAGAAGATATCATCGAAGATTTAGAGAGCATCAAGCCGTAAGGCAGTTTAACTTGATATAAGGAGTTTTTACATGAAAGAGATTAAGTGTGAATGCGGTCATGTGAATCCAAACGGTACGGTTCTTTGTGAATCCTGTGGACGTGCTCTAACGGAAGAAGCAAAGAATGAAAAGCTCCATGACATGCGTTATGAGGGGAGTGCAAGACGTTCCCAAACGTATAATAAATCGATTATAGATAAGATCTGGAACTTTTTTTCTTCTGTAAAAGTAGGGGTGTGGTTAATCGTTCTCACACTTATCGCTTCTGCGGTGGGAACCATATTACCACAGGAACAGTATATTCCAAATGCCCAGCCTGCAGATGAATACTATGGGGATGTCTATGGATTCTTCGGAGAATTATACTATACTCTCGGTTTCCATGACTTATATAGTTCATGGTGGTATTTGCTTTTAATCGCATCAATCGGAGTGTCACTGGTCATTTGTAGTTTGGACCGTGTAATCCCCCTCTATCGCGCCTTGAAGAACCAACGAGTAGCTAGACATGTCGGTTTTTTGAAACGTCAAAGAATATACGGGAAAACAGATACGCTAGAATTCGATGAGCCGGTCAGCCTGATAAAAGAAAGGTTGGTCCAGAAGAAATATAAGATTTGGGAAGAGGATGGCAATATTCTTGCGGAGAAGAACCGTTTCTCAAGATGGGGTCCTTATGTGAACCACATAGGACTTATCATTTTCCTTTTCGGCGGTATGCTTCGATTCGTTCCAGGGATGTATATCGATGAAACGGTATGGATCCGAGAGGGTGAAACGAGGGCCGTACCGGGTACGGATCAGGAATATTACTTAGAAAACAAGGGTTTTACACTAGAGACGTATGACAAGAATAAAGATAAAGAAGTGTTTGGTGAAGCGATCGACAAGAACGGGACAATCGCTAAGAATTTCCAGTCTGATGTCGTCCTGTATAAAGAGTCGGGTGATCGCCTTCCTGGTCAAAAGGCTGAACGAACGAAGGAGCAAGAGGATTCCATCAAGGTAAACCACCCCCTGAAATTCGGGAATTTTGCCGTATATCAGACAAGCTATAAATTAGATGAGTTCAAATCCATGTCCTTTACTATGGATAATAAAAAGTCGGGAGAAACTTTCGGTAAATTCACCGTCGATTTATTTGATCCTCAGGATGCTTACACATTTGAGGATGGATATAAAGCAGAACTAATGGGATATTATCCGGATTTCTCAGGTTTCAATGAGCAGGGGGAACCCCAAACGAAGTCCCCGCTTCCAAATAATCCGGCTTTCCTCTTTAAATTATTCTCACCTGAAAAGCCTGAAGGTGAAATCAGCTTTGTAGGAATCCGAAAAAATCTCGAGCCCCTGGGGGAAAATGAGTATAAGCTGTCATTTGCCGGAGTTGAGACGAGAGATGTATCCGCTTTAACTGTGCATAAAGATCTGACACTCTGGATTTTGGCTCTCGGGGGAGCGATCTTCATGATTGGGGTCATTCAGGGAGCCTATTGGCACCATAGAAGAATTTGGATCAGACGTAATGAAGATGGAGATGGAGTCATTATAGCCGGTCATACGAATAAAAACTGGCACGGTTTAAAAAATGAAATCAGATTTGCGTTGGAAGGCACTGGGATTTACGAGCCCGAAGACCAGCAACAAAAGGATGAAGTAAGGAGGAATGAGGATGTCAACGACAGCAATGGCGGAGTGGAGCAGTAATTTACTCTACGTATCCTTCATAATGTACTTGATTGCTACGTTGTTTTTTGGCGGAAGCATCCGTCAGAAAAATACAACGGAAACAAACCAGAAGAAATGGGGGTTTATCGGGATTGTCTTAACCCTTGTGGGATTTGCTTCACAGTTAGGGTACTTCTTTCTAAGATGGGGAGCATCTGGACATGCCCCTGTCAGTAATTTATTTGAATTTACAACCTTTTTCGGAATGATGCTTGTCGGGGCATTCATCATTCTGTACTTTATGTATAAGACGACGATACTTGGTGTCATTGCACTGCCATTCGCCTTGTTGGTGATCGCTTATGCCAGTATGTTTCCTAAAGATATCAGCCCACTCATCCCTGCACTTCAAAGTGACTGGTTAAAGATACATGTAACAACTGTATCAGCAGGTGAAGCGATTCTTTCCATCAGCTTCGTCGCAGGACTCATCTATTTGTTGAAATCCGTTCAGCATACAAAGGGGAGTAAGCAGTCATTCTGGCTTGAAACCGTGATGTATTCATTGGTTGTTGTATTGGGGTTTGTTGTCGCTTCAACGGCTTTTACGCTTTCCCATTACGAAGCTGACTTTCAATATGTAAATCAACAGGGGGAAGAAGCAGTTGCCGAATACACCCTTCCTGCCCTTGTAGGTCCGAATGAAGGGCATTCCATGACAGACGGTGTAATGAAGCCGATAATTGAAATGCCCGCTCTTATTAATGCCAAGAAGTTAAATACGGTCATTTGGTCATTTCTAATCGGAACAGGGCTGTATCTAATTCTGCGTTTGATCTTCAGAAAGCGGATTGCTGCTAAGTTGCAGCCACTTGTGAAAAATGTGAACCTCGATTTGATGGACGAAATTGGTTACCGTTCCGTATTGATCGGGTTTCCTGTTTTCACTCTTGGTGGACTCATCTTTGCAATGATCTGGGCACAGATTGCCTGGACCCGTTTCTGGGGATGGGATCCCAAAGAGGTATGGGCTTTAATCACATTTTTATTCTATGCAGCTTTTCTTCACCTGCGCCTATCAAAAGGATGGCATGGTGAAAAGTCAGCATGGCTTGCCGTAGTGGGAGTTGCGATCATTCTATTCAACCTTGTAGCCGTTAATCTCATCATTGCGGGATTACATTCATATGCTTAATCAATCGTAACCGCCGGAAGGAGCTGATGATCACGAGAATTGTATTCTCTTTGAGTCAGCTTCTTTTTTCATATAAAATATAGGATAATATGGTTAATTATACAAAGGGGGATGAAACCCATGGACGAAAACATTCGAATCTTAGTTGTGGATGATGAAGATCGTATCCGCAGACTGTTAAAAATGTATCTGGAAAGAGAAAACTATGAAATCGATGAAGCAGAAAATGGAGAAAAGGCGTTGGAAATGGCTCTTGAGCAAAATTACGATTGCATTCTCTTGGATATCATGATGCCTGGCATGGACGGGATCGAAATGTGTCAGCATCTTCGTGAAAGTAAGGCAACCCCTGTCATCATGCTTACTGCCAAGGGGGAGGAAGTGAATAGAGTACAAGGGTTTGAAGTCGGGACCGATGACTATATCGTGAAACCTTTTTCTCCACGGGAAGTGGTGCTGAGGGTGAAAGCATTATTACGAAGGTCTACGAAATCCAGCTTTATCCAAAGTGATACAAAGGCTAAGGATCTCATTGTCTACCCGCATCTGACAATTGATAATGACGCCCACCGTGTAACGGCAGATGGGATGGATGTTAACTTGACACCTAAAGAATATGAGCTTCTATATTTTCTTGCGAAAGCACCGGATAAAGTATTCGATCGTGAGCATCTCCTGAAGGAAGTGTGGCACTACGAATTCTTCGGCGATCTCAGAACGGTCGACACCCATGTAAAACGATTAAGGGAAAAGTTGAATAAAGTCTCTGAAATGGCAGCAAAAATGATCGTGACCGTTTGGGGAGTGGGCTATAAATTCGAGGTAACAAATGAATGAGGCTCTGGCGTAGTGTAGTAGGGAAACTGTGGCTCACCATCCTGCTTTTGGTTTCATTTGTGTTGTTCATACTGACCATTTTATTACTGGAATTCTTTCAGAATTATCATGTCGATGTGGTAGAGAAAGAACTAACCCACACAGCGGAAAAGGTGGCGAGGGTCATTGAAAATCATAATGATCTGACCCTTGGGATGGAATTGGGAAAAGAAATCATCGACGAACCCGTGAATATCATCATATCATTGGATCAAAATGAATCTCTATATTCACAGGATTCGACTGCCTTTCAGAAGAAAATCCATGATTATATATCGAAGGATAGCGAACTTCAATCTGTCAAAGCAAAGGAAATCACTTTAAAAAAAGAGGTTGAACTGTCTAAGGAATCCTCCAATCGGTACGAGAATGTCATCATTGTCGGTACTCCTCTCCATATTAACGGGAAAGACGGGGCTGTTTATCTCTATCAGTCGCTTGGTGTAATCAAAGACACGACCAGACAGACGACGAAGCTGATCCTACTTGCAGCAGGCATCGCCATCATCCTTACAACCATCTTCGCATTCTTTCTCTCTACCCGTATCACTGCCCCCCTGAGGAAAATGAGAGAAGCGGCATTTGAGGTGGCTAAAGGGAAATTCGATACCAAGGTCCCGATCCTGACGAAGGATGAAATCGGAGAGCTTGCCACAGGTTTCAATCAGATGGGGAGGCAATTGAAGTTTCACATCAATGCGCTAAGTCAGGAAAAAGAGCAGCTATCGTCCATTCTGAGCAGTATGGCTGATGGGGTCATCACCTTTAATCGAGACGGCACCATCCTGATCACCAATCCTCCTGCAGACCGGTTTCTGCAACACTGGTATTATGAGCAAAGTGAAGAGAGCGAAGAGGCGATTCCGACGACAGTTAGAGAATTATTGCAGAGTGTGGTCGTAACTGAAATGGAACAAACAGGTGAACTGAGTCTGCAGGGCCGTTCCTATGTGGTGATCGTGAGTCCCCTGTATAATAACAATACCATCAGGGGAGCCGTGGCGGTGGTCCGTGATATGACAGAGGAACGGAGATTGGATAAGCTCCGCAAGGACTTTATCGCAAACGTTTCCCATGAACTTCGCACACCTATCTCCATGCTGCAAGGGTATAGTGAAGCGATTGTGGATGACATTGCAGGCTCGGAAGAAGAAAAGAAGGAAATTGCCAGGATCATTTATGATGAATCTCTCCGTATGGGGAGGCTTGTGAATGATCTCCTTGATCTTGCCCGAATGGAAGCGGGACATATCACTTTAAACAAAGATGTGATAGCGGTCATGCCTTTCACAGAAAGAGTGACAAACAAGTTTATCGGGTTGGCCAAGGAAAAGAAGGTATCCATCTATTTTGAAAGTAATGTGGAAATCAAGAAAGAAATCTATATGGACCCGGATCGAATTGAACAAGTATTAACCAATCTCATCGATAACGCGTTGAGGCATACACCGACAGGAGGGGAAGTGACGGTTTCCCTGACCGAAAAGAAAGGGGGATACTTGTTCCATGTAAGAGACACGGGTTCCGGAATACCTGAAGAGGATCTTCCTTTTGTCTTTGAACGTTTCTATAAGGCTGACAAGGCAAGAACGAGAGGAAAGTCCGGGACGGGTCTAGGACTTGCGATCGCAAAGAATATCATAGAAGCCCATAAAGGTCATATTCAGGTTCAAAGCAAAGTGGATCAAGGGACAGCTTTCACCTTCTTTCTTCCCGTTTAGTCAAGAATCGATGATCTCTTTAGAAAAATGGCGATTTTTCTTGTTACATGGGAAACATTCTTTATATTTGCAAAATTATCCTTATTTTAGTGGTAAAATTTATAAGCCAGCAGGGTTCCCTTCCCTGTTGGTTTTTTTATGCTGTAGCCCGATTCATATAGGTCTTTCCTTTTCAACCAAAAAACACTATATTGATAGTGTGTAACTTTTTTACATAGGGAACGACTAATAAATTGACGGGGAGGGAATTAAGTGGACTCCGTTTTCGAGAGATTATACTCTAGCTATCATCAGGATGTATTTCAGTTCCTCATATACATGGTACAGAATAAACAGCAGGCTGAAGACTTAGTTCAGGAAGTTTATATTCGGGTGCTTAAATCCCATAAGAATTTTGAAGGGAAAAGTTCCGAGAAAACCTGGCTTTTTTCCATTGCGAAAAATGTGGCCATTGATCATTTCAGAAAGCAGAGATACTGGAAAAACCGTATTCTCGATAAATTTGATTGGAGTCGAAACGAAGTGACAGACAATGGGGCTCTTCCTGAAGAAATTACTGTTTCCAATGAGGAAGTCCAAGTTCTGTACGAGTGCTTAAAGCTTTGCTCAACAGATTTCCGGATGGTCATCATTATGCGGTACTTACAGGAACTTTCCATCATCGAAACTTCTGAGGTGCTCGGATGGTCGGAAAGCAAAGTGAAGACAACCCAACATAGGGCCATCAAGTGGTTACGAAGTGAAATGAATCAACGACTCCCAAAGGAGGAAAGAGACTTTGAACCAGTCAGAATGGAAAGATCGTGATATTGAGGAGCTTGTCAGAAAGCTTCCCCAAATCAAAGATGATCGAACATCTCAATCTATTCATGCCCGAATAGTACGACAAAAGAAGAAGAGTCAATCTTCATTTAAACGGTTCATACCTGCAGTTGCTGCATGTGCCGCCATATTTATTATGGTCCTCTTGGCACCAACCGTTCTAAATCAACTCACTGAAACGAGCATGGAGAAGTCCGAATCGAAAATAGCGGATTCTTCGGGTAGTTCAGAAAACAAAATCGAAATGGCTCCACAAAAGAAGGAAACAGAGATCTCTCCTGAATCTAGTGAAGATAAGAAAATAGCTATAACCAAAGATGATCAAAAGGAAAACAGCGAAGTAATGATGTCAGAGAGCTTAAAAGAACCTGAAGAAAGGCTTTCACTCTATGAAGAAGACCTTAAGGGAAAGGAGTTTTACTCCTTTGGACTGGTTTCTCCAGATGCGGTACCGATACCCGTCTCCATTGTAGAGGAACCTGAAGAAGACTGGTTAACCCGTCATGAGCAAATTGCGGAAAAGCTGCCTGAAACAGATTGGGGACTTGAGGACTACCTTCCATTAGATGGTAAGTTCACTATGGATAACAACAAAGTCGTTTTCACTCTGGATGCTGATCACCCATACAGCGGCAGCAGTGCTGTGGAATATGCATTTTATCATTCTCTTCAGTATTCATTCCAGCATAAGGGGATAGAGGAAATCACTTTGAAGAATTCCGACGGTGCTGTCCCTCAATTCAGTACCGCTGGTGAGTTCTCAAAGATCGATTTGAATGAAGAAACCCATACGGCTTACTATGCGTATTCACCAAATGGCAGGGAGCGCTTTCTTGTACCGGATAATATCAACAGGGGTGACATCAAGGCGTCCATGGAAGCAATGAAAAATGAAGAAACTGGCCTTCTTCAGAGTGTCATTCCAAAAGATATCAATTTCAGTGTGACTGAAGGAGATGGATGGGCGACAATCAGCTTCTTGAATGAATTGGATTTGGACACATTGGAGGAACAATCCGCATTGGAAATGATTGAAGGGATATTATTAACGTGCAGGAGCTCCGGGTTTGACAGGGCACAGTTTGGGAATGTCAAACAGGTTAACTGGAACGGTTTCAACTTTGATGGACCTATAGAGACCCCGATCAGCCCAAATAAAAAAAACATAGATAATTAAAGGAAGAAGGACCAGAAGCGGATAACTATCCGCTTCTGGTCCTTCTTATTTTACACATAGCAGAAAGGAATATTTAACACATACTTAGCCATACTACCCGAAGGAAAATGAATTGTATGTTTTGTCATTTGGCAGCCATATGTGCATGTAATGAGTACTAAAAGGTTAGACTGGTGTAATACATAGAAATCGAAGATGAGCCAGTCAAAATTTTTAAGGAGGACAAGCATGATTTTTGATTATGCAAGAAGGCTATTCATCGTTTTTGTATTGGGAATTTGTGTAAGCGTGATGTTCATTACCGGTAATAATGCTAAAGCGGAGGGTGATGAAGTGGCAAAGGACACCGGAATATGGATTTTTCCCGTGGAAGGGATGATCACAGATTCATTTGGTACAAGAGGTGGTACGCACAAGGGTATGGATATTGGAGGAGAGGCAGGATCACCCGTTTATTCTGTAGCAAAAGGGATAGTGAGTAAATCCTATCTTTCTAATAGCTATGGTCATGTGGTATTTATCAGACATGAAAACGGATATGAAACAGTCTATGCCCACCTTGAGAGCAGATTGGTGGACGAGAATCAGGAAGTTGTACAAGGAGCACAGCTTGGCACCCTGGGGAATACCGGAAGATCGACCGGTGCCCATCTCCATTTTGAAGTTCATAAAGGGGAGTGGACAATCAATAAGGAAAATGCCATCGATCCCTATCGTGTCTTTGGAAACGGTGAAGTCGGGCAACTTGTATTTGCAAAAGAAAAAGATCCTTTTCAGACAGTGGATGTAGCGGGTACTCCTGAAGGAAATCTGAATGAAGATGTACATACTTTGACACATACCGTTCAAAAAGGAGAGACCCTTTGGGGGATATCTCAGAAGTACGCCGTGTCGATTGAAGAGATCATGTCACAGAACGCATTAAACAACACCGATCTTGTCATCAGTCAGATCTTGAAGATCCCGACAATTCATAGGAATGATCGGTACGTCGTAAAGAAGGGTGACACATTATCTTCCATCTCTCTGGCTCAGGGAATCGATTTAGATGATCTTGTCCATAAGAACGGTCTGGATTTGCAGTCAGCCATTTATCCTCGACAAGTTCTAAAGGTACAATGACCCTTCCGCAGCCTATTTAGGCATATGATATTTTGATATAGTTCGAATTCGAGCTTTTTATCTTCACATTCTCCTTCACATTATGTATAATGTAAATGTACAAAAAAATAAAGATTCGTCTTCGGGGCAGGGTGAAATTCCCTACCGGCGGTGATGAAACAATTGTTTCTAAGCCCGCGAGCCTTCAGGGGCAGGATTTGGTGTGATTCCAAAGCCGACAGTATAGTCTGGATGGGAGAAGATGAAGGTTTATGCCAGAACGTTTAGAAATGGGAAGCTGAACGTTTATTAGGGTATGCCTTTCATTCTCTTAGATACAAGTATCTAGGAGTTTTTTAATGCTACCTTTTGGTCGGAACCATCTTCGAAATGAGATGAATCTCCTAAAGGAGAGAGAGTTATGAAGAAAATGAATACACGAATGTTTGTCACAGTTGGTATGCTTAGTGCCATTTCGTATGTGTTAATGTTGTTCAACTTCCCAATACCACCATTTCCAAAATTCTTAATGGTCGATTTCAGTGATGTACCTGCTTTAATTGCAACGGTTACATTAGGACCGCTTGCTGGAATATTGGTGGAACTGTTTAAAAACGTGATTGATTACGTTATGACTGGAAGCGATACAGGTGTACCTATTGGTCATGCAGCTAACTTTTTAGCGGGAGTGCTTCTGATTCTTCCAACATATTATATCTATTCACGTTTTCAATCAAAAAAAGGCTTGTTGACTGGATTAATTACAGGAACAGTCGTAATGAGCCTAAGCATGGGGATTTTAAATTACTTTGTATTCCTTCCTGCTTATAAATACTTCATGAATTTCGAGTTGCCTGCTGAAATCATCATTACAGGAATCGTTCCATTTAATATCCTTAAAGGAATATTGGTAGCAACCGTATTTACTTTACTGTTCGTCCGCCTTCAAGGCTGGTTGTCAAGACAAGTAGCCTTCAACAAAGCGGCATAGTGATCAAATAAAAAGAACCCCTCAACTTTTCTTGAGGGGTTTTTCATATGTGGATAAGTAGATCGACAATAGAAAAGGCTAAGGGAATTATTCCTCCTTAGCCTCCATCCCTACTATTCAAATTTAAGGGCATCTCCATCGAATGGTTCTTCAGATATTTTAATGGAATCTGTCGGACAGCCTTCGAATGCATCAACCATATCATCTTCCAATACGTCAGGAACTTCGACGGTTCCCTGGTTATCATCTAATGTTACAAATGCAATACCTTCATCATCATAGTCGTAAATATCTGGAGCGGCAGCCCCACATGCTCCA
Source organism: Bacillus sp. NTK074B (assembly GCF_017303375.1). Classification (GTDB taxonomy): domain Bacteria; phylum Bacillota; class Bacilli; order Bacillales; family Bacillaceae_B; genus Rossellomorea. The sequence goes on along the minus strand of NZ_JAFKOH010000001.1, from coordinate 251,304 downwards.
CATGCAATGCATGTATCCTTGTCAACGATCGTATATTTTGGCAAAGAAAAAACCTCCCGAAAAAATAATTCTATATAATTCATCATTATACACAATGTCAATTTGTGAAAATCACTTAATGTTTATTTTATAGAGGATTGAACGACTTTTCAATAGTTAGGTGCTCTCTTTTTATTTTTATCCTATATAAGAAAAACAAAACATGGTGAAAAGCCAAATTCATGGTACAATATTTGACAATAACCTACATATTAAGGAGTAGAGAATTGACCTATCTTAATTATGTGATTCTATATTGTTTTATGCAAATCAATGGGGAACGCTCGATTTACTCTGTGTACCATATCGTAAAAGGGAAGAAGTCTTCCCAATCCATTCAGGATGCACATATCTTTCATCTACAGCCATTTTTTCTATCGCTGCCAAAGTTGAAACGATCATATTTCAATCAGAAGGTAAAGGAGCTTGAGAACGCCGGGTGTATTACTCTTGGGGAGAGTGATAATGCCTCCGTGACAGAAAAAGGGTTAAAAGACGTAAGAGAACATTTTCAGGCTGATCAATTTCCTTCGGATATGAACGGGCTCCTCTATGGTGATCAAACCCGCCTGTTTTGGATGAGACTAAGCCTTCTTGTACAAGTACTCTCCAATGGAAAGAGGCTTGAAACCGTTTATTTCCCTGTTCAGCGGAACAGGATAATCCAGGAGTGGGTCAAGAATTGTATCAGGACCAATCCTAATAAAGATAATCTTTCAAGTGTACTTTTTAACGAGCTCTCAATCATCCTGAATAGCCAAGAGAGTGATCCATCCATATTAGTATACCGTCTGACGGGATATAAAGACTACGGGTGGACTGAATTGCAGGTGGCAGACATGCTGGAAATGGATAAAGAAGAATTTCGCTTTAAATTCCTTAACCTGCTTCATCGTATGCTGGCGGAAATAGAAAGTGACCCATCAAAATACCCTTTATTATATTCCATCAGTTTAAAAAATGATTCTGGACAAAACCTGACGATATCAACGAGTAAGACCTACGATTTGTATAAAAGGGGACATTCCCTTGAAGAAATTTCGCGAATTCGAAAATTGAAGCAGAACACCATAGAGGATCATGTCATCGAATTGATCCTTACACAAGAAGAGTTGGTCATAGACCCATTCATTACCCGGGAAGATTATGTTAAAGTCCTGGATGTGATGAAAAAAGAAAAAACAAAAAGACTGAAGTCCATTAAAGAAAAGCTCCCTCAATTGACCTATTTTCAAATCCGGGTGGCGATTGCGAAGGCAGGTGAGACACGTGAATCTACAACTAGAACTTAAAAAAAGATTTGGTTATTCTTCTTTTAGAGAAGGGCAGGAAGATATCATCCGTTCCGTATTAAATCAACGCGATACGGTAGCTATGCTTCCAACGGGCACAGGAAAGTCTTTGTGTTATCAATTGCCAGGCTACCTGATGGAGGGGCATGTATTAATTATCTCTCCATTACTCTCCTTGATGCAGGATCAAGTGGAACAGATGAAAGTGAGGGGGGAGAAGCGGGTCATCGCACTGAACTCGTTCCTGCCATTTGCTGAAAGAAAAGCAGCATTGGAACAGTTGCACAGATATAAGTTCATTTTCATTTCTCCTGAGATGTTGATGAACACGAGTGTGATACCTTCCCTCATGACATTAAACATTGAACTATACGTAATTGATGAAGCTCATTGCATATCCCAATGGGGACCTGATTTCAGGCCCGATTATCTTAAACTTGGTGAGCTGAAAGAAAAGATCGGGAATCCTACCACCCTGGCATTGACGGCGACGGCTACGGAGGAAGTCAGGGAAGATATTCAAGAAGTCCTTCAAATGGTGCATGCAGTTGAAATGGTCTATTCAGTCGATCGTGAAAACATTGGATTATTTGTCCAGAAGGTATCCGGTCAAAGCGACAAATTGAATAGCCTGTTGGAATATGTGTTAGCCTGGGGTGGTCCGGGGATTGTCTACTTCTCGAGTAAACGAATGGCTGAAGATGTTGCACTCTGGCTGTCCGAGAACGGAGTGTCAGGTGTTGCCCACTATCATGGGGGCATGGAACAAGAGGAACGGATCCTTATTCAGCAACAATTCCTTTCGGGGAAGCTGAGAATGATATGTGCTACCTCTGCTTTTGGGATGGGGGTAAATAAAGAAGATATCCGGTTTGTGATTCACTTTCATTTCCCATCAAGCATAGAAGCATTTCTACAGGAAATTGGGAGGGCAGGCCGTGATGGCAAGAATAGTGTGTCTGTCGTTCTTTACTCTGAACAGGATTTCTCTCTGCCATTGCAGCTCATTCAAAGCGAGTTACCTGAGAATGATCAAATTCATGGTTTCATTGAAGGATGGACCAAGGGACGTACAAAAGACTTAATCGATCAGCTGCAATTGACCGATGTGCAGTACCGGTTTCTAACTTATTATACAGAAGAGCTGACCGGGGGCCGAAGTCTTAACCAAGATAGATTACTAGATAAAGTGAAACAAATACGGAACAATCGTTTACAATACAAAAAGGAGAAACTTAACACCATGGTCCACTGGCTGAAGGGTGGGACATGCAGAAGACAGAAGCTCCTCCATTATTTCAATGAAAGACATGTGGAGGAGAATCCATTCTGCTGTGATGTATGCGGATATTCACCCAATGAGTTTAAGGTTGAATATTTCACGGGGGATTCACCAGATCAGGAACCTGCCAATTGGAAAAAAAGGTTAGAAAAATTACTATTAGGATAAGTGGTACCGATGCAGAAACAAGGGGAAATCATTCAACAACTTACAAAGAAGCAATTAACCTTCCATTTGTATTTTACTCAATTTTTACTATTAACGATTGCATGCGTTTTAGGTATATTTTTATTTGACTCAGAGTCGGGTTTCTGGGGGCAATTCCACATTTCCTGGAACATCTTAACGGTGGGGATGTCAAGTGGCTTACTGATTGTCTTGATTGATATCTTTCTAATGAAGGTGTTACCTGCGAAATATTATGATGATGGTGGGGTGAACGCCCAAATCTTCACGAATAGAAGTATGGGAGAGATTGCCCTTTTAGCTTTTTTCATTAGTGTGAGTGAAGAGATATTATTCAGGGGTGTGCTCCAATATCATTTTGGTCTGATCATTTCAAGCATCATTTTCGCTCTTATACATTTCAGGTATTGGGCTCACTGGTTTCTTATCATCAATATTGTACTCCTAAGCTTTTGGATCGGTTTCATTTACGAAATCACAGAGAATGTATTGGTTACAATCATCATGCACTTTGTCATTGATTTTTTACTGGGATTGCATATGCGTAAGAATGGAAGACAAAGAAGTAAAGAAGGGATGTCTCATGAGTAAAGACCCATATAGAGATCAGGCAGCGAAACTGAAAAAAAGAATTGAAAAAGTCCCTGAAGAACGACCAGTCAAAAAAAGGGAGCCCCTTCCCCCGAGAAGTGAGCTCCATAGAGAGAAACAAATAAAGAAAACTTGGAAAATGAAACATCCATTGATCAGCATGCTGCTCTTGTTTTTTATTTTTATGCCACTGACTGTATTTAGCATATACTCTTTTTTTGATAACAGAAATGGTCCACTAGTCGTCTTGTCAGAAGATGCAGATGATGTGGTTGAAGTCAGATATGATCAATCTGATAGCAATCAAGAAGAGAGTGAAGAAGTTGTGAATACTAAAGAAGAGGGGACGTCTGATAAAACGGACCTGAAAGAATCAACAGAAAAATCCGATACTGCTAACGGCACAAATCAACCGGCTTCACCTCCAAAAGCTAAAGAAAATGTTAAAAAAGAGCCAAAAGAAGAACCAAAAGAAGAGATAAAAGAACAACCAGAGGTCAAGATTGTATACCACACGGTTAAACCTCAGGAAACACTCTTTCGAATTGCAATGAATTACTACAATTCACCATCAGGCGTCGACCGCATCAAAGAATGGAATAAGATTCAGGACAATGAAATTCAGACAGGACAAGTGTTGGAAATTCCGTTAGATCACTAATAGCCTCCATCCCCTTGTATTTGGGGTGGGGGTTTTTTATTTACATTTCTTTGCAACATCTTTCTATAAAATTTACATTCCATTAAGAGAGGGAATACAAATTGAAAATATACTAAAGATGACAGTATTAGTACAGGAAAGAGGAGTTGATATGGTGGACAGAATGTTGACGCGCTTTCGGCAGGCCGATGATAAGTTATTTTACAGAATCAATGCTAGTAAAGAACTGTATCGATCATTATTTGGGTATGTGACACATCTGGGGGGAGCCAGGCTCACAATAAGTACCATCCTCATCCTGTTTATCCTTTGTCAGTATTATACAGGGATCAAGCATACGGTCTTCATTGCGATGACCTCCCTTGTCGTAAGTCATATCCTGATGACCTTTGTGAAAAAAGGAGTTAAACGAATTCGTCCATATATGACCTTACCAGATGCAGTCATTCACGGATATGAATTCAAAGATCACTCTTTTCCGTCTGGTCATTCCACGGCCATTTTTTCACTCACGATCCCGTTTATGATCCATTATCCGATTACCATGCTTGTTCTATTTCCTTTAAGCTGGCTTGTAGGGTATTCACGAGTCGTCCTTGGGGTGCACTACCCCTCAGATGTATTAGCAGGGGCATTCCTTGCATGCGCAACGACTATGTTTGTGATGCTGTTTTATTAGATGACGATATGAATGTGCTAAATTCAACGCCATATAAAGGGGGAGTTGTACATGAGAGTGGCCCTTTTTTCTGATACGTATCATCCTCAAGTAAACGGAGTGGCAAGGACATTAAAAAGATTGACGGATCATTATGAGAAAAGAAGGATTGAATACAAAGTATTTGTTCCGGATCTTCAGGATCATAAACCATCGTATCCCAATGTACACTCATTCACGAGCTTTCCCTTTTTTCTCTATCCTGAATGCAGGACCGCCATTGCAAATCCAAAGACCATCGTAAAACAGCTGAAAGATTTTTCCCCATCTCTGATTCATGTCACAACCCCTCTTACAATGGGGCTTTACGGGATACGCGGAGCAAAGAAAATGGAGATCCCCTTGGTCGCCTCCTATCACACCCATTTTGACATGTACTTGAATTATTACAGGATGATGTGGGCTTCACCGTTGCTTTGGAAATATATGAAGTGGTTCTATTCACAAGCTGATCGAATTTTTGTGCCTTCACAAGAAACGAAGCAGCATCTTGCAGATCAAGGCTTTACTGATTTGTCAATATGGGGCAGGGGGGTCGATTGTTCTGCCTATACACCGGAGAAGCGAAATGATTCTTTAAGGAAAAAATATAAGATTGAAAAGAAATATATCCTGTTATATGTAGGGAGATTGGCTCCTGAGAAAGATTTAGACACTTTGGAGAAAACGATAAAATACCTTCCCCAGGAAGTGAAGGATCAGGTTCAATGGCTTATCGTAGGAGATGGGCCCATGAAGAAAGAACTGATGGAAAAGACAAGAGAGGAAGATGTCATCTTCACAGGCTATGCCACAGGGGATGAATTAGCGGAAATGTATGCTTCATCCGATTTATTTGTCTTCCCTTCTGCTTCAGAGACTTTCGGTAATGTCATATTGGAAGCCTTTGCATCTGGCTTGCCGGCGATAGTGGCCGATAAGGGGGGGGTGACGAACATCGTGGAGCACAACCAGACTGGTAGAATAGCAGAAGCTCACCGGTATCAGTCGTTCATCCATCATATTATCGAAATGTTGAATGAAGACCGTTTTACGTACATGAAACGAAAAGCATTACAAATGGCAGAAAAGCAATCCTGGGATGTTATATTTGATGGACTTCTTAAAGAATTCAGGGAAGTGTGCGACTCCCGCAGTGAGAATCAGCTATTTGGGTGATAGCAGGTGAATGGAGGATCCTCTTTAAGAGGGCCTTTTTTTATGAGCTGATTCTATCTTTACGGACAAGCTCATACACTATAGGGAGGAAAGGGGAGGATAGGGATGGAGCGTTCAGACAAGGAGTTTGGTGAGTGGACGGATCAAGCGACGGAACAGATGTTACATAACCTGATTGATAAAAAACGAAAATTCGATAAAGCGAAGAAGGAGCATCTCTACACTTTGTGGGGAACATTATTTGCATCATTCTTTTTTCTGTATTATATGACGAAATTTGTACTGAGTCCCTACTCTAATTCGTTTGCCGCAATGTTTTCCGTCTTTGTCTCGAATTCGTTGCACCTGATCATGACACTTATACTGGTTGTCCTATTTGGTGCAACCAAAATATTATTTGAAAAAAAGGAAAAAAAGGAAAAAGAATTTCATGATTTAAGATGTGAAGTCATCGATCGCAGTAAAGATTTATGGAAGGAGGAAGCATGGAAAAAAAGGCATCATGTATATGATAAATTGAAAAAAGAATGGGACATTAATCTGTTTCATGGGAGCAAGTAAGCGGACCTTGAATACAGGGGGAGGAAGTGTAAAGGGTCTGGCCCATCACATTTGTCATGAGCCAAAAAAATCGATGAATCAAAAGAAAATCTTTTTATCTCTTTCTTCCTTAAGTATTTCAACAGCTTCCCTGAAACGCTGGGAATGGATGATCTCCCTCTCCCTTAAAAAGCGCAGTCCGTCATTCAGATCCGGATCATCACTCATATTGATGATCCACTGATACGTAGCCCTTGCTTTCTCCTCTGCGGCGATGTCTTCATATAAATCTGCGATGGGATCGCCTTTAGCCGCAATATAAGCGGTGGTAAACGGAACGCCTGCCGCATTCTGATAAAAAATGGCTCCATCATGATTAACATAATGGGGATCAAGTCCCGCTTCTTTCATCTGCTCAGGTGTGGCATCTTTGATTAATTTATAAACCATCGTTGCAATCATTTCCAGATGAGCAAATTCTTCTGTTCCGATATCTGTTAATAATCCAATCACCTTATCAGGGATTGAATAGCGTTGGTTGAGATACCTGAGAGCAGCGGCAAGCTCTCCATCTGCCCCTCCATACTGTTCGATTAGAAATTTTGCCAATTTAGGATTGCAAGTACTTACCCTGACAGGGTATTGAAGCTTCTTTTCATAAACCCACATAGTCCCGAACCTCCTCTAGTTCATTAAACCTGCCATGGCCAAGGCGCATCCTTCCAATCCCAAGGATAATTGGAGTAGCTGTACCCATAATGGGTCAGGGGGCCAAATTCTTTTTCGAATTTCTTTTTTATCTGTTTTCTCGTCTTTATATACATATTGTATTGGGAAATCGCTTCGTAATCTTCCGGATGTGTATCCAGATAAAGTGTGAGGTCCACGATGACAAAGTCGACGGCCTGCAATTCTTCTAGCACCTCGTAGTAATGGGGAGGAAGCTGTTTCATATTGGGTTACTCTCCCTTCGTTTTTTCATAGGGACTGTAGTAAGGGTCATAAAACACTTTCCAAAGGGTCCCTTTTTGCAGGGCTTCCTTCGGGGAATATTGTTCTAAGTTCGGTGGCTGGAACCCGAGGTAAAGGTTAGGTGGAGTCGAATATACCTTTCGTGTAATCGGTTTACACGGATCGAATGGACTTACATACGGATAATATGCTTTATAATATTCCTGCATGATCATGCCTCCTTTAAACAAAATCCTTCGTAACAACATATGAACGGGGGTTGGGGAACATGTTAATTTATTTTAATTCATAATGATGCAGGATAATACGCTGGAAATGTTGAATACATAAGGGGTAGGATATAAATGATGAGGTGGTCAAATGTTTGTTAAAAATGCGATGATACCAAAACACAAATGCTATGTGGTAGACGAAAATGATTCCCTGGAAAAGACGCTGACGGTTCTTGAGCATCATAAAATTGACGGGGTTCCGGTCCTTTTAAATGATCAGTTTAAAGGTGTGGCGACCCGGTACAATATTTATCAGGCCTTCTTTCAATCAGGTATGGAAAAGGAAGCCTTTCTCAAGGAGAAAAAAGCACGGGATATTATCACAAATTCGGACAAATACATTACAGACAAGGATGTATTTGAAAATGCATTAATAGAATTAAAGGATTCACCGATCCTCCCTGTGGTCGGTGACAACCATTTATTCCTTGGTCTCATTACCCGATTCGATGTTCTGGATCAATTTAGAAGTGCATTCGGAATGGATCAAAAAGGAGTGCGCATCGCCTTCTCTTCCGTAGAAACCGAAGGACGGATCGCTCGCCTGGGCGACATCATTCAGCAATACTCTGAATCGGTCATTTCCCTTGTGACCTTTGATGAAACTGATAAATTACTTCGACGCATTGTTCTTAAAGTGGAAAAGAAGGACAATATGGAGAAATTCCTTAATAAACTCGAGAAATCAGGATTCCGCATCCTCGATATCCACGAAGACCAATAAGTGAAGAAAATCCTGTATGAAAAAAAATCCTTCTCATAAGATTTATGGGAGGGATTTTTTTGATCAATCTTTTTGTGAAACTGATCATCTCGTTTGTATTCGGGTATCTATTCATTACATGGTTTCCTGTGACAGAACGCTTGACTGAATCAGAGTTCATCGTTGAGATGGTGCTTAACCCGATTCAGTTTTTCGCTGCTTCCATCGCCCTGATGATCGGCCTTTTGGTACAGGGGAATGTCTTGAAAGCTGAAATTCATTCCGTCATACAATTATGGAATGGAAGGCTACATAGAGAATTGATGATTATCCCATTTCATATCGGACTGATTTACGCATTGAGCGTTTACGGGGGCTGGCAAACGATGATTTTTTCCTGTTCAGCCCTTTTTTATGGTATTATTTCAATAGATTTTCGCCGTCAAGGAGGCCACAATGCTTGAATTATGTATCATTTTAATGGCAGGGGGAGTCATTCTCCTCTTAATTATGTTGTATGAAGCCCGTCGAAACGTGGTAAAAATTGAAGAGGTTAAGCTTCCGGGGTTGCCGGACGATATGCAGCCTGTCTCGATTTTTTTTATATCAGATATACATAACCGTGAAATTTCGGATGAAATTATTGAAGAAGTGAAGGGGAGAACGGATTTTGTCATCATCGGCGGGGATCTTTTGGAAAAGGGAGTCCCCTTTTCAAGGGTAGAGGGGAATCTGGATAAGCTACAGTCAGTAGGGAAGGTATACTTCGTATGGGGAAATAATGATTATGAAGTCAATTCCACAAGGCTAAAGAAAATATTTAATGAAAAGGGAATCATTGAAATCGTTAATACTTCAGTCAAGGTTCCCCTGCATAACGGTGTGATGAACTTGATAGGGGTAGATGATGCAAGTACTCAACGGGCAAATTATCCACTCGCCCTTGATCAGGTATCCCCAGATGAATTCAATGTATTAATCAGTCATGATCCAAGGCTTTTGAATCAGGTACGTAAGGAAGACGGAATCGATCTTATGATAAGCGGTCATACACATGGAGGCCAGATTCGACTGTTCGGATGGGGATTGTATAAAAAAGGGAGACTTGATAATCTCCCGGAGACCACCTTATTAGTGAGCAACGGTTACGGGACCACCGCCATTCCCCTGCGTTTGGGTGCACCGGCGGAAACACACTTGTTAATAATCAAAAATAATAAATGAACATTTGTTATTCATTACCTATACAAATTTTACACAAAGAGGTTTCTCGATTATAATTTCTAATAAGAAGAGAAATACTTGGGGGACTATTGATGAGCAATGAAAAAAAGTTAGAAGGAAAATATAATATAAAAGCTGTGTCTACCATTTTAGGTATTCAACCGGGTACTTTGAGGGCATGGGAGAGAAGGTATCAGATCATTGCCCCAGTCCGTAATGAATCGGGTCACCGCCTTTATACGGAACAGCATCTAAATATATTGAAATGGCTCGTTGAAAAGGTTGATCAGGGTTTTACCATCAGCCAGGCCGTAGCTTTACTGGATAAACAGGAGCTTGAAGAAAATGAGATTACTACCTCTGATCAAAAAGATCGCACTCAAACGATTTCTGATGACTTGTTAAAGGCATTATTAAGTTTTGATGAAACGAAAGCCCACGATTTGATCAATCAGTCTTTTTCTGTATATACAATAGATAAAGTCGTCATTGACATTCTCGGAAGCCTCCTCGTCAGAATCGGTGATCTATGGGAAAAAGGTGAAATCACGACGGCTCATGAGCATTTTGCAACATCTATTCTCAGGTCCAGAATCGGTATCATCATGCACTCTTTCCCGCATAACGGCATCTTACCTAAAGTAGTCGCGGTCTGTGGACCGGGGGAATGGCATGAATTGGGGTTGTTAATCTTCACCCTTTTCGTCAGGAGAAAAGGGTTTGAAGTCATCTATCTGGGATCAAGCATTAAAGAAAACGATATAGACATCGTGCTGGACGAAGTGAACCCAAAGTTTCTATTCTTCTCCTGCACCCTGCTTGAAAATGTAGACAATCTTCTATCTCTGGTCACTTCATTAAAAAATGAGCGGAGTGATCTGGTCATCGGTATGGGGGGATTCGCTGTAGACCATCTTCCGAAAGACTTAAAAAAAGAGTTTGTTGAACACATCGTAGGACAATCCAAATCCCAGTGGGAACAATGGCTCAAAAGTAAATTATAAGTGGAATATGCACTGTTTTCAGCCCCTTACATAGTATGATGATAAATCGTCACACTCTAGGGGGTACGAAGATGAAGCTCGAGAGAATTTCGGACAATAAAATAAAATTTTCCATTAGTGTAGAGGAATTGGAACAAAAAGGCTTGTTTGAACAAGACCAATGGAAAGATTCCTACATGTGGCATGATCTGTTTGAAGACATGTTAGATGAAGTTCAAGGGAAATTCGGCATTGAAACCCAAATGGAGATCACAGTGGAAATCGAATCATTCGATGACCATGAAATCTGTATGATTCTTACATTAGAATCAGAAGATGATTTTTCTGACTGGGAAGAAAGCACCGAATTGATGAAATCCATGAATGATCACGATGTGCTCGTTTATTTCGATGATTTCGATGATTTAATTGCCCTTCTAAAACGAATCAAGCAGATGGGAGAGGTGAACAATGCCCTTTTTCAATGCAGTATTTATTTCTATGAAAAAAAATACTATATCCTAATTGAGAATTTGCTTGAAGGAGACAGCTTCATCCTGGAAGCAATTTGCGCCGAATATGGTCTGCAAACGACGATTACAAAATATATTCTGTTGGAATACGGCCATGCAGTGCTGACTAGGGATTCCATCGACAAGATATTATATTATTTCTAACCTTGCACGCAGGTTAAGGCAATGCATCTTTACCCCCTTTTTTAATATAATAGCATCAAGGTTTTTGAGGAGTATCCTTTTTAGCACTTTCAGGCGATCCTGAGAGTGCTTTTTTCGTTTTTAGTGGGATTAATGGGGTGCGTGCAGATCGGTGGGGGAGATGAACGAACTGAATCCACCCTTTAATTAATTTAACAACCGTTCTTCAGTATTCGATCTTTTCACTATTGCACGAACCTTATCCTGCTTGTCGACCCAGGGCGAGCCCCCTTCCGCTTTTCTTGGTGTCCAGCTCCGGCGGCTAGAGGCTCGAGGTCATAAGTCAAACCAGCCAAAAAGGCAAAAAGCGCCTTTTCGGCTGGTTCGCCTTATGCTTGTCGCCTCTGGTCAAGCCGCCTCCGCTTTTCTTTTCCAGCTCCGGCGGCTAGAGGCTCGAGGTCATAAGTCAAACCAGCCAAAAAGGCAAAAGCGCCTTTTCGGCTGGTTCGCCTTATGCTTGTCGCCTCTGGTCAAGCCGCCTCCGCTTTTCTTTTATGACAGCGTTTTCAAAAAAATATTCTTTATTTAATTTTCCTTCTTTGCAAGAGGAAATCAAACGTGTATACTATGTCATGAAAGCGGGCACGGTTCCGCTAAACAGTGAAGGATACTGGGAGGTTTACATACATGGTAGCCGAAAAGGGGAAAGAAAATCACCAAGCATCAGAACAACATGATGTACTGAAATCTACACAAACGGTTATTCATCTTGCACTTGATAAATTAGGATACTCAGAAGAAGTTTATGAATTACTAAAAGAACCTATACGCATGTTAACGGTTAAGATACCTGTCCGCATGGACGATGGAAAAGTAAAGGTGTTTACGGGATACCGCGCGCAACACAATGATGCGGTCGGACCGACTAAGGGCGGGATACGCTTTCATCCGAATGTATCGGAAAAAGAAGTTAAAGCGCTTTCGATCTGGATGAGCCTTAAATGCGGAATTGTCGATCTACCATATGGGGGAGGTAAAGGCGGGATCATCTGTGATCCACGGGTTATGTCATTCAGGGAATTGGAAAGATTAAGCCGTGGATATGTCCGGGCCATCAGCCAGATTGTCGGGCCCTCCAAAGACATTCCTGCACCGGATGTATTCACAAACTCTCAAATCATGGCCTGGATGATGGATGAATACAGTCGGATTGATGAATACAATTCTCCTGGGTTTATCACGGGGAAGCCACTCGTTCTCGGGGGATCTCACGGCCGCGAAACAGCAACGGCCAAAGGAGTGACGATCTGCATCAACGAAGCTGCAAAGAAAAAGGGAATCAAACTGGAAGGTGCAAGGGTGGTCGTGCAAGGATTCGGGAATGCCGGAAGCTTCCTTGCCAAGTTTATGCATGAAGCCGGCGCGAAGGTGATTGGAATCTCTGATGCATATGGGGGCCTGCATGACGAGGAGGGATTGGATATCGATTACTTGTTAGACAGACGTGACAGCTTCGGGACGGTCACGAATCTATTTAATAATACGATTACCAATGAAGAACTCCTGGAACTTGATTGCGACATTCTTGTACCGGCAGCCATTGAAAATCAGATTACGGACAAGAATGCCCACAATATCCGTGCGAGCATCGTTGTCGAGGCAGCTAATGGTCCAACGACATTGGAAGCCACGAAAATCTTGACAGATAGGGGAATCCTTCTGGTTCCTGATGTATTAGCTTCGTCAGGTGGAGTGACGGTTTCATATTTCGAATGGGTTCAAAACAATCAAGGCTATTACTGGACTGAAGAAGAAGTGGAAGAAAAGCTCGAAAAAATCCTTGTAAATTCTTTTAATAATGTTTATGAAACGGCACAAACAAGAAGAGTGGATATGAGGCTTGCCGCTTATATGGTAGGGGTAAGGAAAATGGCTGAAGCCTGCCGATTCAGAGGGTGGATTTAAATATAAAGGAGAATGGGGTGCAGGGCATCCCATTCTTTTTTACATATCACATTCATTTCGACCGTAATAACTATAATATAAGTGAGGGGACCGGAAGAAACGAGTGTTCCTTTTTGACCTGAACGAAAAACTATTCCATAATAATTATGTATTGTACTTTTATTATAATCTGAAGCGTACGGACGGAAAAGACCATTCAGATAGAGGAATTGAAGGAGTGTCTGAATTTGAAAAAGGAAGAATGCATCATTGTAGGCGGAGGCCCATGCGGACTGTCTGCTGCCATTAGTTTGAAAGAAAAAGGGATCGATCCATTGATTATTGAAAAGGGAAACATCGTGAATGCGATCTACCACTATCCCACTCATCAAACGTTTTTTTCATCAAGTGAAAAACTTGAAATCGGAGATGTACCATTTGTCATTGAAGACCACAAGCCAAGAAGGAATCAGGCGTTGGTGTATTATCGTGAAGTGGCTAAGCGCAAAGACTTAAGAATCAACCGCTTCGAAACCGTTCGTGAAGTTGAGAAAAATGAGGGAGCTTTTACCGTCTCAACTTCCAAGGGGAAATACGAATGCAAAGCTGTTATCATCGCAACGGGTTACTATGATCATCCCAATTATATGGAGATCCCCGGAGAAAATTTGGAAAAAGTGTTTCATTATTTCAAAGAAGCACATCCATTTTTTGATACTGATGTGGCAGTTGTTGGAGGGAAAAACTCGGCAGTTGACGCAGCGCTTGAATTAAATAAAGCGGGGGCAAGGGTAACGGTGTTATATCGGGGGAGTGAATATTCCAAGAGCGTAAAACCCTGGATCCTCCCGAATTTTGATGCCCTGGTGAGAAATGGCGAAGTCACCATGGAATTTAATGCATGTGTAGAAGAGATTACGGATGACTCGGTTATTTACACCGTCGATGGGGAGAAGAAAGAAGTGGTTAATGACTTTGTCTTTGCTATGACGGGCTATCACCCTGATCACAGCTTCCTGACAAGGATGGGCATAGACATTGACAGGTCGTCAGGACGTCCTGCTTTTAATCCGGACACAATGGAAACGAATGTGGAAGGAGTTTATATTGCAGGTGTTATAGCAGCAGGGAATAATGCCAATGAAATATTTATTGAGAATGGCCGTCACCACGGTGGCCTGATTGCTGAATCCATTACGGGTAGAAGTAAAGATTAATCCCAAGAAAGAGGTCCTGATTAGGGACCTCTTTCTCTTTATTTTTTTCAGTTTTTAAAGATCATTTCTAATTCATTCATGTCCCTCGTCTGGGAAAGGGCAACCATTAATTTAATTCTAGCTTTTTGCCCATTGAGTCCATTGGAGAAAATAACACCTTTTTCCTTCAATTGTTTTCCTCCACCGGAGTACCCGTAAATATCCTGAACAATTCCGTTGAAGCATCTTGAAACCAATACGACGGGAATATTTGCTTCTACGAGTGCTTCAATGCCGTTCACCGTTTCAGGAGGAAGATTTCCCTGTCCAAGTGCTTCAATGATCACACCGTCGTATTGAAGATCCTTTATGGCTATCAGGAGACCCGAATCCATGCCGGCATATGCTTTAATGAGCGTTACCCTCTTTGAGATATCGCAGATCTGGTAATACTCATTGGAAGTGGGCTGGTGATGGAAGAGTACCCCCCTTTTGGTCACGATACCAATCGGTCCATATTGGGGGCTTTGAAAAGTGGATACGTTGCTTGTATGGGTTTTGGTTACATTTTTCGCTGAATGGATTTCATCATTCAGGACGACCAGTACCCCTTTATCCTTTGATTTGTCACTAGCTGCAACACGCACGGATGAAATCAGATTATATAAACCGTCCGCTCCAATTTCATTGCTTGACCTCATCGCCCCTGTTACAACAATCGAGATGGGAAGGGACAGGGTCAAGTCCAGGAAGTAGGCGGTTTCTTCCAGTGTATCTGTCCCATGGGTGATGACAACACCATGGAATGGGGTTTCCTTATATTTCGTTTCAATGATTTCTTTTAGTTTCTGCATATGCATTGGCGTAATATGTGGGGAAGGCAGGTGGAATGCCTCTTCCACTGTTAGATTCGCCAGGTTTGATACAATGGACGTCTGTACAGAAAGGGGGTTTTCCTTCCCCGTAGTGACGGCTCCCGTCTGTTCGTCTTCCATCATAGAGATGGTCCCGCCTGTATGTATGACTAAAATATCTTTCTTCATCACTCATTCCTCCAACCAATTAAATTCCTATTTCAAATCCTACATTAACATGATACGATTAAGAAAACCGAAAGAAAAGAGGACTTTTGTATGCTGGTGATTTTATCAGCGGGTATAGCACCAGGATTAGCATTGCTAAGTTACTTTTATTTACGGGATCAATACGAGGCGGAACCCATTACACTGGTGTTTAAAACGTTTATGTATGGTGCGATAATCACCTTTCCAATTATGTTTTTACAATATGTCCTGGAAGTCGAAGGAATCATTGACTCTAACTGGTCAACGGCTTTTATTTCCTCTGGTTTCCTCGAAGAATTCTTTAAATGGTTTATTTTGATGTTTGCAATCTTTCAGCATGTTGATTTCAATGAACCATATGATGGGATTGTGTACGGAGCGAGTGTATCACTCGGTTTCGCTACAGTGGAGAATATTTTATATTTGGTTGCCAATGGTGTTGAACATGCAATTGGAAGAGCTATACTGCCAGTTTCCAGTCATGCTCTTTTCGGTGTCATTATGGGGTATTATCTAGGAAAAGCCAAATTTTCTTCAAGTGAAGAACGGCTTAAATGGCTTTTTCTTGCCATATCGGTTCCGCTCCTGTTGCATGGTACCTACAACTATATCTTCCTGGCTGAGAAAAACTGGATCTATTATATGATTCCGTTTATGTTATTCTTGTGGTGGCTGGGGTTAAAGAAAGTGAAGAGTGCACATCAGCTTACTGAGAAGAAGTACAAAATGGAATTGAAGAAAGAAGTCATGTAAAGGCGCTCCCACCAGGAGCGCCTTTTCCTGTTTCATTTATATGCAGCGGCAAGATCGGTTTTAGGAGCTTCTTTCCGTTTTACTTCATCAATTTTATTTACAAACATTTGAAACACTTTTCTTTTTTCTTCCAGATCCCTTATGTATTCTTTCAGTTCGTTATACTTTTCTTCAAAAGGCTTATGATACATCTCCCTGATATTTTCAATGATTTCCTCATTCACCGTCGACTGTATGACCTGTTTTGTTATACCGTATTTGTAGGAGTAGACCTTCAATTCCTTCTTAACCTCTTCATAGTCCGTATTAATTTGATCCAGTACCTCTGAAATATCCTCTTTCCACTCTTCCAAAGACTTTGCTAAATAATCTTCCATCATGACCCTCCCATTATATTTTGACCTTCCCTTTTCACAGTATATCTTGGCTTGTTTACATGGGGTTTGCTTAGACATTACAGTGTGTTATCAAAGTGTTTCTTTTATTCGGAAACCTTATATCCTTTTCATATTTTTATCATTCCAATTGTATAAAATGGGAGTCTCTACAAAAACTAGAGTTAATGTTAATTGAAGATATGGAGGTTATAGCATTATGAATAGTCGTTTCAAATGGGTTTCTACTTCAGTCGTCATGGTGCTTATGTGTTCTCTCTTTATGATTTCTTCTGAGGGAGAGAAGGCGGACGCTTTTACAAACCAGGTAATTCAACAAGGCGCAACGGGTGAAGATGTTATTGAACTTCAATCCAGACTTCAATATATCGGATATTATAACGGTGATATTGATGGGGTTTTTGGATGGGGGACGTACTGGGCACTTAGAAACTTTCAGTACGAATTCGGCCTGAAAATCGATGGACTGGCAGGACAGACAACAAAAGAAAAGCTTGTAAAGGCGTCAAAGTATAATAAACAATTTGTGAAAAACCAAATCCAAAAAGGAAAAAAATTCAGTCATTATGGTGGAACGGACCTTAATAAACAAAAGGCTCCTGATGGAGGGGGGAAGAGTGGTGGAGGTACATCAACTCAACAAAATAAACCAGCACCAAAACCAGCACCTTCGAAACCAACGGCAACGAATACACCAAATGGATATTCTCAAAATGACATTCAATTGATCGCCAACGCCGTTTATGGGGAATCACGTGGAGAGCCCTACGAGGGTCAAGTGGCTGTAGCGGCAGTCATTCTTAATCGAATAGACAGTTCTGCGTTTCCTAATACTGTGGCAGGGGTCATCTTTGAACCTGGTGCGTTCACTGCGGTAGCAGATGGTCAAATATGGTTAACCCCTAATGAAAGAGCAAAAGAAGCAGTTTTAGATGCAATCAATGGGTGGGATCCTTCTTCAAGTGCTCTCTACTACTTTAATCCTGCGACGGCAACAAGCAAATGGATATGGTCGCGTCCACAAATCAAGAAAATAGGGAAACATATATTCTGTAACTAAAGAGGTGAATCGAAATGGTGCGTGTCATTCTAATTACGGTACTAGTACTCGGTGTTGCCGGAACCGCTTTCTGGGGGTACCAGGAACACCAGGAGAAAAATGCGATATTAATCAATGCGGAAAATAACTATCAAAGAGCATTTCACGAATTGACTTATCAGGTGGACCTGCTTCATGATCAAATCGGGTCTACACTTGCCATGAATTCCAGAAAATCATTATCCCCTGCCCTTGCAGATGTTTGGAGATTAACCTCACAAGCTCACAGCGACGTGGGACAGTTGCCTTTGACGCTGCTTCCATTCAATAAAACGGAAGAATTCTTAAGTAAAATCGGTGATTTCAGCTATCGCGTAGCTGTAAGGGACTTAGACAAGAATCCATTAACCGATAAAGAATATAAATCATTGGAAAACCTGTATGAACAAAGTGCCGATATACAAAATCAGTTACGTAAAGTCCAGCATCTTGTCATTGAAAACAACTTGCGATGGATGGATGTAGAAATGGCATTGGCATCAGGTGATGAACAGGCGGATAATACCATTATTGATGGTTTCAAAACCGTCGAAAAAAATGTTTCCGGATATGATGAAGCGAACTTTGGATCGACAACATTCGTAAACACGGAGAAAAAAGATCAGAATTTCAAAAAGTTAAAGGGAAAACAGATTTCAAAAGAGGAAGCCGTCAAAATCCTACGAAAATATTCCGGTATTCCTAAATCGAAGGATGCAAAAGTTTCGAAGAGCGGAAAAGGGTCAGATTACAAGTTCTTTAGCGTGTCCGTTGGTAATGGAAATACGGAAGCCAGCATGGATGTGACCCAAAAAGGCGGGTATCCAATTTGGTACATCAACAACCGTGAGATCAAAAAGCCAAAGATAAGCCTGAATAAGGCTGCAGAAGAGGCAAATGCGTTCTTAAAAGAAAATAACTTCCATAATATGGAGATGTTTGAGAGTGCACAATACGATAATATCGGTATTTTCACCTACGTGACGCTTTTGGACGGGGTAAGGATTTATCCAGATTCTCTAAAAATAAAAGTGGCCCTGGATAATGGACAAATTGTTGGATTTGCCGCAGAAGAATACTTAAAGAACAATCACGTGAGAGAAATACCTAAAGCGACTATAACCAAAGCTCAAGCGAAAGAAACGACGAATCCAAACCTGAAGATCATGGAAGAACGGCAAGCAGTGATCGTGAACGATTTGAACGAAGAAGTACTATGCTATGAATTCTTAGGAATGCTGGGGAAAGATACCTACAGAATATTCGTTAATGCGAAGACAGGCGAAGAAGAAAAAGTGGAAAGGCTCAAAAAGGCAGAGCCGATTTATGAAGAAGTGGTTTGATATTTTGAGGGACATAGCTCCGCAGCCGGAGCTATGTCCCTCTTCTGTGTTGGAAAATTCAGAATGAACAAAAAAGGGCTGGAAAGGAGGGGGATGGCATGCCATAATATAGATACAGAAAAAGGAAAGTGGGAATTTTGGACTATGATAAAGACAGGAACGACATTGCAGTTGGAACCTATACATAATGAAAATGTTGATCGATATAGATGCAGGGTCGTCGAGCTTTCTGAGGATGGGATTTATATTGATTATCCCATTCATACCAAGACAGAGAAAGCCATTTTTTTAATTGATGGTACACAGCTTAAAGCAAGCTTCACCATCAATGAGCAAACGGTCCTGATGTTTGAAACGGAAGTGATGGGTCGTAAATTATCCAAAATCCCGATGATTCATCTGCATTTCCCTGGGGACGATGGCCTAGTGAAGATCCAACGGCGACAATTTGTTAGAGTAGAGGCCAATACGGATATCTCCTTGAGGATTAATGACCAGTTTTATCCGACACTCACAGAAGACCTCAGTGCAGGGGGCTGTGCGGTGGTGGTGAGGAAGGGGATGGATGTGAAAAGTGGTACAAAGCTGTCTACTATTATCGTTCTGCCTATGCAAACCGGAGAGTGTCAGTATGTAGAGATCGAGGGCAGGGTGATCCGCGTCTGGAAGAAGGAGCATAAAGAGATTGCGAGCATTGAGTTTGTTCACTTGACTGAAAGTCAGAGACAACTCATTTTAAGATATTGCTTTGAAAAACAGCTCGATTTAAGAAAAAAAGGCTTGCTTGAATAAAATCCTCATAAGTACACATACTTTTTCTTAAAACGGAAAAAGGGTGATTCACGTGAAAACAGTAGAACGAATTTTAATTAAATTAGCCATCATACACTTTATATTACTTATAGCAGTGCAATTCATGGTACATCAACTGAATATCCTCCCCGAACTTCATAAGATCGTGTTCTATGAAGGGGTGGAGAAAATGAAATACAGTGAAATAGTTGAAACCCTAACCAAAAGAGCAGGAGATTGATACCTGCTCTATTTTTCTTGAATGCGTGTTCCCTAAACACATAGTAAAGTAAGAATCGTTAAACGAAAAACAAGATTTATGTTAAAATGGGTAAGAAAATTATTAGGAAATTAAGTAGGTGGATGAATTGAAAAAATTAAGAATTGCGATCGATGGACCTGCAGCTGCAGGGAAAAGCACAGTTGCCAAAATAGTGGCAGGGAAATTATCTTATCTTTATATTGATACCGGGGCGATGTACCGCTCTTTAACATATAAAGCTTTGACGGAGAAAGTAGACTTGCATAATGAAAGTAAATTAAACGAATTGTTGTCAGAAACTATTATCGAACTTGAACCTTCTGATGAAGGACAGCTTGTGTTTCTGGACGGGAAAAATGTGACCGATGAAATCCGTCAATCTGCAGTTACCAATTCAGTTTCCCATGTGGCTGTTCATTCCGGGGTCAGGGAAGAAATGGTGAAAAGACAGCAGGAACTTGCACGGGAAGGCGCTGTTGTAATGGACGGCAGGGATATTGGTACCCATGTCATTCCGGATGCGGAAATCAAGGTATTCTTACTTGCGAGTGTAGATGAAAGAGCACAGAGGAGACACGAAGAGAACTTATCCAAAGGGTATCCATCTGATCTGGAACAATTAAAAGACGAAATTGCCCGCCGTGACAAGATTGATTCTGAAAGGGAGATCGCCCCACTAAAGAAGGCGGCGGATGCAACAGAAATCGATACTACGTCTCTTTCCATTTCAGAAGTCGTGGATCAAATTATGAAGTTAGTAGAAAGGAAAGGTTAAAGTGAACCTATACACCTTCGCTAGAGGTCTCGTTAAATCGATTCTTTTTCCATTGTACCGAATTGATGTGAAGGGAACTGAACATTTCCCGAAAGAAGGAGGGGTCTTGCTTTGTACGAATCACATCGATAATCTTGATCCCCCTGTTGTAGGGATTTCAGCTCCAAGACCTGTGTCGTTTATGGCAAAAGAAGAACTGTTCAATGTACCTGTATTAGGTAAATTATTGCCTGACCTACGGGCATTCCCTGTGAAGAGAGGTATGAGTGACAGGGAAGCACTGCGAAAAGGGTTGCAGGTTCTGAAAGAGGGAGATGTTTTAGGATTGTTTCCAGAGGGTACTAGGAGTAAGACAGGACAAATTGGAAAGGGATTGGCAGGTGCCGGTTTCTTTGCGCTTCGGTCTGAAGCTTACGTGGTTCCCTGTGCCATCATTGGACCATACAAGCCGTTCAAGAAATTGAAGGTTGTATTCGGGCCCCCGATCGATATGGGAAGTATTCGTGAAGAAAGAATAAACGCGGAGAAGACGACGGAAATTATCATGAAGCATATCGAAAATCTTATACACGAGCATCAATAATATAAGGTTTCCCGCTTGACAAAAAGTAGTATTTATTAGAAGTTAGTAGAAAGAATATTTTAAATTGTGAAGTCTTGCAATAATCAAAATCTTTGCAGTCATGGATTAAGGAGGAGTACATAATGGAAGACATGAATGGAATTGAAGTGAAGAATCTTGAAATTGGTGAAAAAGTAAAAGGGACAGTCACTAAGGTGGAAGAGAAACAAGTCTTAGTCGACGTTCAGGATAGTAAAGTGGATGGCATCATTCCAATCAGTGAGCTCTCAAGCCTTCATATCGAAAAAGCTTCTGATGTAGTCAGTGAAGGGGATGTACTTGAGTTAATCGTGACAAAAGTGGAAGAAGAACTACTTGTTCTTTCCAAGCGTAAAGTGGACGCCGAAAAGGCATGGGAAGAAATGAAGGTCCGCTTTGAAAATGGCGATGTCTTCGAAGCAGAAGTGAAAGATGTCGTTAAAGGCGGTCTTGTCGTCGACCTTGGTGTCAGGGGATTCGTACCCGCATCTTTAGTGGAAGATTATTATGTCGAAGATTTTTCAGACTATAAAGATAAAACGTTAACCTTCAAGATTGTTGAATTGGATCAAGATAAGAACCGCTTAATCCTTTCCCATCGGGCTGTAGTAGAAGCAGAAAAGCAGCAGCAAAAGAAACAGCTTCTAACTGATATTGAATCAGGGGCCGTACTGGAAGGGACTGTACAACGCATCACCGACTTTGGTGCATTCGTTGATATCGGGGGAGTAGATGGACTTGTTCATATTTCACAGCTATCCCACGAACATGTAGAAAAGCCTTCCGACGTTGTAACAGAAGGACAGAAGGTGCAGGTGAAGGTGCTGAGCGTCGATCGGGACAACGAACGCATCTCTTTATCCATCAAAGAAACACTGCCGGGACCATGGAGTAATATCTCTGAAAAGGCACCTAAAGGAAGCGTATTGGATGGAGTTGTAAAACGTTTGGTATCTTACGGTGCATTTGTTGAAGTATTGCCTGGCGTTGAAGGACTAGTTCACATCTCTCAAATCTCACACAAGCATATCGGTACTCCACACGAAGTGCTCGGGGAGAATCAGGATGTGAAAGTGAAGGTGCTTGACGTTAACGAAAACGAACAACGCCTGTCATTAAGCATCAAGGCCCTTGAAGAAAAAGAGGAAGAAGTCACGGACTATGAAATGCCGGAAGAAAGTACCGGCTTCCAATTGGGTGAAATGATTGGAGACAAACTAAAAGATCTTAAGTAATGGTGATGAATTGTGACGAGAGCTCAAAGAAAGCAAGATCATATCAATTATGCTTTATCGACCGGTCAGCAGCGAAGGACCGGTTTCGATGAAGTGGCTTTTGTCCACCCAAGCTTACCGAATATAGCAGTAGATGACATTCATCTGCAGACTCAAATTGGCGAACTTACATGGAGTTCGCCAATTTTCATAAATGCTATGACGGGCGGCGGTGGAGATGCTACTTCAAAAATAAACGAAGAACTTTCGATCCTTTCCAGGGAAACGGGTATGGCCATCGCAGTAGGCTCTCAAATGTCGGCACTTAAGGATCCTGCTGAACGAAGGACGTATGAGATTGTCAGGAAACATAACCCCGATGGAATGGTGTTTGGGAATTTAGGAAGTGAGGCTACCGTCCAACAGGCCAAAGATGCCGTTGAGATGATCAGAGCTGACGCATTACAGATTCATTTAAATGTGATTCAAGAATTGACCATGCCAGAAGGGGACCGTGACTTCAGGGGTGCCTTGGATAGAATACAGGAGATTTCTGAAAGTATATGTGTCCCTGTCATTGTGAAAGAGACAGGTTTTGGGATTAGTAAAGAAACGGCAGAATCCTTAACCCACTCAAGTATCTCAGCCATCGACGTAGGGGGCTTTGGTGGAACAAACTTCTCGAAAATTGAAAATCAACGCCGGGAACGTATGTTGAGTTTCTTCGATGACTGGGGAATCCCTACTGCAATATCCCTTGCTGAATGCTATGCTTCGTCGGATAAGCCTATCCTTGCTTCCGGCGGTATCCAGAATAGCTTAGACATCGTTAAGTCTCTAGGTTTGGGAGCATCTGCTGTAGGGGTGGCCGGCGTCATTCTCAAGCAGCTCCTGGAATCGGGTCTTGAGGATACCATTCATGAAGTGAATCAGATGCATACGGATATTCAGTTTCTAATGTGTGCTCTTGGTTGCAGACGGATAGAAGATCTTCATAGCGTACCAATGGTACTATCGGGCCACGTGTATCACTGGCTTGAAAGTAGAGGATTGAATCCTGAAAGTTACAGTAATAGAACGTTAAATGTGTAAAAAGAACGAATTCTCGGATTTGAGAATTCGTTCTTTTTTTGCTGTTTCCATGTTTCTCAAAGCAGCCGGATTTCTTACCATTTCGGCTGGAATAATAAATTTTGTACCTTTTAGCCTGTATTCTTGTCCGTCCTTCCCAAGCGGCATTCCCTTTAAGTGTTGTCCAGCTACGGCGGCTAGTCCCTCGAGGTCATAAGGCAAACAATCCAAAAAGGCAAAGAACGCCTTTCCGGTTTGTTTGCCTTATGCTTGTCGGGCCAGCCCAAGCCGCCTCCGCTTTTAGTGTTACCTCTGTCGATTTTTAGGTCTTTCTGGTCCTTCGAGGCTGGTGGCTCCGTTGTAGTGTGAGCCTTGGTCTCGGTCTGATTCGACTCGTTTACTTTGTTTAAGTTTTTTTTCTTGGCGATCTTTACCCATTTGAAAAACACCTCCCTTTTTTATTTTTTCTTTGAAAAGTTTATTCATACATGAATGAGATACATAAAGATTTTCCATAATGTAGATAATAGAGGGGGAGATTGTTTATGGATGGAGTTTTCTATTTGTGGTTGCTTTGGGGGATATGGACTTATACAACGTTTTTACTTAGAAAGTCTCATCCTGACCGTTTTCAGCTATCTTTTATATGTTTAGTGCTGATTTGTGTTTTTCCATATGGGTTGAAGATAGGACCTTTCGAAGTGGCACTTCCTATTATTGTACTTGCACTTATTTGTATTCTTTACATAAGAAAATTAAGCTTGAAGCAAAAGTTATATATGTTGGTCGTTGTCATGACGATGGGAATGATTTATGGGGGAATTGGTTTACTTTCTATTTATGACCCTGTCCTCATGTTTGTGGATCGGGATTTTATCATTTCACTATCCTTTGTGTTGGTAAGTTTCTTTTTTTACAGTCATTCTTCCCTTTACCAGCTTCGTATCATTGCAATAGGTGGAAGCAGTGTGATTGGTGATTTTTTCCTGGGCATCCCATTATACAAAGTTGGATTTTCTTATTCGTTAGGTGGTCCTGAGTATCTGGATATAGTTGCCTTATCCATAGGGCTGCTGCTGGCATTGAAGGCAGTAGAAGAGTTAAATCAGTTCGTTTACTTCAAGACTGAAACAAATAAGGGGGAAATGAAGAATCTATGAATGTCTATGTGTATCCGGTGATCTTTGGCGTGGTTGTAGGAACTTTGACGAGAATTTATATGCTCCGCACGGACTATCGCCAATATCCAACGTATCTGCACGGGAAGATCATACATATCGCCCTTGGGTTTATTGCAGCGGGCTTAGGCACCATCGCAATTCCAGCATTATTGGAAGAGAACTTCACTGCGATTACGTTTCTTACGGTTGCGGCATCTCAATTTCGTGATGTAAGAAATATGGAAAGAAACACGTTGACGGAGTTGGATGCTTACGAGCTGGTCCCAAGAGGTGCCACCTATATTGAGGGAATTGCCATCGCATTTGAAAGTAGAAATTACTTAGTCATCTTTACCTCACTTCTGGCAACGATTGCGTATATTGTTTTAAACATATATGCAGCCATAGGAATTAGTGTGATTTGTATGGTCCTTGCTCATAAATTGATGGCAGGTGGCCGGTTGAAGGATATAGTTGATATTGAATATGTAAAGCCTCATTTTGATGGTGCCGGTCTGTATGTAGATAACATTTATATCATGAACATCGGTCTTAAAGTCAGACAGGAAGAGATTTTACGATATGGGATGGGTTTTATCCTTTCACCAAAATCTTTCGATGCAAGGTCGACACTTGCCAATCTTGGTCAACGGCAGGCCATTCTCCATGATATGTCCACCTCCCTGGGAATCTTTAAAGACTCGGGGACTCCTGCATTAACACCTCTTGCCAAGAGAGATTTAGATGATGGAAGAGTCGGGGTTTTTGTCCTGCCTCAGAGAAAGGACGTAGAGAAAGCGATTGCCATTCTTGGGCAGGTTCCGACCCTGGAGAATGCCATCAGGATGCCGTCTGAGTCGAAAGCGAATCAGGAGGGGAGTAAATTAAAATGAGTACAACCATACAGAAATTTATCCTGGCAACCGTGACGACCACACCTGAAAAAGTGCCAACTGGTACAAGTGTCTTTTATTGCAAGACAGACGAGGAATTACAAAAAATTTGTGCGAACTTAGAGGCTATTCTCGATGGGATTGCACATGAAATTGATGAGGGACTTTTCATCATTGTAAAACATTGATTGCCAGTTTATTCTTTTACTGATAAAATAGTAAAGTTAGGGGACTGTCCCATAAGGAAACAATACCTTAAGGGCCAGTCCTTCTTATGCATAGTCAATGCTAGACCTGAAAAGGCTTAAAAAGAGGAAATGTAAGAGAGGACAACTTCTTACAGAAAGGGTGAATAATGTGACAAAACCAGTAGTAGCAATCGTAGGGCGTCCGAACGTTGGGAAGTCCACGATCTTTAATAGAATTGTTGGAGAAAGAATATCAATAGTTGAAGACGTACCTGGTGTAACAAGAGACCGTATATATAGTTCTGCAGAGTGGCTTACGCATGAATTTAATATCATCGATACAGGTGGGATTGAACTAGGGAATGAACCTTTCCTGGATCAAATCAGACAGCAGGCTGAAATTGCCATAGATGAAGCTGACGTCATCGTATTCTTAACGAATGGTCGTGAAGGAGTAACGGCAGCGGATGAAATTGTAGCCAAGATCCTTTATCGCTCCAAAAAACCGGTCGTTCTGGGGATAAATAAAATCGATAACCCGGAAATGAGAGAAATGATTTATGATTTTTATTCCCTGGGATTTGGAGAGCCATATCCAATTTCAGGTTCACATGGTCTTGGTTTGGGAGATCTTCTCGACGAAGTTGTTAAGAACTTCAAGCATGAAGAGGAAGAGGACTATGCTGAAGATGTGATAAAATTTTCTTTGATCGGTCGTCCAAATGTTGGGAAATCTTCATTAGTCAACGCCTTATTGGGGGAAGACCGTGTCATTGTAAGTAATGTTGCGGGAACCACAAGGGATGCGATTGATTCTTCCTATACGTATGATGGGCAAGATTATGTCATCATTGACACAGCTGGTATGAGGAAAAAAGGGAAAGTGTATGAAACCACTGAAAAATATAGCGTTCTGAGAGCCCTGAGAGCAATTGAGCGTTCAGATGTCGTCCTATCCGTCATCGACGGTGAAGAGGGCATTATTGAGCAGGATAAGAAAATCGCAGGGTATGCCCACGATGCCGGCCGTGCAGTGGTGATTGTTGTGAATAAGTGGGATGCCGTAGAAAAAGACGAGAAAACCATGAACAAATGGGAAAAGAATATCCGTGAGCATTTTCAATTCCTTGACTATGCTCCTATCGTTTTTCTTTCTGCGAAAACAAAGAAACGTATTCATACCTTGCTGCCGATCATTAATACGGCAAGTGAAAATCACGCCATGCGTGTTCAATCAAGCGTGTTGAACGAAGTGGTCATGGATGCGGTTGCAATGAATCCGACACCGACGGATAATGGTAAGAGACTCAGAATTTATTACGCGACACAAGTAGCTGTAAAGCCACCTACATTCGTCGTTTTTGTCAATGATCCAGAATTGATGCACTTCTCTTATGAACGATTCTTGGAAAACAGAATACGGGATGCATTTGGATTTGAAGGAACTCCTATTCGTATTATTGCCCGAGCTAGAAAATAATAAGGTGGGTGTAAAAAATGAAAAGTTCAAAAAACGTAACGGTTGTCGGAGCGGGAAGCTGGGGTACGGCTCTCGCGATGGTTCTTGCTGATAATGGATTGGAAGTCAGGTTATGGGGCCACAAGAAAGAGCAGATCAAGGAAATCAACACTCAGCATACCAATCAAAAGTATCTGAAAGGAATCGAACTTCCAGAGTCCATAATAGGTTATCACGATCTTGGGGAATCACTCGTTGGGGTGGACACCATCATTCTTGCCGTTCCTACGAAAGCGATCCGTTCCGTTCTCGGACAAATTCAAGAGGTTCAAAGTGAACCGTTGACTGTAGTACATGTGAGTAAAGGAATCGAGCCCGATTCCCTCCTCAGGATTTCGGAATTGATCGAGGATGAAATGGCACCCGGGAATCTACATACAGTAGTGGTATTATCAGGACCGAGTCATGCTGAAGAAGTGAGCTTAAGGCACCCCACGACTGTGACCGTATCTTCAAAGGATATGAAGGCTGCTGAAGAAGTTCAGGACCTGTTCATGAACATGAATTTCCGTGTGTATACGAATCCTGATATTCTCGGGGTTGAAATTGGAGGTGCGTTAAAGAACATCATCGCCCTCGCTGCAGGAATTACTGATGGACTGGGCTACGGAGATAATGCCAAAGCGGCCCTGATCACTCGCGGACTTGCAGAAATAGCTCGCCTTGGAACGAAAATGGGGGCAAATCCATTAACATTTTCAGGCCTGACCGGTATAGGCGATCTTATCGTTACGTGTACAAGTGTTCACTCTAGAAACTGGAGAGCCGGTAATATGCTAGGGAAGGGCCATAATCTTGATGAGGTCCTTGCCAACATGGGAATGGTTGTAGAAGGCGTAAGGACGACAAAAGCGGCACACCAACTGGCAAGAAAATTCGAAGTGAAGATGCCGATAACAGACGCGCTTTATGATGTCCTTTTCAATAAAGTTGAAGCGAAAGAAGCGGTGGACCATTTAATGGGTCGAGTGAAAACCAATGAAATGGAAGATCTGGTAAATATTCTTGGTGAACGGTTAAACTGATTTTGAAATGAAAGGGAAGACATCCAAAAGGGATTTATGATAAAAGCAGAATAAATCCTCCGATTATGGGCATTCGAGGATGCGAACGTTGATGCTTCTGCATACACTGTCATGAATATATACAGCTACAGCTTTAGCTTTGCCTATGGATGGGTAGGTCTCCCTTATTAAGAACTCCTTCGAGTGTTTTAACGATTTTGTTTAAACGCTCAAGGAGATTTTTTTGTTTATGCACATAGTGATGAACTACATGGTTTGTAGCAGATTCATGAACAACCATTCTTTTCTATTCTTTAGTGAAAATCTTATGATATAATACATTCGATAACAGGAGGGATGTACTTTGGATTCAATGACGAAGATGTGGATTTCATTTGCATCGATGGGGTTCATGTTTTTTGCCATATTATCGATTTATTTCAGCAGGTACAAGATTAAGCAGAAATTCCTGCGTTTTATTACAGCTTTCATGGCTTACATACTGATGATCGCTGGTGGCCTCATGATGGTTTATATAGTATTCAGCGGACCCACCAACTAGGATCCGCCCGATTGAAAGGACGTTTTAGATTGAAGCGCATAGGTATAACAGCATTTCTTCTCATTGTAACGATGAGTCTGCTTTCCGGTTGTTTGTATCCGGACGAAGAGTTGAGTCAGAATCAGATTCCATATGAAACCCAGGTGAAGGCTGTACAAGATGCAGTAGAAACCTATCAGAAAGATAAAGGCGGCCTGCTTCCGATCAAGACGAGAGATCAGGAGACTCCGATTTATCAGAAATATCCGATTGATTTCAGAAAATTATCACCACAATACTTACCTGAAATCCCTGGGAATGCGTTTGAAAACGGAGGGATATTTCAATATGTCCTCGTAGATGTGGAAGAAGATCCGAAGGTGAAGATATTCGATCTTCGAATGGCAGAACAAATCAGGGAGTTGAAAATCAGGATTCAGGCTCAGGATTATCCGCCATTTAAAGAGGAAGTAGCAAATAATGTCTATACATTGAATTATAAGGAGCTTGGGTATGAGAGTGAAGTGTACGTGAACAGCCCATATTCAAATAAAAATCTTCCCCTTGTCATTAATGGGGATGGAGACATTTTTGTGGATTATTCCATGGACCTATTTGAAAAACTCAAACCCAAAGATCAACGGTTCAATAAAGGGGAGGATATAAGGAAACTGCTAGTGGAAGGCTCCTTTTTTGTCCCTGCGTACTCATTACCTTACACGGTAGATGAAAATAACGAACCTGTCTTTATGACAAAATAGGCATAACCCTTTTCTTGCAAAATATATTGTAAGGGAAGGGTTATTATTTTTATGTCATCCTTTATAGGGTTATTTCATCAAAACAAATGATCATAAATGCTTAAGACATAATAAATTTTTCACTTTTAATCATAAGGGGGGAAAAAAAGCATATTAATAGTCATAAGTCAGTGGGACAACATCATAACTATAGAATGTGAGACACAGAATACACGGATGAAACATCCCTGGAATATAAGATGGGAGGGAATCTCTTGGAAAGAGTCGATCTATTTAAAGACATTGCCGAAAGAACTGGCGGAGATATCTATTTAGGTGTGGTAGGAGCAGTAAGAACAGGAAAATCAACATTCATCAAGAAGTTCATGGAACTTGTCGTCCTTCCTAACATCGCAAGCGAATCAGAGCGTGCAAGAGCGCAGGATGAGTTACCGCAAAGTGCAGCGGGAAGGACCATCATGACGACTGAACCTAAATTTGTTCCGAATCAAGCCATCTCTGTTCACGTAGATGAAGGACTCGAAGTGAATATTAGATTGGTAGATTGTGTAGGATATACGGTCCCTGGCGCAAAGGGATACGAGGATGAAAATGGACCGCGGATGATCAATACGCCATGGTATGAAGAGCCTATTCCATTCCATGAAGCAGCCGAGATCGGCACGCGGAAAGTCATCCAGGAACACTCTACGATCGGAGTTGTTGTGACCACAGACGGCTCCATAGGAGAAATTGGCAGAGGGGACTACATTGAGGCAGAAGAAAGGGTCATTGAAGAGCTGAAAGAAGTAGGCAAACCTTTCATCATGGTCATCAACTCAGCAAGACCACATGCACCTGAAACGGAAGATTTAAGAGTGAAGCTTCAAGATAAATATGACATCCCTGTCCTCGCCATGAGTGTAGAGAGTATGAGGGACTCTGATGTACTGAATGTCCTGAGAGAAGCGCTATTTGAATTCCCGGTACTTGAGGTGAATGTCAATCTCCCAAGCTGGGTAATGGTACTAAAAGAAGAGCATTGGCTAAGACAAAACTATCAGGAAGCCGTGAAGGAAACGGTTAAAGATATAAAACGGCTCCGAGATGTGGATCGTGTTGTCCATTACTTCAGTGAATACGATCATATCGAACGGGCGGGACTTGCCGGTATTGATATGGGTCAGGGGATTGCTGAAATCGACTTGTACGCCCCTGATGAACTGTATGATGAAGTCCTGAAAGAAATTGTAGGGGTGGAAATTCGAGGGAAAGATCACCTTCTGGAATTAATGCAGGATTTCGCCCATGCGAAAGCGGAATATGACCAAATCTCCGACGCGTTAAGAATGGTTAAGCAGACAGGGTATGGTATAGCGGCTCCTTCATTGAATGATATGAGCCTCGATGAACCGGAAATCATCAGGCAGGGTGCCAGATTCGGGGTCAGCTTAAAAGCCGTTGCTCCATCGATTCACATGATCAAAGTGGATGTACAGTCAAAGTTCGAGCCGATCATCGGAACAGAAAAGCAAAGCGAAGAACTGGTGCGTTATCTGATGCAGGATTTTGAAGATGATCCATTATCCATTTGGAATTCCGACATTTTCGGCAGAAGTTTAAGTTCCATCGTAAGAGAAGGAATACAGGCGAAACTATCCCTGATGCCTGAAAATGCCAGATATAAACTCAAAGATACGCTGGAAAGAATCATCAACGAAGGATCGGGTGGATTGATCGCCATCATATTATAAATGATCTTGACCTTCTTAGGAGGGTCTTTTTTTATTGGGACTCTATTGTGTCCCTCTTCATTTATCAGGAACTGAATGGTTTTTTCTGGGAATCGATTAGAATTACCCCAATTCAGAATGTATATTTATTATTTTTAAATTGGAACGAATCAGGTTCCTGCACTTGTGAATAAGGGTGAAAGGCTTGATATGTATAGGTTTGCCGGATTGTCAATACAAATTGTTCCTATGCATTAGGGTTGGAAATCAGGGTAGTGATGTTTAAGGGATTCCAAGGTTGGGAAGTTAGATAGAGTACATGAAGAAGAGAGGGTATCAGTTGCAGTCATTCGAAAGAAGTGATAGGTTGAATAGAGTGCAAGGATAAAGGGCTAACGGGTGATTCTATTACATTTATGTTTCAAATAAGAAAAGATTCCCATTATTTCTTGATTTGTTCTTGCTAAGGTCAATCTATTGTGATAATCTTTTAACAGAATTGTTGTTGAATATTGATTCAGCAACGTTTTCAAGCATTTTTTCTATACTTTATGTATAGAATTCGCTAAAGTTGTTTACTAATGATATTAAAGTAAATGAATCATGACTGAGACATTTCCTTGGGAGGAGGTGAATGGCATGAATAAGACAGAACTAATCAATGCTGTTGCAGAAGCTGCTGAGCTATCTAAGAAGGACGCTACTAAAGCGGTTGACGCTGTTTTCGATACAATTCAAAATTCACTTGCAAACGGTGATAAAGTACAATTAATCGGATTCGGTAACTTCGAAGTACGTGAGCGTGCAGCCCGTAAAGGTCGCAACCCACAAACAGGTGAAGAGATCGAAATCTCAGCTAGCAAAGTACCTGCTTTCAAACCAGGTAAAGCGCTTAAAGAAGCTGTAAAATAATTACATACTTTGAGCGTAACGAAAAGGTCGCATAATTATGCGGCCTTTTTTGTTTCTTCATTTATAGTATGAAATGTTCTTCTCAAAATTATGTATGAAGGTTTCTTCTTTTATCAATTGTTTTAAATGATTATAAAACTTCTAAAGCACTAGTCTTTGATGACATTATAGGCTTGTGCTAATATTAACAATGTTACTATTTCTTTAAGTTATTTTAGGAGGACAACGTTATGGCACAAGTCAATCACGGCCAAATAGAAGAAGCAGTTCGATTAATTTTAGAAGCTATTGGAGAGAATCCTAATAGAGAAGGTTTATTAGATACGCCTAAGCGCGTGGCGAAAATGTACGCAGAAGTTTTCTCTGGGCTCGATCATGATCCGAAAGAATACTTTGAAACCATATTCAGCGAAGAACATGAAGAGCTTGTGCTTGTGAAGGATATTCCATTTTACTCAATGTGTGAGCATCATCTGGTTCCTTTTTACGGGAAAGCACATGTGGCTTATATTCCAAGAGATGGCCGTGTGGCCGGATTAAGTAAACTTGCAAGAGCCGTTGAGTCTGTAGCTAAACGCCCTCAGCTTCAAGAAAGAATCACTTCCACGGTGGCGGATACCATCATGGAAACCCTCCTGCCTCACGGTGCCATGGTGGTCGTTGAAGCGGAACATATGTGTATGACAATGAGGGGTGTGAAGAAGCCGGGCTCAAGTACAGTGACGACAGCTGTAAGAGGGACGTTCAAAGAAGACTCTCAGGCACGCAGCGAAGTTCTTTCTTTTATAAAGAATTAGGAGTGACGACTGATGAATTCAAATGATTATATTGTCATTAAAGCCATTGAAGATGGTGTGAATGTGATCGGACTTACAAGGGGCACCGACACCCGATTCCATCATTCAGAGAAATTGGACAAAGGTGAAGTCATGATTGCCCAATTTACAGACCACACATCTGCAATCAAAGTAAGAGGGAAAGCAACCATCGTCACCAGTTACGGCGAAGTTGAAAGTGATAACAAGAAATAATCATCTATTCTGCTATTAGCTGATAGAGAAGAATGTTGGTGGGACGTACTAAGAAGTTTCGGCTTTGTAGTCGTCCCCTTTGTTATAATCAGCTTACCGGTGATACTCGAGCTCCCTATTGTTAAGGAATTTATGGTATAATATCTATTGCTGAAATTTTTAGACTGATACATAGTAGAAATGGGGATTAAAGGGTATGAAATTCATTGATTGTAACCATCAAGCGAATATCATTCATCAATACATAGAAGAGCAGTTGCATCACTCTTATCTGAAAGAATACATCGATCAACCGCATATTGACCGGGACAGGATTTATTTTCTGCTCATGCCTTTCGTTAACGAAGGACGCGCGATCAGTAAAGAAGTTGTACAGTGGATTTCGACTGCCATGTTATTGCAGATAGCCCTTGATACCCATGAGAAGGTTACAATATCTGAGCGTGACCCGTTGAAGGAAAGGCAGCTGACGGTACTTGCAGGTGTTTACTTTAGCAGTCTTTATTATAAGATCCTTGCCGAAACGGATGATGTAGAACTCATCTCGAATTTAGCGAAAGCGATTAAAGAAATAAATGAAAGTAAAATTTCCATATATAAGGATGAATTTAAGAACCTCGATGAACTTCTGAAGAAATTGAAGACAAGAGAATCGGCGATCATTTCTAACTTTTTTCGTTTCTTTGAAGATGATCAATGGATTGAGATCGTGGAAGAGGCACTTCTCTACAAAAAACTTGTACAGGAGAAAGTCAGTCTCAGACATTCGCAGAATACAAGCTTCATCAACGCATTTTCCGCGTTGTCGAATCACACAGACCAAAAGGAATCGTCCTTACATTTAACTAAGGATCAGACTGGACATTTGCTCACCCAAATTGATGAACTCATTGAACGGACGAAGAGAAGTGTCCAATCACAGATAGAGACCATCGAGCCTGTCACGCCCTATTTTAAAAAGCTTATTGTAGAGCTTTTACCTTATGTGGAACCTGAACCTATGACCAAACTATACGCGGAAGAAGGGTAAAACGACATGCAGCAGTCGAAAGAACAAAAAGTCCATGGAGTATTTGAAAAAATTTATTCCAACTATGATAAGATGAATTCGGTAATCAGTTTCCAACAGCATAAGAAGTGGAGAAAAGATGCCATGAAGCATATGAGTGTGAAGCCTGGTTCCAAAGCTCTTGACGTTTGCTGTGGGACCGCGGACTGGACATTGGCAATAGGTAAAGAAGTCGGTGATTCAGGCCAAGTGGTTGGCCTTGATTTCAGTCAAAATATGCTTTCAATCGGCCAAGAAAAGGTTAAACATACAAACAATATCGAACTGATTCATGGGAACGCAATGGAGCTTCCGTTCGACGATAACACGTTCGATTATGTAACTATAGGCTTCGGCTTACGAAATGTGCCTGACTATCTCCACGTACTGAAGGAAATGAACAGGGTCCTGAAGCCTGGTGGGATGGCGGTTTGTCTTGAAACTTCTCAACCGACCATGTTTGGATTCAAACAGATGTATTATGCATATTTCCGTTTCGTGATGCCCCTGTTCGGAAAGATCTTTGCCAAGAGCTTTAACGAATATTCTTGGCTGCAGGAATCTGCAAGGGACTTCCCGGGTATGAAGGAGCTTGCTGAAATGTTCAGAAAAGCTGGCTTTAAAGATATACATGTGAAGCCATATAGTGGCGGGGTTGCCGCTATGCATTCCGGCATAAAGTAAGAAATTCGTAAATTAGGTGGATTAACTATGAAGCTAAACAGGATGTATTCGTTTCTGAAAACGGATATAGATGAAATAGAAAAGGAACTGGAAGTGGCGATTGAGTCCGAGTCAGAGCTTCTCCAAGAGGCATCTCTGCACCTTCTTCAAGCAGGAGGGAAGAGGATTCGGCCGGTTTTTGTCTTGCTGTCTGCAAAATTTGGACAATACGACATTAATAGTGTGAAGAATGTGGCGGTAGCATTAGAGCTGATGCATATGGCTTCCCTCGTGCATGACGATGTCATCGATGATGCAGAACTGAGAAGGGGAAAACCTACTATTAAAGCCCAATGGGATAATCGTATTGCAATGTATACAGGCGATTATATCTTTGCCCGGGCCCTTGAATATATGACGCATATAAAAGTCCCTGAAGCACATCAGATTCTATCACACACACTGGTGGAATTATGTAAGGGAGAAATTGCACAAATTGAGGATAAATATCGTTTTGATCAAAATCTGCGGAATTACCTCCTGCGTATCAAAAGGAAGACTGCTTTGCTTATTGCTGTAAGTTGCCAGCTTGGTGCCATTTCGTCAGGTGCTCCCGAGGAAATCCACAGGCGTCTGTACCGCTTTGGTTATAATGTAGGAATGAGCTTTCAGATCACCGATGATATATTAGATCTTACTGCAAGTGAGGAAGAATTGGGAAAACCTGCTGGGAGTGACTTATGGCAGGGGAATATTACACTCCCTATCCTATACGCCATGGAAATCCCGGAATTGAAATCCAAGATTGAAAAAGTAACGGAATATACGACGGCAGAAGAAATGAAAGAGATCATTTCTTCCATCCTGGCTACTGATGCCATCGAACGATCCCATGACCTCAGCAGGATGTATCTGGATCGTGCATTGAAAGATCTGGATCATCTTCCCTATAACCGGGTAAAAAAGACGCTTAAAAATATCGCAAACTTTATAGGGAAGAGAAAATATTAAGAAAATTTAAAATGGAAACGTTGCCAAAACCCCCAATCAGTGTTACTATTTTCGTGGGATGCCCTTATGGATTCCATACATACATATTTAGGAGTGGGGAAGATGGAAAAGACATTTTTAATGGTAAAGCCGGACGGCGTACAAAGAGGGTTAATCGGTGATATCGTATCACGTTTTGAAAAAAAGGGCTTTCAATTAGTCGGTGCCAAGCTTATGAGCATTTCAAACGAGCTTGCTGAAGAGCATTACGGCGAACACAAAGAAAGACCGTTCTTTGGGGAATTGGTTGACTTCATTACTTCTGGACCCGTATTTGCGATGGTGTGGCAAGGGGAAAACGTCATCACGACAGCTCGTGGAATGATGGGGGCAACGAACCCAAAGGATGCTGCTCTTGGTACAATCCGCGGTGATTTCGGTTTGACGGTTGGTAAGAATATCATCCACGGATCCGACTCTGCTGAAAGCGCTGTAAGGGAAATCGGCTTGTTTTTCAAAGAAGAAGAGCTGGTTGAATATTCAAAGTTAATGAATGAGTGGGTATACTAATATCTTTACCCTTTCCATTTAGAGGCAAGCCGACTTGTATCGGCTTGCTTTTTTCTATGGACCTGGGTTTAACTTTTTAATAAAATGTTCGATATACATACTATAATAGCGTTAAACCCTTATACATAGCAGAGAGAGTGTGGATCCTTATGGCAAATGACTATAGTGAGTTTATTCAAGGAATCAAACGAAAGACGGGAATCGATCTGTCCCTTTACAAAGAAGCTCAAATGAAGAGAAGGTTAACCGCCCTTTTTGAAAAAAAGGGATACGGCAGTTTTCAGGAATTCTTCAGTGCCTTGAACAGGGATAGCGAACAAATGGAAGAATTTTTGGATCGGATGACCATTAATGTTTCAGAATTTTATCGCAACTATAAGCGTTGGGAAGTATTGGAGAATAAAATTCTGCCGAGGCTTTTAAAAGGGAATGCATCATTTAAAGTGTGGAGCGCTGCGTGTTCCACAGGTGAAGAACCCTACACACTTTCCATGATGCTGTCAAAGTTTATCCCGCTTTCAAACGGATCAATCACGGCGACAGACATAGACAAAAATGCCCTTCAACGGGCCAGGATTGGGGTCTACCCGGAAAGGTCGCTAACTGAAATTCCGGTAGAAATGAAAAAAATTTTTTTCACCCAAGAAGGACCGCTGTTTAAACTGAAGGATGAGGTGAAACGAACCGTAACCTTTAAGCAGCAAAACCTTCTCTCTGATCCATTTGAAGGTAAATACGACTTGATCGTATGCAGAAATGTGCTGATTTATTTTACAGAAGATGCGAAAAACCTCCTCTATAAAAAGTTCAATGCCGCACTGAAGCCTGGTGGCGTCCTCTTTGTAGGTAGTACTGAGCAAATCTTCAACCCCTCACAATACGGCTTCGAAACAGAAGATACATTTTTCTACAAAAAAATATAAGCAATGACGATGTCAATCTGCAAATCTTGAATAACTTCTTCACTCTTGACGACTCAAAGAAGAGAATTCAATTACATTGCAGAATTTGCATCGTTTTTTATTCTAAAAGGAATAAAGTTGATGCTGATAAAATGTAATGAACCACAGTCGATTTTCGCTACAGGTGTTGGACTCCTGCAGGAATAGCTGGACAGGACCTCAAGTGGTAGCCGCGCAGCTGGATATTGAGACAAAGGTGGCTCATCGGCTGTCCCCCACAAAAAGGCGAGTACCTGGAGCGGAAATCAACCACGCTCGCTTGTATGAGATAGAGAAGAGTTTCGTTTAGGAAAATAGAATATTAGAACATTTTTTAAACATAAGGACTAGGAATGAATATAAAATCTATGTTATATTGGTACATAATTCTTTAGCGAGTTGAAGGGGGAAAGTAAATGAGGTACTTAACATCCGGAGAATCACATGGACCACAGTTAACAACGATCATTGAAGGGCTTCCAGCTGGGATGCCACTGGAGGCAGAAGATATAAATGAAAACCTGGCCAGGAGACAAAAAGGGTATGGCCGTGGACGAAGAATGCAGATTGAAAAGGATCAAGCATCCATTGTTGGCGGAGTGAGACACGGGTCTACGCTTGGATCGCCTTTAGGCCTGGTTGTAGAAAATAAAGACTGGACTCATTGGACGAAGGTAATGGGGATCGAGCCTCTTGATGAGGGTGGAGAAGAAGAGGTGAAAAGAAAGATCTCAAGACCAAGACCGGGACACGCGGATCTCGTGGGAGGAATGAAATACGGACATAGAGATCTGAGAAATGTTCTTGAACGCTCTTCGGCAAGGGAGACGACAGTAAGAGTGGCGGCAGGGGCTGTTGCCAAGAAATTATTGAGACTATTGGATATTGAAGTTGTCGGTCATGTTCTTGAAATCGGGGGCATCAAAGCTGAGAAGCTTCATTATGATTCAGTCAATGAATTGAGGAAAATCACTGAAGAATCGCCTGTCCGCTGCCTGGATGAAGAAGCGGCAAAGAAAATGATGAATCTGATCGATGAAGCGAAGCAAAATGGTGATTCCATTGGGGGAGTTGTCGAAGTAATCGTAGAAGGGATGCCGGCTGGAGTAGGCAGCTATGTTCACTACGATCGAAAACTAGATGCGAAAATCGCCATGGCTGTCATGAGCATCAATGCCTTCAAAGGTGTCGAATTCGGTTTAGGCTTTGAAATGGCCAGAAAACCCGGGAGTGAAGTCCATGATGAAATAGCTTGGAGTGAGGAAAATGGGTACTTCCGGAAAACGAATCGTTTAGGCGGATTTGAAGGCGGAATGACAACGGGGATGCCGATCTCTGTCAAAGGAGTCATGAAGCCGATCCCTACATTGTACAAGCCGTTGCAAAGCGTGGATATTGAAACGAAAGAACCATTCAAGGCAAGCATTGAGAGATCGGACAGCTGTGCCGTACCGGCTGCAAGCGTAGTAGCGGAAGCTGTTGTCGCTTGGGAACTCGCTTCTGCCATTGTGGATCAATTCAACAGTGATCAGTTTGAGAGACTTCGCCAAGATATTGCCAGACAACGCCAAGACTCAAAGGAGTACTAAAGATATGAAACAGGTAACCATTCAAACTGCTTCTAAAACATATGAAGTGAAGATTGGGGTGGGGATGACGGATGAAATTGTTTCATTTATTAAGGAGTCTTTTCCAGATGTATCGAAAGTATGGATCATCGCCGATGAAGCAGTATACAAGCTTCACGGAAGTTCCTTCACAGAGGTGCTGGATCAGTCCTTTGACGTAACCACTTACCTAGCACCTAAAGGGGAAAGAGCAAAAAGCTTTCCTACATATGATGAGGCGGTCACACATGGTCTACGACATCACGTGGACCGTAAGTCTCTCCTTGTCGCCTTCGGTGGTGGTGCTATCGGGGACCTTGCAGGATTTGTAGCATCTTCTTATATGAGGGGGATCCCATTTATCGGTGTACCGACAACAATTCTCGCCCATGACAGTGCGGTAGGGGGGAAAGTGGCAATCAACCATCCCCTTGGGAAGAATATGGTGGGGCATTTTTATCAGCCGGAAGGTGTATTTTTTGATTTGCATTACTTTTCCAGTTTGCCGAAAACGGAAGTTCTGTCCGGGTTTGCTGAAGTCATCAAGCATGCCTTTTTATCAGATTATGAGTTCTTAAACGAAATCATGCAATCCTTCAAATCGCCAGAGGTTCTGGATAAAGAATTTTTGACTGAATGTCTTGTGAAGGGAATAGAAGTTAAGGGGGAGATTGTATCAAAGGATGAGAGGGAGTCAAATATCCGTGCTTTCCTGAATTTCGGTCATACGTATGGCCATGCAGTTGAAAGTGCAAGCGGATATGGAAATCGGACCCATGGTGAATCGGTCATGATTGGGATGATTTTCGCCTTATTCCTTAGTGAACGGCATGCCGGACTAGTGTTTGATTTGAACTCTTTCATCCAGTCGGTCAAGTCACTTGGTTACAACTTAACGGTTCCGACAAGCATCTCTTTTGATATGTTATACGAAGGGATGAAACGTGATAAAAAGTCCCTTAACGGCAAGCCGGTTTTCGTGTTATTGAAGGGTATTGGAGAGCCTTTGATGGCAGAAGTCGCAGAAAAGGATTTAAGACGGGCGGATGATT
This sequence comes from Bacillus sp. NTK074B, assembly GCF_017303375.1. Taxonomy (GTDB): domain Bacteria; phylum Bacillota; class Bacilli; order Bacillales; family Bacillaceae_B; genus Rossellomorea. The sequence continues at coordinate 210,947 of NZ_JAFKOH010000001.1, read as the reverse complement.
TCATGCGACAGCTGTAAACCCACCTGAAGGGGATCATCACAAAATTTCATGAGAAAAGGGAGAGTGGCAGTATGATCAGGGGAATTCGAGGTGCAACGACAGCAGATCAGGATAGTGAAAAGGAAATTCTCCTTTCAACCGAAAGTCTCTTAAAAGAAATGATAGTACATAATGACATAACGGCAGATCATGTTGCGTCTGTTTTTATCTCTGCAACAGATGACATTACAAGCGCATTTCCGGCCAAAGCATTAAGAGGGTTTGAAGAGTGGAAATATGTCCCTGTCATGTGCATGCAAGAGTTGGAGGTGCCACATGGACTTCCTCTATGCATTAGGGTAATGATTCATTATAATACCCAGAAACCTCAATGTGACGTCCAACATATTTATATGAAAAATGCAGTCAGCCTCCGTCCTGACTTGAAAAAGGATTCGCCGTCATAATGAAAACGACTGAAAGGAAGTTAAACATGAAGTGGAAATCCCAGATTCAAAACTTAAAAGCCTACCAACCAGGAAAAACGATGGATGATGTAAAAGAGTTATTCAACCTTGAGAAAGTCGTGAAGCTTGCTTCGAATGAAAATCCATTCGGTTGCTCAATGAATGTGGAAACGTTCCTTAAAACGAATGCACTTTCTCATGCAATCTATCCTGACGGTTATGCAAAGGAACTGCGTCTTAAAGTAGCAGCACACTTATCTGTGGAGCCTGGACAGTTATTGTTCGGGAACGGATCGGATGAAGTCATAGAAATCATTTCCAGGGCATTATTGGGCGAAGGGAAGAACACTGTGATGGCAACCCCTACGTTCCCTCAATATAAGCACAATGCCATTGTAGAAGGAGCAGAAATCCGTGAGGTTCCACTGGATCCTTCGGGCAGGCATCAATTAGTCAAGATGCTTGAAGAGATTGATGACACCACTGCTGTGGTCTGGTTATGTTCACCAAATAATCCAACAGGGGAATATATTCGAAACGGGGAACTCATTTCGTTTTTGAATGCTGTCCCTCCGCATGTCCTTGTTGTTCTCGATGAGGCCTATTATGAGTATGTAGTGGCGGATGATTATTATGATTCATTGGAATTATTGAAATCCTATCCTCAATTATTGATCACACGTACGTTTTCGAAAGCATACGGATTAGCCGGATTCAGGGTGGGATTCGGGATTGGGAGCGAAGAAGTAATCGGGAAGCTGGAGCCGATCCGAGAACCTTTCAATAATAATACACTGGCTCAAGGAGCCGCTTCAGCTGCCATTGAAGATCAGGCATTCATTGAGGAGTGCAGAATCCATAACCGGAAAGGACTGGAGCAGTACTACCGATTCTGTGAGGAAGAGGGACTCGATTATGTACCTTCCCAGGCGAACTTCGTATTGATCGACTTCGGAGTGAGTGGAGATGAAGTATTTCAATACTTAATGAGCAAGGGATATATCGTGAGGTCGGGAGAAGCCTTAGGTTTCCCTCATTCTGTAAGGGTGACGGTTGGATCACATGAACAAAATGAAGAAGTCATCGATAAAATGAAGGAGTTTCTTACCCTTCAAAAGCGCGTATGATAAAAGGTCGGGTGGGGTTAGCCCATTCCGGCTTTTTTTAAATAGGATATTGGAGGGACAACGATGAATGGAACAGTGCTGATCATAGGCATGGGGTTGATTGGGGGATCTCTTGCCCTTTGTATAAAAAAAGAACATCCAAATGCCAAGATCATTGGCCATGATGTAAATCATAAAGAACTAAGATTGGGTAGATCTTTAGGGTTCATTGATGAAATGTCTCAATCTCTACAACATGCTGCCGAGCAAGCGGATCTCATTATTCTCTCTACCCCTGTATTTCAGACAGAAAAAATCATTGAGCAATTTGAGGCGTTTTCATTGAAAGAAGACGTATTGATTACAGATACAGGCAGTACCAAAGAACCGATCATGAAAAAATCGGAATTGCTGACCAGAAAAGGAATTCAATTTATCGGAGGGCACCCTATGGCTGGTTCCCATAAGAGTGGGGTGGCAGCTGCGAAAGAGATCTTATTTGAAAACGCCTTTTATATGCTCACTCCCGGTTCAGGTACAGCTGGGGAAAATGTGAGGGAGCTTCAAGAGTGGCTAAAAGGAACGCATGCTAAATTTTTGATTGTGGAACCAGGTGAACATGATGAACTGACGGGCATTATCAGCCACTTTCCACATATCATTGCGGCTTCCCTCGTTCATCGGGCAAAGGTTTCTTCCGCTTCACATCCTTATTTAAGGAGGCTCGCAGCTGGAGGCTTTCGTGATATTACGCGTATTGCATCATCGAACCCGACAATGTGGAAAGATATCACCATTCAAAACAGAGGAGTCTTACTTTCCCTCCTTGAAGAGTGGAAGCTTGAAATGGAGGAAGTAGCGTCTTTAGTGGAAATGAATGACGAACAAAGAATTTACGACTACTTTAATGATGCAAAGAACTTCCGTGATGACCTCCCCATTTTGGAAAAAGGAGCCATACCGTCGTTCTACGATCTATTTGTGGATGTCCCTGATTATCCGGGGGTTATTTCAGAAGTGACTGGCTACCTGGCGCAGAAAAAAATAAGCTTAACGAATATCAGAATCATGGAAACGCGGGAAGATATATACGGAGTATTGGTGATCAGCTTTCAAACATCGGAAGATAGGGAGAGGGCTTTACATTGTTTGAAAGAGAAGACAAACTATGAATTATTCCTAGGATAGAGGGTGACAAGGATGGAAACGATGAAAAAATTGTCCAATCCAAACTGTGGGCTAAAAGGTGAGATTCAAGTACCGGGAGATAAATCGATTTCCCACCGATCCATCATGTTTGGATCAGTGGCAGAAGGCAAAACGGTCATACATAACTTTCTGATGGGAGAGGATTGTTTAAGTACCATTTCATGCTTTCGAAAATTAGGAGTGGAGGTTGAGATCACAGAGGAAGCGGTAATCGTCCATGGTAAGGGCTGGGACCACCTGGAAGAGCCTGTGGATATTCTGGATGCGGGTAATTCGGGAACGACCACCCGTCTCATAATGGGGATTCTTGCGGGAAGGCCATTTCACACAGTCCTGATAGGTGATTCCTCTATTGCCAAACGGCCAATGAGTAGGGTGACAGAACCATTGAAGCTATTCGGAACACACATAGACGGCCGTTCTGATGCCAATTTCACTCCGCTATCCATAAGGGGCGGGAATTTAAGAGGAATTCATTACAGATTGCCTGTTGCCAGTGCCCAGGTTAAGTCAGCTCTTATACTTGCCGGCTTGCAGGCTGAAGGCACGACAGAAATAGTCGAGCCCGAGCAGACACGTAACCATACTGAAAAGATGATTATTGAATTTGGCGGGAAGATTGAGAAGTACGGAAATACGATCAAAGTTGAGGGAGGGCAAGTGTTGAAGGGGGCAAAGATCAATGTTCCCGGTGATATTTCCTCTGCAGCTTTTTTTATGGTGGCGGCTGCCATTGTCCCTGAAAGCAGGGTATTATTAAAGAATGTCGGTCTTAACGAAACGCGCATCGGGATTGTGGAAGTCATGAAAAAAATGGGGGCATCCATTGAGGTCGAGGAGCACTCACGGGAAGGGGAGCCGGTCGGGGATATTCTTGTTCAACATTCGGCTCTTTCAGGAATTGAGATTGGAGGGGACCTGATCCCGACATTGATCGATGAAATTCCTATTATCGCCCTATTGGCCACTCAAGCTAGCGGAAAGACCATCATAAAGGACGCAGAGGAATTAAAAGTGAAGGAAACCAACCGAATTGATGCTGTTGTGAAAGAACTAGGAAAGCTTGGAGCAAGTATACAAGGAACGCACGATGGGATGATCATTGCTGGGAAAACCCCATTGCATGGAGGGAAGGTTCATTCATGGGGAGACCACCGTATTGGTATGACTCTGGCCGTCGCCTCTCTCATCACTGATTCAGACGTATTGCTCGAAGACGCGGAGGCAGTAAAAATTTCCTATCCGAACTTTTTTGAACATATCAAACAACTGTTGAAGTAATGATACTACCGGTCATTTGAGAGGTGGATGGACATTATACAGTCCAACCATCTCTTTCTTGTGGGCTGGTTTCGTATCCATTGTTGCTGTTGGATGTATCGAGTGGCGGTTGATTTCCGTTACAGATGCTCGCTTTCCCCTGTGCTGGTGGTGAGCTTCCTCGGCTGCGCTTGCGCCTGCGGGGTCTCAACGGACGTATATGCAAAGCGGGCGTGCCGAGTACCCGGAAGCGGTTTTTGCTGAGGAGGCTCGGCCGTACGTCCGTAGAAAGCGAAGCAATTTTCTTCACCCACCTGCGCCACACACTACATGACAGAGCATTCGCACATTGTGGTCTGTAAATAATAGCAACTACCTTTGCTAAAACAGTCTTCTTTTTAGTCAGACCCGCATGAAATCATCCAACTCATCATAGCTTGTCTATATGGGAGGGTGATGACGGAATGAGCACATATATCATCGAAAATGCGAATTGCCTTAAGGATACAAAACTTACTAGGACCTCTTTCTTGGTTGAAGATGGAAGGGTTTCATCCATCAGGGACAGTTTCCGTTATTATCGGTATATGAAAATGGATATTGCACCATTCCTGATGACACCAGGGCACGTTATGTGTGATTTAGATGTACCTGAAGGAAGCGGAAATTTTACCACGATCAAGAACTATTATCTGAACGAATTGATTAATAAAGGATGTACAACGGTTTTAACGGCTTTCTCGATAAAGTATGAGTATGAATTCTTAACAGAATTAAAGATTAGAAAAGCCTCAATGATAAACAGCCCCCTTGATTACACGATCGGCTTAAGAATATCCGCTAACCTGATTACCCCGAATATTATACGGTCCTGCAAACGCCAAAGAGTTCCAGTCATCTGGATCGAAATGGATGAAGCAGGGAAGTTTAAAGACATTCCCTGGGGATGGATCAAAGGCTTACTGTATGATTACCCTATTACTTTTGTCCCTTTTTTTACGACAAACATAGACATGAAAACCAAAATGAAGCATCTTAAAATATGGCAGCAATCGATGGGAAATGAGGGTATTCCCCATATTCCCCATGAAATCCCATCTAAAGTCCCGCTGGAATTAAGCATATTGAAGAAAATTGGAATATATCCTCTTAGAGGAAGTTTTTTGGTGGGTGGAGAAATAAGTTATAACCTCTATATGATGCCAAGTGATACAGATACTGAGCCATTATCATTTCATTATGATGAGCTTGTGCTAAAATGTACTATGAATAAGGGGAAATATCATTACGTAAATAGCAGGGGTCATTTTTATCCTGGCGCGGGTGGAGAATTAATCATTCAAACACCAGGATATTTTACTTAAATGATCTCAAGTTTTTCTATAGAAAGGGATTGACCATGTCATACGCTGAACAAATGTTATCTTCTTTGGAAGAAGGGAATTTAGAAGAAGCAAAGAAGCAATATAGTCAGGTGCTGAAATTCGGGAGCCATGAAGAGAAATTCAGCCTTGCCGAAGAATTGCATCATTTGGGATTTTTGGAAGAAGCGAAAGAGCTTTACGAGAATCTGCTTCAATATTATCCGGGGGAAGGAGAGCTTCTCGTTGAACTGGCGGAAGTAATGGTGGAAATGGATAATGAAGAAGTAGCCATCGAGACGCTCGCAGAATTGGAAGAAGCAGATCCCGTCTATCCAAGGGCACTGCTTCTGTTGGCGGATTTATACCAAATGCAGGGCTTGTTTGAAGTAAGTGAACAAAAACTGCTCCAAGCCAAGAAGCGATTACCTGAGGAGCCTGTCATCGATTTCGGTTTGGGTGAATTATATTCTGAAACAGGGAGGTTCCTCGAAGCGATCAGACATTATCAGTCCCTCATCCAGAAGGGGACGACCGAGCTTGGTGGGACGAACATTCATCAAAGATTGGCTGAAGCATATAGTGTGGGCGGAGCATTTGAGGAAGCTTTAACGCATTATGAAAAAGCACTCGATGACCATCTTGAAATTAATACCCTGTTCGGTTATGCCTTCACAGCTTATCAGGCAGGATATTACGAGAAGGCAATTGAAAAATTTGTTTCCGTTAAGGAGCTGGATCCTGAATACCATTCAGTGTATCTGTTATTAGCGAAATCATATGAACGTGAAGAGATGCTGCAAGAGAGCCTGGAAATCGTAAAAGAGGGTGTGAAGCAGGATGAGTTCAACAAAGAGCTGAACCTATTCGGTGGAAGGATTTCCCTGAAGCTTGGATTTGAAAAAGAAGCGGAAGCGTTCCTCCGTGAAGCTTTGGCCCTGGATCCCGGTTATGTTGAAGCAGCTCTTCTCATTAATAAATTATTTTTTACACAGGACCGGTTTGAAGATGTCCTGGAAATAGCCCAGATGTTAAAGGTCGAAGGGGAAGAAGAACCTCAGATCTACTGGGATCTTGCAAAGGCATATGAAGGGCTTGAACAATATAAACATGCATTAAAACAATACCGTACTGCATATACTTATTTTAAGAATCATCAAGAGTTTTTACTAGAGTTCGGACAATTTCTAGTAGAAGAAGGACTCAGGGGTGAAGCAGTAGAAGTATATAAACACCTGATCGAAATGGATCCTTCAAATGACGAATGGCAGGACCTTATAGAAAGATTACAAGACTGATCGACGGCTGTGGGCTTACGGGAGTGAGTGGAGAATATGAATATGAGGAAGACCGGTGAACGTGACTGGTTATTAAAAAGAAAAACGGACCTTTAAAAAGGATTCTGCAGAGGAGGGAAAACCATGACCACCCCTGTTTCTGTCAACGAGAAGAAAGAATTTATCCGCTGGTTTTTAAACCGTTATCAATTGAAACGAAGAGAATGTGTGTGGATTTTAAATTATCTGATGAGTCATGACCAGTTGATGAAGAAAGTGCATTTTGTCGAAGAATCTCAGTACTGTCCACGAGGACTGGTAATGTCCACCCACTGTGTAGAAGATGTTCCATTCCGCTTCTACAAAGAAAACATCATGACAACGGATGCAGAGAAGTCGTTCCATGATATCCGTTTGAATAAAGATGAAGATATTTACATCCAGTTGAACTTCAGTAAGGCAAATTCAAGTTACCAATTTGCAGCCGTACTGGAAGATAACCCGTTTATGCCGAAATACCTGTTGATCAATGAAAAAGACAGAATGGTAGCGGAACAGTTCCTGAAGGACAGCTTGCAGACATTCAGGAAAGATCGATTATTGAAAGCAATCGATCAGGCGCTGGACAGTGGGGACAAAAACGCCTTCAAGAAGTTGACCAGAGAATTGAATAGCCTTACATGAATAGTCGAATGAAGGGAAATGTATCTCTTCATTCGACTTTTTTATGTTCTTTTATATAGGAAGGTTGACAATGGAGCATACTAGTATAGAGGCTCTTTACGTACACTTATCTGAGTGCTATTTCCGCCGGTCAGAAATTGAATGTAGGAAGTATAGTGATTCATGAGAATAAAAGAAAAGTGAAATCGCTTTAAAAGCAGCGATCTAAAATGATATGATGGGGAGTGAAAATGAAAAAAGTGAGGGTTATTCATGAATTGGAACGTAAAAGATATTGAAGTGTTTGAGCTTGAAAAGGCATACATAGATACGGCCGTCATCCCGGTGGTTCCCGTTGATTTCGGAAAGGATATAAGGGTCTCAGCAGCGCAATCGGAATTTATCAATCTACTCACCCTGCACCTTGAAAGGCAGTTTAAGGGTAGAATGATGATGACACCGTCATTTACTTACAGAATGTCCTCTTTAACGGATAGCGAAATATCAAGGTTATCCCAATGGTCAGAGGATTTAGGCAACAGTGGAGTGAAGCATATCTTCTTTCTGACCTCTGACAGCGGATGGAAAAAAGTCGAAGATCAACTCGGTGACCGATTGATATGGGTGCCATCCATCCCACTTGAGAATCTGGATGAACAGTACAAACATTCCATCATGGAAGATCAGGTAAAACAATTGTTGAATATCATTGTACAAAAATGGCAAAAAAATTCATAAAAACTTCACATTGTTTCCATCTTTTAGATTAGAGAGTTATTGACCTTGTATAGAGTTTAATATATCATAGTTATGTCCTAGTTTTATATTTGTGCGAAATAATGTCCGACGGACTTACCTTACGATAGAGGGGGGAAAAGGATGAGCAAACATCGTGTATCTAGACGTCAATTCCTTAACTATACACTTACGGGTGTAGGCGGTTTCATGGCGGCGGGAATGTTAATGCCGATGGTTCGCTTTGCAGTGGATCCTGTTTTGAAAACGGAAGCTGCGGGAGATTTTAGAGCGACTAAGCAAAAGGTTTCAGAATTAACGAATGAACCAGTACGTGTCGATTTCTCTTACGAGCAAAAAGATGCGTGGTACACATCAGAAGTAACACAGACCGCTTGGGTTTATAAAAACAAAGAAGGCAAAATCATTGCTCTTTCACCGGTTTGTAAACACCTCGGTTGTACAGTAAACTGGAATGGGAATCCGGATCATGAAGAAATGTTCTATTGCCCATGTCATGGTGGGATGTACCACAAAAATGGTAAGAATGTACCTGGAACACCACCGACAGCACCGTTGGATTCCTATCCAACAAAAGAAAAAGACGGGATTTTATATCTTGGACAACCAGAACCAAATAAATTTGTTAAGTAAGGGGGCGTAATCTGTGCTGAACAAGATCTATGATTGGGTTGACGAGCGTTTAGACATTACGCCTTTGTGGCGCGATATTGCGGATCACGAAGTACCCGAACATGTAAACCCTGCGCATCATTTTTCCGCGTTTGTTTACTGCTTCGGAGGGTTGACTTTCTTTGTAACCGTAATCCAAATTCTATCAGGAATGTTCTTAACGATGTACTATGTTCCTGATATTAAAAACGCTTGGGAATCTGTGTATTATCTGCAAAATGAAGTGGCATTCGGACAAATTGTCCGTGGAATGCATCACTGGGGAGCTAGTTTGGTTATCGTAATGATGTTTTTACATACACTACGCGTTTTCTTCCAAGGTGCATACAAAAAACCTCGTGAATTGAACTGGGTTGTTGGGGTTCTTATTTTCTTCGTTATGTTGGGGCTTGGCTTCACTGGCTATTTACTGCCATGGGATATGAAAGCGCTATTCGCGACGAAAGTAGGTCTTGAAATTGCAGGAGCGACTCCGTTTATCGGAGATCAAGTGAAAATGTTATTAGCGGGTGATGCTCATATCGTTGGGGCACAGACTCTGACTCGATTCTTCGCTATTCACGTCTTCTTCTTGCCTGCCGCTTTACTTGGATTGATGGGGGCTCACTTCCTGATGATCCGTAAACAAGGTATTTCTGGACCACTATAAGTTTTTTATTAACCTAATAAAAGGAGGGGGACACTATGCATCGAGGAAAAGGGATGAAGTTTGTAGGGGACTCCCGGGTTCCTGCAAGCAGAAAGCCGAATATACCGAAAGACTATTCGGAGTTCCCTGGTAAAACAGAAGCTTTCTGGCCAAACTTCTTATTAAAAGAGTGGCTGGTAGGTGCTGTTTTCCTTATCGGTTACCTATGTTTAACGGTTGCTCATCCATCGCCGTTAGAGCGTATTGCCGATCCGACGGATACTGGATATATTCCGTTACCTGACTGGTATTTCTTATTCTTATACCAATTACTTAAGTACACATATGCATCTGGACCTTATAATGTTATCGGAGCGTTCGTCATTCCTGGGATTGCGTTTGGAGCACTTTTACTTGCTCCATTCATCGACAAAGGCCCTGAACGTCGTCCAACAAAACGTCCACTTGCCGTAGGATTCATGTTATTGGCACTTGCAGCTACGTACTTCCTGACTTGGGAATCCGTTGCGACTCATGACTGGGAAGCAGCTAAGGAACAAGGGAAGATCCGTGCGGAAGTGGATATCGATAAAGAATCTGAAGGATACAAAATCTTCTCTGACCAGAAAAATGGTTGTATCAACTGTCATGGTGAAAATCTGCAAGGGGGAGCAGGTCCTTCCTTAATCGGAACAGGTCTTGCACCTGAAGAGATTGCGAAAATCGCTAAAAACGGTAAACCGCCTGGAATGCCAGCTGGTCTATTTAAAGGGACAGACGAAGAGTTAAAGAAACTTTCTGAGTTTATCTCTGGTTTAGAAGAATAATTGTTGAAAGGGCCGGCTTATGTTGGCCCTTTTTTTTAACTTGAAAGTGGGGTGTCATTCATGCTCTGGATCATGACGATTTTAAGGAATAGGTTGTTTTTATGGCTGCTGCTCATTGTGAATGTTCTCGGCACCATTTATGGATACATATGGTATATTCCTCAATTACGCAATACGCCTCCCCAATTTTTACTATTTGTACCTGACAGTCCAACAGCCAGTTTGTTTTTTTGCTTTGTCTTGATCGCATTTTTAATGAATCGAAATTGGCCGATTTTCGAAGTTCTAGCGATTATCACACTATTCAAATATGGAGTTTGGGCAGTAGTGATGAATTTGTTGACACTTTGGGTTTCGGGGGACTTGCCATGGCAGGGATATATGCTCATGGCATCACATGGCGCTATGGCCATCCAAGGTATTCTGTATTCTTCCTTTTACAGAGTGAAACTATGGCATATTGTCTTCGGTACCGTATGGACCATACATAATGATATCATCGACTACGTATACATGCAGTTTCCGGTATATTCGAAATTGTATATGTATATTCAGAATATTGGATACTTTACATTTTGGTTGAGTATCATGTCTGTTGCAATCGCATATTATTTCACTCAAAAAACGAATCGATTACATATCCACTATAAGTTGTCTTGATTTAGTGGTCTACTCTTGTCCTCCCTTTCATAAACTTTATTAGTAGTTTTAGGGGGGACAAGTATGAAATTCATTCGATTTTTTATCACAGCTTTTTTATTTCTCATTTTAGTGCCTCAACCATTCATTGCGTTAGAGTCAACGTCTCCGATGAACGAGCTTGATGATATTTCAGATCAGGCCTTACAGATGACAAAGGCCGGCCGATATGAAGAAGCCAAACATCTATTGGTATATTTCTCGGATGAATTTGCATCTATGAGTGCCGAGCGGTCCTTTTCGATGGATGAGCTTAGAATTCTCACCATCTCACATAATCTCGCGTTGGAAAGTATCAATCAAACGTCACTTGATCAGGAACAAAAAGTGAACGCCGTTACAAAGTTTCGACTGGTGATGGATGCTTTAAACAGTCAGCATCAGCCGTTATGGGTTGAAATGGAAGACCCGATCATGGAAGCTTTCAACGGGGTGAAGATTGCTGCCGAAAAGGGAAACGCCGAGGACTACCAGATGACATTGAATGTATTTTTATCAAAATATAATATCATTCAGCCAAGTATCAAATTAGACATCCCAGTTGAGCGGGCTCAAATTTTGGATACAAGAATTTCTTACCTGGACCACTATCGTCAGGATGTGATGGAAGGTGAGGAGTCAATGAGTGAATTAACAGCTTTGGAAACCGATCTTCATAAGCTCTTTGAGAATATGACAGAGGATGAAGCGGATCCTTCCATATGGTGGGTCATCATCTCTACGGGAAGTATCATTGTTTCTACATTATCTTATGTAGGTTGGAGAAAATATAAGGGGCAGGGTGAAGTGAAAAAGTCAGAACGGCAAAAAAATTGACAGCTTGCTTATGTCGCTATAAAATTTAGGTAATCTATACATCTGGAGGTTAATGCGATAATGGCAGGATTTTTGATTTACTTTTTACTGATTGCTCTTATTCCGATTGGGGCTCAGATGCGTGTAAAGAGTACGTTTAAGAAATATTCTAAAGTAGCTACCACTTCCGGTATGACAGGAAGGGAAATGGCGAGGAGAATTCTCGATGAAAACGGATTGCACAATGTGAAAGTAGTGGAAGGCAGAGGTTTTTTGAGTGATCACTACAATCCGATGACCAAAACGGTTGCGTTATCACCTGATAACTACCACGGACATTCTGTAGCGGGAGCCGCCGTTGCAGCCCATGAAGTGGGTCACGCGATTCAGGATGCCGAGAGCTATGCGTTCCTTCGCTTCCGTCATGCTCTCGTACCGGTTGCAAATATTGGGTCCAATATGTCCTGGATCTTCTTGATGATTGGAATATTTACTCAATTATCCGGGATGTTCCTTCTCGGTATCATTTTGATGGCTGCAGGGGTTGTGTTTCAGTTGATTACTCTCCCGGTAGAGTTTAATGCCTCTTCCCGGGCAATGAATCAAATCGTTTCACTTGGATTGATCCGTAACGAAGAGGAGCGCCATGCCAGAAAAGTATTAAATGCAGCAGCCATGACGTATGTAGCTGCGGCAGCGGTGGCTATTATTGAACTATTAAGACTTGTATTAATCTTCACAGGAATGAATGGTGACGATTAAGATAAGATAATCAAGCAGCCGGACTCTTTCTGAGTCCGGCTGCTTTTTTAAAACGGAAGATCGCTGTCTAGTCAAGGATGGGGTTCTTGTCGGCGTCAAGGGTGAACCCTTCCCCAAGGACGTCATGTACAACGGTGACGGATACGAAAGCGTGAGGATCGACGCTTGTGATGATATTCTTAAGCCTAACAATTTCATTTTTTCCAACGACGCAGTAAAGAACTTCACGGTCCTGTTTCGTGAAAGATCCATGTCCGCGTAAAACAGTTACTCCGCGATCCATTTTCTCATTTATGACACTGGCGATTTCTTCGTGGCTTTCGGAGATAATCATAGCACCCCTGGCTGCATATGCCCCCTCCTGCATGAAGTCTATGACCCTTGCCGCAACGAAAACAGCAACGAGTGTATACATCGCTTCCCTGTATTCCAAATACGTAATAAGAGAGACGCCGATGACGACGGCATCAAACATGAACATTGTTTTCCCCATGCTCCATCCTATGTATTTATGTGCGAGTCTCGCGATAATATCGACCCCGCCTGTCGTGCCTCCGTATCTGAATATGATACCAAGGCCAATTCCAATGAATACACCTGCAAACAAGGCAGCAAGAAACAGATCGCCTTCCAGGTCGATGGTCATTTGATATCTCTGGAAAATCCATAGGAACACTGACAGTGCTACCGTTCCAATTACTGTGTAATAGAAGGCTTTCTTTCCGAGCAGCTTCCATCCCAGGAAGAATAGGGGTATATTTAAGGCAAGGTTGGAGTACGACGGATCAATATCGAATAAGAAATAAAAAATAAGCGTTATTCCCGTAAACCCACCTTCTGCAAGCTTATTTTGAATGTTAAAGTGTACAAGACCAAAAGCAAATATAGCGGAACCCAATAAGATGAACAGAATATTTTTTACACGCAGTCCCAACATCCGTGATTCCCTCCTTTTATTAGTATTATCTCGTTGACAGAGACATTATATAAGAAGAAAAACAAACTGGCAACGAAGACTTTTAATTCAAACGTAATATTTGTCAAAAGGGAAGGATTTAGCTAACATGATAGGAGATAATGAAGGAGTGAGGCTTCTAATGGATAAAGATAAAACGATGAATCAATTACAAATAGAAGTAGATCAATACATAAGTCAATTTAAAGAAGGGTATTTTAGTCCATTGGCCATGGTGGCGCGCCTCTCTGAGGAACTTGGTGAGTTAGCGAGGGAAGTGAACCATTACCATGGAGAAAAACCTAAAAAAAGCACGGAAGAAGAAAACACAATAGAAGAAGAGCTGGGGGATCTTTTGTTTGTGGTCATCTGCTTGGCCAATTCATTGGATATCAGCCTTGAAGATGCGCACAACCGAGTGATGCACAAGTTTAATACAAGAGATAAAGATCGCTGGACAAGGATCGAAGGTGGGGGCGAAGATGGAGAAAATTAATGTCACGATTGCAGGACCAAGAGGGAGAATGGGGAAGGAAGCTGTGGAACTGGTGAAGGACACTGAACATTTTTCACTCATCAGTGTGATTGATCACAAGTTGGAAGTGGATCTGGATGTACCGGTGTTTGCAGATATTGAAACATGTTTTGGAGATCAAGTTCCCCATGTATTAATCGACTTAACGACACCGGAAGTAGGATATCATCATACAAAAACCGCATTGGAATATGGTGTGAGACCCGTTGTGGGCACAACAGGTTTTTCTGCAGGGGAATTGGAAGAACTGAAAGAGCTGTCAGAATCAAAATCCCTGGGATGTATCATTGCCCCAAACTTTGCCATTGGTGCCGTGCTCATGATGAAGTTCTCCCAGATGGCAGCAAAATACTTCAATGATGTAGAAATTATTGAACTGCATCATGATCAGAAGCTTGATGCACCATCGGGTACGGCTTTGAAAACCGCTGAGATGATCAAAGAAGTGAGGGAAACCAAGAATCAGGGGCATCCTGATGAGAAGGAGACGCATCCCGGTGCAAGGGGGGCGGAGATAGATGGCATGCATATCCACAGTATTCGGCTTCCAGGACTCATAGCCCATCAGCAGGTGATGTTAGGCGCAGAGGGACAGACATTGACGATCCGTCATGATTCCTTCAACCGTAGTAGTTTTATGTCGGGTGTGAAGGTGTCTGTAGAGACGGTCATGAAACTGGATACACTGGTGTATGGCCTTGAAAATATTTTAGACTAAAGGGTGAGAGTTAATGAATATTGCGCTAATTGCTCATGATAAGAAAAAAGATGATCTCATTCGATTTGTACTGGCATACAAGTCGATCATAGAAAAACATTCCCTTTTTGCTACGGGTACGACTGGAAAAAGGATCGGGGAAGAAACAGGATTATCCATTCATCGGTTTCGTTCGGGTCCGCTTGGTGGAGATCAGGAAATAGGCTCTTATATCGCCAACAATAAAATGGATTTAATCCTTTTCTTCAGAGACCCCCTGACAGCCCAGCCCCATGAACCGGATGTGTCGGCATTGATCAGGTTGTGCGATGTATATGCCGTTCCTCTAGCCACCAACATGGGTACGGCTGAAGTGCTGGTCAGAGGTCTCGAAAATGGAGACATAGAGTGGCGGAGTATCGTGAGGGATAAGGAGGTATAATGTGAGTGAACAAATAGATATCCTGGCATTCGGGGCCCATGCCGATGATGTGGAAATCGGCATGGGGGGGACACTTGCGAAATATGCAGCTGAAGGAAAAAAAGTTGTCATTTGCGATCTGACAAAAGCAGAGCTATCCTCGAATGGTTCGGTATCCTTGAGGAAAGGCGAGGCTTTGAAAGCAGCTGACATCCTGGGTGTATGTGAAAGAGTGACACTGGATATACCTGACAGGGGAATATACATAACCGAAGAAAACATAGGAAAAGTTGTTGACGTAATCAGAGCGTATCAACCGAAAGCGATCTTTGCTCCATATAATCAAGACCGCCATCCGGACCACGGAAATGCTTCCCGACTGGTTAAAGAGGCATTTTTCTCTGCGGGAATACGGAAGTTCCAGCCTGGCCCTCCCGCTCACAAGGCCGGACACTTGTATTTTTATATGATCAACGGGTTCCATAAACCTCAATTTGTGATCAATATCGAACCATATATGCAAACAAAGATAAACAGTCTACAAGCATATAGGAGCCAATTTACTCAAGGGACCGACGGAGTATCCACTCCTTTGACAGATGGATACATCGAAGCGGTGGAAGCAAGGGAGAGAATGATGGGAAAAGAAGCGGGTATTCGCTATGCTGAAGGATTCTTTTCTTATCATACGCTCATCCTGCATCACGATTTGTTAGGAGATTAATTGTATGAAGAAGTTGAAAATAGGAATAACCTGCTATCCTACTGTGGGTGGTTCCGGTGTCGTCGCAACGGAACTCGGCAAATTACTGGCTGAGAAGGGCCATGAAATCCATTTTATCACCTCGAGTATTCCATTCAGATTGAACAAGATGTATCACAACATCTATTTTCATCAAGTGGAAGTAAGTCAGTATTCAGTCTTTCAATATCCCCCATATGATTTAGCACTGGCGAATAAAATGGCTGAAATAACGGAGCGTGAAAACCTGGACATTCTGCATGTGCATTATGCCATCCCCCATGCGGTCTGTGCTATATTAGGGAAACAAATGTCAGGGAAGGATGTGAAAATCGTCACCACTCTGCATGGTACCGATATTACTGTGCTTGGGTATGATCCATCTTTGACCGGTGCCATTCGTTTTGGCATTGAGAAGTCGGATATCGTGACGGCGGTTTCTTCAGCCCTGGTGAAACAAACCAACGATTTGATCCAACCGGATAAAGAAATACAGACGGTTTATAATTTTATAGATGAGAGAGTTTACAAAAAAGTAGATTCACGTCATCTTAGAAGCGAATATGGAATCAGGGATCATGAAAAAGTCATCATCCATGTCTCGAACTTCCGCGGTGTAAAAAGGGTGACCGATGTGGTCGCCTCTTTCCACATGATCCAAGAGGAGATCCCTGCCAAGCTCCTTCTTGTAGGGGACGGACCTGAAATGACAATCATATGTAAACAAGTAAGAGAACTTGGACTAGAAGATCGGGTCCTGTTCCTTGGAAAACAAGATAACCTGGAAGAACTCTACTCAATCAGTGATATCAAGCTTTTACTGTCAGAAAAAGAGAGCTTTGGCCTAGTTGCTCTCGAGGCAATGGCTTGCGGTGTTCCGAGTATTGGAACAAATGTAGGTGGAATTCCTGAAGTTATCGAGGATGGGTACAACGGATTTATTTGTGAAATCGGAAACGTCAAACAGGTAGCAGCGAGAGCACTGCAATTGTTGAAAGATGATCAACTCCATAAAACATTATCAATGAATGCCCTTCATACGGCCAGGACCAAATTCCACTCCAGCAAAATTGTCGAGCAATATGAAAGAATATATAAACAGCTTTTATAAAGAGTCGGGTATCCATTATCGGGATACCAATAAAGCAGGTGTTATAAATGTTACCAACTATATTTCAACAAGCGGTTCCCGTTTTAACAAAACTTGAAGAGGCTGGCTTCAGAGCCTACTTTGTCGGAGGGTCCGTCAGGGATTATTATTTAGACAGGACAATTAACGATGTAGATATCGCCACATCTGCCTATCCTGAGGAAGTAAAAGGGATTTTCCAGAAAACGTTTGACATTGGTATTGATCATGGAACAGTCCTTGTCATAGAGGACGGCAGGGAGTATGAGGTCACCACATTTAGAACCGAATCGTCCTATACCGATTACAGAAGGCCGGACAAAGTGGAATTCATCCGTTCCCTTGAAGGTGATTTAAAACGGCGGGACTTTACCATGAATAGTATGGCCATGGATGGTAGTGGCCAAGTAATAGATCCATTCTATGGTAAAGAAGATATACATAACGGGCTGATCAGGACCGTGGGTTCACCCGCAGCGAGATTTTCTGAGGATGCGTTGCGCATGATGAGGGCTGTCCGGTTCGTCAGTCAATTAGGATTCGCAGTCGAGGACTCAACATTATCCGCCCTGTGCGAGCACTCCCCTCTTCTGGAGCATATAGCAGTGGAAAGAAAGGTGTCGGAATTTGAAAAGATTCTGGGAGGCAAGTGGAAGCAAGAGGGGCTGAAACTTCTTGTCCATACAAACCTGTATAGGGAGCTCCCTGGGTTAAGCGAAATACATGCAGGGCTACTGGAAATTTTGGAAATTCCCCGTTTGGATAGGTTAGACCAACATCAGGCATGGCTGCTCTTACTCACTTATGTGGGAGATGACAATAGTCAAGGATTTTTGAAGAGTTGGAGACTTCCTACCAAAATAATCAAGACCCGTTCTAAAGAATTAGGCATTCTTAAGGAAAGAAAAGCTACCGGATGGACAAAGCATTTACTGTATCGTGCTGGTCTTGATGCCGCGCTTAATGTAGAAACAGTGTACGGGTGTTTGGACCCTTCAGGTGATGTTTCATTAGAAGAATTAAAGAAGCAATTCCATCAACTGGTGATTACATCCAAACAGAAACTGGAAGTAACCGGTAATGATCTGATGAAATGGACGGTTAAACAGGGAGGTCCCTGGATCAAAGAACTATTATCTGAAATTGAAGCGGCAATTGTTAATGAAACAGTACCCAATGATAAAGAAGAGATAAGGAGGTGGCTAGAAACATGCAATCGACTATAAGAAAAAAAGTCCTTCAAGCACTATTCGAGTCTGATCGGGAATTTTTATCAGGGCAGGCCCTTGCGGATATTGCAGGCTGTTCAAGGACCGCTATATGGAAGCATATTGAAGAGCTCCGTAAAGAAGGCTTCGTTCTGGAAGCCGTTAGAAAAAAGGGATATCGGATCATTGAAACCCCCGACGGTGTCACTGAGAGTAAAATCCGTTTAGGTCTTCAAACTTCTACGTTAGGGAATGTCATCCATTATGAAGAATCTGTCCCTAGCACGCAGCGGATCGCACATACTCTTGCAAGTGATGGAGCGGAAGAAGGTACTCTAGTCATCGCAGATGAACAGACAGCAGGAAGAGGCAGATTGATGAGGGAATGGCACTCGTCAAAAGGAACAGGTATATGGATGAGCCTGATTTTAAAGCCTCTCCTGCCGCCTCAAAAGGCCCCTCAGTTCACACTGATCGCGGCTGTGGCTGTTGTACAGGCAATCGAGGAAGTGTCTGACCTGCACCCACAAATCAAATGGCCGAATGATATACTCATAGATGGCAGAAAAGTAACAGGAATCCTTACAGAGCTTCAAGCCGAATCGGATAAAATCAATTCGATCATTATCGGGATCGGGATGAATGTCAATCAGACAAAGGAACATTTTCCTGATGACATTCAAAGAATAGCAACGTCTCTTTCCATCGAACAAGGAAAAAGCCTGTCAAGATCTGAATTGGTTCAGAGGCTTCTCGAACGTTTAGAGACTTTATATTACCTATATATGAAAGAAGGTTTCACCCCCATCAAGCTTTTATGGGAGAGCTACGCCATCAGTATAGGGAAGAAAATCCGGGCAAGGACCATTAATGGAACCATTGAAGGCAAGGCGCTCGGAATTACGGAGGATGGAGTCCTGAAGATCGAGGATGCCGGTGGCGCCATCCATCAGATATACTCTGCCGATATTGAAGTGAATATATAAAATCCTACGGGATGGAGTCAAAACCTGTACTTCCATCCCGCTGTTTTGTGATATAATCTCATTGGGCAGTATCGTAAGAACTGCACCTGTAAAATGAAGCATGTATAGAATACTATTTCTGCCTTGATCCATTGTGGACTGGGACAGAGGGTCGAAACCATGATATCAAACACTTATGATCCTTCTGTCATTTTAACAGGAGGTTTTTTTAGATTTGTAATGAAAGTGCTTTCATGAACGTTTCGTCACCTCTGACTGAAAAGAAGGAGGATCACATGAAACAAACAACAGATTTTCTTAAGATGAAGAATGAAAAAGAGAAGATTTCCATGGTCACTGCGTACGATTATCCAAGTGCCAAATTAGCAGAAGAAGCGGGAATCGATGTCATTCTGGTGGGAGACAGTCTGGGGATGGTCGTTTTAGGATATGATTCGACAGTACCCGTGACGATCGATGATATGATTCACCACACCAAAGCAGTAAGAAGAGGGGCAACAAACACCTTCATCGTGACTGATATGCCGTTTATGTCGTACCACTTGTCAAGAGAAGAAACCCTTAAATCGGCTGCAGAGATTCTCCAACTGGGAGGAGCACATGCCGTCAAGGTGGAGGGGGGAGACCATGTCATCGACCGAATTCAAGACCTGACCGGTGCGGGAATTCCCGTGGTGGCCCATCTAGGATTGACTCCTCAATCTGTAGGAGTCCTTGGAGGGTATAAAGTACAAGGGAAAACAGCAGACACTGCAAGGAAATTGATTGACGACAGCATTAAATGTGAAAAGGCCGGTGCCTTTGCCCTCGTGCTCGAATGTGTACCGAGGCAAATCGCACAGAAGATCTCTGAAGCGTTAACGATACCGACGATAGGAATCGGTGCCGGAGTGGAAACAGATGGACAAGTGCTGGTCTTTCATGACCTTGTCACTTATGGGGTAAACCGGGTGCCTAAGTTTGTCAAACAATTTGGAAATGCATCTGAAGTCATTCATAACAGTTTAACAAGTTATATAGAAGAAGTGAAGAGTAACAGCTTTCCGACAGATGAGCATTCCTTTACGATGCGGGATGAAGAACTCCATTCCCTTTATGGCGGGTTGAAAAAATGAACGTCATAACATCTATTGGTGATTTGAAACTGCATATAGAACATTTGAAGAATACTGGTAAAACAATCGGGTTCGTTCCTACGATGGGATTTCTCCATGAGGGGCACTTGATCTTGACAAAAGAAGCAAGGGATAACAATGAAATCGTCGTAATGAGTATCTTTGTAAATCCACTCCAGTTTGGCCCGAACGAAGATTTTGACCGTTATCCCCGCAATGTTGAGAGAGATACAGAGTTAGCAAGGGGAGCCGGGGTTGATATCCTTTTCATTCCTGAAGTGGCTGACGTTTACAGGGGAAAGCAGTCAGTGACAATGAGCGTGAAAGAGCGTGTTGATGTACTGTGCGGACGGAAACGGGAAGGTCATTTTGATGGAGTGGTTACCGTCCTGACAAAATTATTTCATCTCGTGCAGCCTACAAGGGCTTACTTCGGCCAGAAGGACGCCCAGCAAGTTGCGGTCGTAGAAGGGCTGGTAAGTGATTACTTCTTTCCCGTGGAAATCGTCAGGATCCCTACCGTTCGGGAAGAGGACGGGCTTGCCAGGAGCTCGAGAAATGTCTATCTATCTCCTGAAGAAAGAGTAGAAGCTCCTTTTCTCTATCAAAGTTTGAAAGAAGCAAGAAAGAGTATTGAAGGCGGAGAGAGAAACCCTTCTGTCATTACAGGGAAGATTTCAGATGATATTCAAGAGCGTACTTCAGGCACCATCGATTATGTGGAAGTGCATTCCTATCCGGAGCTTGAAGCACTGGAACGACTGGAAGGTGACATCATCATAGCTTTGGCTGTCCAATTTCAACAAGCCAGGTTAATAGATAATATAATCATCAGTGTAGATTCGGAGGAGGATTCAAATGTTTAGAACGATGATGAGCGGAAAAATTCATAGAGCGACTGTAACGGAAGCCAATCTTGATTATGTGGGAAGCATTACCATCGATCAGAATATCCTGGATGCAGTAGGAATGATGGCTAATGAAAAGGTACAGATCGTCAACAACAATAACGGTGCCCGCCTGGAGACCTATATCATACCGGGAGAAAGAGGAAGCGGCGTCATATGTTTGAATGGAGCGGCTGCAAGACTCGTACAAAAAGGTGATATCGTCATCATCATTTCGTATAAACTGGTAGCTGAGGAAATGGTTCATGACCATA
Source organism: Bacillus sp. NTK074B (assembly GCF_017303375.1). GTDB lineage: Bacteria > Bacillota > Bacilli > Bacillales > Bacillaceae_B > Rossellomorea. Next base: position 189,536 of record NZ_JAFKOH010000001.1, on the reverse strand, counting down.
TCCCGAAAGTGGCCATCATGGGAGAAAATAACCGTGTGATTGACATGATTGGAACAGAACCGGAAGCCACAATACTATAAGAGATAGGCGAGTCTTCTAATGTTGGAATAGGAGACTTGCTTTTTTGTTTATGGTACACTTATTTAGAAAATCATAAGAGTAGGATCTAAATAAAGGCAGTGAATAACATGTACCCATTTAAATTGGTTGTCATCGACTTGGAAACAACAGGAAATTCTCCGAAAAAGGGAGAAAAAATCATTCAACTATCAGCGGTCATTATTGAAGGCGGAAAGATCATAGATCAATTCACGTCATTTGTATCACCTGGAAAACCCATTCCTGTGTTTATTGAGGAATTAACCGGGATCAACGATGAAATGGTGAAGGATGCGCCAGCCTTTCATGAAATTGCACCTAAAATTCTTGAGCTTTTGGACCATGGTATCTTTGTGGCCCATAACGTTCAATTTGATCTATCCTTTCTTCAGGCAGAATTGGAAGAATCGGGATACAACCCATTTACGGGACCTGCCTTTGATACTGTGGAATTAGCGAAGGTGGTTTTGCCATCCGCGGACAGCTTTAAACTGACGGAGCTTTCCAATTCATTGGAGTTAAGCCATGTAAGGCCCCATCAGGCTGATAGCGATGCTTATGTGACAGCTGAAATTCTTCTCTATTTTATCGAAGAACTTTCAAAGCTGCCATTGGTCACCCTTGAAAGGCTTCACAAGCTTTCGAAACACTTAAAGAGTGATCTTGATTTGTTGTTTGACAGCATTGTGACAGAGAAACAAAAACGTGTAGAGGATCTTTCTGAAGAATTAGAGGTTTATCGTGGTCTGGCCCTGCGAAAGAAAAATCACTCAGTGACACCCGATGAAGATCATCACTTTATTGAACCCGATATAAACGAACAGCTGGTAAAACATGTCCCTTTTTACGAAAAAAGAGAGCAGCAAATGGAAATGATGAATGAGATCAAGTGTGCATTTCATGATTCGAAGCATGTGGTCATCGAAGCTGGCACCGGGGTTGGGAAATCACTTGGTTACTTATGGCCCGCCGTCATGTTTGCCAAGAGTAACAAGGAAAAAGTGGTCATCAGTACATATACGATTCAATTACAAGAGCAATTACTCCATAAAGAAATTAAGTTATTGGAGAAAATCAGCCCAACCCCATTCAGAACCGTTCTCTTGAAGGGAAAGAATCATTACATCAACTTGTTCAAATTCGAGCAGTCTCTCAGGGAAGATGAGTCACAATACGATGTGATCCTGACAAAGATGCAGATCCTGGTATGGCTGACTCGGACCGAGTCCGGGGACATGGATGAACTGAACCTCACTTCCGGAGGGCAGTTGTTCTGGAATCGTTTAAAACATGATGGCTGGCACCTGGCTCACACGAAGGATCCATGGGTAGGGAAGGATTTCTATCTTACTGCCCGGAAAAATGCACAGGAAGCCGATATCATCATCACGAACCATTCTATGCTTCTGATGGATATGGTGAGGGAGAGCAGTATGTTGCCTCCTTATGATTATTTAGTGATCGATGAAGCCCATCATTTGGAAAAGTCAGCACGACAACATCTTGGGGTAGTCATGGATTATCTCTCCATTAAGTTTAACACTTCCCAATTAGGGACGCTGGACCAGAAGCAACTATTTTACCGGCTGGATCAGCTTCTCACCAGTCACGGGGTAGGTTTTAATACACATGCCTTTGAATTGGATGCGAAAATCGGACAGTTTTATATGGACTTGGAAGAAGCCATGTCTGTATTGACGAGTGTTTTCTATAAGAAGGCAAAAAAGAGAACGGGGATACAAAAAATCCAGCTGCGCATTACCGATGAAATGAAAAAGAGCAGTTACTGGCAGCCGGTCGTTATGTCAATGGAACGTGTCATTTCAGGGATGAAGTATATAGAAAGAGAGTTCCAACAGGCGTTGGATGCCATCAAGGAAAAGAAAATCAAACTCCTTGATAAAGAAAAAGCCTTGATTGAAGAATTCTTCAGCTTTTTAGTGGATTGGACAGAATTGAGAACGAATGTTCAAACCGTGTTCTTAAATAAGATGGACAACCACGTTCTCTGGCTGGATGGAGATACAAGATCATTGCCAAATAGTCTTTCTATACAATCGCAGCCTATTACCGTCGACCGGGATCTACAGTGTGAGATTTTCGCCAAAAAGAAAAGTGTGGTTCTGACATCCGCCACGTTGACCGTCAGTGGATCTTTCAATTATTTCTTGAATGAGATTGGCCTGAACGGAAAGAGTGTAAAACAGCTTCAGCTTACCTCTCCTTTTGATTATAATGAGGTTTCAAGGCTTTTCGTCCCTGTGGATGTACCAGAAATCCAGCAGGTTCAAAATGAAGAATACATTGAAGCCATTAGCTCCCATCTAATAGGGGTGGCACAGGCGACTAAAGGACGTATGCTCATTTTATTCACTTCCTACGATATGTTAAGGAAAACGTATGAGCTGATGAAAGAAAGTGGCTTGTTAGAAGAATATGTACTGATGGCCCAGGGAATCACTTCAGGTAGCCGTACCCGGCTGACGAAGAACTTCCAACGCTTCGATAAGGCGATTTTATTTGGTACGAGCAGTTTTTGGGAAGGAGTGGACATTCCAGGAGAGGACTTGTCCTGTCTAGCCATGGTGAGACTTCCGTTTTCCCCGCCGGATGATCCGGTCAATCAGGCGAAATCGGACATCCTCATAGCTCAAGGGAAGAATCCCTTTTCCTCACACTCTTTGCCTGAAGCTATTATCCGCTTTAAACAAGGGGTGGGAAGGCTGATCAGGAGGAGCAGTGATCGTGGTATCGTAATTGTGTACGACCGTAGAGTCATGACCACAAGGTACGGAAAAGCGTTTTTACAGTCGATTCCTTCTATGGAAGTCAAAGAAGGAGATCTATATGATTTGGTCTCTTTGATCGATGAGTGGCTCTGAATCCATTTAAACTTCAGTGATAAAATCTCTTCTTTAACACAACCTAAAGAGTAGGTGTGGAACTGGAGGATTGTGAATGAGAGTGATTATATCAGTAATGGTGTCTTTTCTCCTGGTCATTTCGAATGCTTATGGAATGAAAGTCCCCAAGGTGGATTTACATGTGACACAAGAAGAGTATGCGATTAGTTTCCTCCCTGTTCAGAAAGGGGAGGTCGCTGTACTTCACTTGGCTTCGGGGGATCATTATATGATCAATACAGGAAGTTTTCGGGACCGCAATCAACTTTATTATTATTTCAATCAAATTCATATAGACAACATAAAGGGTTTAATCATCACGGAGAAAAGTGAAGTAGATGAAAAAATGATGGATGAATTGGTGAAAAAATTCAGCATAAAAGAAATTGTGGCAGGAGAATCCCTTGAACCGTATATACCTCAACAATTCTTACCAATCCTTCATACCATTCAAGAGGACCAGACCTACACTTTTTCTGATGAATTAGCCATGAGGGCTGTTCATGACGGAAATGAGATAGGAGAAGGGCTGGACTTTTCCATCACCTTTTTTCACCATCGTTTTCTCTGGCTGAGCTCTCAATCTTCTCATTCTGAAGGGGTGCTGCTAATGAAACCCCTGAAAAATGTCAACATCGTTAAAATACCGGTTCATTCTAAATCAGAAAGCATGTCTCACCGTCTTCTGGAGCATGTTGATCCACAAACCGCCGTTGTTTACCGCTCGAAAGAAAGACTTCTTAATGGTGATATGCTTGAGGCGATCAACGAAGCGTGGATTGATCTCTACTTAACAGGGCAACATGGGTTGATTGCAGTGAAATTTAACAAGAGAAATTATGAGGTCCTCACGTTCGATCAAGAAGATGGCGTTTTCAAGGATGAAGGGTGAACTCATAGGAGGCTGACAATTCAGCCTTCCGTGTGCGAAATCATGATCGTTTTTTATGATAACCCCCTACCATGGTGGCCCGTTATGTTGTTATAATATGTGTAGGGTTTTTTACATTTAAGTAAGGCAGGAGATAAAAGGAGGAGCAACATGGAAAGTCGAATTGAAATTCTTTCCACCGTCCGTATCGAGTATACGGATAACCTATACAAAGTGGTTGATACACTAAATAGAACGTTAAAAAAAGATGATTATATGTTTGGTTTAGCTTTAGATCCGGAAGATCAAAATCAAGCAGTTTTAACAATTTATCGTACATAAAGAGTGATTGTAATGAAAAAAGTGATAACCATTGTAGTAGTATTATTCATCGTCATTGGAGTAACCTCTTCAGTCCTAATATATCAAATTTCCCGAGACCCACTCGATCAAGAGGCAGATATGGCCTTAAAACGGGTCGCAGACGAAACGGCTATTGTTAAAGTAGAAAACACAAGCTTCTATAATGGATCTAAATCCTATGTGGTCGTAACCGGTGAAAATAACACAAAGGAAAAGCTGATTGCATGGGTTCCCAAAAAGAAAGGGGATATTGTTGAGAAAAAATGGGCTGATGGCATTACAAAAGATCAGGCAATCAATAAACTAAAAGATGAAAAGAAACCGAAAGAATTATTATCAGTCCGCTTAGGATACGAGTCGGTCGGTCCCGTATGGGAAATGACCTACTTAGATCAACAAGATAATTTAAACTATTATTATCTGCTGTTTTCTACCGGAGAGTGGTGGAGGAAAATTGAAAATTTATGATCAGGGGGAAAACGTCAATGAAATTCACATTAGCTGATAGAGTCAGTGCATTAACACCATCAACGACATTAGCAATCACGGCTAAAGCGAAAGAGATGAAGTCACAGGGAATCGATGTCATCGGGTTGGGTGCAGGTGAACCAGACTTTAATACACCGGAACATATCATTCAGGCTGCATATGAGTCCATGACGGAAGGTCATACCAAATATACTCCATCAGGCGGTATGGCGAAATTGAAAGAAGCCATCATCCACAAATTCGAAACAGATCAAAAGCTGACGTATACATCATCCGAAATCATCGTGACCAGTGGTGCGAAGCATGCCCTTTATACATTGTTCCAAGTCCTGTTAAACGATGGGGATGAAGTCATCATCCCTACTCCCTACTGGGTCAGCTACCCTGAGCAAGTGAAGCTTGCCGGAGGGGTTCCGGTGTTTGTGGAAGGGAAAGAGGAGAATGCCTACAAAATTACTCCACAACAGCTGAAGGAAGCAATCACATCAAAAACAAAGGCCGTCATTCTCAACACACCAAGTAATCCTACAGGTATGCTATATTCCCGTGAGGAGCTTCAAGATATCGGGAATGTTTGCTTAGATAAGGGCATTATGATCGTGTCAGATGAAATATATGAAAAGCTGGTTTATGGTGGAAACACACATACTTCCATTGCTGAATTGTCCCCTGAACTAAAAGAACTAACCATCGTGATTAACGGAGTATCTAAATCCCACTCCATGACCGGGTGGAGAATCGGGTATGCGGCAGGTAACGAAGGGGTTATAAAGGCCATGACCAATCTTGCGAGTCATTCTACATCAAATCCTACTACAACCTCACAATTTGGCGCTGTCGCTGCCTATGCAGGGGGTCAAAAGCCGGTAGAGGATATGAGAAACTCTTTCCAAGAGCGATTGAACATTGTGTTTGATAAGGTGAACAATATCCCTGGATTTCATTGTTTGAAGCCTCAAGGTGCTTTCTATCTTTTCCCGAATGTATCGGAAGCCGCCAAGAACACAGGATATATCAATGTGGATGAATTCACGAAAGCCCTTCTGGAAGAGGCAAAGGTAGCAGTCATCCCCGGCTCAGGTTTCGGATCTGAAAACAATATCCGTCTTTCATATGCCACAAGCCTTTCAGCCCTCGAGAACGCAATCGAACGTATGCACGAATTTGTTGTCAGCAAAAGTAAATAATACCAGGTTTGCAGACCGTATACCGGTCTGCTTTTTCCTTAAAATCATCTCGTTTTACTCTATCTATTGCGACAGGATAACGGTAAATGTATAATAAAGGACGATACATAAGCGTCTTAGTTTTTTTGGAGGGAAAAAATCGTGAAAACTACTATATCTCAAGTAAGTAAGTTCGTTGGGGAAGAAGTAACCATCGGAGCATGGCTCGCCAACAAACGTTCAAGTGGAAAAATTGCCTTTCTCCAGCTTCGTGACGGAACAGGATTCATTCAAGGTGTCGTCGTCAAAAGTGAAGTGGAAGAAGAAATCTTTCAAAAAGCAAAATCATTAACACAAGAGACATCACTATATGTAACAGGTACAGTTTCTGAAGATTCTCGTTCTCCTTTTGGATACGAACTGCAGGTGAAAAGTGTAGAAGTCATCCATGAAGCTTTGGATTATCCGATCACTCCGAAGGAGCATGGAACCGAATTCCTTATGGACCATCGTCACCTTTGGCTTCGTTCACGCAAGCAGCATGCCGTGATGAAAGTGCGTAATGAAATCATTCGGGCTACATATGAATTCTTCAATCAAGAAGGATTTGTAAAGGTGGATCCACCAATCCTCACAGGAAGTGCACCTGAAGGAACGACAGAATTATTTGCCACGAAATATTTCGAGGAAGACGCGTATCTTTCCCAAAGTGGTCAGCTTTATATGGAAGCTGCAGCCATGGCACTCGGGAAAGTATTCTCATTCGGACCTACATTCAGGGCGGAAAAGTCGAAGACCCGTCGTCATCTAATCGAATTCTGGATGATCGAGCCTGAAATGGCATTCTACGATTTCAAGGATAACCTGGAAGTTCAGGAGCAGTATGTGTCTTACATCGTCCAATCCGTACTGGATCATTGTAAGCTTGAATTAGATCGCCTGGGAAGAGATACATCTAAGCTGGAGCAGATCAAAGCCCCGTTCCCTCGCATCACCTATGACGATGCACTGAAATTATTACATGAAAAAGGCTTTGATGACATCGAATGGGGAGATGACTTCGGTGCCCCTCATGAGACAGCCATTGCTGAAAGCTACGACAAGCCGGTATTCATCACCCATTATCCGACTTCTCTAAAGCCTTTCTATATGCAGCCGGATCCGGATCGTGATGATGTAGTACTATGTGCAGACTTGATCGCTCCTGAAGGGTATGGAGAGATCATAGGTGGTTCAGAACGTATCCATGACGCAGAGTTAATGAAGCAGCGCATTGAAGAGCATGAGCTTGCTACAGACGCATACAAGTGGTACCTTGAGCTAAGGGAATATGGGTCCGTTCCTCATTCCGGATTCGGTCTTGGTCTCGAAAGGACAGTAGCCTGGATCAGCGGAGTAGAACATGTAAGGGAAACCATCCCATTCCCGCGTCTATTGAACCGTTTATACCCATAATAAAACCAAACCTAGAGCTGGCGGAATTGCTAAGGCAATTCTCGCCGGTTCTTTTGTTTATGATCTGGTTTTTTCCATCTTTCTTCTAATCCGTAACCATGTCCACATATATTGAATCATGATATACTATTGAGTGAGGTGTGCTGAATATGGATTATAAACATTTAATGGTGTCCTGGATAGAAGAGGGGACACTGAACATTCCGCAATTATTATTATCAAATTACCATACACTGGGATTAAATGAATCAGAATTTGTTCTGCTTCTGCATATTTATGGCCATTTGGAAAAGGGCAACTACTTTCCGACCCCTGAAGAACTTTCCATGCCGATGAGCATTTCCGGTGAATATTGTTCATCCCTATTACGGAAACTCATTCAACAGCAGTTTTTATCGATTGAAGAAGGTTCATCGTCAGATGGCATTCTATTTGAGAAGTACTCCCTGAATCCCCTTTGGGAAAAGCTGGCGGAATTCGTCATACAGGATTCAAAGATGAAACAAATGCAGCAATCAATGGAAGAAGAAGCGGACATTTATACAACATTCGAACAGGAATTTGGTCGTCCTCTTTCTCCATTGGAATGCGAAACTCTTGCTATGTGGCTGGATCAGGATGATCATAATGCGATTATCATTAAAGCAGCTTTGAGGGAAGCCGTCATTTCAGGGAAGTTGAACTTCCGGTATATCGACCGGATTCTATTCGAGTGGAAGAAGAACGGCGTGAAAACCATTGAAGACGCCCGAAGTCAAAGTCAGCGCTTCAGATCCCATCAGAAGCAGGCTGCTCCCAATGAGTCAGCGTCTTCCCCTAAACGGAAATCCGTTCCATTTTACAATTGGCTTGAGCAATAAAGTGTTCAAAGGGGACTGCACCTGCCCGGGTCAGTCCCTTTTCATTTGATACATATCATTCCTTTTGCTGGAGGTAGTAGATAACATGTTAAATAAAAAACAGATACAAATATGCCTGGATGAAATGAGGGAAATGTTCCCGGACGCTCACTGTGAACTTCGTCATGACAACCCATTCGAGCTCGTGATTGCGGTCCTTCTTTCGGCACAGTGTACGGATGTTCTTGTCAATAAAGTCACCAGGAATTTATTTGAGAAATATAAACAGCCGGAGGACTATCTCGATGTCACGTTGGAAGAACTCGAGCAGGACATACGCTCTATCGGTTTGTATCGTAACAAAGCAAAAAATATCCGAAGATTGTGTGAGATTCTCCTAACAGAGTATGGAGGGGAAGTACCAGAGAGTCACGAAGAGTTAGTGAAGCTTCCCGGTGTCGGCAGGAAAACGGCGAACGTAGTGGTTTCTGTTGCCTTTGGAATCCCTGCTTTGGCGGTTGATACACATGTTGAACGGGTGAGTAAGCGGCTCGGGATTTGCAGGTGGAAAGACAGCGTCCTGGAGGTTGAAAAAACGTTGATGAAGAAAATTCCCAGGGAAGAATGGTCCGAAACTCATCATCGCTTAATCTTCTTCGGCCGCTATCATTGTAAAGCGCAATCTCCTCAGTGCGAGGTTTGTCCATTGGTAGACCTGTGCAGGGAAGGGCAAAAAAGATTGAAGAAAAAGGGCGACATATGAGTACAACAGTATTCAACATCCCAAGGGAATTAAGAGATCCTTTTTTCTTTACCGATGATAAATTGAAGTTCAATGAGTCGCAAATCAAGCCTTGTAATCCTCTTTTCGCATTTGAGATCCTTTATTATAATGGGGAGAACGTAAATCCTGTGCCCTGGATGGTTCAAGGTGCGTTTGCAAAAGACATCATCAGGGATTGGAAAAAGGAAGAGGATCATATTAAAGCGTTGTTCAGAAGCCGTTCAAAAAACGTGTTGGAGTCAATGAGAAAAAGCATTGGTGGGTTTTATTTACTTTTGTATTGGACGAATAAACAGCCGGTAAATTTGGACAATTGGCAGTCTACAGTTGAACGATTTTCCTTGAAGCCTGTTAATGTCGTTGAACGGTTAACCTTCATTAGGGATAATCCGGCACTTTATCATTCTTATATACAGCTGGCTCAGCTTTTTGAGGAACAACATAAACAGTACGCCAAGTATCTGGCATTGAATCAATCCGCAAATAAATAAGGCAACGAGAGAATCCTCTCGTTGCCTTATTTTAATTATTGGTTTCTTCTCGGTTCTGATTGAGTGGCTGGTGTACCGGTACCATCACCTGTTCCGGTACCACTCCCAGTCCCGTCTCCAGTTCCAGTGCCGCCGGTGCCTCCATCACCAGTGCCTTCATCTCCGGTTCCAGTGTCACCGCCAGCTCCTCCGTCACCGGTTCCATCTCCTTCAGGTGGCGGGGTGGTACCATCATCTCCACCGGTATTTCCACCATCATTTCCAGAGTTGTCCTCATTGCCGTTATCCTGACCGTTACCATTACCCTGGTCCTGGTCGTTACCGTTGCCTTGGTCGTTACTATTGTTTCCTTCATTGTCTTCTTCCGTATTTCCTTCATCCTTTTTATCCGATTTTACCTCTACGTTCACGGATGCAGGATTACTTCGTTGGTCATCGGAAATGGCGACTACTTCGAAGCTGAAGGTACCTTCGGATTGAATGTTTTCTACATTTAAACCTTTTTTATCAGTAGTGGTCAGAACTTGTTTCCCTTCACCATTAATGGATACGGAAACTTCGAACTGTACGTCTTTTTCTTTGCCGTAATCCCATGAAAGGGTGATGGTCTTATCCTTTTTATTGAATTTACCTTTCAGTTTGGAAGGTGCATCAATCTTATCGAACTCTTTGGAAACCTTGGAAGGTTCCGTGCCTTTGACAAATAATTCTGTGATAATTCTATCATCCGGTGTATAGTCACTTGGCAGTCTTGCAGGGTCGCTTCCGATTTCCACTTTCGATTCTACAACGCTGTCAGGCTTTTTGAAATCAGGTGTATCGACACCATCATGCACATAGCTCATCAGGTCGCTGACTATGTATTGAGCGACATGACGATCACTCGGTGAAAGCGGAATGGATTGTGTTTTGTACCCTGTCCAAACGGCTGCCGTGTAATTGGTCGTGTATCCTACAAACCATGAATCAGGTGCATCTGTTTTAGCAATTCCATATTTATCGCGTTCTTTCTGAGAATAATTCGTTGTACCTGATTTCCCTGCCATCGGTAATCCAGGAACTTTCGCAAATTTACCCGTTCCCTGCGGGTGGTCGATGACGCTTTTCAGCATGTCGGAAATCATGTAGGCCGTGTAGCCTTTCATGGCAGGCTTAGGCTTGTTGTCATTCTTGATCTCAGTTTCACCGTCGCGCAGGACGACTTTCGTAACAGTATGTGGCTTATTATATACGCCTTCATTACCGAACGCAGCATACGCACCGGCCATTTGAACAGAGTTCACACCAGGTGAAACACCGCCGATTGAAGCTGATTCATAATAATGATCGAACTTCAGTCCAAGACCGTTTACGAAGTCCGCCGCCTTGTCAGCACCCACTGCCTGGAAGGCTTTCAGTGCCGTGATATTACGGGAATCCCATAAACCTTCGCGGATGGTGATCGGCCCTTTAAATTGTCCGTCATAGTTATTGATTTCCGTTCCGTTTGAGTATTCATAAGGTTCGTCTTTTAAAATATGGTACGTGGACCATTTTAAATGTTCAATGGCAGGAGCATAATCAAGCAGGGGCTTGATGGTGGATCCCGGCTGACGCTTGGAGTCAATGGCGAAATTGAATCCACGTTTCACGTTTGGATCCTGCTCACGTCCACCACCGATCGCCCGTATTTCCCCTGTTTTCGTATCAAGGAGGGTGACCCCGGCCTGCATCGGTTCTTCGGCAGCATCAGGATAGGTGAAGCTTGTGTTTTCACCTGCAAGAATCTCTTCCAACCGCTTTTGGGCATTCGGGTCGACCGTCGTATAAACTTTTAATCCGTCAGAGTATAAGTTATAGTCTCCCATTTTTTGCACTTCATCAATGACCGCATCTACGAAGGCCGGATACTTATCCCTGTTTTTCTCTTCTATGTCCTCTGCAGACACTAATCCTTTGGTGATAGGAATGGCCTGGGCTTCTTCTTTTTCTTTTTCAGTAATTTTTCCGTGCTGAGCCATTAAGGAAAGAACAATATTCCGTCTCTTTTCGGCACTTTCAGGATGCTTGAATGGGTTATAGTTGTTTGGACTTTGTGGAAGTCCGGCAATTAAGGCAGCTTCATTCAGCTTGATATCTTTAATGTCTTTCCCATAGTAGTAATCCGCTGCCGTCGCCATACCATTGATTCCACCGGACATATATACCTTATTGAAGTACATCTCAAAGATTTCTTCTTTGGTATATTCCTGCTCGAGCTTCAAGGCAAGCCACGCTTCCTGGGCTTTCCTCTTGAGGGTTTTTTCAGGACTCAAGAAGGAGCCTTTAATGACCTGCTGTGTGATCGTGGAAGCACCTTCGGAACCGAAACCGCCGGTCACATTGGCAATGACGGCCCCTCCCAAACGGATCAAATCAAGCCCGTTATGTTTGTAGAAACGGTTATCCTCCGTTGCAATGACCGCGTCCTGCATGACTTGAGGGATATCCTCAAAGTTTGCATATTCCCGGTTTTCCTTTCCGACAGAGGTGATCAGGTCTCCGTTCATATCATAAATTTCCGATGCGATCGGATCCTTCAGTAATTTTTCATCAAGCTTTGGGGCACTTGATGCATAATAGGCGAATAGCCCTGCACCCGCAAGCATCCCGACGATACCGATAATAAATAATGATATAATGACGCGCTTAACCAAAGAGCCTTTTTTCTTGCTCTTATTGGATTTTGACTTCTGTTGGGCCAGGCGTTTTTCTTCCCTTGACTTATATTGACCAGCCATATTGTTTCCTCACTTTCAATCTTCTGTGTTTTTAGTATTGTCTAAGATTAAAAATATACTACTCATAATGAGATAAATTATAGATTAACTCATTTTTCTTAAACTAAAAATATAACTGATGGACTATTTTTAAATAATCGACCCTTGGATGGAGACCGAAGGGGATGGGAAAACCTGTCTCTTCCATTTCTTCCCGCTTGATTGACTTTCTGCCGCCACCTGTCATGCGGTCCCAATAAATGCGCAATGCTTCATAGGGGAGAAGGAACACTTCTTCTGATAATGAAAACCTTATGAGTACGAAGGTAATGCCCTCCTGCTTATGGACGTTTTCCATATGAAGGATCTGGTGCTCATGGAAATTCTTAAGAGGGAAGGATGTCTTGTTTTTCGTTTCCTTCGCTTCAAAATCAATATACCTGCCTTTGTAGACCCCGTTAAAGTCCGTCGTTGACGGCTGTTTAAAATAAGCTTCCTTAATGACCGCGGCACTCCTTGATGGGTAGTGAACATCGACAATCTGAACAGGTGTCGGTTTCTTATGAATGACTGCTTTCTGAAACGTCAGATAATATTGGTTCGTTTCGTTGATATCTTCTTCCAGTGTCATTCCTCTGTTGCTATAAGATATTTGGTTCGGTTTTGCCTTGATTTTTTTTGAGGGTAATGTAGCTTCCACATATTTCTTTCCATTCGGATAATGGAATTTCATGGTAATCCACCTCACAGACTAATCTATATCATAACAGAAACCACTCCATTTTGTGTGAATAATTGTTTACAAATCTCCTCACTATAGGACTAGGGAAGAAAGGGGGATAAAAGGATGAAAAACTTCGGCAATACTTATCGCTTATTACCCTATATACCTGAACCTAAACGTAAAAATGAATGGATCGATGATGTAAATCATCTTGTGAATACATACAATAAGGATAATATAACGCGCACGAATGCTTATCAAACATTCTTTCACCTGCACCCTGAGGTAAAGTGGTCTTTTCTCGCTTCTATGGTATCACGGAATGCAGGGTGGAATATGACTGACCTAAAGGGAGATATATTCCCGAAAATTTTAAGTGATGATACATGCAATCTCCTTTTTCAAACATATGAAAGGGCGAATTGGAGTATTTTTCAGGATGCCTTTCCACAACTCCTTCTCTATCATTATTCGACGATCTATAAGAAGAAAATGTTTCACTTATCCGGGTACTTTCGTGTTTCGAAGTTTATGGAAGAAGAGTGGAACAAATTTTGGGAAGAGGGTGACGAGAAGCGGTTGGTTCAGTCTCTCATCATTAATGAGCAGCACCTCATACAGGGGCCGGTTATTGAACAAGATCCATACAGGGGAAAGGTGTTCGGTACAGCTCTTTTCTTTCTTGAGGATCACTTGCACTTCAGTTCTGTCCTATTCCCTACGTTAAATGGAGAGCTCTTTGGGGCAAGCGTACATGGTTTTCGAAAGGTCGGGAATAGAATCAAGCTGGGTAATCTTTTATTTGAAATTTTATTTCACCCCGACTATCATCAAGATTTTCTTGAGTTCGCTTTAAATGTTGAACATACTGGTTCCCGGGTGGATTATGAGACATTCTGCCAGGATGTCCATGGGACTGCTACACCCGATCTACATCAATCTTACAATGTCATTTCTCATGAGTGGAGTGAACTCCATGATTGGTCTATGAGCACAGAGATCAAAGATGAATGGTACAATCATCAATCGCTTCCAAGTGATATCATGCTGACAGACTGGTTTGTGAATAAGCAGAGACAGCTGAGGAATTTGGCTGCTGTAAAAGGAGCTTTCAAATGGATTTGGCCCTGGGGAAAGGAAAAAAAGAGGCGGGCATAGTGACATAAAGTTTTGAAGTCCTTTTTCTAGTTGACGTTATATAAAAAAGTAGAACTCGCCGCAGTGTGAATTGGCGAGTTTCGTTAATTAGGGATAAAGAATCTATTTGATTAAATGTGATACGGTTGAGTTTAATCTTTTATATAAGAAGTCTTACCCTTTAATAAGCGGAAATTTTCCTGTTATTTTCAAACTGGAACCTGTTTTGGGCATAAATAAGCGGAGATTTTCCGCTTACGAACAGAAAGATCACCCATTTTTTTATTATTTGAACAAATAGGCGGAATTTCCCCGTCTATTTCAGCCTTCTTTTTATAATAATAATGATTAAGCGGAATTTTTCCGTCTATTTATTAGCTCAGGCGCCTAGACCCTCGAGGGCAAAAGTCAAACTACCCAAAAACGCAAATAACGCCTTTCTGGGTGGTTCGCCTTATGCTTGTCGGGTCTGAACAAGCCGCCTCCGCTTTTGATTAGTCCAGCTACGGGGCTTAGAGGCTCGAGGTCATAAGTCAAGAACACCAAAAAGGCAAAGGGCGCCTTTTTGGTGTTCTCGCCTTATGCTTGTCGCCTCTTAGCGAAGCCCCTCCGCTTTTGATTAGTCCAGCTACGGGGCTTAGAGGCTCGAGGTCATAAGTCAAGAACACCAAAAAGGCAAAGGGCGCCTTTCCGGTGTTCTCGCCTTATGCTTGTCGCCTCTTAGCAAAGCCCCTCCGCTTTCTAATTTAGTCCAGCTACGTCGGCTAGACCCTCGAGGTCACAACTGAAAAATCCCATAAGGCAAAAAACGCCTTTTGGGATTTTCCAGTTGTGCTTGTCGGGTCTGAACGAGCCGCCTCTGCTTTCTTATGTCGCTGGTCTGTTTTCGCCTTCGAGTTTTGGGTTGCCTTTTGATGCTTTTGTTTCGGCTGGTTGTTTTTTAGTTTGTTTGTTCTTTTGATTTTTCATTGCTGACACCTCCACTCATAGTATTTTGAGTTTTTCTTTGTTTTATTCAGGTACTGTCGAAACTTATAATGACAGATGTCCTATTTGCACTTTCTTTGGCGAAACGCTTCTAGTTTTGTCAGGGGAGGAGGGAAAAGGATTTGCACGGAGAATACCTGTATTAATCCAAAAAAAAGGTGGGAGGATTCACATGCTTCCAAAACAAGATATTATGTTAAAGTTGGCGGAAATCGAAGAAAGCCTTAATCAACTGGAGCAAAGTCTGCATGACCGAATTTCCGTTGAAGAGCAGGAAGGATTGAGAGGGCTGTCGGATCAGATACAGAAGATGGACGGGCGGTTGGGTGCTGTTGAAAGGAAAACAGGTATGAAAACGGTTCTGAAAAATAATAGAGAAAAGTCTTATGTCTTACAAAAACTTGAATTATCTTTTAAGACGTCTTAAACTGACTTTATAAGAAAGTAGCAGAGTGCTACTTTTATTTTTTGTTTATTTTTAGCATGGAGGGCTTTGTTTGAAGGAATTGAAACAAGTAACGGAAGATCTTCTCTTGCTGGTCGAGAAGATGATGAGTGAATATAAAACGAGGCGAGAATCGGGTGAAAAAGGAGACTTTTACACTGAAGTGAAGCCTTTTGCAGATGAAGTGAAAGAGAAGAATGATCGTTGGAAAGAGGAGTCCCTTGGCTGGATTAAAGACTCCAAGCCTAAGCACCTTCATTTGCCTCAGGTTATGAACACTTTCGACAATATCGAGATGCTCTCGGTTCATTGTTTTTTCCCGGAGTCGAGTTATAACAGGTTTATCAGTCATTACCAATCTGTATCGTACGTTCTGGGTACTCAGCTGGATGAACTGGTAGAAAAATAAGAGGCTGCCGCATGGCAGCCTCTTTCTTATGGAGTTGAAATGGAAATTTCTTCTACTGTATTGATCTGCTTTGTTAACTCTTTGTAGTGCAGAAAGGAAATCTCATTTGAAATATAAAGCCTTTTGGCCAATGTAAGAAGTTCTTGTTGATCGGTTGCTTGATACTGTTTACTGTTCTCATATCTTTTCAGCAATTGATTAAGGTCCACCCTTAATTCCTCCCATTCCTTATATTTCATAAGACGATAGCTTTCCATCTACATTTATCCTATCATAGAAAACCCTTTCTTTAAGTTGTAAGAATAGTGTAACTTCCGACATTCTTCTTAAGTGTTGTCGAAAGATCTTTATGGGTTCTTTCACCATTTTTTACGATGATACATAAGGTATAGTAACCACTAAAAGTAGGGGGGCTAAGTATGAATTCTTCACCTTATTCGAGACAGATGCGATATCAACCATATCCGTATTACCATTCTCAGCCTCAGAATATAGGGCCGATGATGAACTATCCTGTACAGGGGATGAGACCACCGAATTATGGTCCTTATCAACCCAATTACTTACCACAGCCTGATGGTCCATATTCCGGTGCCGGAGGTCAGATGAACCAATATCAGCAGATGAATCAGTCACAGCAGATGAATCCATATTTTGATAATCCTCTTCAACAGAAGGAATACAATCCATACCAAATGAAGGCAATGGAACAACAAAACTACGCTAATCCTTATCCGAAGGCATCTTTTATGGCGAAAACATCTTCAGGTGGGGTTAGCGGTATCATGAACTCCTTTAAGTCCCAGGATGGCTCGTTGGACTTTAATAAAATGATGAATACAACTGGCCAAATGATGGGTGCTATCAATCAGGTGTCTTCTCTGGTAAAAGGGTTAGGCGGAATATTTAAATTCTAGATCAAAAAGGAGCTGCACTTCTGCAGCTCCTTTTTCATTTATTCAATTTGTATTCGCTTCCCGGATTCCTTGTTCACCTTTACTGATAATAAGCCATCTTTATAAGAAGCTTTTACATTCTTTTCATTAACGACCGTTGGAAATGGAATGGTTCTACTGCTTTTGCTCATGGATTGCTTTCTTCTGATTGTCTGGTGCTTTTCATTTTCTTCTGAATATATTTGGTTATTGGTCACTGATATCGTGATGTACTGAGGGAACACATCCAGTTGTATCTGCTCTTTATTCACACCGGGAAGTTCTGCAGTAACAACATAATGGTCATCGGTTTCAGTCATTTTAACAGGGAATGAACCAAAAGGATTAGCAGAAGATGTAAAGAACTCATCAATACTTTGTAACATTCCTTTCATTGGTCTTTCATGAAAAAATTCATTCATGGAATTCATCAGGTCACCGAAACCTTTTTTGTTTGAAGAATCGTTGGACATTGATATGCTCCTTTCAGGCAAACGTATTCATACTAGTGTATGGCTCATTGATTAAAATGTGCAATTGTCCTGCACACCGGAGGATAAAAGGGGAGTAAAGCTTCTTTTCTTTCTACTGATTCCTTATGTTAAAAAGTTGTGTTCGTAAGTCTTTTACAAATAATAGGAAAGTTACCGCTCCAATCAACCATCCAGCACATTTTGATAGATAGAGCACTGGCATATCCTAAGTTTCAGAATAAACAAATGTAGAGAAAAGAACCTTAATAAGGATGAATCTGGAAAGTTGGGTTTTTTACTTTAGTTTCGAACATAGATTCGGTAAAATGAGTAAGAGAGGTGATCCGAATGTTTAAGAAAAACAACCTTCAACAATTGATTGAACTTTTTAAAAAAGACGAGAATTTCAATAAACAAATTGTTCATTGGCATACCATCGATGAGAAACCGGCACAGTTGGTAGATTTGCCAAATGAAATAGATGAAAAAATAAAAAATGCATTGCATAAAAGAGGGGTCGGAAAACTATACACCCATCAAAGTTCAGCTTTTCAGCTTGCAATGGAGGGCCATAGCTTTACAGCCGTCACGCCAACCGCATCTGGAAAAACGCTTTGTTATAATCTTCCTGTGCTTCAAACCATCATGGACAATCCGGATTCACGGGCTCTTTACATCTTTCCTACCAAGGCCCTTGCCCAGGATCAAAAGAGTGAGTTAAACGAGATTATAAGAGAGGCAGAGGTTTCAATCAATAGCTATACATACGACGGGGACACTTCTGCCAATATCCGTCAAAAGGTTAGAAAAGCCGGGCATATCGTCATTACGAATCCCGATATGCTGCATTCAGCGATTCTCCCACATCATACGAAATGGGTGTCCCTATTTGAAAATCTTAAATATGTCGTTATCGATGAACTTCATATTTATAGAGGTGTGTTTGGATCCCATGTTAGTAATGTGATCAGAAGATTGAAGCGTATTTGTGAATTTTACGGTGCATCACCCGTATTTATCTGTACATCGGCAACAATCTCCAATCCAAAGGAACTTGCTGAGCATTTAACCGGTGCAGAAATGAAATTAATAGACAATAATGGGGCACCAAGTGCAAAGAAACACTTCGTATTCTATAATCCCCCTATCGTCAATAAACCTCTGAATATCCGCCGAAGCGCAACCCTTGAAGTGCGAAGGATCGCAGGCGAGCTATTAAAAAATAAAGTGCAAACCATCATTTTTGCGAGAAGTAGAGTCCGGGTGGAAATTATCCTGACCTATCTACAAGAATTAGTAAAAAGTCAATTAGGGGCGAAATCAATCCGGGGCTATCGGGGAGGATATCTTCCGACACAGCGGAGAGAAATAGAAAAAGGTTTGAGAAATGGTGAAATATATGGGGTAGTCAGTACAAACGCCCTTGAATTAGGGGTGGATATCGGTCAATTGCAAGTCTGCATTATGACGGGTTATCCCGGGACGATCGCAAGTGCCTGGCAACAGGCGGGGAGAGCAGGCAGACGTCATGGAGAGTCTCTCGTCATTATGGTGGCAAGTTCAAGTCCCCTTGACCAATTCATTATCGAGCATCCAGCTTATTTCTTTGAGCAAACTCCGGAAACGGCAAGGATCAATCCCGATAATTTAATCATTCTCATAGACCATATTAAATGTGCTGCCTATGAACTGCCTTTTAGAGAGGGAGAACAATTTGGAATGCATGAAATAGATGATATATTGGAATTTTTGGTAGAAGAAAGAGTCGTTCATAAAAATGGAGATAAATGGTATTGGATGAACGATGTGTTTCCCGCTCATAATATAAGCCTTCGTTCAGCTTCACAGGAGAATGTCATCATCATAGATCAAACGGATATCTCTGCCGTGAAAGTCATTGGGGAAATGGATCGATTCTCAGCGATGACGTTGTTGCATGATGAAGCGATTTATTTACATCAGGGTGTTCAGTTTCAAGTAGAGAAGCTGGACTGGGAAGAAAAGAAGGCATTTGTAAGGGAAGTAGATGTGGACTACTTTACAGATGCGAACCTGGCTGTACAATTGAGGGTACTGGAAACAGACAAAGCGAGAGAATCAGAGATGTTTGACGTAGCATATGGTGATGTGACCGTTCAAGCGATGGCAACGATTTTCAAGAAAATTAAATTTGATACACACGAAAATATTGGATCTGGTCCCATTCATCTGCCTGAAGAGGAACTGCATACGAGCTCCAGCTGGATTTCATTAAAAGATGCCGACTCCTTCAGTCAGGAACGACTTGAAGAAGGGCTTATCGGGGCATCCCAAAGCCTGAAATCCATCATCCCGCTATTTGTCATGTGCGACCCAAGCGATATTTTCGTTGTCCCGCAAATCAAGGCTGCCCATAATGAAAAGCCGACCATCTTTATATACGACCGCTACCCGGGCGGAATCGGACTCAGTGAAAAAGTATATGAACAGTTTGAGGAGATTCTCCTTGAAGCATCTGCCATGATTGAACGGTGTCCCTGTCAAAACGGCTGCCCTTCCTGTATAGGAATGGAGCATTCTCTGGACACGGCCAAACTGGATTCATTAAAGCTTCTTCATCTTTTCCTTCAATAATGGAAGGGGGATACAAGCATGTCATTGAAAAATAAATTAACGAGAATGAAAAAGCATATTATCCGTGAAGAAAAGGTGGATGCTGAGAGGCAAAAGCCATCTGACGGGAATGTGTTGGACCTGCCATTTATAGATGTGTGGAAAGAGAATGGGACTGAACTTTATTTTATAGATGATGACTTCTGCCTAGTGAGGGAGAAGCGTTACCCTATAGAGCACAGGCATGGAGATTATGCATTCAAGGATTTTGTTAGGGCAGTCAAAGCGTGGCAGGGGTTCACTGGAGATCATCCCTTGTCTTCCAAAGGGCTCAGTCATGATGAAATGTTCTTTTTCGATACTGAAACTACAGGGCTGGGAGGAGGGGTCGGAAATACGATCTTCCTTTTGGGACATGGGAAAGTAACAGAAACGGAAGTCATCGTCACACAACACTTCCTTCCACAACCAGGGAGTGAAATTCCTTTATATCATAGCTTCTTAAGCAATGTGGATTACAACACGTTAGTAACATACAATGGGAAAGCCTTTGATTGGCCACAGGTTAAAACAAGGCATACTCTCATTAAAGATCATGTACCTAAACTGCCCGCATTTGGGCATTTTGATTTATACCATGGCTCCAGAAGGCTCTTCAAGCACAAGCTGGAATCTGTAAAACTCGTCAACGTGGAGCGAAACATTCTTGGATTTCATAGAACCGATGATGTTCCGGGGTACCTGGCGCCTATGATTTATTTTGATTATATCGATCGTAAAGACCCGGAAGGTATCCTTAAGGTCATGACCCATAATGAATTGGACATCCTATCGCTCATAACTCTCTATACTCACTTGACTTTCCAACTTCTGAACGTCCATGACCAGGCAACCGGGGAAGAGAGATTTGAAGTCGGCAGGTGGCTGGAGTATACCGGTAACAGAAGAATTGCCAAAGAGCGTTACGAAGAACTCATTAAAGAAGATGAAAAGCCAAATTATGAGGCTATGCATCAGCTTGCCCTGCAATATAAAAGAGAAAAACAAGCGGACAAAGCGATTAACCTGTGGGAAGGGGTCCTGGAAGGTTCACCCCTTTCAAACCGTAAAAAAGCCATGATCGAATTAGCTAAATTATATGAGCATAAGACAAAGGACTTGAATCGTGCTTTAGACATGTGTGTACAGCTATCATCCTTGATTGGGAACACGGCGGAAGCCAGTAAGAAGGACGTCGTACTTTCTGAAAATCTGACTCACCGCATGGATCGGATTGAGAGGAAATTGGAGAGAAAATTAAAACAAACATGACTGTGTGACAAAGAATGAAATTATTAAGTGTAAAAGTGGTTCCATCTTCTTATTTTTATATTGAGAATTTTCTAAAGTAGTTGTAAAATAATAAATTGTGTTGAAAATATTTAAAATGAAGAAGGAATGATGAAAATGAACCGCGCCATCTTAATTTTGTTCTTTGTCGTCATTGGTTTAACAGCCTTTGTTTTTACCAATTATTCACAAAGTTTATATAGTTTTATGTAAGTATTGTAAAATAACTTCCTAAAAATAGGTATTTTCATTAGTACATGTACCCTCTCTGTTTCATACGTTATTATTGTAACAACTAAGCGATGAAAGGAGAGCGTTAGTATGTATTGCAGACCAAGACCTAATCAAGTACTACCTGCAGTTGTACACCCGACTAAATGTTGTGTAAATCACAACATGACGACTTATGAGGTACCTCATATCCACCCGACCCACACAACAAACGTGAATAATGTTATGTATCAACATAAACATTATTTCCCGCAAACACAATCACAAGTAGACAGTGTTTCCCACCAACAGTTTAATTGTGGTGGCGGACCAGGAGGACCTCAAGGCCCTGGAGGACCAGGATTCGGACCTCGGCCAAGACCACCATTCGGACCATATGGTATGGGAAGATAATATAATTCATGAACTTAAAAGGGATGCATCTATAAGACTGGACTCGGCTTGTAGTGATACTGTGCTTTTGCACCTTGTCACAAACGAGAGGGAGCGTTCTTTAAGGAGCATCTCTCCTTTTTTTATGAGGCTGTTAATCCAAAAGCAACAATGTATACGAAAACAGCCTTTTATAATGGAGGGGAGTCAACCTGGATGATTTCCCGGTCTTTCGAAACAAATGAAATATGATACAATAGACAGTAAAGAATTGGGGTACACTAAGTGAGGAAAGGTACCGGATTTACCCGGAGTAAAGGGGTTTTCAATTTGGGGAATGTTGCATGTGTAACTGGATATAAATCCTTTGAATTGGGAATTTTCAAGCAGGATGACAAAGCCGTTTATTACATAAAGCAAGCATTGAAGAAAGAACTGTTATCCCTATTGGATGCAGGACTTGAGTGGGTGCTCATCAGCGGGCAGCTTGGTGTTGAACTCTGGGGGGCGGAGGTTGTTTTTGAACTTCAGGAAGATTATCCTGAGCTGAAATTGGCTGTTCTGACCCCATTTATTTCACAGGAAGAAAACTGGAATGATAAGAACAAGGAATATTACGAACTGATTCTGTCTCAAGCTGATTTTGTCGAAACGATATCAAAGCATCCTTATCAGAATCCGCAGCAGTTCCGAAATAAGAATCAATTGTTCTTACAAAAAAGTCACTCTTGTATCATTCTATATGATGAAGAAAAAGATGGTTCTCCCAAATACTTCTATGATGAAGCGAAGAGGAAGAAAGAGACCGATCCCTTTTTTGATTTAAGGGCAATCAGTTTTCAGGATCTTCAATGGATCGTAGAAGAAGAGCAGTGGAAAACAGACTGAGTAAGCTGGATTCCACCCATTATACCACTGAATTCATTTGAAATAGATTGACAAAATGATGGTTTTTTGAAAAAATGATAGTGATAAATATAGAGGTGAATAGAATGATCTCAGATAAAGTGAAATTAACGGCAAAGGATATTCTCGAGAAAGAATTCAAGAGTGGAATGCGGGGATACAAGCCAGAAGACGTGGATAAATTCTTAGACTTGATTATTAAAGATTATGAAACCTTTCATCAAGAGATAGAAGATCTTCAGCAGGAAAATCTTCGTTTGAAAAAACAGGCAGAAGGTGCTGCAAAGCAACGTACACAGGCTCCACCACAGCAGACAGGAACAACCAATTTCGATATTTTAAAACGTCTGTCTAATTTAGAAAAGCACGTATTTGGAAATAAATTATACGACTGATTTTTCCAGTTGAATTTCTGGGTGAAATCCCGTATAATTAGGTATTGCTGATCCTTAATGGTGTTTGGGTAATCGCTGCAACGTTAAGTTGTAGAGGAAAGTCCATGCTCGCACGGTGCTGAGATGCACGTAGTGTTCGTGCCTAGCCAATTCATAAGCTAGGGCAGCTCAACCCGAGCTGACGGCAGGGAAAACACCTACGTCTCATTTCCTGAGATATGGTGTGACTACTTTGAAAGTGCCACAGTGACGAAGTCCTGTTAGAAATGGCAGGAGTGGAACGAGGTAAACCCCACGAGCGAGAAACCCAAATTAGGTAGGGGAATCCTCTCAGAGGAATTGAACGAAGAGAGGGACAAAGGAATTTCCTTTGTAGATAGATGATTACCGCCTGAGTACGAGACAAATAGTCGCCTGCAGTACAATGGAACAAAACATGGCTTACAGGACACTATTACGGGATAAGAGCAATACGGATTAAATAATGCAAGTGACTGATACATGCAGGTAATACACTGCTCTTTTGTATCAGTCCTTTTTATTTTAGGAGTAAAGGTACATACTAGTGGTAGTGTGATATTTATGAGCGGGGTGACTTTATGGGTACATATACATTGATCGCAACGGCAGCGATGGGCTTGGAATCAATTGTTGCCAAGGAAGTGAAGGATCTGGGGTACGAGTGTCAGGTTGAAAACGGAAAAGTCTTCTTCAAGGGTGATGAAACGGCGATTGCACGGGCTAATATGTGGTTGAGAACAGCCGACAGGATCAAGATCCTTGTGGGAGAATTTAAAGCCTATTCTTTTGATGAGCTATTTGAGAATACAAAGAAGCTTCCCTGGGAGGATTTCCTCCCTGTAGATGCAGAGTTTCCCGTACAGGGTAAATCAGTTAAATCAAAGCTGTACAGCGTGCCTGACTGCCAGGCAATCGTCAAGAAAGCGATCGTGGAACGTCTTCGTACTGCTTACAAGAGAACATCATGGCTGGAGGAAACCGGCCCTCTCTATAAAATTGAGGTGGCCATCCATAAAGACGTGGCAAGCATCACACTGGATACAAGTGGACAGGGTCTTCATAAAAGAGGGTATCGAATCGGACAAGGTGAAGCCCCTTTAAAGGAAACCCTGGCAGCGGCATTGATTCAATTAACAACCTGGAATCCTGATCGTCCGTTTGTTGATCCGTTTTGCGGGTCAGGGACGATTGCGATTGAAGCTGCACTGATTGGACAGAATATCGCTCCTGGCTTCAACCGTGAGTTCTTGTCCGAGGAATGGCCAATCATGCCTGATGATATTTGGGAGAAAACACGTCTGGAAGCAGAGGATTTGGCTAACTATGACCAGCCACTTGAAATACTCGGTACGGATATCGATCACAGAATGATCGAAGTTTCCAAAGAGAATGCATTAGAAGCAGGGCTTGGGGATCTGGTGAAATTCAAACAGATGCAAGTCAGGGACTTCACTTCTGAATTAGAATACGGGATCATTGTTGGAAACCCTCCATATGGTGAACGTTTAGGTGAACGTAAAGAGGTGGAGCATATGTATCAGGAAATGGGAAAAGCCTTTGAAAAGCTGGATACTTGGTCTGTATACATGCTGACTTCCCATGAGAACTTTGAACAGTGCTACGGGAAGCAAGCTACAAAGAAACGTAAATTGTTCAATGGATTCATAAGGACAGACTATTATCAATATTGGGGGCCGCGTCCACCGAGAAAATGATTTTTCCTGTATGAATTAAAATAGATGAAGAAGTTCAGAATAACCTTTTCACTTCCTGCGTATAATAGTTCTATCATTTTCAGGGGAGTGAATAGGATGGACCATTCTTCCATCGATTTCCACAAAATCTATCAAGCTTTACAAAGTTCCATTTCTTCTATTTCGGGTGAAGAAGGAGCGGGAGCGGACCTGCATGAAGCTGCGAAAGATCTGGATCAGGCATTTCAATATGAATTGCTTAGAAAAAAGAGAATATACGACTGAGTGCTTTCTTTAGGAGACTAGGGACATCCATACAAGTGGTAGACTCACCCTTTGTATGGAGAGTCTCTTTTCTTTTTGTGTAAGGATTATTTCGTTATATGAAAGGGATGTTGAGATTATTTATCCATTTTCCCTTTTCAATAGAAAAAAATTCTAGTAAATTAGAAATATTGTGTTAAGCAGGAGGTCCATATGAGAAGAAAATTACCATTTGAACTTACGAAAGAGCAATCCTTTTATGAAGCATTATCCGATTGGGTCGGTGATGTTTTTTATGATTTATTGCCTGAAAAGGGATTTGATTTACGAGATGAACAAGTCTTTATGGCCTTTCAGCTCAATCAAGCGTATAAAAACAAACAGGTCATGTTTGCGGAAGCAGGAGTTGGGACAGGGAAAACCCTGGTTTATCTTCTGTATGCTTTATCCTACGCCAGGTATACAGGGAAGCCTGCGATCATCGCCTGTGCAGACGAAACGCTCATAGAACAAATTGTCAAAAAAGAAGGGGACATAAAGAAGCTTGAAAGCGCCCTAGACCTAGACATAGATGTTCGACTGGCAAAATCGAGGGAGCAGTATCTTTGCATTAAAAAATTAGAAGAGAACGTTTCGAATGATGAAGTCTATCAGGATATGTGGGAAGAATTGCCGGAATTTGTTCATGATAACTCCTCCATGAGAAGATTCACCCATTATGGGGACCGTAAAGAATATGCCGGTTTGTCAGATGAAGAATGGAATCATGTAGGCTGGGACTCCCTTCAGGATTGCATGTCGTGCGTCTATCGCCATCGGTGTGGACTAACCCTTCATCGTGAACATTACCGGAATGCGGCTGACTTGATCATTTGTTCCCATGATTTTTACATGGAGCATATTTGGACAAAGGAGAGCAGAAGACGGGAAGGACAGCTTCCACTGCTTCCAGAAGCTAGCTCGGTCGTATTTGATGAGGGACATCTGTTGGAATTTGCTTCTCAAAAAGCGATGACGTACAGGATGAGAATGGAGACACTAGAAAGTCTTCTTGAAAAGCTATCATCATCGGATATGAGGGAGGAAACACTGTATATCATTGAAGACATCATGTTGGAAAATGAAAAGTGGTTCGATTTGTTAGAAAAGGAATCCAAAGCAGAGATTGGATCCGAAAGACAGTATATTGTCCGCTCTGGAGCGATACTACAGCAGGGCAGGTCACTTACTGAGAAAATCGAAAGTCTATTGAATGAGCTCGTTTTTGAATCTGAAATGTATGTCATGGATGATTATTTACTAAAGGTAGTGGAAGAATATCTGGAACAAATCCAATATTCCCTGAAACTATTTTTAGATGATGAAAAAGGAATCTACTGGTTGGAAACGTCAGAAGAAGAACACACCTTTGTCGTGATGCCGAGATTAGTAGAGGAAATTTTGAAAGAACAAGTATTTTCTCAAAATATTCCATTCATTTTCTCTTCGGCTACTCTGTCTTATAATAAAGATTTCTCATATGTTTCCCAATCATTGGGGATCGAAAATTATGAAAAATTTTCAGTAGAATCACCTTATGAGTACGAAGAGATGATGAAAGCCTATCTTCCTTCACTGGATGCCGGGGCAAGCGCAAAAAATCAGTATGCATTTGATAAACTTAAGAGGAGCCAAGGGAAATCGTTAATCCTCTTCTCTTCCAAGGATGAAATGAATGATTTCAGGTCTTATCAACTTCAGCAGGAAGATCAAGCCTGGGATGTGATTTATGAAGGTGACAGAGAAATCAGTGATACTGTAGAACAGTTCCAGCAGGAAACATCTACGGTTCTTTGTTCCTATCACTTATGGGAAGGGCTGGACGTACCTGGAGAGTCCCTTTCACAGGTCATTATCCACTCGCTTCCATTCCCGCCCAAGGACCCGGTATTTGATGCCAAACGGAACCATGCCGCTGATGCAATGGAAGAAGTCGATATTCCCTACATGGTTCTTCGTTTAAGACAAGGAATCGGGCGCTTGATACGTACGAGTGAAGACAAGGGAAGCATCCATGTATTAATGAATGAAAATGAAACAACCTACAAAGGATTGGTAGAATCGGTTTTACCAGTCGGTATTGAAGTTCTGAATGCATAGAGATTGAAATGGAGCCGCCTAGGATGGGCGGCTTTTTGATTCGTTTAAGCTTGGTCGATAATAAATGGGTCGAAGTTCACGAAGTAATGTCCTAAACACCTTATCTACAAGGACATTTTATACATCCCCAACGTTTCTAAACCCAAGTTTCCAGAAAAATATGATAAAATGAATTGTATGTAAAAAAAGGGGGCTTTTTGAAATGAAAGAATCAGTAACAGAGACAAAAAATCAATTTCATGATTATGTGAAAAAAATGTCTGCATATAATGAAGCACTTGGATTAATGTTCTGGGACTTAAGGACGGGTGCTCCGAAAAATGGAGTGGAGCAGCGATCGGAAGTTATCGGAATGCTCTCATCAGAACTATTTGAAATGTCCACTTCAAGTGAAATGGCCGCTTACCTGGCGAAACTCTCCCCAGTGATGGATCAATTGGATGATATGACACAGAAACTGCTGGAAGAGTGTCAAAAAGAATATGACCGCAATAAAAAGATTCCTGCTTCTGAATACAGGGAATATGTGGTGTTACAATCGAAAGCCGAGGGCATTTGGGAAGAAGCGAAAGAAAAAGCGGATTTCGAGATGTTCAAGCCTTACTTAGAAAAGCTTGTGGCATTCACAAAACGCTTCATCGCTTATTGGGGATATGAAGAAAATAAGTATGATACATTGCTGGATATGTATGAGCCAGGTGTAACAGTAAATGTGTTGGACAGGGTATTTGGCGATCTAAGGGATCAAATCGTTCCACTTGTACATAAGATTTCCGAAGCGGAAAATAAACCACAAACCGATTTCCTTTTCGAACACTTTCCTAAGGATAAACAAAAAGAGTTCAGTATGAAAATCCTTGAACAAATGGGATACGATTTTAACTCAGGCAGATTGGACGAAACAGTCCATCCATTTGCGATTGGTTTAAACCCTGGTGATGTGAGGGTAACTACTAAATATGACGAAAGTGATTGGAGAACAGCTGTCTTCGGTACAATCCATGAAGGTGGCCATGCGCTCTATGAACAAAACATTTCAAAAGATTTGGTGGGAACCCCTCTATGTACTGGAACATCAATGGGGATTCATGAATCCCAATCGTTGTTTTATGAAAATTTTGTAGGAAGAGACCATGCTTTCTGGAAACAAAATTATTCGTTGTTGAAGGAATATTCGACGGGGCAGTTTGATTCCGTTGAATTAAATGATTTCTACAGAGCGATCAATGAATCGAAGCCTTCTTTAATCCGGATCGAAGCAGATGAGCTAACATATGCTTTACATATCATTATTCGATATGAAATTGAAAAAGGACTATTTAATGACGAAATCGAAGTGAAGGATCTCCCTGAAATTTGGAATCGAAAATATGAAGAGTATCTAGGAATACGCCCTTCCCATAACGGTGAAGGAGTGCTGCAGGATGTTCATTGGGCAGGCGGAAGCTTTGGTTACTTTCCTTCATACGCATTGGGATATATGTATGCTGCACAGTTAAAGCGCGCCATGTTAAAGGATATTCCTCATTATGAAGAACTGTTGGAAAGCGGAAACCTTACTCCAGTAAGAGAATGGTTGACGACGAATGTGCACCAGTGGGGCAAGTTGAAAAAACCCCTTGATATCATCAGGGAAGTGACTGGAGAAGGGCTTAATGCCCAATACTTGGCCGATTATCTAACGGACAAATATTCAAAGGTTTATTCCTTGAATTAACAAATACATTGGAGGCAAAATCATGGAAATCAATATTTCGTCACTAGAGGATAAATTGCTGGTTGGAATAGGTTGGACCGGACCATACGGAAGAGGTTCAGAGATTCCGAGGCTATTCACAAAGTTTCAACAGATGATCCCATCCATTCATCATATCAATGGAGATGAATGTATATATGCACCTTTTCATGACAGAGCAACTGATTTTACGTATTACTGCACCGTAGAGGTTGATCGGGTGGAGAAGCTTCCACCGGGATTGGTTGAACTGTCACTCCCAGCCGGTGAATATGCCCATGCCCTTTATAACGGGGCATCGACGGAAGTGGAGCAAGCTTATTTCGCCATCTTTAACTGGATCAAAGAAAACGGGTACGAAAAAGATTATTCCAGACTGAGTGTCGAGAAATATCTATCACAGGATAGGGAAATCAATGAAACGGAAGATGAACGAAAATTAGAGCTTTTTGTCCCAATTAAAGAAAAATAGTAAAGAGGCTGCCAACGCAGCCTCTTTACTTATGGCCTCATGTAGGAGCCGCCTCCGCTTTTCTTGATGTCCAGCTCCGGCGACTAGAGGCTCGAGGTCATAAGTGAAACAGGCCAAAAAGGCAAAGAGCGCCTTTCCGGCCTGTTTGGCTTATGCTTGTCGCCTCTAATCAAGCCGCCTCCGCTTTTCTTGATGTCCAACTCCGGCGACTAGGCCCTCGAGGTCATAAGATAAGTGGACCAAAAAGGCAAAGAGCGCCTTTCCGGTCCACTTATCTTATGCTTGTCGTGCCTACCCAAGCCGCCTCCGCTTTTCTTACCACATGCGGTATCCTTTAGATGCGGGTGGGGCATTTTGGATCATGTCGATGAATGGCACAGAGTAGGCAACGAGAATGAGGGCTGCTAATATGGTTAACCATATTTTCCAGTTCTCAAGGGCCATTGGGGTTCTATCGGCTGCTTCTGCTTGTTCCCCGACAGGAAATTCTTCCTCTCCTTTTGGTGCGAAGAATGCAAGGTTGATAAAGATGTATAGAACCAGAATAATCCCCATGAAAAGGATAGTACCGCCAACAGCCTGTGCGATTTGGTAGGGGATCCAATCCAATGCCTGCGGTGCATCACCATAGGTAGAGTAAGAAGACCTTCTTGGGGCACCCAGTAAACCAACCGCATGCATGGCACCTGACATGATACTCATTCCTGCCGCCCAGACGATGGCTTGGACGATGGCCAGTTTGTTCATCGCTTTGGTCAAGACACGTCCTGTTAAATGAGGCACCAGCCAGTAAGAGATACCAAAGAACGTTAAAACAACAGACGTGGCAAGTGTTAAGTGGAAATGTCCTGTCACCCATATTGTATTATGAACAACTTGATTCATCTGGTTGGAGGCATTGATTAAGCCTCCAGCTCCTGCAGGAATGAAAGCAACCATACCTATAAATGGCACAGTAAATCGTGCATCCCCCCAGGGCAGTTTTTTGAACCACCCGAACAGACCTCTAGCCCCTTTAGAGCGCCCATATATTTCAAAAGTCGCAAATAAAGAGAAGGCCGTCATGAGGGATGGAATCACGACCATAAACGTCAAGATCACCTGCAGATATTTCCAGCCTGCATCAATACCCGGTTCCACTAATTGATGGTGGAAACCTACTGGAATAGAGAAGAGAAGGAACAAGATAAATGATAGTCTTGCCAACGAATCGGAAAAGATTTTTCCACCGATGATTTTGGGAATGATCACATACCATGCCATATAAGCCGGAAGCAGCCAGAAATAGACGAGCGGGTGACCGAAATACCAGAACAACGTGCGACTGACCAGAACGTCGACTCTGTCCACCAAGCCCAGGGACCATGGGAGGAGTTGGAATAAAACCGTTCCTGCCACCCCTATGGTTGCAACGATCCATAAGACTGTATTGACGATGGCCATGAAAGTTAACAATGGGCTCGGTTCTCCAGGATGTTCCTTTCTCCAGCTCACGTATTTCATGATCATCCCAGCTCCGCCAAACCAGCTTCCTGCAACCACGAATGTCAATCCCAAGTAGAAAATCCAATGTGCCTGCAAAGGAGCATAGAATGTATAAAGAACCGTGGCTTCATTTAATAGAATCATAACGGAAGCCATGATCGTACCTAGGAGCATGACCCAGAATCCTGCCCACCCCATCATACGGGATTTTTTGGAATAGGCACCTGACGTCCGTGAAATGGCCGCATGCTGGAATCCCAGGATAAAGAATGTCGTAAGTACTAATCCTAATAGTACCCCGTGAACCGTCAATACTTGATAATATCCGATTCCGGCGGGTAAAGTGAAACGACCTGAACGTACTAAAACCTGTAATAACCCTGCCAACCCGCCAAGTGCCAAGGCGAAGAATCCAACATAGATATGAGCCATGGCGAGTGTTGCATCTCTTTTATCGATTCTCATAAATGGTTTCATTTACTCCACCACCTTTATCATAGATTTCATCGTGTGATGCCCTACTCCGCAATATTCATTACAGACAATGAGGTACTCTCCTGCTTTATCAAGGGTTGTCGTGTATTCACTTACAAATCCCGGTTCAAGCATCATATTGATATTCGTTCCTGCCACTTCAAACCCATGGATGACATCTTTGGTTGTGGCAGTGATCTTCAGTGTAGACCCTTTTGGGATCTCGATCTCCCCGGGAGTATAGTTAAAAGCCGATGCAACAAACACCAACTCATATTCCGAAGCTTTTCCTTCCACCTTTTTTAATCCAGGATTATTGAACGGAGCGATTTTGTCCACTTGCTCCGGGTTGACGTATGCCTTCGCGCTTGGAGGCTGATGTCCTTGATGAAAAGCACTGATTCCCAATATGATTAAAAATAAAATAAGAGACCCTGTTCCTAACGTTAACCACCATTTCTCGTAGCGATGCATTTGCATGTAGATCACTCCTTCAAATTAAAAACGACTCAGAAATAATATGAATACCCCAACCCATGTAAGGACTAAAAAACCGCCTAAAAGTAAAACGGAGGTAAAAGTACCCTTTAAAGTATTGGATTGCTTCAGTTTCAGCTCTGATTTTTGACGTAATTCCGGTTTTCCCATTCCCCTCATTCCTTCCTGTCAATGGACGATTGCTTTGATACTTCTATCTTAAGTGGGGACATCTCTTTTAATCTGTGATAAAAGTCACACATGGGAGTGAGATTGTGAAGAAATTGTGAAGTGATTGAATAAATGGGCATTTTATAGGGTTCATTTATGAATCTTTCATGCATAAAGTGTAGGAATGGAGAGGGGAGGAGACGATCAAGTGCAAAAGTATTATTGTAAACAATGCTGCCAAATCTTTTCCGATAAAACGATTTGTCCTCAATGTCGACTGCCTGTCGAAGCGGAGATTCATATCCAGGTTCATTATCACCAAGGCAAAAAAGGTCACCAATGAGAGGTAAACCTTTGGGGAAGACCGGGTCTGTGTTAATATAAAGAAGATTCAAATAATAGATAAGGTGGTGGGGAAATGTATTTACCTTCATTCTCATTAAAAAACAAATTGGCTGTTGTAACAGGTGCAGGCCGCGGAATCGGACGAGCCCTCAGTATTGGGTTGGCAGAAGCAGGAGCTGATGTGGTTCTATTATCAAGAACCAGGCGGGATTTAGAAGAAACAGCTGAAATCATCGAGGAATTGGGGAGAAAGGCTTATATCATCCAGACGGATGTGACATTACGGGAAGAGATTCAAAAAGCTGTAGCCTACATAGAAGATAAAGACATGTCCATTGATATATTAATTAATAATGCCGGTATGAATATCCGCTCGACAGCCTTGGAGGTTACCGATGATGAATGGCAGAAGATCATGGATACCAATCTAAAATCCGCTTTTATGATGAGCCAGGAAGTCGGGAAACACATGAAACAAAGGAATAGGGGAAAAATCATAAATATTGCATCCGTTGCTGGCCATGTAGCCCTCAGGACCGGAGTCGTTTATGCCTCCACGAAAGCAGCCATGATTCAAATGACGAAGGTATTGGCAATGGAATGGGGAAAATATAATATTAATGTCAATAGCATCGGACCGTGGTATTTCAAAACACCGTTAACCGAGGAACTGCTTCAAAACGAAGAGTATGTGCAGGACATACTGAGTGTCACTCCATTAAAAAGGATTGGCGAACTGGAAGAACTGGTTGGACCTGCGGTATTCCTCTCAACCGACGCCTCCAACTATGTTACCGGCCAAACCCTTTTTGTGGACGGCGGGATGACGATTCATGGATTTTAACGATTTCGAGACAAAAGGCTGACCTTAAATGAAGGTCAGCCTTTTTCTGATGACCTCTATTCAATCATCAATACGACCAGGAAGTCTCCTGCTTTTTCAATCGTAATGGGGAGCTTTAAAGCTTTATCAAATCCATACATCTTTGATTGACCGACTATGACGGTAGGGGGGGTAATATCCAATGAGTGTCCGGTTTGTGCCAGGAGTGTAGCCAGGTTTCCTGCGATCATATTCCCTAACTCACCTGAGAATGATTCAAGCATTTCACCCTCCAAAGGCATTCCGAACATGGAAGCACCTAAACGTTGAAAGCTCTCCACTTCTCCATCAATGATCATTCGGCCTCTGACATCCCCCGTAAACCCGATGAGCACACCGATCTTATGCTGGCTGAATGGTTCTGTTAACAAGGAAGGTTTAAGAACGTCAATGTTCAAAGGAATGACCCCTTTAATCGATTCTACTGAACTATTGAGTATATCTGTGACACTTTTCGCTAAAATCATGTCGTTTCCTCCAGTATTTTGTCACTATCATCATACCATAACGAACAGGATGAAAGGATGGTATTTTAGCATTTATTTCATACTAAAGAACTATTTTACAGATTGGTTTTTTAAGTGTTACTCTGCATACATGTTTTTAAGAATTTTGGAAAGGCTATCCTTATATGGAAGTGTAAGGAGTGGACATCTATGCCAAAGATACTCTCAGTAGAAACTGAAATCCCCCCAGTGAAAATTACGCAGAACGAAGCGGCAGAATTTGCGAAACAATTATTTTCTTCTAGTTTTAGGGATATTAGCCGCTTAATCAATGTGTTTCAAAACGGTGAAATAGAGAGTCGCTATTTTGTGAAGGATCTGGAATGGTTTTCCAGGGAGCATTCCTTTCAAGAAAAAAACGATGAATTTATCCACCATTCCGTTGAAATGGGTACTAAAGTAGTCAAGAAGATGTTATCAAATCAAAATCTCACATTGGAAGACATAGATGCCATCATTACCATATCGACATCGGGTCTTTCAACACCAAGTCTCGAAGCAAGAATTATGAACAGGCTCCCTTTTTCTCCTCATGTAAAACGAATACCGATTTGGGGGTTGGGGTGTGCTGGTGGAGCAAGCGGTTTGTCACGGGCGTACGAATATTGCCTGGCTTTTCCAAAGTCAAATGTTCTGGTTCTATCTATCGAACTGTGCTCGCTGACCTTTCAACACGGTGATCGTTCAAAGAGCAATTTGATCGGAACGTCTCTTTTTGCAGACGGAGTGGCGTGCGCCCTTGTGTGTGGTGACGAGAGCCTGGCAATAAAAGAATTGTCACAGCCATTGCCAACAATCCTTGCTACTCAGTCGACGCTTCTTGAGGATTCACTGGATGTCATGGGGTGGGAGGTCAAGGAGAATGGACTGTATGTTGTTTTCTCCAAGGATATTCCCACACTGGTGAAAAATTGGCTGCGTCCGAACGTAGAGGGGTTCATTGGAGCTAATGAGGTTGGGCTCGAAGATATAAAGCATTTTGTCGCCCATCCAGGTGGGAAGAAAGTGATTGAAGCCTACCGGGATGCATTAGGGATGGATGAAAGTATGACCATTGAATCCATGAAAGTCCTTAAGGAGTATGGGAATATGTCCTCAGTGACGATTCTTTATGTCCTGAAAGAATTTATGGATAAAGGCTGTGAACGCGGTGACATTGGCTTAGGCACTGCTCTGGGTCCGGGATTCAGTTCAGAGCTGTTATTGTTGAGGTGGGAATGATGCTGTATTTTATCCTTTTTTTTACCGTATTATTGATTCAACGATTTGTAGAGCTTTATATTGCGAAATCGAATGAAAAATGGATGAAGTCTCAGGGGGCGAAGGAATACGGACAGTCCCATTATCGTATGATGGTGGCCATCCACATCGCATTTTTCATTTCCCTGCTCATTGAAGGAGGGGTATTTCATTCGGGAGTCAACCGATATTGGCCATTTTTACTTGGTGGTTTTATTTTGACTCAGATGGGGAGAGTGTGGGCGATTGCTTCTCTAGGGAAGTATTGGAATACCAAAATCATTGTTCTCCCTAAAGCTGAAGTTGTGGCAAAAGGACCATATAAACATTTGAAACACCCAAACTACCTGATCGTGACATTGGAATTTCTGATTGTGCCTCTCCTATTCAACGCTTATTGGACACTCTTCATCTTTGCACTATTGAATCAATTCATTCTTTCAATCCGAATACCTGTAGAGGAGCGCGCTTTGAAGGAAGAAACGGATTACGAAAATGCCCACGTCAGGACAAAAGGTTGGATTCCGCTGTTCAAAAAAGAAAAATGATTTTCTTATTGAAAATGATTATCAATTTTGATAAGATTCTAATTGAAGATGAAAATTATTCTCAAGAAGGCGGGATTCAAATGGTATGGTTTTTGATATTATTTACTGCAGTAGCGTATGGCTTCATGATGAAGTATGTTTTATCCAATGTTATGAAGAATCCGGTACAGGGGAAGAAAATATCTTCATACCAGACAAACTCTAAAGCTTTTGCTCACTCAAACCTGATTGCAACAGAAACGACACGATAAATAGAACGGGTCTTCTTCTTTACGGAAGAGGGCCTTTTATTTTTGTCTTTTCCACTTTTAAAACCTTCGCATATACTGTTATCAACCGCCACTCTCCCTTTCAGACATGATTTCATAGAGAATTTGATTAAAATGCGATAGAATAAAAACGTTATCATTCTTTTTAAAGCAGAAAGGAAATGGACTATGAGTCAGACTGAACATAAGAGCACCCATTTACATATTGCGTTACAAGAACTGGCAGCCTATCACGATATCTTTCTTCAAAGTGGGGATGAAGAGCGGGCAGCCAAGGTGGAACGATTGGCTGAGAAGTTGAACAAGCACGAATTGATCCTGGCATTCTGCGGCCATTTTTCTTCAGGTAAATCCACCATGATTAACCGGCTGATGGGAGAAGATATCCTTCCTTCCAGTCCAATCCCGACCAGCGCGAA
This sequence comes from Bacillus sp. NTK074B, assembly GCF_017303375.1. Lineage (GTDB taxonomy): Bacteria > Bacillota > Bacilli > Bacillales > Bacillaceae_B > Rossellomorea. The sequence goes on along the minus strand of NZ_JAFKOH010000001.1, from coordinate 153,262 downwards.
TTTAGTGAAGGTCCATCATTCACCAACCGATTTCGCGAAAATCCATTATCATCAATCCCGGCCTTTGTATTTTGAGGCTCCTTATGATTTTGATGCCATTAAGGATTTTTGCAAAAACGGTGAAGATGTATACTCTGTGGAAATTGGACGAAAGAGAAGTGAAATGCCTGAAGGTGTGTCTGTCTTGGATACACCGGGTGTCGATAGTACGGATGATGCCCACAGGCTGTCAACGGAATCCGCCATCCACCTGGCTGATGCCGTTTTCTATGTAATGGATTATAATCATGTCCAATCACAGGTGAATTTTGAGTTTACCAAGGAAATGATTCGTCATGGTGTTAAATTGTATCTAATCGTTAATCAAATCGATAAGCATCAGGAGGAAGAATTAGCATTCACCGATTTTCAGGAAAGTGTAAAGAACTCTTTTGCCACGTGGGGCGTAATACCGGATGCCCTCTTTTTTACAAGCTTGAAAATGCCCGGTCATCCCCACAATGATCTTGAAAAACTAGAGAAATTGATTGAAGAGCAAGTTGAAAGAAAGACTGAATTGATGGAAGACTCGGCGAAATCGGCTATTTCACAATTGAAGTCTGAACATGAGAAATGGTATGAAGAAGAGCTCGTCAAAATTGAGGATAAAGCCCAGTATATTCTTACAGATGAAGAATGGCGAAATAAAGATGACCTCCTTCAAAAAGAGAAAAAGCTGATAGAAGCATTAGCCAAAAATGATATTAAAGCCATTAAAGATCAATTCGAGAAAGAGAGAAGGGAAGTTCTCAAGAATGCGTACTTAATGCCTTTTGAAACAAGGGAATTAGCGAAAGGCTACTTGGAAAGCAGACAACCGGACTTTAAAGTCGGTTTTCTATTCTCAAAACAGAAGACTGAAGAGGAAAAGGCCATAAGGCTCCAAAAATTTGTAGAAGACATCAACACCCGGATAGAATCCCAATTGGAATGGCATCTGAAAACCCTTGGTAAAAACATGATTAAAGAATATCTACCCTCATCTAATCTTCATCTGGAATGGGATCGATTGAGTCTTGAAGTAGATGACCGTTTCCTGGAAGATTTAGTTAAACAAGGGGCGGGTGTCACAAGTGACTATGTCCTACAATACTGTGAAGATCTTTCTGAAGCATTAAAGAAGAAGGCAAGAAATGACACCGATGGGCTCATTGAAACATTGTTAGTTGAAATCAAGGACTCATCCACCAACGAACAATCATTTATGGAAGGTGAATTGAAGGAGCTGCAAGAGAAAACCGGTATCGTTTACCAATGGAACATACTTCAGGATGAGAAAATGGCACAACTTCGAAAGTTAATGAATGTGGAGATCGAACAAAAACGGGCTGATTCGGTCGTTTCACAATGGACCGGTAAATGGAAAAAGCAGGAGGAAGATTATCTTCTTGCCTCAGATGAAGTTCTGGAACAGAAGCAGGAAGTGAAAGGTGAACCGGAAATGAATACAAGAGCCTCTGTGAATGAGCTGGAAACGTCTACCTCTATGGAAGAGGTCATTGACCGATTAGACATGATGGCGGGTGTTTTCAGAAAGTACAAAGGCTTTAAGAAAATGGCAGATCTGTTGGAAGGCAAGAGGTACCGGCTTTCGAATCAATCCTTTACGATCGCTTTGTTCGGTGCATTCAGTGCCGGGAAATCATCGTTTGCCAACGCCCTTTTAGGACGTAAAGTACTTCCGGTGAGCCCTAATCCGACGACGGCTTCCATCAATCGAATTAACCCGGTTTCAGCGGATAATGAGCACGAAACGGCCGATGTACAGATCAAAACCTATGAACAATTGTATTCTGACATCAATCATTCCCTATCGTTTTTTAATCAGAGTGCATCATCCCTGGATGAAGCAGTGGAAATGATTCCTGCGTTAACCAGTGAAGGGAGCGGGAAAGAGAATGTTCACCTATCATTCCTTCTAGCCTTTCTCAAGGGGTTCCCTACCTTTAAGGAAAGTCTCGGCAAGACACGAAAGGTGGACCTTGATGAATATAGAGGATATGTAGCAGACGAGGAGAAGGCTTGCTTTGTGGAGTCTATCGATCTCTATTACGATTGTGCCGTAACAAGACAGGGTATCACCCTCGTCGATACACCGGGAGCCGATTCTATCAATGCACGACATACGGGTGTCGCCTTCGAATATATCAAGAATGCGGATGCGATCCTGTTTGTGACCTATTATAATCATGCATTTGCCAGAGCGGACAGGGAGTTCCTTATCCAACTGGGCCGGGTGAAGGACACATTTGAATTGGATAAAATGTTCTTTGTCGTCAACGCCATCGATCTTGCCAGTGATGAGGAAGAAAAAGATGATGTCATAGAATATGTGGAAGAGCAACTGATGCAATATGGGATCCGTTTTCCAAGGATTTTCGGAGTATCGTCCCTTCAGGCGCTTAAAGAGACAGATGTTCATAAGTCCGGCATTACTGAATTCAAGGAGGAATTTAATGCGTTCATACAGAATGATTTAGTGAGTATGAGCATAGATTCCGCTCTCGGTGAATGGAATAGAGGGCTGCAGCGTTTTAGACAATATCATCATTCAGCTACGAGTGATAAGACTTTTAAACAAGCAAGGAAAGATGAGCTCTTGGAGAGAAAAAAAGAAGTTCTCAGCATTATCGACTCACAATCTGTTGAGCCCCTTACAGTTGAAATGCAGCAGGAATCGAAAGAGCTCGTCTATTATGTAAAACAAAGAGTATTTTTCAGGTTGCCGGATTTTTATAAAGAAGCTTTCCATTCAGGACTATTCCTGCAATTCCCGACTCAATCAATGGCGATTCAAGAAGGGTTGAAAGAATTTCTATCGAGTATCGGTTTTGATCTGGCACAGGAAATGCGGGCTACATCGCTTCGGATTCAGCAGTTCATTCAAAAGCAGATCCAGGATCAATGGGAGAGCTTGGAGGCTAAGATCCAGCAGGTAGAGGGTGATCTTGTCATATCTCCACTGGAATACAAAAATGAGAGTTCCATCGAATTTGAGAGTGCCTTTAGCCAAATGGAGCTAAAATCGTACGAAGAAGCCTTTTCAACCTTTAAGAATCCGAAGCATTTCTTTGAAAAAGGCGGTAAAAAGATGATTCAGGATAAACTGGAATCATTACTTCAAGAACCTGCAGACCATTATCTGGATCGGGAACAGTCACGCCTAGACACATGGGGGAAAACGTACCTCGATGGAGAGTTCCAGGCACTTAAAGAAGAAGTGAGTAGTCAAGTGATAGAACAGATCACGTCCAATTTTGAGGCCCTTGAGAACGTTCAGGACCTGAATCAGCTGAAATCGGATTTAGAACAGCTCGAAAAAGCATAAAGAAGCGAGGGGGACAATCTCTATGAATCCTTATCACTGCTGTGCCACCTGTATTCACGTTCGAGGTATGAAGTCGGATGGTAGGACCACCTATTATTGCTCAAGACTTGGCTTTGAAACGAAAACCACCTATCAATTTTCCTGCTGGGAACCGAAGGAGGAAGTATTGAAATTGATGAAGAAGAGGGGGATAAGATCATGAGTGTGCTCGTTGAAGTGGATTGGCTTAGGGATCATATTCATGACAGGGATGTACGAGTCATAGATTGTCGTTTTACTTTAGGAAGTCCAGGAAAAGGGCGGGAGCGCTACAATCATAGCCATATACCGGGTGCTGTCTTTTTCGACCTTGAAAAGGATTTATCAGGGTATGTGAAAAAACACGGGGGACGCCATCCCATCCCGAATATGAAAAATTTCCTTCGTAAAGTCGAAGATGCGGGGATCGACAATCAAACAACCATCGTGATCTACGATGAAAAGGAGGGGGCTTTCTCTGGGAGATGCTGGTGGTTATTCCATTATATCGGACACGAGAATGTTTATCTTCTAAATGGTGGATTTGCGGCTTGGAAAGAGGCGAAAGGGGAAAGGGAATCAACTGTGCCTCTGTACCCTTCAAAATGCTATCGTCCCAACTTCAAGGAAGACATTATAGCTACATTGGAAGAAGTAAAGGAAATTGCTAATGGGGAAAGAAACACGCCTTTGATCGACTCACGGAGCAGGGAACGTTACAGTGGTTTTGAAGAGCCGATTGACCGTATACCAGGACATATACCTGGTGCCGTCAACCATCCTTGGACAGATGGGGTAAAGGAAGGGTATTTCCTTGGTGGAAACGAGCAAAATGAGCGTTTCAAAGAGCTGAAGAAAGAAGACCCTATTATCGTGTATTGTGGATCGGGTGTAACAGCCACACCTAATTTCATCACTCTTAAGGAAGCCGGATTTACCAATGTGAAGCTTTATGTGGGAAGCTACAGTGATTGGGTTTCTTATGAAGATCACAAGGTGGAGAAAGAATAATCATAAAATAGCTAATTGGAAAAGGTTCATCACATTTCCAATTAGCTATTTATGCGTGTATGTTATACTTTAAAAAGTGAACGGAACGAAGTGAGAAGGAGTGAATGATTTGGAAAATAAAAACGAGCACTTATTATTGATAGATGGTATGGCATTATTATTTCGATCTTTTTTTGCTACAGCCGTAACGGGCCAATTCATGATGAACTCGAAAGGACTGCCAACCAATGGTGTGCAGGGATTCATGAAGCATTTACTGATGGCCGCTGACCATGTGAAACCCACCCATATCATTGTTTGCTGGGATATGGGGAGCCAGACTTTCCGCAATGAAGTATTCAATGATTACAAATCGAACCGTAATGCACCTCCGGTTGAATTGATTCCTCAATTCGATCTTGCAAAAGAGGTGGCTGAAGGGTTCAATCTCTCCAACGTGGGCTTGGTCGGCTATGAAGCAGACGATTGTATCGGGACGCTTGCAAAGCTTCATCAGTCCGAACGAAAAGTTTCTGTATTAAGTGGCGATCAGGATCTTCTTCAGCTTCTTGATGATAACATTGATATCATGCTGCTGAAAAAAGGTTTTGGGAATTATCAAACGTATACGAAAGCCATTTTTGAAGAAGAAAAAGGGATTACCCCGCAACAATTCATCGATGTCAAAGCATTGATGGGAGATACAAGTGACGGGTATCCAGGCGTTAAAGGAATTGGAGAGAAAACGGCAATGAAGCTAATACAACAGTATAATGATATATCAGGAATTCTAGCCAATCTGAACGAGTTGACCCCTTCTCAACGGAAGAAAATTGAAGAAGACCTGGACATGCTGCATGTTTCAAGAAAGTTGGCCGAAATTCATTGTGAGGTCCCACTATCTGTTTCCGTTGAGGAAGCCAGGTGGAATAACGTATCACAAGATACGCTCTCACTCGTGGACGACCTTGAATTGAAGGTTCTTAGAAGGTTTTTGGTAGGTTCAAATGTAATGGTGGCTTCCAGCTGACCATTTATAAAAGTGTCAGGGATTTCGAAATAATCCCTGACACTTTTTGTGTTATGAATTATTTTGAGTTTTTCTTTTAGTTGCATTTTCTAATGAGCTCTTCGGCTCCATCGCGAATTCAGCATCCTGGGAAATTCCTTGCGGGTTTACGTTTTTAGCCTTCTTCCCTTTGTTTTGATTGTTCCCTTAGCCATCTTAAAAACCCTTCTCTAGAGATCTTTATTATTTTGTCAATGTTACATTCAAATATCCCTATGTACAGAGAGATATTTGGGACAAACTATAGTTATGGGAGGTGTAAGGGTGAATAAAGGAATTGTAACTGCATTGATCAGTATAGCCATTGCCCAGGGATTAAAGATCCCGCTGCACTTTTGGAAGAAGAAGGAATGGAAGCCTGAGCTGTTTTTCCAGACAGGGGGAATGCCGAGTTCACATAGCGCTGGAGTGTCATCTTTGACGACATTTATTGCGTTGAAGAGAGGGGTTAGAACGGTCGACTTCGCTCTTTCTTTCATATTCGGTCTGATTGTCATGTACGATGCCCAGGGGATCCGCAGGCAAACCGGTGAGTTGACCCTTAAAGTAAATAGCCTGGATGAGCTCGTCCGGAAAGCGCATGAAAAGGAAACAGTGGAATTTGAAGAAAAAAAACCGAAGAGACTGAAGGAAATGCTCGGACATCAGCCCCAGGAAGTGGTGGGCGGGGCATTACTCGGATCCCTATTTGGCTTCATTGCCTTCTTGTTTACCAAAAAGGATAGGCAAAAGAAAAGATTTTCTGTAAGATAAGGTAAGACAAAGTGGTGATAAGGTGAGGGGAAACGTGAAAAAGACAACAGAAGATTTTCTCATAGACTTGGAAAACAAAGGCTTTAAATTCCATGAAGACGCAATCGGCTTCATCTATTTCGGGAAGAAATATACAGATGCCCCGGATGAACTGGTCAACAGTGCCATAGAAATCACATTAAAAGCGCAAAAACAATTTGACAGCAGTTTCTATATGTCTATACTGGAAAGACTACACTCCCAACAGATTTCTTCCAGAAAAGAAGCATTGAGATGGATGGAGAGGCAGGGTTTGGCATAGGGATTGAAACAAAAGATTTGATCTGCGTCAAAAATAGACCACCGGAGAGCTCCTCCGGTGGTCTTTAGAATGGATTAAAGAAATAGAAGGGCCTTATAAAGGCTCTTCTGTTTCACTTTAAGGGAAGGGGAAGGATTTCAATGGCGAATTGAAAGACCATACAAGAGCTATCCCGATCAGGGAAACAATTCCCCTTTAATTAAGATGGATGGCTTTGCGAGCCAATTCATCCGCTGCTTTATTTTCCTTACTTGGTACCCATTTGACAAAGAAAAGGTTCATTTGTCTTGTGAGATTCAATATTTCTTGGAGCAAAGGTTTATATTGACTGTTCCGTACAAACTCTTTCTCAATCCCTTGAACTACAGCTTGAGAATCACTTCGAAGCCAAACAGTATCTGCTTGCTTCTCCAAACACATTTCAAGTGCAATCCTGCAAGCATGGAATTCGGCTTCGTGATTATCCATCACTCCTAAAGGAATGGAGTGTTTTTCTACTACCCCGTTGTTCTTAATAAATATTCCTGCCCCACTTGGACCCGGGTTCCCTGCGCTTGCCCCATCAATATTCACTTCTATCACTTTTCTTCACCTCATCCGAGTTCATTTTATAAACATATAGTAGCATATATACTATTCAGGATGTTGTTTAGAGGAATATTCATCATGCTCTCTCAGTATGCATTACAGAACATATGTAACGTCCAGTGTATATTGGAACTGGACGTTTCCCTGCGGCTAGTCGATATTTTTGGGAAATCGTTTAGCGATGTATCCAAATGGGGTATCCATGAGGGAAATGATCCATTTGAGGAGATAGGTTGTAATAAATATTTCAAACCAAACATCCATTGGATATTCCCCCAGGAAAGCAATGCTGGTAAAAACAAGTGTATCCAATAGCTGACTCACCATCGTACTCCCATTGTTTCGAATCCAAAACTGTGCGTCTGTCGGGAATTTCTCCTTTAGATAAGTGAAGATATATACATCTGTTAACTGACTGACCAGGTAAGCAGCCAGGCTCCCAAGGGCAATTCGTGGGATGATGCCAAAAATCGTCGCCAGGGATTCCTGTGCGAAGTCATCAGGATGTGGTTGAAATTGGAGTGCCAGTTGCATAATAATAGTCATAACGATCAATGTGAAGAATCCAAGCCATACGGCTTTTTGAGCATCCTTCTTCCCGTACTTTTCATTCAGGATATCTGTCACTAAAAACGCGGTACCATACATCGCATTTCCTAACGTGGCGGTCATCCCGAAGATTTCGATTGTCTTTACGACCTGCAGATTTGCAAGAATGGTGGAAATCCCAATCCAGACAAAGAGTCCGGTTCGTCCAAACATTCTATACATGATCAGTAAACATGAGAATGTGATGAGTACAAAAACAAAACCAAACCATATATTAAACATAAAAAAGTCCTCCTAATCGTGAATGAAACAATAGTCCTCATTATACAAAGAAAAATGATTTTGAACAATAAAATGGAGAAAACGGAGTGGATGACGATGGAAATGAAAATCAAATTTAAATATAAGAGTAAAATGGCTTCAAATTTATGGTTTGAATCCAATTATTTTCCACGGAAAGAAACCATGATTCATGTGGAGGATCTTATGAAAACAGGAAGAGTTATTGAACTTGAAATTGTAGATGAAATGGGGAGTACATGGACAAGGAAAGAGTTCCTCAGATTGAATCAGGAGTTGGAGAAAGAACCAGAAAACATCGTAGTGTTCTTTGACGGTGGGTATGATAAGGAAACGAATTATGCAGGTGCCGGAATTGTCATCTATTATGATAAAGGCGGGGAATCTTTTCGAATCAGGAGAAATGAACTCCTAAAGGATATCGAAAACAATAATGAAGCAGAATACGCAGCATTACATATTGCCCTTGATCTCCTAGAAGAAATCGGGGTGAAAAATGTTCCTTGTATAATTAAGGGGGATTCCCAAGTGGTGATGAAACAGTTGGAGGGAGAATGGCCAAGTTATGAAGAAGGGTTAAACAGGTGGCTTGACAGGATTGAAGCACGTATCCTTAGGCTTGGTCTGAAACCCGAGCTCATTATCCTGGGCAGGAAAGACAATAAAGAAGCCGACAAGCTCGCCAACCAGGCATTGCAGGGTACAAAGGTTCACAGTAACAAACGGTTAGAATAATTTCACCGTGTATTATATACTCTATAAATAAAACGAACACTGTTATAATTCTAGGAGTGATTTCATGAATCGAAAAGAAGTGGTGGATAGAGTGGATGAACTTGTTGACACCTATTGTAACGATTGCTTACTTAAAGCACATTTTCGTAAAGAGTACGGCAAAACCTATGCACACCGCTTTTGCATAGAACAATGCACCATTGGCGAACAAATTCGACAGTACGGAGAACGATTGAAGAGGAAGGATGCGCATCAAACATAAAAGGCAGCCAGGAATGGCTGCCTTTTATGTTTGATCTATTGTTTTGTACAATTATAATTTAACTACGTTTGCTGCCTGTGGTCCGCGGTTTCCTTCAACAACTTCAAAAGAAACTTCTTGACCTTCTTCTAATGATTTGAACCCTTCACCTTGAATCGCTGAGAAGTGAACGAATACATCTTCTCCGCCTTCAACTTCGATGAATCCAAAGCCTTTTTCGTTGTTAAACCATTTTACTTTACCGTTTTGCATGTTAGAATCCTCCTAAATCGTTCGGGCACATCTGTGCCTGTGGAAAATAGTTTTCATGAAATGATGGATCCTCAGGGCTTAAGAGTAAGCATGAAAATCATCCATTTCAATGATGTCTTTACTATACAATATGAAGTTTTTCGAGTCAACATTTGTCATTTATCTTAAAGGAATTGTATTTGGCCGTGCCTTATGGATACAAGACGTCTGGTGGGACTGGGTTGTATTCACTCTGTAGTTATAGTAAACTTTTAATGATATTTATGGGAATTTGGAGGGTAAAGAATGCCTACACCAAGTATGGAAGATTATATAGAACAGATTTACATGTTAATTGAGAATAAAGGTTATGCCAGAGTATCGGATATTGCAGAAGCTTTATCTGTCCACCCCTCCTCAGTTACCAAAATGGTGCAGAAGTTAGATAAGGATGATTACCTCATTTACGAGAAATATCGGGGACTGGTTCTGACTCCAAAAGGAAATAAAGTAGGAAAGCGTTTAGTATACAGACATGAACTTTTAGAACAATTCCTTCGTGTGATTGGTGTGAAAGAAGAACATATTTATGAAGATGTGGAAGGAATCGAACATCATCTTAGCTGGGATTCCATAGACCGTATTGGAGATCTAGTACAATTTTTCGAAGAAGAAAAGGACAGGGTAGAAGGGCTGAGAACGATTCAAAACAGAAGTGAGTAAAATCCATTCTTCACGTCCTTACAAGACGAATAGACAGTCATGAACAAAAGGCCTTTCAATCATGAGAGGCCTTTTTAGGCGGTATCTGAATTAAAAAATGGTAGGATAATCATTAAAACTTCCGTCATCGACCATCATACTGGTTAATTCCGTTTCGCCCCATTCATTTTCATATAAAGTCACTCCCTGAAGTAATCCTTCAGAGGCTTCCAGTACAGCTTTTCGATAGGAAATAATTCTGCCTGAACTAGTTTGGAAACTTATGATGTCTCCATGATAATTTCGCTGCACTTTCGATATTCCTTCCATATGACCTCACCTTTCATATTCATTCTATAAGCTTAGTATGAACAAATCAGAAGGAAAGCATAAGCAGAACATGAATGAACAGATAAGTTTACATAATATTATTATTTATCCATTTTGGCGAATTTTATCGAGTAGAAAAAAGAAGGATTTCAGTTGTGGATTGAGAATATAGATAAATAGACAAAAAATATTGAGGTGTACGTATGAAAAGTTCAGAATGGCATACAAGTGCCAAAACCCGCTGGGAGAATAATGCAGATCATTGGCATTCAAAGAGTGTTGAAATGTGGACAAGTGGAAGCAGAAAGGCTGTCATCCCTTTCTTTAGTGAGTATACAGAAAATGTGAAAACCGTTGCAGATTTAGGCTGCGGCGACGGATATGGCTCATACCTTCTATATAATAAAGGATTCGTTGTGACAGGCTTGGATTTTTCTCAAAATATGGTAGACATTGCGAGAAAGCAAGAGAGGGAAACGTTATCATTCGTACAGGGAGATCTTCGCTCACTTCCATTTGATGATGGTCAATTTGATGCTGTCATGGCGATCAATTCAATAGAATGGACGGAAAACCCATTGCACACACTGAAGGAGATAGGGCGTGTGCTTCCGGAAGATGGATACATTTGTATCGGCCTCTTGGGCCCAACAGCTCACCCGAGGGAAAATGCATATGCACGTCTTCATGGTGAAGAGGTGATTTGTAATACAATGATGCCATGGGAGTTGGAGAAGCTGGCGGATGACATAGGATGGAAGAAAATTGGTGAAGAATGGATCTACAAAAAAGGTGTGAACCCAACAGTTGCAGACACTCTTTCAAATGAATTGAAGCAGGCTTTGACATTTACGTCACTGTTTATGTTCCAAAAATAAAGAAGTTGATCGATCCAGTAAAGTTCGGGTCGATCAACTTCTTTTTTATTCAGTTTATTTGCCTTTTCTGTTTTGATTCGTTTAAACTGCGTAGGATGATGAAACCAGCCTGCATAACGTTTCTGGTGGGATGGATCCAGGGATGCCAATGAACCCGGGCCAGTCCTGATAAAGATTTGTTGATGACTCCACGTCACATTCTCCTTTCTATTGCATAACTCTTTTTTTGTTCATGAAGAAGGATATCACCTATGATGAAGGGGCCGGCATGATCTTTATAAACAGAATATACATTTTTAGATAATGAATCTCTGATATTTTTATCGTATAAACAACGGTAGATATTCTCCTTGAAATCCTTGTTGGATGTATACGTTAGGGCTGCCCCCCTTTGAAGGAAGTAGTTGGCATTTTCATTCTCCTGCCCTGGTGCCGGTTTGAATAGGATGATCGGGAGTTTATAAGACGCTGCTTCCGTTAGGGATAGTGCCCCTGACTTTGTAACCAGGCAATCTGTTAACGAGTAAAGTTTTTCTATCCGGGATACATACCCGTAGATATGAACATTGGGGAATGTCACAAACGTTTTTAAACGGGAAAAAAGCTGATCATTCCTCCCACACACGACAACAATCTGTAGGTCATGATTTCGGGCTAGGGATGTCAGTATAGGTCCAATATTAGGAATCAAACCAAGACCACCCCCCATCAAGGTGACGGTTTTACGGGCCGGTGATAGACCGAATTCTTTATAATCCATTTCATACCTATGCTGGAATGTTGATCTGATGGGTAAACCGCTGACGACGATCTTCTTGTGGTCTACTCCGTAAAGGAGCAAGGTCCTCTTTACATGCTCGCTTGCCACGTAATATTTCTCAATCATTGGATGTATCCATAACGGGTGTGCACAGTAATCGGTGATAACGGTATATGTAGGTATGTTAAAGGAAGGTCGAAGACGTAAATATGGTGCTGCATGTAGTGGGAATGTCGTTACAATTAAAGATGGTAAATAGGTTTCAATCAATCTTAACAGCCTTTTTTTGCCTAAGTGTTGATAAAAATAACTTAATCCCTTGGAAGAGAGTTTGTCTGTCCCATAATAAAACGCTTTATAAAATGGAGTGCCGAATCTAGAATATCCTTTTTTCAACAAATGTTGAGCCAATGAATGAACGGCAGGGTAGGCTTCTCCATATAAGTCACAGATGTATGAGTTCCTGCCTTGTTGTTCGAAAGCGTCAGCAAGAGTCTCTGCCGCTTGGATATGACCTTCACCAAAGTGTGCAGTCAGTATGAGAACGGGCTTCTCTTGTCTCAAGTTTTTTCCTCCAATCAAAGGCAAAATGGTGGTGAGATTCGAACAAAAGAATTCATTTATAGTGTAAAATAAAGAAACACTATAGGATAAGATTACAAAGTGATTGTAAAGGTTGTTTATGGTTAAACATGATTTTTTGTAAAGAATAACTAGCCGCACAGGATATGCCGTTAACGCTAAATATAAATATTAGAGGGTGAAGGAACATGACAACAACGAAGAAGAAAGTGAAATCGGATATTGAGATTGCTCAGGGATCCACTCTCAAGCCCATCCTGGAAATCGCAGAAAGAATAGGACTTGTAGAAGATGACATTGAACTTTATGGAAAATACAAAGGGAAAATTTCCTTTGAAGCGATACATAAATTGAAAGACCATTCCCAAGGAAAATTAATCCTTGTCACCTCCATTAATCCAACACCTGCGGGTGAAGGGAAGTCTACGGTGACAGTGGGACTTGGGGATGCCTTGAACCAACTAAATAAGAAAACCATCATCGCCATGAGGGAGCCTTCCCTTGGCCCGACGATGGGGATAAAAGGCGGCGCAACGGGTGGCGGTTATTCACAAGTGCTTCCAATGGAGGATATTAACCTGCACTTTACAGGTGATATACATGCCATTTCCACAGCCAATAATGCACTGGCTGCGTTAGTGGACAATCATATTCATCAAGGAAATGAATTAAATATCGACCAAAGAAGAGTGGTATGGAAGCGGGCCATCGATATGAATGATCGTGCTCTTCGTCAAATCATTGTAGGATTAGGAGGCCCTGTACAAGGGGTTCCAAGGGAAGACGGATTTGATATCTCTGTGGCGTCTGAGATAATGGCCGTACTGTGTTTATCGGAGAGTCTGGGAGAATTAAAAAGAAGACTGGGTCAGATGGTGGTTGCCTATAACACGTCAAAACAACCTATAACGGTGGAGGATCTTGGAGTGGAAGGTGCATTGACGTTGTTGCTGAAGGATGCATTGAAGCCTAACCTCGTACAGACGATGGAGCATTCCCCTGCCCTTATTCACGGAGGTCCTTTTGCGAATATTGCCCACGGTTGTAACAGCATCATGGCTACGAAAACAGCTATGAAAATGGCCGATTATGTAGTCACTGAATCCGGGTTCGGTGCCGACTTGGGAGCGGAGAAATTCCTGAACATCAAAACCAGGGCTGCAGACATAGCTCCTGATGCCGTTGTTCTTGTTGCAACCATACGGGCTTTGAAAATGCACGGGGGGCAACCTAAGGGAGAACTCCATTCAGAAGATTTAGAAGCCCTCCTGAAAGGTTTATCCAACTTGAAAAAGCATATGGAAACATTGGAACACTTCAATCTTCCGTTTGTCGTTGCTGTCAACCGGTTTGTGACAGACAGTGATATGGAAATCGCCTCCCTGATCAACTGGTGTGAAAACCAGGGGGTTGCGGTTTCACTGACCGATGTCTGGGCTAAAGGTGGAGAGGGGGGAATCGATTTAGCACAGAAGGTATTACATGAAATAGAGAGTAACAAGAAAGAATTCACCCCCCTCTATGAGCTGTCTGATTCCCTGCATTCAAAAATTGATACCATTGCGAAAAAGGTATATGGTGCAAGCGGGGTAGACTATACCGTCAAAGCGAAAAAACAGCTGGACGAGTTTGAAGGCCTTGACTGGGGCGTACTCCCTATCTGTATGGCCAAAACCCAATATTCCCTTTCCGATGATCCGGCAAAAGTTGGACGACCTGAGGATTTTATCATTACGATACGTGAGCTGAAGCCGAAAATCGGAGCTGGATTCATCGTGGCACTGACAGGGGAAGTAATGACGATGCCTGGGCTTCCAAAGAAACCGGCAGCCTATGGAATGGATGTGGATGAAGAAGGACGGGCAATCGGTCTATTCTAACGATTGGTAAGAGGAAGGAGAGGAGAATATGTTTGACCCGACAGCTTTTGATAACTTAAAAGTAGTCTTTGAAGGAGCGGTATACGATCTTGATCTGACAGGGGAAATTCAAATAGTGGATCGCAAGGACTTGTTTGATTTCGCCCGATATGAAAGATGCTATCAAATCCATTATTCGTTACCATCTAAGAAATCTTGTGTTGTAGAGTTTCATATGAGGGCGGATATGGGACATTTCCTTGCAGAAAGGCATCAGATGACCAAAAAGAACACTGCAGGTGCGGACATCCAAGTTGTTTACAAAGGGGAGGAAATAATTCTTCATAATCGCCATCTCCTCATGGAAGCTTGGGGAAAAGATAAACAATGGGAATGGAAAGAAGTGAATTCCTCTAAGAACCCAACTACATACGAGGGGGTCCTAACCTTTGACCGGGTGATAACCGAGGAAATGGTAGATGATGTTCTGCAAATGATAGCATTCACTGTAGAAACGTTGAAACAGCTTGACCGAAAGGACTTCTAGAGGGTAAAAGAGCTCATATATATACAGAAAAAAGGGGATTTTAATAATGAGGATAGCCTGGGTAACGGATAGCACTGCTTATGTTCCGGACAGTGGAAAATATGATATCTTTGTGGTACCAATGAGCATCATCTTCGGGGAGAGGGAGTATCAGGACGGAATAGACCTGTCACCCGAAGACTTGTTTGCAAAACTTAGAGATTCGAAGGCGGAGGTCAAAACCTCCCAGCCTTCGATCGGCACCTTTAAGGAGTTATTTGAACAGCTATCAGGGGAATATGATTATATCATTTCCATCCATGTTTCATCCCATTTCAGCGGAACCTACTCATCTGCCCATCAGGCAGCGGAATTATTAAAGGACACGATACCAAATATCATCTGTATTGATTCGAAAATTCTTTCCAACCCTTTATCGGAATTGATTCACTATGGGCAGCGGTTACTTAGGGAAGGAAAGGATCCGAATCAGATTAAAGATGCCATTGAAGATAAAATCACCGATTGCGAAACCTTCGTGATGGTGGGAAGTCTTGAACAGCTTCATAAAAGTGGACGGATGGGCGGTCTCTCATTCTTCCTGGGAAGCGTACTGAAAATAAAACCCATGCTTTCCATTGAAGAGGGGAAACTCCATGTAAAGGACAAAGTAAGAAGCATAAAGAAAGGCCTTTCCAGTATGAGTCAACGTTTGGAGATGGCTATTGCAGAGAAAGGCGTAAGGAAAGTATCTATATTGCATGGGTTAAATCGTGAAGAGGCGACAGAGTGGATGGTAGAGTTGCAATCCAAGTATCCAGGAATTGAATTTGGTGCATACCCACTCGGTGCTGTGATCGGCGTACATGCTGGTGAAAACACGATAGGGATAAGCTGGTTTGTTGCGGAGAACGAATGATTCGAATGGACAAAGGAGTGATGTGAAGAATCAAGCATCCACTCCTTTTTATTCTGATAATAATACATCTTTGGTACAATGGAGGAAAGGGTGGAAATATGGATCGAAAAGAGCTGGACCATATCATAGAATATTTGAAGCACGAGTACCTTGGTGAGGCAACGGGACACGATTGGTACCATTTGGAGCGAGTAAGGAAACAGGCTCTAAGAATTGCCAGGGGAGAGCAGGTTTCCGATACATATATCATTGAATTGGCATCATTGCTTCACGATGTGCCGGACGAGAAATTCATAGAAGAAATGGAAGGTAAGAAAAAGCTCGATCATCTCCTATCACGACTTCCACTTAGTGAAAGCGAGAGTTCACAACTGAAATCCATCATTTTTTCCATCTCATATAAAGGTGGTCATGAAGCCGAGCTGACTTCCATAGAAGCAAAAATCGTAAGGGATGCTGATCGCCTGGATGCGCTTGGTGCCATAGGTATCGCCAGAACATTTGCTTATGGAGGCAGAAAAGGCAGATCGATCTATAATCCTGATTTTGAGGAAAGAACGAATATGAGCATCGATGAATACAGAAATGGTGATAGTTCGAGCATCCATCATTTTTATGAAAAATTATTGAAATTGAAAGACTTGATGTGCACAGAAACAGGTAGGGCATTGGCCGAAGAACGCCATGATTTCTTGCTGCGGTTTCTAGAGCAATTTAATAGAGAATGGACTGGTCAAGAATGAGAATGTTTACAGCTGAGAATCTTTCTAAAACCTATGGAGAGAAAACTCTGTTCAAAGATATATCCTTTTCTATTACAGAAAAGGAAAGAGTCGGACTGATCGGAGTGAACGGTACGGGTAAGTCAAGTTTATTGAAACTGATTGCCGGCATGGAAGAATGTGATACAGGGGAACTCACAATGCCGAACGACTATCATATTTCGTACCTTCAACAGGAACCTGCCTTTGACGGAGAATTGACCGTGCTTCAGCAAGTTTTCCGGGGTGAAGCGAAAATCATCGGAGCTATGAGGAATTATGAAATGGCTCTTATGGATATGGAGGGAAATCCCGAAGATACCCGGGTGCAAGAGGACTTATTTGAAGCGCAAAAACAAATGGATATCCTTAACGCATGGGATGCAAGTGCAAATGCGAAGGCCATTTTAACCAAGCTTGGCATCCAGGATTTCGGTAAGAAAATGAAAGAATTATCCGGGGGTCAAAAAAAGAGAGTGGCACTTGCAGGTGTCCTCATTGAGACTCCTGATTTATTAATCTTGGATGAACCTACCAACCATCTGGATTATCAGTCCATCAAATGGCTTGAGGATTATTTAGGGAAGTATAATGGATCTGTCATGCTCGTAACCCATGATCGTTATTTCCTTGATAAAGTCACGAATCGAATCTTTGAACTGGATGGGGGCAGCCTGTATGCCTATAAAGGGAATTATGCTTCATTTATCGAGGCAAAAGCCTCCAGGGAAGAGACCGAGCGCCAATTATCCGAAAAGCAGCAGAATCTATATCGCCGGGAGCTCGCGTGGATGAGAAGGGGAGCAAAAGCCCGATCCACTAAACAAAAGGCCCGTATCCAACGATTTGAACACCTTGAGGATACGATGAATTCCGGCCCATCTAACGGACAGGTTGATATGGCGATTGGTGGAAATCGTTTAGGAAAACAGGTCTATGAGTTCAAAAACGCATCCAAACGGTTTGAAGACAAAATAATACTGGACAATTTCTCCTTTCTCATCAAGCCTAAAGACCGCATCGGGATAGTGGGGAAAAACGGGAGCGGAAAATCTACGTTCCTCAATCTCCTTGCAGGCACCGATGTGCTCACTGAAGGCGGGTTGTCGAAAGGGCAGACCGTTAAGGTTGCCTACTATACCCAAGGTCATGAAGAGCTTGATGAGAATATGCGTATGATTGAGTATATTAGGGAAGCAGGAGAGTATATTACAACGGATAAGGGAGAACAGATCTCTGTAACATCGATGCTGGAGAGGTTCCTATTCCCTATGAGCACCCATGGGACGTTGATCCGTAAGCTTTCCGGCGGGGAGAAAAGAAGGCTTTTTTTGTTGAAGCTCTTAATGTCAAAACCCAATGTACTGTTACTTGATGAACCTACGAACGATTTAGATACAGAAACCCTTACAGTACTGGAAGATTATATCAATGAATTCACCGGAGTAGTGATTACCGTTTCCCATGATCGATATTTTTTGGATAAAACGGCAGAACAATTGCTGGTTTTTAATGGAGAAGCGGAGATCGATTTATACTACGGAGAATACACGGAATATCTGGAAAAAAATGAACTGAAGAGTAAGAAGCAGGAGACAGAGAAGAAGGCGGAGTCCTTACCTGTTAAAGAAGGCAAAGAAAAAGAGAAAAAACGACTCTCTTATATGGAGAAAAGAGAGTGGGATGAAATCGATGATAAGATGTCCGATATCGAAAAAAGAATTGAAGAAGCAAATGCAGAATTACAAAGTGTCGGCAGCAACTTCGAGCGGGCACAAGAGCTGATGAACGAGAGTGAAAAGCTCAATGAGGATTTGGAAAAGCTCATTGAAAGGTGGACATACCTAGCTGAATTTGCTGAATAGGCCACTTCATTTAAGGCATCGCACATACTGTGTTAGAATGAACAGTATATGAATTGTTAATTGAAAGGGGTAAAAAGCTTGAAGATATTATCGATTGAACCAACTCCAAGTCCCAATACGATGAAAGTTCTTCTTGATCAGGAATTGAAAGCCGGGAAGAGCAATAATTATAAAAAGGATGAAGCTGAGGGAGCACCTCCTGTCATTAAAGACATTTTGTCCATTGACGGAATAAAGGGAGTCTACCATGTTTCGGATTTCTTAGCTGTTGAAAGAAACGCTAAATTTGATTGGCAAGAGCTTCTGCCAAAGGTAAGGGAAGCATTCGGTGAAGATGCCAGCAAGCAGGAAAGTGAATCTCCCATGGAAGAACACTTCGGTGAAGTGAATGTCAGTGTACAAATGTTCAAAGGGGTCCCAATGCAGGTCAAAGTGACAGACGGTGAACAAGAAAAGCGGTTTTCACTTCCAGCGCCTTTCCTTGAAGCGATCGGTAATGCTCAAAAAGAAGGGGATAATGTCGTCCTTCTCCGGAAGTGGAAGGATTACGGCATCAGGTACGGAGACTTGGACGAGATTGGTCATAATGTGACGGAAGAACTTGTTGCGGCATACCCTTCTGAAAGGCTTGCAGCTATAGTCAGTGATGCACAAGAAGCGACCGACTCAAAAGGGCCGATCATATACAAGAGAAAGCAGAAGGTGAACGTCTCGGATTTTGCAGCACCTGATTGGCAAACAAGATATCAAAAGCTTGATTCAATGGAGGATCCGACTTTGGATGATTTACCTCTATTAGAGAAAGCTCTTGGAGATGAGAAAGTATCCATCCGCCGATTGGCTGTTGTGTACCTGGGAATGATAGAAAATGTAAAAGTCCTTCCATTACTGTACAAGGGACTGCACGATAAATCGGTAACGGTGAGGAGAACGGCTGGTGATTGCCTCTCTGATTTAGGATTTAAGGATGCCATCCCGGAAATGATTCAGGCATTGAAAGATAAGAGCAAACTGGTTAGATGGCGCGCCGCAATGTTCCTATATGAGGTCGGGGATTCCTCTGCCCTTCCTGGTTTAAAAGAGGTGGAAAATGATCCTGAATTTGAAGTGAAGCTTCAGGTCAAAATGGCGATTGAACGAATCGAAGGCGGCGAAGAAGCAAAAGGGTCTGTTTGGAAACAAATGACTGAGGCACGGAACCAATAAAAAGGAAAGGAATGATGATACATGTCTATGGCATATGAAGAATATATGAGACAGTTGGTTACGCCAATGAGGCAGGAACTGACACAAGCCGGATTCAAGGAGCTTGGCACTGAAGAAGAAGTCACAAATTATATGGAGAAAGCAGAAGGGACGACCCTTGTTGTCGTAAACTCTGTTTGTGGATGTGCAGCCGGCCTTGCAAGACCAGCTGCAACCCAATCCGTCATGAATAATGAGAAAACCCCGGATGATCTTGTCACGGTATTCGCCGGTCAGGATAAGGAAGCGACTGCCAAGATGAGGGAATATTTCGAGGTGTATGAACCCTCTTCACCGTCCATGGCTCTGCTGAAAGGAAACAAAGTCGTTCACTTTATTCCTAGAGAAGAAATCGAAGACCACGATATTTCCTCTATCATTTCGAATCTGGTGACCGCATTTAACGAACACTGCTAATTGAATAGTTTAATTGGGAGCGGGTGACTCTTTCGCCCGCTCCTTTATAATGATAGTT
Organism: Bacillus sp. NTK074B; assembly: GCF_017303375.1. GTDB lineage: Bacteria > Bacillota > Bacilli > Bacillales > Bacillaceae_B > Rossellomorea. Next base: position 133,197 of record NZ_JAFKOH010000001.1, on the reverse strand, counting down.
AAGGAAATGAAAATAATGTAAGATCAAAGGAGAATCAACAAGTGTTTGTCACGACTTGTGGAAGAGCAAATCAGAGCGTAATAGAAAAAGCGCAGCAGGCAGCGAATACTCTTTCCATTCCTTATGTCCCGCGAAAGAAAAGATCGATTCGTTCCCATATGGAGAACACCGACCAGGATTGTCTCGTCATCGGCAAAGAACGGTTGGAGCTGCATACGAGGGAAGGGAAAGGCGAGCCATTCTTTTTTCACCCTAATTCAGCCTCATTCCGAATCAAAAGGCTCATGCGGGGAGAGACAGATCCACTCATTGAAGCGGCCGGACTGAAAGAAGGGATGACCTTTCTCGACTGTACACTGGGGCTTGCTTCAGATAGTATCATCGCCAGTCATATTGTTGGGGAAGCGGGGAATGTAACCGGCATTGAAGCCAATAAGTATATTTCGCATATCCTCACACATGGATTGAAGGAATGGGTATCTCCACTTCAAGCATTAAATAGCGCGATGAATCGAATCACCGTCCTCAACGGACAATTTCAGGAAGAATTAAAGAAGATTCCCGACGACGCTTTCGATGTCGTTTATTTGGATCCGATGTTTGAAGAAGCGTTGGCCGATTCTCATGGAATCAACCCTATCAGACAATGGGCAAGTTATACAGGAGTTACAAAAGAAGGGATTGAAGAAGCGAAGAGGGTGGCCAAAAATCGTGTAGTATTAAAAGAACACTATCAGTCCCCTCTTTTTGAAGAGATGGGTTTCGAAGTATTGAAAAGGCCATCCGCCAAGTTTCATTTTGGGTTGATTGACTTAAAGAAGACCTAATAAAATAGACAGGCATCCATTGCCTGTCTAATCTCATAAGTATTAATCAGTGAATCCCAGTACAATAAAATAACCTAACAGAAGTATGTATCCGATATTGATCATAATTCCAGTATCCATTTAGTTATCCTCCTTACAAAGTATCCTCATTAATATACTACCACAGAAAGATTTTAATATCCTACAAAAAAATGAAACCTTTTTCACTTTTTATTCGTAAGAAGTAGTATAATAATAGACGTAATACATAGGAAAGGACGTTATCTATGTCGATTTGGCTCAAGAAATCGTTTTTTGTACTACTATCCATTCTGACATTCGGACTTGTATCTCCTTCACAACCCTTTCTGAATGAAGAAAATCATGCCCTTGCGAAGAATAATGGCAAGCCTTCTTCCGTTGAAGCGACTCCCGAGGAGTCAGGAGAAGAAGAACCGGTCCTAACCCATGATGAATTTTTAGAGACTATGCTGGTACAAGCTGAAAAAAATGCATATGAAAAGTTTGGGACAAAGATCAAGCCGTTCATTGAAGACGAGTTCAGATCATTGATCCTTCCTAATATCGAAAGAGCGATAGAAGATACAGCAGCACAATTTCCAGAAGAAGACTTAACGTCACTTACCATTTCAGAAGTACCTCAATATGCCAAAACCGAAAAGATTTTTCATATATATGACGAGCGCTCAGGTGAAGACATCATTCGATTTCATGTAAGAAAAGATCATCCTCCAAAGGATGGTTACTATTTCAATTTTCACTATCATACGGCGCACGACAAATTCCATGCACACCATGAACTGGGAAGCATTTACTGGGATAAAAATACCCCTCCTCAATGGATGAGTGTGTCCTGACCTAAATTTAAACAAAGCAAGTACGTGGTTGAACGTGCTTGTTTTTTTATGTCGACGTTTTAATATTGGAAACAACCTTTCCTATAACCCCATCTATCATTATGGTAAAATAGTAAAGAATAGGACGAGGGATATTTCCTGAAAGGAAGGGAGGGAGGGAGGATTATAGTGAAACGAACCTTCATTATCCTACTGATTCCAATCACTCTTCTGATTCTCTGGACCCACACACAAGCCGATTACAACGGTACCCTCTTAAAACACTCTCCCCTTAAAACGTATATACACCTTCAATCGGGCAAGCAGTTGGAAAATATGATTCTTTTACCAGAATCACCGTATAATAAACAAGATGCCGTTGATATGATCAAGAGACTGGACCATATTCCGACACCGTTGTTGGAGTCTGCAGAATCGAAAGATATAAAAATAAGGCTGTTCCAAAACAAATTAACCGATTTTTCTACGACAAGTCACTTGAAAGGAGTCACCCCCAGAGGGTACACTAATAAAAGTATTACGTGGGATGATCTCCCCGGAATAGGTGGTTCCAAGCTTGTATTGGTTAAGATTGGTCATAGTAAAAAGGGACAGGGGCACAACTCATATAACTTGGAGCTTCATGAGACTGCCCACAGCATTGACAGTTATGTCCTATCAGATCTATATTATAAGCTTGAATTCCTGCCCATATGGAAGAGGGAGGCATCCCTTTTATTCCCGGATGATCCCTACTTCAATCAATACAAAGAAGAATATTTTGCTGAAACATTTGCTATGTATTATTTGAATTCTGAAACTAGGAATTTACTAAAGGAAAAGGCACCCGCAACATATCAATTTTTCAAAGAATTATAAACTTATAAAAGGTGTGGTCAAGGTGAAGCAGTATTTAGACTTGTGCAAACATGTACTGGAAAAGGGTACAAAGAAGGAGGACCGGACAGGTACGGGAACAATCAGTACGTTCGGTTACCAGATGCGATTCGACTTGCAGGAGGGATTCCCTCTCGTTACAACGAAAAAACTGCATGTGAAATCCATCATCCATGAACTTCTCTGGTTCTTAAAAGGAGATACGAATGTAGCATATCTAAAGGACAACGGTGTACGCATATGGAATGAGTGGGCCGATGAAAAGGGAGAGCTTGGACCGGTATACGGGCATCAGTGGCGATCATGGTCTGGTGGGAATGGAGAAACCATCGACCAGATTTCAAATCTCATCGATACGATCAAGCATAATCCTGATTCAAGACGAATGATCGTCAGCGCATGGAATGTAGCTGATGTGAATCATATGGCTTTGCCGCCTTGTCACTGCCTGTTCCAATTCTACGTTTCTGATGGAAAATTGTCCTGCCAGTTGTATCAGCGTTCTGCAGATGTGTTCCTTGGTGTTCCATTTAACATTGCTTCTTATGCTCTATTAACGATGATGGTAGCTCAGGCTTGTGATTTGGAAGCAGGAGAGTTCGTTCATACATTCGGAGACGTGCATATCTATCAGAATCACCTTGATCAAGTAAAATTACAACTTTCAAGGGAGCCTAAAGCATTGCCGGCCCTGACAATCAATCCTGAAGTGAAAGACATCTTCGGATTCAGCTTTGAAGACTTCAAACTGGAAGGGTATGATCCACACCCTCATATTAAAGGAGCCGTGAGTGTATGATTTCATTTATTTGGGCAATGGATCAGAATCAACTGATCGGTAAAGATAATGGGCTGCCATGGAGACTCCCCGAGGATCTGAAGTTCTTCAAGCGGACGACAAATGGGCATGGGATTGTAATGGGCAGAAAGACTTTCGATTCCATCGGTAAGCCCTTGCCACATCGTGATAATGTTATTTTGACAAGAAACACAAGTTTCCAGCGGGAAGGCTGCATGGTTCTGCATTCTGTCGAAGAAGTTGTGAAATGGTCAGAAGAAAGAGATGACGAAATCTTTATAGTGGGTGGCAGAGAAATATATAAACAGTTCATCCCCCTTGTAGAGAAACTCTATGTAACTGAAATTCACCATGAATTTGAAGGGGATACGACCATGCCCTCCATTCCATGGGAAGAATTCATTTGCCTTTCTTCAGAAAAAGGGATTAAGGATGAAAAAAACCCTTACGACTATGAATTCAAAGTATATAAAAGAAAATAGATGATAGTTTAGGGTGAAGCTCATAACAATCAGCTTCACCTTTTTTTAAGACTGATTTCACAAAGATTGTTGCTTTTCTCATACAAACTAAGATTTACGATGCTCTGTCATTTAAGTTGTGGTGCAGGAGGGTGAATTGGTTTGATGGTTTGTGAACTCAGTTGAATAAGAGTAAAGGAAAATCAAGGAGGATTATCTAGTGTTCAGAATGATATATGTATTGATTTATATGGGTTTGTACCTTCTATATAGTGTCCCAACACTTCAAAAGGTTAAAAAGCTGGACAGTTCTATGTCAGTCAGGATGCGGGATCAAATCATTCATGACCTCCCTAAAAGATGGTCCAGGGGCATCATGAAACGAACCGGGAGCAACGTACATATTAGTGGACATGAATCCATTCCCGAAGGTCCGGTCCTGTTCGTCGCCAATCATGCGGGAGACTTTGACGTTCCGGTCCTGTTGGGTTCCATCCCGAAACCCTTTGGATTCATATCTAAGATGGAAGTGAAGAAACTGCCAATCATAAGTGACTGGATGATCATGATTTCATGCATTTTCATTGATCGTAGTAATCGCAGGCAGGCGGTCCAGTCGATTAAGGAAGGTGGAATGGTGTTGAAAGCAGGTCACTCCCTTCTTATTTTTCCTGAAGGGACCCGAAACAAAGGGGGAGAGCTGAAGGATTTTAAGACAGGTGGGATCCGGATGGCAAAGTATGCCGGCGTGCCGATTGTGCCAGTCGTCATACAGGGGACGGCAGATATGTTTGAGAATCAGCCTCGAGGTATTAAACCTTGTGACATCTTTGTCGAAATCCTTTCACCCCTTTCAGCTCAATATGTAGGGGATACAGATGTAAAAGAACTATCGATCGAGGTTCAAGGAATTATACAGGCTTCGTTGGACCAAATGAGAAGAGTATCGTAATAAAAAGAGTCCAGCCAGGTGGGGTCGATACCTACCTGGCTGGACTCTTTTATGAAATGCCTTTTTATACGTAGAACAGGATACAGAAGTACATAAAACCGCTTCCTGCAAGGACAAATAAGTGCCAGATAGCATGATTGTATGGGAGTTTATTCCACACATAGAAGATGGCACCGATAGAATACATGATACCCCCAGTCAACAGAAGTCCGAATCCCGCTCCCGTTAAACTTGCATATAACGGCTTAATCGCAATGATGACGAGCCAGCCCATTACCAGATAGAAGAGGGTGGATACCACCTGATAGCGTTGAACGAAATAACACTTGAATATAATTCCTACAATGGCGAGGCCCCACACGATTCCGAACAATGTCCATCCTAGCGCACCTCTTACACTGACGAGCATGAAGGGTGTGTATGTTCCTGCAATTAGCACATAAATAGCAGAATGATCCAGTATCGCAAAAAGATTCTTCACCTTTGAAGGCTTAAAGCTATGTAAAAGTGTTGAAAATAGGTATAGGAGAATCATGGAAGCCCCGAAAATGGAAAAGCTCACAATATGCCAGGCAGTTCCTTCATGTACGGCAAAAATGATGAGCATGACTAAAGCAGGTATGCTCAAAATCAATCCGATACCATGGGTAATGGCGTTCGCAACTTCTTCTTTCCAATTGGAAAAATCGAAATCATAAGTCAAAGAAGTTCCTTCCTTTCTTAAATCATTGGATGTTATACGAGTGATTCATATATCCATGATAATCTTCTTTTCATAATTGTGCAATCATTAACATAGTAAAGGGTTAAAGTATTATATTTGGATTTTACGATGGAATGTTGTATATTCCTATGTAAAGAGACTATAAAGAGGTGGGCACTATGTGTGGCAGATTTTCCTTGACGACTCCCTTAGAAGAATTGGTGAAACAATACCTGATTGACGAATTTATTGAAGAGTGGCAGCCAAGATACAATATTGCCCCTTCGCAGAGGATTCTATCCCTTATCTCCCATAAGGGGAGTCGGAGAGCAGGTGAAATAACGTGGGGGCTTGTGCCCCACTGGGCGGATCGTTCTAAATGGAAACCATTGATTAATGCCCGTAGTGAAACGCTTCTTGACAAGCCCAGTTTTAAAACACTTGTTCATTCAAAAAGAATGGTGATTTTTGCAGACGGTTTTTATGAATGGAAGAAGAATGAGTCAGGGAAGGTGCCGGTGAGGTTCCAGTTAAAAGGAGAGGGGCCATTTGTGTTTGCAGGATTATGGGACCGCAACGGGGAGGTTACAACCTCCACTATTCTGACAACCGAAGCCAATCCACTCGTAAGGAACGTTCATGATAGGATGCCAGTAATGCTTACTAACGATGAAGCCATTGAGAAATGGCTCAATACAGAAGAATACTCCTTTAAAGACGCGGCTTCTGTTTTAAAGTCCCTACCTGATGACAGGATGATGGGTTACCAGGTTTCAGATATCGTGAACGCCCCTAAAAACGATCGTTCTGAATGCGTCGTCCCTGTATCACCTCAAATATGAAAAAATATTCGCATTTTTGCACGATATGACAATTCTCGCGAGGGTAAATAGGGTATAATAGAAGCATAAACGGGTGAAAAAGAGGATTGATACTTTGCTGACAAAAACCATCGAGTTCAAATCGAAGTATGGACGGAAGGTCAAAATCTCAGAAGTTCCTGTATTGAAGAAAGATAGCCCGCTCTACCTAAGGGTAAATCTTAGGCTGAATCAATTCATTACCAGTGTCATAAACCAGAATGAGCCTAAGACCATCTTCAGCTTTAGAGAACATTTAAAGAGAACGACGAAATGGTCAGAGTACGAAGAAATCTATCAATCAGAAGAGTTAAAGAATAATGCATAAGTTTTTCCGGGGTTCTGATCCTATTGCACAATGTTTGTGCAGGATCAGACCTTTTTATGTAAGTACGGTTTTGAGCGGGGAAATGCCGATTGAGTTTGCATATGAGTTAAATGCTGACTATCTATTTAAATCCTTAGCGTTTAACGATATAATACTAATGATATGGGAGATAGGATGTGGCAAAATTGACCAAAATTAAGATTGTAACAGACTCGACAGTTGATTTATCAGATGAAGTTGTAAAAGAGCTGGATATTCATGTAGTTCCTCTGTCCATTTCAATTGATGGAGAAACCTACTTAGATAGAGTGGACCTTTCCCCTTTGAGCTTCATAGAAAAAATGAAGTCTTCCAAGGAACTGCCCAAAAGTTCTCAACCCCCTGCCGGGTCCTTTGTTGAACTTTATGATGAACTAGGAAAAGACGGTTCCTCCGTTTTGTCCATACATATGACAGGTAACATGAGCGGGACCGTTCGTTCGGCAGAGTCCGCTGCAGATATGTCATCATCCGATGTGACAGTGGTGGATTCCCGTTTTATTTCGAAAGGGCTGGCTTTTCAGGTGATCGAGGCGGCCAAGCTTGCAAAGGAAGGCAAATCGATGCAACAAATCCTTGAAGCGATCGAAGACATTCGATCCAATACGAAGTTATTTGTGGTGGTTGACACCCTTGAAAATCTTGTGAAGGGTGGAAGGATCGGAAAAGGGCGTGCCATGATTGGTTCCCTCCTTAATATCAAACCGATTGCATCTTTGGAAGGAGCAGAGTATACTCCCGTGGCGAAGGTCAGAAGCCATTCACAGGTAGTAAAGTACTTAACTGCCCAGTTTGTTGAAGATGTGAAAGGCAAGACTATCCGGGGAGTGGGACTCGTCCATGCGGATGGCCTTACTCTTGCACAAAACCTGAAAAACAAGATCATCGAAAAGACCGGATATGATCAAATCGAAATTGCTCCGACAACTCCGATCATCAGCACCCATACAGGAGTTGGTGCGATTGGTTTTATGTATTACACAGACTAATAAAAAAAGGGCGAAAGGAAATCCATCCTTTCGTCCTTTTTGTTGTGGAGATAAAAAAAGACAACAGGAGTAACCTGCTGTCAGTCAGGAAGGCATCGGCGTAGGGGTAGGTTTTGCATAACCTTCTTTATATTGCTCATCAATAAACGTCCTGATTTGTTTGATGGATTCACCATTCTTATACTTTACAACGGACTCTGCTGCAATCTTCAAACAAAGTTCACATCTTGTACCATGATCATCCCAGACCACTTTGTTGCCCTCTAGCTTATAGACGAAGCAATTAAGATTGCTTTCATGGCCGGCTGAATCACCGCAGCCGCAATAACACGGGATATACTTCAGAAGTTCAGGATTTTTAGCTGCTGAAGAATAGATGAGTTTCATATTGTCATCCTTATCGTCGAGAAAAGTCGGAAGGATATCGACAGAAGCTGTTTCTTCCCGGATATCCCCATTATCCGCAGTATGGTTATGATGGGCTTCTTCGCTTCGATCATCAGAGCAGCCGGCAATAATTCCAAGTAAACCAATCAAAAGTGTGAAATACAGTAACATATTTTTGGACATATCCATCACCTTTCCTTTTCATCATAAAAGTATTGTACCATTTTCATAAAAGAGGGATCGTACCAGTTCTTGTTGATTTTATGAATATTCTTGCGACCTCATAACCGAATCGGTCATATCATAAAAATATAGTAGGAAAGGCCGCCATCTGCTGTAACCGACAAGATTCACATCATACCTGGCTTATTATGCATGAATCCGTGAGAAAGGAAGTGTGCGTTGGTGTCTCATAAAAAGAAAGTATTGGTGATTTCAGATTTTGGAATCGATGATATTGTCGCTATTTTGTATGCTTACTATAGCGAAACGATAGAAATTGTCGGGATTGTATCGGACTATGGAAATGTTTCAAGAGAAGCTGCACTGAAGAATGTTAAATACCTCCAAAGCCTTACGGGGATAACGGATATTCCAGTCATAGGAGGAGCGGTCTCTTCCTTGACGGGAACACAGCCCCGGTTCTATCCGGAAGTTCATGGGGTGGCTGGTCTTGGACCGATCTTACCTGATGAGATTCAATTCGATTCTTCTGACATCAGTGAGAATTTCTATGAAATCAAGGAGCTCATCAATCAATATGCAGGAGAAATTTATATTTATTCCGCGGGACGTTTAACCTCACTTGCTACTGCATTTATTTTATATCCTGAAACTATGAAAAAGGTGAAAGAATTTTATGTGATGGGAGGGGCTTTCCTTGTGCCGGGAAATGTTACCCCTATTGCAGAAGCCAATTTCTACGGGGACCCATATGCTGCGAATATCCTGATTCAACTGGCTCCGAAGAAAATTCATCTTATTCCTTTGGATGTCACGATGTATGCTCTCTTCACTCCGGCCATGATCGATGGACTTCATGACTTCTACGTGAAATCCAATGATAAAGTCGGTCAAATCATCAAACCGATGGTCGATTATTATTATGAATTTTATAAAAAGACCTACCCCGATATTTCAGGCAGTCCCCTTCATGATTTACTGGCTATGTGGGCACTGGCAGATGGGGAGAAAATGGTGTTTGAGGAAGTCCCAATACGTGTTGTTGTCAATACGGGCTGTACGTTTGGGGAGAGCATCGGTGATTTCAGGAAGTCTCCGGATAAAGCTTCCTGGCCGGTCCATAAAATCGCTAAGCAATTCCATTACGGTCAATTCATTTCAGAGGTATTTGCGACTTTGCAATCAGGACCGAGCCGATGAAAGGGAAAGGACCATACTGAAGGATGAGTGTTAATAAATGTTTTACCGATGTTCAACCGTGATATAATATATAAAAGAGTAAGCGAGGTGATGCATATGAAAAAAATATCCATACTCATGCTCGCTTTTGTTTTATTCCTTTCAGGATGTTCGTTAGAAGATGCTGCTGATCATATTACAAGAGAAGTCTCCAACTGGGAGAAAGAAAGTCCCAATGAAACATTTATACCTAAAAACTTAAAGGTGGTTTCAATAGGGGACTCCCTGACCCAAGGTGTAGGTGACAGTACGAAAAAAGGTGGGTATGTTCCTTATCTGGAAAAGAGTCTTGAATCAATGGCCGGTGTAAAGGATGCCCAGTTTCATAACTACGGAGTAAGGGGAAACCGGACGGATCAATTATTGAAGAGACTGAAGAAGGAAGATGTAAAGTCATCCATAGAAAAGTCGGACTTAGTGATGATCACCATCGGTGGAAACGATGTTATGAAAATTTTTCGTGAGAACCTCTCACACCTGAAGTTAGAAGTGTTCCAGGAGGAGAAGCGACAGTATCGACTCCGGTTACAAGAAATTATCGAAACGATCCGAAGCTATAATCAGGATGCAGGCATTGTCCTGGTCGGCCTTTATAATCCTTTTAACACCTGGTTTTCGGATATAGATGAAGTGAACCAGGTGATTCATAATTGGAACGAAGCAAGCATTGGGGTATTGACCGATTATGATCGGACATTATTCGTTAAGATCGAGGACTTATTTATTGATGCAGGAGACACATTGTTATATGAAGATTACTTTCACCCGAATGATGAAGGGTATAAATTGATCGCAGATCGGATGTTTACGGATCTTGCAAAAGGGAAAACATTAGCTACATTGACAGAGAAAAGAGATTCTGTTGAGGAAGAGGAGCAGCCGTCATGAAGAACAAATGGAAGGTAGGGTTTTTTGTCCTTTTAGGCACGGTATTATTGGGGTTCGTCATCATCGTCTCCATGATCTTTATGCCTGTAAAGGATGAAGCACTTCCTGAAAGCACCAAAAACGAAGACCAACAAGTAGGATTCAATGTGGAAACCAACAAAGATGACTTAAACCTGATCATTGAGCATTATATCCAGGAAGAAATGAGAGGGCCGGTCGATTATGATGTTCAACTGAAAGATGACGTTGAACTGCTGGGGTCCGTTCCTGTCTTTACATCAAATCTTGACTTTAAGCTTGATTTCGAACCGAAGGCTCTTGAGAATGGGGACATCCTGCTGAAACAGAAATCTATTTCTGTGGGATCTCTGAATCTTCCCGTTTCTTATGTGCTGAAAGTAATCAGGGATTCATATAATTTCCCTGAATGGGTGAAAATACAACCTAATGATGAATTGATATACGTTTCTCTAAAGGATATGAAATTGAAAAGTGACATAAAGGTGCGGGCAAATAAATTCAATCTGAAGGAAGATCAAATTTCGTTCAGGTTGCTGGTTCCTGTTGACCGTGCCCAATAAGAAAAAGAGGCTGGGACATTACTAAATCCATATGCTCTAATACGAACAAAGCCTATGATTATTTTGAATATCACGTGATACACCGCTGTTAATTTCCGTGCAAGACTTCGCTTTCCGGGGGGCGAAAGGCAGCTTTCGCTCCTGCGGGGTCTCACCTATTCCGCTTTTCCCGAAGGAGTCTTCGTCTTGCACTCCAATCAACAGCTACAGTTAGAACCTGCTTATTTCATGGATTAAGCTTTAGCACTAAAAATTAAAAATCCGAACGAGTATGGCTTTCATCCAATCACTCGTTCGGATTTTTATTTAGCTGAAATCCTTTTGTCCCAGCCTCTTCATTTGTGCTTTCATTTGAAATATCTATCCTTTTAAAAGGATTGCTTCGAGTTCCGGTGTTCCATTGGCCAATCCTACAGCTACAATGGTGTATGCTTGATTTTGCTCAAATTTAACGTTAGGTACACTCAGTACACTGTTTTTACTCCCGGCAACCCTGGCTTCAAGATTTACGGTCATTGGGGTTAGACCGAGGTAATCGGTCGCTTGTTTAAAAGAAATATCAGGGAAAATGACATCCCCTCCCTTAACCGCAATATCGACGGCAGGGGCGTCAGGGGAAAGGTGAATGAACTTCACCTTTGTTTCGCCGCTTGGAACTGTTGGGTTATCCAGATAGGGCAGTAATTGCATTTTATTAAGAGTTCCCACAGCTGCCAGTGTGTAAATCTTTCCGGGATCAATTTTCACCTTTTTACTAATGACCGTCGTCACACTCGTTCCAGCCGGGTAGACATCAATATGGTATTTACCGGCAGGAAGTGTCAAATAATCGCTCACATCTTTAAAGGCTACATCCCGTAATACCCGGTTCCCGTTTACATATACATCTACATTAGGAGCATCTGGGACGGCATGCAGCACCCTAACGTAAGACGGTTGGGTCGACGTTGTCATGTCAGCTCTCTGTGCCTGCAATGCAAGTCTCATGTATTTAAGGTGTTTTTGATAATAATGAACGTGCATGGATGGATCAGTATATTTATAATAACCGGATAATAAGTCATACATTGCCGCTTTCGTTAAATAATCATGTTGGCTCATCCGTATCTCTCCTTTATCTGTATTAACACAATAGAATATGCCGGGGGGAAAAAATGGTGAAAGTACCTATTTTTTTAAAAAGTCAGAAATATCACTTGCCAAACAATTGAAAATGTTGGATAATGAAAGTACTAATAGAGAAAGTGGGTGATGTCATATGAATCGATCATTAATTGTTCTATCTAAAGGAAGTACGGATTATTTCGGTTCTGCACGTCAACTCACTTTTAACGGGATTCTTTGATTTTATATTTCTTCTACCCCGAAAAATCCGTTGACGTGTGAAACCACGCAATGGATTTTTTATTTTGGGAGGAAATAAGTTGAATAATAGAGAAAAAGTATTTAATTTGATGAATCATATGACAATAGAAGGTTTCATTTTGGGGAGAGTTGTGACTGAGCAAAGAGGAGCCTATATGGTCATGACCGAGAAGGGTGAAGGTTTATGCAAGATATCCGGGAAGCTCAGGTTTGAAACCGTTCAGCGTGAAGATCTGCCTGCCGTAGGAGACTGGGTTCTCCTAAGCGGGGATGGAGCAATCATTGAAAAAGTATTGCCTAGAACGAGCAAATTCTCCAGGAAAAAAGCAGGTAATGAAGCTGAAGAACAAATTATCGCAACAAATATCGATACAGTATTTATCCTATCATCATTAAATGATGATCTTAACAGTAAGAGGATGGAACGGTATTTGCTTCTCTGTTGGGAAAGCGGGGCAAACCCTGTCATTGTCTTGACAAAGGCCGATACGTGCACGGATAGTGAAGATAAGAAAAAACAAGTAGAAAGCATATTAATTGGTGTGAAAGTCGTTACAATAAGTGCTGTGAATCATGACGGGGTTGAAGAACTCATGCCTTATTTGGCTGAAGGGAAAACAGTCGCACTTGTCGGCTCTTCAGGTGTAGGGAAATCCACACTGACGAATCTTCTTGTAGGATATGATGTTCAGAAGACGAAGGAAATTAGGGAGTCCGATGACAAAGGTCGCCATACAACCACTCATCGTGAATTGTTCTTATTAGAAAATGGAGCTTCGATCATCGATACACCGGGAATGAGAGAAATCCAATTGTGGCAGGGGCAGGAAGGCTTATCCACCCAATACCATGATATAGAAGAATTAGCACTTCACTGCCGTTTCACTGACTGTCGCCATATAGATGAACCGGGCTGTAAGATACAGGGGGCGATTAAAGAGGGGACCCTTTCAGAAGAAAGGCTGGAACATTTCCAGAAGCTCCAAAAAGAAATAGCATATATGGAAAGACGGGGAAACAAACGGTTGGAGTCATTGGAACGAAAAAAATGGAAAAACATCGGAAAGCAAAGAAAGCTTAAATATTGACTATAAGAGTGGCCCATTTAAGGGCACTCTTTTTTTGTGCAAAATGGGTTTAAAGAAATAGCTTGCGGCAATTAAACCGATCTGGCAAGCTTAATACTTTCCCTTTTGAACAGGAATGCGTTAAAATCTCATACAAAGGGAATAGTGTAAGAGAATGATCTCAGAAAGGATGTTGATTTATGTCAGATACCTTAAACTATAAAAAAGCCACGTTTGCCGGTGGATGTTTTTGGTGTATGGTGAAACCGTTTGATGAACAGCCTGGAATCGGTAGTGTGACATCCGGTTACACAGGTGGACACGTCCCAAATCCGACTTATAAAGAAGTGTGCAACGAAACGACAGGTCATTATGAAGCGGTTCAAATTGAATATGACCCTGCTGTTTTTCCTTATGAGAAGCTATTGGAAGTGTACTGGCAGCAAATCGACCCGACTGATCCCGGCGGTCAGTTTTTTGACAGGGGCCAATCATATAAAACGGTCATTTTCTACCATGATGAAGAGCAGAAAAGGATGGCAGAGGAATCAAAGAACGGGCTTGAGGAATCAGGGAAGTTCTCCAATCCGATTGCCACAGAGATACTGCCTGCTAGTGAATTTTATCCTGCAGAAGAATACCACCAGGATTATTATAAGAAGAATCCCGGACATTATAACCGATATAGCAGAGGATCCGGAAGAGTTGCATTTATTGAAAACCACTGGGGGGGAAAAGAATGAGTAAAGATGAATTGAAGAAAAAGTTAACACCCGAACAATATGATGTCACTCAAAACAATGGCACGGAACCACCTTTCCGGAACGAATACTGGAATACATTCAAAGATGGGATCTATGTGGATATCGTTTCCGGGAAGCCTCTTTTCAGTTCCAAGGACAAGTATGATGCCGGTTGTGGATGGCCCAGCTTCACGAAACCGATCGATGATGAGGAAGTTTCAGAAAAGGAAGATCGAAGTCACTTTATGGTACGTACCGAAGTAAGAAGCAAAGAAGCTGATTCACATCTGGGTCACGTATTTAATGACGGTCCCGGGCCGACTAAACTTCGTTACTGTATCAATTCAGCCGCTCTCAGGTTCATCCCGGTTGAGAAATTGGAAGAAGAAGGGTATGGGACATACAAGAAGTTATTCTAACATAATGAATTGCTGTGAATGCATTCACATATGTGCTAAAATATACTTCTCATGTTTACAATGAGTTACATATGTGTATATAAAAAATGAATAGGAAGGTGAAAATGATGCTTAAGAAACTTTTTGGGAAAAAAGAGGAAGCACCTAAAACGGTCACTGCCGTCGCACCATTATCGGGTTCTGTGAAATCCCTTGAAGAGGTACCGGACCCTGTATTCTCTCAAAGGATGATGGGGGATGGGATTGCCATTGAACCGACAATCGGAAAGGTCGTTTCTCCTGTCGACGGAGAGATTATGCAGCTCTTCCCTACAAAACATGCCGTTGGAATCAAAGCGAAAAACGGGGCTGAAATTCTGATTCATATCGGACTTGAAACCGTTTCGATGAATGGTGAAGGTTTCGAGGCGCATATTTCGGAAGGTTCAAAAGTGAGTATCGGTGATCCTTTGATTACGTATGATTTAGATTTGGTAAGGGAAAAAGCGAAGAGCACGATCACACCTATCATCATCACCAATGGGGATGACATGGGTGACCTATTAAAAAAAGAGGTAAATAGTGTCACAGCAGGACAGGAAGACGTATTTGAGATTTCTGCAAAATAAACAATACGGAAGGACCGGCGAAATGGCCGGTCCTTTTTTAATGGAAAAAGAAGTTTTATTCTTAGATCGCATCCGTCTTCCACTTAATGGATAATGACGCAAATACCACAAAAAAGACGCAATAAAATTTAAAAAGACGCAATAACCTGCCAAAACGAAGCAAATAGACCGGATGGCAAAGATAGTAGGTATGTAAGACAGGAATTCAATATGGAAATAACCCAAATATAACTGAGCTCTTTCATAATGTAGGGATAAACTGCCTTTATAGCTCAGCAATGACATAACCTGTACAACCATACAACCACTATTTATCGCTCTTCGCCGTCATTCCGCCTTATAGTATGAATTTCATCGCTTCCTCTGATTTAATATCCAGGATTTCAATATCTATCTTCGGAATTAAGAAGGTCACACCGGCCACCTGAAAAGTTTGTGGAATATAAACGGCTACATGAATCTTTTAGTTCATCATGTAAGTCTTCCAGGTTTTCAGTCGTGATGAATCCAAGACATTTCATTGAAGTGCCGGCATTGTGATGAAAGCCACTTTTGAGAATGACTTCTTTTCACCGAGAAAAGAATGAATGGTATCTTTGATGATCGAGTAAATCGTTTTGATTAGAGGGATTTTTGTAGAAGGATATCCACTATCCATACAATGGTCCCTGTAAGAAATTTGGTTGACAGCCATCCAAGAATCGTTAACAGGATGATGGTGGCAAAGAGCCCGATTCCGGGAATGTAGTTTTCATCCAGGTACGGCTTCAGGATATTTCCAGACAATCCATCAAAAAGTAAGAACATTTTATATACAACGTAGGCATCCAGTGCGATTGGAACAATCGTCAGAACCCCGTTAATAAATGATTTGAAAAACCATTTCATATAGCCATATCTCCTGTCTTTTCTATAAACTCTCCTCTTTATAAAGAAAGATGCTCATGGAGGAAAGGAGTATCTCCGAATTAAATAGGCGAATGCACAAACACTTTCTAGGTATATGACATAGAGTATAAGGTAAATAAATAAAATTCCCTGAGGAGTGATAGGTATGAACTATGGTTACGGTTGTGATCCATGTTATCAAGGTGGGTATGCTTATCCGGTTGCTGGATGTGGCGGTAATGGCTTTGCGTTGATCGTTGTTTTATTCATCCTGTTGATTATTATTGGAGCCGTTTGTTACTGCGGAAATTGATCTGTAGTTTCGATTCTTTGAAAATAATGATGAAAAAAAGAGCTGCCGAATCGGCAGCTCTTTTTGGATTAGATTTTAAAGCTTGAAATCAATTCTTTCAGTTTTTCAGCTTGTTGGGAAAGTTCTGACGCACTTGCAGTGACTTGTTCCATGGCAGCAGACCCTTCTTCAGAAGCCGCCGCAGTGGTCTCTGTATTAGAAGCGGTGGATTCTGCGATTTCATTTACATGGGCAAATGAAGTGGCCACTTCTTGGCTGAGAGAGAGGGTTTCTTGGATGTGGTCCACCATTTCATCCACTACAACCGTTGTTTTTGTTGTTTGGCTTAATATATCTTCAAGTGATGCATTGGTTTCATTGGTGATCTCTACACCCGCAATCACTTCTTTTACGCCGTCTGAGTTTTGCTTGATGATGATATTGACTTCTTCTTGGATACTGTGTACGATTTCAGTCACTCCCTTGGCAGCCTGTCGGGATTGTTCAGCAAGCTTTCTGACTTCATCCGCGACAACGGCAAACCCTCGTCCATGTTCACCGGCCCGTGCTGCTTCAATGGCAGCGTTCAGTGCAAGAAGATTGGTTTGTTCGGCAATGTCCGTAATCGTCCCGATGATGGTGGTGATTTGTGATGAACGCTGACCCAGTGCTTCAACGGTTTCACTTGTGTTGGACATGGTTTCTTCGATACGCATCATTTTAGTTGAAGAAGCTTGGACGGTTTTTCCGCCTTTCTCCGCCACGACTCTCATATCACGTGCGGTTTGTCTTACGAGTTCCGCCTGATTAAATAAAAAGCGTGCTGCTTCTTCAAGACTATTCATCTTCTCTAACGACGATGACATGCGATTGGTGGTCTGCTCACTTCCAGCGGCAATTTCACTGCTGGTTTCTGCAATGGAAGTGATCGTGCGTGAGGTTTCTTCTGCGGAAGCAAGAAGCTCCTGACTGCTTGCGGAAACGTTTTCGGCCATTTCAGAAACCTGCTTCACCAGGGTGGCGATTCCGCCAATGAGCTGATTCGTATCCGATGCAAGGCCAGCCAGCTCATCTTTGGATTTGACTTTAATTCGTTTCGTCAAATCCCCGCCTGCATTCGCGATTTCTAAAATCGATGTGCTAATTTTCTTTGTATTGGTTTTAATGGTATGAGATAAAATGATTCCAAAGAAAACCGCTAACAGAACGGCGAATGCCGCTAATCCGATGGTGACGATTTTAGACATGTACACCTGCTGATTGAGGGAGTCGATCCGGTCATTCAAATCTTTTTCCTGATCAACGACGATCATATCGACGTATGAACGAATCCCATCCAGATATTTCTTGCCTACGCCTGTTTCAACGAGTTTGGCCGCCTTTTCAAGTCCACTATCTTTTCTGGTTTCGATCACCCGGTCTACAAATTGCATCCAGAATCCGTATTGGGCTTGTATCTTACCCATCTTATCAAGCTGGTCGGGATCATCTTTCAAGAGCTTATTCAAATCCTCCAGATGACCTTCTACTTCTCTTTGCCCATTTTGATAAGGTGCCAGAAACCCTGTGGCTCCTGTTATGACGTAGCCCTGTTCCCCGATTTCGATATCATTCAATACTTTGGAAAGGTCCTTTAGCTTCGTATCCACTTTCATATCATATGTGATCAGCGTGTCGATTTCTTTTTCCAACTTCATCATATTGAAGTAGGATGTGGCTGAGAGGATTAATAATACAATCGTTAATAACCCGAATGATAATACCACTTTTCCTCTTATGGTACGAAAATAGGAGAAGATACCGAAATTCCTATTGGATCCTTCTTTCTCCAATTTTTTTCTTTTTGGTGCTTTTAGCCATTTTTCTCTAGTCTTTTTCACCGTTTCCCCCTCCTGAAGATAAGCAAAAAGTAGCATCAAAGGATGAACTTACCATTATTTTATACATATCGACCTAATATATCTAGTCAATTTCAGTAATTTTGTCGAATTTTTGAGAATTTTAGTATATTTCAATCATAGTATAAGATACAATTTTTACCTGTCCTTCGATGGTGGAACATCACAGTGTGTGAAACCATGCAACGAAAGGCTGTTTTTTTATAAAGAGAGAAAGATTCCGCTTTTGATACATATGAATAAGGTAAGGGAAATCTTGATGGGCATCCAGATTAGCGAATCGAAAGAGAGTACGAATCTGATTCTTTCAGGAGGGGGAACAATGCCTCATTCGCATTTAATAAAACCATTGATTGGAGAGTATTATCCGACGATTGATTATGGGAAAGGGGTTTATTTATATGACACCGAAGGCCATGAATATGTAGACGCCTGTTCAGGAGCGGTGACGGCAAATTTGGGACATGGTATGGAAGATATTTTGCAATCCATCGTGAATCAGGGAAACAAAGTGGCATTTGTGTACCGTTCGCAGTTCAGTAATCAGCCTGCAGAAGATTTAGCGGCCTTTTTGAATGACAAAACAGGTTATCCATGGACCTTCTTTGTGAATAGTGGATCCGAGGCAGTGGAGACAGCCATCAAGATCGCTATTCAACACTGGCAGGAGCAGGGGAAACCGATGAAAAGAAAAATCTTATCCAGGTGGCTCAGTTATCATGGAATCACATTTGGGGCTTTATCTGCTTCGGGTCACCCTGCAAGAAGGGAACGTTTTGAATCGTTTTTAGGTGATTGGCCGGCCATCGAGCCACCTTATTGCGCACGTTGTCCATTTGGTAAGACTCATCCTTCCTGCAATCTTGCGTGTGCGACTCAACTGGATACGATGATTTCCAGGATTGGGGCAGAAAATGTTGCGGCGTTCATTGCAGAACCGATCATCGGAGCAGCAGGCGGGGCTATCACCCCACCTAAAGGATACTATGAACGAATAAAAGATATTTGTGATAAGCATGACATTTTGTTTATTGCTGATGAAGTAATGACCGGATGCGGCAGGACAGGAAGCTTTCTGGCGCTAACGCAATGGGGAGTGGAAGCAGATATAGTGGCGATTGGGAAAGGCCTGAGCGCAGGATATGCCCCCATTGCAGCGACCCTCATTTCAGACAAGATCATGGAACCAATATTAAGTGGAAGTAAAGTAATCATGAGCGGGCACACATTTAGTGGAAATCCCATGTCGGCAACTGCTGCACTCGCTGTCCTGAAACTGATAGAATCAGAAAAGATCATCGAGGGAGTCGAGCAGAAAGGGACGTATTTAAGAAATCTACTGGAAAGATGCAGAATTGAATATCCGTTTATTCAAGATATTAGGGGCAGGGGACTCATGCTCGGAATTGAATTCACCGAACGTGGGGGAGAATTTACTTCATTTATCGTTCAATCAGGGGTGGAAAATGGCATTTTACTATATCCTGCAGCTGCAGGGATCGACGGGAGGAAGGGCTCGGCCATTATGGTGGCACCTCCTCTGAACAGTACGAAAAGGGAGCTCGAAGAAATGGCAAAACGGCTGAGGAGCACCTTTCAAATGGTGACAGAGAAATGGAAGGTGAAGTAGATGTCCGCCCATCACAATAAAATGAGCGATTATGAACAAGTCCGGCATTTTTTTCAAAATGACATGACACTGATGTTCGGCGGATTCGGAGGTGTCGGATCTCCACCTACCATATTAAATCATTTGCTGGAGTGGGGTGTGAAAGACCTTACGATCATTGGAAATGACACAGGATTTCCTCATATTGGAATTGGGCAACTAGTGGCTCAAAATAGAGTGAAGAAAGTGATTGCTTCCCATATCGGCTCGAACCCCATCGCAGGAAGGTTAATGAGTGAGGGGAAGCTTGAGGTAGAATTCTCACCACAAGGAGTATTGGCAGAGAGAATCAGGGCAGGTGGAGTGGGCCTGAAAGGCATTGTAAGCGACATAGGCGTGGATGATCCATATTTAAATAAAGGAAAGATCTTACTTGAAATGGACGGGAGCCGTTATGTATTTGAAAGCGCACTGGTTGCTGAAGTGGGTATCGTGTATGCAAAAAAAGCCGATACCTTTGGAAACCTCATCTATGATAAGAGTGCAAGGAATACAAACCCGCTCATCGCAATGGCTTCTGACGTTACGATTGTAGAAGCTCTTGAAATCGTGGATTATGGAGAACTGGACCCGGAGGAAATTATCACGTCAGGTGTATTTGTAGATCATATCGTTTTATCTAAAGGAGTCGATTGGAAATGGGCCTGGGAAACGAATTGAAGGATAAGATGGCTATGCGGGCAGCAAAGGAAGTCAAAGAAAATATGATTGTCAATTTAGGGATCGGCATTCCGTCTCTCGTCCCCAATCACCTCCCCCCGGGATTTCCAGTCGTTTTCCAATCGGAGAATGGAATTATCGGCATCGGACCTGCGCCGGTTACAGGTGATGAAGATGAGCATTTGTGTAATGCAGGAGGATTCCCAGTCTCACTGATGAACGGGGGATGCTATACAGACAGCTCCATCGCCTTTGCCATGATCCGTCGGGGAAAAGTCGATTTGACGATACTTGGATCACTGCAGGTAAGTGAGAAGGGAGACCTTGCAAACTGGATCATACCTGGAAAAAAAGTTCCCGGGATGGGGGGAGCGACGGAACTTGCCTCCAAAGCAAAGAGGGTTATTGTATTGATGACCCATTTAGATAAGCATGGCGGCAGCAAAATCGTGAGGGAATGTACTCTCCCATTAACAGCTGCCCGATG
The DNA here is from genome assembly GCF_017303375.1 of Bacillus sp. NTK074B. Lineage (GTDB taxonomy): Bacteria > Bacillota > Bacilli > Bacillales > Bacillaceae_B > Rossellomorea. The sequence goes on along the minus strand of NZ_JAFKOH010000001.1, from coordinate 112,132 downwards.
TGTTTCGATGATTATCACCGACCGGGCTGTATTTACCATTGATGAGGATCAATTAGTCCTGAGTGAGGTTTTTCACCCCTTCATGATAAAAGATATAGAGGAGTCAACTGAAGCCCGTTTCATCTTAAGCCCTGAAATCAGATCTATTTAGGTAGGGAGAGATAAATCAATGGAAATCCATCGTCTCATCAATGAATTAATTGAAGATAAAAAGAAGAGAACAATCAAGCTTCTGCAAAGACTGGTCCAGGAGGATAGCATCAGGGGAAATGAATCAAAGGCTCAGGCCATCATCATTGAAAAGTGCAGGAAGCTGGGATTGGAGCTTGATATATGGGAGATAAGCGAAAATGATCTAAACCATCACCCTTTCTATCGTTGTGATAGAAAAAGTTTTAAAGGAAATCCAAATGTAGTCGGAGTCCTTAAAGGAACAGGAGGAGGGAAGAGCCTTCTATTGAATGGACATATTGATGTTGTTCCTGAGGGGAATAAGAAGGACTGGGTACATGATCCTTATAGCGGGTTCATCGAGGACGGAAGGCTATACGGCCGGGGGGCTACAGATATGAAGGGCGGGTCCGCAGCGTTATTGCTTGCCATTGAGGTGATAAAGGAGATCAATATCCCTTTAAAAGGAGATGTCATCTTTCAAAGTGTCATCGAGGAGGAGAGTGGTGGGACAGGGACCTTAGCTGCATTAATAAGGGGGTATAAAGCAGATGCTGCCATCATTCCTGAACCGACAAATATGAAGATTTTCCCCAAACAGCAAGGATCCATGTGGTTTCGTTTAAGAGTTAAGGGGAAATCTGCCCATGGTGGAACCAGGTATGAAGGAGTAAATGCAATTGATAAAGCTTATACGGTCATTCACGCTCTTCAAAAATTGGAAAAAGAACGTAACGACAGGGTGGATGATCCATTATATCGCAACATACCGATTCCATTACCCGTTAATATCGGCAGGATAGAGAGTGGGAAGTGGCCATCTTCAGTTCCGGATATGGCTGTCATAGAAGGAAGGATTGGAGTCGGTCCTTGGGAAACAATGAGGGATGTTGAAGAAGAATTGATATTAACCATCTCCAACCTGAAAACAGTAGATGCCTGGTTTCTGGAGCATCCCGCCGAGGTGGAATGGTTCGGAGGACGTTGGCAGCCCGGGAACCTTCCAAGTGACCATGAACTGGTCAATACCCTGTCAGCACATGCCAAACAGGTGATGGGAACGGAACCTGTCATAGAAGCCTCGCCCTGGGGAACGGATGGTGGTATTTTGTCACAAGGAGGAGATATACCAGTGGTTATTTTCGGACCGGGAACAACAGAAGTCGCACACGATGCAAATGAATATATTGAATTGGAGAGGATGTATCAGACTGCAGAAATACTGGCACTCTTTATAATAGATTGGTGTAATCAATCGAGATAATGGATTACACTTTGGGGTAAAGGGGAATAGGTTGCCTTTATTACTCCGGATATTTTGACTCCGATGTAGATACCGTCCACCAAATAATGATGGATTGTAGATATCTCACCCAGAAGGAACAACTCACATGACATGGAGGTTGTTCCCTTTTTATGGTTGTTTGTTTCATAACTTATCTCATCTCCTCATATGTTTGTTAAAAAGGGGCTTAAAGGATGCAAAAATACGAATATATTAAACAACCTAAACTTGAAGCGACTGTTTACAAAGACAGCTACAATCAGAGACTCAGGGTGGATGGGTTCAACGGCAACACAGGCAGGCTATGGGAATACTTGATGGATGAGGCTGTTTCACATCGTTTTGAAAAGATTTTGATCAAGGCAAGGTTCAATCAGGTTTCCCCTTTAATGGAAAAGGGGTTTGTTATGGAGGGGGGAGTAAACGGTTACTTTAGTGGGGACAGGGCTTTCTTTATGAGTAGATTTCTCACGGACGACAGAAGGAATAGCTCTTATTGGAAAGAAGAGGATGAAATTCTCAGAGCCGTTCAAAAACTTGATAAAAAAGCAGTGGATGGGACTGGATTGATTACAGTCGCAACCGTTGAACATGCAAATGATTTAGCAGAATTGTATCAAGAGGTATTCAAGCTTTATCCTGTACCCTTGCATGATCCTGACTATGTCAAAGAATCCATGAAAAATGGGACAATCTTTGTGTGCATCGAAGAGAATGGAAAGATTATCAGTGCTGCCTCTGCAGAGGTATCATCTTCTAATCAGAATGCCGAACTGACAGATTGTGCAACAAGACCTTCCCATCGAAAGGGAGGATACATGAAGCACTTATTAAGGAGATTGGAAAACGAATTAATACAGCAGAACATTTTTTGTGCCTATACCATTGCAAGGGCGCTTTCGTTTGGCATGAATGCAGCCTTTCATCAGCTCGGATACAGATACAGAGGAAGGTTAGCGAACAACTGCATCATCTTTGACAAAATGGAAGACATGAATATTTGGGAAAGGGATTTAAGTGAACAGTAACAGTGCCTAAAGCGATCTTATCATCATTCAGGTCGGATTCTAAAACGGGTCAATCCAGTCTGGTGGAAACAAACTTTTTGAAAGTTGGTGGAGTATATGAAAATGAATCTCTATAAACCTAAGAGGGATTGGAAGGAAATTGAGCTCTGGAAAGATGTCACAGATGATCAATGGAATAACTGGTTATGGCAGCTCACGAACACGATCAGAACCCTTGATGACTTGAAGAAAGTGGTGAATCTGACTTCTGAGGAAGAAGAAGGCGTCAGAATATCAACCAAGACCATTCCGCTGAATATTACTCCGTATTATGCATGGCTGATGAATGAGGACGACCCGCGTTGCCCGATCAGGATGCAGTCCGTCCCGATCGGAGAGGAAATTCATAAAACGAAGTATGACTTAGAGGATCCATTGCATGAAGATGAAGATTCACCCGTTCCCGGATTGACACACCGGTATCCGGACAGGGTATTGTTTCTAGTCACCAATCAATGCTCAATGTATTGCCGATACTGTACTAGAAGAAGATTCTCTGGACAGATCGGGATGGGAGTTCCCAAGAAACAGCTTGATGCGGCCATTGAATATATCAGGGAAACTAAGGCGGTAAGGGATGTACTGCTTTCTGGCGGGGATGGTCTCTTGATCAATGATCAGATTCTTGAGTATATTTTAAAGAACCTCAGGGACATCCCCCATGTCGAAATCATTCGGATTGGAACGAGAGCACCCGTCGTCTTTCCGCAACGGATCACGGAAAACCTGTGTACTATCTTAAAGAAGTATCATCCGGTATGGTTAAATACCCACTTTAATACATCGATCGAAATAACCGAAGAATCCAAGAAGGCTTGTGAGATGCTTGTGGATGCGGGGGTCCCTGTCGGAAATCAGGCAGTGATCCTGGCAGGCATTAACGACAGTGTCCCGATCATGAAAAAGCTTATGCACGACCTGGTGAAGATTCGCGTGCGCCCATATTATATTTATCAATGTGATCTATCTGAAGGAATCGGTCATTTCAGGGCACCTGTCAGTAAGGGACTCGAAATCATAGAAGGGTTGAGGGGACACACATCCGGTTACGCTGTTCCAACCTTCGTGCTGGACGCTCCAGGCGGGGGAGGAAAGATTTCCCTTCAGCCCAATTACCTCATTTCCCAATGTGCGTCGAAGGTGGTTGTCCGAAATTTTGAGGGAGTCATATCCACTTATCCGGAACCGGAGGGATACGTCTCAGGAAGAGCGGACGAATACTTCAAGGATGTGTATCCTGACGAAGAAATGAAAGAACCGACAATAGGAATTGCCGGTTTGATGAATCAGACCCATTCATCCCTTACACCAGCAGGACTTAAACGCCTGGAGCGTCGCAAAGAATATCAAGAGAATCCAGATCACAATTCCCTTAAGGACTTCAGGGGAAAAAGAGATCAGTTGAAGGAAAAGAAACATAAAGCGATGTTATCAAAAATGAAGGAAGATAAAAAAGATGATAAGGAAGGAAAAATCAATGGTTAGTCATAAAACATGCGAATGGTGCGAAGAGAACTCAGCACACGCACATCTGACCAGTGTGTATTGGGAACTGCCGGATGGCTCACGTGCGATTCAGATTGCGGATGTCCCGGGTATGAGCTGCAGTCAATGTGGAATGGAATACCAGGAAGAATCAGTCATCAATGAGATTGAAGATCAACTGATGCTGATTGATACCAGATTGATAGATAAAGTGATACCATTTAAAGAATTAATGAACCTTCCCCGCTTACTAAAGAAAAATTATTTTCGTTTTTAATAGGTGCAATACTGGGTATGCTCTTACTCATGTCAAACACTTTACGAATTCTTTCTCTTCCGCTATCCTTTAAAAAAGGAACAATAAGGGCAGGTGGAAGAGATGAGAAAATCCTTTTATCATTACTTAATGAAATTTAGGCAACCTACTGCCAAGGATGATATAACCCAATTCGCAAATTCAGCGTATGATGATCACAGTTTTCCTAAACAATCAGAGCAGTACCATGAAATCAGCTCTTACCTGGAAATGAATGGTCATTACCTTGAAAGCATGTCCATTTTCGACAGCGCCTGGGATCATTATCAATTAGAAGAAAAAGATTAAATGTAAATACCTTAGCCACCGGACTGACATTTGTTAGGAGCAAACGTCGGTCCTTTTTTATCAGTCGCTCCGCATCTGTTTAACTGAAAGAAACATCTATAATATTTCTTACCCTAAAGAAAAGGCAGTCAGGGATTTCGTGTATACCGATATGATTGTAATTGCATATCATATAAAAAAGGCGATTAAGGGTGAGGGGAGAATGAAGAAACGAAAAGAGCCTAGATTCAGAGTTGGGGAAACAGTAGTCGTTACAATCTATGGTACAGTAGGAAAGATTACCGATATCAAAAAGCTTGATGGAGAGTTTTTATATGAGGTTAACGAAAGTGAAGGATTATTCAAGGAGAAAGCATTGGAATTGCTGGATTCTTATGATGGATACATTTTTGAACAAGAACAGATCGATATTGAATATAAATTTTTGTTTGGAGATCTTGTGATTGTGAAGGGATATGAAGAGGATCTCTTTAAAGTAGTGGGGTTCAGGACAGAAATATGGCGGTATAAGGATGATGCCTGGGAAGACGTGATCTATGAATTGATGAGGATCACTGATGGAGAATGGCTCGAGGCAGATGAAGATGAAATCACCCTGGTTGCAGATGAAGAACAGGCAGAAGCATTTATAAAGAAGTATGGGTTTGTCTTCCCGCAGAAAAAGGAAGGAAAATCCAAATTGCTCCATTCACCTGCGCACCCGAAGCCCACCTGGATCGATCAGCTACTCGATCATTACAATGATTATAAAACACTTTATCTCTTATTTGAGGACAGTAAATACAAGAATAAAATGGATTATGTGTTAGAGCAGTTGAAAAACCACACGAACTCACAATCTATCGTTAAAGAGAAGGAATAAGCCACATAATATAAAGAAAAACAGGAACGCTTATGACCAAGAAGGACAGAAGGATGACACGAAGGATCCATTGCATGCCCGAAACCACCATCCCTTCACCGTTTTCAAGATCTTTTAACATTGATTTCGTTTTTTTGGTGATTGTATGTAACATATTATCGCTCCTCTTCCTTTGATGATAAAGTCTATGCTTGTCTTTAATGTCTTATGAAAACTTTTTTCTTCTGGCATAACCGGGAGAGTAGTGTCATAAATTGAGAATCAAAGGGGGCGATCACATGCGGGAGATAGAAGTGTTTATCGACACCGAGGAAATTGCAGAATTCTTTATGAAAGAACTCGTTCAAAGAGGATATGTACCGTCAGAAGATGAGCTGGAAGAAATAGCGGATATCACATTCGAGTATCTGATTGCCAAATGCATCATCGATGAAGAATGGGAAGATGATGTTTAGTCTTTTCAACCATCGATACGGATTTGATAAAGTCTGTAACGACCATTCATATAATAGGGATTAACTCTTATGTGTCTCTCATGCCTTCTTTATGAAGCATGGAGGCATTTTATTTTGAGTTAATCCCTCTTTAGATTAACCAGGATAGTAGCACGCGCCTTCCATTTCCGGGTCATTGAGAAATGACGGGGGGTGACCATAGAAAGAAGGGGTGTCATTACATCAGCGGTTTGAGCGTTAAACCAGTCCTGCGATGAGAGGTGTAGTGGAGACTCGTTCTCCCATGCAGACGCTAAAGTTGGACTGAAGAGACGACTTTTCTTCTCTTCTACCGAATATAGATGAGGCCAATAATCTTCACGGGACCCGGTGTGTGGATGGCGATCGGCGAATGTAAATGCACTAGGCAAAACGCTCCCGTGGAATAATACACTATATAGCTTCTTACCTAACAATATCCTGCGATCCACTTTCTCAAAATGAGAAACAGAAAGTCCGGCAAGGGAATAGGGAAGGTGCTTTCCATAAGGAAAAAGTATGGAAGTGAACTCGAGCCGATCCTGCAGGAAGAACTTCCACCGCTCGATGCCGATATTCAGATTGGGGTCGGATAAAATTCGTTTTTGAATCATGTGCTGTTCATTCATAATAAGGGCAATGGTCAACACGTGTTGATTCCCTGTTTTAATAAATTCGTCCCACATCTTGTGCATGAATACTGAAACATTGAATTTTTTTAAGAGGTGAAAAGGGGATTCCCCGGTTAATTTCCATTTTTCATACAATAACAATTGTGGATATGCATCGTTAAAGATGGCTGCATTGCATCTTTCAAGAAACGAGAAAAGGGATCTTTGTTCACCTGCATCTAATATATGTGAAAAAAGATGACTGCGGAGATCTGTCATATGATAACCGGCATTCCTAGAGACCATATGGGCCAGAAAGGCCCAGTGAAGTTCAGAGTGCTTCTTGAAAAAATCGTGATAGTATGAGGTTCTTGTCAGATTATTAACATTGCCTTTTTTTACACTGCTGGTAATTTCCTTATATAACGACTGATCACCCGGGAAGTAAATCTTAGGAAACGGCTCCTCCCTCATCTGTTCGTATAACCGGCTAATCTCACATAAGTCAAGAAGGGGTGATGATTGGTCGTTATTCCCTTCTTTAAATAGGTTTATAATCTTCAGAAACGGTGAATAACTCAAGTGATCCCGCCTCTCTATTTAAAGTGAAAAACATTTCCCTATGTTGAAACTAATTTCAAAATCATTCGTATATATTAATACTATGAATCGCGAAACATTCTTGGGAGGTTAGCTTATGTTGAAGAAGTTCATTAAAAGTTTAATAGGATCCTCCAGGCATCATCACTAAAGATCCAGTGACACCTGGAAAACGTCTAAATCACCATTATTAAGCATAAGAGTAAGAACTTTTTCTCCAGCATTTTTAGTAGCTGACCGGGACGTGATGAATGATACAAACACTTTTTCAGAGACTGGTCAATGCTTTCGAATACTTCTGGAAGCCCTCATCAATGGCTTTCAAATCAATCACTTGGTGGGAAAGGGTAGTTACGGCACAACGTACTCAGTTACACTCGAAAATGGTAGGAAGCGATATTAAAACGAATACGCCCTTACAAAAAGTTATTTTCCAATCACGTCCAATATGTCCGGAATGAAAGGAATACACTTGAAACTTTATCGCATCCAAACGTCCCTGAACTTCTTATGACCGGTGAACATCAGGGGATTCCATATCTTATAATGGAGAAGATGAATGGTCGGGCCTTTGAGGAGTTGATGTTTAAAGAAGGAAATAGCCGGGGAGAGAAACTAACCCTTCATCAGGCTGCAAAAGAGCTTTTAAGGAGGCTTCTGCAGATAGACGAAGAATATCCTGAGTGTTCCGAGCATTTAGAAGATATAAAAAAGGTGATCGAGATGAAATGCACGATAAACAAGGAGGAATTGTCACATGTCATTTTTTAATAAAGTTTTTGCATCAATCGGGATCGGAGCAGCGACAGTCGATACTAAACTGGAGAAGTCAAGCTACGAAGCAGGGGAAAAGGTGAACGGTGTTGTTGAAATTACGGGTGGGAGCACGGAACAGAGTATAGACGCCATATATCTGACGCTCTTCGCTACATATATTCGGGAATCGGATGATAAAAAATATACAGATTATGCCCCTATTGAAAAGGTTCAAATCTCTCACCCATTCACTGTGTTGGAAAATGAGAAAAGAGAATTCCCTTTTACCTTCGTACTACCCTTTGAAACCCCGATCACCTATGGAAATACGAGGGTTTGGGTAGCCACCGGGGTCGATATTAAAAATGCAGTCGATCCTAAAGATAAAGATTATATTGAGATTGTACCGAATTCATTGACTGAAGCCATCCTTACTGCCGTCCAGGACCTCGGCTTCAGAATCCGCAAAGTGGAATGTGAGGAGGCGCCCCGCAGATACAGGGGACGTTACCCATTCATCCAGGAGTTTGAATTTGTGCCTGTTAATGGTCCATATCAGCGTATATTGGATGAAATTGAAGTCATGTTCCTTCATCAAACCGAAGATCAAGTTGAATTGCTCCTTGAAGTTGACAGACGTGCCCGTGGCTTGAGTGGATTTCTGGCGGAGGCCCTTGAAATGGATGAGTCCATGGTCAAGATGACAATCAATGCCTCTGATATTTCACAACTGGCTTCAAAACTGCAACACGCTATAGATAAATTCGCTAAGTGATATTCCATTCGACAAAGGTTCCTATGATTCTATGAAGGATTCGACACACATTTTGTGTAATGGTATGAGTACAAACTATTGATGGAGGGGTGCTCATGCCGTTACTTGAAAAAATCATTCGTCCTAAGCTTTTGAGATCAACATATGACCTGACCATATTTCAAACCCCGAATTACGGAGAGGATAAAGGATATGAAAAGGTGTATCGAATCTCTATCGAAGCAAATAATCATGATGAAGCCCTGTATCAAACCTTCAGAACGTTTAATGTACCGGATCTGGTCCCAAAGGATTATAGCGGCAGGTATATTGCTACACGTGACATTATCTTTATAGATGAGGGACGGAGGGGGCATTTCTATTACCGTCTGCAACCAAATGGATGGAAGAGAGTAAACCGGATCGTCATTCATTAAATTAACCGTAAATTACTAAAAAGGAAAGAATCTTCCTTGGGGAGGATTCTTTCCTTTTTTGATTTCTTACAAATTGTGCCCCGGACCGTTTTTTCTGTTCTTCCCTGTGTCCTCTTTCCCGTGCGCATTATGCTCGGCTTCTAATGCTTCTTTAGGAGTATGATTATTTTTCTTAGGGGCATTGATTCTGTTTCGATGTTTTTTTCCCATTACTGGATTCCCCCTTTATTATGACTTGAGTTTTTCTGTTCTTGAAGAGTTGGGCTGGGTTCCAGATCGAGTAGAAGGGTTGGTTTCATTTGCATGCTGTACCGCTTGTTTCAACTTCTTGCTCATTTTTTCTTTAGACATGAATAATCACTCCTTCTGACTTTATTTTGACCTCTCATCAAGGGTTCTATCCTTCCATTTACTAGCGTTGCATATGATAAGAAAAAGGATTACAATGGTGGTTCAACACTCTCGTTAGGAGGAATAGGTTAGTGAGTATACATATTAACGCAAAAGAAAACGAAATAGCAGAAACGGTTTTATTACCTGGGGATCCCCTTCGTGCTAAATACATTGCGGAAACATTCTTGGAAGATGTGACGTGCTATAATGAAGTCCGAAATATGTTTGGTTACACAGGAACGTACAAAGGAAAAAGGATATCTGTGCAGGGAACCGGCATGGGTGTTCCATCCATTTCCATTTACATCAATGAACTGATGCAAAGTTATAACGTTCAGAACCTCATCCGTGTCGGTACGTGCGGAGCTATTCAAAAGGATGTCAAAGTACGTGACGTCATTCTTGCCATGACTTCATCAACAGATTCTCAAATGAATAAATTAACCTTCAATGGCATCGATTATGCTCCAACAGCCAACTTTGATCTGCTGAAACGTGCATATGACGCAGGTGTAGAAAAAGGGCTTAATCTAAAGGTTGGAAACGTATTCACCGCTGATATGTTTTACAATGATAATGCAGAGCATGAAAAGTGGGCTCAGTATGGTATTCTTGCCATCGAAATGGAAACATCCGCCCTTTACACATTAGCAGCCAAATATGGCCGGAACGCACTTTCCGTCCTTACTGTCAGTGACCATATCCTGACAGGTGAAGAAACAACTTCTGAGGAGCGTCAAACCACCTTCAATGAAATGATCGAAGTGGCTTTGGAAGCAGCAATTCAAAATTAAACACATTGATTTGTGATGGAGAAAACTGCTTATTACCCTTGAAGGGTTTATAGGCAGTTTTTCTTTTTTTGTGAGGTTTCTCCTGCTTACATTCATCTTCCGAAATGGTAAGATGGAGGATGGAACCATTTTAAAGAAACTAGGTGAAAGTATGAAAAAGATCATCTTCGTAACTGCTGCCTCCCTGGTGATGTTATCAGGGTGTTCGCAAGTACAAGAGTGGTCAGACGATTTATTTGGCCAAAAACAGCAAGAGAAACAGGAAGAACACGAGGTCCGGGCACCTGATGAAGAGCAGGATGAACAAGCAGTGCCGGAACAACCTCCTGAAGAAACTGTTCCTGAAGAACTGCAACTGGAATCCCAATTCTTCAATGAAGTGAAGGTTGTGGATGGGAAGCAGGTCATTCAGAACCCAGCCAATTTATTAGCACTTGTGAATAAAGAATACGCGTTAGACGAATACAAACCTGCTGACTTAGTTCGTCCGAACGTGCCTTTCGTATTTGGAGATCAGGAACTTGAAAAGGCACATCTCCGTAAAGAAGCGGCTGAGCAGCTTGAGAAAATGTTCTCTGATGCAAAAGCGCAAGGCGTATTTTTGACAGCCATTTCTGGTTACCGTTCCTACGAGTATCAAAAAATGCTACTAGAACGGGAGATTGCCCAATACGGCGAAGAAAAAGCGGTCATGGCCGTAGCACCGCCTGGGCAAAGTGAGCATCAATCGGGATTAGCGATGGATATTTCAAGCGAAAGCAACCAATTTCAAGTGAATATTGAGTTCGGGGAAACGAAAGAAGGAAAGTGGCTGGCAGAGAACGCGTATAAATACGGGTTTATCCTTCGCTATCCTGAGGATAAGGTTTCTATTACTCATTATCAATTTGAGCCTTGGCATTATAGATATGTCGGCATCGACGCTTCGAAAGTGATTCATGAAAATGATTGGGCACTCGAAGAGTACTTTCAAAATGTAAAGAAAATATAGTGGAGAGGGTCAGGGCTCAAGGTCCTGATCTTTTTCGTTTTGTAGGAGAAGTGTACCTTAACAACCCCATATTCTTGATGTACTCGACACTCCAAGGGTTCTGATTTCAAGTATACTCACATAAAACAGTAATAGGGCTGTCCAATTTGAAACAGGTGGGTGGAGTTTATGATGAGGGTGTTCAGTATCATCGTAGTAGGAAGTATTTTTGTCGGTATAGGCATCAATTTTTTCTTTGTCCCTCACCATTTCCTGGACGGAGGCATGATCGGAATCGGCCTCATTTCCCACTACTGGTTTGGCTTTAAACCGGGACTTACCATCATCCTTCTAAGTGTGCCACTTTACTTCCTGGCTTTCCTGAAGGATCGAGCCCTTTTTTATAATAGTATTCACGGTCTCTGGTTGTCCTCCTTGATGATCGACTTTTTTTATCAATGGCATACGGCCGTCGACTTCCCCCCGCTCATCAGTGCATTTCTTGGCGGTACGTTTGTCGGTATCGGGATTGGCCTTATGCTGAGGGGGAATTCTGCAACGGGTGGATCAGACTTATTGGCGCAGTTGATAGGGAAGAGCTTCGCCTTGAATGTGGGCAAATTGATCTTTGCTTTCGATAGTATCGTCCTTTTGGTTGGTTTTCCGATCATTGGGACCGAGGCATTTCTATATTCTTTACTGGCTGTCAGCACAGTAGGGTTTTTTACAACGATTTTGACACATCATAATGAGGACGATGGATTTTCCTTTCACTAAGATGGAAAAGCTGATAGAATGAAGAAGCTATGAGCATATCATTGCTCAGGGGCACGTTTCACGATATTCTAAACGAAAATTCACAGGAGTTACATAGCAACGAAAGTGGTGGAAGATTTGGAACAAGATAAGACAGAACAATCGCAACAGGAAACGCATTCAAGTTTCATCAAAATGAAAAAATTCAAATTTGTCATGCTCCTCTTTTTCCTTGTTTTCCTAACTGCAGGGATCACTACGTTTGCACTGGCATTCGGTGATGAAAAAGCGGTCAACGTGGGTGTTACGGAACGTTCGGAGTTTCAGAAACTTTATGAAGCCTATGACAAATTAAACGAGGACTATTACAAAGACCTTGATGAGGATACTCTTGTCAATGGTGCGATCAACGGCATGATTGATAGCGTAGGCGATCCGTTTTCTGATTATATGAATGAGGAAGAAGCGAAAAAGTTCGAAGAAAGCATCTCTTCTTCGTTTGAAGGGATCGGGGCGGAAATTCAGGAGAAGGAAGGCTATATTTCCATTGTTTCCCCCATAAAAGGCTCTCCTGCAGAAAAAGCCGGTCTACAGCCGAACGACATCGTTACAAAGGTCGATGACAAGAGTATTCAGGGAATGTCAGTAACGGATGCGGTCCTTCTTATCCGTGGAGAAAAGGGCACAAAGGTTACGTTGACCATTCAACGCCCTGGTCAGGATAAGCCGATGGAAGTCACCATCACCAGGGATGAGATTCCGATTGAAACGGTATATGCAGAGATGAAGGATAACGGTGTGGCAGAAATTCAGATCACCAGTTTTTCCGAGAATACGTACAAAGAATTAACAGACGCCCTAAATGAAATGAACGGGAAAGGCATGAAGAAACTTGTTCTCGACCTAAGACAAAACCCTGGTGGTTTATTGAATCAAGCGGTCAAGATTTCAAACCTTTTTGTTCCAGAAGGCGAAGTATTATTCCAGGTGGAAGACAGTAAAGGGAAGATTGAGAAGTATGTTTCAGAATCAGGTCAGAAGGTAGACGTTCCAACAGCAGTTCTTGTTGATGAAGGTAGTGCGAGTGCAGCTGAGATTCTTTCAGCTGCTGTGAGCGAATCCAACGATATTCCTCTCATCGGAACGAAGACATTCGGTAAAGGAACTGTCCAAACTGCCGAGACGTTCAAAGACGGATCGAACATGAAATTCACCACGGCTAAATGGCTTACACCTAAGGGGAATTGGATCCATGAGAAGGGAATCAAACCGGATGTGGAAGTGAAAATGCCGGATTATGCACAGCTTCCTTATATCAATCCTGACAAAGAAATGAAAGAAGAAGATCTATCCGATGGGGTTAAAACAGCTGAGCAAATGCTGAAGGCATTGGAAATCGACCCTGGAAAGGTAGACGGTTATTATGATGAGAAAACAACGAAAGCAGTTAAAGACTTTCAAGGGAAAAAGGATCTTGAAGTAACCGGTACTTTAAATGGTGAAACCATCCTGAAGCTTATGAATGACCTTAGAGAGAAGCTGAAAGAAAACGATCCTCAATTGAAAAAAGCAATTGACGTATTAAATAAGCAACAATAAATAGAGATCCCAGGTGAATTCAACCTGGGATCTTTTTTAATATTCTTTCGGAAGCGTTCAATTGGAAAAGCATTGTTGAAAGGAGAGGAAATCCTTCAGTATGGAAGGCTCAGGGGAGATTGTATTAACGATTTCGGAGGTGAGGAAAGACAGCAGGAAATCATCCGGCTGGCAGAAGAGAATCTCATGGAAGATATTCAATCGGGTGAAGGGGTTACAAGCGTCATTTCCCTAATCTGAGTTGGAATGGATAATGTTGAAACCTCTACTTCAACAAGCAAGGAAATAAATACGGAATGTCTGTATTACTAAATCCTATTGATCATGTGAAAGCATTACGCCCCCCCTGTAGAGGGGAAGCTTCACAGACCTTTCAACATCACACACAGGATTAGTTCTGGACTTGAATCAACAAAAGAATCGAGAAGCCATTAAGAAATTCCTCAGTACCGATCACCAGGAATGAAATTCAGAAGAATCAAGGTCCAGGAACGTTTCAATCTTCTTCAATTTTCTTATGATCAAATCATGAAGATAGTCCTTATACTTCTGATCTTCTGCCTGATCATGTTCCAAATGAAGGATTTTTAAGTGCTCTAGATGTTCCTTTAATGTTCGTTCATCACTGTCAGAGCCACCAGACTGAACTTTACGGAGAATGACATCGACCAGCTTGTCATGTGTGGCTTCGATGGTTTTAGTTCCTTGCCTGGCATAGATGGCCCCGTATCTCAAATCCCCTCTGGTAACAATAGAAGTATAGGGAACATATCTTGGATCATAATCGATAATAAGCACCTGAAATCGTTTAAGACTCACGAGTGGGTGGGTCCTTTCAGGGAAAATGAAGTCTTCTGTTCTATATCTTAAATATTTAGGCAGAAGGTGTTGCAGTTTATTGTCAACATCTGCCTTATCCAGAAACTCCTCATCAGTCAACCCTTTCAGATCAATGGATCCATCGTCAAATTGCATGACACCGATGATGATGCATCCACCTCCTGTATTGGAAATCGCCAGGATATGTTTCGCCATCTTGGTGAACTCAATCCAATCAGATTTAAAGTCCACATAATCCGTCTCACCGGTGTTATGAAGCAATAGATCCTTCAATGTTTCATGAGAAGGATTCTTCAGGAAATCCCTTAACCTTAACGGAACAATCTTCTCATAATACATGTTCACCCCACCTTTAATCGGTTCGGTACCCAGCCATTCTTACAATTGGTTTCTCTAACTGTAAGTAAGGGTTGCTATTTCCATTCTATGCGTGAATAGTGTAGGATAACGCTCTTAAACGTATAATTCTTTGGTCGGGATGTTGTTTCATTGGTATTGTCCGTTGTGTTCCTAATTACTTTCTAATAGAATATGGATAGGAATCTATGGAAAGGAAGATTACATGAAAAAGGATGTTTACATATTATCAGGATTTCTTGGCAGTGGAAAAACGACTTTACTGAAAGAATTACTGCAATCCTTAAAGGATCATAATAAAAAACCGGCCGTATTGATGAATGAATTAGGAAGTGTATCGATTGATAGTGATTCAGTTGAGGATGACACAGCGTTACGTGAGCTTCTGGATGGATGCATTTGCTGCACGATATCGGAGAAATTGGAGGCACAGCTTCAGGAGCTTTTATTGAACGAAGAATTTGATGTGCTGATCATTGAAACAACGGGTGCGGCACATCCGGTTGAAGTGGTTGATTCCATTCTATCCCCGTTGTTTGCCGATCGATTTGAATTCAGGGGCATCATTACCGTGGTGGATGGTCTGCAGTGGCGAAACCGGGGGGACTTCAGTCCGGCTGTTTTACATTTGATGAGGGAACAAATTCGTCATGCCCAGTACATTGTAGCGAATAAGATGGACTTGCTTACTGAAATGGAGCAGGGAACTTTCTCATATGAGTTACAGCAAATCAATCAGAATGCCAAAGTATACCTAACCAATTATTCTAAAGTGTCAATGAAGGATATCCTCTCTCTCAAGACAGATCAAGTGGCGGTTTCCCACGATCGATCTTCCCTCCGTGAACATTTAACGCTTCAGGCGGTCGTCTATACGTTTAGTGGAAAAGTGAATGGAGAAGCCTTTGAGGAATGGGTGAAAGCTCAATCTGACACCATTTACAGAATGAAAGGATATGTACCGCTTCAGGGAAGGAAATACCCAACATTATTTCAGTATTCATATGGGATGCCACTCTTCATGCCTGGGGAAATGAAATATCCCACCAATTTTGTTATAATAGGGGAAAATATACATAAAGAAGAAATAATACAGTCATTGCAAGAAATCGATCTGATGAAGTAACACATGGGGTGGGGGGAAACCTTATGGTGTTTCAGTTGTTTAGTGTGGAACGCATTTTATTTATCACTGGGTATTCAACTGAATGTCAGATATTAACGAGTTCATACCATTGACAATATCGGGTAAAATGTTTATGATTTAATAGTTAACTTAGTGAAGTATTTATCGAGTGTAAGAAAGGTCGATTTTTTGTGGGAAAAGAATTGTTCGAGTTAGAAGGGTTATTTAGATCCGTTTTTAGAATGATGAAATCAGATATTCGAAACATCTTTGGAGAATTCATTTCAAATGGAGAATTTCGGGTGCTTCAACTTATCAGGGAAAATGGTGCATTGAAATCTTCTGAGATATCTAAACGTATGGAAGTATCTGCGAGTCATATTACATCCATTACTGATACATTAGTGGAAAAAGGCTATATCACAAGACAGCGGTCCAGTGAAGATCGCAGAGTCGTAGAGTTGACCCTGACACCTCAAGGAGTGGAAGTGCTGGCACAGTGTGAAGAGAAAAAGTCACATTATTTTCAACAGTTATTCCAAACCTTTGATAAAGAGGAAATCAATCATTTGATCGGTTTGTTTGAGAAACTGTTAAGCTCATCAATACGCAAGTAATCGTATTTGAAGATAATATCCTGTTATACTTGGAACCATGTATAACAGGAGTGAAAAAGGGTTGACCATATAAAGGGTCATCCCTTCAATTATGCTCATTTACTTAAGTTGGTTAATTATTCATACTATAAATATTAAGGGAGACAGAGAATATGGAGCATTTAGAACATCGCAAGAAAGTATTGATCATGGTTGCCATCATGTCGGCCATGTTATTCGCAGCATTGAATCAAACCATCGTTGGAACTGCATTACCTAAGATCATTTCTGAAATTGGCGGTATGGATTATTATAGCTGGGTATTCACCATCTTCATGTTGACCAGTTCAGTCACAGCCATTCTGGTAGGGAAATTATCCGATATGTACGGAAGAAAGCCTTTCATCTTACTTGGGATTGCTGTATTCATGATTGGTTCGTTCTTAAACGGACTTTCCGCTTCCATTATCCAGTTAATCATTTTCAGGGGGATTCAGGGATTTGGCGCTGGGATGATCATGTCCACGGCATTTACTGCTGTAGGAGACTTATTCTCCCCTCGTGAACGAGGGAAATGGCAGGGATTAATGAGTAGTGTCTTTGGTTTGGCCAGTGTCTTTGGGCCAACACTCGGGGGTTGGATTGTGGATAATGCCGATTGGCACTGGGTCTTCTGGGTTTTCCTTCCAGTTGGGTTCATCGCTTTTGGAATGATCTATAAAATGTTCCCTTCCCAAGAACCTAATAAAGGCCTTAAAGTGGATTACTTAGGTTCGGTCATGTTAACCTTGACGATCATTCCATTATTACTCGCTTTTACATGGGGTGGAAATGATTATGAGTGGGTTTCGCTTCAAATCATAGGGCTACTGACTACATCGGTAGTAGCACTTGTACTATTTATCATTACGGAACAACGGGCAAGTAATCCTGTGCTTCCACTTCAATTGTTTAAAAATAAAATCTTTACCCTATCAAATATCATCGGATTCATTCTCGGAGCAGGAATGTTCGGGGCCATCATGTATATGCCTTTCTTTATTCAAGGGGTAATGGGGACTTCAGCCACTAAGTCAGGACTTGTCATGATGCCGATGACATTAAGCATGGTATTCGCAAGTACAATCGGTGGACAAATCATTACGAAGACAGGCAAATATAAGATTCTTGCCCTTATAGGCTTGTTTGTCATGAGTACGGGGATGATTCTGTTATCCTTCATGGATACAAACACAACCAATGCAAGAGCCTTGTTCAATATCATTATAGTGGGTACAGGACTTGGGCTCAGTTTCCCTGTGTTCACACTCACTGTTCAAAATGCCGTTCAGCATAAGTTCCTCGGAGTTGCCACGGCAGCTACACAGTTATTTAGACAAATCGGGGGGACAATTGGTGTGGCCATCATGGGAACGGTGATGAATTCTTCCATGACGTCCAAAATGACCGAGAAAATGTCTGCAGTGAAAGATTCACCATTGCTGACAGATCCTAAAACGAGTGGGGTGTTGAAGCAGCTCCAAGACCCTCAAAACATTATGAACTCTGAAAAATTGAAAGAGCTTCAATCCACATTGCCGAAAGAATTCCAGGGAGTGTATGCCTCCATTTTGGATGGAGTCAGGGAATCTTTAAGCTTTGCATTAACGAATGTTTTCTTTATAGGAGCCATCATTCTTCTTGTTGGATTCGTACTAACCTTCTTTATGAAGGAAATTCCATTAAGAATGTCGAATAAAGATATGACCGAAGAAGAAAAGGAATCAAAGCTAAAAGAAGTTTCGAATCAATAAAATAAATAGGGTAAACCCCAATCAGTCGGGGTTTACCCTTTCGTTCGTTTACATAGTGCTTTCTCCAAATTTTCTAAACGTCATTTCATCTTCTACAAGTCCGCAAGCGGCACATTGAACTTTCAATTCCGGTCCTTTGTAAGCCATATGAAATGGATCGAGTTGTCCTTGTTCATAACTTTGAACGACTTCTCCGGAAGCAGGATCAAGTTTCACACTCTGAGGCACTTGTTGTATAATATTGAATCGGGTGCGATTTGTTTTACAGCCAGGGCAACGATACGGTGTAGTCATGGAAATCACCTTTCTCCTTTTTTTCTAGTATGCTTAATGAATAAACTTTTTATGTAAAGGATGTTTGAATATGTCGGATGCGTTCAGTAATCTGCTGGAATCCTATAGGCAGATATGGAAAAACCGTAAATTGACCGAACATGATACTACGCCGGAACAAATATTGAAAGAAGCCATCAAACGTGAACTTGAAGATGCGAATAGCCATCCACGGATCCGTAAATCTTGGAAAGATAAATATTATAGTGCTACTAAGAGAATAGCGGAATCAGGCATTTCAAATGAACATAAAGTCGAATTGATTGCTCTACATATAGAGATTGCCGAACAATTTACAGATCATAATTGAGCGGTGTCCACATAAGAGAATGATGAGCATATACCTTTTTTATATACCTATATAGGTATATAATGGGGGAAGAACAATGAAAAGGGATGATGCAATATGCTAGTACTTCTCTTATTACTGGCCAGTGTATTTTCATATATGATGTACTATCGTTATTTTCCAGTAAAAATAAAGCAATGGTTTTCTCAAGATGTCACGTCCGAACATATTGTAGTAGACGTCAGGGATTATCAAGACTCGTCCAAAGGAGCTTGTAATGATGTTGTCGCCTTGCCCTGCGGGTACATTAGAAGATATTTCAGCGATATTCCTGAAGGACCTCTGTTGGTGATGGGAAGCAATCTAGTCGAGTGTAATGTAGGGGTGAGGCAATTAAAGCGGTTGGGATTCAACGTAGAAGGGTACCTGATCATCGGATCAGACAAAAGATGTAATGAATACCTTTCTTTAGGGTGATTTCTCTTTATGTTTGAAACGTTTCTGTAATATCCGTTACATTATTAAAGCTCTTCAAAACCTGTCAAGAATCATATACCGGTAATAATTAGTTACTCAACCCAAATCATTCAGCTGTTGGAAATGTAAGTAAATCATATAAAAGTGCTTTTCTTCCTGATAGAATCAGTGGTTACTATAGTACTATAGAAAATTGTCTTTCAAAATAGAACAATTGATTCCCAGTTACCAAGTTCTCCCGTAAATGTAACAAAAACAGGGTGATATGATGAATGTGCAGCAAAGAAAAACACATTTACCAAGGAGGAATTCATTTTTATGAATAAGAAAATGATGGTTTCAACAGCAACTGCATTAACATTATTAGCAACTCCATTCGCAGCAGGGAAAGCTGACGCTGCAGCCCCTTGCCCAACACCGGATAAGGTCGTTCAACAAGCGAACGCATTTAAATATAATGGAAATCAAGAAGATCTTAATAAATTTGTACAAGATGTTCTATCAAAATATCAAATGAACGGTCAGAATATTAATGTACAAGAGTTATTGAAAGGGCAGGCTCCAAAAGCAGAAGCGGCTTCACCAGCACTAGCTAAGGAAGCACCAAAAACAGATGCGCCTAAATCAGAAGCTCCGGCTCCAAAAGCAGAAGCGCCAGCTTCAGCTCCAGAAGCACCTAAGGCAGAAGCGCCAGCACCGGCACCAGCTGCAAATAAGCAAACCCAACAATCAGAACAAGCAACTGAGCAGTCTGGTCAATTAAGTCAGTTTGAACAGAAAGTAGTAGAGTTAACAAACCAAGAGCGTGCAAAACAAGGACTTCCTGCGCTTAAAGTAGATGCAGAACTAAGCAAAGTGGCACGTGAGAAGTCTCGTGATATGCAAGCCAACAAATATTTCTCTCATACCAGCCCTACGTATGGTTCACCATTCGACATGATGAAGCAGTTTGGTATCGAGTACAGCTCTGCAGGTGAAAATATCGCAATGGGTCAACAGACTCCAGAAGAAGTGGTACAAGCTTGGATGAACAGTGAAGGTCACCGTAAAAACATTATGAGCTCAAACTATACTCATATCGGTGTAGGTTATGTAGAAAACGGTAACTACTGGACACAACAATTCATAGGTAAATAATTCTGATCGCAGCGAAGCAGTCTCTCCTAGGAGAGGCTGCTTTTTTATTCTTTCAATATTTAGACATGTATATTCGGGATACTTTATTCGAGGCTCTGCATAGATTGCAGCTATTCAAACATGATACAAGGACTAGCAATCGCTAGAGGTTAAGGTTTTGCAGGAGGGTGGCCCCACTGACAGCGAACACCTGGCGCGGAAATCAGCTGCCAGTCGCTACTTATATGTTCCAAAGCCTGTGAACGTTAATGCGCTATTTAAGAGCTTACATTTGCAATTCCTCATAATCCTTCATACTATTGAAATATAACGAGGACGTGGAGTTGAGCTTGATGAAAGAAAAAGTGGTACTAATAACGGGTGGATCAAAAGGGATCGGGCGGAAAACGGTAGAAGAATTCTCCAAAAAAGGGTACATCGTTATCATGAACTACAGAAAAAATGATGAATTTGTTGAGAACCTGGTTTCTGACTTAGCCCGTCAATATACGAATACCATCATCCCGATCAGAGGGGATATCTCTGTACCGGATGAATGTGAACGGATGGCAGCAGAAATCTGGAGCAAGGTGGAAAGCGTGGATATCTTAATCCATAACGCAGGACCATATGTCAAAGAAAGAAAATCATTTGCCGATTACTCTCCGGAGGAATGGAATTACATAGTGAACGGGAATTTAAATAGTGTATTTTACTTATCAAGGCTAGTGATCCCTAAAATGAGGCAACAGCGGTGGGGCAGGATCATCACATTTGGATATGACCGTGTTGAATCTGCACCCGGCTGGATCTATCGTTCAGCGTTCGCGGCGGCTAAAGCTGGCCTTGCATCCTTCACAAAAACGATTTCAATCGAAGAAGCACATAACGGGATAACCGCGAATATGGTATGTCCGGGAGACATCGTTGGTGAATGGAAGGAAAGGGACATCAGCAGTGCAAAAGAACATCTGGATCCAAACACACCAATCGGACGACCTGGTACAGGGGAAGATATGGCAAGGATCATTTTCTTCCTGTGCCAAGAAGAATCAGATTTCATCACCGGTTCCATCATTCCTGTTACCGGGGGTAAAGATGTGCTTGGAAAGGTATTTCATCAATAAAGAGCCACGGCAGTGGAAGTGGCCGTGGCTCTTACAATCAATATCAATTTCAGTAATCATATTGTTTTCTATACTTTTTCTGTATGAATAGAAGCCTGCCGGACAATGTGATGGCACCTGCCGTTAAACCTGATGTAAGTCCCAGCCAATAGCCATAGGGACCGAATTCTGTGTGGTTAGCAAGGAAGTAGCCCAATGGCAGGCCGATCACCCAGTAGGAAATGAGGGCCATGATAAAAGTGATATTTACATCCTTATAACCTCTTAGTGCTCCTTGTACAGGGGCTTGTATCGCATCGGAAAGCTGGAAAAATACAGCATACAATAAGAAATGAGCCGTTAATTCCAATACATACTCATCATCGGAATACAGAAAAGCAATTTGTGAACGGAAAGCGAGTAATATCACACCATATAGGACGGCCAAGAGCAAAGCGAAACAGACACCCATCCAGCTGTAAACCTTCGCATCTCGCAGCCTGTTGGCACCGACTTCAAACCCTACAACGATGGTTAAAGCCATGGAAATACTAAGAGGGATCATGTAGAGAAAAGATGCAAAGTTGATAGCTGCCTGATGAGCCGCAATGACGACGGTATCATATTCGCTCATAAACAGAGTGACGGCCGAGAAAATACTCACTTCAAAAAAAATAGACAAGCCAATGGGCACCCCGATTACGAAAAGTTCTTTCCATTTCGAAAGGTCAGGCTTGTGCATAGTCCGGAAAACACAATATTGGCTAAAGGGTCTTTTCGTATGAACGACCCAAAAAGCAATGAGTGTAATGAGCCAGTAAGTAATGGCAGAGGCAACACCTGCACCCACTCCTCCAAGTGGAGGAAATCCAAGCTTTCCGAATATGAGAAGATAATTAAATACCACATTAATCGGCAGTGAAAGGAGTGTAATAAACATTGTGACCCTCGTCATCCCCAGTGCATCGATGAATGATCTCAAAACATTATAGATAAATAAAGGAATCATGCCGAATGACAGGGCTATCAGATACTGCTTTGCGATCATACGTACTTCAACATCTATGTTCATGCCATTCAGGATGGGATTCAGGATGAATCCGCCAACCATTATAACCATCAGGGATAATACAATAGCAGCATAAACACCCTGAAGGACGGTATGAGGTACGTCTTCTTTTTTTTCGCCTCCGATCAATTGAGCGACGATGGGGGTTACGGCCAGGAGAATTCCGCTTAAACCTGTAAAGACCGGGACCCAAAGAGATGAACCGATGGCCACACCGGCAAGGTCCTCGGGAGAATACTTTCCTGACATGATCGTGTCGAAGAAATTCATGGCAAACATTCCGAGCTGTGTAACAAGGATGGGAATCAGTATGATGGATAGTTGTGTAACTTTTTCCTTGATTGTATGGGTTTCTCTCATAAATTGAACTCCTCCAGAATTTCTACGGATATTGCAGATGAATTACTATCATACTGTACCATATTTTAAAAAGTATAGAGAGTGAAATATATTTGTGAAGCAATGATTCTTAACGGGTATTCACAGAGGATTACCTGAACGTCGGGGGACGACTCGCCCTGGCGGAGGATCACGGTTGGTCACCATGAGTGGAAGCAATGTAGCCGATTATATGGGATAGAAGCATCATGGTACAGGGAAAAAAGGATCCTTTCACTCCGAATGTCAAATATTCGTAGTTCTATCCCGTCTGTATTTTTGGTAAAGTGTATAATGGTTAGTAATATGAATATGAGATTATGGAGTTAGGAGCTTAGTACATATGATGAAACGCATTTTATTTACAGGTGGAGGATCAGCAGGTCACGTCACAGTCAATACAGCATTGATCCCATACTTTGAAAAAGAGGGTTGGGATATAACATATATAGGCTCGGAAGACGGGATTGAAAGGGATATCATTACTGAGCAGTTTCCTCATATCCCTTATAAGAGCATCTCTAGCGGGAAACTTCGAAGATATTTTTCCTGGAAGAATTTCTCCGATCCTTTTCGTGTGATGAAAGGGGTGTTTGATGCACTATCCATCATTCGGAAGGTAAAGCCCGATATCATCTTTTCAAAAGGGGGATTTGTTTCAGTACCCGTCGTCATGGCAGCTAAAATAGCGAAGATTCCTGTGGCAATTCATGAGTCCGATGTAACGCCCGGACTCGCAAATAAGCTGGCGGTTCCTTTTGCAACAAAGATATTCACTACATTTCCTGAAACGGTCAAATCGCTCCCTAGTGAGAAATCATTATGCGCCGGTGCCATCATCCGGGAAGAATTGTTTACGGGTGATGCCAGTGAAGGAAAGAGATTAACGGGATATTATAATGAACTGCCTATATTGATGATCATGGGAGGAAGTCTGGGAGCAAGGAAAATCAATGAAGCAGTGAGAGGGAATCTTCAAGAACTGCTTTTACAGTTCCAGATCATTCATATATGTGGGAAGGGAAATGTTGATGACTTCCTAACTCAAAAGGGGTATCGTCAATATGAATTCATCAAGGGTGAACTACCTCACTACCTGGCCATGACAGATTTCGTGATTTCCCGGGCAGGTTCTAACTCAATCTTTGAATTTCTTGCCTTAAAGAAACCGATGTTATTGATCCCGCTATCCAGGGAAGCGAGCCGGGGCGATCAAATCCTCAATGCAAATAGCTTCGTGAAACACGGTTATGCGATGAAATTAGAAGAAGAAGATCTGAACGAAGAGAGTTTCATGGCGAGCGTCAATGAACTGAAGGCAAACAGGGACACGATGATCCAACATATGGATAAGGGCGAAAAAGCGTTTACCATTCAAGACATGTATAAGGAACTATCAACAATGTCCAGATAAGTGGTCATTGCACTCCCCTTCAAGCATATAATATATAAATGGTCTTAGGGGGAGTTGGGGTATGGCATATCAGTATTCAAAGGGTTGGTACCTTCAGGAGCTTAAAAAGATGGGAATCAATCATCATCCCGTTGAGAAAAGAAAACTGGAGAATTATAAAACCTTTGTTGTACGAAATCTATATTTTGAAAAGCTGTCTAAAAAGAAGTGATAATAGGAGCTGGACTGGTGATGCTTATCTTGAGTAAGCTACCAGATACAGTTCCTTTTTTTTGAAAGGCTGTTTTCGTAAACATTGTTGCTTTTGGATGTAGCGAGTGGCTGTTGATTGCAGCGAGTGGTGCTCGCTTTCCGCGGGGCTGGCGGTGAGCCTCCTCAGGCCCTGCGGGGTCTCACCTGTCCAGCTACGGCGGCTAGCCCCTCGAGGTCATAAGCTAAATGGCCCAAGAAGGCAAAAGGACGCCTTCTTAGTCCATTCATCTTATGCTTGTCGGGGCTGAACGAGCCGCCTCCGCTTTTCGTGCTGTCCAGCTACGGCGGCTAGCCCCTCGAGGTCATAAGCTAAATGGCCCAAGAAGGCAAAAGGACGCCTTCTTAGTCCATTCATCTTATGCTTGTCGGGGCTGAACGAGCCGCCTCCGCATTTCGTGCTGTCCAGCGTTTCCCGCCGGAGTCGAGCACCTGCAGCGAGAATCAACTATGTTTTACAACCATAAAGAAAATGTGGAGTTTGCTTATGCCACTGCTTATTCATTTGTTGTAGTGGACGATTTTATTTAATCGTCCATTACCCTTCCACAACCGATGTTCACGATCTATTTTGCTCTGTCGACACTTACTACTCTAGAGGGTGAAGGGAACTGCGTAGACTCCTACGGAAAACGGGCGCGCCGAGACCCCGGAAGCAAATTGTGCTGAGGAGGCTCGGCCGAACGTCCGTGGAAAGCGGAGCAGTTCCCTTCACCCTCCTGCACCACAACTTAAATGACAGAGCATCGTACATATTAGTTTGTATGAGAATAGCGACAATCTTTGCGAAAACAGCCTAAAAGAAAGAGGCTGGGCCAAAAGGATTTCAGCTAAATAAAATCCGAACGAGTGATTGGATGAAAATCATACTCGCTCGGATTTTTAATTTTCAGTGCTAAAGCTTATTCCATGTATTAAGGGAAAAGCGGAATAGGTGAGAACACGCAGGAGCGAAACCTGTGAGGAGGCTTGCCTTACACCCGCGGAAAGCGAAGTCTTGCACGGAAATTAACAGCGGTGTATCACTTGATATAGGCTTTGTACATATTTAGAGTATATGAATTTAGTTATTCTTCACCATATATGATAATTAAAGCTGCTCAGAAGAAAAGCGATTACCAATACTGATAGTAGCAATGCCCGGATAGGATTTTTATGATGGAGACGGAGCAATGGATACATAATACAATAAAATAGGAAAGTCCACCACAAGTTCCACCCTTCAAAATACTCAATCGAATCGGTCTGAAAGGCTGCTCATTCTATTAGTAAGGCAACACCTATGTATTTCAAATAATAAACGGCCTTGATTCTCCATTCTTCCGGGTAATGACTCAGGAATAGAACGACAAGACAAGGGTATGCCACCATGGTATAGAGCGTATCGGTCACAAACATATTGATGAAAAACCCGTTTAGTTCCCATACAGCTTTTACCGTATAACTGAGGTATTGATAAAACATATTGAAAAACCCAAAGTAATAGATAGTGGGAAGGAATTCCTTCCATCTGCTCCAGGATCCCCATTTCAAGGAACATAGAAAGACTGATAACATAACGACAATATGAAACATGGGATCCCCCCCAAAAAAGTACGAGACCATTTATAAGTCATAGTGTACCCGTCCATATGGAAATGTATTACCAAATGAGATGTAGATCAGCAGAATATATCAGATACTTTGTTGCTGAACTCCCTTAAATAATAAAGATAATTCTTTCCACCGTAGTTGTAACGTTTATTATACATCTTCGCCACCACAACGTTTAAAGATGGAATAACAAGGAGCGTTGGGCCGGTGACACCGAGAATCTGATAAGAGCCACGGGGTACACGCTCACCCAATTCACTTTTTATCCTCGGATTTCCCTGTACATACCAGAAAAGCCCGTTATCAGGAAGGGAAGCATTTCTGTATTCTTCATTCTGTACGGAGGTACATATCTCGATCACTTCAGCTGGAACAACCTGTTTTCCGTTCACCCGGCCTCTTTCTAGATGCAGTTGTCCCCAAAGGGCAAATTCACGAGGGGAAACGAATAGATTCTTCTCCTTCCCATCATTTGATGTTCCAAGTCCTGAAAGCGGTGGCTCATCTACTTCCCCAATAATGTTTACAAGTTTTTCATCAGCACTGGTCCTCCAACCGGTTTCTTTTAAACCTATCTCTGAAAATACTCTCTCCTCTAATAGCTGCGGGAAACCCTTTCCATATATTCGATGAATCAATTCAGCCATGATATCGACTCCGGTGTTTCGATAAGCCCAGTCTGTTCCTGCTTCGAATTCACGAAACCAATGACCGTGTTCATCCACATCGAGACCGTGGGAATGGGTAACAAGGTGACGAATGGTCACTCCCATTACTAGATTGGAGTCCAACTCGGGCATGTATCTGGAAATTGGATCGTCAAGAGAATGTATATACTTATCATATATGGCAAAGGAAATGGCAAGTGCTAAATAACTTTTCCGGGCAGAAGCCACATTGAATTGTGAATCAGCCTGCACGTACCTTGCATGCTTTTGGTGAGAGTGCTTTCCACTGTAGTGCTCCATCACTACCTGATTATCTTTAAGAATATAAAGCGCTGCTGCAGAGCTTCCGTTTTTCTCTTTGATATCTTCTACCCAGGAAACCAGAACTTCTACACCTTGCCTGTAGGACTGCTTCACTTCTTTTTCCACTCATTTGCGAGCATGCCATACACAACATGATCAACATAATGATCATAAAGCCACTCTCTCTGCCTCAGTTTCCCTTCTTCAGTGAAGCCCAGTCTTTCCGGGATTGCGCGGCTCCGGTGGTTGAATTCTGCAGCGGCTATTTCAACTTTATTCATTTTATAAGAGTCGAATGCGTAATTCGTCAATCCTTTTGCAACGGTCGTCATTATTCCTTTTCCTTGGTAGCCTTCCCCAAGCCAATAACCAATATATGCAACATTGTTTGACCAATTCAATTCATTGAAACCAGCTATACCTACTATTTCATTTTCGTAAACGATAGCTGTTGTCAAACTCTTATTGTTTGCAAAACCTGTTCGGGTAGCCTTAATGAATTCCTTTGAATCTTCCGGTGTCTTAGTGTAATCGACCCAGGGGAGCCACTCTCGTAAATGTGAGCGCGATCCATTTGTCAGTTCGAAAAGGCGGTCTGCATCCTGGATATCCAATAATCTTAATTCAAGTTTGTCATTCAGTTTGTATGTAAACATGTTTGTTTCTCCTTATCTTATATATGTGGGGCTTTCAACCTTGAGGAAATTTTTCACCACTTCAGAAAAGCGGTCTGCTTCCTCGTAGTGAGGAGTGTGACCACTCTTATAAAAATGGATCACTGTTCCGTTTTGGGCGTCCCTTTTATTACTTCTATTGTATGGGTGTAATATCCTTTAGTCTGTTTGCGCTGTACATGTTTGGTAAGTCACTCTTTCAGCTATAGAACAGTAAGGTTGGATTATTTAAAGGTTTGTTTAATCCTGCCTTTTCCATCCTTCACTTCCACTTCCCCATATGCACCATTAATGAAAGTGATCTGAGGAGGCTGATGGCCGCAGTCGATATCATATACAACCGGTATTTGGAATTCATTTTCAAGTTCATGGTAAACATCTTCGGTTGTATAGTCATTCACGGGAGTATTAGCGGCACTTCTCCCGAATAGTAAACCTGAAGTGTGGTCTAACCATCCAGCGAGTTTCATTTGTACGAGTGTACGGCGCAGATCAGCTGTATTGATCTCACAGTTTTCAAAATACCAAATGATAGGTTCACCAACGAGATGTTTCTTTCTGAAAGAAGCCACATCCCCGTACGGAGTGCCGATAAGGTTTCTGATCACATCGATGCAGCCCCCAAGGAATCGGCCATTCATTTCGACGTCCTCATCTCTTATGGTCTTCCAGACCGTAGGCTCCGTTAAATGAAATACATGAGGTGAAGGCTGATCATGCTTCCATTCTTTTTGAAACTTTTGGGATGAAAATTGGGTTACCGAAGAGCCCTTTTCTGTCGAAAGGGCATTTTCCCATTGCTTCGTCGTAGGATCCGTATACTCTCCTCGTAAATCGATGAGGTTGGTCCCGTGTGCCGTGGCAATCCCAGTTTTCAAAGTAATGGCAAGTAAGAGGGCGCTGATATCGGAATATCCAAGCACCCACTTAGTCTTGATTTGTTCATAATCGATTAACTCGAGGATTTCAATGAGAAGTTCTCCTCCCCATGGCGGAACGATGAGTGAAATCGACTCGTCCTGGAGCATGCGATTTAATTCGGCTGCTCTCTCGTCTGCAGGGGCAGACTTTGCCTTGTGCTGCTTCCAGACGGTTTCACCAGACTCTATGAAGTACCCCTTTTCTTCCATTTTAGCCATGGCTTTCTTCAGTGAATCATGCAGCTCATGTGGCACACCTGAAGAAGGTGCGGTCACGCCTACAGTAGAATGTATCCTAAGCAATGGATATACAATCATCCCTATCCCCCCAACGGTTAATTTACATGATTTTACCAGATTGGTAGAACTCGTACAAGAATTATTTTCCTGAGGGACGGACCTTTACCTTTCATATTATGGTAAACCAAAATTGTGAAGAGAAGGTCCGTCCCTTGAATGCACCACAGTTTTTTACAATAATATGAACGATTTGAAACGGTTCCGGTGATTTGGGGTGTATATCAGGTTTGTGTGGTAAAATAATGTGGTTGTGTAAAATTGGTTTTTTGGAGGTTTATGGTTTGAATAAGAAAACGGTGAAGCAAAGCCTGTCGATTTTGCTGATATCATTCATGGCTGTGACGCCATTTCAGCAAACGGCGCATGGTAAATCAACTTTGGATATTCAGGCGGATGCCGCTATATTAGTTGAAGCAGATACAGGAAAAATTGTTTATAGCGAAAATGAAGACAAACCGCTGGGTATTGCCAGCATGACGAAAATGATGACGGAATATCTGGTACTGGAAGCGATAGACACAGGAAAGATAAAGTGGGATCAAACGTATAAGGTAAGTGATAAAGTATATCAATTAGCCAATGCCCCGGGATTGAGCAATGTTCCGTTGAGGGCTGATGAAGAGTATACAGTGAGGGAATTATACGATGCCATGGTTATTAAATCTGGAAATGGTGCTGCAATCGCACTTTCTGAAGTGGTGGCAGGTTCCGAAGGTGAATTTGTGAAAATGATGAATGCCAAGGCGAAGGAACTGGGATTTGAACATTATCACTTTGTCAATTCTTCCGGTCTTAGCAACTATGACATGCTGGGCATGTACCCAAAAGGTACGCGTGAAGATGATGAAAATATGGTTTCAGCCGAAGACATGGCTACACTGGCTTACTATCTCATCCATGATTTTCCTGAAGTATTGGAGACATCCAGTCTCTCCTCTAAAGTATTCAGGCCCGGTACGAGTGAAGAATTGGTTATGAAGAATACAAATGGTCTTTTAAAGGGGAAGTCTTACTATTATAAGGGGGCTGACGGACTGAAAACAGGCACGACTCCCTTCGCTGGTTCAACCTTCACAGGAACGGCGGAACGAAATGGGGTCCGCTATATTTCCGTCATTTTGGATGCGAAGGATGAGACTGGACAACCGAGCAGTGCAGAACGATTTATCCAATCCAGAGAACTCCTCGACTATGGTTTCAAAGAATTTAAGAGTGTAACCTTTAATTTGGATAACATTGAAACGAAAAAGGACCACACACTGCCGGTTCCAAACGGCAAGGATCAAACAGTTTCCATTAAAATAGATAATCCCATCTCCCTCCGCCTTTCAGACGAGGAGAAAGATAAGGTGAAAACCGCACTGGAGCTTGATGATATGAAAGTCGACGAAGACGGCAGTCTTGAAGCACCAATAGAAAAAGGAGAGAAGATCGGGCAATTGGTCATCGAACCCGGTGAAGATGCAGAATACATCTTCGATCAGAAGAAAGCACCTTACAGGTTGGATGTTTATGCAGCCGAATCAGTGAAAAAAGCCAGCTGGTTTGTAAGAAGTGCCCGCAGCATTCAGGATTTTTTCGGTAATCTTTTGTAAACAGTCAATCCTCAAACATCATGATGTAAAAGATTTAGTGTTGCTTTTCTTTCCGGTTCGTGTCAAGCTTAGCTAAGTCAAGGATTTAGAAAGTAGGTGGCATAATGATCGAAGTGAAACTATCGTCTCTCAGCGACGGCGATCTTAATCGTGGAGTTTTTGCAAAAAGGGATATAGCCAAAGGGGAACTGGTTCATGAAGCACCGGTCATCCCATATCCTAACGAGGAACATGAACATATTGAGAAAACATTCCTCGCGGATTATGTATTCGAATATGGAATCAATCACACAGCACTCTTATTAGGATATGGAATGTTGTTTAACCATTCATATACGCCGAACACGATTTATGAAATCAATTTTGATAATCATACGTTCGACTTTTATGCCTATAAAGACATTCAAGCCGGAGAAGAGCTGCTTATTAATTATAACGGCGAAGTGGATAATGATGAGCCACTTTGGTTTAATAAAGATAAGGCTGAAGAAGAATAAAGTAAAAGGGACTTCCGATTTGGAGGTCCCTTTTTCATTCTCATTCATTAGAAATATAGTTGTGTTATAGAGAGGGACGGACCTCTCATTAATCTCTATAATTAATAGAAACAATGCGTTAAAGCTGAATTCTGCTTGAATTAGCCTGGTTATATTGAGGTCCGTCCCTCTTCGGTCAAGGATCATAAATGGAATCCGACCCAGTTTCTCCCAAAACCAAAGTCCCTTCTGATCCTCAGCCCATTTATTGACAATCTCCAGTTCCTTTAAGAGGACCTCATTCATTACTTCCTGACGCATGGTACATATCCTTTCGTTTAAGGTAAAAAAATAACAGGCGTCTCAGCCTGTCATCTGGAAAGTATTTTAAACCAGGTCCCCGGTTTTTCCTTCTAAAATTTCAACTTTAATGGTCCGTACCCGGCGGTTATCCACTTCTTCGACACTCACTTTTAAGTTTTCATAATCGAAGCTGTCTCCTTCTGATGGAAGGTCTTCAAAGCTTTCAACGACCCACCCGCCAAGGGTATGGTAAGAACTTTCAGGCTCTGGTACATCGAGTAGCTCAGTAAATTCATCCAATTGATATTGCGAATCAAATCTATATTCTTTGTCACTGATTTTACTCATGGAATGTGTTTTCTCATCTTGCTCATCCCAGATTTCCCCTACAATCTCTTCCAAAATGTCTTCAAGAGTGATAATTCCGGTGGTCCCACCAAATTCATCCACTACAATCGCCATATGCACGTTGTTTTTTTGAAGCTTAGTAAGAAGAGTTGAGATTTTAACAGATTCAAATATAAACATCGGTTCACGAATCAATTCCCGGATGTTCACTTCACCGAACTTAATCAAGTGAGTAAAGAACTCTTTTTCAGAGAGGATTCCGATAATGTTATCGATATGATCCTCATAAACCGGAATCCGTGAAAAGCGTTCTTCAAAGAAAATCTCTTTGATTTCTTCAATCGGTCGGTTCACTTCCACGGCCTTGACGTCGATCCTAGGTGTCAGGACCTCTGTTGCAAGGATTTCATCAAAATCCATGGAGCGGTGAATCAATTCCCGTTCCTCTTTATCGATGACTCCTTCTTCTTCACTAATATCAAGCATTACTTTTAACTCTTCCTCAGTGACTGACGGCATCTCGTGATCTTTCGAAAAGAACTTCGATACCAACTCCTTCAACTTGATGAAGAAGAAATTGATCGGTGTCAGGACTTTTATTAAAAAGAACAGCACTCCGGAAATGCTCAGGGAGTAGGTTTCAGCGTTTTCTTTTGCCAATGACTTCGGGAGGATCTCCCCGAAAATGAGAATTAACAGCGTCATGACGAATGTACTGATGAGAAGTCCCGTGTTCCCTCCGAAAATATCAGTTGCAAGCTTTGCTGAAATACTGGCCGCAGCGATGTTCACGATGTTGTTCCCAACCAGTATCGTTGACAGTGCTTTATCAAAATTCTCAGCAATATAATGCGCCTTGACGCTTCCTCTTCTTCCTTCACTTACAAAGTTCTTAAGTCTGATCTTGTTGACGCTTGAGTACGCCGTTTCCGCCGATGAGAAAAAGGCAGATAAAAGGATTAATGCTCCTAATAATACTAATGAATTCAGTGGTATATCGTCCAAAAAAAAGTCACTCTCCTGTAGTTGTTTATCTATTATGCTGGATTAACCAGAAAAAACCATTAAGGTTTGAAACAAGGCCAGGGCCTGTGGGGAGACCTGTTTCAACACACGTTTGCGATCTTCTACCCCTAAAGTTTCCATTGCCTGTAGCACTTCATGCAATTCATTATGCAAATGTTTCATTTCATTTCGTATATGTTTGACCTGTTTTTCAAGCACAGATTGATCCACCTGCTTGGATTTCAGAAGTATCATGCGATCTTTAATTTCATGGAGGGTCATATTCATCTGTTGACACTGTTCAATCAGCTTAAGGTCATTTAAAGTCTCTTCATGATAATATCGATAATTATTGTTTGATCTGTCGCATTTTAATAAACCCATCTTCGTATAATAATCAATGGTCCTCTTGGACACTTTGCTTAATTTGGATAGCTCGCCTATTCGATACAAATTCCCAAGTTATCACCTCTCAAGTAGTATACTTTATTTTAATAAAACCGTACAGTTAAACGTTACGGTTTTTAATACATAATAAAAATATACTTCTCATAGCTGTCACTGATGTGAAAAATGCTTATCTCTGTGCAGTGGCAGCAAGTGAATGGTACCAGCTAGTATGAGCATCAGTATACCAACTGAAAGAAATAGCCAGGAAAGTAATTCCCCACCTGCTGTAGGAGATGTGGACAGGATGAATGATAAACCAAGTTCAATCAATCCAAAAATGACTAGCAAGATACGGATCCCTGTCGTATTCAATAACCTGATCCCGATCAAAACGATTAAATAGCTTGCGCTTACAATCATCAAAGCGGGATAAAGTGGTGAAAACTTGGCAGCATAAACAAAAAAGTCAAGACCTGAAATATCCTTTGAACCACCAACGCTCCCATACATCCATTCACTGATCGGAGCCGAATATTTCCATTCCCAAGGATCCTCAAGTAATGCACTCCCCTCATACCAAGAAACCAAAGTCGAAAATACCAATATAACCAACCCAATCCCCAATTGCGACCAATACCTAATAGACATAACCTGCTCCTCCCTTATGAGGGACGGACCTCATAAAATGATAATATTCAGAATGAAAAACGTGTAATAATAAGGATTCCCTCTGATCTATGAGGCTGAATGGAGGTCCGTCCCTCCATTCAGCCTCATAGAAAGGATCTTAATATACGACATCAATATCCGGTAAGTCTGTGTTATTTGAATAGTCATGCAGTGTATCCACACCTTTGATCTAATAAAACCGGCACAGATCCACCAGTCTGGCAGATGTAACATCTTGGCGGCTTCAATCATGCTCATCATCCAAGCATCTTTTTTCACTAAATTGATAATATCCTGTTCCGATTCGAACATGTTATCCCTCTTTTTAAACGTGTATTACATTAGCTTATTTTACCATATGTTCCAGCTTAAGAGGGTTTTAATCTTAGTTTCACCCTATATAAAGAATAAAAAAACATGCCGGGAATACTCCCTGGCATGTTCATCTATTGACCTCCATGAAACCAGCTGCTCGCCTTCACGCGCTCTTCTTCCTGGAGCTGTCTTTCATGTTGATTTCCGGCTTCAAATGTATTCTGAGAAAATTTACGTCTGAGGATTCCACTAATGATTCCAAATCCAACAGCTATACCTATGATCCACCATAGCATTCTACTCACTCCTTTCTTTAGGAAAATTCACCTTTACTATATATACGAGTGAAAGGAGGGAAAGTTTCAAATTAACTTACAACAATTCTGGAAATCTTCTTTTCTCCAAGGATGAATCCAGATAATGAAAGACAGGATGTGAATGAGAGAGGAAATCATGATGTGAAATGGTCCATCCATACGCTCCCGCCATTGTAAAAATGACCAGGTCCCCTGCACGTAATCTTTCGACATACGCCTGTCGAATCAAAATGTCATTGGGAGTACACAATTCCCCGGCAACCGTTACATTCTTTCCCTTGATCCCGGGTCGCGGAAGTGGTTCGTCAAACCACTTCTCCACGGGATAAATCGTATGAGGGTGGGACATTTTCCACGCGGCCGGAAGGCGTAAATGATGAGTCCCTCCTCTTATCAAGGCAAAATGCTCTCCGTGATTTTTCTTAATATCCATTACTTCTGCCACATAATATCCGTAGTGGGCTACCATATAACGTCCAAGCTCCAGTATAAGATGCAGCCCCTCATGAGTAAATGTGTCTTCCATTTGATGCAACCCACTGGAGAACGTTTCCCAATGAAATGGATTCTCCGGTTGATGATAGTTTACCCCTATGCCTCCGCCTGCATTTAATGTAGTGGCAGAAACTAGTGAAAACTTGGCCTTCCACCCTAACATCCTATCTCTGCAAAATGAGATGAATTTCAGGTGATCATGGGCATCCAGGTTATTACTCATGGCATGAAAGTGAAACCCTTTTACTTCTAGATAAGGGAATTCTACAAGCTTCTTCAATAGAGTCGGAATCTCATCTTCTTCTATTCCAAACTGTGTCGGCACACCGGTCATTCGGTGTGAACTGTTTGCCACATGATAGGTACTGTTTACACGAATGAGCACTGACAGCTTCTTTCCTACCATGGAACCCAACCGATTTAGCCGCTGCATATCCCTTTCGCTTTCGATATTCACGGTCTGAAGTTCCCCCGTAGAAAGATACTCCAATTCCTTATCCTTTTTGGCAGGTGCCCCAAAGATAATAGGTTTATCTGACAGACTCAGGACCTTCACAATTTCCCCTTCAGAAGCTGTATCAAATCCATCGATGTCCTTTTCCAATGCCTGAAGAATAGATGTATCGGGGTTCGCTTTAACAGCATAATACAGGGCGCAGTATCCCGGCAGGGTCTCCCTCAGGTGCTGAACATGATTTTTTAATGCATGTATATCATAAATATAGGCACAAATCGGCTCTTTCTTCCTTATCTTCAGAAGCGAAGGAAGAAAGGCCATGACAGTTTTAGAAATCATACTTTACTCCTTCCACAAATTTCGATTGCTGCGAACTATGAGGATGGTAAACAGAATCGTTCCCAGTCCCATTGAAAGTCCGGCAACATATGCATCAAATGAGCTTGCAATCCAGCCAATAAAGAGGGACCCAAGGGGAATGTAGCCACGGTCCATGAGGGCGATGCTCAAGACCCTGCCTCTATATTCCCCATCCACCTTCATTTGGATCATGATCCTGCTCAATGTCCGGTAATACTGACTGGTGAATCCTATAAGAAACATGAGTCCTGCGGATGCTAAATAAAATCCGCTAAAGGTGGTAAAAAGGACAAGGCTTGTCCCAAAAGCCAAGGTTGATACTATAAGCCATCTCCCTCCCATGACCGGTTGCCGAAATGCAAGGAGTCCTGTTGCGGTAATCGCCCCTAAAGATGATATGGAAAGCAAGAAACCAAACCCGGCAGAACCAAGATTCATCAGCTCTTTAGAAAAAATAGGGAGCATGGTCGTATAAGGGAATCCGAATATCATGGGAGCGATGGCCACGAGTAAAACAGCGAGAATGCCAGGTTGGCCTATTATGTATTGAATGGTGTCTTTTATGGATTTACTCTCACGCTTTTTTCCCTGCTCTGTATTTTCTTGGTCACCCGGAACCGTCAATAGGGTAAATATGACCAATAATGTACCTGCTGATACCCACAGCATGATGTTACTGGCAGCAAAATATCCCAAAAGTACTCCGGCAAATGCCGGTCCAACCATCCTGGCCACATTGATAATGGTTGTTTGCAGGGTTATGGCGCTCCCGAGCATACTGCCTGGTACGAGGTCTGCCAACCAGGCATTTCTGATCGGCACTTCAAAGCTCATTAACACGGACCGGACAGTAACAGCGGATAATAATAATATGAACGACGCTTGCTCTCCGATGATGAACGCAATAAAAAGAGTCGATACCAGCATTCCACTGTATATGACGAGAAGAGATTGCCTTCGATTATATTTGTCAGCCACCCCACCTGCATACATGGAAAAAAGGAAAACAGGGATCAGCCTGCACGCATTCAAGATCCCAAGGGATAGTGGTGAATGGGTCCACTCGTACACAATCCAGTTCAGAATGGTCAAGTCCATCCAGTCCGAGCATCGTACGAAGAAACTGCCGTATAAAAATCTTCGAAAGGGTGGTGATTTCAGTGCAAACTGTTGCTGAGCAGGATAATCATTCAATGTAAACCAGCTTCTTTTCCTAATGGATTTTCCACATCAGCATAAAGATAGCCTGCGCTTGGTCTCAATCTCATCTTCGTCAATGCTTTGTGGTTTACTTTTTTATGATATAAAAATTGACGATCTTCTATCACATTTACTGGAACTTCATGGGACAGGGAGGAAAAAATGTCGTCACAAGCCTCTTTGACCAACGTCCAGAATTCCCCTTCAAATACGCCTGACGCTTCTACAAGTAGACGGATAATCTCTCCTAAATGATTCTGGAAGATTGTATAGTGCGCTTTTGAATACATTTCTTCCTTATTTTCAGTCAACGTGATACTTTCAGGGTAAAACTTCGGATACATTCCTCTTTCTTCTAATCGCCTCTTGTAAATTCTTGCCCCACCCCAATCCCTGAAATAGAATCGAACCGGCTTCCCTCTTTTAAAAACAGGGATACTATTCTGAAGATGTCCTTCTAGTGCAACACCATATTTTGTTAGCAGTGTTAGATAGCCTGGAAGTGTTACAGATAAATAGTCCTTAAAGAAAAATCGTGCGCCTTTTCCCATGGACAGGTTACGATTCGCGCAGTATTCTGTGAGAAGCTCGGCAAGGATCGTATCTTCAGAAAAAGGAGAGGTTGCATACAAGCTATTTCCAGTGATCATGACCTCATCTTCATTCAATTCTTCCTCCCTGTTTTCTCTTACAACCACGGTCAGATTTCTTCTTTGTTCATTGTCATCTGAAATGAATGAGTATCCGGCGATTTCATCTAGTGGCAAAAAGGTTGATAACTCTGCCTCATTACTGAGCACTTCACCCACTAAAGCACTAAAAACGGTGCTGTTTAGAGCTGTTTGAGTGGAAATCGATCTTACCGTGGACGTCATCTGACTGTTAACGGCCAATTTCACAAATCGATTGGATTGTGTAATGGGCATGACTGTTCGAAAGGACGATGTAGCATGACATTCAACACTGATTGAATCAATTGGTACGATGATCCCCTTTTCAATTTCATTCTCGTATAAACTGTATAAGGCATGATGAAATTGCCATTCATGAACGGGTATGAGTTGGAATAGTTCAGGAGCCAGACCGTTCTCTTCCATGAATTCATGGTAACGCGGAATAATATCTTCAAACGTCTTTTCAATTACATACGGTTCTGATTCGGTGAATTCTATCCATTCTTTTCGGATCGCCACAAAGCAAATTTTGTACGTTTGCCTGAATTCCGGGGAATATGTAGCAACCTCTTGAGGACTCATCCCCATTTTGGTTTTTGAACCAGGGTGCAAATGGTGACCTTCAACGCTCATCTGCTCGAAGAATGCGAGAGAACTCCATGCGGGTTCTACCTTCTTCATATTTTGGATGTACTGGAATGTGGAATGATAAGGGGTTAATTGAGAGTCATCCCTTAGCTTCTCTTTCCAGTGCGATTCTGCGGCGTAGCTAAGTGTTTGATTTGCTGTACCATTGTCAAGTTCACGAACCAGTTCCTTTCCTTCTTCAGACAGACCCAGAAAATTCATTAGCTCGGTTGCCGTTTGAATACTATGATGGGATTCCCGAGATATCCACACGATGTCTCCTTCGAGTGTGAATCGTTGAAAGGCGAGTTCGGTCTTAATGGGAAATAAGATCATATACTCACCGAAGGATTTCATTCTGTATGAAATTCCTTCTTTTAGTTCAACGTTCTGCAGCTGGTGAAGGAAAGGCTCCCATTGTTTGTACACTTTTAACAGACTTGTGACATAGACAGATCCTATTTTCTTAATTTGTACAGAATCGCTGTATAGTGAGTTTACGTTTTCTCTTAAGAGGGAAGCGGCCAATTTATGCAGTATCGCCTGTCGTCCTTTTTTTAGATTCTGTTTAAAGTGTGTAACCAAATGCGGTTGCCTTTCTTCCAGGTAGCTCATACATTTTAATTCATCTTCAAGCCAGTTGATTTTTGCAGATAGTAACTTCATCAGTATTCCCCTTTCGCGTTAATGGATTGGGAGCGCTAATATATACGTTTTCCGTAAACACATCAGATAGACGCATCTTTATCAGTGATTTTAAGTAAGTGACTGTACCGAAGATTTCCTGTTCGAATTGTGATGCATTCTTGCAGTGGGCTGCATCTTCTTTTATAGAATCAATTGTAGATTGGATGACTTTCGTAACCTGTTCCCACAGAAGTCCTTCGGAAAGTCCGGTTTCCTTTATAATTCCTACGATGATTTCGCCTAAATGGTTGTGCAGGACTGCATGTGAGAACATTTTATATAGATCAACAGCTTCTGTAGTAAGTAAGTTTGTTTTGTTACTGATTCTTCCGTCTTGGAACTCTAATGGAAGGCGATGTTTTAATATTCTAATTCCGCCGTTGTCACGAATCATCAATGTTTTTGGACAATCGTTTTCAAAGATCATGATGGCATTTTGAAGATGGGCTTCCAGACTGACTCCATGTTTTACGATTAAATGAATAAGTCCCGGAATAAGTGTATTGGAGTACTCATGAATAAAATGGACCGCAGCTGCTTCCACAGAAACGTTTCTTTCTATTGACCATTTTTCAATGATTTCTAGTGAAAGTACCTTTCCCGACACTGGTGAAGTGTTAATGAGAGCGGCTCCTGGAACAGCTATTTGTCCTTTCTCCAGCTTATTTTCAGGATTTTCTCTGATAAGAGCGGACAAGTTTTTTTCTAGATTGATAGATGCTTCTATCCGATGAGAACGATAATGCCCCCCGCCACATTCTGATAAAAAATGTATCTTCTCCTTAATTTCCGGATCGTGAATACAAACAATATTCAACAGTTCCGAGATTACAGGACCATTCCATACCGATGTAGGAGAAACGATTCTCTTTGCACTGGTCATTTGAACATTTAATGCTGTCTTCAAATGGTGATGTCTCCGGTTATGGGGTGCTAAAGAACGAAACGAAATGAGCGGCTGTGAAGGGATGGTCATGTCAACTGGAATAAGCAGTCCCTGTTTCAACTCTTCCTTAAAATAACGCTTTACAATATGCTCGAATTGCCAAGG
The DNA here is from genome assembly GCF_017303375.1 of Bacillus sp. NTK074B. Lineage (GTDB taxonomy): Bacteria > Bacillota > Bacilli > Bacillales > Bacillaceae_B > Rossellomorea. The sequence continues at coordinate 71,945 of NZ_JAFKOH010000001.1, read as the reverse complement.
GTGGACTGGGATGATTTCGTAGTCTTTTAGATCTTTCTGTAACTCTTTAAATTGTCTCTTCATTCCAATTTCAATGGCAGGGTATTCTTTCAATAAAATCTCTGTCATGGTCGGTCCACCTTTTACAGTGCTGAAAGACGAAATGTCTTTATGAATGGCGACAGGCTGGACGTTCACCTCTCCCCTCCATTCTGGAGCATACTTCATGACTTCTTCCCCAGTTAATCCCAGCCTTGTTTTCGAACATGGATGAAGTGTGTGGCCTTCAATGACCGATTGCTCCAGGAAAACAAGCGGACTGAACTCAGTATTAGAAGACTGTCGGTGCAGGTACTCAAACGTCCCTATTCCTGAGTAAAGGTCCTTCTGCATCTCCTCTGCCGTTAATGCCAATGCGTCATTTTTCACACTGTTCTCCAGTTCATTTATAAGAAGTTCTAATTGTCGGGAATCTACTTTAGGGAAAAGTTCTTTGATTAACTGTGTCGGTGTATGAATTTGAGTAGTAGATCCTTCTTTTTTTACAGTAATTCTACCTCCGATATCCAACTGTCCAAGGAAGTAGGAATTTTTTATGGGTACGGTGATCTTAGCTGTTTTCACCGGTGTTATGTAGATGAGCTTTACATTTTCTTCTGTGGTTTCATAGGTGTATTGAATGAGTTCTTCCCGTATCATGGCCTGCATTAATTTATTGAGGATACGAGTTTCTGATTGTTTTACTTTTTCATTAGCTAGTTTTTGAATCCTATTGTACTCATCTTGTTCTGAATGGCACCCAGTAGATAAAGTCATATCTTTTCCTCCTTTTGATGAGAATCATTTTCAATTACAAAGTTTAATTGAAAATGATTCTCATTGTCAATCTAAAATACGGAAATAAGGAAGAAAGTCCTTGAAATGGTCATATATTTACTGTGATTCTGCCCTTCATGTTATGATGATGAAATACTAATAAGAACCCCATGAAAAAATAAAAGAGCAGCCCTTGGTTCAAAAGGGCTGCTCTTTCATTATTCCTCTGTCGTTTCCTGATCTTCAAGCTGATCTGCATTGCGTACTTTCTCTTCGGTTGAAGAGTTGAAGTAGCCGTCTTTTTCGTATTGTTTTTTCAGTTCGAAGTATTTGTCCATCGCTCTTTTAGCGATTGTTTTATTAACGTAAGGATCTTTGTCTTGGTGTGAATAAGGCAGCACTACTGAGAAAGCCACTTCTGGGTTGTCGTATGGTGCATAGCCTATTAAGGTTGTGTTGTAGGTATCATATTGTCTTTTGTCCTCTGGACTATAGTAAAATGCTTCCGCAGTACCGGACTTAGCTGCTGCATCGTATGGTGCGTTTCTAAAATTATTTGCAGTACCTTGGCTCCCATGTGCGACCTTATAAAATCCTCTCTGCACTTGCTGAATTTGTCTTTCCGTTGCATCGATCCGATTTAAAACCTTAGCATCATTTTCATAAATTAAAGGTCCAACTTTGTCCCTTTCCTGACTTGGTTCCCTAATTTCCTTCATTAAATGAGGTTCCATTCTGAAACCTCCATTAGCGATTGTTGATGCATATTGTACAAGTTGCATAGGTGTATATAAATCATATTGGCCAATGGCAAAATCCATTAACTTACCTGGCTCTCTTTCTGTACCTTTTAACCCTTCGACTTCACCAGGGAGATCAATACCCGTCTTTACACCAAGTCCAAACTGACTATAGTAATTTCGCATGGTATCAAACGCTTTTGGATCCATATCAATTGGCTGGTCCTTCCTGTATACACCTCCAGCGATTTTTATAGCTGTTTTAAACATGTATGCGTTCGAAGAAATTTCAAGGGCATCGATATCATTTAAGTACATTGGCCCTCTAGAAAGGTTAAACCATGATCTTTTAACCGGAGTGCCCTTTATTGCGATCGCTTCATCATACAAAACATCCCCAACATTCAACGCTCCGGTCATATATCCCGTCAATACAGTAGCACCCTTTACAGCAGACCCTACCCCATATTCAGAAGTATACGTTCCTAAAGCATAGTCCTGTAATTCAGTCTTTCCATTCTCATCCTTACCGTATTTCTTTCCAACCATTGAAAGAATTTCACCTGAATGGGGATCCATCATGACGACAAATGCCCGATCAAGAAAAGGAGATTCCCAATATTGGGATGCTTGTTTACTGAGTTCTTCTTCAACAATCTTTTCCAGTTCTTTTTGCAACTTTAAGTCAATGGTCAAAACTACGTCTTTTCCGCTATGTCCCTCGCTTACGAGCTGAGTGTCCAGGACACTCCCGTTTTTCGTAATATATTCGATTTCTTCTTTTTGCCCTTTAAGGACATTTTCATACTCAGACTCAAAATAGCTCGTTCCTACCCGATCATTCAAAGCATAGCCCTGAGCCTTATAAGCTGTTACCAGTTCGCTAGGCAGACCTTGTTGAGAGGTGGAAACCCTTCCCAGAATCGTCCGCAACGTACTGTCATTCACATACTTCCGTTCCCAATCGGTCGTAACGTTAACGCCGGGCATTTCCGACAAACGTTCACTCACCCTCGCCATCTCCTCCATAGATACATCCTTATTCTTAATGATCTGAGGACTGAGGGCATATCCCGTATTGAACTCACGGAAAATCGCCAATACTTCTTTTTCCTGATCAGAGAATGACTCAATATCCTTTTTCGTGATCCTCTCTAACTGCATTTCGTAAATTTTTTTGTTTCTGTCATCCTCTGCAAGATCTTCGTCATCTTCCAGCTTCTTTATTTCTTCTTTGGTAACCAGTTTTTCGGCTTCATCTGGATGTGTGAGGAGCCAGAAATCCTGGCGATCACGATCGGTGATTTTTTTTGTGTCCATTTCAATCAATTCAGCCAATTCCTCAGCGACCTTCAGCATATCTTTAGGTTTCGTCGTTTGTGTTCTTGTGTACGTAATGGCATTCAATGGAACGTTGTCGACGATGACATTCCGGTATCGGTCATAGATTTTCCCTCTCGGAGGTGTTCCATTATGGGATTTGACATTCTCGGTTCTTGCGACTTCTGCTTCATAATGGTTTCCCTGCACGATTTGCACAATCCCAAGACGAAGAATCAGAAGTGAAAATAGAAAAAAGACCGAAATAAACAGTAAATTCATTCTCAATGGGACATGGGTTTTTTTCTTTTTCTTCTTATCCTTCAATTTTAATAACCCCTTTTAAGCTCGTATTTTACCAAAATATGATAATGTTCTAGTCCTATTTTATAGAATTTTCGACTATTTTTCTACCTCTATATGGAACAAATTCCATTTAATTTACTACATGAGTGTTGTAGTTAGATACAGGAATTGTGGAGTGAAGGCTAACAGAACTAAACGCGAAATATGTCGAAGGAGGAATATAGACAAATGGGGTTTCTTTCTTTTAGAATATAGTCGTAGATTAGGTGCAGATAATTGAAACCAAAGATCTCCATAATACGTAGAATTGGTAACTAGATGAATGAGAGGTTGAATGGCTGTTATGTTTAGTAAACTGATGTGCAGATTCGGTATCGGGGCAACAAAGATTGATTTAGTATTGAATAAAAAGGAGTTCCGCCCAGGTGATGTCATCAAGGGTGAATATGAACTTACCGGAGGAAGGGTCGAACAGAAATTAAAGAGGATCGAAACGGACCTCCTTCAGTATAATCACTCCATGGATCGTTCATCTGTTCTTCACCAAAATACCATATTAAGTTCATCCACCATGAAAGCAAATGAACAACGGTCCATTCACTTTTCGTGCAGACTTTCAGATACGTTCCCGCCGAGCAGTGAAACACTTTCCTATAAGTTTGTCACACGCCTGGTCTTCGATGATGGTGTGAATAGTGTGGATCATGATGAGTTTCAGATTTTGATATAATGATCATGCAGAAAAAGCCCTTCAATTTTCCAGAAGGGCTTTTTTTATAGTACATCAAGTTTATTTCTTACCCATCGAAAATCCTTCAAACAATCTGCCACCATGGCCATCGAGTACGGTATCAACCAATTTCACAATGGCGTTCTTTTCGTCCTTTCGATAGAATTGTTCAAAAGCGTCTACATATTCGCTGGCGAATTGCAGATCATATTCCTTTAATGCTCGGATGATCCATTTTGAAGATCCGACCCAATGACCATTCGTTCTGAGCACAAATTCATGAAGCGATTCGCCTATTGTATTGGCAATGCATAGACTTTCTCCCCCGATTCGTTGATCCGATGAAGTCATCGAGAGCATCTGTAAGAAAATACCTCTTCCTTTCAATGGTTTGTAATGACCAGCTTGGAGGTCCGTCCCTCAATAATGAGTTCGCCTCTTGTTTGAGTGCTGTGATGACAGGATGTTTGATGAGGGGAATGCCCTCTGCTACCATTCTTGGCAGTGATGGTCTGGTCCTCTCACAGTCAGATTGAAAATATTGACGGATGGTATGCTGATTGTGTACGAAAACTTCTATCGGCCAACCGAATTCGATAAGGGATTCGCGGTATTCAGAGGGGGTCTGTTCATGGATGACGACAATATCGAGATCTGATGTGGAAGTCTCTTCTCCCCTTACAACACTCCCTGCGAGAATGGCGGCTTGACTCGTTGGGAAGTGTAATTCTATGAATTTCTTGGCTGCATCAATCGCTGTTGGTCTTTTCATCTTAGCCACTCTTTTCTGTAGATTAATTCTTCCATAGCCAGCAAATGTTTTACTGTATAAGACGGATATACACTTCCTGGACATTCATAGTCATGTTTATTAATCCAAATTGTATCCATTCCAATGGAATCTGCCCCGGAAATATCAGTGAAATAGTTGTCACCAATAAAGAGGGCCTTGCATGCTTCTACTCTAAACAGTTCCAGTGCATGTTCAAATATTTCTATTTGCGGCTTGGCGAAACCTATCCGCTCGGAAACAATGATCGCGGTGTCCGGGAAGATATCGTCTAGGCCAAGTCGCTTAACCTTTTCGTAAGCATTAAATACCGTCCCATTTGTGACGATCCCCACTTTTACATACTTTGATACATCAGAAAGGAAACGGTGAGTTCTGGTTTGAGGTTGTATCTGCTGTATATATGAAATCTGGAAAGTTTTAACCATCTGCTGTAGAAGTTCGGGTGTGCCGTCTATGTTTATATTGAAATCCCTCAAAGTATTTTCAAACCTCATGGAGGAGAATCTCTCAAAGCTTATTTCATTAGAGGCAAATTTGGGCCACAAATTATGATTGTGCGAAGTGAATATTCGCAAAAATTCAGCTGAATCAAGATTGGATATCAAGGGGAAATTGGCAATGGTATTTATAACTCCCCTTTCATAAGCTTCTGAATGATCGAATAACGTATCATCCAGATCAAATAAGAATACTTCATAGCCATTAAGACATAGAGGTTTCATGAAAGTTCTCTTCCTTTATCTATTTATAGATATGTGATTTGAATGCTACAATATTCATAGAGACTCTGTTATATCTTCTTTCTCCTTCCTCTGTCCTATGATGTATCCTACAACGATACCCAAGATTAAGATAAAAAGATAATCTGTTTCAAAACCGTTCGTGAAGAAGCCGCTAATGCCCCAACCTAGAACGGCACCGAATGTCAATAATAAAATGGACTTCATATAACGCTCTCCTTTCAAATCAGACCAACTTTAGTATCTATTATTATATCAATTATGACCATAATTCGGATGAGTTCATGATAAAAAAGTAACCGTCTGACACGCTAGAAATATTTACTATGTTCTGATTTAATGGGCTTTTTATACTGGTGGTAACAACTACCTGTTTAAAAGTTTACAGAATTATATTTCAATAGAACTATGAAAACTTTAAAACTTTTATTTATCTCATTGTTGTCTGTCACTTTAGTCTTTGGTTTTGGTAATTCATCCAAGGTTTCCGCTGCAGGTACTTACAAAGTTACATATGGAGATACGATGTGGAAGATTGCTGTTAAGAATCAGGTGGGTGTATCTGAATTAATCTCAGCTAACCCCCAGATCAGTAATCCAAATATGATTTACCCTGGTCAAAGCTTGAATATTCCAGGTGTAAATTCCACTTCTCAAAACTATACATATGAAGTGGTGAAATTGGTCAATGTGGAACGTTCAAAAGTCGGTCTCCCTCCTCTAAAGGAAAACTGGGAGTTATCCAGGGTGGCGAGGTACAAATCTGAAGACATGATTAATAAGAACTACTTCAGTCACACTTCCCCGACGTACGGATCTCCATTCCAAATGATGAAAGATTTCGGCATTTCTTATCAAGCAGCAGGAGAAAACATCGCTGCCGGTCAGAGAACGCCTGCAGAAGTTGTAGAGGCCTGGATGAATAGCGAAGGTCATAGAAAAAATATCCTTTCCCCGACATATACTGAAATCGGAGTTGGGTATGTGAAAGGTGGATCGTACGGCCATTATTGGACTCAAATGTTTATTAAAAGGTAAATATTCCAAAGAATAAACTCCTTGTTACATCATAAAATGACTCTGGTATCGAAACCAGGGTCATTTTTTTAATGAGAATTCTACATATGATTAATATATGGATCGGTCGATTTCAAGAATGATTGTAAAACTACCAGGATATGTAGGGATAACCTCTTGTACATAAACCGAATGAGTTCCCGCTTCTTCCCTTTTTCTTAAAACAATTCCTTGTAACAATTCCGCCAGTGACTCTTCCTTACTAATGTTGATATCCATAAACACTTGATCTTTCACATACTCACCTCCCTTGTATGTTTACGGGTGAACGTCTGGTGAAGTTTCATTTTTTGAAAAATAAAAAAGAGAGCCAACACGCTGGCTCTCCTTCTATTAAAACGTTTGAGCTAAATCCTTTGCTCTTGCAATCGCATTTTCTTTGATTTCATCTGCTTTATCAGGCATTGCAGCATGTCCTTCAACGAACAATCCTTCAAATGAAGGGACGCCGTAGAATTGCATCATCACTTCAAGGTAGCGGTGGCCCATTTCCATCGCGGCAGCAGGTCCCTCTGAATAAATTCCTCCACGTGCTTGGATGTGTAGAGCCTTCTTATCCGTCAGAAGCCCTACAGGACCCTGTTCTGTATATTTAAAGGCTTTGCCAGCAACGGATACAGAGTCAATATAAGCTTTCATTACAGGTGGGAATGAGAAATTCCAAAATGGTGTAACGAAGATGTATTTGTCCGCCTCAACAAACTGATCGGACAATTCACCCAGTCGTCCCACTTTTGCTTGTTCTTCTTGTGACAGTTCTTCAAAACCATTACCTGATTGTAATTTACCCCATCCACTGAATACATCTGCATCGATATGTGGAATGTTCTCCTTATATAAGTCAACATTAACAATTTCATGCGTAGGGTTTGCTTCCTTATAAGAATCAATAAATGCCTTTCCTACAGCCATACTATAAGACTGTGTGTCATCGTGGGGATGAGCTGTAATATATAAAACCTTTGTCATGTAAATCGTCCCTTTCTAAATGTGAAATTCTACTACTCCAGTCCAGGATAACATCCAACTATCTTGAATTAGAATATTTTTAATTCAAGATTAATAATATAGGAGATTACTAATGAATACAAATTTAAAGCTTCCTCATAAAAAAATAAGGAATTAGACTCATAAGAGAGAGACTAATTCCTGGTAAACATGCTAATGATCTTCCGGATACGCCGTTTTAAGGTAGTTTACTGATTGAAGGATCAATTGCTTTAACACAGATTCATCTATATCAGCCATTTTGTTTATGTACACACAGGCTTTGCCCGATGTATGTTTTCCAAAAGCATCTAAAAGTTTTTCCCTATTCGGGTCACCAGTCGCAAAATAAAGGCTTATCTTCGCCTTGCGGGGTGAAAAGCCCACCAGTGGTGCATCCCCCTCGTGGCCGGTCTTATATTTGTAGTGATATGAGCCGAATCCAATAATACTTGGTCCCCACAGATTAGCGTCGCATCCGGTCGTTTCACTGAAAATGTCGAGAAGGCTATATGCCTCCTCCTTTTTTCTAGGATTGTCAATCCTTTCGATGAACTCAAGTACGCTATTATCATTTTGCTTCGTTTTCAATTCATACATTTGAACATCTCCTTTTCAGTGACATTACTATTCATTACTTCTCTTTCAATAATGTGGATTCCTGCACGGGGTATGACTTTTCTTTTGGACACCACTCCTTTCTATTCATTGACAACCACCATCCCTTGAAGTATGATGGTCTCATAATTTAATATTCTCCTAAAGGGGAGTAGCTGTAACAATAAGGTCGTCATTACAGAGTGCACACTCTCGGCTTTATTGACAACAATGTTGTTAGCGAGACCTTTACCAGTTGGTGAAGGCTTATATATGTTCATTTAAGACCTTTACCACATGTGGTAAAGGTCTTTTTCTTTATCACTTCACTTTGAAAGGAAGTAGTGGAACATGAAAAAATTAAAAACAAACTTCTCGCAACTAATAGAACAAAACAAAGAAGAAATTTTGAGCGATCAACAAGAAATAGATAAAATCGAGAAAAAAATAGACATGAAATATACTTCTACCAATAAGGAGAATGCCTAATGATTTTGCGGAAATACATGACCCTCTTCGGTATAGGTTCGGCTAAAATTGATTTGGTCTTACCCAAATCATCATTTAAACAAGGAGAACTTTTGCATGGGTATTTCTTTTTAGAAGGCGGAATTATTGAACAAAAACTGAAGCGTGTAGAATGTGATTTGGTTATGATCGATAGAAATGGGAAAGAAGAAAAACGCATTGATTCGACTACTGTATTAAAATCGGACATCATTCGTGCGGAAGAACGCAATAAACTTTCCTTTACCTACCGTATACCCGGTAAACTCCCTTCTTTTGAATCAGGATCACGGTTTCTGTTCAAGACCAAGCTGACATTTGACCAGGGGGTTGAAAGCGTGGATGAGGATTACATCTCAATTGGCCCAGTACCAGCGTTCGTGTAACCAGGGGCAAAGTAGAATCAACAGATACTTTGCCTTCTGTAATAAATATTGTTCTATTCGCCTTGTAGTAATTTTCTATAGAGTGTCATCCGAGATATACCAGCTTTTTCAGCAGCTGCTGTTCGACTAAGACCTTTTTCAATTAAGTAGATGGCATATTGAACTTTTTCTTCATCAGTTTTTGGTCTTCCTGGATGCTTTCCCCGTTTTCTTGCCGCCATAATTCCTTCTTTGGTTCGCTCTGAGGTTAGATCCCTTTCAAACTGTGCAATACCAGCAAAAATTGTAAAAAGCATTTTCCCGTGAGCTGTCGTTGTATCTAGCCAAGATTCTTTTAGACTTTTAAGGTGAGCACCTTTTTTTGAAATCATATCAGTGATTTCAATTAAGTCCTTTGTAGATCTAGACAGTCTTGTTAAGTCTGTTACTACAACAGTGTCTTCCTTTCGCAAAAAATCCAACATACGGTTAAGCTCTGGACGTTCTCGCTTTGTACCCGTTACTTTTTCAAAGAAAATGCGTTTGCATCCAAATTCTTCTAATTGTTTTTTCTGTCTATCAAAATTTTGCTCGACTGTGGAAACACGCATGTAACCAAATTTCATTTATGTACACCCCTCTCCACATATATTGTATCAAAATAGGTCAGAGGAGGTAATGTTACAATTTTAATTTGTTACATATTTTTGTTACGGTATGTATATACGTTAGTCAACTTACCATTCTTATTGTTTATTTTGTAACAAAAATGTTCGTATTTGTTACAAAATGAATTTAAACGTTACTTTAATATCTCTATAATTTGTAAATTAAATCAATGAAATATTAGTGCATAAAAAGTAAGACACTTATAGACAATAATAAAAAATAAGTGAGGTAAAGATCACTATGGAAAAACTTATAAAGTACACTATCGCTTTAGTTACCATATTTGTTTTTTTTCCTTTGGCTTCATCTGCAACTGAAGGAAGTAAACAAGTAAACCAATCATCTAAGCAGCTTATAGGTAGTATACCTGATGCAAAAGTCAATTTATATGCATCAGAAAAAGAAGGGATATTAACTGATTTTAAACTCCAAATAGACAAAGATACTTTATTTTTTCCGGATTGGGTGAACGTATCAAATCCAACTTATAGTCCACATCTCTACTTCACGGACCTTAATCACGATCAAAATAAGGAATTAATCGTTGTTTTAACCACAGATTACGGCAGTGAGGTAGTGATTCAGAAAGTCCATGTTTTCCACAAAGATAATAATAGGTTTACGGAAAAGGTTGTTGAAGACCCTATTAAAGTTATAAATAAGAATGTAACTACCACACTTTCTAAAAATGAAGCGATAATTGACGTACAAAATAAAAAAATCAAAGTTAATATTGACAAGTATGGGATTAAGCCGAGTCATTTATTTTCAAATATTGCTTTCGGAAGCGTAATTAAATATAAAGTTATTAATGATAAGTTAGTGGCTATCGTTGGAGCAACAATATCACCTTCTGGAGGATATATAGGGGAGATTTTTATTACTTATACTTTGAATAAAAATTTGTATCAAGCAAAAGAAATTAAATTTGAACCAATAAATTAAATAAGGAGGTGCCGTAATATAGTCTTTTACGGCACCTCCTTATTTGTACTAATACCCAATTATTCTAAAGAAGGTATGATTGTCTACTACATGTTTCTCCATTACTCTTTTATATGTACTGGTTCCAGGGAATTTGTATTCTAAATATCCAGAAGAGCCTATGCGGCTTTGCTGACTGAATAGAGAATTGGTATTAAACCATAAACTGTAGCCAATGATATCTGTACCAGGGTAACTTGCAGCTGTTAGGCTATCCTGCCATCCTTGAGTAGAAGTTGAGGGACACCTAGCGCTTGAAGTAGTCATGCCAACGAATCCTCCAGGGGATTTTAATACAACGCCAGAAAGGCTACTCCCTCCAAATTCCGATAGGTTTTTATTTTGCCTATTTATAACTAACTGTGTAATAGCTTTTTTTCCTGAGTAAGATTCTCCTCTTGCTTCTGAATAAACTAATCGAGCCAACAAATCTACATTACTTAATCCGTTAAATTCAGTTAATCCTGTTTTGTCTGTTAAGCAGGCGCCAGCAGCTGATGCCTTAGAGGGAGATACGACATGTACTGAGAATAAGATTCCAAAGCATAATATTACGGAAAGCATTCTTTTTTCCATTTCCCCACATCCCTATTATTATTTTATATAATGATAAATTCTCTTAATAATTGGTAATCCCTCTTTTTATTTCAAATAATTACAAATATTTAGGTTTTTATATGTGTTATTGTGTTGATGATTGTCATTTTCCAATGTCAATTAAAAATATATTGGTCGGAAAAATTATATAAAATCAGGAGTAGAGCAAAAAGGATAACTCAAGAGTTAATTTACTAAACGTTTTATTTTAATTACCTGACGTCACCCCCTTTTAAAAAATAAAAAAAACTGTGCTTTCTTAGAGTAGAAAGTACAGCTTGTATCTTGTCGAATTTTTCCTTAGCGTAAGTTTTCCGCGTTTTGCTACCGGGACCCCTTATTTTTCTTTTTTATAAAAAACATTAATCCTAAACAACCGCCTACTATGCTTAGTAAAATGTCATCTACATCAAAAACACCATATTTGGTAAGACTTTGGATCGTCTCAAACGCTGAACTAATTAACAAAGATATAAGAACTACTCCAAAGTAGGACCTTGACTGTTTAACCAGGAAGGGGAATATAAATCCAATAGGAATGAAAACAATGATTAACCCAAACGTATTAAAGAACCAGGTATCAAAATTGTATTTATTAAAGTTAAATATATAGTCACTTAGAGTATGAAAGGGGATAAAGTTATTAGAAACATCATATACCTTAATAAAATGCAGACTTCCAGTTACACCGAATAAACTCAAAAAAAGAATGGAAAATATATATACACTCAACAGTAAAAAAAGGAAAGTTTTATTTGAATTAACTTCCATAAAAATACACCTCCCTTAGATACGTATGTCCATAAAAGTTAAGGTAGTACAAAAAAGTCAATCCCAATTTTCGGGATTGACTTCAAGTGTTTAATTAAAATCATAGTCAGCAATTTCTCCATTGCCTTTAACATAAGCGCCATCATCGGATTTTCTGAGTGTAAACCAATACTTTCCACTTCCTTTTCCAGGAAGGTCTACATAGCCCCTACCATTTCTAGGGAAACTTGACGTCCCTAGATAAGTGCTACCAAAACTATCTCCCTTGTACAGATCAAAATAGTATACACCAGCTCCACCATTAGCGTCATTTTCAATGTATATTCTATTTTTTGTGCCAGGGTCTAAATAATAAATGTTGGAATTCAACTTATATTTAAAGTCAAATGCGTAATTATGCGAATATGCAAATACTGACGCAGCAGGGGCAGAAAGTATTGCTACTAACGATAGTACAGTTATGATTTTCTTGAGTTTCTTCATTTTTAATTCCTTCCATTTTTAATAAGTAAATGTCTCAGATTGATTATCATCAAGGTAACCTTTTAATCTCTTAATTAACGGGTTAACTAACTTTAAAATAATTGAACCTATTAAGACTCCAATGGTATTTAAGATGATATCATCTACGTCAAAACTTCTATAACTGACATTAACGACTAAAGAAATTATTTTTTGTAAAATTTCCATACTAATGGCCGCAGAGAAACCCAAAATAAAGATATTTCTTCTTGAATGAAGGTTTGGTCTAATCAATGGGAGGTAGAACCCGATAGGGATCATCATTACTATATTTCCTAGGATTACCTTAGCAAATCCCAAAAAATAATCTTGTCGAAAGGCTCCTAACACACTCTGAGAAATTGTTTGGAAAGGTACAAAGTTGTTGCTTGCAGCAGTATTTGTTTCTATTAAACTTTGAATCAATCTTGAATCAATTGGAATTGGAAAAAGTGTTATGCTCATTAACCAAGGGATGTAAAGAAGAAATGTAATGTTAATCAGGTGACTGAAGAGGTTGAAGTTTCTTTTTCCTGAAAAATACAAAAGAATTACCCCTACAGAATATAAGATTACTAGAGGTAAATAATAAAATACCTTAAAATCTAGCAGAATATCTCCCCCTTTCCATCAAAATATATATTACTAAATTAATTCGACTCATTAAAGTAAATCCCTTTATGTTTTTTCATTTATTTCAAAAAAAGTAATTTTATAGAAATTATACGGGTGCCATTTAGTAATAAAGTTAGGGAATCTAAATATACCTGATTTAAAGAGTTATAATATAGAAAGGATAATATCCATTTGTGTGAGTCGTTAATGTTCTCTTTCTATCATATTTTTTAGTTCAAACTTTAAATGCTCTCTGGAAAGATAGTCGTTCCTGCATGTTCAATCTAAAAGTTCCATAAGGGTTTACATGCGAATAAATCAATGGGGTGAGGGCTCTAAAATCCTCCGGTACTAGTTTCTGAAGCAGTGACTTATCTTGCTCCAATAGCACTTCTTGTAGCATTAATGTGTTGATGTAGACTAGACAGTTTTGAATTAAGTGTAGAGCCAACACAGCAATTTCCTGATCCTCCATACGGTTCGTTTGAATTTCACCTCCTTTCCCATAAAAAATGAAGCTATTTGCGGAGTTCCAGTTCTCAACGACGTTCAGTCCCTCATGGATTTCTCTCCGAACCTCTTCTGAAGACAAATATTCACTTAAAAAAATGGTTTTCATTGCTTTCCCGAGTTCACTTAGAGCACGGTACGTTGGATGACCACTGTTCCGTGTAAAACGTTTCAGTACAGCCTCCGTTTCAGCAGTACCTAACTTTAAAGCAGTAGCGTATTTAATCATTTGATCATACTGTTGCTCTATTAATGCCCAATTAATTGGTCTAGTTAATACAGGTTGTAAATTGGAAAAAGCTTCTTGTATTCCATTGTCTGGGCGGTATAGTTTTTGAGCGTGGATGGCTTTAAACCTCGGCATAAGCTGAAACCCTAACAAGTGACAAAAGGCAAACGCTACTTCACTTTGTCCATGTGTATCAACGTAATTTTTTTCTACCTCCATGTTTGTACAATGTCGAAGTAGCCCTTCAATCATAGAAGCAACTTCAGAAGATGAGCATGATTTCAATTGAGAATAGATGCATGTTGATTTCTTTTCTAAATGCCAATAAATCATTACACCGCGTCCCCTGTAGCGAATATGCCATTCTGTAAGCAAATTCTGATCCCATGCACCAAACTTCTTGCTATCAGATGCACATGCAGTGGTACCATCTCCCCATATTTCAGTTACTCTATTATCTAAAATTGCATTAGTGACTTTTGATATTGCTTGACGAAGGTTTTCTTTGTGAATAAATTTTCTCCTTACATATAGTAAGTTCTTATAATTTTCCCCATGATCACCGGCAGCAACTCTTTTTAAGCCGGTATTCGTTCCTAATCCATAAAGACAGAGAATAAGTCTTCTTTGAAGAGTCTCTTTGTCTAAAATTTCTCTATTTCCTAATGTTTGGAACATATCGGTTAAATGTACTCTTAAATCCGTCTCTTTTAATATGTCTAAGAGATTTGTCATGGGCCAGCGTTTCATTACTTCTGCTTTGATGAGGTTAAGGTTTACTGGCTCTTTTTGAGGTTGTATAGGGGATACTGAAATCCATCCATTCCCCTTACTTAAAATTCGTACTGAAGAATCGCTTTTTACGCTTTTATCCAATTTATCAAGAGCTGTGTGCATAGATTGTTTAAGTTCTTTAATAAGTGTTTGTACATTCAGTGGCTTTCGTAATGCCTCATAGTGATGTATTCTATTTTGTTCAAAATCTTTCGGTAAGTCTTCTTCTGGATTCCTATACCGGTCGGCACCTACTACCCATAATTCTTTACAACGGAGTCGATCTCTTAAAGCTTGGAGGACGCAAATTTCATAATTCACTCGATTAATACGATTGCTTTCCTTATCAAGAACTGTATCAATCCAAGCTTGCTTAACAACTCCTTCTATAGGTATAAAATCCATCTCATTATAAGAGTACTGTTTGTTATCCTTATACTGATGAAGGAGACTAATTGCGTCAATGACGGGACGGTGCACTTCATTATTTGAACGAAATTCTAAAATGCCCAATAATGAGGGAACCATCCTTCTGTAATGAGAGCTGTAAGAGGACCTCATTACAGTATGAACCTTTTGTTTATACATTGGTCCGGAATGCTTCATTTCCTTTACTAATTCTTTAAGGGTATCCTCACTTACAACGGGGAATAATACATCTCTTACTATTCCGTCTGGTTGTTCCACAGCCTTTTCGGCTAAACGAAACAAGACATTTGTTTTTCCATTAACTTTTCTGAAATCTCGTAAGAATTCTTTTTCTACTTTTCTTTCTGCTCTTGCACCTATACGATGAACTATTTGTATAAGTAGCTCAACTAGATTATCAGTTATCTCCCTTCCTCTACTCCAAAAAAATGCTGATAATAGAGTGTATCTAATATTCTCGGGATGTCTACGTAATTCTCTAATGTCTTCAGAAACCGCACGCTGCCTATAATTTCTAAGTAGCTTTGGTGGTATTTCTGAAAACAATTCTTTAGGAAGTTGTATGTCTCTCACGATTTGTAACTTTTCTATTTCTTTCAATAAACTATCTAATCCGATCCGTCCAGGATCAGATACGAGTTCTCGAAAACTAAGTATTGTTTGATCCTCTTTAATTTTCTCATCATTAGACCAA
Source organism: Bacillus sp. NTK074B (assembly GCF_017303375.1). GTDB lineage: Bacteria > Bacillota > Bacilli > Bacillales > Bacillaceae_B > Rossellomorea. Next base: position 56,215 of record NZ_JAFKOH010000001.1, on the reverse strand, counting down.
GTACGTACAAAATCATCTAATTTAGACTTTGAATGACAGGAAAGTTTTGTGAAAATAGACTGGGATATGTTCTCTTCAAATTGATAAATGGCTGATTTAATATTTCTATTAAGTTGATCTTCGGTTGGGGGGATTAGATGTGAGTGTCTAAGATGAGTTAAGGCGAGTTCTCTTATGCGGTCTATATTCATTTCATTTGGAATTATTTTGGCCTGTAGCCAGGATTTTAATCGTTCCATATCTTCAGAAGTAATCTCCTTGAAGTCCATGAAATCACGGATTTGTGCACGATGATATTTTATTGTCCGACCTTCCCAATCATATTGCTTTAACGAATCAGCCGATACGCCGACTTGTTTGGCTATATACTGAACAACATCTATACTAATTTCTTGTTTGCCCTTTGGAAACCGACCCTTGTATTGAAAAAATTTCAGGGTAACCGCAAATCCAAGTCGAGTTCCACCATGTTTATTCCCAATTAAACCTGACTCTTCTGGAATAATTGTGAAGTGTTCAATTAGTTCCTCCAGATTCCAAACTTTTTTCACTTTATGAGCCTCCTAATATTTGTACCTACAATGAAAAGTGTACCGAACTTTTGCATATAAAAAAAGCCTTTGGAGAAAAGGCTTCAGATAATGTATTAATCTACTTTGCCCCTGGTTACACGAACGCTGGTACTGGGCCCAATTGTATAAAGAAAAGGCTCGCAAACAGCTGCGAGCCTTTTCAGTCATGCATTTTTATTTTTTAGGTCCTCGAGTAGTGAAATAATTCTTTCGTTCTGTTCAATCATCGTTTGGTTCTGTTTCCGGAACTTAGTAAAATCAAATGAAAAGATTAGAAGGAAAATAGCTAAAACGATACCCATTCATCTTTCCCCTCCTTTTTAATACTATATTTTTCTTTCAAAGTGTTCTTGTACCCAGACCTTAATGGATAATATACAAAATACAATGCCACTAACCAAAAATAACGCGACAAATAGATTATCAAAGAGTGATGGCATATCCGGTACCGTCGGCCATTCCCCTCCTCCCACTCTTTGTGCCGCCCAGAAGATGGAGGCGCTCATTCTTTCGAGCGTATAAAGTGTTCCGCTTACAATAAGAAAGGCAGAACCTATTATGAGAAGTGTTCGGTCCATGTCAATGCTCCTTTTGTTTAAAATAAATCAATTCAGGATCCCCTGGGTCCAGATTCTCGATAATACCACTCGGTGCGTATCCATTTTTCTTGAATACCATTTGCATCTCCAGATTTGATTGATTCGTAGATGAAAAAATCTTGCCGGTCGGCGAAATCTTTTCAAAATGTTGCAATAGGCAAGAGGCATATCCCTTCCTTCTTTCTTCAGGTGCAATAATAATAAGAGAAACAAAGATGTGCTCAAAAAAGAGAGTATTATATAGTAGAAAGCCTTTTGTTTCATCCTCTTTTACCACTAAACAGTTTTGCTCCTTGATAGCTCGCGCGAATTCTCCCCGTCTGTGATCGTTTCCGATAACTTGATGATCGATTGCGACTATCGATTCCAAATCTTCTAATTGCGCATATGCAACATTTCTAATGGCAACCACTACTTTCTTTTCCTTATTAATATGTAAAGGGATACGATGAATAGAATGAGAATGGTGGTAAAGATTTCTGCATTCCCTATAAAGAAATAACTGTTTTCGTAAGTGTATGTTCCCTTTTGATCTGCCATTAGAAATTCCTCCTTGCCGTAGAAGAAGGCACCTTATAAACAGGTGCCTTTTTCTCTTAGAGCAGTTTGGACATTAGCACATTCGTTACTTCATATCCTGAATTTTGGTACAAGGAACGGGCTATTTTGTTGTGGCCGAATACGTGAAGGGAAATTTTTGAAAGTCCCATTTTCCGTGCATACGAATCAAGTGCCAATAAGGCTGCCTTCCCGTATCCTAATCCTCTTTTGCTCTCAAGGACTTTTATGTCATAGATGAAAATTTCTTTTTGTTCTTCTTTCACATGAACCCATAAGGTCCCTACTTTATCCTTGTTCTCTTCATGATATAAAGTGAATAAGTGGTGATTGATCGTTTGAAGTCCATCCGGTAATAATGTATTGAACTCCTCTTCTGCCTGTAACAATGAAGTTTCCTCTTTAAAGTTTCCTGCTTTGGTTTTTTCTTCTGCATATTCCTTAATGGAGTCCTTTACCCATTCACGGTATTCGGTTTCTGTCATAGGTCTTAATCGAATCATATGTTGTCTTCCTCCTCTTTTCTTTATTTCCACCGTTTTTTTATCTCATTTACTACAACATCCGGTCGGTCCCAATGAAGAAGGTGAGTCGTTCCTGGAATGCATTTCACTTCCCCAAGGGTCTTTTCCTTGAAAATGGCAGCTGTTTTTAAACGTTGTGCTTCCATACTCACTGGGAGAGTCGCCCGTAATAACAAAACAGGAGCTTTTACTTTGTGGTAAATTCCCTCTGCCTCGTCCTTGTGCATGGCACGAATGAAGTGAGCGGCTGTTTCCCCGCGGGCATGCCAATAATATCTTTGATTTTGATAAAGACAAAGATCCTTTGCTGCTTCAAGTTTCATAGAAGACCAGTGTAGCGTTTCGCTCTGAACGAGTGCGAGGAAGTCTTCCCATGTTTCCCAAACCTGTTCAAAGTCTTGTTCATAATAAGCAACTTCATCCTCAACCGTCTGTTCCGAATGACGTTTACCTTGATAGCCTCCATCAATCAAGATGCAGCCCTTAACCTTCTCGGGATATTTGGCAGCATAAAAAAGAGCGGCGAAGCTACCCCATGAATGTGATAAGAAATATAAAGAGTTTAATTGAAGTATACCGACTACCTCTTCCAGCCAATCGGCCATGTTCTCCATTTCATAATGTTGAGCATGGGTAAACGGGGAGGTCTTTCCATGCCCCGGTGCATCAATGGAAATAATCCTGAACTCTTCCTGTAAATCATGCGCGACTTCAATAAAGCTGAGTCCTGTACTTCCCAAGCCGTGAAGACAGAAAATCACTGGGTTATCCGGCTTTCCCCATTCAGTTACATGTATGTGTAGATCTCGATTATGAATAAAATAACGTCTAATGGTGTTCATCTCCTATGTATACTGACTTTCAATGAAGAATTAGCAGGGACGGCTATTCCCCTCCACCTCCACCTCCACCGCAATCTCCACCATCAAATCCACTGTCGCAGCCTGCTTGATCTTGGTTTCCATCATAGGAGCCAATGTAACCCCCATCTCCATTTCGATAGTCCCGTTTTGAAGAGCTTGATAGGTTAAGAGCCATTATGGTTATAATAATCGGCACTAACAATATGATTATCAATCCTGTCATGTTCATCACCTCTTACTAATCTATACGTATAATGGAAGGATTGGTTTCAATTATTCTTCTAGTTTACCATTATCATCCAAGCTATTCACCCATTGCATGAAGGTTTTTTATATAGACCCACCCGTAAATTCACCATTTTAGAATGGGTTTCATTCTAAAAAAAAGGACCCGAATTTGGGTCCTTCTTTCTTTAAGCAGGGTAGCAATAAACTCAATGTTTTGATGAAACCATGAATTTTGATAACATTAATTCGGTTCCACATGAACATGTACGTCATAGACCTCGTGCTTATCCTTCAACTCACCCTCAACCTCACTCGATATATCATGTGCCTCTTTAATATCCAGAGTAGATCTAACAAGGATCACTACATCTACAACCGTATTATTCCCGTAATTTCTTGCCCGTATATCTTTTACGCCTTTCACCCCAGGGAGATCGAGGACCGTTTTCTCATACGATTGTATAAGCTCTTCATCGAACCCGTCCGTTAGGTAATGAGAGGCTTCCATAAATATGTTCCAAGCGGTTTTACAGATCAGAAGGCCGACAATGACTGCTGTAAGAGGGTCTAACCAAGGAAGATAGAATTGAGCTCCAAGAATGCCGATAACGGCACCAATGCTCACCCATGCATCTGAAAGGTTATCTTTAGCTGCAGCCATAAGGGATTGACTATTGATTTTCTGTGCTAATTTTTTGTTGTACCTATATACAAGGTACATGACTATCGCTGCACCTATACCGGTCCAAGCGGAAAGAAGGTCCGGGGATTGCGTCTTTCCATCAAAAACAGACTGTATGGCATTGTACAGGACCTGGATACCTACGACCATCATGATAAACGAAGCTATCAAAGAAGCCACGCTCTCTGCTTTCCAATGACCGTATGGATGATCATGATCTGCGGGCTTCCTCGAATATCTAAGGCCAATCAGTACTGCAATGGAAGCAACGATATCTGTCGCATTGTTCAGACCATCTGCTCTTAAAGCTTCAGAGCCGGCAGATGTGCCGATAAAAAATTTCATAATAGCTAATATAATATAAGCAATGATACTAATGATTGCCCCACGCTCACCCAGCTTTAACTGATCATATTTTTCTTGATTCACCATTCATATCCTCCACACCTTTTATGTACTTGAATATCATAGCAACCCATCCCAATGTGGGTCTATAGCAACCTTCTTTAGTGAAGCAATCTTAATAAGCAGCAGTTAACAATGTTTCCTGGAGCAAACTTTTATGAAGGCAAAAAAAATAGGACTGTTTAGTCAGTCCTGTCCTTTGAGAATATAGATAATATCACGATTGAGAATATAGATAATATCACGATTGAGAATATAGATAATATCACGATTGAGAATATAGATAATATCACGATTTTTGACTCATTTAGCCTATGTGTAAAGCAAGCCTGGATCAAATGCATTTGATCCAGGCTTGCTTTACACATAGGCTACTTTTCAGCTTTGCTGAAAATCGGGAGAAACCGAGGTTTCTCCCGAATGAGTCAAAAATCTGGGTGTAGCCTCTAATTGGAAATCTAAATCAAGTCTTTTTTAGAATGCTAACCGTTTTCCCCTATCAATCTACAATATCGGCTGCAAAGCTTGGCTTAGTCAAACCAGCTTCTTCGTAAACAGCGGCCATTTTCTCTTCAAATGACGCAAATTGTTCATCCGACTCTGCGTATTCTGCGTTTGCTTCGTCTGAAAGGTTGGCAGCTCTAGTTTCATATGATTTTGCAAGGTCATCAAGTGCACCTTGTATCTCTTCTTTCTTGGCATCGAGAGCAGCCGGTACTTCAAGTGCATGCACATCTTCTGCTACTTTTTTAGCCGCTGCCTCGGCATCGGTCTTCATCTTTGCAATCTCTTCAGCGCTTGGCTTTTCTTCCTCTTTTGCCTTGGCTGTTTCAAATGCGTAGATAGCAGAGTCATTTGCATTCACTGTATCGATGATTTCCATTTGATAGTCTAATAGAGCGGTTTTCATATCCATCTCATCCGACTTTGCTGATTCCTCTGTTGCTTCAGTTTCTGTTTCTTTTTCTTCTTTACTACCTTCATCGCTACTGCACGCAGCGATTAATAAACTCATAGATAGCAAGAAAAAGGGTAACATCAATTTTTTCATCTACAATTCCTCCCCATTCATTCGTTCCTACAATTACATATATTACCTTATTCTCTTTTATTTGTAAACAAATGGATATCGTTTTGTCTTAATTGTAAATTTTCCCCGAAGCAATCATTAGAAATTCACGTGCTATGACCGTCTAAAAGGTATTCACTCTCATATATGTATGGAATTCAGTATTTTGGTAACGATGGATAATAACATATTGCATAATCGGAGGTGTATCTCTTGGTGACGAAAGAATGTCCTTGTGAACGCTGTACGTGCAAGACGAAAAAAGAATGTGATTGTCCATGCTGCTGTGAAAAATAAAAAGAAATCCCTGGACTTAAATGAATACCGGGGATTTCTTTTTTTATTTAAACCTTTACTTTCACCCCGACGATTTCGTCGAAGTATTGTACAGATTTCATTTCTTCATCCATCCATTCTGTTTGTTTCCATGTTTGCTCGATAAAGACTTCAGCAATCATGCGTTTTCTCTCTGTACCAAAGGTATGGGCATCTTTAAGTGCGATTACACTTTCGAAAATACGTACCATAAGCTCTGCGATTCTCTTTGCATGATACGTTTGAGTATCGTGATGGGCCGTCTCAACCACCTTCAATAGTTGTTCCAGTTTCGCGATTCCTTTGGTTAATGGGACAGTGAATGAGGTGAATTCTTCTGGCATAAGGGATAGCTCTTCTTTCATTTCGGCTAGAAAGTATTCATGAGCACGATATTTATTCATTAACCTTAGAACTTCAAGCCCTAAGATATTTGCTGTACCTTCCCACACAGTCAATACTTGGGCATCCCTGAGTAAACGTGGAAGGACGAAATCCTCGATGTAGCCATTTCCCCCGTGCATTTCGATCGCTTCGTGAGAGAAATGAATGGCCTGTTCTGCCGACTCTTTTTTCAGAATGGCTATAAGCAGGCGGTTTAGTACAGATTCTTCTTCTGTGGAAGGAATATCATCGGATACGACGCGATTGAACAAATCTACGAGATGAAATACCGCACTTGTTTCCACTTCCTGTTTGGCAGCGAGGCTGGTCAAGGTTTCTTTGATCATTGGATAATGAGATAACGGGTGCCCGAATGCTTCACGGTAGAAAGCATAATTTCGCGCTTCAAGGTAGGCTCTTCTCATGATGCCGATGGAGGCAATGGCATTACAAACCCGTGATAAATTCAGGGCTTCCATCATATAGTAAATACCCCGGTCCGGTTCACCGACTAGATAAGCTTCAGCCCCCTTGAACTCTACTTCTGCAGATGGAACAGCCCGTACACCCAATTTATCTTTTAACCTGCGGATGTGGATGCCGTTAAGCGAACCGTCATCGTTTCTCCATGGAACAGCGAATAAACTCAGACCCTTTGATCCGCTGCCTGACCCTTCTATACGGGCCAATACCATCGTCACCCCACACATACCTGCATTCGAGGCAAAATATTTTTCACCCCATAGACGATAGTTGGTTCCATTTGGGATGGCTTTTGTATCGTTAGCGCCAACATCAGAGCCTCCCTGCCTTTCAGTTAAGAAGGTCGCCCCCTCATATAATTCGACCTCTCCAGTTGATAGGACATGTGGAAGGAACCTTTCTTTCAGCTCACGAGAAGCATATTTTTCAAGAAGGAGGGCTGTCGCCATGGAAAGAGTGACAGGACAATAGAAACCTGGCTCTGTTTGAGATAATAAATATCCCTGAGCATAGGACAATACATAATTTCCTTTACGTCCAAGCTCAGGGATATTTTTATGAATATAGCCGACAATCCCTTTATTGTAGGTCTGTTCAACTGTTTTCTTGTAACCTTCGTTCACCCAAACTTCAGAAATTTCTTCCCCTAACCGGTTGTACTTAATGAGCTTGGGCTGGCCTTCACGATCCGTGTGGACAGCTCGCTCATCGATTTCACCGGCACAAAGTTTACCGAATTCGTTTAGTGATCGATCAGCCCAGGCGAAAAAATCTTTGTCCAAGTAGCATCGGAGTATTTCTTTTAGATGTGGATCTTCCGTATAAAAATTTTCGATTCTTTTCATTCTATCTCTCCTGAATATTGTAATTTTTTAATGAATTCGTCCCTAAGGGTTTCCATTTCAAATTTCATATCCTCCAGTTCCTGAATGAAATGGGTCACCTCCTTTATTCGCATGTTTCCATACTCAATTGTTCGTTCCAGTTGCTTTCTTCCACTTCGATCCTGATCAAATAGTTGAATCATTTCTCTAATTTCCTCTAAAGTAAAGCCGAAACGTTTTCCCCTGAAGATTAATTTCAACCTGGTAACATCTCGTTTTGAGTACAGGCGTCTACCTGAATCACTCCTGTCTGGATGCAATAATTCAAGTTCTTCATAATAACGGATAGTTCGCGTGGTTACATTGAAATCTTTCGCTAACTGCGAAATGCTGTAGTTCATTTGAATCAAGCCTTTTTGTGAAAATTTTGATATTTATATTTTAACATTGACGTTGACGTAAAGTTCAACTGCTTTCTAAAAAAGTTTATTCATAATCAGAATACCCTTTTCCATATACTAGTGAAAAATACGGCGGTGAGAGTCTTGGTCAAGGTATTGTTATTTGCCGATATTGGAATTGATGATACAATTGCGCTCATCTTTTCTTATCTCAGTGAAGATATTGATCTGGTTGGTATTGTTGCGGATTATGGAAATGTACCGAGAGCGCGTGCTGTTACAAGCGCTCATTACTTGATGGAATCATTGAATCTTAAAGATCAAATTCCAATTATAGGGGGAGCCGAGGTTCCTATGACAGCTGAGCAGCCAAAATACTTTCCCGAAATACATGGTGAATATGGACTGGGTCCTATCAAACCTTTTGCATATGAAGGAGAAATCGAAAATTTTTTTGAGATTACCAGATTAATCGAGAAATATGGTAATGAACTTATCATTGTGAATGTGGGAAGGCTTACTTCCCTCGCCAACATGTTCATCCTTTATCAAAGTCTTATGAATAAAGTAAAGAAGATTTATGTTATGGGCGGGGCATTCTGGGTACCAGGAAACGTGACGGCGGTGTCAGAAGCGAATTTTCACTCTGATCCGATTGCAGTAAAAATCGTGACGACATATGCAAAGAATCTTACCATCATCCCGCTGAATGTAACTGATCATGCCATTGTGACACCTGATATGGTGAATTACATCCATCATAAAGGACGTACCCAATTGGTCAAGCCCCTGTTAGATTATTATTATGCGTTTTATAAAAATAGGAACCCTTCTATAAAAGGGAGTCCGGTCCACGATGCGATAACCATCATGGCAACAATATGCGAGGATATGTTTTCATTTCGAGAACTGCCTGTTCATATCGTCACCTCGAGCACAGGTATCCATCGGGGACAGAGCATAGCCGATATCAGGCCATATATTCAGTTCGAAGAAAAAGCAAATAAGCACCGAATCGCCTTTTCCTTTGATTATGGATTGTTCTTCAAGAGGTTTATGACGGTTATGACTGGAGAATCGTTCGAGGAAAATAATAAATAATATCGGTTCAGCTCTGACTCTTCCTGAATAATGTGGACGTTGCAAGAGTCTGCCAGACAATGATCAATGAATTCAATATGTCTCTACATCAAAACACCAATTGGCGTAATGAAACATGCTTTGGGTGTTTCTGTATTAATGATTTATCTTTTTAATGACTGTGAAAATACGATAGGTGCATCTACACAATCCTTGGAATCGTCCACTAATTCAATTAGAGCTATATCCGTAATCTTCGCCTCAATCTTGTCTCCGCGCTCTAAGCAATGTTGGAATCCATCTGCTAATTTCTCCGGGCTAAGCTTATTTGCCAATGTGCAATGAGGTATCCAATTACCAGGAAGATAGAGTGGATTTGCAGACTCATTGAAGGTTTGAAAGTGATCGTGATGATAAGTGTGAAAATCCAGGAGTTCCCTCGTAACAGTCGGAGAAAGAAAAAGGGTGCCGAAATTTAGAAATGAACCTACTGTATTAAACACAACCTTAAGTGCTCGATCATCTTGATAAAACATCTTTAACGATTGTATATATTCTTCTTTATTTAGATCGGTATAACTACCTATTGTAAGATGAGGGCGGGCATCGTTGATTTCTTCTTCATAATAAGAAATCTCCTTAGCCCTGAGTTCCTTCCAAATTTCCCTGATCCGCTCTTCCGTTGCGTCATCGAATAAAGCAATTACCCAATACATAATAAACCACCTTTCATTTTATACGTATTTAATCATTTGCCACTTCCTTACACTGTAACACAGTCTAATACTTGATTGACTTGATGTAAACGCTTAATGATCTTAAACATGGATATTTTATATCCTCTGAAGAGATTTATTAAAAACCTTTGACATCGATAAGAATATGATGTAAATTACCTTATGGACGAACATTTATAAAATAAACAAACTTTAATATTCGTGTTTAGGGGTGTAATAATGGAAAATGTATTTGATTACGAAGATATTCAATTAATTCCTGCAAAGTGTGTGGTTAACAGCCGTTCTGAATGTGATACGAGTGTAACCCTTGGTGGACACACGTTTAAATTGCCTGTAGTCCCTGCTAATATGCAAACCATTATTGATGAAAAAATCGCAGTCTACTTGGCTGAAAATAATTATTTCTATATCATGCATCGTTTTGAACCGGAGAAACGTATATCATTTATTAAGGATATGAATTCCCGTGGATTGATTTCTTCTATTTCTGTAGGTGTAAAAGAAGATGAATATGCCTTCGTTGAGCAGCTGGCTGAAGAAAATCTGATTCCGGATTACATCACAATCGATATCGCACATGGACATTCCAATGCCGTCATCAGCATGATCCAGCATATTAAAAAACACGTACCCGATAGCTTTGTTATTGCCGGAAACGTTGGTACACCTGAGGCAGTAAGAGAATTGGAACATGCAGGTGCCGATGCTACCAAGGTTGGAATTGGACCTGGTAAAGTGTGCATTACAAAGATCAAAACAGGCTTTGGTACAGGTGGATGGCAGCTGGCTGCACTGAGATGGTGTGCTAAAGCAGCTACTAAACCAATCATTGCTGATGGAGGAATCCGTACCCATGGTGATGTTGCAAAATCCATCCGCTTTGGAGCGACCATGGTGATGATCGGATCCTTATTTGCCGGGCATGAAGAATCTCCAGGTGAAACCATTGAAAAAGACGGCAAACTCTTCAAAGAATACTTCGGATCAGCTTCAGAATTTCAAAAAGGTGAAAAGAAGAATGTTGAAGGAAAGAAAATGTATGTTGAGCATAAAGGATCTTTAGAGCATACCCTTATCGAAATGGAACAGGATCTACAATCCTCAATTTCCTATGCAGGAGGAACGAAGCTTGAGTCAATCCGTACAGTGGATTATGTTGTCGTCAAGAATTCGATCTTTAACGGTGATAAGGTATATTAAAGGAGAAAGGTTGAAAGGTGGGCATTGATTGCTCACCTTTTTTTCATTTATATATTTTTTATGATCATGAGTTTGTAGCAGATACATCTTCATCAGTAACCATTTTTGAGTGAGGGATACGCTTATTCAATTCTCCAAGCAAACCTTTTGGATCTTTAAGATTGCCCTGAACAATATTATATTGGGGGTACCCCATTTTCACATTCATCTTAGACATTCGTTTCAGCTTATTGGGCATTTTATCCCGGTACTTTTTTTCATCAATCAGAACGAGACCAATAAAAGCATTACGGTAAATTTTATAAGGTATATAGCTCTCTATATCTTCCCACCTGATATGAACTGGTTCGTCCGGCAGTACATACAAAATAAGATGATCCTGCGTCATGCTGACATGAGGAGCATCGTGTGAGATCTTCTTAAAGATCAGAATACTACAAAAGAGAAAAAACACCCCTCCCAACACAACGACTGCCCCTATCAGATAATTGACATCTACAAAGAAAAACTCATACGATAAAAACACACACAAGAAAACAAACATAATGCTGCCTGCCGCTATCAATCCCAACTTCCACTTGGATTCATAAAAATGAACAGCCTTCTCTTCCATCATAAATCCCCTTCCATAAATATACATATTCAATCCTTTATACCCCCATTTCTAATCAGTAAACCCCTCCCACCTGGAGGGACGGACCTCCAATAGGATAAATCTAGGGAAATTCGCTTCTCTTACAGAGGTCCGTCCCTCAGAATTTTTATAGACAACGGGTGAAATATGGCTATAATTAAATTTAATATTATCATGGGAGGTGAAGGGCTATGGCGAGATTTGTGTTGATGATGCTGTTCTGTTTGACGTTTGTAACGAATCCGGTTCAACAGCAATCACATCAATCTTTTTCAACCAATTTTGATAAAGAGGCAACTATTTCAGCTCATCTGTATTTGACAGACGCCTCTATGATTCTCGATGTGGTGCCTTCCCTTGTTCACAAACAAGAGGGTATCCCCCAAAGTAAAATCACCCTTCCCCCTGACTTGCATTATGAGTTGAAGCCATTCGGACGAACTTCAATTTGTCTTGAGATTTATCCGGATTCATTTGGCTTCCTTGAAGTGGTCAGGACCCATTCCAATTACCTCTGAACCTTACATTCATAAATCATTCTTGAAGATCACTTTTTTCAGTGGGAAAAGAGTTTATTTGTCTTGCATCTATCCAAAGTGGAGGCTATTCAATATGAAAGATTATGAATATCGTAAGGAAACCATAACTTGTTATGTATTTTGTTCCCTTTTCCTGGTATGCTTTTTCGGGCTTATTTTGATCTCTGCAGAAATCAGTGGCCAAAGTATTTTTTCTTCTTTCCCGCGGTTCTCCTGGGAGATGATGATTAATTGGGAAGATATCGTAGATATATTCGACTTAAAATAAGATCCTTCATTCAAAGCGATCTAAAACGACATTACTAAAAAGCGAGGAAATATAAATGAATCTTGGATTCGGTGAAATTGCGATTATATTGTTTGTGGCACTCTTGTTTTTTGGACCCAGCAAACTCCCTGAGCTTGGAAAAGCAGCAGGCACGTCCCTAAGAGAGTTCAAAAAGGCCGTAAGTGGATTAATGGACGAAGATGAACAGGATAAACAAGAAGAGAACAATCTAAAAAAGAATAATCAAAGCTAATTAGGGAGAAATATCAATGAGGGACGGACCTTCAAAAATGGATAAGTTAGTCTTCTTTATGTCCATTTGGAGGTCCGTCCCTCATTATAAATTCCTTCATATGTATTTATACCCGATTCATCTTTTCTGCGAAATAATCGTGAATAAGCCTGGTATCTTATCTTCGATTCCCGTGGGTGCATATGGTGGGAATGCCCATCTTATGCCTTGTTCCTCTACTAATTGAAGGATGTGCAAATCTGAGCGGGCAAGAGAAGTGATGATTTCCCCCAAAGTCCACCTGCGAATCTTGTTCTTTTTTGAATGATTCTTGTCATCGGGCGTTAGTAACTTCCTAAAGGCAACGTCCACTTCACTCTCCCCTTTATTAAAATAGTCCCCTGCCGCTACCATTTTATTATCATCAACCTCTAATAACTTTGATACTAGGGGATGATAATCCCTCAAGATGAAAGTCCCGCCTTTTATCAGTATGTTTCTGACCATTTCGAACACAGGTGCTAAATCAATAAAATAGTGAAGAACTCCAAGTTCCAGTATGACGATATCAAAGTTCTTAAAGCTTTCTTTCAAAGGGACTTCCAATAAATCGGATACGATATAATGAATATTCACACCTGCCGCTTCGGCTAGTTCCATGGCATATCGCCTATTTTCACTCGAAATATCAACCACGGTGACCTCTGCCCCCAATAATGCAAATGATACGGCTTTATTTCCCTTTGATCCTAATAAATTCGCAATCTTCTTCCCTTTTACATCTCCCGTAATCGTCAAATATTCCGAAATTTTCCGCTTGGGATCTCCAGTGAGTGTCACTGCATAATCCTTTGGCAAACCATACCGATTCACCCATGCCTGGTAAGCACCATCATTCCATCCTGCCTTATTTATCTTACTAAGCTCACTCTGATTCAAATTCTCGTCACCTCTCAGACAATTTGTTTAGGGACGGACCTTCAAACTTCCCGCATTTTCATAGCCAAACCCCATTAAATCAAGCTTAATTACTCTAAACTGGCCAATTTTCAGAGGTCCGTCCCTCCATCATGATTGGAAAAACGCGAACCTGCGGGGAATGCGGGTTCGCGTTGGGGTTATCTGAATTGTATGTTGTGTAATGTTCTGATGCTGTTTGTATCCTTGATTTCTCCATAGAAGAGAATAGTTGGTTCGATTTTGATGGTTTCTCCATCAGCTGCAGACCACTCATTTGTGGAAGCCACTAGGAGTGCATCCTGATTTACATAAGCTTCAGATTGCTTTCTATTCGTGGGGTGGATGAACGAGATGGTTTCCTCATGCTCATCGCAGCCCAATACTGTATACGGTGAATCTCTTAAAACGAACTCTTCCGTTCCTGCATAGTATTTATTGAACACTCCTTCGGTAGGAAGACTTACGTAACTGGATTGTAAAGTCTCTCCTGTCTTGAAGAATGCATCTAAATCCAGAAGTTCCTTCACTATCGTCTGTCCGGAGTTCTGATGGATCTCAGCATAGACGGCAAGAATAGGTACTTCAGGAAGAGTCAAAGCATATTGACGCAGTGTGACCCCTTTCATCTTGTCGTGCTTACTGAACGCTGTTGATATACAGATTCCACTCCATTGATGCCCGAAACGATCTACTCTATTCACCTGTTCAATCGTTGTGTCCTCCTTCAACAGGGAATAAGCACTGATTGATTGGAAGGAGTAGGCTATACCTCCTCCCCATGGATTCCACCATGCACGTGGACCGGGTTTTGGATATTGATGATCGAGTGCTTCATTTCCTTGTAGTTTCAATGAATAGATTCCAGGAAAATAATTGGCACACGCTTGAAATGAGATCACACCGTTATCAACAACCCAGTTGTCATCTTTTTGCTCAATGTTTACTTCTTTAACTCCATACACGAATTGAAGGGAATCAACCTTTGCCAATTGATTGGTGGAAACAAATTCTCCAGAAACCATCTTAACACCAGGCGAAGAATGTGTAAGTTGAAGATCCAACTGAGTAACTCCCTGGTCTTTCTGAACATCTCTCACGATCGTATCATGTCCGTTTTGTACATTGAATGTTCCATGGATATATGGGGTCATCAATGATCTGAAACGGTAATTTATCACTTCATTAACTGATGAAACTGCATCCCCTTTTGCTTTCTCAAATGCATACAGTGGTAATTCCTGCAGGTCACTTTCTTCGTATCCAAGTAATTCACGCCATTTCGACCAGTGAGTGGATGTATTGATCCCTACTTGAATCGGACCTAGGCAGATCTCTTCATTTGGTCTAAGATTTTCCAGCTGATATTCCAAAGCAAATCGCCAATCATCTTTTCTCCCAAGGGCTTGTGCTGGCCACGCTAAAGAGATTGATTCACCCTTTGAAGATTTAATAAACAACCACCTCTCTGAAATGGCTTTGTCATCAATGTATTCCATGAATGGGACAAGTGGTTCATTACCGATCAAGACCCCATCGTTCTGAGGGATCGCTATGCCTTCAAAACTGAAAAAGGCAGGTTGAATCAAAGAAAGTCGTTCTTTCTCGATCGTCCCCTTGTTCACTATTTCATGCTTGATTTCAACCAATCCATCTCCATACATTTTGAAATACGTATTGAGTAGAATAGAATCGAACGACTCTGAAAGGAGTGATGTCTTAATCACCAGCGCTTCCGGCAATTCAATAAACTCAACGGATGAAGCTTCTTTCTTTGCAAACTCATCACTATAAGGTTTTCCTAACTTAGGTGTGAAAAATGAAATGGGATCCCGAGAGAGCACAGTGGATCCTATTTTGACGGTATGATTTCTTCTTTCAATTTCCACATAGTGTGGTCCATTGAATCCAATCCAATGCTCGTCTGTTTCCCCACCGAATTTTGCTCCGTATCCAGGGAGTGCTATTCTGAGTAATGTTGTAAAAGTAGCACGTTTTCCATTCTCCCATTCAACTGTAACCCCAATTTCTTCTGAAAGAAAACCATTCTTTATCAGCTCTGCAGAAATAGGGACGGAAACCTTTCCAAAGCCAGCTATCCGCTCCATCACTTCAGGGTTTTCCCAGGATACCACTTCATTCTGAGGAAGCTTGACGGTCCAAATCGTATTTTCTCCTACCTGACTTTCTATATCAAGATAAATAGTCCCCTTGCTTTGCGGCTTCCAATTCTTTTTCAACGATCTCAAGTGAAGTTTGCCAGCCTGTTTAGGAAATACACCCATTTTCAAAGAAACAGGTTTTTTATTTATCTCAATCTCTGCCCCTACAGTTGGATGGGTTTTCCATGGGCTTGGTTCATTCGCGGGCATGGAGACCCTTGCCGGTAAATCCTTTACCCATTTATTTTCCAACAAGAAGGTATCTTCTAAATCATGCTTTACAATGGATGAAGATGCACCTTTAATAGAAACCTCAACAGGTTCCTTGCTGCGATTCTCCACGTGATAGCTTAGAATATGATCTTGATTCTCCAATAGCTTGAACTCAGGCAGAATCATTTCCACTAATATATCCTGTGTTTCAATCAAGCGAATCCCTCGTCCCGTTCGCTCAAATTGGATGCGAACGAATTCATCCCCCGCTTCCCACTTATACTCATAGTAAGTATGGTCGTTCAACTTTAACGCATCCGGTTTAATTTCTATTACACGCTGGCTGGTTTCATACCAGTCATGGCTGTTGAAAAATGGCTTAAGAAGATCGATCTGAAGCACCGACGGAATGAAATTCATCAAGTGGACGGCGTCATCACGATCTTCCCAGAAAAACCCGCATTTTTTATAAAGTGGCACGGCTTTAGTATTTCCCGGCCAAGTAAATAAATCAAGCCTTGGCCATTTCAATTCAACTGTTTTCTCAATCGCTTTTAAAACGAGTTTTTTTCCAATTTTCATTCCTTGAAATGCGGGATGTACATTTAATAAGGGAATGTACAGAGCTCCTTCATCTTCACGATATTCGGAAAGTCCGCAGTACCCTGCCACTTCTTCCCCGACCATAGCTAAAAATAAATGGAGATTTGTAGAATTGGCTTCCTTATCCTTTACATCCTGCTCAGTTGTGATAGTGGAATCCCCACCCCAGTTCCCGCGGCTTTCATTCCACATTTTAGCGATTCGTTTCGCTAAACCTTCGTGATATTCTACGATTTTGACTTGCTCCAAAGTTGTCTTCATAATTTCCTCCTACGCTAAGTTTTAAGTGAAAGAACCTCATAATCATTGTTATTTTGAATTGCACCGACGATTGGAATCATCGTCATCGCCTCCTTTCATTTGGTTGGAAAGATTTTCTTCCCACATCCACAGTTTAAGATTTTATGCTCATGAAGTAAAGAATATTCTAACTACACAAAAAATTTTAACTCCTTTAAAATACTATCGAGATGGGTAAAAGGAATAATTTTATGTCTGCAAGACAACCCTACAAGATAAAAAGAGGGTAATCTGAATGAAAATGATTCGACTTGTTACAATTGTTCTTTGTATGATTTTTATTACAAACCTCGTAATCGGTGATGGTGCACTCCTTCATGCGCAACAGGAAATACCTTCATATGCAAAATGGGGTAGTCTTGCAGTGAGGAAAACGAAAGAAAGATATCCTGACGCATCTATCGTAGATTATCTTCATATAGGAAAGGAATATGGAACAAAAGTTTCAACTGAGAAGTTCAAGCTTTGGTTAAAGCGAGACGGGAAAGAATTTGGTGTATTTGTAGATATTAAATTCGAAACAGACAGCGAGAAACTGATTGATATAAACTTCAGAGAAACAGACCGATAACTATAAAAAAAAGAGAGGGATAGGCTTATAAGCCCATCCCTCTCTCTTTTTTGTTTTCATACGATGGATTCTCTGAACACGTAATTCAAAATGAAATATACATTAACGGCTAATGCCCTTCAAGAACATCATCCGGTCTATTGTTATGTATTTCAGTGGAAGCGGTGGCCACCCCAATGATGGTACCCTCTTCATTCAATAAGGGATGTGCATATACATTATAAGCGATTTCTCCAGAGGATAAGGGAATGGAAATCACTCGGCTGATGGGCGTCTCTCGATCCAAAACATCTTGTTTAAGCTCCATCAGCGCACGGTTTCCGTCATTTTCACTAAGCTCCAGGTCTGTTTTCCCGATATGGTCTTCCGGAATAAGATCCGGAGTATTGAAGATCCAGGTATATCGTAATTGGGTATCACAATGAGCAAGTATGACAGGAGCATTCTTTAAGGCAATGGAAAATGGATTTTCCTCCAGATTAAAACTCGATGCGTGAAAGTCAAGGACTTCACCCAGCTTGATGGTTACCTCAGGACTCGGCTTTCGGATTCCACTCTCAATTTGGGCGTAGTAGGATCTTTCTATAAAGGCTTTTGAGGCCACTTCCTGCTGTGTCATTTTTTTTCGCTTTCTTAACTTAATAAGCCAAGTTCTTTTTTTCAACCCTCATCCCCCCTTCTATATCTAAATGGCAGAAAAGCAAATGTATGCTTCATACATGAAAGTGTCTAAACAGACACTTTTTCAATTGGGAATATTCGATATAATAGAATTGTAGGAATATTTTTAATAAACTTCTTATACCATTTCTTTTATTGACCTCTTTATGAGATATCCTTACTTCCCCATATAGCATCAAAACTTTCGTACCCTTTGTTAAAAATCATAACATAGAATCCAGCGTTACCTCTATTCTTTTTTCCAAATATATTTACATAAGTTGACGACTTGCAGAGTTGTTTATAGAAGGAGGATATCATATGACGACGAAGGCCGTTCAGGGTAATGACAAGTATCTTGATTTCATTAATCGTATCAATGAAACAAAATCAGGAGTGATTCAGGAAAGATCGACCAACGACCCTTCTTATTCAAATATTGTTTCCGGTTCACTTAGAAAATGGAGGGGCGATTGCATAGAGGTGTTCGCTCATTCATTGGAAATGCCAAATGAACACGATGCCGTCATCGAAAAATGGGCATGTTCTTCTGTGACGCTTTTCAAGCAGTTAGACGTTTCGCTTGAAGTTGCAATTAGTGATATACAGTACTTTCGCAATGAAATCGGAGCAGTGATAAAATCTGAGGCTATCGTGAAAGAACTGTCAATAGATTCCTTTTATGATCTACTTTCTCGCTTTCACTCTGGAGTCGATCGGGCCATTTTCAGGATTTCAATCGCCTTTAATCACCCGCTTTCGGATTCGATCAGCAGAGAACTGTCCATACCCATCGTTAAGGTGACTGATTCGATTGCCATTTTGCCCCTTATTGGAGACATTGATACACAACGTTCAAAGGACTTAATGGAACGGGCTCTAACTAAAGGATCTGCCTTAAGGCTGCGGTATCTCATCACAGATTTATCAGGTGTAAATGTAGTCGATACGATGGTGGCAGATCAGTTATTTAAAGTAGTTGCTGCCCTCAAATTAACAGGAATTCAAGCAATCCTGACAGGAATAAGACCAGAGATTGCACAAACAATGGTGAATCTTGGCATTGTCATCAACCACATCCCGACTTTTGCGAGTCTTCATACAGCACTGATTCATTTACAGAAATTCAAAAGCACCCTTGGTCATTAAGGTGCTTTTACTTTTTGTCGTAACAATACGCTCAATAGTTCTAAGCTCTGGAGAATAATTTCTGCCGTATTTCGAAAAAATAAAGATAGAATTTCCCCTGTATCAGGTTTTACCTCAAATTGTGGGGGAGTAAAATGAGCGTAAAGGATGAAATGTATGAATGATAAGAAGGCCTTAAGTTCAAGTGAGCTTGCTACATTATGGATGACATATCAACAAAAAACCATGATTCAACGAATATTGGAGTACTTTATAGAAAAGGCCCATGATGAAGAGGCAAAAGAAATTCTTTTGTACACTCACTCTAATGTAAAAGATTATATAGGCAGACTTATCCATTTATTCGAGAATGAAGGATGCGTCATCCCAATCGGTTTTACCGAGGAAGATGTCAATGTAGGCGTACCTAAGCTTTTTGATCACAAATTTGATATTATGTTTTTAAGAAATCTAAAAGCCACCAGTATGGGATTACACACTCTGCATCTCAATATGTCCTATAGAAAGGATCTTATCCTGTTATACAAAGAGTTAACCGGATTCACTCAAACGGTTTATGAGAAATGTATGGATTACCTACGAGAAAAGGATGTATTACCAGGGCCTCCTGCTGTGACGGTTCCGAAATCGATTGAATTCGCCCAAAGCCCGAATTATATGGCTGGCTTTAATATTTTTTCGGATAAAAGGACTTTGAATACTGTTGAAGTAGCTTATCTTTATTTTGGAATTGAAACAAATACGCTGGGAATGCAGATGATGACAGGGTTTGCTCAAGCAGCAACCGAACCCGAAGTAAAGAAATACTTCATTAAAGGGAAAGAATTATCAAAGAAAATCGTCAGTGACTATACCCATGTCTTGATGCAAAGTGATATCCACGCCCCTGCCACTTCTGGAGCGAAAGCCACAGATTCCACCGTTTCACCATTTTCAGATAAACTTATGATGTATTGCACATCCCTCTTCACCAATTTCGGTTTAGGGAGTAATGCACTGGGTACTGCTTTCAGTTTACGCAGCGATTTACCGGTCAAGCTTGCTGTAACTGCAAAGGACATACTGGCTTATGGACATGAAGGTGGCAAAATCATGGCTAAAAATGGATGGATGGAGCAACCCCCGAGTATGGAGGACCGGAATAAACTGTTTAAGTAGCATTTGCCATAAAGTCCTGATCAACAAATGATATGTTTAAAGCAGATGCTCCGCCTAAAAATGAGGACGGTGCACCTGCTTTTTAATTTGTATCTCTTATTAAAAAATCGTATATCAACTTTCCAACCTTTGCGATCGTACCTTTTCCGGATTCATTATCTTCAAGTTCATCAATTAATACTGCTATGTATGCATGTTTGTTTCCATACTTCAGTATACCGCAATCGTGCTCGACACCTGGCAGCTCCCCTGTTTTGTTTGCCACAAATACCATTTCCAGGTCCATCAGTGAAGGAAGTTTATCTTTAAATTGTTGGTGATGTAGAATATTCAGCATTTTCCCACGGCTATTTAAACTGTAATTTGGACTTTTGTCGATCAGCTTTAAGCATGTAAGAATGTCCATTGCTGAAGTATGGTTATTGTATCCCTGTTCTATTGCTTGAAAATCCATGAACTTCCGCAGTAGCTTCGTCTGCTTTAAGTTTAAAGAATCGCATAGCCCCTGTATGGCACTTGAACCAAGACGGTCAATCAGAAAATTTGATGCTGTGTTATCTGATACGATGATCATAAGAGTGAGAAGATCTTCAATGTTCAAAGATATTTCCTCAGAAAGTGATGCAAGGACACCTGCCCCTCCGACTCTTCCTTCTATAGGGATTGAAACTTTATCAAGAAGGGAGATCTTCTCTTCTTCTGCCTGGCGGAAACCCTCCAGTAAAATGGGAAGCTTGATCAAACTCGCTGCAGGATAAGATTGATGACCATTGATTTGAATAAATTGGGTTGGGAGTTCGACGGCGACACTGACTCTTCCATTGGAACACATAACGACATCCCGTATGTTTTGTTCTAAAGCATTCATCATAAATATCCTTTATTTCGTTACTGCCACTTCAGCAGGGTCTCCTACCATTTTCTTATCGTAAAGGTGACAGGCAACAAAATGTTTTTCCTCCACTTCCTGCCATTCAGGTTTATGGGTGGCGCAAGCTTCCATGGCTGCAGGACAGCGCGTCCTGAATACGCAACCACTGGGCGGATTGATTGGACTTGGGATTTCTCCCTGAATGATCATCCGTTCCCGTGCATCCTCTACATCCGGATCAGGAATTGGAATGGTAGAAAGCAATGCCTGGGTGTATGGGTGAAGAGGTTTTTTATATAGCTCCTTGCTTTCAGTCAGTTCAACAATATGTCCTAAATACATAACTCCGATACGATTACTGATATGTTTGACCATTGAAAGATCATGTGCAATAAATAAAAATGTCAATCCTTTATCTCTTTGAAGTTTAGTCAATAGGTTTACAATTTGAGCCTGTACTGATACATCTAGTGCAGAAATCGGTTCATCTGCAATAATGAATTCAGGATTTAGCGCAAGTGCCCTTGCAATCCCAATCCTTTGACGCTGTCCTCCGCTGAATTCGTGTGGGTAGCGATTTGCGTGATCGCGATTTAGCCCCACATCCTCCAAGAGCTGATAAATCCGATTCATCTGCTCTTTTTTATCTTTATATAAATTGTGTGCTTCCATCGGTTCAGCTATAATTTCCATAACCGTCGACCGGGGATTTAGTGATGCATATGGATCCTGGAATATCATCTGCATGTTCCGGTAAAATGATAGCTTTTCCTTTTCCGAGAGGGCATGGACATCCTTGCCGTTATACAGCACTTGACCTTCCGTGCGGTCATATAGTCCGATAATGGTTCGTCCGGTAGTGGATTTTCCACATCCGGATTCACCCACCAATCCAAAGGTCTCCCCCTTGTAAATATCAAATGAAATACGATCCACTGCTTTCAAGGTTTTTCCTTTTTCCAGCTGAAAGTATTTCTTTAATTCTTTTACTTCAAGTAACTTCTGATTCGTCATGATGATTCCCCCTCTTCTACCCAGTAACGTCTGGCCACGCACAGCTCTTTTTCGTAATAAGTGCCTTTAAATGACAAAATCTCAATAGATTTACCCGTATTTGGCGAATGAATCATTTTATCGTCTCCGTAATAGATGGCTACGTGATGTATACTCCCTTTTCCTTCCTCATAAGCAAAAAACAACAGGTCTCCAGGCAGTATACGATCCAGTGGTACATCCGTACCATTTCTCGCCTGATCATTTGCGTCACGGGGAATCAGGTATCCTTGGGCTTTACACATCGTGTAGCTGAAACCAGAGCAATCAAACCCGAAGCTTGACATCCCTCCCCATAGGTAGGGAAGGTTAAGAAAACCTTCTCCTGAAGTGACAATATCCGCACCACTTCCTTTTCGATCGTTGACTTTGTTATTGGATATAATCACATCTGCTTGTTTTACGAATCGGGTACCTATCGGAGTCTCTACTTCGATTGACTCTTCAAGCTCTTTCACAACCGGCAAAATGGTTTGAAAGCTTAGTTTTAGTTCAGCCTCGTTATTTTTGTTAATTAAGTCCGCGAATTCTCTGATTACTATGGCATAAGAATCAGAAGGAGAGAGCTCACCTGGTGTAAGCTGAGCACTTGGAATCCAACCGGGATATCCGCGCTTGTCTTTAGAGGAAGGCTGATCTGGAATAATGACATGGGACCACCCTTTCCGCTCCTCCGTAACGAGTACTTCCTGTCCGAATAACGCTTGAGATTGTATACGGTTTTCATCACAGAGTGCCAATCGAGTTTCATGTGTTAAAGTCTCCAACCATTTTGATATCTTGACAGGATTCACAACGGCAGGTTCATCTACCTCCCGTACCGAATCAGGATTGGTCCATACGGTCGCAACAGGTACGGCTATAAGTGCTTTAGTCGTCAATTTCCTTCCCCCTTGATTGATACTGATACTCGTTCTATTCCAAGCCCGGAACTTGTCGGCATGGAAATCTTTCTTCCGTTGTACACTATTCCCCCCACAACAATATCTTCTGCCAGCATAAGTGGAGCATCAAAATCAAATCGTGTGACATTCTTCCTGCTCGCGGCAAAGTGAGCAGCGGCAGTTATCCCCAAGCGTGTCTCAATCATGCTCCCCACCATGCATTCGACACCGAACAATTCTGCCATATCGCTTATCTTCTGAGCCTGATAAATCCCACCGGCTTTCATGAGCTTAATGTTGATCAAATCCGCGCTCCTGGTTTCTAACACTTCGAAGGCTTGATGTGGGGAGAAGACACTTTCATCTGCCATAATAAGTGTTTCCACTTCATCCGTCACTCTTTTCAGTCCTCTGATATCATGCGCAGGCACAGGCTGCTCGACTAATTCGATTTGCAGGTCAAGCTCTTCCATTTTTCGTATTGCTTTCACAGCTGCTTTAGATTCCCATCCTTGATTGGCATCCAATCGGATTCTGATATCATATCCTATACGTTCACGAATTCGCTGGATCCTTTTGATATCTGTAGCGATATCATCTTTACCGACTTTTATCTTCAATACGTCAAATCCCTTTTTTACATAGGTGGCTGCATCATCAGCCATCTCCTTCGCACTATTCACACTAACTGTGTAATCCGTCTCTAGCTCCTGCCGATATCCCCCAAGGAACTGATAGAGTGGTATATTACATCTTTGTGCCAGGCAATCATATATGGCCATGTCCACAGCTGCCTTCGCGCTTGAATTATGTACAATTAAAGAATGGAGTTGTTGAAATAAATATTCGTAGTTCAACAGACTTTTACCCAACAATGCGGGTTTGATCACTTGTTGAATGGCAGACTCTATGCTTGATAGACTATCACCCGTAATCACCACGGTCGGGGGTGCCTCACCCCAGCCGATGATCCCGTTGTCGCATATTAATTTTACGACGACGGCTTCTGCCACTTCCACCGTCCTTAATGCAGTCTTGAAAGGGGTGTGTAATGGGACCGCAGTCCTGAATGTCTCAAGCTGATGAATATTCATTCATCAACACCCCCGCGTACTCCGGTTTCAATCGTAAACGTATGGTCCCGTGTATCCAGCTTTCCTATGCTGCCTACCGGAATGGCAATACTTGGGGATGAGTGCCCGATATGAAACCCTTTTAGTACGGGCTTACCTGCACTTGCAATGTGTTCCATCAGTACCTCATCAAGAGTCAGGGAACGTTCAGGTTTCTCAGGTACACAGTTCTTGAAGTCACCGATGATAATCCCGGAAGCTTCATTGAATTTATTAGCCATTTTTAACTGATTCACCATTCGATCCACTTTATATGGTTCTTCATCAATATCCTCAATAAATAGAAGTTTTCCTTTTGTATTTATTTCAAAAGGTGTTCCCAGGGTGCTGACCAATAGGGTGAGGTTCCCTCCGATGACGGGACCGTTTGCTACTCCTTCTACGACCGTTTCAAGTTTGGATTTCTCATACGTATAGACTATGTCTTCTGTATGGAAAAGCTGCTGAAACGAATCCTTTGAGGCGTTGTGAACGCCAGAGAGTCCGATGTCAGAACTTAACATCGGTCCATGGAAGGTGACGAGACCGGTTTGTTGATGAATGGCAGTATGTAAAAAAGTAATATCACTATATCCCCAAAAAATTTTCGGATTTTGGCGTATCAATTCGAAATTTAATTTTGAAACGATTCGGCCTGTTCCAAAACCTCCACATGCACAAAAAATGGCTTTCACGTCTTGATCTTCAAACATTCTATGAATATCTTCTATTCGATCACTGTCTTCACCTGCCAGGTAACCATACTTCTTATATACAGAATTTCCTATTTTAACGATTAATCCCAATTCTTCTTCAAGAAAACGTATTGCTTTTTGTAAAGGTTCAGTTTTCGGAGGGCTTGCAGGAGCGATGACTCCAACCATATCTCCTTTATTCAGTTTCGCAGGTTTCATCATGACACATTCCGGACCCCTTTCGTAGAAAAAGAGGGAGTGGACGCGCGGCCAAAAATGCGGCTTTGGGTCCCTCCACTCATCCTGTTTTCAAACCACTATTTTTTATCTGCCCATTTTAATTCCATATAGCCGACAGGGTGACGGACGATACCTGATACATCTTCATTTTGAAGGTACACATGATTATAGAAATGTATCGGAATGATCGGCATTTCATCCATCAGGATTTTCTCTGCCTCATACATCATGTCAAATCGCTTCGCTTCATCGGCTTCATTCATCGCTTGTTTGATCAGGGTGTCATATTTCTCATTACTCCAGCCTGTACGGTTCATGGAATGCCCTGTTTGGAAATTTTCAAGGAAGTTGATCGGATCTGCGTAGTCTGCTAAGAATGAACTCCGGGATAATTGGAATTTCAAAGCCTTTTGTTCATCTTGGAATACGTTCCATTCCATATTGGCTAATTTAACTTCAACATTTAAGTTTTCCTTGAACATTTGTTGAAGTGCCTCAGCAATTTTTTGATGAGTATCACTTGTGCTGTATGTTAAAGTGACTTCCGGAAGTGAGTCGTATCCTTCTTCTTCCATCCCCTTTTTCAAAAGAGCTTTTGCTTCTTCCACATCTGTTTTCACCAGGTCTCCATTTGATTCACGGAAGTCCTTGTCTGAAGGATCTTTAAATCCTTTTGAAACGAATCCGTAAGCTGGATTTTCTTGATTCTTTGTAACAAAGTCAACCATTTGCTGTTGATCAACAGCCATGGCGAATGCTTTACGGATGCTTTGATTTTGGAAGGGCTCTTTTTCTAAATTGAAACGATAGAAGTACGTTCCAGCCTGGTCTTCAACTTTCACTTTCCCTTCTTCGAATAACTGTTTACTTAAATCCGCCGGTACGTCAGCTGTATCAAGTTCACCGGTTTTGTATAATTGATAATCCGTATTTGTATCGTTTACCATAGCCCAGTGAATTTTATCTAATTTCACTGAATCTTTATCCCAATATTGATCATTCTTTTCCATGACGAAGTGGCTGTCATGTTCCCATTCAGTCAGTTTGAACGGTCCATTAGCGACGAAACTATCCGCTTCTGCAAACCATTCCGGATTTTCCGTAGCAACCTTTTCGTTGATCGGGAAAAATGCCGGATTCGCAATCACGCTTAAGAAATACGCTTGTGGACTTGTCAATGTAACCTCGAATGTTTTCTCATCCTTCGCCACTACTTTCACATCCTCGGCTGATCCCTTTCCTGTGTTGAATGCCTCTCCACCTTCGATGAAGTATCCAAGGAAAGCAGCCGGAGAACCTGTGTCCGGATTTAAAAGGCGTTTCCATGCGAATACGAAATCCCCGGCTGTGACATCATCACCATTAGACCATTTGGCATTGTCCCTAATGTGGAAGGTATACACTTTGCCATCTTCCGAGACGTCCCACTTTTCAGCCATGGCCGCTTCAGGTTCGTGATTGGCATTTAGTCGGGTCATCCCTTCCATTAAGTTGTTCAATGCAGTCCATGAATAGGAATCAAAGCCGATCGGTGGATCAAACGATGTGGGCTCTGCCCCGTTGTTCAAATGAAGCACTTTGCCTTCCTCTTTTTTCTTGCTGTCTCCACTACTTGATTCACTGCCTGCATCTTTCGTGGCCGTACAGGCAGCCAGCACGAACAGGAGCATTCCCACTAGAAGAACGGATATTACTTTTTTCATGATTTTCCCCCTCTTTCACTATTTATCTATCAAACAATCAGCTTATCGAATCGTTAAACTGACCGTTGAAAGCATTTCCTTGGCTCTTTTATCCTGTAGCCAGCAGTCCACATGATGTTCTTTTGATATCTGCGTTTTGACGGGATACACACGGTCGCATACTTCCATCGCCATTTCACATCTTGGAACAAAAGGGCATCCGCTAGGCGGTGAGAAGAGATCAGGCGGTGAACCTGGAATCGGAATCAGGTCTTCCCCCTCAAGATCAAGCCTTGGCACCGATCTCAGTAGCCCTTGAGTATATGGGTGTTGGGAGTGGTAAAAGATTTCTCTTCTGTTCCCTTCCTCTACTATTTTCCCTGCATACATGACGGCTATTCGATCCGCAACTTGTGCCACGACTCCTAAATCATGTGTGATCAGAATAATGGAGACACCCGTCTTTTTCTGGACTTCTTTGAATAATTCCAGTATTTGAGCCTGAATGGTAACATCCAGGGCAGTTGTAGGCTCATCGGCAATCAATACATCCGGTTCGCATACGAGTGACATGGCGATCACGATCCGCTGCCGCATCCCCCCGCTGAATTGATGCGGATACTGCTTTAACCTCTCTTCCGGATTTGGAATACTGACGAGTTTCAGCATGTCAATCACTTTTTGTTTGGCCTGTTTTTTGGAAATATCGTTGTGCTGAAGAATCCCCTCCATGATTTGATCGCCAATGGTCAGGGTCGGATTGAGTGCTGTCATGGGATCCTGAAAGATCATGGAAATATCCGCTCCACGTACCTTTCTCATTTGGGCTTCTGATTTGCCCAAGAGATCCTCTCCCTTAAACAAAATCTTTCCTTCTGTAATTCGACCTGGTGGATTCGGTATCAGTCTCATGATACTCTGTGATGTGACACTCTTTCCACAGCCCGACTCCCCTACAATGGCCAGGGTCTCACCTTTATGTAAATCAAAACTTACACCCCTGACCGCCTTTACCTCTCCCCCATATGTCGTAAATGAGACGTGGAGATCCTGCACAGATAAAATTTCGCTCATGATGATTACCTCCTTAGTTTCGGATCAAGTGCATCCTGTAATCCGTCACCCAACACATTGAATGAAAACATCGTCAATGAAATGAATAGTGCCGGGAAGAATAAACGCCACCAGTAACCTGATAGAATCGTAGATAAACCGTCATTTGCCATCACGCCCCAGCTAGCATAGGGTGCCTGAATTCCAAGGCCAAGAAAACTAAGGAAAGCTTCCGCAAAAATGGCACTCGGAACAGTCAGTGTCATCTGTACAATGATCGGTCTCATGGTATTAGGAAGGAGGTTCTTTCGAATAATCCTCGCCGTTTTCGTTCCGAACGTTTTAGAAGCTAAGATAAATTCGTAATTCTTTATCTGGAGTACCTGTCCCCTTACAATTCTCGCCATACCGATCCATCCGGTTACCGTCAGGGCAACGATGATGGTCAAGAGGCCCGGACCCATGACCACCATTAAGAGAATGACGACAAGCAAATAAGGTAATCCGTATAAAATTTCCACAATTCGCATCATGACATTATCCGTTTTACCACCTTTATACCCTGAAATGCCACCATAGACAATCCCAATCACAAAATCGATAAGTGCTGCCATGAATCCAACAAACAGGGATATACGTGCGCCATACCAGGTTCGGGTAAATACATCTCTCCCCATATCATCTGTACCAAACCAGTGTTCACCAGAAGGAGGCAGGTTTTGGTTGGAGAGTGTTTGCTTCGTTACATCGTGGGGAGAAATGATGGGTCCGATGACTGCCATCACAACTAATCCGGTTAAGAATATTAACCCAAGCATAGCGAGCTTATTTTTCATTAGACGGTTCCAGGCATCCTGCCAATAGGAAAGACTCGGTCTCACCACCGCTTCAGCATCAGTTTCATTTCTCTTCTTCGGTGTAAACCATTCATCCTTGACGTCTGAAGTAACGAGTGGCTCTTGTTGTTGTGGAATCCCCATTATTTCGCCTCCTTCTTATGTAGCTTAATCCGCGGATCCAGGAAACCATATGCCAAATCGACTAAGAACAACATGATAATGAGAAACGCACTATAAAATACAGTCGTTCCCATGATTACGGGATAATCACGCTGATTGATGCTCTCAACGAAATACTTACCCATTCCTGGAATGGCAAAGATTTGTTCAATGACGAAAGTACCCGTTAATATCCCTGCGGCCAGGGTTCCAAGTACCGTGACAACTGGAAGCAATGCATTTCTTAAAGCGTGTTTCACTACAATCTTCACTGGTGACAATCCTTTAGCACGTGCTGTCCTAATATAATCCTGTGTCAACACTTCCAACATGCTTGAGCGCGTGAGACGGGCAATGATTGCCATTGGTCCCGTTGCTAATGCAAGTGTAGGAAGAATCATATGTCGCCAGCTTGTCCATGTGGCAACAGGAAGGATCCCCCAAGTGACCGCCACTTGTTGAATCAATAAAGTCGCCATTACGAAGTTCGGGATTGAAATTCCAAGGACCGCAAATGTCATCGCCATATAGTCAATGATTCCATTATGTCTAAGGGCCGCGAGCACCCCCAGGATAATGCCGGAAAGAACTGCAATCACGAGGGTTGTCATCCCCAGTTCAAATGAAATTGGAAATCCCCTTCCCAGCAAATCGTTCACTGTTTGGGATGGCTGAGTGATAGAAGGGCCGAAGTCCAATGAAATAAGTGATTTTAAATATAGAAAATATTGAACCATCAATGGCTCATTCAAATGATAATGAGCTTCTAGATTTTGTTGCACCATCTCACTTGTATTTCTTTCTTCATTAAACGGGGAACCCGGTATAGCATGCATCAGGAAAAACGTTAATGTGACAATTAGCCATAGTGTAATGACCATGGCCAAAAGCCTCTTCAATAGATATGTACTCATTGTTCTCACACTTTCTAACAGAATGTTGTTCTCATCGCGAGCTCAGTCATGACAAGCATGGCTCTATAGGCTTCAAGGATATCCTTAGCAGCAAATCTCACCGTCGTTGTCCCTGTTTCATGTACGGTTCCCGGCATAAGACTCGCCCACTCCGCCTGTCCATAGTTGGCAAACTCAATCCGTAAAATAGGATGTTCAGGCGGAGTAAGTGGTTGTACATTTCCCTTATTATGTATCGCTTCTTCCGTTCTTTTCATTAATAGTCGTCTTGATTTTTCCGGCGTGAGACTTTTTGCAACAGAACGGGAAATGGTTTCCTTTACGACTGCGGTCGTCACATTGGGGATCAATGATTCTGCCTCCAGTGCTGCCTGATCATCCCCGGCAACCATTAACACTGGTACTCCATAGTACCCGGCAACGTATGCATTAAATCCCATTTCACCAACTGCCACATTATTGATATACATGTGTCGGACACCGAAAATCATGGAATGGGACATTACCCCTTTCATGGAAGCCCTGGCATGATAACCAACGAAAAAAGCCCCATCAAACGTTTCATCCAGTCCTTGAACCATGGAATATGGTTTCACGCCACCAGATATCAGCTTCGTTTCAGGGTGCAGCCTCTCAATCAACAAATTATTCATTTGTGAGTGACTATCATTCACAAGTACTTCTTTGCAGCCTGAATCAAAGGCTGCAGTCACAACGGCGTTCGCTTCATCGGTCATAATGATTCTTCCACGTTCATAATTATGCTTATTCGATGACACATGAGTATGATCCACAAGACCCGTAATGCCTTCCATATCAACGGACATATAGACGTTCATAAATCGCACCTCCTTTCATGGGTAATATTTATTAAATTTTCTTAATATTATAATTATTAATTCGAGTGATTACAACATTTTTTTGAATAAAAAGGAATATATTCCTATTCTCATAAAATAAGGAATATTGAACCATGGTTTATTTCATTCATTGGGATCTTTCTCTGTCCAGGAAGGAAAAGTAGTTAATTAGAATCATCAAATCTGATTGAAATTAATAATGCGATGGATTTTATAATGAAAATCACACCGCACTCTTTTATTCGTGGGCATGTCATATTTCATTGAAATTGAGTATTGGAAGGAGGACATATGACATATAGATATTATGTTGATATATTCCAATGTATTTAGTCAAAATGAAACTCTCAGTATAATTTTTCATTACCAGATTGATTGATGACAAGAAGCATTTTAATTACGGTTCGCTGATAACCCAACTTTCCCTCTTCAAAATATCATCACGTTAGCCTGTACTTAGCTATAATAAGAAAAAGACCTGGAGAATTCATCTCTCCAGGTCTTGAACTTGGTACATGTATATTAGCTTATTTTATTCAACAATTTTTCTGAGTGCTGAGAGCCCATTTCTGCCACTAAATCAAGTAATTCTGCTTTCGTTGTCTCATCTAGGCCTTTATAAATAAGGAAAGCTTGAGTTGCATCAGAAGTAATTAACTTTCTGTATAACTTTGAGATTCTTTTACTCCTGTGGGTGTCCATTAGATCCTCCTCTATAAATCCTTTCTGTTATTATAATAAATATAGGCTTGTTTTTTCAATATATTCTTCAAAAATTAATTATGTAACAAAAATGAATCAATCCTATTACTAAACGAATTTAGGTCAACCTTGGAGGAGAAAATAATTTTCTTAGACCTTTACACGTAGGTGATTATCTTAAAGATAAATCAGGTGATAACTTTCCGAATTCGAGTGCTTCAAGGATAATTTCCTCAGAGAATCCTGTGTACTGAGAAAGCATTTGAATCGTAATCTTCTGAGAAGTACGGGAAGCCTGGTTTCTTGCCATATATGTTTGATACAAAACAATGGAGTATCTGTCATGTATATTGAGCAACGTTCGTCACAGCTCCTATTATTCTCTCCTCACAAGGTCGCGGGTAAAGGTTAATTACTATTTACCCAAAGATTCATTTTGAAAACGTGGCTGTTCAGTTACATTTTGATCGCTTACGTTCAGCTTCTTACAGGCAATTCATACTGCTTAAATTCTCCATTATTGGATGAGAATCTTAAGATATTTTGATCCTTTGGAATGCCATGAAAGTACGCACCGATTGCACCGGTTGTACACCTGTGACCCGAGATCAATATATGTTTATCTTCCCCTCCATGGAGCGCTGTCAATTCTTCCATGAAGTTTAATACCCTCGTCATATAACTCTCAGCATCCTCCACCCCATCATAGCACGATGAATCCGGCAATGGACCATTCATGATCACCTCGCTTTTTATCAGGCCATCTGCCTCGCCTAAATCATAAACATCTAATCTTGTATCAACCTTGCACGACATAGCTGTAACAATTTCAGCGGTTTGAATGGCTCTTTCCTGTGGAGAAGAAAAGACGTAATCGAAGTTGATGTGACTTAGTTTGTGTTTTAAATCCTGAGCTTGTCTGAGTCCTGCTTCATTTAATGGGAGGCCATTTCTGCCTTGGAGTCTACCTTCTTTATTTCTATCGGTTTGGCCGTGTCTAATAGCGTATATCATGTAGATATCCTCCTTTCATTTATATCGATTCAATTGCTCAAACTGTTCCATTGAGCTGATGAATCTGTTGTTTTATTGATCCTTCTTTCTCTTATGTACCTCGATTTGGATGACCAGAGACGCAATCCCCAAAAACCCAACTATTCCAAATACTCCTGCGATGATTCCTTGAACTGAAGAAGTGAAGATTGTCATTCCCATCATGATACTTAATCCTACAAATAGAAGTAATAACCAATGGGCGTAACGATTGAAAAACTCCGTGATCATAATCCCCTCCCAAAACTATGGATACTTCCATTTTAGCATAATATTCCAATTTTCCCCGAAAAAAATAAGCCATCCAGAAGGATAACTTATTTTTCCCCTATAAATTTTCAAGAAATAATCTTACTACGTCTGCCCCACCAATGACTGTTCCCAATGTACTTCCTAAATTAGCAAGGACGACAATGAGAAGGATTCGGGTTACTTTATTTCTCCAGAATCCCTTAATGCTCAGTACGTCCTCAGCCAGAGAATCAAAATCTCCGACATTTGGCCTGCGGAAATAGGCTTGAACGAACCCTGCAAACCAACCGGCTGCTAGAAGAGGATTCAATGAAGTAATGGGTGCTGCTACAAATGCCGTTACAATGGCTAAGGGATGTCCCAGTCCGATCGCTACACCAAGGGCAGAGAATCCGCCGTTCCACAATATCCAACTGATTCCCTGCTGAATCCCTGCGTCGGGATTTGAGATGAACGTATAGGCAATGACGGCCAGGATCATAACCGGGATGGTCCACCCGATGATTTTTGGCCAATTTGATTTAGCTGGACGTTCATTCAGTTTATCCAGATCATGCTCTTTATTGATTTCTTTCGAGATACCAGGTACGTGTGCTGCACCAAGTACTGCGACGATCTTATTTCCTGGTGCGTCTTTGATTTTCTGTGACAAATACTGATCCCTTTCATCGATTAAGGGTGTTTTCAGCTTAGGAAACATTTGTGTGAATTCATTTAGCATTGAATCTAGCATATCCTGGGATTTAATTTTTTCTAATTCTTCTTCTGTAATTGTATCATTGCTGAAGATACTGTATACGATCTGGGTCAGAAGCTTTGCCTTCCCGCTGAAGCCTACGCTGCTCCATATCCGGGAAAATGTCACCTGGATATTACGGTCAGCAAGGACGAGTCCCGCATTTAATTCTTTCGCGGATTCGATGCCCTGAATCATTTCCTGTCCCGGTTTGATGCCGAATTGTTTGGCCATCCGGCGTTGGAAAGAACCGATAGCAAGATTCATCAGGAGCAGAGTGGCTTTCTTATCTTTGATTACTTGAAAGATATCAGTCTCTCTCCACTTATCTCCTTCGACAATCGATTGATACCTTGGTTCGTCCAGCTCAACACAAACAGTGTCCGGTTTTTCGGCTTCTATCACTTCTTTTACCTGTTCCGCACTCTGTCGTGACACGTGAGCCGTTCCGATTAGGATGTATTCTTTCCCATCCATATGTATTCTTGTGATATTCTTTTCGTTTTCTGTCATCATCGTGTACCTTCCTTTAGTTCCCCTGACTTTCAATCATTTCAATCTACCTCATAATGATAAACTAGTTTTGGCAAAATTTAAATAAATTCTGTTCATAATCATGAAAGATATCGGTTTCTTACGATGATAACCTGAGTTGCGGATTGATGATACATATTTCAGTGAACTGGAATGATTTATTGAGATGCACCAATTAGCGCATGTTTTCGGAGAGGTGGTTCCAGCATATTAAAAAAAAGTAGAGTGCTGGAAACAGCACTCTACCTCCTCTAATATTTCTTTTCGATTTTTTCTTGTAACGTTTCTATTTTATCTGGAAGTACATATAGATACTCAATCAACCCCTCCAATAACTCCATCAGTAAACCGGCTGTTTCATCATCTATTTCCCGCTCCAATTCAAGCATCTCATAAAAAGCAGACTTGGGATGGACAAGATGACTGAGTGCCTGGATCGGCTTCGATAGATCAACATTCTTAGGAAGCTGATCGAATTGTTCCGACAAAGTTTGCCCTGATGATTGCTCGCCATTGAAATTCTTCAGTACACTCTCCAGTACCCGCTTAGACATAACGGCTGTAGCAGAGTTATCCTTCGATTGACTGACATTTAATGCTGATCGAAATGATCTGACGAGGTCCTGTGGGATCCGTTTATTTCCCTGAATCTGATCCAATGGTCCGTTCGTAGCTAAAGGATCGTAAATATAAAGGCCGGCTTCCTCTTTTGTATAAATCGAATCGTCACTCAACATAATAACGAAAACGGCCGGTTTTTTACACTCCGAGCAATTGGCCTCTGCGAACAACCCCGTCTTATTCACTTGATAGAAATTCGCTTTCAACACAAATTCACTGGTCTTAGAGCAGCTTGGACATTGACTTTTAACTTTCTTAGGAACTTTTTGATAACCGTACTGAATGTGTGACAGTACGGATCCAGGTAAAATTTCTCTCATGTGAACCTCCTAGAAAATGCACCTCGACAAATGGATTTTAATTATTTGGATTATTCAAATTAAATAAAAAAGCGCTTTCCTTATATCAAAATTATACCTTTGCTAGAAAGTATTACAAGGTTAAATTATTGGAAACCGAGATTTGTGAAAGTGGGACTAATCGTGAGAGATGAGTGTTGAAATCATCAGAGAAACAGTTTATCTGTACAACTTATGAAGTCCTTCTTCCACTTCTTTCACTATGGAAGCGATCAGCTCATGTACATAAACCTCTTTACTGAGACGTGGGCTTTGACCTGACCATAAAGACATTAATTCTTTGTTATGTTGATTGCCGGCTTCCTTTCTCATTTCTTTAGTCAATTCGTTTTGAAGAGGATACGGAAGGAATTGACTCTCATACTCTTTCATCATCCTAGTAAATGTGTTTGAAAGGCCTCTCGCCGGTTTACCGCTGAATGCAGATGTGAGGGTTGTGCTGGTCTCTTCAGCTTCTAAGATGGCTCTTTTGTGTATGGCTTTTGCTCCACTTTCTTTCATTGTTAGAAAGGCGGTACCCATTTGAACTCCTTTTGCACCCAGAGCAAGAGCGGCTACTATGCCTCTTCCATCCATAACCCCGCCTGCTGCAATAACCGGTAGTTTCACAGCATCCACTATCTGCGGAATAAGGGAGAATGTCCCGATCATTGATTCTTCATAAGTACCTAGAAATGTACCTCTATGCCCACCTGCTTCACTTCCTTGTGCCACGATTACATCCACTCCACACTCTTGATTCATTAACGCTTCTTCCACTGTCGTTGCAGTTCCGATGACTTTGATTCCTTCTTTCTTCAACTCTTTCACTATTTCCTTCGGAGGAGTTCCAAATGTAAAGCTGCAAACAGGTACTCTTTCCTGAATGATGGATTCAATTTGCTTTTCAAATTCTACGTGATGTATGGTGAATCGGTGATCTGTCAATAAATTCATTTCTTTTTTAAAGGGGTCCAGTAATTTTCTCATGCTGTTTACTTGTTCTTCTCTGCATTCTTGAATCTCAGGTATGAAAAGGTTAACTCCAAAAGGTAAGTCTGTTTGCTTTTTTACTAGTTTAAGGGCCTCTTTCAGGTCGGAGACAGACATATACCCTGCTCCAAGCGTCCCAAGGCCGCCCGAATTCGAGACAGAGGAAACCAGAAGCGGGGTTGTGACCCCTCCAGCCATTCCAGCTTGGATGATGGGATATTTAGTCCCCAGACTCTTACTTACATCGTTTTGATACCACATATTCTCTCCTCCAGATTTCTAATCTTAGATAAATTATGTCAAACGATTGCTTTTTGTACAACTGATTCACATGCAATCCTCATCTTCTTCACAAAAAAGAGCTCAAAGCAATGAGTGCTCTGAACTCTTTTTTCCTATTTAAATAAAGTAATCTTGGCTACCTTTTTCATAAATTCCTCGTAAGAACCAAAGTGCTTATTCCACGAGTTGTACCATTTTCGTATCGTTTCCAATAACCAAAATGGTAATGCTCTTCCCTCAATAAGGTCATAATGGTCTTCATAAGCTTTTTTCAAGTGCTCCCATCTGAAATCATTACCAGGATGAACATATTCAGATACATCAATAATTTTCGCTCTCCCATTTTGCATTAAAATGTTTTTCAAATGGATATCACGGGGATTCAGTCCTTGCTCACGAACATAATGTCTAGCCGCCTCCACATCCTGAACCACTTGACATGGAATTTGGATACCCTGCAACAGGCAGTCAAAGAGAGTTGGTCCTTCTTCAAAACTTAACACTAGTAATGTATCATAAGCTGCATAGCAGGTAGAGAAAAAAGGACAATCCCCTATAGTTTGATAGACTTTTTCTTCGATGTTAATTTTGTATCTTTTGTCTTCCGCATACAATTTGAAAGCGAAGTCAGGGGCATTAATAGATTGAAAGACCGCCGCATCTGTCCCGACCCCCACGCATCGTAATGTTTCATCCCCACCATGGATTGTGACATGTTCATTATTTGCATTGGAAGACACGGTCAATTGAGTTAAAGATGGTAGAGCGACTTCCCATTTATTATCCATAGGCTCTCCCTTCGTCCAACTGAACTCTTTTAAAGGTATGATTCGAGATCGTACCTTATTCAGGATAATATAGCATCTGCCCGTTCCACATTTCAACTCAAAGGAGTCGACATATTATATTCATTTTTAAACCTCTAGTAGAATATCCCAGTGTTAAATATTTGAAGCTATGGCTTATACTTCTTTGACTTGTCTTAGTTTCTGCCTCAATTCAACATCATTTCTCCTTTTATCCAATTCTGGGGAAATCACTTTAAGGATGAATGTCCCTGTAAGTCCTATGGCAAGGATGATACCCGCCATCACGCTGGATGAAAAAATGGCTCCTAGTGTGACTGTGGATGATGCAATCAACATAGATAGGTTGAATTTCAATCCATTAAAAGCCATATAGGAACTCCGTGCATCATCAGGGGGGATGGCCGCCATGTAGGATTGCTCAACCGGTACCCGAAATACCTCTCCAATCGTAAGGATCCCCATCATTACGAATAGGATAAATACGTTATTCGAGTAGGCAAGGGCCGCATATCCTATCGAAAAGAAGAAACAACTCCATACCAGTATGGTTCTGTCTTTAAAGTTATGGGGAAACTTTGTGATGAATAACATGAGGATGACGACCATAATCGTATTTTCACTTCGTAGAATCCCCATTGTTTGTACCCCATTTATTTCCCAATAAAGAAAAGGTTGGGAAGGCATTTCTTCGCTTAATCGAATACCGATATAGTTTGTCAGTTGAAACTCCATGGACAGGATGAGTACACCTGCAATAGTAAAAAGGACGAAGAGTCTATCGTGCAGGACGGTTCTGTAATTAGAAATTAATTTTCCCACGTGTTGAGTTGGAGTCATATCTGAATCTATAGGTGAGTAGCTTTCATCAATGAAGAATGCCACCAGTAATGCTGTAACGGCGGATGCTACACTCAATGCCAGGAAAAGCTCGAAAAGATAATCTTTAAATAAGAAAGCGCCTATGATTCCTCCAATTGCAATGGAAAGATTGTTTGCCCAGTATGTAATTGAGTACATGAGTTTCCGCTGTGGAGGGGTACTGACATCAATCATCATTGCTTGGTTCGCAGGTCCTGCAAGACCCCAGCAAATGCTGTTCACCGTCATCATGGCAAACGTGACAGTTGCTGATTCAAACCAGGGTGAGTTGCAGACCATCATGGTGAAGAAGGCAAGAAATCGAAGAGACTCCGCCATTAACATGATCCTTTTCCGGCCGAATTGATCGGCAAAATACCCTCCCAGGAAATTTATCCCGATACCGACAAAGACATTGATTAAAAGTAGTAATCCGGCTACCTTCGCACCGAAATGAACGGCCAGATAGATGGACATAAACGGAAAGATCATGCTGCCTATAAAGCGGCTCATAAACGTTTCAACAATTCGTATTTTTATATTCTTGTGAAAATCCTTGAATCGCATAGTTTTCCTTCTCTCTATTTATCATGCGGAATTTTATTTCATTCTTCCAAAAGCTTCGTCAGACGAGTGATATGAACCCCCAATGCTTCGAAAATCCCCCTGCAAGTGACATCACTTACCCTTTCTCTGCACCCTTCAAGTCTCTTGATGGTCTGCGTGCATACATTTGCTTTCAATGCTAACTCTTCTTGAGTCAGTTGAGATTTCACTCGTAACAAATAAACAATCTCACCCATTTGAAGTTCGTTACTAGTTGAATCCTTCTTGGTTAAGCAAGCATTAATGGAGTTGCATAATTTCTTCATGTCATTCATAGATAGACCCCTCCAACATTTGGTAAAATAGTATTTACTAAATATAAAGAAATTTCTTCATATTAGCAAGGGGAAAGATACCAAAAGCTTCTATCTACACTATATGGTCCTAATCATAATATGTCATGGTCAGTTTGGAGGACGCAATATAAGACTTTTGAATGAAGTTAAAAGACTTAAGGGGAAACCTTCTCTCGTTAGTGAATCTTAGCGTATATGTAATTTAACAACAGCCATAAAAAACAAAAAAAGCACCTGATTAGATGCTTTTTCTTTCAATCTACGCTCGATCATAATGCAAGGAACAAATCCCATCTCAGGGAATAATATACAGTTCCGATTCCAACAAACACTACGATCAGGCCGATAATGTTCTCTATGAACTTTTCAGGTAACTTAATAAATTTAAGTACCGTATATATTAGTGTAGTCAACGATATGGTAACTAGTGAAACAATCGCTATATTAATAGCGACGGTTTTTACTGGTTCTGTAAATAAATCACTGAATTCAAACAAAGTGGACCCTCCTGATTTTATTCAATTACCTAGGCTGAATATGTAGTATCAAGAAGACTATTATACTAGAAATTCCGTAGAATGAATAGTAGCATATCGGTCTAAATCAGTCTTTATTAATAATCAAAAAATACAAACTATTTTTTTCATCCCCCTTTTCAATTCGCTTGATCAGCTGACATAGTAAAATTTATTGACTGTCTCTCCTAACCATTTATAGGACACATGTTTATAAATTTTTTCACCAGAAATAGTCACCGTGATGACTGAAGTGCCTTAATGAAGGATGGTAAGTCAGCTAAATCATCAATCACACCATCTGCATGCTTTGCATCTATCCAATGGGCATCCTTCTTCCAAACACCTTTCATCCCTGCCTTCTGGGCACCATACACATCATACTCGGGATGGTCTCCGATAAAGATGCATTCTTGAGGTTCCACTTGTAATCTTTCTATTGCCCGTTTAAAAATTTCAGTATCCGGCTTTTTTATACCTTCCCACTCGGAGACAAGTATTTCTTGAAAGTAAGATTCTATTTTGAGGGCAAGGATATTGTCCATCTGAAATCGTCCATACCCATTCGTGATCATCCCCAATCGGATTCCTTCCGCTTTTAATTCATCCAACATGGTAAGTATATGAGGAAAAGGGATACAGCTGTGTTTAAATTGTACTATGTAATCATCGAGAAATTCTTCAAAAGTTAACTCAGGAATCGAAAACTCCTCAATGAGCTGTTTATATACTTTGTCTTTCCATACGTATCCCCTTTGATCTAGTTCGATGAATCTGGATATATATAAATTTTTCGGAATATGATGAAGGCAGTGGTAAAGGCGTTCATACTGATCAGTGATGAATGCCTTTACAGACGCATCCCTATTTAACAGCGTTCCATCCAGGTCGAATATGGCAGCTTTTATCATCAGAACCGCATTCCCTTCCTGGCTTTCACAATTAAAGTCGTTGGTAAATAGCTTGCTTTATTAAAGCTATACCATCTATTGGAATGCCTCTCAACATCCACTTGGGATAAACGCACCTCTTCAATCACGTTTTCAATCAAGAAGCCTTTCTTGATGAGCGTGTTCAGATAGGTACTGACTTTGAACTGCTGCATGATGGCAGGATGCGTCCACGCCTCGTGGTCATAGGGTCCTTCACTATGATAGGGTTGGCTGAAGATGAGGTTGCTTCCTGTTTGTTGAATACGATTATATAAAGGGTGCTCCCAGCTGAATACGAAGATGCCACCATCCTTTAGGTATGAATATACATTGGCAAGGGTTTGATCCAGGTCTGTCGTCCAACCCAAGGCGTAAATGGAATAGACAATGTCAAAGTGATTCTCGGGTATTCCTGGATTCTCTTCCATTGGTGCTTCAAACAAGGTCACATCATCATCTGATAATAATTCTTCAGCTGCCTTGATTTGGCTGTGAGATAAATCCAATCCCCACATCTCCGAGGCGCGATTGTCCCTCATATATTTTAGTGAATGCCCACTACCACAGCCGATATCCAATACCCTTTTTCCTTTTATATCCCCAAGCAGCTGTAGCTCATCTTCAGTTGGTGCAAGTGGACCGTATTCCGGCAGGGGATTTCTACCGTAGAAACGTGGCGCGACTTCATCCCAGCTTTTTTTATTAACCGATAGTGATTGGTTCAAATTTCCTTCCCCTTTCTGATCATTAGCAGTTTTTCATTATTAAAGCAGAAACCATGTACACTTGTAACACGTGAGATTTCGGGAATGAATGATTCCTTTTTCCATTTTATTTTCACTCTCGGTTTCCCACATATGACATAAGTATACTCCGTCATTTTCCCCTCAAAGGAGTGACTTTACCATATATCCACTATATTAACGTATATTAGAATATAATGGAAAGAGATTGATAGAAAGGAAGGTTACATATGGGATTGGAAATGAAGACCAATTGTGAGACATGTGGGAGGGGCTTGAATGACCATGCGTACATTTGTGTCCATGAGTGTACTTATTGTGAAGGGTGCACTGCTAAATATGATTC
Source organism: Bacillus sp. NTK074B (assembly GCF_017303375.1). Lineage (GTDB taxonomy): Bacteria > Bacillota > Bacilli > Bacillales > Bacillaceae_B > Rossellomorea. Next base: position 14,864 of record NZ_JAFKOH010000001.1, on the reverse strand, counting down.
TATCTGTCCGAATTGCAATGGAGAATTGGTCAGAAGACCAAAACCGCCTGCCGGTATGGAACACTGAGGAATGTAGCAGCCGGCGTTGAGGGGCATTGGTACAAAACACTTGGAAACGAAGGTTTTGAAGGCTGTAAGAGTTCGAATGTTGTAAGGATCTTATGGCTCTGAGATTTTTCTCAGAGCCATAAGAACTATTCAGGCTTTACTATTTTTTCTTTATTCAAAAATCTGTGTAGCAGAAGCCCGGTCATTATTGTTGAAACTGTTAAAGTACACGCACTCAAGACAAGATTGAAACTGTAATTTTGCTCAATGCCATCTAAAATACTAGAGTAAATGCCTGCCATGATTCCTGTTAAGATAAGCGTATTGATACGCAACGATCATCCCCCCTATTTACCCTAGTTGATGTCTCCGAGATAAACCTTCGACCTTCTTCCCACTATATATGAAGCTATTTCTTTAGGATATAATCTATAATTCTTCAGTGCATCCAAATCAATCCACTCCACCCCTACTTGGTGACTATCGGGATTCGATGGAGCATGATGATCGCTCCATTCATGGAGAAATGTACATTTAAAATAGAATTCCACTTGATGCAAGTTGAAGTCGAAAGCAACATGCTCATGGTTTTTACCGATATACTCCCTTATATGTACCAGCTCCCCTACTGCCACGACTTCCCCTATCTCTTCAATGCATTCTCTAATTAATGCTTCATGAAGTGTTTCACCTTTTTCCTGTCCCCCACCGGGAAAGAGATAGAAAATACCGTCATCATCTTTATTTTTAGTCAGAAGTATTTTGTTATTTTGGATAATGATGGCTTTTGCTGAATTGCGGATTGACATCGATTATTTTCCCTTCTATTTCGCATATTTGTTCATATGTATAGAACATGCTATTCTGAGATTCTTTGAAAGGCATGCGTGTGACTGGACGAACTTATGCCACTGCATGGTTTCACCACTAACCAGAACGCACTTAATAACTTTCCATACTAACCTTGAAAAATCCTGCTTAAGCTGGAAACCCATCTTCTTAAAGGCAGGTAGAATATCTATAGTTCGAAAGGATGATTTCTTTGATTGATCTCTCTATAATTGAAAAAACAGTCGAAAATCTGCGTAAAGCCTACCAGCTGCCTGGTATTTCAGTCTGCTTGACTGATCCTTCTGGAGAAGACTATATTATGGCAGCAGGCGTTAAAGGATATGTCCAAAATACATTGTTAAATCCTTTCGATCATCAACGTATTGGTACTCTAACAAAAATGTTTACTAGTACATTGATTTTGAAACTACAAGAAGAAGGCCATCTTTCACTTGAACAATCCGTCGAATCCCTCCTTCCCGGTATCCTGAAAGAAGGCAGACGGATATCCGTTCGTCAATTGCTTCAGCATAGGTCGGGTTTAAAGGATTATCTTAGGATGGATGTCGCAGGCACGAAATGCATTGAACATGAGGTCTCAAGTCTGAATGACTTCTTCCCTCCTCAAAGTCTTATAAGACTAATCGCCCATCATACTCTGGAATTTGATCCCGGTACTAAATATAAGGACTCCCAGACAGATTATATCCTTCTTGGAATGATCATAGAGAGATGTACAGGCATGAAGATTGATGAAGCAGTCAGCCAATGGATCATTCAACCGCTTCAACTTAACAGGACATACTTTCCAATAAAGAATGATCTAAAATTCCCCTTTGCAACAGGGCACTCGAATGCCACCCCGGACTTGTCTGACATATCAGATGATTTGAAAGACATTACAGATCTCAATGTTTCCATCATGTGGACTGCCGGTGCTCTTATTTCAAACCCTGCAGAAATTCAAACATTCATGAAGGCCCTGTTCACAGGCACCCTCTTATCACAAGAATCACTTAAACAAATGCTGGCTGTTCATCAGACGGATGATCCCGGTCAATATTACGGTTTGGGAATTGCCAAGTATACGTTTGATAAAGGAATATCTGCTTACGGTCATCATGGATTGATTCATGGATATGAATCTGTGACACTTTATTTTCCTGAACATGAAATATTCACGACGGTTGTTGTGAATCAAATGCCGGTGGGAGTTGTAACACTTGCACTTCAGTTGTTTCAGGAGGTTCTTTAAAACGAAGTTCGTGCAGGAGTGAAAACGTTCAATGATGGGCGTTTTCTTTTCCTTATCTTTCCTGAGACATTGATGGAAAGAGTCTGTCCTCCCGCTATGCCTAAAGAATGGTTATAGCCCTCTCAAATCCCATTTATTTAAACTTTACATAACAATATTAAGCATTTCACCTTGTCAATGAACTTAGAACTTAATTAGAGAATGTATTTATGTTTTCCTAATTTGTTCATGGATTTTTTCTAATTCCTCAAGTGATAATGTGCCTAAAGAAGCTTTAATCTCATTTTCGAGCTTTTTTTTGTTTCTCTTGCGGTAACCCTCCCACCATTCCCGCAGGTCTTCAGTATTTGTAAGGAGATAATCAATATCGATTTCTTCAATTTCATCATCGGAAAGATAGTGAAGGACAGCTGCTAACATTTGTTCCAGCTTTTCGATAGTTTCATTCTGCTGTATTTGTTCATTTTCGGCTTTAATAGAAGTAGAACTCTTTGTCATTTTTCACCCTCCTTGGAGTATGTCTTTCATTATAGTATTGCCTATTTCCCAACCACTTTTACTAATTAAGGAAAATAGCTAATATGTTTCCTCATTATAGGTCTATTTTGTTATTTCCCCCAACAGAAACAGCTGAAATGCCATAAAGTTTTAATGATGTAGTGGCTCTCTAACTAAAATTAACCTCGTTTGTTCACCACCCTTTTTCTTTGTATGGTTAACCTACCTAGGAATACAAAGAACGGCGCGCCGGTCAGAAGGAAAGTATATTGGAGAAATTTGAGGAGCTACATTTGCAATATGACCGGATGATTCATAAAATTATTCATTCGTTGCACATCTATAAAAATAAATCGGAGTACTATCAAACCGGCCTCATCGCCCTATGGGAGGCTTATCAGAATTTTGATCCCGAGAAAGGAGCTTTTCCTGCGTACGCATACTCATTTGTACGTGGCAGAATTCTGTCGCAGTTAACAAGCGATAATCTAAATGAAGAAAAGAACATTTTCAAAGAAACGGAATTCTTTAACATGATAGAAGATGATCATATAAATGGAGGATTAGCAGAAGAATTGTTGTTCAGCTATTGTGAAGGTCTGACGGTGAATCAGAGAAAATGGGTAAGATATACGTGTATGCATATGCTTACAATTAGTGAGATTGCAGAGGTGGAGAATGTATCTATATCTGCTGTGAAAAAGTGGCGTAAAGGAGCGAAAGATAAGCTTAAAGGAATGTTAGAGGTGAAATAAAGATTTATATGATTGATGAACTTATAGGAATGTAAATCTTTAAAGGGCCAAATGAAGAACTTGGCCCATTCCATTTCTATCATTTTGTTAAACTACATTTCTTTAATTACGGCCATTTCCCTGCCAAATCGGTCACCGTGATCAACAAATCCAAGACTTCTATATAAGTGATGTGCACCCAGATTATCAGGGTGATATCCTACAACGATTCTATTCACGTCGAGTGACTCTTTCATTTCCTTTAACATTAAATCTGTTGCCGCTTTTCCGATTCCTCTGCCCTGATGGCTTTCATCAACCATTATTCGGTATACCCAATGACCGTCCAGTTCTTCTGGTACAGTATTGAACATAAGGAAGCCAACAACCTTACTATCAAAATAGATGGCAAAAGGTTTTAATGTGGTCTCGAATTTAGATTGGGCAATGGATATGGCATTAGGTTCTATGAATGGCAGCTGCTCTGTTGACAACTCGAGCTGACAGCATTCATACCAATTTTCTTCATTTAGTTCTTGAATTCTTACTCTATTCTCTTTCAATCGGTTTCCCCTTTCAAACTGTGCAAATTCGTATGAAATGTTCAGATAATTGAATTATACCATAAATTTCAAACAGGAATGCGTTTTCACTGGTTTTAGAGAAGGTATTCATCTTTCCCGATACTAGCTTTTCGATGAACGAAGAAACCGTGGATATCGAGCGATGGCAATCATTCCGCCTACTGCTCCGGAGAATATCAGGATAGAAATATTGAATAAAACGTCAGCAACAGATCCACCCTCGAGGATGATTTCCTTATATCCTTCAATTGCCCAGTACTGAGGCAAAACCTTACTGATCGATTGCATAAATTCAGGCATCAGCTCCACTGGCAGCCATAATCCTCCAAGCATTGCACCTCCGAGTGCGACGATTTGTGTCATGGCAATGCCCATGTTCTCCGTTTTCACCAACACTGAGAGGGCCATGCCCCACCCCGTTACAATGAAAGCCAAAGATAAGGAAATGGAAATCAGTGCAAGGGGATCCCCTAGCGGGAGGTCATAAACGACGACGCCAAAACAGAATAATACTGCTATCTGTATCAAGACGATCATCATAAAGGGAATCCACTTTCCTATAAAATAGTCCTTGATAGGCAGTGGTGTACTGGCGATCCTTGCGACCATTCCTTTATCCCGATCCTTTACGAATCCGATGACCATGGAAATCATAATATAAAATGCGAACATGATCGTATATCCTGGGATGATCTGGGTCACAACTTCTTTATAACTTGTATTCTCATCTCCCGAAAAGATGGAAACAAAGGCGATAATGAAGACGATCGGCAAAATAAATGTCCAAAACCACAAGCCTTTATCCTGTACATTCTTCTTTAATTCCATTTTCGCAATTGCCCACATGTGCATTCCTCCCTGTATTACGAATCACGAAGCTGTGTTCCTGTTAGATCAAAAAAGATATCCTCCAGTTTTGGCTGATATAATTCCAGCCTTCTTGGAAGGATGTTTTGGCTCCGGAAATCCACAATCAGGTTTTCCAGTGCTACAAGCGGATCAACACTATGTAGCAGAAATCCATTTCCTTTAGATTCGAGTTCACCGTGGACAGATAGACTTGATTCATTTAATCCTTCCCCCGAAATAAACAAGGATGGTCGATTGTATTTCTGCAGCAGTTCATCCATTGTGCCGCTTTCAACCAGCGTTCCCTTATCAATCAGAGCAATGCTGTCACAAAGGTGCTCTACTTCCTCCATATAGTGACTGGAGTAGATAATGGTGCTACCCTTTTCTTTTAACTCATGAATAATTGAAAATATTGAATTTCTTGATTGTGGATCAATTCCAACAGTCGGCTCATCCATTATGATAATAGAAGGATTATGGAGTAATGCGCATCCAATATTCAACCGGCGCTTCATCCCACCTGAGAAGGTACTGACCTTGTCTTTCTTGCGTTCAGATAACCCGATCTGTTTCAACACATTCTCACAACGATCCTGTAATTCTTTTCCTTTAAGTCCATAAAGGCTCCCGAAATACCTTAAGTTATCTTTGGCAGTCAGTGTTTCCTCCAGACAAATATCCTGAGGTATGTACCCAATAAGTTTTTTTACTTTTATTCTATCTTTCATAACAGAGTGTCCTTTGACGATGATATCCCCTTCAAAATTTTGTAATACTCCTGATAAAATCTTCATTAATGTGGATTTCCCTGCTCCGTTGGGACCTACAAGTCCAAAACATGTGCCTTCCGGGATTGTTAGACCGATATTTTGCAGCGCTTGGATAGCTTCATACTGCTTACTTACATTTACAATCTCAATCATGAATAAACCTCCTCCATCACATTGGCGCTATTATATCGTACGAATTTGAATTGGAAATAGTTTCACTTAATGTAAAGAAATTAAAGAAAAAGGAGTGGCAGCCAGGCATAAGTAGTTCGGTTATGAGGTAGAAAACGCAAAATCACAGGCGAATTAACATAGTAAATCGCATAACTTTAGACAACAAAATCACAAAAGAAAACGCAGAGGTTTTGACATCCCTCTGCGTTTTTGTATTCTAATTACCTGTTCTTCAACTAACGCTTCCGTTAGTTGAACAAGTACATCTTATTTTTCTTTGACATTTACAACAACATTTCCAAACAATTTGTCGCCGAAATATGCTTCTAATCGCCATAATCCTGGGGTCGGCAGCATCATTGACGACGGAAGATGATGGTCTGCTCCACTATTAGGGGCAAGACTATTACTAGTTGGTAATTGGAAAACAGTTATTTCCTCATCTGTTTCTCTGCTGACTCCAATTACTTTAAAGGGTTTTGTTAGAACTTTCTCATCTCCCCAAAAATGCCACATATATTTCTGTGTTTGACCTGCAATGAAAGGACCATACTCTCCAAACCCAAGTTTACCGTTATCTCCGATACGAAAAACAAAGTCCCCTTTTTGTCCATCGTCAGTAACCACAACTTCTCTAACTAATGTTGCACTTTCTTCCCATTTTTCTTCCTTGATAGTTTGTTTTGTATTAGAACAACCCATTAGTAATAAAACGAACAGAAAAATCAAAATTGTTTTTTTCAAATTTATCCCCCCTATACCTAGTTTTTCCTTCCTGTAATAATACCATTTTTTGTTAAATGTATGTTGAACTAACCTGCCCCGTTAGTTGAATAAGCTGTAACAAACATTCATACAATTATTTTAACATAAAATCCCATAAACCTTCGAAAAATTCAAAAAATAAACCAAGCATTTTGTTTTTGGTTTATCTTAAATAGATAATGTCGTTCCAATCAAACTCTTTATCAGTAATGCCTAACCTTTGAGCTGGTGTTTTAGAAACGATTTCACCATTTTCCTTTGTATTATAGGTCAAACAAAAGTTGTAATAGGTTCTCATAATCGTAATTGCCATCTGAGCGTACTTAGGGTTAAAGTTCGCATATATATAACTTTTACCATCTTTACGAGCAGACACAATCGGTCTTTCTAAGATACTTAACCTCCGACGAAGTTGTTGTAAGAAAGAACTGATCGCATTATCATTCACATTCATAATTAACTCTGCTATCTCGTTTGGTTCATATGATGATAAGTCGGTTGTGCAATCTACTTTATGAAACCCTTTGTCTTTAGATGCAAGTGGATGTTCGATAGGAATATTCGCCCATTCATTATACGAATAACCTGGCGTTGTTATTGTTTTATGGAAGGAATGAGTATTAAAGTGTTCAGTCAACTGATACTTTGCTAATTTCACGATATTCTTCGTATCGTAACCATTATGAAAACCCCAATCTAATAAATCTTTCTTGGCATCATCGAATTCTTCTAACGCATCTTTCTTCGTTTTGTTTCTGTCTGTTAAACATAAAAAGTGATGAGCGTCAGATTGCTTGATTTCCTTCGCAAAAACACGATAAAAAGCGGTCATAATGGAACGGTCATCATCACTTATCATTCGCCATTCTGAAGCTCCCACAAGTCGTTTAATAAGCCAATAATGAGCAACGGTAGTGTAAGTTGAATTAACGTGTAATCCACTCACATATTGTTGTCTTTTCTTGATTTCACGCATCTCTTTGTTGTAATCAAACTTGGTTTCCGTATCGTTTTTAGACGGGTTTTGTGGATAGTGTTGAAAATCTAAACGAGCATTTTTTTTACAGAAATCATTAAGGTGGTCCTCTTTGAATTGTCTGGTGTCAATGTTTAGTTCATCAAATGACTTCTCCCAATCGTAGGCTATATCCGAACGGAAAATATAGCGTGAATGAACGTCACCTGTCACGACAATATAAGTTGGTAATACTAAATCTTCCAATCCCCTAAATTTTGCTGCTCCTTGACCTTTCTTACGAACATTATTGAGATAATAGTGCATCTTGTCGGTATTAAGCCAAATCACTTTGAATTCTTTCTTTTCAAATGCAGGTCTTTCGTGGCGGTCAAGAAATTCAATACATTTGCGATATAACCATTCTAACTTGTCATAATAGGTTCCTGCACCAATCTCTAAAATATCACAAGCACGATTGATAGGAACTTTATTTACGAGAAGTTTAGCAAACATCGGAAGGACATCGTTTCTCTTTTGGTTGTAGGTTGTCGATTGCTTTCTAGTTGGAAGGACATTCGTGATTTTCTTACAGGACTTACATTGCCATCTTTGAGAACCAGCGGTACTCTTTCCTTGCTTGTGAAATAACTTTTTGGTTTCAAAAGGAGTGATACCATTATTCGGGCAGCTATCTCTATGAAAATCATATTCAGGTTCAATATCTTGTACCGTTTCGATTTGTATTAATCGCTTAATTTCTTCTGCAATAGACCAATTAGAAAGAGGAATGGTACTGCAATTAAGCGTTGGCTTCCCTTTTGTCGGGTGTATTGGATCTGGATTACAACGAATAACTTTACTTCTGCTTTTTGAACTACCTTCTAGTTTATATCGCTTCGGCTTTCCTTTAACCTCTTCAAACTTGTGTTGGTTTTCGCCAAGCCATTTACAAAAAGGTTCGTTACAGTGGTTGTACTGAATCGTGAATGTTTTTCCGTTCCAGTTAAATGAAACAGGTCTATAAAGCATATCGTTATATCTAGTGGCAAACTTCTTAGGTTCTAATAAGTCGTATTGCTCTTGACGGTCATTAATTTCTTTGTCTGTTAGAGGATTTACTATATCAACAATCACATCTTCCTTTGTTGCCAGCCGCTTCAATTTAGACAATACGAAGTTCCTCCAATTCTTCTTCTGCAATCTCCAATTGCTTTAATATACGCTTATTATTACGCTTAGAAGCAATCCATTCTAGAAATTGCTCGTCATCTAGTAAATTAAGTAAAAACGTATCAACAACTTCACTTTCACTGTATTCCGTGTATTCTGCATAATACTTCACAACTGCTCTAACACGCTCAGAGATGTCCCAATCAACTTTAGTAGAATTCTTATTTTTAGGTTCAATAAACTTCATTTAATATTTCACTCCTTATCTAAAATTGGTCACCTATTTAGCATACAAATTAACAATAATTTTAGCATACGTTATAAACACTGACCAAAAGTTATTGTCCAACTGCTAAAACGTATGTTAAAACTAGTGCTAAATTAACTGTTAATACTCCATAAACCTTATAGTATCAGTATAGACAAAAAGACGAATTCATATGCGAATTCGTCTTAAAAATGACCTGTTATTTTTAATTTTCTACCTCTGAACCGAACTACTTAAGCCAGGCATCCACTCCTTTTACCATATATAAATTACTCCTATCTGGTGAATTTACTTAACTAAATACAATAATATAAAGGCAAGGATCCCCAGAAGGACAATCATAGATGTATCTTTGAATCCATCTTTTACACGAATATGGGCTAGCATTCCACCGATTGCTGTTACACCGAGAATGAGAGAACCAGTGACGATGTACGTTTCATTCCAGTAACCAAGGACCAATAATGCAACACCCGATAATTCCACTAATCCAGTGACGATCCGAAACCATTGAGGTAATCGTAAATGATCAAATACTCCTCGTTGCATGCTTGACCCGGTCAGTTTTCCTACTGCTGCCATCAAAAACATGGCGGCCAAAAGTCCTTGTAAAACCCAGATGAAGATGGTCATGGTGTTTCCCCCTTCGAATTGAAAGCAGTGGGCCCTGATATATAAGTATGTTTGATTGGATCATTTTATACATATGAACAAAGGATTCATTTGGCCTCATTGAAATATTTTTGCCAACTTAAAAGCGTGCAGAGGTGATAAGCTCTGCACGCTTTACAACCTACTCTTTAACCTTCAATCCTAATAAGCCTGCAAACCCAATCGCCTGCTCAGGGGATATTTCACATCCGGAAAGCTTATCAAGGGCAACATTTATCCGGGTAAACCTGCAGGTGCTAATATCAATTCCTTTAAGGTCAGTCTGGGTAAAATCAATTTCATTCAGATCACATCGATCAAAGCTTACTTTCAGGAGTTCACAGTCAGAGTAGTTTGCATTTTGCAAGGAGGTTTGGTTAAATTTCACCTTTTTCATTCGAGCGTCAACAAAGTCACTCATATTAGCCAAACATTCATCAAAATGTACATTTCCTAAATTCGCACCGGAAAAATCAATCCCCATTAATTTGCATTCACTGAAGCGGACCCGATGGATGATTCCCTCACATAAGTTTGCATTCGACAGGTCGCAATTTTCAAAGACGACATCTGTCATATCAATTCGAGGAAATGATGCACCTGGGAAAGAAACATTTTTAAACGTCACTTTAGATAGTACAAGTTGGTCGATATGTTCCTGATCCAACCTCGCATTTTCTACCGTACAATTCGATAGAAAGGGATCTTCATCATAATAGATATCATGGAAATTTGCTGTATCTTGGCGCGCTGGAATTTTTGGATCCTCTATTTTAAATGTATATCCCATTTTTACACCTCTATCCTGATCATTTAGTATAAAGAAACTATAGCATGAAGAAAAAAGAAAACTAGTCTTGGATTTTTTTCAGGGGTGTGTCTCGCGCTGAAATCACTTAAAGAGCAGAATTGGTCGTGGCTTTCCAAAGTATGAATTCCCATGCGCAATGTTTCGAGTTAAAATAAGATAGGAGAATATAAAGTGAGGTGTTCCACATGAAGGTAATAGAAACATCGCGACTAGGCTTGAGATGGGTAGAGCCTACTGATGCCGCATTTATCATGAGATTATTAAATGAACCTGGATGGCTTAAATTCATTGGGGACAAAGGTATTCGCACAATGGATGATGCGTTGAATTATATCGAGAATGGTCCACGGGCCATGTATGAACGGGAAGGATTTGGTTTGTTCCTGGTGGAGCTCAAGGATAATCACATCCCTATCGGTTTATGTGGGTTGATTAAACGTGATGGCCTTGAAGATGTTGATATCGGCTTTGCATTTCTAATGGAGTATCAATCTCAAGGATATGCATTTGAAGCAGCCAGCGCTACAATGGATCTTGCAAAAGAAAGAGGAATGGAACGGATCGTAGCGATTACCACCAAAGATAATCATTCTTCTTCTAAACTTCTTGAAAAGTTGGATATGAAACTGGAGGGGTATGTGATACTTCCGAATGATACAGAAGAGCTCAAAAAGTACATATTGGACTTTTAAATAAACCGGAACCATCACCCTAAGAACCACCAAAGAATTTGATGGTTAGTGCTGTATTAACAAACTCTATGAGTGAATCAATAATCCCCCAGCTGCAACTTCAGGTTGCAGTTCTTTCTACTATATTAAAAAAACACCTATCCTGATTCAGATAAGCGTTTCTTCCCGAAATCATTTATATAATTTCTTCAATTCTTCCAAAACAAAGTTCTCCCTTACAATCCATCGATTGTTCTCAAACTGGTCCATCAACCTCTCATTGCTATCAATGGCTTCTTTCAAGGTGACCCATTTGGGAATCATCTGAAGTTCTTTCTCGTATCCTTCTAACTGTTGAGGGATTCTATCATCATCTAATAGTTCACAATGAAAATAGTGTGACGTCATTTCAAATACCGTATCCTCTTCAAATAGGTCCATATGTCTTTGTGTCACGACTCCAACAGGCTCTTTCACTAAACAGTGTATGAATCCGGTTTCTTCAGCCACCTCCCTCATAAGGGCAGCTGATAAAGTTTCACGATCTTCAACACCGCCTCCCGGAAATTTATAATCACCGCGGTTCGAATACATTAGAAGAATGTTATGATCTTGAAAGATGACTGCTTTAACGGCAGTCCTGTACTTCATTTTATATGGGGATGTCTCGCTTTTCGGTTTTCCTAATTCGGTTTCAAACAATAGTAACTCTCCTTTACATGTATTAAACGATGGTTAATCCAACAACCTGGTCGGAAAAGACAATCATTTCATGCATCTCCATAATAGATTCGGGGGCAGCAAGAGATCGAAATCGAACATTTTTAATATGAATAGGAGCCGTAACATTAGCAGCCCACATCTCAGGTGGAAGTTCAAGGAGTTCTTCCCCGAATCGATCGAGCCCATATTCAAGAAATGTCTGCATCTCTTCGTCCCCGTCAAATAGATTGACTTCACCCTCAATCAAGGCAGTTTGAGTTAAGATTTGAAGACTGCACTGTTTGAGTACAATCGACTCTTCAGGAATCAATCCTTCGTCTAATTGTTGCTTTTGATCAACCAGGTGAGTGATCAACGCTTTCTTGTAATCCATTGATTTATGAATATGTTGAAGTTTTAACAAGGCTATTCTCCTTTTTTCTATATTTCTTTTAATAATAACTCCCTATACATTTATTTCGACAGAATATCCCAATATCCTCCATATATATGAACGTTCCTTCATAAACAGGGGGCTCCTTCGAAAACAAACCCGAAGCCATGACACTGAAAAAATTCCAATTCATTCAATTGTTGAGATCGATCTGATATTTTCTTGAATGTGCTTTATTTGCATCCTCCCTACCATAGTCGAATAAGATTCTCAATAACATCACCGGGTAGGATTATTTGCTATAATGAAAATATAGACAGCCCCAGATCAAATGACGTCTGGGGCTGTCTATATTTTTTATGCTATTTTATTTATCTTTAAAACGACAAGCATCTTCCCCGAGTCGAATACTCTTGCAGAAGGAATTTTACTCTTGTCCCACCGTAGCACTCTTATCTGATAGGCGTTACCTGTCAGTTTCTTTACTAGCGTTTTTTCAACCTAGTCGTCTACCTATATACTCTGATTGCGGTCGGTAGATTGCATTGTTTTCTGCCTGCTCCATTACATGAGCTGTCCATCCGACGATGCGGCTGGCGGTAAATGTCGGTGTGAAGAGATCCGATGGGAGATGGATCGACTTCATGATGGCAGCTGCGTAAAACTCAACATTTGTATATAGGGATCTACCCGGCTTGAGTTCAGCCAAAAGTTCGACTGCCTTTTTCTCCACATGGAGTGCAAGATCCAGAGACTGATCATCCCCAGAATTTTCTACAAGTCGCTTTTTTAGGGCAATGGCTCTTGGATCATGTGTTTTATATACACGGTGACCAAATCCCATCAGTTTTTCTCCTTTCAGTAATTTTTTTCTAATAATATTTTCTGCCTTCTCTATCGTGCCAATTTCGTTTAGTAAGTCAATGACCCCGGATGGTGCTCCCCCGTGTAGTGGCCCTTTCATCGTTCCGATGGCAGAAGTGATGGCGGAAACCAGATCAGATTCCGTTGAAGCTGTTACCCTTGCCGAGAAGGCAGAGGCATTCATTCCATGCTCAAGAGTCAACACCATGTATGCTTCCAATGCATCTGTAACTGCTTTGGACGGATTGTTCCCTGTCAGCATATATAGATAGTTCTCTACATGGTTTAGCTGTGGATCGGGATCGATTAGCGGTTTATCCATTATCAGATTATATCGGTAGGCAATGATGGTAGGAATGACAGCCGTCAATCTCATTGCCTGCTCAATCGTGGGCTTCCATTTGTATTCTGCTGACCCCTCGGAAGAAACGACAGTTCTTAATACACTCATCATATCCAAATCTTCTGGCAAAGCATGAAGTATGGATTTCATCTCAGGTGTCAAATATCTGTAAGTGCTCAGTTCCTTTTGGATCTCCATTGCATCCTCCTCGTTCGGAAGATAGCTGTGCCATAATAAGAAGGCTGCTTCTTCAAATGACAAGTGACTGACTTCTCCTATATCATATCCCCTGTATAGGAGGACACCTTCCTGGCCATTGATGTGACTGATCGAGGTTTGTGCTGCAATAATACCTTTTAATCCTTTGCTATACATCCATTTCATCCCCTTTTCCTTTGTTACATTTATTGTATAATGGATATATAATTATGAAAATTAAATATATTTAAATTATTCGATTACGTTTATTAAACAATCAAGGGGTGTACACATGGACTTAAATGTAGTGAAGACGTTTATTTCAGCTGCTGAATTCAGTCATTTCAGAAAAGCCGCTGAGCGATTATACATCTCTCAGCCGACGGTTACCGTTCATATAAAACAACTTGAGAAGGAACTTGGGGTTAAGCTGTTTGAAAGAGAAGGAAAGAAGATTAAGTTGACGGAAGCCGGGAGGAGCTATCTTAAATATGCCAAGAGTTTGATTGAAGTCTATGAAGAAGGAATTACTGCTCTGCAATCTATAAGTCAGGGATATACTAAGACGCTTAAAATGGCTATATCCCCCCTGATTGCTGATAATGTTTTACCTTTTGTCTTAAAACAGTTTTTAGAAACTCATCCCCAGGTCGAAATATCGGTTGAAATCATTGAATCGGATGAAATAGAGAAGGCTGTTTTAGAAGAAAGGGTCGATATCGGGCTTTCCTGCCTTCCCTGCTTTAGTCCTGAACTTGAACAAACTCTATTGTTTACTGATAAAGTCATTTTGGTGGCTCCCCATGATGGAAGGGATTTCGAATCAGCTCCACCGTTGGAAGAAGAGGAGTTATTGGCATCGAATTACCTGTTGACCCATAATCATCCTGCTTATTGGGATAATCTTTGTTATACGATCAAACAATTTTATCCAAAAACCAGGATGATGAAGGTGTCGCAAACACATATCACAAAACGATTTATTACAGAAGGACTGGGTATTTCCTATCTTCCTGCATCTACAGTAAGGAGAGAACTGCTGGAAGGAAGACTCTTGGAAGTTGAAACAAAGTCTTTTCCCATGCCGGAGGCTAAAACTTTTGCACTCATAAAATATCAACATGGAGTGCAAAAGGAATTATTACGTTTTCTGTCTCGTTTCAGATTATAAAAGAAAGAGACGATATGATCAGATCGGGCTGATCATATCGTCTCTTTAAATATGGCTGTTATCGTACTCATTGTGGCTTTTGGATGTAGCGAGTGGCGGTTGATTTCCGCTACAGGTGCTCGCTTTCCGCGGGGCTGGCGGTGAGCCTCCTC